>JANRJK010000013.1:0-622617 GCA_033764015.1 Candidatus Sumerlaeia bacterium | reverse complement strand
CCGATCCCCCCCGCACGGCCGCGCGGAGGGAAACCAGCGGGGAGTTCTCCACAGATCGGCGCGGATGTTAAGTCCCCCCGCGCCCCCCTGTGATGGTGACGGGGGACATCCCCATCGAGAACCCCGGGGGAAACATACAAGACCGCGGAGTTCTGGTGCGCCATGTAGTGGCGGCCGAGCAGCCCCGAGCTGTTGCCGAGCCCTTGCGGGTGCAGGTCGCTGGCGGAGCGCAACAGGAGCGCGGTGCTGTTCACCGCCCCGCAGGCGGAGACCACGATGTCGGCGTCGAACCGCATGCGCTCGCCGCCGATGTTCGCATGGACCGTCCGGACCGAGCGCCCCGTGGCGTCGGTTTCGAGGCGCTCGACGTAGGCGCCGGTCAGCAGGGTCACGTTGGGATGGCGGAGCGCGGGCTCCACGCAGATCACCTGCGCGTCGGCTTTGCCCTTCACGAGGCAGGGGAAGCCGTCGCAGGTGTCGCAGCGGATGCAGGGCTCCTTCTCCGGATGCTCGTCGTCGAGAAGCAGTCCGAGCGGGAGCGGCCAGGGGCGGAGGCCCTGTCGAGCGAAGTCCGCGACGAGCTGGCGCGTGCGCGCCTCGTGCCGTATCGGCGGATGCGGGTAGGGGGAGCTGGAGGGTCCCGCGCTGGGATCGACGCCGTGCAGGCCCCGCACGCGGTAGAGCTGCTCGGCGGCGGCGTACCAGGGTTCGAACTCCTTGTAGCCCAGCGGCCAGGCGGGCGAGATCCCGCCCTCGTGGTGGATTTCGCCGAAGTCGGCGGGCCGCAGCCGGAGCAGGGCGGCGCCGTAGACCTTGGTGTTGCCGCCGACCGCGTACTTCACTCCGGGTGCGAACTCCTCGCCATCGCCGGAGCGCCACTTCTCGCCGGGGTTGTACCTTCCATCCAGGATCACCGCGCGGGTGTCCCAGTTCTCCTTCTCGCGGGGCAGGCGCGGCCCCCGATCGAGGAGGAGGATCCACTTGCCGGTACCGGCGAGCGCGTAGGCGAGCGTGCCGCCGCCCGCGCCGGTGCCGATGACGACCACATCATAGTGCGTGCTCATGAGAGCGCCTCCCGGGAGTCCATGGGTCGAGGGTTCGCCCCGCCGGTGCGCGGGGCGCTTTCCGGTCCGAAGGCTTTCTTGTGGCAGGTGAAGACGCAGCGGCAGGAGACGCACTTGCCGCCCATGCAGCACGCCCGCTCGTGGGCGCAGCGCGCGAGGACGCGGTGCAGCGCCGCGCCCGCGAAGAAGCCCGCCACCGGCGCCGTGAGGTACACCCACAGCGCGGTGAACACGTTCGCGGGGATGGCGCTGCCGAGCGTCCGCGCGGGGTTGATGCTCATGCCGGAGTACGGCGCCGCCAACGAGATGTAGAGGAAGACGAGCAGCGCCGCGAAGTGCGCCGTGAACCGCGCGAGCCGGGGCGCCGAGCTCACCGACAGCACCGTGAGGATCATCCCGGCGGACAGGGCGAACTCGACGAGCCACGCGACCAGCGGCCCGTCCGCGCCCGGCACCGTCACCACGTAGTTCACCGACGGGTGCCGGACGACGCCGCCCAGCGCCAGCGCGGTCGCGGAGACGCCGAGCACCGCGCCGGCGGTCTGCCCCGCGATGTAGCCCGCCGCGTCCGCGGGCGTCGTCTTGCCCTGCCACAGGAACACGAGCGTCACCGCCGGGTTGATGTGCGCGCCGGTGCGCTTGCCGATGCGGCTGGTGAGGATCAGGAGCGCCGTCAAACCCATGGCGGCACCGATCACGGCGCGCCGGACCGTGCCGTCGGGCAGGGCGTTCCGCACCGGCGAACCGGGGTGTTGGAGTAGCGCGACCACCAGGCAGGCGGTCACGAGGAAGCAGCCGAGCAGCAGCCCCTCGAGCGCGTAGTCCGGCCAGTTCCGGCGCCAGATCGCCAGCGGAGGCGCGCCCGCCATTAGCGGCCGGCCTCGCCGGGCGCGGGCGACAGCACGCTGTGGCGCAGGCGGAGCAGCTCACCGACGGACCACGCCTGGAAGGGACAGCCGCGGGGCGTGTGCGGCGGCTCGGCGTCGGCGATCTCCGCGAGGTGCGATCCCACGGAGAGATTGCGCTCGAGGGGCGCGAGGAAGCGTTCCGCCGCCTCCGCCTTGGCGGCACCGGTGGCGCCGCGCGCCCTTACCCATGCCTCGACGAAGGCGCCCGCGAGCCACGGCCAGACGGTGCCCTGGTGGTAGGCGCCGTCCCGCTCCCAGACGCCTCCGCGGTAGTGGGTGGCGTAGCCCGGCTCGCCGGGCGCGAGCGACCGGAGCCCCATGGGAGTCCAGAGCGCGCGCTCCACCACGTCCACGACCGCCGCCGCGCGTTCTTCGGACAGCGGCACAACAGGCAGGCCACCGGCCGCGAAGATCTGATTCGGACGCAGCCGCCCGTCCTTCGCCCCCGCGCGGTGCTGGTCGTCCGCCACGTCGAACAGGCAGCCGCGCTCCCCATTCCAGAAGGTGGGTTCGAACGATGCCATCGCCCGGTCGAAGTCGGGGCGGAAGGAGGAATCCCACCCGGAGACGACGGCGAGCGCGTTGATCCAGAGCGCTTGGATCTCGACCGGCTTGCCGATGCGCGGCGTCACCACCCAGTCGCCGACCTTGGCGTCCATCCATGTGAGCTGCACACCGCGTTCGCCGCAGCGGACCAGTCCGTCGGACGGGTCCATCGCGATTTGGTGGCGGGTGCCCCGCCGGTATCCTTCGGCGATGTCGAGGCACGCCTCGCGGATCCGCGCGGCGACCGGGGCGTGGGCAGCGGCGCCAGCCCGCTCGAGCGTTTCCGACGCCGCGACGATGTACCAGAGGGAGGCGTCGACGGAGTTGAACTCCGGCGCGTCGCCGCCGTCCGGGAAGCGGTTCGGGAGCATCCCTTCCGAAACGTGCCCCGCCCATTCCGAGAGGATGGCGAGCGCGACGTCCACGCGCCCCGCGGCCAGGCAGAGCCCGCGCAGCGCGATGAACGTGTCGCGGCCCCAGTCGGTGAACCACGGGTAGCCCGCGATCACCGTGTGGCCGCCGCCCCGCCGGACGAGGTACTGGTCCGCCGCGCGGTGCAGCACCGACGGGAAGGCTGCCCGCCGGTTGAACTCGCGCTCGCGGATGCCTTGCGCGAGCTTGCCGGCCCCGCGGGTGGGCAGCTCGGCCGCGCCGCCGCCGACATGCAGCACGAGGTACGCGGGCTCCGCCGCGAGATCGAAGGTGAACTCCCCGGGGATCGCCAAGTCCTCCGTGTCGTCGAGGCCGCGCTCGCGCTCCTCGGTGTAGAGGAACGAGCGGTACCACTCCGGAGCACCCGTGTACGCCGCGTTCGCGAGCGCATGGATCGGGGGGAGCCCGTCGTAGGGGCGCCACTCGACGCGCTCCTCATCGATGCGCGCGTCGTGCCGCTGCGAGGCGTTCTCGCGCTGGACACCGTGGTAGTCGCGCGCGGCGATCAACGGGCGCACGCGCAGCAGCGCGGACCCGCGCCCCTCCTCGATCCGCCAGGCGAGCACGACGCGCCCGGTGCCGTGCTCGGCGTAGATCTCCTGCCGGACCAGCTTGCCGTCGCGCAGGCGCAGCAGCCATGTCGGCCACGGGTGCGCATCGAAGGAGACGATCGACTCCACCGCCTCGCCGGGAACGGTGACACCGGGTTGGTAGTGCTGCGCGCTCAGCGGGATGCGGCCGCGGACGGTCTCCACGTCCGCTTCGAAGTCCGAAACCAGCACCACGCGGCCGGAAGGGGGCTGCAGCGCGGGGACGAGCAAGCCGTGGTAGCGCCGGGTGCGGATGCCGGACGCCGAGCCGGAGGCGAAGCCGCCGAGGCCGTCCGCCTCCAGCCACTCGCCGCGAGGGCCCGCCAGATAAGGGGTTGGAGGTGTCCGCACTGGATCAGCCGCCCGCTTCGAAGCCAGGGTACAGCGTCATGCCGCCGTCCACGAAGATGCTGGCGCCGTGGATGTAGTCCGCCTCGTCGGAGGCGAGCCACACCGCCGTGCGCCCGATGTCCTCCACCTCCCCGATGCGCTTGTAGGGCACCAGCTTCATCAAGTCGTTGTACGCCTCCTCCGTCGACCACGCCTCGCGGTTGATCGGCGTGCGGATCGCGCCGGGACAGATGCTGTTCACGCGGATGCGCCAAGGGGCGACCTCCTGCGCGATGGACTTCATCATCAGCATGAGGCCTCCCTTGCTGGCGGCGTAGTTCACGTGCCCCGCCCAGGGGATGACTTCGTGGACGCTGCTGATGCAGATGATCTTGCCGGCGGCGCAGGAGACGCCCGGGCGCACGCCGCGCCGCTTGAACTCGCGGACCGCCTCGCGCGCGCAGAGGAACTGCCCCGTGAGGTTCACCGCGAGCACCTTGTTCCACTGCTCAAGCGTCATCCGGTCGAACGGGGCGTCCCACTGCATCCCCGCGTTGTTGACGAGGATATCGACCGTGCCGAACTCCGCGCGGGCCGCGTCGAACATCGCCGCGACCTCGTCCTCTTTGGACACATCGGCCTTGAACGCCATGGCGGGGAATCCGCAGCGCGCCGCCTCCTCGACGGTGGCCGCCGCGTCCTCCTCGCCGCTCAGGTAGTTCACCACGACGTTGGCGCCGGCGTGGGCCAGCGCGATCGCGATCGCCCGCCCGATGCCGGAGTTGGCTCCGGTGACGATCGCCTTCTGGCCGCGCAGCAACTTGTTGATCGGGCACGCCGGCAGGACCACTTCCGGGTGCTCTGGATTGCGATAAACCGGCATCGGGCCGTCGGCGGCCATGTGTGCTCTCCTCGGTCGGGTCCGCGCGCATCCCAGCCGCGCATCCAACGCCCGGAGTGAGCACAGGAAGGGCCTTTGTGAATCAGTGAACTATTACCGGCGGCACGCCGCCTCGGCGATCACCAGGGGGGTCGCCATCAGCGGCCACGGGACACGAACCGTCCACGCCGCTCTTGGAAGCGGAAGCGTCGGCGGCTGCGGAAGCCGCGTCATGTAGCTAGGAACGCAGCGCGACGCCTTCGCGCCGCGGCGGATCAGCCGCTTTTCGAGGCGAAATGCGCGGCGGTGGACGGTGCGAGACCGAGCGCATCGTCCGCCTCCGCGCCCAGCGAGCGCGCCATCACCGTCATCAGCGCGAGGTGGTGGACGCAGTGCGACGCGCAGAAGGCGAGTTCGCGGCCGAGCGTCGTATCGAGAAGCACCTCGGAGTCGGGCGAGTCGCCCATCATCATGCGGATGCGGATCGGAGCGGGAAGCTCCGCCTCGCCGGTCCGCGAAAGCTCGTCGCCAAGGCGGGAAATCTCGGAGAGCGCCAGCGCGCGGTCGGTCTCGATGGCACCGCCCCGCTCGCGCCGGTCGTAGTCGACGATCTCGCCGCCGCGCTGGGCCAGCAAGCGGTCGTAGTGGTCCACCGCGTGGCGGGTGTGCTTGCCGATCGATGCATTGTAAAAGCCGGGGCAGCAGCGCGCATAGTCGTCGGCGGACATACCCTCGATCAGCGAGGCGAGCTTGCGGAGGGAATCGAGGGAGTACGAGATCGGAGAGGGCGGCACGTCGTGGTCGGTCCTTGTCGGTAAGAGGTGACGGAGCATCCCCGCCACCGTGTGCGATCATCGGTAAGCCATTTCCCATGCCAACGGGAATGGCGCGGCTCCACCGCTAGGAAAGTCACTTCGAGCCCTTCCTCGCGCGCGGCTTCGCTGCCGGGACGGCGACGCCGGGTTCGATCGCGGAGAGGACCCTGGCGACCGTTTTCGGATCCTGCGAGTCCACGAGCGCCCAGAAGCTCGCCGGGCGGACGATCACGAGGATGTCCGCTTCGCCGGCCGTCTCGGCGACGAGCCGGATATCGAACTCCGGCCGCAGCAGTTCCGCCGCCCAGGCGGCCACCTCCCGCGGGGTTCGCCCCGTGCCGTCGAGTTGCGCCGTCCGCCCGAAGGCGGTGGCCGTTACAACGCGCCGGCCCACCTCGGAATCGATCTTCCATGCGTCCGCGGGGAGTTCGGAGAGTATCTCGCGCAGAGTTCCCTCCGCATCCAGTGTGGACACCAGCTCGATGGTGACGCGGTTCAGCGCGAACTCCGACTTCTGCGGCGGGCCGAACAGGAACTGGGCGAGTTCCGCCTCCGTCGGGTACTTGTCCGTGAGCTTTGGAGGCGGCGGGTCGCCATGCGCACTGGCCGGAAGCGCCTTCAGGCAGAGCAATTCTTCGGCGAGGCACTCGGGGTAGCGCAGCAGTTTCATGATCTTCGCCACCTCCGGTTCTGGCTCCACCTGCGGAATCGGACCATCGGGGAGCACAAACAGAGGATTGCCAATCGTCAGGCGGTGGCGGAGCTTTGGGCTCGGAAGGCCGAGACGACGCCTCGTCGCGAGGACTGCCAATGCGTCCTCCGCGAAGGTTGCGCTCGTGTAGTCGCTGTAGGGATGATCACTTCGGTGAATCGTCTTTCGATAATCAAGAATGCCCAACAGGGCGCGCCGTGTTCCGTTGTAGCGTTCCCAGTCTTCTCCAAGGGCGGCGTATGCGGGGACCCCAGTGCGCGACAACCGATACCGGGCGGCTTCACCGCGCCCGTCCTCGAAGTCTGTCAGCGCAAGAAACAGGCGCGCAAAAACGCCAAGCTGACTACTACAATCATCGTCCTCAGCGCTCCTTAGCGCTTTGATACGGCGAAGGTGCTCCGAAAGGTAACGTGCCCCCGGCAAGTGGCCAAGAATCAGACACCACAATCCCACCGACGCCATGTCTGTTTCATCGAAAGATCGGTTCCAGGACGCATCGTCAAGCATCTCGCGGCGACGACAAATCCAGAAGACCTGTAGGATGTACACTTCAATACTAATGTACATCGCGCCCATCCATGGACTTTCGCCGATCCCTGAATCGACAATTGCGCGCCTCCGAAACCTGCTATAGACACTTGACAGTGCGTAGTATGGATGCGACCACTGGAGGAGGTCAGCATGGGTCTCAATCCTCGAGAGTACGTCCAGCACTTCCCAATCTTCCCGGGCTAGGTACCGGTCTCCGTTGAACTTGGTGCTGCTCCATTTCTTCTTGAACCACTCCGCCCGGTTGCCCGGCAGGAGATTGCGGTCGTATCGATCTTGCCGCTCATACTCGGCTTGCTCGCGTGCAGCTACTTCACGTCGTTCCTCCCAGCGCGTTTTCTTGGGGAAAGGAAGCCGACCAAGTTCATCCCTGAGTCGATGCTCGGTACCGGGCGGGACGAGTTCGGCAAGCAGGCGATCATAGTGCGGGTCGGGAGCGGGTTCGGTCGGCGGGGGCAGTTTCGCGAACGGAGTGCAGCGCAGCACTGGGAGATCGAGAACATATTCGGGGAGACCGGCCCGAGCCATTACCGCATTGATCGAGTTCAGCACGACAGGCATGATCGGGTTCCGATTGTACCCTAGATTCTTGAGCGTATAGTTGTTCGTGACACCCCTATCCCAGTTCAGTGCAAGTCGGGCAACTTCCTCATCTAATCCGTCTCCTTTGCGCCAAGCCGCGAACAGCGCATCATACTCGCTCAAGTTGAATCTGGAACACAGCCAGTTTAGATCGGCATCATTTCCCTGCTCCATCCATCGAAGGGCGTATAGGAAGAGCTCCATGCTCCTTGGACGATCATCATGCAGTTGGTGCAATTCACTATAGGTCATCGCTTTCGGCTCGGCCCCCTTGAGGCGATAATCGCGGATCAGGTCGAAGTCGCTGAGCATGCCTCCCCAGAAAAATAATGCGAGACCATCATCGCATCCGGAGCCGATCCAGATGTTCGACATCCCTCCCCGCTGTTGATGGGAATAGTCCAGCAGTATGCTCGCTTTGAGATACAATGCTCTGCGCCACAGCCATGGCGCCGCATCAACAACCCTGCCCTCGCGCCAAAGGTCGTGACCAAGGCCGTAGGTTGGTGGGTGACAGACCCAATGCCATGCCCTTGTCGGAAACAGTTCCATCTCACGAAGATGCTCTGGGTCGAAGGCGCGATGCGGAGCGGCTTCGGCTGCTTCTTTGGCGCTCTCCGCTGCTTGCTTCTCCAACTGCTCCTTAACCCAATGCTCGATCATTTCCATGAGTCAGTCCTCCGAAGTGAATTGGGTGACAACGTCCCGAACGCCAGCGGCAGAGTATTCACGGCTTGCCCTTCCTCGCGCGCGGCTTCGCGGTCGGGGCGGCGACGCCGGGTTCGATCGCGCACAGAACCTTCGCGACCTTCTTCGGGTCCTGTGCGTCCACGAGTCTCCAGAAGCTCGCCGGGCGGACGATCACGAGGATGTCCGCTTCGCCGGCCGTCTCGGCGACGAGCCGGATATCGAACTCCGGCCGCAGCAGTTCCGCCGCCCAGGCGGCCACCTCCCGCGGGGTCCGCCCCGTGCCGTCGAGTTGCGCCGTCCGCCCGAAAGCGGTGGCCGTTACAACGCGCCGGCCGACCTCGGAATCGATCTTCCATGCGTCCGCTGGGAGCTCGGAGAAGATTTCGCGCAGAGTTCCCTCCGCATCCAATGTGGACACCAGCTCGATGGTGACGCGGTTCAGCGCGAACTCCGACTTCTGCGGCGGGCCGAACAGGAACTGGGCGAGTTCCGCCTCCGTCGGGTACTTGTCCTTGAGCTTTGGAGGCGGCGGGTCGCCATGCGCACTGGCCGGAAGCGCCTTCAGGCAGAGCAATTCTTCGGCGAGGCATTCGGGGTAGCGCAGCAGCTTCATGATCTTCGCCACCTCCGGTTCTGGCTCCACCCGCGGAATCGGACCATCGGGGAGCACAAACAGAGGATTGCCAATCGTCAGGCGGTGGCGGAGCTTTGGGCTCGGAAGCCCGAGACGACGCCTCGTCGCGAGGACCGCCAATGCGTCCTCCGCGAAGGTTGCGCTCGTGTAGTCGCTGTAATGGTGAGAGACGCTCCAGATATTGCGCCGATAATCCAAGATGCCAAGCAGTGCGCGGCGCAGGCCATTCATGCTGTGCCATTGCTCGCCGAGCGCTGCATAGGCAGGCACGCCGATGCGACGCAGCCGCGCCTTCGCGTCGGCTTCCCACCCTTCCTCGAAGTCCATCAGTGCGAGGAATAAACGGGCGAATAGGCCAATCTCTCTGTTCGGTTCAAGTTCCGCGAAGGTGACATGATCGTCCACCCGACGCAGGTGTTCCGCGATGTATCGGGCACCTTCGAGATGGCCAAGCACGAGACACCATAATCCCGCACCTGCAAAGTCGTGGGCGAAAACCCGGCGATTCTCTCGCCAATCGGTCAGCTTGCGACGCTCGGTTGAAGAGACGGCCGCCAACAAGAAGAGTTCGACGCTGTGCAATAGAGTCGACATCCAGCCGGCGTTGGCAAGGCCCGCCTCGATGGTCGATTGCTTAGAGTAAATTGCCGACAGGAACCAAAAGACAAGTGTTGGATAGCAATCGAAGCTCAGGTCATCAATGCTTTGGATCCTCGAAAGGGACTCGAGATTCTCGATCCGGTCGTGGAAGGCCTCCCTTTGTGCCATGAAGAAGCTCCACTCTTTCTTGAACCACTCAGAGCGGCCTTTTGGAAGAAGATGTCGGCCATACTGGCGGTCGTACCAAATGGCCTCGCGCCGCTTCTCCTCTTCCCTCAATTCTGCCCATCGGGAACGATCTGGGTATGGGCGGGAGTTTAACTCCTCTCGCAGCCGCCGCTCAAAACCTCCAGGGACCAAATGGGTGAACAACCGCACATCCTCTTCGTCGGGGGCGGGTTCGCATACCGGGGGAAGCACCTTGTACGGATTGTGCAGCACAATCGGCGACTCCGGTTCGAACAGCGGAAGCCCCGCCCGGCGCATCACGGCGTTCACCGAGTGGAGTTCGAATGGGACTAGATCACGAAAAGCATGTTGCCCAAAATAGGCGTGTTCCTGATCCTTGATTGCCTTCGCCCACCGCTCGACGAGCCGATGTACTTCTTCATCCAAACCGTTCCCCGACTTCCACGCCATGATGAAGGGCTCGTAACGCGAGAGGTCGAAGCGACTGGTCAGCCAAGCCAAGCCTGCTTCATCCCCAAGTTCGAGCCACCGCAGCGCATAAAGGAACAACTCGAAATCGGAGGCAACCTCATCTCCGTCTTTCCCCTGGGGAATTTTAGTATATAGTCCACGAGGAGCAATATCCTTAAGCCGGTAGTCGCGCACAAGATCGAATTCATCGAGGAAGCCACCCCAAAAAAGGAATGCGACGTCCACTTGCAGGGAACGTCCAAACAGCCAGCCGCGGCACCCTCCGTTGACGCGGTGCGCGGCATCGATCAAGACTGCAAGTTTCCGGTGGAGTCCGGCGCGCCAAAGTAACGGCGCCGCAGCCGCCGGGTCTCCCCCGAACCAGAGGCGCAGCCCTTGGTGGCGCGTGTTCCAGATTGGATCGAGGGAATATGGTGAGTGTTGCGTCGGGTACAAGTGCCGTTGCCGGATACGCTCCGGCGAAAGCGGGTCCCATGTCAACTCGTTGGATCGCTCGGACCATTTCTGAAGGAGGGCCGCCTCCTTTGCCACCTTCTCGACCAACCATGTCGGAGCCGCCATTCGAGCGCACGATTCCTTTCCGCCGCATGGGCAAAGATTCTTGACCGAACCGGGCTACTTCCCCGACTTCTTCGTGCGCTTCTTCGGCTCCTCCATCTGCTCGATGGGCAAGGGGGAGAAGACCTTGGCGGCCTTCTTCGCATCAAGCTGCGCCATTCGTTCCCAGAACGCGGCCGGCTTGACCACGAGGAGGATGTCGGAGTCGTCGAGGGTCGCGGCGAGCATGCGGAGTTCGTACTCCGGCTTGAGCGCCTCGCCGATCCGTCTGGCCACCTCCATCGGCGGCAACTTGTCGGCGATCGTCGGCTTCTTGGCGGTCCAAGACTCGATCTCGCTCGCGCGCCCGAAGAGGGAGAGCTTCAGCAGCCGCCCCTTTTCGGCCACCTCGAAGCTGCAGCTCTCCTCCGGCAGTGCGGCGAAGATATCCTGCGCGGTCGCCCCCGCATCATACATCCACCGTACCTCGACGGCGCACTCCTCGAGCGCGCGCTCGACTTGCGACTTCCTGCCGACGAAGAGCTTCGCGAGCTCCTCGTCCGTGAGGGGCTCCTCCTCGGGGGGGGGCGGTGCATCCAGCAGCGGCGAGAGGGGCATCGTCTCAATCACCGCGCGCTCCTCCTCCAGGCATGCGGGGTAGTCGACCAGGTCCATCAGCTTGCGCACGAGCGGATCCTCCGGAACCTCGACCGGCCCATCGGGGAGCACGAACAGCGGATTCCCTTCGAGCATGGGGTGGCTCAGTTCCGGGTTCTCGAGCCCCAGCCGGCGCCGCACCGCAAGCACCGCCAGCACTTCGACGGGGTGGAATTCTTCGATGCCGCAGCTGTACTCGTAGTTTTGAGGATGGTTCTCGGATGCCGCGGCTCGCTTATGGAGGTCGAGCATCGCCCGGAGCGCCTTCGCGGGACCGCCGGGAGCGCTCCATGTGGCACCCAGCTCGATGAAGGGGGCGAGGCCCGTGAGCTCTAGCCGGGCCCGGGCCTCCGCATCGCGACCGTCTTGGTAATCGCAGAGGGCTAGGAACAGGCGAACGACGGGGTTGAAGAACTCGTCATCCTGCCGGATGCGGCTGCCATCGACGCCCACGCGCTTGACGAGCAAGGCGATGTGCCTCGCGGCCGGAAGGTTTCCCCAGACAAGGCACCGGAAGCCCGTCCAAGACGCGTCCGTGTAGTCCCAAATGTACCAATCGTTTGGGCGCCCGACCAAGAATCTGCGGCTCAGCACTGAACCGAGCACAGCCACCTCCGCGTGGAATGCGTCGATGGCCATCCATCGCGCATCGCGAAGCCCAGCCAAGAACACCTTCTGCCTGTCGAGGTTGGTCTCGATGCGGTCCAGCGCAGTCTTGCCTTCGTCCGTTGCGTGCAACTCCGGCTCGGTCGCCGGGGGGGTGAAGCTGACTTTCTCCCCGCCACTGGCGATTTCTTCAGCCGCCTCGTCCCACCGATCGCGCAGCCACTTGGCGATATCCGGACCTGGCGTCCGATCATGGCTGAGGGGTTTCTTCTTGGCCATCGCGGCACTCCTTCAAGGCGTTGGGCGTCAGTACAGCTCCTTCGAAACACTTGCGGGGACTTCCGGTTGCAACGCGTTCCCCGCCCCTGCGGCGGACCGCCCCGGGAGGAGCGGCTCGGGAGCATCGACCTTCAACTGCGAGGAGATTCGAGGAGTCGATATCCCGACGCCGCCCCGCAAGCGGAATTCCCCGAACTCCGAGCGGCAGGCGAATTGCCCCCGTATCGGAAGCGACTCATTATGTCCGCGATCAACCGCTAAGACGAGCCCCCGATGGTCCTCCTCCCCCTGCTCGCGCTTCATGCCGCCAACCACTTCGGAGCCTTCCTGCCCGTCCGGGGCAGAGTGCTGAGACCGGCGCGCTAGAACCACCACTTCTTCCTTTGCTTCTTTGGCTCCTCGGATTCCGGGCCGGGGATCGACTGGAGGAGCTTTGCGGCTTTCTTGGCGTCCAACTGCTCGACTTGTGCCCAGAACGCGGCAGGTTTGGCGATGACGATGATATCCGGGTCCCGCAACGTCGCCGACAGTGCCCGGAGCTCATACTCCGGGCGCATCAGTTCGCCGATACGCCGAGCCACCTCCCTGGGTGAAAGCATATCGGCGATCTTCGGTTCGGGCACCGTCCAGACCTCGATCACGCTGCTCCTCCCGAAAAGCGAAATCTTCAACACCCGGCGCCGCTCCGCGTATTCGAAGCTCCCCACATCATCCGGCAGCATCGAGAAGATAGCCTGCGCTGTCTCTACCCCGTCGAACTTCCAACGGATTTCAGCGGCGCAATGCCCCAGCGCCTCCTCCACCTGAGACTTCCTCCCCACCAGCAGCTTCGCGAGTTGGTCATCCGTTACACGCTTCTCCACCACGGGGGGCGGGGCTTGGAGCAACGGCGACACCGGCAACCGCTCCAGAGCGGCGCGGTCTTCATCAAGGCAGGCGGGGAAATCAACCAAGTCCATCATCTCCCGGATCATCGGGTCCCGGGGCATCGAAACCGGTCCGTCCGGCAGCGCGAAGAGCGGATTGCCTTTCAGCAGCGGATGGTCAAGCGCCGGATTTCTGAGGCCGAGCCGACGTCGCGTCGCAAGGACTGCCAACACTTCAAGGGGGTAGTGCTCATACCATCTATACGCGTAGTCGTAGTGGTACGGATGGCCCTGTTTGCCCGCAGCGAGCTTGTGGTAGTCGAGCATCCCGCGCAGCGCCTTGGCCGGACCGCCGGGCGAATTCCAGGCTTCCCCGAGTTCCTGATACGACGTGACGCCGGTTGATGCCAGCAAAGCGAGAGCGGAGTCCGGGCGCCCCCTCTCGAACTCGACAAGCGCGAGGAAGAGTCGCGGAAGCGGGCCGATATGTTCGACTCTTTCGAGAGCGGTACCCGGGAGGCCGGCGCGCTTAGCCAGCTCGGCGAGGTATCCCGCCGCCCTCGGATCGCCCCAAACTTGAAACCCGAGCCCGCCCCAGAAGATGTTTGAGTAGGAAGCCGCCCGCTTCCTGTTCGGACCGGCAAGGATGTAGGCCCTATCAAGGTATGCTTGGAACAGTTCGACCTCCTGTGCGTAAGCGAAGAATCCAAACCAGCTGGGATCCCCGACCACACCTAGAACCACGGCCCTCTGGAACGAGGCCACGCTGAAGTGGCTGGTGGGCCGGTAGAAGTCGGTTGAACTAAGGAGCGCCCCGCGGTCGGAGGGTGGCGAGTAGGGCGAACCGCTACGGGTCACGGGGCCCCCGCGACCCATATCAAGGCCGCGCACAAAATTCGCCCAATCCTGCCGAAGGTGTTCCGCGATTTCAGGTCCTGGCGTCTTGTCGCCGATGAGCGATTGGATGTCATCCATGTCCTGCCCCTTCGGGGAGTTCCGCTCCTCCGAGCACCGGGCGCACCTTTGGGGGGGCGGAAGACCGAACCCCGCTCGAATACTGCGACACCTGGACGAACGGCGGACGGTTGGTGCTTGAGAATCGATTGCCACGATGAACCCGTTGCCGCACGCCACTGGTCAACGGGAGTCTCCCCCTAGGAATCGTGTTCGGCAGGCGATTTGCCCGTTGAGAGGTGCGGGCGCAGTCTGGCGCCGATCCGACGTAAGGAACCCCCGATGGTCCTCCTCCCCCTGCTCGCGCTTCATGCCGCCGTCACCACGCTGGTGATCCACGTGAACGCGATCCGCAATGCCCGCGCGCTGCGGCGGCTGCCAAAGCGCGCCGAGACCTCCGCGGCGCTGCCGAGCCTCTGCGTCTTCGTCCCCGCGCGGAACGAGGAGCGCGCGATCCGACAGTGCCTCGAAAGCCTCCTCGCGCAGGACTACCCGGGCGGATTGAGGATCATCGCGATCGACGACCAGTCGGAGGACCGAACGGGCGCGATCATCCTGGCGCTGGCGGCGAAGCACCCCGGGCGGTTGCAGGCGCTGCGCACTCCCCCGCTGCCGGAGGGGTGGATGGGGAAGAACCACGCGCTTTGGCACGGCGTGGCCCACGCGCCGGCGGAGGCGGAGTGGTACCTGTTCACCGACGCGGACATCATCTTCGCGCCCGGCGTGCTGCGGCGCGCCGCGGCATTGGCGCAGGCGCTCCGCGCGGACCACTTGTTCCTTACGCCGCTGGTGCGCTGCCGGGGGTTCTGGGAGCAGGTGGTGCTCCCGCTTGGCTACCACATCATGATGATCAGCGTGAATCCCCGCCGCATCGAGGACCCGTCGCGGCGCGAGTACTTCGGCGTCGGCGCGTTCAACCTGATCCGGCGGTCGCTCTACGAGCGCGAAGGGGGCCACGCGGCGATCCGCGGCGAAGTGATCGACGACGTGGCGCTGGGGAAGCTGACGAAGGAGGCGGGCGCGCGCCTGCGCGTCGCGAGCGCCGGCGCGGACCGGTCGCTGCGCATGTACGACAGCCTCGGGTCGATCGTGCGCGGATTCCGCAAGAATATCCAAGCGGGCATCGGCGGCGGATTGATCCGCTCCGCGGTGGTGGTGCTGGCGCAGCCGTTCCTCGCGCTCGCACCGCTCGCGGTGGCGGCGGCGAACTTGATTGCGGAAGGCGGCTCCCCGCTCCTCGCCGCGCTCGCCATCGCGTGGCAGGTGCTCGGCGGGCTGCTCATCCTGCGCAACACGGCACGCGCGGCGGAGACGAACCCGTGGGTGACCGCGCTGTGCTACCCGCTCGGCTACCTGGTGATCATGTGGATCGCCGCGTCGTCCGCGTACTGGAGCCTGGTGCGGCGCGAGATCCCCTGGCGCGGGCGCGTGGTGAAACGGCCCGAGCAGACGGTGCGCGTCGGCCTCTGAGCCAGTCGGCTTGCCCCTCCCCCGCCGCGGGCGTCGAGTCGCCGTGGAAGGTGCCGCCATGCCGCTGATCCTCGCCGACGAGAACATCCCGCAGATCGCCGAGGCGCTCGCCGCCGCGGGCGAAGTGCGCCTCGCGCCCGGACGCGCGATCAACCGCGCGATGCTGGCGGACGTCGACGCGCTCGCGGTGCGCAGCGTGACCAAGGTCGATCCCGCGCTGCTGTCGGGGACGCCGGTGCGCGTGGTGGCTTCCGCGACGAGCGGGATGGACCACGTGGACGTTTCCGGTCTGCGCGCGGCCGGCGTGCGGGTCGATTCCGCGGAGGGCTCGAACGCCTGGTCCGTGGTCGAATACGTGGTGGCGGCGCTGCTGGAGATCGAGGCGTCGTTCGGCTCGACGCGCGGCGCCCGGCTTGGCGTGGTCGGCCTGGGGCGCATCGGCGGCAAGGTGGCCCGCGTCGCGCGGTCCCTCGGTTTCGACGTGCGGGCCTGCGACCCGCCGCTCGCGGAAGCCGGACACGACGATGGCGCGGGCGGCGCGTTCCTTCCGCTCGGCGACCTCATCGCCTGGGCCGACGTCGCGACGCTGCATGTGCCGCTCACGAACGGCGGGCGCTGGCCGACCCGCTCGATGATCGACACGGAGGCGCTTTCCCGCGCTCGCCGCGGACTCCATTTCATCAACGCCTCGCGCGGCGAGGTGGTGGTCGAGGCCTCGCTCCGGCAAGCGCTCGGCTCGGGGGCCTTGCGGTCGGCGACGCTGGATGTCTGGCAGGACGAGCCGCGCATCGACAGCGCGACGCTCGATGCGGCGTTCCTCGCGACGCCGCACATCGCCGGCTACAGCTTCGACGGCAAGCTGGAGGGCACCCGCATGGTGGCGCAGGCGATCTCCGAGGCGCTCGGCGCGCCGTTCGACTGGCGCCCGACGCTCGAGCCCGCGGATGCGCTGCCACTCGCCTGGGACTCCGGCGCGGCGGATTGGACGCAGCTCCGGCGTCTGGTGCGCGGGGCGTACGACATCCGCGAAGACGACGCGGCGCTCCGCGCGGCGCCCGCCGACGGGTTCGGCGCGCACTTCGACTCGTTGCGGAAGCGCTACCGGAAGCGCCGCGAGTTCACCGCGTTCGTGGTCCGCGGCGCCAGCCTCCCGCCCTTCCTCGACACGCTCCGGTTCCGCACCGTTCCGGGATGAGTCAACCGGCCGCGCCGCCTTGGACGCGGGGCGAGGCGGCGGTCTGGCTCGCCGTGGCGTTCGCGGCGCTCGCCGCGCGCCTCGCTTGGATCGGGCACGCGCCGTTCCTCCTCGACGAGGCGGAGACCTGCCTGAACGGACTCCGGATCTCGGCGGGCAACGACTTCCCGCTGCGGGGGCTGCGGACGTCGTTCGGATTCCACAACCCGCCGACAACCTTCTACCTCGCCGCGGTTCCCACCCTTCTCGGGCTTGGTCCGCAGGGGATGTCCGCGATGCTGGCGCTCGCCGGCGTTGGCGGCGCGGTCCTCGCGGGCCTGGCCGCGCGGGCGGTGCAGGGGCGCGCCGCGGGAGTCGCCGCGCTCGCGCTCGTGGCGTTCTCGGGAGCGGCGCTCGAGCACAGCCGGCGAATTTGGGGCCACGACCTGGTGGTTCCCGGGAGCGCGCTCTTCCTCTGGTTGTTGACTAAGTCAAGCACCGGACGGCTCTGCGCGGCGGGCGCGGTGGTGGCCGTGCTGCAGACGATGCACCTGTCCGCCGCGACGCTCTGGCTCCCCTTCGCGCTGGTGGTCTCCCGCGCGGAAGCCCGCCCCGCCGTCCGCGCGGCGGCGGCGGCCTTTGGAGCCCTCGCGGCGCTCTACGCGCCGTGGTTGGCGGCGAACGCGCGCGATGGCTGGAGCGACCTCCACCTCCTCGCGGGAGTGGTCCGGGGCGCGGGATCGCTCGCCGCGCCGCACCCTGTCTCCCCCGCGGCGGCATGGGTGTTCCTGTTCGGCGACGGACTCACCGACGACCTGCTGCGGTTCGCGCGCCCCTGGTCGCTGGGTCCGGCGGCGATGGCCGGCTCGCTCGTGGCGAATGCGTTGTCCGTGGTCATCGTGGGCGCGGCGTGCGCCGCGGCGGTGCGCGCGGAGCGGGGAACCTCCCCGCGCCTCTGGGCGCTCGCGGCGGGGGCGCCGCTGCTCGCGTTCGCGGTGCTCTTCCGCGCCAGCGTCCCCGCGTACCTGCTCCCCGCGCTGGTCCCACTGGCGCTGCTGGCGTCCACTGCGCTTGGGCGGGTTCCCTCGAAGGCGCTCGCCGCGGGCTTCGCCGTCTTCGCGCTCGCCGGCACGACCGCGCAGCTTGAGGTCCGCCGCTCCGCCGTTGCGGAGCCCCACGCCGCGGCGCCGACGCTGGCGGGAATCCGCGAGTCGCTCCGCGCCGGACGGGCATTGGCGGCGGACCCCGGCGCCGCGTTCCGCCAAGACGCCCGCGCCCGCTCGGCGGCGGCGGACCTCTCGCTCGTCTACCTGCACCACCTCGACACGGGGGAGCCGCGCCTCCCGCTGGAGCGGAAGCCCGGCGCCCCCCTCGTGGTGCTGGTCGATCCCGGCTCGCTGCTGCCGACCGCGGCGGCGGTGTTGCTTCGCTCCGGCGAGGCCGCCAACATCGGAAGCTTCCGCGTGGTGGTGCTCCGGGACCCCGCGGTGGTCGACGCCTACCTCGCGGTCTGCGAGCTGCCCAAGGACGCCCCAAGATGACCGATGCCCCCGCGCCTCCCCTGCTGCCTCCGCTGCGCGAGCTGGCGAAGGCGTCCGCGCTCGCGGTCGCGGTGCTGCTGGCGCTCTTCGGCTCCCTGGTGTGGGGAGGCACGGCGGCGATCGGCGGTGATACACGGCACTTCTTCCTTCCCTGGGTGGTCGCCTGGCTCCGCGACGGCGCCGGCTGGCTGCCCTGGACGTTCGCAGGCGCGCCGCTCCTCGCCGATCCGCAGTCGACACTGCTCTATCCTGCGACCTGGCTCCTCAAGCTCTGGGGCGCGGAGGGCGCGGCGTCCGGCCTCACGGTCGCCCAGATGCTGCACTTCGCGTTCTCCGGCGTCGGGATGTTCGCGCTGGCGCGGAGGTTCGCGGGGTTCCACGGATCGCTCCTTGCCCTGGCGCTGTGGCTTTGCGGCGCCTTCTACACCTTCCGCATCCAGCCCGGCATCCTTGTCTTCGTCTACACAGTCGCGTGGCTGCCGTGGCATGCGCTGGCGACGCACTGGCTCGCCGCGGGAGAACGCCGCCGCGGGGCCGGAGCCTTGGCGCTCACCGGCGGGATGCAGCTCCTCGCCGGGATGCCGCAGATGACCTTCGTCACGTGGTTCGGTGGAGGCGTCCTCCTGGTCGCGTGGAGGGACTTCGGGCGCGCCGATGCGAAGCCGCTCGCGGCGGACCTCGCCGCATACGCGGGCGCGGCGGCGGGCGCCGTCCTGCTCGCGATGCCGCACCTGTGGGCCGTGCGCGGGTTCCAGGCGCTGGCCGACCCCCGCACCGGCGGCGACCTTTGGCGGTTCATCACCGGCGACTCCCTCCAGCTCCGCCACGTCGCGACTTGGTTCTTTCCGGAGCTGTTCGCTCCCGCGAGCGACCTCGCCCACTGGAGCGGGCTCACCGGATTCCACGAAGTGGCGGGCTACGCGACGGTCGCGGGGTGGGTGCTCGGGCTCGCGGGGCTCGGGATCGCCTTGCGGGGCGGAGAAGACCTTGGCGCCCGCCGCGCGGCGGGAGCCTTCATCGCCGTCGCGGCGGTGGGCTTCGCCCTCGCGTTCGGCTCCTCCAGCCCCCTCTTCCGGATCGCGTTCGAAGTCCTCCCCGGCTTCGACCTGTTCCGCGTGCCCGCGCGGTGGGCATTGTGGGTGGGCGTAACGCTGGCTGTCGGAGCAGCGATGGCCTTCGACCGGCTTGCGGAGTGGGACGCCGACCGCAATCGCCAGCTCTTCGTCACGGCGGGCGCCGTGCTCCTGGCGGCGCTCGCCTGCCGCGCGCTGCTGCCCCAGCTCCTCGATTCGCTCGGATTCCAGCGCAAGCTGCTCGAGTTCGCCCCGGCGGTCCGCGAGGAACTCGAGGAAGGACTCCTCGGCAGCGCGCGCCGGAGCGTCGAGTGGACCTTCGGGCTGCTGGCGGGAGGCGCGCTGCTGACGCTGCTCCTTTGGCGCCGCAGAAGCTCGCCGGGCGTTCTGCTCGCCGTGCTGCTCGCCTTCACGGTGGTCGACGCGAAACGCTATTGGCGCCCGTACTCGCTCGACTTTCCGACGAGGGAGGAGGAGGCTTTCGTCGACGCGCCCGAGCGCTACTTCCGGCTCTCCCCCGCCGCCGCGGCGCTCGACCGGCTCTACCTGGAAAGCCCGCTCGTCGAGCGCCTGAGCGCGCTCTCCGCGACCGGCCGCGTGCTCCACCTGGACGACGTGCAGGGCTGGCAGTTCGACCAGTTCACCCCCGAGTTGCTGTACGAGGGGCCCGTGGTCTCGCGCATCGAGTCCGCGCGCGGGTACCGCCAGCTCCTGCTCAGCGGAACCGTACGCGACCTGCAGGCCGCCGTCGACGGATACGAGCCGGGGATGCGGGTCGCGCCATTCCTGCGCTTCCCGGGACTGAACCGGATCGAGCCGCTGGCGGCGTACAATGTGCGCTGGGTGCTGACCTATGGCGCCGGGCAACCGATGCGCGAGCTGGAGGCGCTGGGGCTCCGGCCCGTCGAGCGGATCACAGCGGAAGGCTTGATGCTGCTCGAAAACCCCTCCGCGCGCGGCTGGGCGTGGATCGGCGCGGGGGACGACTGGTCCGCCGAACCCCAACCCGGCCTCGGGCGGGTCCGGAGGGTCGACCGCTCCGCACAAGCGGAAGAGTACCAAGTTGAGCTGTCGGCGCCGGGCGTGCTGCACGTTTCCACGGCGGATCATCCGGGGTGGAAGTGGGAAGCGCTGCCGACCGGAGGGGAGGCGCTTGGGCCACGGTCGGTCGGGCTTCCGGCGGGGACGCACACGGTCCGGCGCTCCTTCACCTCTGACACCGGCGGCACGGGAGTCTGGCTGCTTTCGGCGCTGGGATGGATCGGAGCGGCGGTGCTGGCGGGATGGCGCCCGCGCGGTCTGCCCACCAAGACCGGCTAGCTCCGCCGGGGCGCGTGGGCGCGCAGGCGCCCGGCCCCTTTTTGTTGGCCCCGCCACGCTCCCCGCCGTTCGATCCAGACATGTTCCGCGAAGACCTGATCGAACCGCTTGCCCAAGCCGTCGTCGACGCGCTCGCCTCCGACCCCGCCGTCCAGGTGGCCAACACCGAGCAGGTCCGCGCCGTGGTGCGCGCGGTGCTGCGCAAGAACATCGCCGAGGAGATGGCGATCGAAGCGGAGGCGGAGCGCGCCCTGCGTCAGCACGGCGCCGAGATCCTGCGCGAGGGGGCCGACTTCCAGCGGATGCTCGCGGACGCGAAGGCGGTCATCGCCAAGCGCAAGGGCTTCGCGCTGTGAGCGCGCAGGGCTTCTGGGCCGACCGCGCGGTGCTCGTGACCGGCGCGGGGGGGTTCATCGGCTCGCACCTCGCGGAGGAACTCGCCCGCCGTGGCGCCCACGTCCGCGCACTCGTCCGCTACAACGGCGCCGGCTCCGCAGGCTGGCTCGACCACGCCGCGCCGGAGCTGCTCCCCCGCATCGAGGTCTTCCAGGGCGACCTGCGCGACGGCGCGCTGGTGGCGGATGCCACTCGCGGTGTGGACACGGTGTTCCACCTCGGCGCGCTCATCGCCATCCCATATTCATACCGCGCGCCGCTGAGCTACCTGCAGGTGAACGTCGAAGGGACTCTCCACGTTCTCGAGGCGGCGCGCTCGCAAGGCGTCCGCCGCGTGGTGCACACGTCGACCAGCGAGGTGTACGGCACCGCGCGCTTCGCGCCGATCACGGAAGAGCACCCGCTGCAGGCGCAGTCGCCCTACGCCGCCTCAAAGGTCGGCGCGGACGCGCTGGCGGAGAGCCACTTCCGCAGCTTCGGCACTCCGGTCGCCATCGCGCGCCCGTTCAACACCTTCGGCCCGCGGCAGAGCACGCGGGCGATCATCCCCGCGATCCTCGCGCAGGTGCTCGGCGGCGCGGAGGAGCTTCGGCTCGGAGCGCTGTCGCCGACGCGGGACCTGAACTTCGTCTCGAACACGGTCGACGGCATGATCGCACTGGCGGAGGCGGGCGGCGCCGTCCACGGGCGTGTGTTCAACTTCGGCTCGGGACGCGAGGTGTCGATCGGCGAACTCGCGGTTGCGCTTCTTCGGCTCGCGGGACGCGACATCCCCATCGTGGAGGAGGCGGCGCGCTTGCGCCCCGCCGCGTCGGAGGTGGGCCGCCTGCTTGCGGACTCCGCGCGCGCCCGGGAGGAACTGGAGTGGTCGCCGCGGGTGTCGCTCGAAGAGGGTCTGCGGCGCTGCATCGACGGCTGGACGGGGGAGTGGGCCGCCAGGGCCCGCGCGGGCTACCACGTCTAGCCGCGCCGGAAGCTCCGACTTGCTCCCCCGGCGGCCGCGGGCGGATGAAGGATACACGCAAGCCGAGGAGGGCCGTCGTGGCCGCTGAAACCGCTGTCGTTCCACCGGAGTACAAGAAGGGGCTCGAAGGCGTCATCGCCGGCGTGTCGAGCATCTGCACCGTGGGGCGCACCGGCGACAGCCTGCACTACCGCGGCTACGACGTCGAGGAGCTGGTCGACGTGGCCACCTTCGAGGACGTCGCCTGCATGCTGGTTTGCGGCGAGAAGCCGACGGAATGGCGCTCGCGCGACTTCCTGCGGCACGTCGTCGAGGGGCGCACGCTGCCGCAGGCGCTCCGCGAGGTGCTCGACCGCATCCCCGCCACCTCGCACCCGATGGATGTGCTTCGAACCGGCGTTTCGTTCATGGGGCACCTCGAGGCGGAGGACGCCTACGAGCCCGAGCACCAGGCGGCGCGGCTTCTGGGCATCGCCCCCTCGATCATCAACTACTGGCACCACGCGTCGCAGGGTAAGAAGCCCCCCCGCTTCGACGAGTATCCGCACACCGACATCGGCGGCTACTTCCTCTTCGGCCTGTTCGGGCGGATGCCGAGCGAGTTCGAACGCTCGCTGATGAACGTCTCGCTGATCCTCTACGCGGAGCACGGCTTCAACGCCTCGACGTTCGCCGCGCGCGTGTGCACCTCGACCAACGCCGACATGTACGGCGCTGTGACGTCGGCCATCGCGACGCTGAAGGGCAACCTGCACGGCGGCGCGAACGAGGCCGCCATGGAGATGGTCCTCCCCTTCCGCAACGCGGACGACGCGGAGCAGCAGATCCTCGGGATGCTGGCCCGCAAGGACAAGGTGATGGGCTTCGGCCACCGCGTTTACAAAATCCAGGACCCGCGCAGCAACATCATCAAGCGCTTCGCCGCCGCCATGGCCACGGAGCGCGAGGACGGCAGCCTCTTCCCGATCTTCGAGCGCGTCGAGCAGGTGCTGCGGCGCGAGAAGAAGCTCTTCCCGAACGCGGACTACTACCACGCCTACGTGTACCATGCGATGGGCATTCCGATCCCCCTGTTCACACCGATCTTCGTGTTCTCGCGGACGGCGGGCTGGTGCGCGCACATCCTGGAGCAGCGCGCGGACAACCGCATCATCCGGCCCAGCGAGGCCTACGTCGGCCCGGCCCCGCGCAAGTGGGCCGAGTGAACAGCTAGCCCCTTCCGCGCAATGCCCCGCCCCGCGGCGGACCCGCTCCGCGCGCACGATACGATCGCCGCGCCGGCGACCGCCCCCGGCGCGGCGGCCATCGCCATCGTCCGCCTGTCCGGCCCAGCCGCGCACGCCGTGGCGATCCGGTTGTTCTCGCCGCACCGCAAGGCCGACGCCGCGCCGGGACTACTCCGACAAGGGGAGGTCCGCGACGGATCCGGCACGCCCATCGACGACGGCCTCCTGGTGCTTTGGAACGCGCCCCGCAGCGCCACCGGCGAGGACGCCGCGGAGTTCCACCTGCACGGCTCGCCCGCCGTCGTGGAGCGCGTGCTCGCCGCGTGCCTGGCGTGCGGCGCTCGCCTTGCGGATCCGGGCGAGTTCACCCGGCGAGCGCTCCTGAACGGGCGCCTCGACCTCGCGCAGGCGGAGGCGGTCGGCGCGCTCGCCCGCGCCCGCACGGACGCCGCCGCGCGGGCCGCGCTCGGCGCGCTGGGCGGCGCGCTTTCGCAGCGGATCGCGGCCGCGCGCGCCGCGCTGGTGCCTGTGCTCGCGCAGCTCGAAGCGCTCGTCGACTTCCCGGACGATGTGGATGAGCCGCTCGAGCAGCGCCTCGCGGCGGATGTCGAGTCGGTCCAGGCGATGCTCGATGCGCTGCTCCGGACCGCGGAGCGGGGCCGTCGCCTCGCGGAGGGCGCGCGCGTGGTGCTCGCCGGCGCCCCGAACGCGGGGAAGTCGTCGCTCTTCAACGCGCTCCTGCGCCGCGAGCGCGCCATCACCAGCCCGCATCCGGGCACCACGCGCGACTCGGTCGAGGCCACCATCGACCTCGCCGGCGTGCCGCTGACGCTGGTGGACACGGCGGGCCTGCGCGACGCGGACGACCCCGTTGAAGCGGCGGGCGTGGCGGTGTCGCGCCGCGAGCTCGCCGGGGCCGACCTCGCGCTGCTGGTGGTCGATCCGGCGGAACCGCCCGCCGAGCCCGCAGCGCTCGAAGCACTCGGCGCCGCGCCGTTCCTGCTGGTGCGCAGCAAGGCGGACCTCGCCGCCGCACCCGCTCCCCTGCCGGCGCTGGAGGCGCGCGCGCTCGGTGTCCTCGCAGTGAGCGCGGCAACCGGCGCGGGTGTGGCGGAGTTGGAGGCACGCATCGCCGCCGCATTGCGCGCGGAGGACCGCGGCGAAGGCGCGACGCTGGTCACCGCTCGGCAGACCTCCGCGGTCGCCAACGCCGCGGAACATCTGGTCCGCGCCCGCGAGGCGCTCGCCTCCAGCCTCGCTCCTGAGTTCGTCGCCGTCCACCTCACGGAGGCGCTGGCGGCGCTCGACCGTACCGCGCCCGCGGCGGCGGCGACGCTCGACGAAGAGTTGCTCGACGCGGTATTCTCGACCTTCTGCCTCGGCAAGTAGCGCGCGGAGCGTCCGTTTGACCCCGTCCGCGCGGGCGGACAGCGTTGCGCATCCGATTCCCTGCGCAAGGCACGCGATGGACCTCCAGAACTTCCGCACCCGTATCGACGAGATCGACTCCCAGCTCGTGAAGCTGCTCGACGAGCGCGCCTCCATCGCCCGCGCCGTCGGCGAGACCAAGGCGGTCGGCGGCCTCAACACCTACGACGCCGGACGCCAGCGCGGCGTGCTGCAGAAGGCGCTCGAGATGAGCGCCGGCGACATCCCGCGCGACGGCCTCGCGAACGTCTTCCGCGAGATCCTCAGCGCCTGCCTAAACCTGCAGAAGCCGCTCCGTGTTGGGTACCTCGGCCCGCCCGCGACCTTTTCGCACCAAGCCGCCATCCGCGAGTTCGGCCACTCGGTGCGCTTCGAAAGCACGCAGTCGATCCGCGAGCTGTTCGAGATGCTCGACGACGGCCGCGTCGAACACTCCGTGGTGCCGGTCGAAAACAGCACCGGCGGCATCATCCACGACACGCTGGATGCATTCCTCGATTCGCAGGCGATGATCTGCGCCGAGATCCTGATGCCGATCGAGCAATCGCTGGTTGGCGTCGGAACGCTCGAGCGCGTGCGCACGGTGTACAGCCACCGGCAGGGCCTGATGCAGTGCGCCGAATGGCTCCGCGCCAACCTGCCCGACGCGGACCTCCAGGAGGTGGCCTCGACCGCTCGCGCCATGGAGATGGTCGCGACGAACCGCAACGCGGCAGCGATCGGCAGCCGCATCGGCGCGGAGATGTACGGCCTCCGCGTGCTCGCACCCGCCATCGAGGACATGAAGGACAACACGACCCGCTTCCTGGTGCTGGCGAAGCGCGACTCGCGCGCGACGGGGCGCGACCGCACGTCGCTGATGTTCGGCGTGCGCGACAAGCCCGGCGCGCTCTACCGCGCGCTCCAGCAATTCTCCGAGCGCGACCTGAACCTCACCAAGATCGAATCCCGCCCCAGCCGCAAGAACGCCTGGGAGCAGATTTTCTTCGTCGACGTCGAGGGCCAC
This sequence comes from Candidatus Sumerlaeia bacterium, assembly GCA_033764015.1. Taxonomy (GTDB): domain Bacteria; phylum Sumerlaeota; class Sumerlaeia; order SLMS01; family JANRJK01; genus JANRJK01. The sequence continues at coordinate 597,128 of JANRJK010000013.1, read as the reverse complement.
CGCGAAGACGCCCCGCTCGCGGACACGCTGCGCGCGCTCGAAGCCGAATGCCCCGAGGTGCGCGTGCTGGGGAGCTACCCGCGCGAAGGGGCGTAGCCGCGGGGGCGGACGCGCCCATCCCGCCACAGCGTTAGGGCCATTACGCCACCCGTGGCGGTCCCGCCGGGCCGGTCTTAGGGCGCTACCTGCCACGCGGGCGAGAGATCGCGGCGGAAATGATTCGCCAAATATTCGCTTAACGCTTGCACGCAGAAGCCGTATGCGCGGGAATGGCTCCATGGACGACGCCTCCCTCGCCCTCCGTCCCGCCGAGTGGCTCGCGCCCCCGGACGCGTCGGCGCCCCCCGCGGCGGGGTGGGCGGGGCGTCTCGCGGCGCCGTGCCTCGTGGGGCTCGAACTGCGCGGGGACGACGTCCCGGCGCTTTGGACCGCGTTGGCGCGCGTGGTGGCGGGCGAGCGCTCGATCCACTGCCTGGATTCGAGCAACCGGTTCGATCCGTACCGCTTTTCCAACTGGGCGCGGGAGCACGGGGTGGACCCGATGGCGCTGCTGGAGCGCGTGTTCCTTTCGCGCGCGTTCACGATCCACCAGTTCGGCGCGGTGGTGGAGGAGTTGCTGCCGCCGCTGCTGGCGTCCGAGCCGCGCCCGCTTGTCGTGCTGCTCGGGGCGGACGAGCTGTTCCTGGACGAGCAGGTGCCGCGGCACGAGCGGCGGCACGTGTTCGCGTCGGCGCTGCGGCGGCTGGAGCGGCTGCGGGCGCGGGGGCTGTCGATGCTGGCGACGGTGTCGCCGGCCGGCGGGCGCGGGCCCGGCGTGCCGGACGGGCGCCCCTGGCGCGACGCGCTGGCGGCGGTGGCGTCGCCGATGGTTCGCCTCGAGCGGCTGCCGGACGGGCGCGTGCGCTTCGCCCCGGCGGGCACCGGCTCCGGATCGCCGCCACCCGCGCTGCGCGAGCGCCCCGGCGCGCCCCGCGCGCTCCCCCCCGTCGTCATCGACGTGCTCTGAAATGCGATCCGCCGCGGCGCGCGCGGCGAATTGAGTTGCGCCAGTGCGCATGCCCGAAAAGCGTTGCCGTCATCATGTCACGACGCCATCCGAGCGGCTCGAATCCCTCCACTTCCGGCCTGCGGCGCGCCGCCTTGGCGGCCGCGCTGGCGGCCGCGCTGCCGTTCGCGGCGCTCGCCGCGGAACTCGTCGAGCCGCCGCCCGACGGCACGCCGATCCGCGAGGTCCGCATCGAGGGGCTCGCCAACACCGACCCCGCCACGCTGCTCCCGAAGCTCCAGCTCCGCGCCGGCTCCGCGTTCACGCGCGAGGCGATGCGCGGCGACTTCGAAGCGCTCGCCAGCCAGGCCGAGATCGATCCGCTCGCGATCGCAGTGTCCTACACGGAGCTCGAGGACGGCGCGGTCGCGCTCGTCTTCGACGTGAAGGAGAACCCGGCGCTCCGCGAGCTGCGCTTCATCGGCAACGTGCGCTACTCGGCGAAGTCGCTGGCGGCGCAGTCGGGGCTGAAGGAGGGCGACCCGGTCGGCCCCGCCGCGCGCGAGGAGTTGCAGTCCGCGCTGCGCCGCTTCTACTCCCGCGCCGGATACCGCCGCCCGCTGATCCAGGTGAACGCGGAGCCCGTCGAGGGCGAGCCCGGCAAGGTGGACCTGTTCGTCGTCGTCGACGAGGGCGAGCGCATCCGCATCGACGACCTGCGCTTCGAGGGGAACGAAAGCATCTCGGCCTTCTGGCTGCGCATGCGCCTGCAGAACACCGGGAGCTGGTTCGTCTTCGACAGCTACTACGACGAGCGCGCGTTCGAGACGGACCTGCGCACCGTCGAAGCGGTCTACCGCGACCGCGGCTATCTGGACGCGCGCGCCCGCCGCGGCGACTTCAAGTACGACGAGGCCAAGGCGACCGTCACCCCGGTGATCGTGATCGAGGAGGGGCCGCGCTACACGGTCTCCGCGGTCGAGCTCCGGGGCGTGACGCTGCTCACGCGCGAGGAGGCGGACCGCTGCTTCCAGCGCCTCGTGGGCGAGAAGTACGCCGGCGAGTGGATGCAGGAGGGGATCCTGCGCCTCAAGAAGCTCTACGGCGACCAGGGGTTCATCGACACGAACGTGGAGACGCGCCTCGAGCGCGACGCCGCCACCTCGCAGGCCCGCGTGGTGGTGCAGGTGACCGAAGGGGCGCCGGTGCTGGTCGGCCAGGTGCGTCTCGCGCGCGACCGCTACGACACGCAGATCGAATTGAGCTGGCTGCAGGAGCTGTTCCTCAAGCTGTCGCCGCCGGTGAAGGACGAGGTGATCCTCCGCGAGGTGCGCCTCAAGCCGGGCGAGCGCTGGCTGCAGCGCGACGCCGACCGCACGGAGGACCGGCTCCGCCGCCTCCGCGTGTTCGACGAGGTCGCGGTGCGCCCCGAGGCCACCGGCAATCCCGAGGTGCGCGACGCGGTGGTAGAGACGAAGGAGACGCCGAACGCCGGCTTCTTCACGATCTCCGCAGGCGTCGGAAGCGTCAGCGGCCCCTCCGCCACGCTGGCCTACACGAACAACAACCTCTTCGGCGAGGCGGACCAGTTCGAAGCCTCCGCCACGGTCGGCACCAACACGCGCGACTTCCGCGTCCGCTACTTCGACCGCTACATCGGCGACTCGGACTTCAGCTACGAGTTCACCGCGTACCGTTCGGAGAACCGCTACCGCGTGTACACCGAGCGCGCCATCGGCACCACGAGCGAGATCGGCTACCGCCTCTCGGAGTACACAACGCTCTATGGCGGCGGGCGCCTCGAGACGATCAAGTTCAAGGACATCGACGGCGACCCCGAGTACGAGTTCAAAGGCTACCTCGTCGCCACCGGTTCCGCGCGCATCGTGTACGACCGCACGGACGGCGCCTGGTTCCCGACGCGCGGCTACAAGGCGAGCGGCGGCGTCGAGGCGGGCACCGCGGACGGGCTGCTGGTGAAGATGAACCACGGCTACGACCGCTACTTCGCCCTGAACGACGACGCCGACTGGGTGTACGCCTACGGCCACACCGTCGGACTGATGCCGCGCGACGCGCAGGATGTCGGCCTCAGCGAGCGCTACTTCGTCGGCGGCCCCTCGACGCTGCGCGGCTTCGCGCCGCGCGAGGTCGGCGCACGCGACCCGGGCGAGAAGCGCCTCGCCATCGGCGGCGCCACGCGCCTCACGCAGCGCCACGAGCTGCGCTACCGCTTCTCGAAGCAGTTCCAGGGGCGCATCTTCGCCGACGGCGCGATCCTCTCCGACGACCGGTTCAGCCTCGACCGGCCCCGCGTCGGCGTCGGTCCCGGCTTCAGCGCCGACCTCGGCCCGATCATTCTCGACCTCGATGTCGGCTTCGCCGTCGTCCGCCGCGAGGGCGACCGCCGCCGCCTCCTCAGCTTCCGCATCGGCTCCGACTTCTAAGCCCCCCAAAGGACTCCGCCCCATGTACGGCCCCACCGATCCGCGCGACCTCGAACTCGCCAAAGTGCTCCTCGACCACTCGACACGCCCGAAGAAGGGCGAAGTCGTCATGATCCACGGAGTCGGGCTCGACACGCTCGGGCTGCTATCGGTCCTGGCGCGCGAGACCGCCAAGCGCGGCGCGATCCCGTTCGTCAAGCTCGACGACCCGTCGCTGCTCCGCGACGTGATCGAGAACGCCTCCGAGGCGGTCTTCAAGGGCATGGGCGAGTTCGAACTCGAGGCGATGAAGCGCACCAAGTGCTACATCGGCATCCGCGGAACGTCGAACGCCTTCGAGATGGCGGGCGTGAACCGCGACAAGATGCGCCTCTACAACGAGCACTACTCGAAGCCCGTCATGCTCGAGCAGCGCGTGAAGCACACCCGCTGGGTGGTGCTCCGCTACCCGAACAACGCGATGGCGCAGCTCGCGCAGCGCTCGCGCGAGACCTTCGCCGAGTTCTACTACCGCGTGTGCTGCACCGACTACGCGAAGATGGAAAAGGCCGTGAAGCCGCTCAAGGCGCTCATGGAGAAGACGAACCGCGTCGAGATCAAGGGCCCGGGCACGGACCTGCGCATGTCGATCAAGGGCATCAAGTCGATCCCCTGCTGCGGCACCCACAACATCCCCGACGGCGAATGCTTCACCGCGCCGGTCCGCGACAGCGTCGAGGGCGTCGTGACGTTCAACGCCCCCACGATCTACGAGGGTAACCCCTTCGACGGGATCAAGCTGACGTTCAAGGCCGGCAAGGTGGTCTCGGCCGAATGCCCCTCCGCGGACCAGACCCGCAAGCTGAACGACATCCTCGACCAGGACCCCGGCGCGCGCTACGTCGGCGAGTTCGCCATCGCCTTCCACCCGCACATCCACTACGCCATGCGCGACATCCTGTTCGACGAAAAGATCTGCGGCTCCTTCCACATGGCGCTCGGCCAGTGCTACGAGGAGACCGAGAACGGCAACCGCTCGGTGGTGCACTGGGACATGGTCAACATCCAGCGCCCCGACTTCGGCGGCGGCGAGATGTACTTCGACGGCAAGCTGGTCCGCAAGGACGGCGCCTTCGTCGCCAAGGGCCTCGAAGGGCTGAATCCCGAGGCGTTCGGCGTCGCGATGCCGGGCACCGCGGCGAAGAAGCCCGCCGCCGAGAAGAACGCGAAGAAGGGCTGATCCCGATGCGCCACGCCGTCCTCCGCCTCGCAACCGCCGCAGCGATCGCCGCGGCGCTGCTCGCGGGCGCCTCCTGCGCGCGGCGCCCGCAGCCCACCCGCGAGGTGAAGGTCGCCGTGCTCGACGGGCGCCTGCTCGAGGCGGTCGCGAAGGACGGCGAGCTGACGACCGACGGCTGGTGGTTCTCCCAACGCAAGATCCTCAAGTCCGGCAACGACGGCCTCCTCGCGACCGAGGCGGTCTCCCGCGAGTTCCGCAAGCTTCCCGGCCTCAACGTCTACGACGAGGAGGACATGGTGGTGTTCTTGGCGCAGCGCGACCGCCTCGCCCAGCGCTCCTTCCCGTCGCTCAACCCGGCGGACCGCGCGGAGCTGCTCCAAAGCCAGAGTCCCGTGGACTATGGACGGGCCCTCGGAGTGGATTTCGTGCTGGTCCCCATCGTCGAGAAGTCGAACCAGACCCAGAACCAGTTCACCAGCGTCTGGAGCAGCCGCGCCCGCGTGCGGCTCGAGTTCTGGGACGTGCTCAAGGGCGAGCGCGTATGGGAGTACGAAGAGGGAGACCGCGACTACTTCGACTCGCGCCTCGAAGTGATGGAGGACATCGCGGAGGATGCGGCGATCCTCGCCCGGCGCCGCAACGTCTTCGGTATCTACTGAGGCCCTCCCTTGGCGGCGGGCGAGCGCTTGCCCGCAGCCGCGCCCCCGCCCCGCCCAGTCATCCACGCTGATCCACCACCGCCACCGATGCCGCTTGCTCGCGCGGGTGCAGGTTGAAAGCCTGCCCACTACGGCGGCATTTGGTCGCCGATGGGTAAATGATCGTTGACTCGGTCGCAAACGAGCGTTTGCATTCCGGTTAGCGCCCGTTGGAGCCCCCGCACCGTGACCGAATCCCGCATTGAGCTGCCCGTATCCGCCTTCCGAGACGCCCCCCCCGGAAGCCGTCGCGCTATCCGCTCCTTCTGGTGGCTCAATGCGCTCATGTTCCAAGGAGCGCTTTTGGACAATATCTTCCGCTTCATTGTCGTCTTCCTCGGCATCCATCTGGCAACTTTGGCGAATGCAGGGGATCCAGCGGCGGCGGAAGCGGCGGCCAACAAGCTGAACGGTATCGCCGGCGCGCTCTTCATCCTGCCATACATGTTCACTGCGACCTTCGCCGGCGCCATCGCAGACAAGTTCTCCAAGTCGAGGGTCGCGCTCTGGACCAAGATCCTCGAGATCGCGGTCATGACCGGCGGCCTCGCGACGCTCGCAGCGGGGATGCTTTGGCCATCGATGGTCGTTCTCATGTTCACAGGGATGCAGAGCGCGCTTTTCAGTCCCGCGAAGTACGGCATCCTTCCCGAGCTCATCGAGGAACCGAAGCTGGGCTGGGCGAATGGCGTGCTGCAGGGAGCGACTTTCCTCGCGATCATCATCGGCACCGTCGCGGGGCCTTGGCTGTTCGGGACTTTCCTCGATGCGCTTTGGATTCCGGGCCTACTGCTTGTGGCGTTGGCGGTTTCCGGAACTTGGGCGGGGATGCAGATGCATGTCACGCCCGCCGCGCGGCCGGACCTCGTGCTGGAGATCAATCCCGTCCCGGAAGTCCGGCGCAACCTCGGCGAGATCCACCGCCACCCCGGCCTCAGCATGGCGGTCGCCGGAATGTTCATCTGGTGGCTGGTTGCCGTGCTGATGCAAAGCGCCGCGCCGATCATCGCGACCAGCACGCTCGGTCTCGACTACCAGCAGGCTGGCCTCGCGATGCTGCCGATCGCGCTCGGCATGGGCTTTGGATGCTTCCTCGCCTCCAAGGCCAGCGGCGGCGAGATCGAACTGGGCCTCGTGCCGATCGGCGCCTTCGGCATGTTCGTTTTCGGAGTCGCCACGTATTGGCTCGGCGTCCAACCGATCCCGGACCCGTGGCTGGTGGCCGGCTCGATGGGCGTCGTCGGGTTCTTCGCAGGCTTCTTCTCGGTCCCCCTCCAGTCTTACATCGTGAACACCTCGGACGCGGACGCGCGCGGCGGCATTTGGGCGGCGCAGAACTTCGTCACCGCCTTCGGCATGGTGACCGGCTCGCTGATGTTGTCGCTCATCGGGAAACTCGGTTTTCCCACGCCGACCGCGTTCCTGAGCGGTGGCATCCTCATGCTCTTCGCAGGCGCCTTCGTTTGGGTGAAGCTACCCGAGATCCCGCTGCGGTTCCAGATCAAGTTCCTCTTCAACTTGTTCTACCGGGTTCGCGTACGCGGTTTGGAAAACGTCCCCAAGACCGGTGGTGCGCTGCTCGTGGCGAACCACCAGTCGTTCCTCGACGGCATCATCGTGGCGGCGACCGTCGGACGTCCGGTGCGCTTCCTGATGAGCGACTACTACTATAAGAAGTGGTTCGTCTACCCGTTCGCAAAGGTGACCAACACGATCCCGATCAGCAGCGCCATGTCGCCGCGCGAAATCATCCACTCGCTCCGCGCGGCCAGCGAGGCGGTCAAGGCGGGCGATCTGGTCTGCATCTACGCCGAGGGGCAGATCACCCGGCATGGACACATGCTGCCAGTCCGCCGCGGGTACGAGAAGATCATGAGAGGCACCGGCGCGCCGATCATCCCGGTCGCCATCGACGGCATGTGGGAGTCGAACTGGGGAATGCGGCTGGGCGGCCTGTTCAAGAGCCCCTACCTGCGGTTCCGGAAGCGCCCCATCAACGTCGCGTTCGGCGCACCGCTCGCCGACGACGTGCCCGCGTACGAGCTGCGCCAGGCGATCCAGGAGCTGCTCGTCGATGCGTTCGACGAGCGCCGCGCGGACGCCCTGCCGCTGCATCGCGAGGCGCTGCGCCTGTGCCGCAAGAGCCCGCTCGCGCCGTTCGTCGCCGACGTGAACGCCCCCGAGTACCTCTCGCGGGCGAAGTACGTCGCCGCGGCGATCGTGCTCGCGCGCAAGCTGAAGCCCACCTGGGACGGCGAGGAGTTCGTCGGCATCGTGCTCCCGCCGAGCGCAGGCAGTGCGGCGCTGAACCTCGGCGCGCTCCTCGCCGGGCACACGCCGGTGAACCTGAACTACACGATGTCGCCGGAGCTGATCGCCCGAGTGGCGCGGAAAGCCGGCATCCGCAAGATCTACACGTCGCGCATCTTCCTTGAGAAGCTCGCAGAGCGCATCGACCTGCGCCCGTTCCTCAAACCGACCGGGGAGGGCGACTTCGCCGGCATCGAGACGATCTTCCTCGAGGACATCCGCAAGTCCGTCACTTCCGGCGACCGCGTCCGGGCGCTCCTCGCGGGGTTGTTCAAGGACCCGGACGAGCTTGAGTCGGAACTCGGCCGCACGTCCAAGGCGCGCCTCCACGATGTCGCCACGCTCATCTTCTCCTCCGGCAGCACCGGCGACCCCAAGGGCGTGATGCTCACGCATTGGAACATCTGGTCGAACTGCGTGGGCGCGCTGCAGGTGTTCCCCGTCCGCGAGAGGGACACGCTGCTCGGCATCCTGCCGATGTTCCACTCCTTCGGCTTCATGGCGACGCTCTGGCTGCCGCTGCTCGGCGGGGTGAAGGTCGCGTACTACCCGAATCCGCTGGACGCCCGCGCGGTGGGCGGGATGGTCGAGAAGTACAAGGTGACGATCCTCATCGCCACACCGACCTTCCTGCAGGCGTACACGCGCCGCGTCGAGCCCGCCCAGTTCGGCTCGCTCAAGTTCGTCCTGACCGGCGCGGAGAAGCTGCGCAAGCCGCTCGCGGACGAGTTCCTCGCCCGCTTCGGCATCCGACCCATCGAGGGCTACGGAGCCACGGAAACGTCGCCCGTCACGTCGCTTTCGACCGTGAACATCCGACAGCCCGGCATCTTCCAGGTCGGCAACCGCGAGGGGTGGATCGGCCATCCGCTCCCCGGCGTGGCGGTGCGCGTGGTCGATCCCGCCACGATGCAGCCGCTGCCGGTGGGCGAACCCGGAATGATCATCGTGCGCGGCCCCAACATCATGGCGGGCTACTACAAGGAGCCGGAGAAGACCGCGGACGTGCTTCGGGACGGCTGGTACATCACGGGGGACGTCGGGCGCGTGGACGAGGACGGCTTCATCCAGATCACGGACCGCCTCTCGCGCTTCTCGAAGATCGGCGGCGAGATGGTTCCGCACCTCAAGGTCGAGGATGCGCTCCAGGAACTGTCGGGCCAGTCGGAGCGCGTCTTCGCGGTGACCGGAGTACCGGACGAACGGAAGGGCGAGCGGCTCGTGGTGCTGTACGCGTGCGACCGCGAGACCGCCGCGGCGGCCGCGGAGGGGCTGGCGGCCTCCGGGTTGCTCCCGAACCTCTGGATCCCCAAGTTCGCCGACTTCTTCGCGGTGAAGGAGATCCCCATCCTGGGCACCGGGAAGACCGACCTGCAGGCGCTGAACCGCGTGGCACGCGAGTTCGCCCTCAAGGCAACTGCGTCCGCGAGGTGACGGTGATTACGGATAGAGCAACCGGATCGAGCCGTCCTTCAAAGCCTTCTCGACTCGGCTGCGCTCCGGCTCGCGGGCGAGTTCCTCGATGAGCAGCAGGCGGGCGCGCTCGCGGAGCGATGCGCCATCCAGCGGCGCAGCGCGTTCGACGGCGGAGACGTAGTAGCTCGCGACCGATCCGTCCGCGCGCTCGACCGCCGGCGAAAACTTGCCCAGCGATGACGCGTCGAGGGAGACGCGCAGGTCCGCGCGGATCCGCGACGGCTCGCCTGTGCCGACAAGGTCGAAGCGCACCCGCACGCGGTCGTCCTCGGGACGGGGCAGGTTGTCGACGATCGGTTCCGGCTGGGCGAAGACGCGGTCGCCGGCGATCTGGCGGCGCTCTTCGATCTGCTGCGCAGCCTGCGCGGTCATCCGGGCGAGGGTGCCGCGGTTGACAAGCGTTAGCGACTGCCGCTCGCCGGGGGACAACGCCTCGGGGCGGCGCGGGCCGAGGGCGAGGCGCCACACTTCGAGCCGGTCCTGCGGCACGATGTCGGCCGAGCGGTCGCGCAGGAACGCATCGATCTCCGCCTCGGTCGGAACGATTTCGAGTCGACGGGCGCGGCGCACGCCGTCCGCCTTCACCAGCGCCTCCGCCACTTCGAAGGCGCGGCGGAACTCCGGGTCGCCGCCAAGGCCGGTGCGCTCCAGTTCCTGCGCGACGACCTCGGAGTCGACGAAGCGCGCCACCGACTCGGCGACCGCGGTGCGCCGGGGTGCCTCCGCGGGTCCTGCGATCTCCGGGAAGATGCGGCGGAACTCGCCGAGCGTGATCCCGAACCCCCGGACGCTGAAGAGGTCGGCGTCCTCCGGCAGCGTGGCGACCATCCCGGCGCGGTTGATCGGCCGGGCCCGGCGCGACAGCTTCAGCAACTGGTAGTCGAACTGCTGCGGAACGAACTTCTCCACCAGAAGCGGACGGATTTCGCCCTCCACCTCCGACAAGGGCGGGAAGCGCTCGCCTTCGATCGAAAGCATCTCGAACAGGTAGATCGCGTCGGCGGTCTCATAGGGTTGGGAGACCTCCGCGGGGCGGAGCGAAAACACCACGTCGCGTGTCTGGCGGTCGAGCGTCGGGCTGTCGAAGGGGAGCGCGGCGCGGCCGGTCTCCTCGGAGCGCCTCATCCGCATCGGCGCGATCGCGGCTTCGAGGCCGCCTCCCGTGAGCGCAGCGGAGCGCAGCGTCCGCGCCAAGACCCGGACGTCCTCGACGCCCTCGGCGGTCAGCGGCTGCGGGAAGTCGAGCTTCAGGCGGAAGATGTTCGCCGTGCGCGCCGTGTTGAAGTCGCGCCAGTTGCGCCGGTAGTGGAACGCGACGTCCTCCTCGTGGATCACGACGCCGGGGCGGACGAACTCGCGCTCCCAGACTTGGCGCGCGGCGTTGCCGGCGAGCATCCGCGCGCCCTTTGCAACGAGGTCCGAGTCGAGGCCGGCTTCCTCGGGTGACGCGGCGCGGCCAGCGAGCATTGCCTCGAAGTAGCGTTGAAGGTCTTCGCGGAGCTGGTTGTCCAGCGCCTCGTCACCCTCCTCCCCCGCCGTCGCGAGCCGGTCCAGGTAGGTGGCGTCGCGGCCCGCCGCGCCGAGGAACAGCCGGAGGTCCGCCTCCGTCGCCTCCTCGCCCAGACCGGTGGCGAGCGGACGTGGCTGGGCCGGCAGCGCGAGGGGCAGCAGGAGCAGGAGGAGGGCGGCGAGGCGGATCATGGACGTCTCCGAAGCATTCTCTTGATGCGACCAGTGAGGGACAATCCGAGGGCTGGCGCAACCGTTGGCGGCGGGGTGGCGAACGGGAGCGGCTCGTGGCATTTCCCCTCGATCCAGTCCGCCAAGCGCCCCGGCGGCGAGGTGGCGAGTTCCGCGCGGGCCTGCTGCGAGCGGTCCGCCGCGGGGCGGGGGTCATCGAGCCACCGGAGCAGCGGCGCCACCGTCCGGGCCGGGGCGAAGTCCCGGAGCGCCAACTCGCGCGCGCGGGCGGCCGCGCGGTCCGAAGCGGCGCGGTCCGCGAGCGCCTCCGAAAGCGCGGCTCCGAGGGCCGCCGCGTCCCCGAGCGGCACCACGCGCCCCGCTCCGCTCGCGGCGATCCAATCGGCGATCTCCGTCCCGGGCGTGGTCACCACCGGGACGCCGGCCGCCAGCATGTTCGTCAGCCGGTTCCGGGCGCCGAAGCGCGCCTCGATGTTCGCGCCGTCGAGGCTGAGGCCCACGCCGGCGCACGCGTGCAGCTCGAGCATCCGCTCCTGCGCGATCCAACCCAGAAGGTGCGTGCGCTCCGCCGGGAAGCGCGCCCGAAGCAGGGTTTCGATGCGCTGGAAAGTCTCCTCGTCGTGGCCCAGGACCGGCCCGCCGGTTGCCACGAAGTGCGACGCGGGCTCGAGTTCGAGGGCCCGGGAGAGCCCGTCCGCCAGCAGGGCCCCGTCGGTCCACGAATTGAAGCCTCCGCTCCAGAGGCAGACCTTCGCGCCCGCCGGGAGCCGGTCCGCGAGGAAGCCGGGGATCGCCTCGCGCCGCTCGATGGACGCGAAGACCGGGTACGCCGCGTTCGGGATCGCGTGGCAGAATGGCTCCGCGGCGGTGAATCGGTTCAGGCGCCCCAGCATCGCGAGCTCGCCGTAGAGGGCGTCGGCCTGTCGCGCGCTCACCGCGGAGAACCGGTCCGCCGCGAGGAGCACCCGCGCTTCGATCCGCCAGAAGTGGCCGAAGTCGCGGTCGTGACCCACGGACGCCGCGCGGATCTGTCCCTCCGCCATGTTCCAGCCGTTCAGGTCCGCCCAGAGCGGAAGATCGAGGCCGAGCCTCGCGAGCAGGTAGGCCGGGTACTGGTTCACACCGAGCAGCACGTCCGGCCGCGCGGCCTCGACCCACGCGCGCAGGTCCGGCAGCACGGAGCCCTCGTCGTTGCGGTGGTAGCGGCGGTAGCGGTGGCCGCGGTACTCCGCCTCCGATGCGGTGTCGCCGTCCTCGACGAGCGCCCCGGGGATCGGCACCGTGGCGATGCGGACGTCGTGGCCCGCCTCGATGAGCGGCGCGGCGAAGTGCCACGTGCGCAGGCACTGGCCGCTGAAGACCGTCGCCCCCTCGTCCAGGAGTGGGCCGGTGCCGAGGAGGGCGATGCGGCGCGGCGCCATCAGAAGCGCTCGCCGCGCGCTTCGCGCGCGAGGATCTCGACGCACTGCGCGGCGCCCCAGGCGTAGGCGAGCGAGCACGCCCAGAGGCTGTCCCACGGCGCATGGCCGGCGAGCCAGCGCGCCTCGGCGCGGATCACGCCGGGCCACTCGCGCGCCGCGCGGTTCTTCAGCAGGAAGCGGATCCGGTTCCGGTGGTACATGCGCAGGAAGCGGGGGCTGAAGCGTTCGGTCGTCTGGCTCTCGTGGTGCACGACGGTCGACTCGGGCACGACGGCGACGCGCCAGCCCCTCCGCCGCGCGCGCGCGCACCAGTCGACCTCCTCGAAGTAGATCGGCCAGAAGCACTCGTCGAGCAGCCCGGTCTGGGCTAGGCACTCGCGGCGGACCGCCATCGCCGCGCCGGTCGCGTAGTCGACCTCGCGGACCGGCAGGCCCTCCGTGGCCGCCGCGTCCTCGCCCCAGTGCGCGTGGTCCGTGAGCCCGTTCGCGTGCACGAACCCGCCGAGGTGCTGCACCTTGCGCGTGCCGGGATAGAGCAGCCTGCACCCCGCGCAGCCGAGCTTCGGGTCCTCGCGGAACGCCCGCTCCAAAGGCGCGAGCCAGCCGGGGTCCGGTTCGGTGTCGTCGTTGAGTAGCACCACGATTCCGCCGGAAGCGTTCAGGATGCCCAGGTTGTTTCCGCCGCCGAACCCCAGATTCCGCGGCGCGCGCACGAGGCGCACCTCCGGGTAGTTCTTCCGCACGAAGGGCGAGAGCCCGTCGGTGCTGCCGTTGTCCACAAGGATGACCTCCGCGGGCGCGGGCACGCACTTGCGGAGCGCGTCGAGCGGCATCGCGATGCGCGCGCACCCGTTGAGCGAGACGATGACGATGGAGAACCGGAGCGGCTCACCCACGGGCGGTCTTCGCTTCGAGGTCCGCGATGTGGCGGCGGACTTTCTCGATGATCTCGGCGGGCTGCCGCGAGTCGTCCGCGGCGCAGGCGACGTAGTCCTTCCAGGCGGCGATCGTCTCCGGGGACGCGCCTAGGCGCTTCTCGGTCAACGCCGCGAAGTTGTAGCGGGCGCCCCCGAAGCGCTTGTCGAGCAGCGCCGCGGTGCGGAACAGCTCGCGGGCGGCATCCTCGTTCCCTTGCTCCGCGCTCCACATGCCTTCGAGATAAAAGCCTTCCGCGGCCTCCGCGTCGCGGACGCCGAAAATCATCTTCAGGGCGTGGACCAGCTTGGGCTTCCTAGGCATCCTTCCATCCATCGCGGGCAACATCCGCGCGCGCGGCGCGGGGCCGCAAGTCCGCTGAACCCCGCTCCGGTCCCCGTGCTCGCGCTCGACGTGGGCGACCGCTGGGTCGGCGTCGCCCTGTCGCGCTCGCGCATCGTGTGCGAGCCGCTCGCCACCATCGAGCGCAAGGGCCGCACCCAGATCCTCGACGCGGTGCAGCGGCTGGTCGAGGAGCACCGCGCGGGCGAGGTGGTCCTGGGCCTGCCCCTGCTCCGCGACGGCTCGAAAGGCGACCAGGCGGAGAAGGTGCTCGCCTTCGGCCGCTCGCTCCAGCGCCGCCTGGGCCGCGTTCCGGTGCGCTACCAGGACGAGCGCTACACATCCCTGGAGGCCGGCGAGATCCGCCGCGAGGCGGAGCTCGGCGACCGCCACGCCACCGATGCGCTTGCCGCCGCGATCATCCTGCGCGACTACATGGACTCCACCGGCGGCGCCGCGCGCGCCGCCGATCCCCCCGACGAGGTGGCCCCTTGACGAAGCTACTGCCCGCAACGCTCGCCGCGCTCCTGCTGCTCGGCGGCTGCTCCCACTTCCGCAGCGGCCCCGACTGGGTGATCCCCGAAATGGACACCGCGGAGGCGCAGCTCGAAGTCGCCTACTCGCAGGACCGCCGCGCCCGGAACACCTTCGACGTCGAGAACCGCACCGAGGAGTACGCCAAGGCGATCGCCGCCTACGAACTCGTCATCGAGCGCTTCCCCACGGACCGCGACGCGGCGCCGCTGGCGCTGCTCCGCACCGCGGAACTGCAGCGCGACCAGGACAACTGGCCCGCCGCCCTCGAACTGTACGAGGAAGCCGTCGCCAAGCACCCGGAGAACCCGCAGGTGCACGCGGGCGGACTGTACGGGATGGGCCTCGCCTACGACGAGTTGAAGCAGCCGCAGCGGGCGCAGGCGGCGTACAAGGCGCTGATCGAGCAGTACGGCGCCGACGGCGATCCGCAGATCCGCGAGCTCGCGCGCGCCGCGCGGCTCCGCTACCAACTCATCCGCTGAGGAACTCCATGGCCGACACGACTCCCTCCGCGCGGTTGCGGGAACTTGGAATCGAACTGCCCCCGGTGCCCGCCCCGGTTGCCGCGTACATTCCCTCCAAGCGCGCCGGCGCGCTGGTCTACACGAGCGGCCAACTCCCCATGCGCGGCGGCAAGTTGATGGCCGAGGGGCGCGTCGGCGTCGAGGTGCCGTTGGAGCTGGCGCAGGATTGCGCGCGCCAAGCGGCCCTCAACGCGGTCGCCGCGGCGGCGCAGGCCGCGGGGGGCGTGGACCGTATCGCGTCCATCGTGCGCGTGGGCGTTTTCGTCGCCGCGCCGGACACGTTCACCGACCACCCGAAGGTGGCGAACGGCGCCAGCCTGCTGCTGCAGGAGATTTTCGGCGCGGCGGGCTCTCACGTCCGCGCGGCGGTCGGCTGCCCCAGCCTCCCCCTGAACGCCCCGGTCGAGGTCGAACTGCTGGTGGAAGCGGCCGATGGCTGACGCCGCTCCGGCGTTCCTCGACATTTCCCGCGACGTCTGCCCGATCACCTTCGTGAAGACAAAGCTCGAACTCGAGGAGCTGCCGCCGGGCGCGCTTCTGGACGTCCGCATCCGCGAGGGCGAGCCGCTCGCGAACGTGACGCGATCCGTCGTCCGCGAAGGCCACCAGGTCCTCGCGCGCGATCCGCTGGGCGGCGGCCTCTTCCTGTTGAGGATCCGCAGAGGCGGCTAGGTCGGGATTTCCGTTTCGCCCCCGCCCCCCGCACCGGCACATTCCCGAAGCCGTGCCGCCGACCGCCGAAGACACCACCGACATCCGCAACGCGTCCACGACGGCCCACCTGCCGTTCCCGCGGGGCGCGCCGCACCCTGCGTGGCGCAGGCTCTCGGGGCTGGTCACCGGCGCGGACCGCAAGCACCCGATGACGAGCCGCCAGCGCGACGCCCTCGCGGTGCTCTCCATCGAGGGCTTCCTCTCGAGCATCTACCTGATCCTGACCACGAGCGCATTCCTGAGCGCGTTCGCGCTGATGCTCGGCGCCAGCGACATGCACATGGCGCTGATCACCTCGATCCCTTCCGTCTCGAACATCCTGGGCCTGGTGGGCGCCGCCATCGCCGAGCGCCTCGGCACGCGCCGGCTGCTCACCGTCGTCACCTCGGCGCTGAGTCGGCTGCTCTGGATCCCGATCTGCCTGCTGCCCTTCCTCCCGCTCGATCCGCGCGAGGCGCTCCACCTATTCCTCCTGCTGATCGTCATCTCGGGATTGATGCAGGGCGTCTCGACCAACGTGTTCCAAGGCTGGATCGCGGACCTTGTGCCGGAGTCGCTGCGCGGCCGCTACATGGGCCGGCGGAACCGCATCATCAACGTGGGTTCGATCATCGCGATGCTGGCGGGCGGCGCGGTGCTGGACCTCGCGCGGGACAACGGCGCGGAGGCGTTCGGCTTCGCCGCAGTCTTCCTCGTGGCCGTGGTGTTCGGCCTCGGTTCCGTCGAGGCGATCCGCCGCGAATGGGAGCCGCCCATGGAGCGCGTCGCGCAGCGCGGCTTCCTGCGCAACGCCACGCGGCCCTTCCGCGACCCGGACTTCCGGGGCCTGATCGCCTGCTTCGCGCTGCTCCACTTCTCGCTCGGCTTCAGCGCGCCGTTCTTCTTCCCGTACCTCATCAAGGACGTCGGCGTGTCGAACACGCAGCTCGCGTCCTTCGTCGTCACCAGCCTCGCCATCGGCGCGGTGTTCCACGGCATTTGGGGGCCGGTGATGGACCGCGCGGGGATCCGTCCGGCGCTGTCCATCAATGTGGCGACCATCGCGTTCATCCCGTTCCTGTACGTCGCCTCGCTCAGTGGCGGCCTTTTCTTCGTCTACCTCGCGTGGATCCTGGCGGGCATCAGTTGGAGCGGGTTCAGCATCGCGTCGATGAACCTGCCGTTCGCGCTGTCGCCGCGCGAGGGGCGCTCCTACTACCTCGCCGCGCTCAACATCGTGATGGGGCTGATGTTCCTCGCGGGCGCGTGGATCAGCGGCGTCATGGCGGAGCGGATCGCGGGGTGGCGCGGCGAGTTCCTCGGTGTCCAGTTCGTCCACTACCACGTGCTGTTCGTGATCAGCGCGCTCGGGCGCTTCGGCTCGATGCTGCTGTTCCGCCGTGTGCGGGACGTTAAGAACCGGGGCCTGCTGCTGACGCTGATGTACGCGGGCGAACTGATCTACCTGAAAGCGGCAGCGATGCCCTATGTGGGCGGCGCGCTGAAGAAGCGTCCCGGCTAAGTCGCCGAATTCAGCGGTGCGTGTCGATCAACTGAGCGTTGCGGGTCTTGAGCGCCAGCATCGCGTCCGCGATCGCCAGATCCTGTTCGGTCGTGATCTTCAGGTTCAGTCCTTCGTGCGACACCGCGGCGACGGTATGGCCCCACCACTCGAGGAGCTGCGCCTCGTCGGTGGCGGTTTCGAAGCCCGGCTGCTCGAGCGCGTGCGTCAGCAGGTCGCGGCGGACGATCTGCGGCGTCTCGGCGCGGCGCAGGTCGGTGCGCGGAAGCGTGATCTGGATGCGGCCTTCGGCGCCGACGCGCTTCACCGTGTCCGTCATCGGCGAGCAGAGGATCGCGCCGCCGAGCGCGTGGTCCGCGGCGAGCATCTCGAAGGCCCGGCGGATCGCGGAAATCGGCGGGAACGGCCGCGCGCCGTCGTGAACCGCGACGTATTCCACTTCCGGCCCGCAGGCGCGCACACCCTCGCGCACCGAGTCGGCCCGCTCCGCGCCGCCCGGGATGAAGCGCACGATGTTCTCCGGCGGCTCGAAGACGCCCACCCCGCGGTCGATCAGCTCCTGCGGAAGCACCACGATGCGCTCCGCGAAGGGTAGCGTCGCGAAGGCGCGGATCGCGACCCGGAGCAGCGGCTGGCCGCCGAGCTCGGCGAGCTGCTTGAAGCCGCCGAAGCGCTTGCCGCTGCCGCCGGCGACGATGATGAGCGCGGTCCGCCCGATCAGTTGCGCACCCGGTGAAGCCACGATGCCCGCACCTCCGTGGAGTGCGGGCATCCAAGCGCGGCCCGCGCCGCGCCGCAAGGGTTCAGAGGCCCCCGCTCAGGTCGGCGACGCGTAGCTGTGGAGGCCCCCCGAGAACCACGGGTGGTAGCTGACGCCCAGCCAAGTGATGACCACGCAGACGAATCCCAGCACGCAAGCCGCCGCGGAGAGGCGCCCGCGCCAGCCCATCACCATGCGCGAGTGCAGGTACACCGTGTACACGATCCACGTGATGAACGCCCAAGTCTCCTTCGGATCCCAGCCCCAGTAGCGGCCCCAGGCGACGTCGGCCCAGACAGCCCCGAGGGTGATGCCGAGCGTCAGGATCGGCCAACCAACCTGTACCAGGCGGTAAGTGAACTGCTCCGTCTGGTCCAGCGTCATGATCGGCCTGCCGCCGAAGAGCGCCTCGCGCCCGGTCGCCGACTTGAGCAGGTACGCCGCCGCGAACACCGCCGCCAGCGCGAAGGCCGCGTAGCTGATCAGCATCGCCGTCACGTGGATGTTCAGCCAGTAGCTGTTCAGCACCGCCCGGAGCGGGTGGAAGCGCGTGTCGTGCAGTGGCATCGACGACGCCCCCGCGAGCATCAGGAACCCCAGGATCGCCGCGCCGATCCCGGCGACGCCGTCGCGGCGGCGCAGTTCGATCCCGCCCGCCAGCAGCATCGCCACCCAACAAGTGAACGTGATCGATTCGTACATGTTCGAAACCGGCATGTGGCCGCTGATGTACAGCCGCGTCCCCACGCCGAACGTCTGGGCGATGAACGCCAAGCCGAACAAGCCGGTGCCGATCCACCGGAGCGGGGAGCGGCCGAAGAAGAAGAAGAAGCCGAAGCCCACCGCGGACGCCATGAAGAGGCCCGCCGCGGAGCGGAACGGATTCATCTCCTTGTAGGCGTTCTTGACCGCGCGCCGTTCGAGCGGCGGGTACGACGGGTGGTCCTCCGCCACATCGAGGAAGGCCGCCACCGCGCGCGGAACGTCGGAGGGCTCGGCCTGGCGGAAGGCGGACGCGAGCGCCGCGTCGAGGCGCTTGGCGGCCTCGAAGACCGCTTCATCCCCTCGACCCGGGGTGCCCTCGCCCGGTCGGAACCAGTCGCCGCGGATGTCCTCGCGGTTCGGGACCAGCACCAGGTGATCGCGCATCCCCCCCACCATCGAAACCCGGTGGAAAAGGCGCTGCGTCGCTTCGAGGAACGCCTTCTCCTCGGCGACCTTGTCGGCGAGGGAGGCGCGCTCGCGGAGCGACTCGCGGCGCTTCGCCGGGTCCTCAACCAGCTCGAGGATCGCCTCGCGCGGGAGTTCCTCCGTGGCGAGGCTCGACAGCGCCAGCTCGCGGTCCCGGAGCCGCAGCACCTGCTCGGCCGCGTTGAGGCGCCGCGTCATCGCATCGAAGTCCGCCTTGTGCTTCGCCGCTTCCGCGGCCGACCCCTCGAGCCGCGCGAGCGACGGGTTGGCGGCGACGAAGTGCGCGCTCACCCACTTGCCGTCGGCGCCGAGGATCTCCGCCACGCGCGGGTGCTCGAGCGGCAGGATCGCCGCGTCCCACCAGCGCTCCGGCTCGTACACCATCGACAGGAACGTGTACTCCGGATCCTGGCCCCGGATCTCCGTGCGGCCTGTCAGCTCATCCAGCCGGATCCGCGACGCGGTGAGCAGCGTCTCGCGGATGCCGTCGGTCATGACGACGAGGCGCTCCGCGGGGCTGGAGACGATGGCGCGCTCCATCTCCGCGCTGTGCGGAATGGTGGAGAAGCGGGAGGAGTCGTCGTCGCTGAGCGTCTGCGCGGCGGACGGGGCGGCCAGCAGGATCGCGGCGAGGAGCCAACTGAGGAGTTGCGTCAACTTCATCGGTTCTTCCGGGCGGCCGGGGCCGCGGTCAGGTCGAGGTGATTGCTTGCGGGTCGGCGATGGACTTCTCGCTCTCGGTGGCTTCCTTGCGCGCTTTCCGGACCGTGTAGGGAAGCAGCTCCCCGTCGACGCCCAGCTTGGCGCGGGCCTCCGCCACGAGCGCGCCGAGCGCCGCGGCGGATGCCTCCGAAGCGTAGCCCCAGCGCGGCGTGAGCGTCAGGTGGAAGCGGCCCGACGCCCGGTCGTGCCAGCCGTGGAGCGCCTCGTAGCGCGACAGGAAGGTCATCAGCGCGCCGATCAGGATGACGCCGATGCCGAGGTTGACGAACATCGTGGTCGGCTCGCGGACCACGGAGAGCACCGTCAGGTAGCGCTGCGCCGGGCCGAGGTTGATCACCGCGAAGTCCTCGCCGGTGGCCGGGTTGCCCGTTGTCTGGGGCATGATCTCCGGCAAGTCGTAAGCGAAGGGCCGACTGCGCTCGTCGAGGAAGAGCGGCACCTGGCCCAGCGACGCGCCGGTCGAGCGGCGGACGACATCGAGCACGAACTTCACTTCGCCCGGTTTCTGGAAGTCCACCTCCGCCGCGTCCGCCGGGACGCGGATGTCGGCCAGCTTGAGCTGGTAGACAGGGTCCTGCGGGCGCGCGATCGCGGCCAGCTCGCGGTCCGCGAACAGCCACTCGACCGTGGAGGTCTCGCCGTCCAGGTAGGTCACCACCTGTAGCGCGGGGTTCAGCGGTTCGTTGCCGGCGTTGATCGGCTTCCTTTCGACCGGATCGATCTGGAAGTTCGGGAAGAACTGGACCACCTCGAAGGTGAATTCGCGCGCCCCGGTCGACCCGCCCACGGTGCCGCGGGCGAGGATGCGCTGCGGGTTGTCGCGGTGGAAGATCTCGAACGGCGCGCCCGGCGCGCCGGCGGCGACGATCATGTGGTAGTCGGTGTCGCCGATGCGCACCGGCGTGTTCGCGCCGGCGTCCGTCACGGCGACCCGCTCGCCGGTCGACTGCACCCGCACGTCGAAGTTCCACCGCTGCGGCGTCTCGTCCTCGACCGCCTCGTAACCCGCTTGGTGGAACTGGTAGCCGTGCAGCGACATCGAATGGTTCATGTCGAGCTGGCGCACCGTCACCTGTCCCGAGAGCGGATCGACGATCTCGACGAGGGAACTGAAGTAGGCCGGACTGCCGATGTTCGGGTGCTGGATCTCGTCGAAGTCCAGCACGCGGATGTAGAGCTTCTCGGGGATTTCGCGGGCGGTGACGTTCCGCCCGCCGATCGCCTGCGCCTCGTCGATCGGTTCGTAGATCAGGTTCGACGCCTCGTTCTCGGCGACGATGAACCGGCCTTCCGCCATCACCTCTCCCTGGCTGTGCAGGAGGAAGCGGGCCATGCCGGAGCCGAGCACCATGAGCATGCCGGCGTGCACGATCGTGGGCCCCAACCGGGACAGGAGGCCGCGCTGCGCGAAGAGGGCGTCGTCGTCTCGCTGGAGCGTGGTGAAGCGCCGCCGCAGGAGCGCGGCGACGTCGTCCGTGCGCTCCGCCGGCACCGACAGCACGGCGCGGGGCGTCGTCCCGCCGGCGGCGTACCAGGCGGCGAAGCGGCGGAACTCCCGGCGCCACCAGATCGTCACGCTCATCACCGTCACGTGCCACGTCGAGACGGTGAGCTGGATCGCGAAGGTCGCGAGCAGCGACGCGAACCACCACGTCTGGAAAACAAGCCTCCGCGCCATGGGGATCTGGTTGTCGCCGAGGCTCGCGTTGCTGGCGTACCCCATGGTGCCCCAAACGGAGACCGCGCCGATCAGGACGAGCAGGAAGATGCCGAACTTGAGGGACTTGAAGACGCGCCAACCGCGGAGGATCGCGCGGTCCACCGCGTCCATGACCCGCAAGAGCGGATTCGCGGGCCGGGCCGCGGGTGACTCGCCGGGGATGCTGCTATCCAATGTTTCCTGCCGTGCTTCGTGATCGGTGCCCGGGAGGCGGCGAAGCGCCATCCCCCACCCCGGTGAGCAAGACGTTAGCCAGGGCGGAGGGGACGGTCAAGGCATCCCGGCCCGAGTGCGCCGCGCCCCTTCCGCTTGCTTCGAATGCGGCCGCGGCTAAGCTGGAACCAGTTTTGCGGGCCTGTGCCGCGCGAGGTCGCCATGAAAGTCTGGAAAGAGTTCGAGGAACACGAAATCTCCCACAGCATGGCCCATTACCTGATGGCCATCCACGACGTCTTCAAGGCGCAGGGCTATTGCCGCGTCACCGACGTCGCCCGCGAGTTGGAGATCACGCCCGGCTCCGCCAGCGTCAGCATCAAGGCGCTCAAGCAGCGCGGATACGTGGACGAGGACCACAACCGCTTCCTCCGCCTCAGCCCGCTCGGCGAGCGCACCGCGTCGGAGATCCACGCGTCGAACGTCGCCCTCGCGTCGTTCCTGCGGGAGGTCCTCGGCGTCTCGGAATCGCAGGCGAACATCGACGCCTGCAAGGTCGAGCACCTCGTCAGCTCCGAAACCCGCGCCAAACTGCTCGGGTTCCTCCACTTCATCCACGGCCACGGAAACGAAAAGGTCGTGCGCGACTTCCTCGACGCCTTTCGCGCCCACAAGGACGAGTGCCCGGGTCCGGAAGCGTGCGACGCGTGCGAAATCCAGTGCGTGGTGCACACGGCCGTCGATGCGCATGGCAAGCGCGAAGGGTGAAAGCTGAGTTTTCCGTTGCGCGTCTCCACGTGCCGGGACGCCATAACCGCTCCGCGGCACGACCACACAAGCTAGCCCGCGAAGGAGTCCCGGCGCCATGTTCGACCAAATGACTACCAAAGAGCTGATCACGCTGCTGGCCTACTTCGCCGTGGCCTTCGTCGGCATCGTCACGGTTCCCTACGTGGTTTGGCGCCTCGACCAGAGCGACCACGCGGAAGAGACGGACGAGGAGGAGGGCGGAGCCGCGCCGCACTGAGCGCGCTTCGCCTCCAGCCCGGAAACAATCAGGGGCGGCCGAGTCATCCGGCCGCCCCTTGTTCATTCCATGGTAGCGCCGCCCGCTCTACCCTCCGAGTTCCTCCGGCCGCACCGGGGCTTCCGCGCCGTCGGCAGGGATGAAGCTCTTGCCGTGCGCGAGCTTGTGGACCACCTCGAACACGTCGGTCGGCATCGCAAGAACCACCGTGTTCGAGGGCGAACTGCCCAGGCTGTCGAGCGTCTGGAGCGTGCGCAGCTGCATCGCGCCGGGGCTGGCGAACATGGTGCGCGCCGCGTCGGCCAGGTTGAGCGCCGCCAGCTTGTCGCCTTCCGCCTTGGTGATCGTCGCGCGCTTCTCGCGCTCCGCGGAGGCCTGGCGGGACATCATCCGCTTCAACTCTTCGGGCATGTCGATGTCCTGGAGCCGGAGCGCTTCCACGGAGAGGCCCCAAGCGGCGGACTGCTTCTCGATCGCGGTTTCGATCTCCTTCTGGATCTGGTCGCGCTCCGCGAGCAGTTCGTCCAGTGTCAGGCGCCCGATCACGTCGCGCAGCGCCGCCATCGAATAGTTGAGGATGCCGAACTTGTAGTCCTGCACCGACGTCAGCGCCACGCGCACGTCGTTGATCTTGAAGTAGAGGACGCCGTTCACAGACACCGGGACGTTGTCGCGGGTGATCACACGCTGGCGCGGGATCTCTAGCGTTTGCACGCGCGTGTCGACGATCTCGAGGTGGTCGATGACCGGGAAGATCATGATGAGTCCGGGCTCGCGGACGGCCATCAGCTTGCCGAGCCGGAGCTGCACGCCGCGCTCCCACTGCGCGGCGATGTGGATCATCCGGACGATGATGACACCTAGGACGAGGCCCAACACGCCGGCCGGGATCGCCGCGATCGGGTGGATCAGGTACCCCAGCCCGGTGACTCCGAAGAGCACCACCATGAAGGCGATGAATCTCGGCCCGCCGGCTAGGCTCAGACCGGAGCCTTGGGGAGGGGGCATCACTACACCGGAAGTACCGCCGCCTTCGTTCGTCATCGCTTTCGCCGCCGCCGCTTGGGCCATTTGGGTGAGGAGCGCGTCGTTCACGGGAACTCCTTTCGGAAGCCGCTTCCGTCCCCTCTACATGCGAGGAGCCAGTCCATTCAATAGGGCGCTGGTCGTGGAGGGGGTGTCAATTCTGGCCGGGGGTGCTACGGCCGCCCGAATCGGGGCGGCTCGGGCTCGTCGAGGCCGAACAGCTCCGCGAGCCCCGAGTACCCAAGCGTCCGCCGCGCGTTGTCGCCAATGTTGCGCAGTTCGAGCAGACCCGACCGGCGGTGGCACTCGAGCTGCAGCTTCACCAGCTGCCCGATCACCATGGAGTCGATGAACGGCGTCGCCGCCAGATCCACCACGATGACCTTCACGCCGCCGGAGAACAGCTCCGGAAGGCGCGCGTGGAGGTCGCCCAGCTCCTGGTACGGTTCGGTGCAAAGGACGAGTTCGTGGACCACGTTCGATCAGGGCGCGCTGGCGCGGGCGATCAGTTGCGGGACGCGCAGGACGGGCTCGGGCACCTCGCCGGTCGCGATGAGCTGCATCAGCGCCGCGGCGGCTTCGTAGCAGAGCTGCTCCATCGGGTAGCGGAGGCCCGTCAGCGACGGGGCGTTCACCGAGTAGAGCGGATTCTCTTCGAACCCGACCAGGAGCAGGTCGTTCGGCACGTCGAAATCGCGCTCGTACAGCTCCGAGAGGATCGCGAAGGGAAGGTGGCCGTCCAGCGTGAGGATCGCGTCGGGGATCCCCTTCTTGTCGAGGTACTCTGCGAAGACCACGCGGCCTTTGGCGGTGTCCCGGGGGACCAGAAGGGTCTGGGCGGCCACCTTCGACTTGGTGAAGTCGTTGGCGGCCTTCTTGGCGCCCTCGATGCGCTCCTTGATGCCCACCTGGTTGGCGCGTTCCTTGGGTACTGCGACCAGCACGGTCTTGGCGCCGCGGATCAGGACGTGCCCCATGCCCATGCGCCCGGCGGTGTGTTCGTCCGCGCGGACGTTCACGAAGTTGCCCGTCACGGGCGACGAGCCCACCACGGCGAGCGGCAGGCCGGCGTTGAGGATCTCGTTCAGCGTGTCGGCTTCGTCGTCCGGGTTCACCCAGATGACGCCGTCGACCTTGTCCTGGAGCTGGAGGACGAACTCGTCGGGGCGGCGCTCTTTGGCGGCGTCCACCAGGATCAGGTCCTGGTGGTGGTCGATGAGGCCGCGTCGCAGGCCGCTGATCACGAGCATCATTTCGAACTGCTGGAACACTTGGTCCATCGAGGAGACGTTCACGGGGCCCGAGCCGAACTGCGAGGCGGGAAGGCAGAGCGCGATGGCGTCGTGGCGCCCCGTGGCGAGGCTGATGGCGGCCCGGCTGGGGCGGTATCCGAGGCGGCGCGCCGCCTCCAGCACGCGCGCCTTCGTCTCCTCGCGCGCGGAGAAACCTTCGTAGTTGTTGTTCAGGATGCGCGAAACCGCCGCGATCGAGACCTTCGCTTCGAGTGCCACGTCGGTGATCGTGACGCGCTTCTTCTTGCGGAACCGGTTCGGCGGAACGCCCATCGGCGCTGATTCCTCTCTGCCTTGGCCTACGGTCAAGGTGCCCACCGGCGGGTCGGGATGGTCAAGCGCTAATTGAGGGTTTTAGTAAAATCTTTTTACTTGCCGCCGACACCTCCCCGGGCCCTCCCCCAGCGCTCGTCGCCGCCGACCGAAGCGCCCCATGATCCCGCCAAGCAAGGGGTTTATCCCGAGATAACCCTTTACGGGTTTCATCGCTCCGCGCGAGAAGGTCCGAATCGAGGTTCTTCCGATGGAGTCCGCACTGTCCCGATCCAGCAAATCCCGCCGCACGGAAGGCGCCGCTCCGACCAACGGCGCGGCGGAAGGGAGCCACTCCGCCGCCGACGACGGGGGCGACGTTCCCATTTCGGGAAGCCTCACGCGGACCTCCAGCACCGGCATCGCGCTGCCGCCGGAACTCCTCATGGAGATCGGCAATTCGCATGAGTCGCCCCCGCAGGCGGAGGCGCTACAGACCGTCGAGACGCTGCTCGCCCTGACCCCGGAGGCCGACCGCGCCATGGTCCGCCGCGCGCACGAGGTCGCCGCCCACGCACACCGTCACCAGAAGCGCTCGACCGGCGAACCCTATATCACGCATCCGCTGGCGGTCGCCCACCTCGTCGGCGACCTCAATCTCGACGGCGCCAGCATCGCGGCGGCCCTTCTGCACGACGTCCTCGAAGACACCGAGGTCACCTCCCGCCAGCTCGGCGACGAATTCCCGCACGACGTGGTCCGCATCGTGGACGGCGTCACCAAGATCTCCCGAATCAAGTTCGAAACGCGCACGGAGGCGCAGTCGGAAAACCTCCGCAAGCTGTTCCTCGCCATGGCGCAGGACATCCGCGTGGTGCTCGTCAAGCTCTGCGACCGCCTCCACAACATGCGCACCCTCAAGGCTTTGGGACCGGAGAAGCGGATCGAGATCTCGCGCGAGACCCTGGACATCTTCGCCCCCCTCGCCGGTCGCCTCGGCATCACCCGCATCAAGCGCGAGCTCGAAGACTCCGCGATGCGCTGGATCTCCCCGGACGAGTACCGCAGCCTGAAGTCGAAGGTGCAGCTCAAGGCCCGCGAGCGCGAGGCGCTCGTCAACGCCGCCATCAACGGCCTCAAGGCGCGACTCGAACCCAAGTTCCCCGGCGTCGTCATCTACGGCCGCTCCAAGCACTTCTACTCGATCCACAAGAAGATGGCCACGCAGGGCCTCTCCTTCGACGAGATCTACGACCTGAACGCGATCCGCATCGTGTGCATGGAAAAGGAGCAGTGCTACCGCATCCTAGGCGAGATCCACGACCTGTTCCGCCCGCTGCCCGGGCGGCTGAAGGACTACATCTCGAACCCGAAGAACAACGGGTACCAGTCGCTCCACACCACCGTGATCGGCGCCGAGGGCGAGGTGACCGAGGTGCAGATCCGCACGCTCGAGATGCACCGCCACGCGGAGTACGGCATCGCCGCGCACTGGATGTACAAGGAGCAGGCCAAGAAGGAAGACCGCGCCCCCGCCGGCACGACCAACGCCGAGCAGTTCCGCAACACCCTCAACTACGTCCGCGAGCTGGTGAATTCGATCATCGAGGAGGGGGAGGAAGGCACCAGCTTCCTCGAAAACGTCAAGGGCTCCCTCATCGAAGATGTGGTCTACTGCTTCACCCCGAAGGGCGACTGCTACGAGCTCCCGGTCGGCGCCACGCCGATCGACTTCGCCTTCATGGTGCACACCGACCTCGGTTTCCGCTGCGTCGGAGCGAAGATCAACAAGCGCATGGTGAACCTGCGCACCGAACTGAAGAACGGCGACGTGGTGGACATCATCACCAGCAGCAGCGGACACCCCAGCCGCGACTGGCTCCAGTTCGTCAAGACGCCGCGCGCGCGCAACAAGGTGCAGCGCTGGCTCAAGTCGAAGGAGCGCGCCGTCTGGATCGAGAGCGGCGCGAAGGAAGTCTGGGGGCTCGTCAAGGAGCACAACCTCACGGTGACCACGCGCGAGTTCGACGCGGCGCTCGGGAAGCTCGCGAAGGAGATGCGCTACCCCGCCGGGGACGATCTGCTCGTCGACATCGGATTCAAGCAGCTCAGCGCTCAGGCGATCTTCGCGCGCCTCTTCCCCAAGCACGTCGAGAAGCAGGTGAAGCGCCACAAGGGCGCCCGCAAGGGGAAGGCGAACACCGTCGTCATCGAGGGCATGGAGGATAGCGAGATACCCTACCGGCTGGCCTCCTGCTGCCACCCGATCCCCGGCGAGAAGATCGTCGCCTTCGTCACCCGCGGGCGGGGCATCAGCATCCACCGCGAATCCTGTTCGACACTCGAGCGTAACCAAGGCGAGGCGGACGAAACCGCCCGCGTCCTCTCCGCCTCCTGGAGCGGCGACATCGACAACGACGTGCGGGTGGTGCCTCTCATGATCGAGGCGGGAGACCGCTCCGGCCTCCTCAACGCCGTCACCGGCGTCTTCGCCAAGCACCAAGTCTACATCGACAACTGCAACACGCGCACCAACCAGGAGACCAAGACGGCCTACCTGCGCCTCGGCGTGCAGGTCCACAACCTCGACCAGCTGCAAGCGGTGCTGGACGACCTGATGGCGCTACCGGAAGTGCGCTCCGTGGAACGCACCGCGCGGGCGCTTTAGGGGCGCCTAACTCGCGTTCAACATCTTGAACTTGCGGCGGCGGCCTCTAAACCGCTTCACTCCGCGCGAACGACACGGAGCGGAAGGAGCGCGCACGCCCATGAGCCTCACCATCTACCTCGACGGACAGTACCTCTCGCGGGAGGACGCGAAGATCAGCGTGTTCGACCACGCCATCCTCTACGGCGACGGCGTGTTCGAAGGCACCCGCGTCTACAGCGGGAACATCTTCCGGCTGGGGCAGCACCTAGACCGGCTGTACGACTCGGCGAAGGCGATCCTCCTGCGGATCCCGGTCGAGCGCGCCGCGCTCGAGGCCGCCCATGTGGAGACGGTCCGCCGCAACGGCTTCAAGGACTGCTACATCCGCACGGTCGTGACGCGCGGCGTGGGCGACCTCGGGATCGATCCGAAGAAGTCGAAGGAATCGTCGCTGTTCATCATCGCCGACAAGATCGCCCTCTACCCCGCCGAACTCTACAGCACCGGGATCGCCGTGGTCACCGCCTCAACCAGGCGCGTCGGCCCCGACAACTTCAGCCCGCGGGTGAAGTCCCTGAACTACCTCAACAACGTGCTGGCGAAGATCGAGGCGAACAACGCCGGGGCGAACGACGCCCTCATGCTGGACCGCAACGGCTACATCGTCGAGGCGA
Organism: Candidatus Sumerlaeia bacterium; assembly: GCA_033764015.1. Taxonomy (GTDB): domain Bacteria; phylum Sumerlaeota; class Sumerlaeia; order SLMS01; family JANRJK01; genus JANRJK01. Next base: position 568,870 of record JANRJK010000013.1, on the reverse strand, counting down.
CCGCCGCCAACGTGTTCACAGTGAAGGACGGACTGCTGCGGACTCCGCCGCTGTATCAGGGCGCGCTGCCGGGGATCACGCGGCGGACGGTGCTCGAGATCGCGGCGGCGCTCGGCATCGCCCATCGCGAGGAGCGCCTCACGCAATACGACTGCTACGTGGCGGACGAGATGTTCCTCACGGGCACGGGGGCGGAAATCATGCCGGTCACCAAGCTCGATGGCCGGGTGATCGGCAATGGATCCGCGGGCCCCGTGATGAAGCGGCTGCTGGAGGACTTCCGCCGCCGCGTGCTTGTCGAGGGCGTCCGCGCGGACTAGTCGTCGCGCCCGGCCGCCAGCAAGCCCAGCAGACCCGCCTTCGGCAGCCGCAGCAGGCCGGTGCCGAGAAGTCCCGCGCCTCGCCGGATGGTCGGCGACGTCAGCAGCGCCGCGACCACCAGACCCGCGCCTGCGGTGATCGCAACCGCCGCCACCGGATGGGCTTCGGCCGCCTCGCGGGCGGCTCCCGCGGTTGAGCGGCATCGCTCCGCGAGCGGTGCGCGGTGGCCCTCGAGCCGCGCGCGGCCCGCGACCGCCTCGTCGCGCAGCTTCAGGTACTCGGCTTGGCGGACCGAAAGCGGCATGGCGCTAATCCTCTTTCAAATGGAGCTTCGATGCGACCCTGAGCGCCCATCCGGCGGCGACCGCATGCTGGGCGATCAGGACGGCGGGCTGAAGCAGCCGCCAGCCGGGAACCAACCCCGCCGCGCGCCAAAGCAGCACGCCAAGGAAGACCCAGCAGACTAGCAGGCAAACCGCGGCGGCCGCGCCCAGCCCGAACCGGAGAGCACCGAGGCGGGCCTTCTCCGCGGCCACGAACGCGGCGAGGCGCCCCTCCGCGCGCAGGTACGCAACCAAGTCGTCCCGCAGAGGCGCGACCTCGCGGAGGAGCGCGCGCAGTTCCGCGAGGAGCCGCTCCGCTTCGGGCGAACCAGCGCGGTCCGCGCCGGGGAGCGCGGCGTTCGGTGCGGGGGCCGGATCGGCCCCCGCACCGGTGGGCTGATTGTTCATCGTCGCCTAGCGGCGGCGACCGGCGATCAGGAGGCCGGCGACCAGACCCACGCCGGCGGCCATGAGGAGGCTGCGGCCCGGGTGCGCGCGGACATACTTCGTCGTGGCGGCCTCGACGTCGCGAAGCGAAGTGTCGCTGACGACTTCCCACGCTTCCTGCGCCTGATGCGTCGCCTTTTCGGCGACTTCATGGGCGCGCTCGCGAACGACATGCGCCGTCTCGGCGGCCTTCTCCTTCAGCGATTCGGCGGCCTTGCGGGCCCGCTCGCGCGCGGCCGCCGCCTTGTCCGCCATGCTCGATGCGTGGCCGTTCTCGATGATCTCGGGGGTGACTGCCAGTTCCTGGTCGGCCATGGGTGGGGACTCCTTGGGGAATTCGGATGCGGGCGCGTCTCACGCGTGCCCTGTGCGTGTCTTCACTCGGACCCCATGATGCACAAGCGCTCCGGCCACTCAACCATTATCGGACAAGGCGGAAATCCCCGGGGCTCTCGTCCCGGGGATTTGGCCAGTCTGGATGCGGCTAGAAGCGGTGGTCGGTGTCTAGGGAACGGCGGACGAAGGACGCCGCGGAAGTCACATCATCCCAGAGTCCGCCGAGGCGCGCCTTGATTCCGGTGCGCGGCAGCTCGGGGAGCGTGGGTCCGCTGGCGGTCGCGGCGGCCTCGCGGCGCGCAAATCCCTCAGCGGGCGGCGCCTCCGCTGCGTTCTCGAAGCGCCAAGCCTGGAGGTGCAGGCGGAGCGCCTCGTATTGGAGGGCGCGGGCGCGGGCCTGCTCCGCCGCAGGGCGGTCGCTGACGAGGTTGAGGTTCGGGAGCTCCGGCGCGCGTGCCCCGTCCGGCAGGACGAGCCTCACGAGTGCGTCCTGTCCGAGGGCTCCGCGCAGGTCCGCCATCACGGAGGCGCCGTCGTTCCGGGCGCCGTCGGGACCTTCCGGCCGGGAATCGAAGGGGTACTGGTCCACCCAATTGACGATGCCGTCGCCATCCGCGTCGTCGTCGCACAGATCGCCAAGGCCATCGCGGTCGCGGTCCATCTGGTTCGGGTTCGCGACCAGCGGGCAGTTGTCCAAAGCGTTCCGAACGCCATCGCCATCCGCATCGTCGTCGCAGACGTTGCCGAACCCGTCGCCATCCAAGTCCGCCTGGTCCGGATTGTAGACGTAGGGGCAGCAATCGACGCCATCCGGGATCCCGTCGCCATCGGTGTCCTCGGCGGCGTTGCCGAGGGAAGCGGGCGTGGGCGTCGCGCGGACGAGGGAGTGCTGGGCCTCGGGCGCGGTATTGGTCGTGTTCGCGAAGAGCGGGGCGCTCAAGGCGGCCGCTGCCGATGTCGCCAAGAGGAAGCTGGTGAGGTGCCGAAGCCGCATCGTGGGGACTCCTTTCGCCCGGATCCGCTTAGTAGTGTCAAACCCCGCCGGCTGGTTGGAAGTCAAAGTCGAAAACGGAGTGCGGGCTTCCGGCCGGACGACTTCCATTACACTCCGAGCACGTCCCCATTCAGTCGGCGCAGGGTCTCTCGGCGGGTTTCCTTCGCTTCGGCGAGCGCCTTTGGGAGTGAAGCAATACGCGCGCCGTTCTCCACTGCCCACTGCACCACGTCCACCAGCAGCTCGCGCCAGCCCGGCCAGAAGAGCGGTTCGAGGTTTTGCGGATGGACGATCAAGACGCCAAGTCCTCCCAGGGCCCGAACCCGTTCCAGGAGGGCGGTCATCCGTTTGAAGGCTGATTCGGGGCCGAGGTTCTCGAAGTGGCGCAGCGTGCTGTCCATTGCGCACGGAGGCAGTTCCCATCCGCCGTCGGCATGGGAGGCGGGGAGGCGGTGCGGGGTGCACGTGCCGGTGCGGAATCCGCAGCGCGCGCCGTAGGCAAGACTGCTGTCGGCGAGGGGCGTGGCCGTCCACGCGCCATGGGCGCGGGTCCGAAGGTAGTGGGCGCGCACCAGCGGGGCTGGGTCGAGACCACGGGCGCGTAGGCGGCGGAACTGGGCGGCGAGGCTTGGGCCGCCGTCGAGGCCGGCAGCGCTTGAATGGAGGGCGATGTCGTGCCCGAGGGCGCGCGCGCGGCGGAGCGGCGGCAGCAGCGGCGATCCCGCCGTCAGAGCGTAGCTGTCGAGCGCGTGCGCGCGGTGCGTCTGCACGAAGAACGTCGCGGGGACGCCGAGGGCGGCGAGTTGCTCGGAGAGTTCGCCGATCCTGAGATGCGGGTCGGGGCGCAGGCGCGCGAGCGTGAGCGCGCCGGCGAGCGCCACGCGGGTGAGGCCGGGGCCGGTCGTCGTTGCCGCGTCGCGAATGGTGCGCAGCCCGCGTCGCCCGAGGAACATGCCGTCGGAGTCCACATCGAGGGTGACGGAGAGCGTCCACTCCCCCGCCGGGGACGCCGACGCCGGGCGTCCGGCGAGGCGCCACAGCTCGAGCCCGAAGGCATGGCAGCATTCGTCGACGACCGGGCGGTCCAGCAGGCCCGCCCTGGCGAGGACCGATTCCTCCGGCGGGTAGCGCCCGTGTTCGTCGGATGCGCGGGCGTCGCGCTCCTCTTCGCGGTCGAGGATCCAGCGCGCGATGGCGAAGAGGTCGAAGGCCGCCCGCGAGACGTGGGTGTCGCCGTGGAAGAGCAGCGGCCGGATCGCGGCGGCGTCGGGAGCGGGGGCGACACGGGCGAGGAATCGCCGCGCGGTGTCGCGCATGCCGCCCGGCGCGAGCGAAGTGTCGACGTGGAGGAAGCGGATCGCCGGCCGGTCGGAAGGCGAGTAGGCGCGCTCGCCGTACGCGACCACGACGTCCGCGTGCGCAGGCGGGACGAGCACCCAGCACGCGATGCCGCACCGGCGCAGGACGGGCTCGGCGAGGCGCAGGAACGCCTCGCGCGAAAGCGCTCCCGGCGCGAGCGAGAAGCCGAGCCGCAGCGGCGCCCCGGGCGCCCCGGCGGGGGCGGCGGGGTCAGCCGTCGCGGTGCTCCGTGCGGAGGAACTTGGCGAAGGGCTCCTTCGCCTCGCGGTCGTGCACCTTGTGGCTGGCGGAAAGGAGGCTGTCGAAGGTGCCGGCGTCGGTCCACCAGCCCTTCATCACGGAGTACTCCAGGTCGCCGCGCCGCAGGTACGCGTTGTTCACGTCGGTGATTTCCAGTTCCCCGCGGTCCGACGGCTTCAGCGTGCGGATCACTTCCCAGACGTACTCGTCGTACATGTAGATGCCGGCGACCGCGTAGTTGCTGGGGGGCTGCGTGGGCTTTTCGATGATGTTGGTGATCCGCTTGTTCGCGTCGAAGGCGGGGACGCCGAAGCGCTGCGGGTCGGGGACCTCGGAGAGCACGATGCGCGCGCCGCTCTTCTGCGCCGCGAAGGCGTCGGCGTAGGGGCGGATCGAGTGCTCGAAGATGTTGTCGCCCAGGATGACGACCACGCGGTCGCCGTCGACGAAGTGCTCCGCGAGGGAGAGCGCCTCGGCGATGCCGCCTTCGCCTTCCTGGTAGGTGTAGTGGATGTCGCGGAGGCCGAATTCCCGCCCGTTCCCGAGGAGCTGGAGGAAGGCGCCGGCGAAGCTGCCGCCGGTGACGATCATGATGTCCTGCACGCCGGCTTCGACCAGCGCGAGGAGCGGCCAGTGGATCATCGGCCGGTTGTAGACCGGCAGCAGGTGCTTGTTCGTGATCTTCGTGAGCGGGTAGAGGCGTGTGCCGAGCCCGCCCGCAAGTACGACGCCCTTCATCGTTCCGCTCCTTGTCGGTGCGCGCGGCCTTCCGCTTCCGCGAGGCGCGCCAGCTCGGCCGCGCGGGCGGCCCAAGTCCACTTCTCCAGCACGAGCGCCCGCGACGCCCCGCCCATCTTGGTCCGGAGCGCGCGGTCGCGGGCCAAGCGGAGACACGCCCCGGCGAGCGCCCCCGTGTCGTCCACCGCCAGCAGTTCGCCGTTCACTCCGGGCTCGACGAGCTGCTCCGTCCCCGCGATCCGCGTGCCGATCACCGGCAACCCGCAGGCCATCGCCTCGAGCACCACGTTCGGCATCCCCTCGTAGCGCGACGGGAACGCGAACACGTCCGCCGCGTCGTAAAGCAGGCGCCCCTGCGACCGGTCGACGAACCCGTGGAACACGACGCGGTCCGTGAGCGACTCGCGGCGCGCGATCTCCTCGAACTCGCCGCGCCGCGGTCCGTCGCCCGCGACGTCCAGGGACCACTCGAGGCCTGGGTCCTCGCGCCGCGCCGCGGCGAGCGCGCGCAAGAGCGTGTCGAGCCCCTTCTGTGTGGTTAGGCGTCCAACGAAGAGGAAGCGGCAGGGGCCTGTCCGCCCCTCGCGGGGGGACTCCGGGGGGGCGTAAACATCGGGATCGGCGCCGCCGTACAGGACGCCGATGCGCTTCTTCGGGAACGAAGGCTGGGCCAAGTCCCGCAGGCCGTCGCTGTTCGCCAGCGCGAGCGCCGACTGGTGCACGATGAGGCGGTTCAGCCAAAGCGTGCGGGCGTGCATCTTCTCGAGTTCCCCTGGCAGCCAGCCGGGCACATCGCCGCCTTGGAACAGGACGAAGTGCGGGCGGCCCCAGAGCACCGAAAGCGGCCACGCGGGCATGCCGGACGGGATCGAATGGAAGCTGGCCAGATAGTCGGGCCGGCGGCCGCGGAAGAGCGCCGAGAAGAACGCGGAAGCGGCGTAGCTCGCCATTTCGTAGGGGCGGCACTGGCCCGCCATGGCCCGGAGCGCTGGGATGCGCCGGACCAGGTAGCCGTCGCGCTCCTCGCGGCGCGGAAGCTCGCCGAAGGCGGCCGTGAGCACTACGACTCGGTGTCCGGCGCGCGCCAACTCCTTCGCGAGGTACATCGAACACGTTCCACCGCCGCCACCGACGGGAGGGAACTCGTAGTTGAAGAACAGCCAGCTCCGCGGCTTCACGGCGAGGGATCTTCCTCGTCGTCCTCGTCCAGATCGCCGACCAACGAGGCGGCCGGCGGCGCCGGCGCGGGGGGGGCGTCCCGGTGCGCGACGCGGCGCACGAAGTAGAGCGGCCGCCTGCGCGATTCGTCGAGGATCCGGCCCACATACTCACCGATGATGCCGAGCGTCACGAGCTGCACGCCACCCAGCACCAGCACCGTCAGCACCGTGGAGGCCCAGCCCTGCACCGCGCCGCCGAGGGACCACACGTACAGCACGCGCATGCCGTACGCGGCGCCCAGAAGCGCGAACGTGAAGCCCAGCCAGGTGGCGAACTGGAGCGGCAGGTGGCTGAAGGACGTGATGCCGTCGATGGCGAGGCGGACCATCTTCTTCAGCGGGTACTTGGTCTCGCCCGCGTGCCGCGCGGCGCGGTTGTAGAGCACGCCGGTCTGGCGGAAGCCCACCCAACTGAACATGCCGCGCAGGAAGCGGTTCCGCTCCCGGAGCGACAGGACGCTGTCGAGCGCCACGCGGTTGATGACGCGGAAGTCGCCGGTGTCGAGCGGGATGTCCACTTTGGTCAGCGAGCGGAGAAGACGGTAGAAAAGGGCCGCGGTGAAGAGCTTGAAGGGAGACTCGCCAGCGCGCTTGCGGCGCTGCGCGTACACCACGTCGTAGCCCTCGGCGATGCGCTTCAACATGCGCGGCAGCAGCTCGGGCGGGTCCTGCAGGTCCGCGTCCATCATGGCGATGGCGTCGCCGCGGGCGTGGTCCAGGCCGGCGGTAAGCGCGATCTGGTGGCCGAAGTTCCGCGAGAGCAGGATGCCCACGACGTGCGGGTCCTGCGCGGCGAGCGACTCGATGATCTCCGCGGAGCGGTCGCGACTGCCGTCGTCCACGAGCACGATTTCGTAGTCGTCGGTGATGTTGGAGAGCACCTTGGTGAGGCGCTTGTGGAGCGCCGGGAGCGACTCCTCCTCGTTGTACACGGGGATGACGGTGGAGAGCTGCACAGCGGGGCGCTTGGCGGCGGCGGTCGCGTTCATGCGCCTTCCAGCCGGTTGAGGAAGGCCTGGCATTCCTTCTTCACTTGCAGGTCTCCGGTGCGCTCGGCGGTGGCGATGCCTTGCCGGTACGCGATGGCGGCGTCGTCCGCGCGCCCCGCGAGGCGGAGCGAATCGGCCAGCGCCTTCACCGCCGCGGTGTAGTCGGGGTCCAGCTCGACGCAGCGGGCCAGGACGCGGACCGCGTCCTCCCAGCGCTTCGCGTTCATGTACTCGCGCCCCAGCAGGAAATGGGTGAGCGCGTCGTCCGGCTCGTCGGCTGCGAACTGCTCGAGCTGCTCGATTCTGTCCATGGGCGGATGCTCCCCCGCCCAAGGGCGCGGCGCAAGGCGCAGAGAGTCAAGCGCGGGGGCGCCCGCCCGCGGCGGGCGCCCCGTGGGCGGCGTGGATGCTCAGACCGTCGCCGGGCGCAGGGACTCGACCGGCAGCGGCGTGTCGTTCGGCGAGCCGGTCGCGGTGCCCGCGGTGTAGCGCTCGAACGCGGCGTCGAGGATCATCTTCAGGAAGTCCGGGTACCGGTACCCGGCCATGCCCGCCATGATGTTCATCTTGCCGTCCCAGCACCAGCCCGGGTTCGGGTTGACTTCGAGCAGCTTGATCACCCCGTTCGCGTCGGCGCGGAAGTCGAAGCGCGCGTAGTCGCGGCAGCCGAGGCGCTCGAAGAGGAGCGTCGAGGCGTCGACCAGTCGGCGCTGCGTGTCCTCGTCCAGTTGCGCCTCGCGGTAGGCGAGCTGCGTCCAGTACGGCGAGGCGGGGTCCCACTTCGACTCGTACCCGAGGATCGGGGGCAGGCCCGGATCGAGGCGGGAGTAGTCGACCTCCATGATGGGCAGCGGGGTCATCGTCATGCCCGGGTTGCCGACCAGGCCCACCGTGTACTCGCCGCCGGAGAGGAACTCCTGCACGAGGATCGGGCGCCCGGGGAACTGGGTCCGGACCTCGTTGAGGTAGGCGACCAGTTCCTCGGAGTTGTTGACGAGCGCGCGGGCGGTGATGCCGACGGAGCTGTCGCCGTAGTTCGGCTTCACGAGCGCGGGGAAAGTGGCAGGGATCGTCGCCAGGTGGTCGTCGGGATCGACGAAGGTCTCGCCCGGGACCGGGATCTCGAGGGAGTCGGCGATGGCGCGGACGTGGTTCTTGTTGTAGCAGAGCGCCAGCGCCTGCGGGCCGGCGCCGCTGTACGGGATGCCGAACATCTCGAGCAGCGCCGCCACGTGGAGCTCGAAGAAGGCGTCGTTGCGGAAACCCTCGTCGCAGAGGTTCAGCACGAACTTCGGCGGGCGGTTGCGCAGCCGGTCCAGCAGCTTGGCGTGCTCGTCGAAGTACTCGAAGCGGTAGCCGGAGACCTCCGCGCAGGCGCGCTGGAGCTTGCGCACCGTGTCGATGTCGGCCTCGTTGAACTGGCCCTCCAGCTTCACGGAGTCGGGGAGCCGCGGATCGCCGAGCAGCACCGTCACGTCGCGCGCGCGGACCGGTCCCGGCGGAGGCAGCTTCGCCCGGCGCGGGGCGGTGGCGCCGATGAAGAGCCGGTGCGCCATCATGCCGAGGTCCTGCCCGCGGTCCGAGTCGGCGTTCACCTTGCCGTGGAGGCGCACGCCGCGGAAGCCCGCCGCTTCGAGGAGCTCGCGGATCGACGCCTCGGTGTACAGGCGCTCGGCGTAGAACTGGTCGGCGATGACGCCGCGCTCGGCGTGCACCACGACTTCGCGCGAGACGATGCGCCGCTGGTCGGCGGCGAGCGAGCGCTCGCGGCAGACGAAGTGCGACTGGTCGATCCACTCCCAGCTCCGCCGCTCGAAGTGGTCCTTCATCCAGGTGCCGTCGACGATGTCGAGGATGACGGCGCCTTCGGAGGCGAGCGTCTCGCGCACCGCGGTGAGGACCGCGAGGTCGTCCTCTTCGCGGTCGAAGTAGCCGAAGGAGTTCCCCATCAGGGCGACGCAGTCGAAGCTGGCGGGCGGGAGCTGGAACCGGCGCGCGTCACCCTCCTTGAAGGTGATGTTGAGGCCGAGGGAGCGGGCGCGCTTCCGCGCGAGGCGCACCAGGTAGCGCGACCGGTCGATGCCCGTGACGGCGGTGAAGCCGCGCCGGGCCAGCTCGATGCAGTGGCGCCCCTGCCCGCAGCAGAGGTCGAGGATGCGGTCGGACTTCTCGAGGCCGGCGTGCGAAACGAGGAGGTCGACCTCCTTGAGCGTGTTGCCGTCGTTCTCGACGACGTCGCCGTCCGTCTTGAGGTAGATGCTGTTGAAAAGCGTCCGCCACCACTCGGACGGCAGGTGCCGTTCGAGGTCGGTGATGGGCCCGAGGGTGCGGGCCAAGGGCATGCTTCCCGCCGGGCGGGCGGGTTTCTTCGGTTGGGCCATGGGAGTGCCTATGTGGGTGAGCCGGTGGTGACTCGTCGCCGAGCGCTGGCGGAAACCGCCGGGGACCCGTTGCGGGGGCCCCGGCGCGATGCTGGTTGGATGTCGAGGATCAAGCCGGTGGTGGCATGTATGTCTCGCGCTCGGTGTCTTCCATGGCGAAGGGGTTAGCGGGCGGGAATCCCGTGGTGCTGGGAGGCCCCGTTGCTGTGGGTGTGGCCGTTCTGGCGGAAGGCGGGGCGGAGGAGGTGTTCGAAGGCGAAGAACTCCTCGACGTATTCGTCCCCCTCCGGCCGGTCGTACGTGAAGTAGTCGTCCGTGATCTCCTCGCCCTCGTGGATGTCGCGGTTGGCGACGGAGACCTCGCCGGGGCCGCCGGTGAGGTTGGCGGACTCGGAGTGGTTCACGAAGCGCGCGTGGTCTCCGCAGAGGATGTACCCACCCACCCGCCGGCTGTAGTAGGCGTAGATGCACAGGAAGTTGCGCAGCCGGTGGTCGGCCAGCGTGCGGACCTTCGCCGCGGGGTAGACGAGATCGATGTCGGGGTGGTACTCCCAGACGATCGTCCCCTGGGGGATGAACTCGGCTGCGTACAGGCCGAGACCTTGGATCGTACTCCGATCCAGTCGAGTTTGGACCTTCAACATGTCGGGTGGGTTCCTGCGTCGGACGCGCACGAATGAACTGCTAAAGCGGACACTCGCGGATTCGCGGAAAGCGGTCGAGCCGAGTCAACGCCATTCGCAAAAATGGGTTGGCTAAACCGCTACGCCATTCCCAGCACCCCCAGCACGGCGCCCATCTCCGCCGGCACCACGACCGGCTTCGAAGCCGTCTCGACGGCGTAGTCCGGGTCCTTCAAGCCGTGGCCCGTCAGGACGCAGACGATGCGGAGCGTGTCCGCGGCGATCTCCGCCCGGGCGCGGTCGAAGACGCCCTGCGCCTTCATCTTCAGCAGGCCCGCCACGGAGGCGGCGGAGGAGGGCTCGCAGAAGACGCCTTCCTTGGCGGCGAGGAACTGGTAGGCGGCGGTGATCTCCGTGTCGGTGACGCTGTCGATCAGGCCGCGGCTTTCGTCGCGGGCGCAGCGCGCGCAACACCACGAGGCCGGGTTGCCGATGCGGATCGCGGTGGCGATGGTCTCGGGGTGCTCGACGCGGCGGCGCTGCACGATCGGCGCGGCGCCGGCGGCCTGGAAGCCCCACATGCGCGGCAGGCTATCGATGCGCCCGGCCTCGGCCCACTGGCGGTAGCCGCGCCAGTACGCGGTGATGTTTCCCGCGTTGCCGACGGGAATGCAGTGCAGGTGCGGCGCCACGCCGCCAAGCTGGTCGCAGATCTCGAAGGCTCCGGTCTTCTGCCCCTCGATGCGGTACGGGTTCACGGAGTTGACCAGCGTGATCGGGTGCGAGCGGGAGATGTCGCGGACGAGGTCGAGCGCCTCGTCGAAGTTGCCCTCGATGCGGACCACGGTGGCGCCGTGCATGGCGGCCTGGGCGAGCTTGCCGAGGGCGACGTTCTTGCCGCTGGGGATCAGGACGGCGCAGCGGATTCCGGCGCGCGCGGCGTAGGCGGCGGCGCTGGCGGAGGTGTTGCCGGTGGAGGCGCAGATGACCGCGCGGGAGCCTTCCTCGACCGCCTTCGAGACGGCCATCGTCATGCCGCGGTCCTTGAAGCTGCCGGTGGGGTTGAGGCCCTCGTACTTGGCGTAGGCTTCAACGCCGGGGCCGAGTTCGCGCGAGAGGGCGGGCAGGGGTACGAGGGGCGTGTTGCCTTCGCAGAGAGAAATCACCGGCGTCTTGTCGGACACCGGCAGGTGTTCGCGGTAGCGGTGGATCAGGCCGGCGTAGGGCTGGACGGTTGCGGGTGCCGTGTGGGCGGTCATGGGCGCGAGATTCCTTGGATTTAGCGTGCTTTGCGAGGATCGGGACAATGGCGGTCCGGGTACGTCGTTTTTTCCGCCTTGGGGTGGATAAAGGGTTTGACAGGGGGACCCCGGCCTCGATAAACCCTTCAACCATCACGGATCGCACGATCCACTCCACTCCCTGGCAGGAGCAACCTCACATGATGCGTAACCTTTTGGCAACAGCAGCGGCGCTGGCGGTTTGCGGCGGCGCGGCGCAGGCCAAGTTCACCGCCGACGTCGTGATCGACGGCACCGGGATCAGCACCACGGACTATACCTCGGTCGCGCTGCAAACGGCGGGCGACTCGTGCTTTGGCACCGGCATTCGCGCGGGCGAGCTCTTCCTCGCCAACGACAACGCGAACCTCTACGTCGGCATCGCAGGCGACCTACAGAACGACAGCGTTTATCTCTTTTTCGACACCCTGTCTGGCGGTGCCACGAACGTCGCGGCATCCCCCGCATACGGGGAGTTTGAGGTGCTCGCGGCGACCGGTGGTGGCAACATGCCGAGCGGCTTCGAAGTGGACTACATCTACAATCTGAAGGAGTTCGAGCGCGGCCTTGGCCGCTGGAACGTTCAGGCGAACACAGCCAACTTCGTGGGCAACAACTGGGCGTCGAACGTTGCCAACGGCGCCGGCTACAAGGTCTTCACCGACAATTCGAACACGACAGCGACCCCTTGGGCCGCGGGCACGGTATCGACCGGCATCGAACTCCAGATTCCCCGCACCGAAATCGGAAGCCCCTCCACCCTCAGTATCATCCGGGTGTTCTTGGTGATGGGCAATTCGGGTGGTGGTGGTGCGCAGAACACGACATACCTGACCAATCAGGTCCTGCCCCAGTCTCCCAACGTGGTCCCGGCCTGCTACGGCCGTAATGGAAGCGGTGGCGGCGACGGTCCCGGCCTCAACTACGACGCAACGGGTCTGAACATCACCGCAGCGTCCTACACCCTTCAGGCTGCTGCCGACGTCTCTAACTGGTACCTGATGTAACCTCCGGCCTTCCCGGCGCGGACTTGGGCGGGGCCTTCGCGGGCCCCGCCTTTTTTTGGCGGCGCAAGGGCAATTTCGCCTTGGAATCGCCGGGCGCACCGGGTATGTTCAGTTCCGGTAGCGCACTCGGACACCAGGGAGATGGGCCATGTCGGAACGCGGGCACACCGCCGCCAAGATCATTCAGGATATTGAACTCCTCCGCAAGGACGTGGAGGAGATGATGAAGCTCTCGCGCACGTGGCCCCAGACGGGGCGCGCCGCCACGTCGGTGCGCGAACTCAAGAAGGACCTCCAGGCGTCGTACCAGCACGCGGTCGCGCTCGCGCAGGAGATCGCGCGCATGGACAGCCAGCACGAGCGCCTCGAGTCCGTGGGCGGCTGCCACCGTGTCGAAGCGTCCTACGAGCGCATCGAGACACGCCCGGTGCAGGACCTCGGGCCGATCCCGATGGCGCACCGTCGCGAAGCGGTCGGCGCCTCGCCGCGGGGCGTGGCCGCGCCGCTTCCCGACCCGCCGACGGCGCCGCCGATGCAGGTCGAGCTTTCCGCTCCCCCGCCGCCGCCGCGGGATCCGAACGCCAAGGACCTCTCGAAGATCGCCACGAACCTGCCGCCGCATGTGCTGGAAGAGCTGAGGAAGAAGGGCTTCGCGTAGGGGCGGCGCGGGCATTGACCCCTAGCGGCGCGCGCCGTCCACTCGGCGGACCATGGCTGCGCCTCCCATCCGACGTGTGTTCCTCGTGGGCCGCGAGACCGGTTCGCTCGTGGAGGAGTTCGCCGCGGCCGGTATCGCGGTCGCCGACGCCCCGCAGGATGCGGACGCGATCGTCTGCCACGGAGGCGACGGGACGCTGATCGGCGCGGAGCGGGACCACCCCGGCGTCCCGAAAGTTCCGGTAAGGCCGGACGCCCGCTACATCAAGTGCGCGCGCCACCAGAACGCTGCGCTATTCGGGCGCTTGGCGCGCGGGGAGCAGTCCGTCACGAGGCTGCCGCTGCTCGAGGCGCGCGTCGGCGAGAGGCGGCTGATCGCCGTGAACGACGTGGTGCTGCACAACGCGAAGGTCACCTCGGCGGTGCGCTACCGTGTCTGGATCGACGGGGCGCCGTACAGCGACGTGATCGTGGGGGACGGGCTGGTAGCGAGCACCCCGTTCGGCTCGACGGCGTACTACCGCTCCATCACGAATTCAGTGATCCGGGTAGGGTTGGGACTGGCGTTCAACAACTCGACGGAAGCGGTGAATCACTTGGTCCTGAACGAGGACGCGCTGGTCGAGGTCGAGATCGAGCGGGGCCCCGCGGTGCTGGTGGACGACAACAACCTCGAGCCGGTGCCGCTCGGCGAGGGGGACCGGATCGCGATCCGCTTCTCCGGCGGACATGCGACGATCTTCGAGTTGGAAACGCTGCTCTGCATGGACTGCCGCCAGCGCGCGACGGGGCGCCCGGCGGGATCGCTGCACGTTCGCTAATGCGCCGCCCTAGCGGCGGGGGTTGAGCGGTGTCTCGCCCAGTACTTCCTTGGCGGCGGCGGCTTCCTGCTCCGAACGGATCGACTCCGCCTCGTCGGCCATGGCGCTGGAGCGCTTGGCGGGGGTGCCGTCCGGGGTGAAGCTGATCGTGTCGGCCAGCCGCTCCGCGGCGGAGTCCACGTCGGCCGACTGATCGGCGGGTCCGGTCGCGGAGACGGCGACGGTGCTGTTGTCCTTGCGTAGGACGATGAGCGTGCCATGCGTGGGCGCGCCTTCGCTGTCGGCGCCGCGCACCTGCATCTTCACGGTTTCCGCCGTGCCGCGGAAGGCGTGCTGCGTGGAGAGCACGGGGCCGCCGTCGAGGGTGGACTGGAACTCGCGGCCGAGGCGCTCGGCGTCGATCTTCAGGTCGCTGGGCGGGTTGGCGTCGAAGCGGACGCGCGCCGCGATCGCCGGGTTCGCGGTGAAGCTGTGGCGGACCTCGCCGCGGGAGAGCCGGTCGACGCGCACGCCGTGCGGGGTGGTGTAGGAAACGGGGCCCAGGGCGACAACGGCGTAGGGATCGAACTCGTCGTTGACGGTCGCTGACGGCATCGGCGCGCGCGAGCAGGCGGCGAGCGCGGAGGCGAGCAGGACGATAGCGGGCATCGCGTAGCGGCGCATGGGAACCCCCGGGGAGGAAAGGCTTCTGATGGCGCAAACGTGGCGGAACGGGTCCGGGGCCACAAGCGGAGAAGCGCCTCCGGGCGCGCGCGGGCGGGGGCACCTTCCCCCTTGTGGCGGCGGGGCCGGGGGCGCGACTCTGGCGGTCCCGCGCGGCGCCGCGGCGGCCCCGCCCCCTTCCCCGATCCCGATCCCGTAGAGACGCATGGACCAGCAGACACGATCCAACGAAATGCCGGTGAACATCGAAGACGAGATGCGCGGGTCCTTCATGGACTACGCGATGTCCGTCATCATCTCGCGCGCGTTGCCGGACGTGCGCGACGGGCTCAAGCCCGTGCACCGCCGAATCCTGTACGCGATGTTCAACGGCGGGTACCGCTCGAACCGCCCGCACAACAAGAGCGCGAAGATCGTCGGCGAGGTGATGGGCAACTTCCACCCGCACGGCGACAGCGCGATCTACGACACGCTGGTCGGCATGGCGCAGCCCTGGAGCAAGCGCCACCCGCTGGTCGACGGCCAGGGCAACTTCGGCTCCATGGACGGCGATCCGCCCGCGGCGATGCGCTACACCGAGTCGCGCCTCATGGCGATCGGCGAGGCGATGCTGCGCGACATCGAGAAGGAGACCGTCGACTTCGTCCCGACCTACGACGGCAAGGCGATGGAGCCCACGGTGCTCCCGTCCGCCTTCCCGAACCTGCTGGTGAACGGCTCGCAAGGCATCGCGGTCGGCATGGCGACGAACATCCCGCCGCACAACCTGGGCGAGACGATCGACGCGCTGACCATGCTGATCGACAACCCGGAGGCGACGCTCGAGGACATCTTGGTGGTGATGCCGGGGCCGGACTTCCCGACCGGCGGCTACATCGTCGGGCGCGAGGGCATCCACGACGCCTACCGCACCGGCCGCGGCCGCGTGGTGATGCGCGCCGTCTGCAAGGTCGAGCAGCTCAAGGGCGGGCGCGAGGCGATCATCGTCACAGAACTCCCCTACCAGCTCAACAAGGCGACCCTCGTGAAGGAGGTCGCCAGCCTCATCCGCGACAAGAAGCTGATCGGCGTCACCGACGTCCGCGACGAGTCGGACCGCGACGGAGTCCGCGTGGTCCTCGAGGTGCGCCGCGGCGACAACACGCAGGTGATCATCAACAACCTCTACCAGAAGACCGCGCTGCAGTCGAACTTCGGCGTGATCCTGCTGGCGATCGTGGACAACCAGCCGCGCTACCTGTCGCTGCTGCGCATCCTGCGGCACTACCTCGCGCACCGGCGCGAGGTGCTGGTGCGCGGCGCCCGCTTCGACCTGAACCAGGCGCAGGCGCGGCTCCACATCGTGCTGGGGCTGCTGATCGCGCTGGCGAACATCGACGAGGTGGTGCGCACCATCCGCGAATCGAGCGACACGCCGGCGGCGAAGGCCGCGCTCATGGAGCGCTTCGTCCTCTCGTCCCGCCAGGCGGACGCGATCCTCGAGATGCGGCTCCGGACGCTGACCGCCCTCGAGGTCGGGAAGCTCGAGGAGGAGAAGGCGGAGCTCGGGAAGCTGATCTCCGAGCTGACCGCGCTGCTGGCCTCGGAGAAGGCGCAGTTCGCCGCGATCCGCAAGGACCTGCAGGAGACGAAGAAGCGCTTCGCCGACCCGCGCCGCACGCAGATCATCGCCGACACCGGCGAGATGAGCATCGAGGACCTGATCCCCGTCGAGCGCATGGTCGTCACGATCACGCACCAGGGCTACATCAAGCGCACGGACACGAACCTGTACCGGCGCCAGAAGCGCGGCGGCAAGGGTCTGATCGGCGCGGAGACGAAGGACGACGACTGGGTGGAGCACCTGTTCGTCTGCACGACGCACAACTACCTGCTGATCGTGACGAACCGCGGGCAGGCGCACTGGCTGAAGGTGTACGAGCTTCCCGAGGGCGGCCGCGCCGCGAAGGGAAGGCCGATCATCAACCTGCTCGAGAACCTCGAGAAGGAGGAGCGCGTGCAGGCCGTGCTCCCGATCGAGAAGTTCGACGACTCGAGCTTCGTGGTGTTCTGCACGAAGATGGGCGTGGTGCAGCGCAACGCGCTCAGCCTCTACTCGAACCCGCGCAAGACCGGCATCAAGGCCTTCAACATCGGCGAGGGCGACGAACTCGTTTCGGTCCGCCTGACGAACGGCGAGCAGGAGCTGCTGATCGCGACGCGCAAGGGCATGGCGATCCGCTTCAAGGAGGACGACGTGCGCGCGGCGGGACGCTTCACGCAGGGCGTGCGCGGCATCTCGCTGGAGGACGGCGACTACGTGATCGGGATGGAGTCGCTCCGCCCGAACACAACGGTGCTGACGACCTGCGAGCGCGGCATCGGCAAGCGCAGCGACGCGGACGACTACCGCCTGATCTCCCGCGGCGGCAAGGGCGTCATCAACATCAAGACCACGACGAAGTCCGGCGAAGTGGTCGCCATCAGCGAAGTGATCGACGGCGACGAGCTGATCATGATCACCGCCGGCGGCCAGACGATCCGCATCCGCGTGCGCGACCTGCGCGTCCTCGGGCGCAACACGCAGGGCGTGCGCCTCTTCAACCTCGCGGAGGACGACCTGGTCACGGCGGTCTCCCGCGTGGCCGAGTCGGAGGAGGACGAGGACGACGAGGCGGAAGGCGGGCCCGAGGGCGGCGACGCCCCCGTGAGCCCGGCCTCGGAGTAGCGGTGCGACGCGTGGCGGACCCGGCAAGCAGGAACGACTTGGAAGGCGCGGCGGAGGGCTCCCCCCCGCCGCGCTGGCTCTTTCCGCTCGTCGCGGGGATCTTCTTCCTCAGCGGCGCTGCGAGCCTCGTTTACGAGGTTGTCTGGACGCGCGCGCTGGTGAACTTCTTCGGCGCATCGCTGTACGCGGTGGCGACGGTGCTGACCAGCTTCATGGGTGGGCTGGCGCTCGGCGCGTGGGCGCTCGGGCGGCGGGCGGACCGCGTGGAGAAGCCGCTCAGGCTGTATGGCTGGCTCGAGATCGGCGTCGGCGCGACGGCACTGCTGTTCCCGTTCGCGCTGAGGCTGACCGAACCCATCGTGGGAGCCCTCTACGCCACCGGAGGCGACACGCATTTCCACGTGTTCACACTGGTGCGGTTCATCCTGGTGTTCGTGCTGATGCTGGTGCCGACCACGCTGATGGGCGCGTGCCTGCCGGTGCTGTCGAAGGCGTACTCGGCGCATGCCCGCACCTTCGGCCAGCCCGTGGGCCGGCTCTACGCGCTCCACACATCGGGCGCGTGCGCCGGCGTGTTCCTTTCGGGTTTCCTGCTGATCGAGCACCTGGGAGTCTTCCAGACGCTGGCCGTGACGGCGCTGGTGAACATCGCGTTCGGCGCGTTGGCGGTGGTGCTGGGCGGCCGCCACTTCGTCGCACGGCGGGCGGGGTCGGAGCCGGGTACCCGGGAGCCCAAGCCCGCGCCGTCGCCCGCGCGGCGCTTCGTCCTCGCCACCTACGTTTTCAGCGGGCTCGCTGCGCTGGGCCTCCAAGTGTGCTGGTTCCGGGCGTTGATCTACAGCTTCGACACGCTGAAGGCCACGACCTACTCCTTCAGCGGGATGCTGCTCGTGTTCCTGCTGGGCCTCGCGTTCGGCTCGGCGTTGATGGAGCGCTTCGTTTCCCGCGTGCGGCACCTGCTCACGGCGTACGCGCTGCTCCAACTGGGCGTCGGTCTCGGCGCGGCCCTCTCGTTCTTCATCATCACCGATCTGCGCATCGGCATCACCGACATCGAGAACGAAGTGCTGAACTGGCCGCTCGCGGTCGGCAACGTCCTCTTCCGAACGGCGGCGGCGATCCTGCTGCCGACGTTCCTGATGGGTGTGGGTTTCCCGATCGCGACGGCGCTCGTGGTGCGCGAGCGCGCCGGCCTCGGCGGCGACGTGGGCCGGCTCTACGCGGCGAACACCGTGGGCGCGATCTTCGGTTCCTTCCTGTCGGGCTTCGTGCTGATTCCGCTGTTCGGGATCGGCACCTGCATCACGGTGTTCACAGGGATGTACCTGGCGATCGGCGTCGCCGGCATCGCGCTGGCGGCGCGGGAGGAACTCCCGGGCCGCGCGTGGCTTGCGCCGGCCGCGGCGCTCGCAAGCGCGCTCCTGCTCGCCCGCGTGTGGGGGCTCGCGAACCAGCACCCGTTCCAGCGCATCCAAGGAGACGAGACGATCGTCTTCTACAAGGAGGGCCCCACCGCCACGGTATCGGTCGTGGAGGACAAGGCGGGCGAGCGCACGATCTACGTGGACGATGTCGGCGTGGCCGGCACGGACCGCATCCTGCAGACGGACCAGAAGACGCTGGCGCATATGCCGATGGCGCTGCTCGGCGGCGAGGCGACGCGCGTGCTGTCGGTCGGCTTCGGCGCCGGCGGCGCGTCGTGGAGCTACACGCAGTACCCGGAGCTCGCCGAGATCCACACGATCGAGATTTCGCCGGAGGTGCTCTCCGCCGCGCGGGAGCTCACGAAGGCGAGCCACGGCATCGTGTACGAGGAGCGCGTCGTCGAGCGCGCCCGCGCGGGGGGGCTCGAGCGGCTGCCCGGCGCCCGCCACCCGCTCTCCGCCTACACCCACCGCGCGGCCCCGGGCTTCCTGACGTTCGATCCGCGCTTCCGCGTGCTGCTCGACGACGCTCGCGCGTACCTGCACTTCACGGAGTTGAAGTACGATGTGATCGCGACGGACTGCACGGACCTGCGCTACAAGTCGAACGCGAACCTGTACGACCTCGAATACTTCACGCTCTGCCGCGAGGCGATCACGGACGACGGCCTGGTGGTGGTGTGGATGCCGCTCGGCGGCCTGAGCGACCGCGCGTTCCGCATGGCGCTGCGCACCTTCGAGCGCGTCTTCCCCGACATGACCGTGTGGTTCTTCCCGAACGAGCCCACGCACTATTGCCTTCTGATCGGCGGCAAGGGGCCGCTCCGCATCGACTACCCGCGCGTCGCCCGCGCGCTCGCGATCCCCTCGATCCAGGAGGACATCGACCTGCTGAGCCTGCAGGACCCGCTGAAGCTGATCTCCTGCTTCGTGGCGGACGCCCGCAGCGTCCGCGGCTACCTCGGCGACGGACCGATCAACACGGAGAACCACCCGCTGATCGAATTCGAGAGCCCGCGCTTCGGCTACGGGCCCGCGCCGCTCGCGTACAACATGCGCAAGCTTTACCGCGCGCAGGTGCCCGTCCGCGACGTGGCCGACAACCTGCCCGACGCCACCCGGGACGGCGCGCGGCTCGACGCGCTGCAGGCGGCCCACGCCGTGCTGTTCGAAGGGCACATCGCCTTCCGCAAGCACGACTTCGCGCTCGCCGCGCGGCACTACATCGACGCGGACCGCCTCGCGCCGGACGACGTTTCGATCAAGCGGCTGCTCGATTTCCGAGACCTGCGCGCCATCGTCGAGCGCAACCTCGGCCGCCTGGACAGCAACGTGGTGTGGTTGGCGCACAGCCTCGGCACCGTCTACCTCATGCAGGAGCGCTACGAGGACGCGGTTGGCGTGGTCGCGCGCGTGGTCGAGCGCCTCGGCGCCCCCACCGGCGACCCGGCGACGGACAGCGTCGGTTCGGCGCTGAACCGCCTGATGGCGGAGGCGTACCTGCGCTCGGGCCGGGAAGCGCAGGCGAGGCGGTTCCTCGACGCGGCGCGCCGCTACGACCCCCGCGTGGGCACCTTCGAGGACTTCCTCTCCGCGGAGCGCCCGCGCTGACCGGACCGCTTGGCCTTGCGGGGGCGGCCCCTTTCCCCGCTTGCTGGTGGCAGCCCCGCTAGGAGGAGTCCGATGCCTGTCACCGCACCTGCCGGAAACCTTGTCCTGGTCGACACCTTCGACCGCTGGGCGAACCTCTACGAGAAGGGCATGTACCAGCTCGCGCGCCTCGAGATCCGCACCGTGGCGGAGCGCGACCGCATGAACGCCGCGGCGAGCTTCGCGCTCGGCCTGACGGAGCTGGCGCTGGGGAACCACTCGAAGGCGCTGCGGAGCTTCCTGAAGTGCTCCGCGGTAGTGCAGTCGCGCGGGGGTCCCGCGCCGCCGCCGGGCTTCGAGCGGATCGGCGATGTCGTCCAGCGCGTGCTTCGCACGACCGAGTTGCGCGGCATCACGGCCCCGCTGACGCCGTTCTGGTGGCTTCAGGACCCGTCGCGCGTCGGAAGCGAGGAGCCGCCCACGCCGGGCACCGCGCGGCTGCTGCTCCGGATGCAGCCTCTCGAGTTCCGCTCGCCGCTGGATCCGAACGGATTCCACGAGCTGGAGCGCCGCGCCTCGACGTTCTCCTACGATGTGTTCCAGCTCGACAAGATGAGGGGCGTGCAGTCCTCGGCGGAGCGGGCCGCGCCAAGGACGCCCGCGCCGACGCGCGAGGAGCGCAAGGCGCGCCACGAGGACAACAAGCGCGCCCGGGAGACGGAGCGCCTGATCCGCCAGGAGGTGCGCCGCGACCGCCAGCAGAACGCCGCCGCCCCGCGCGCGCCGCAGCAGCGCGGCGAGGAGCCCCGGCCGGCCCCGGGCTCGGCGGAGTGGAAGATCCCCCCCGCCGTACCGGTGGCGGCCGCGCCCGCCGTTGCCGCGGCGGCGACCGTCCGGACGGAGTGGACTCCCCCGCCGCCCGCCCGGCCAACCCCGTCGGCCGCGCCGCCCCCGCTCGCGCCCCGCGTGCTGGAGGACCCCGCCGACATCGCGCTGCCGTTCGAGCGCCCCCGGCACAGCAACTCCGCCGAGGGGGATCCTTGGATCGAATGGGAAGCGACGGTCTATGATCTAGCCGACCAACACCGGCTTTCCGACGCGCTCGAAAAGGTCCGCCAAGCGCTCCATCGCCACCCGGACAGCAGCCGGATCCGCGAGCACGAGGCGCGGATCCTCGGGCGCATGAGGCGCAACGAGGAGGCGATCGCCTCCTGGATGGAAACCTACCGGCGCTCGGTCCAGTCCGGCGCGGCGGACCGCGCGGAGCGCGCCGCCCGCGAGGCGCTCGCGCTGAACTGGCGCGACACGCCGCGGCTGCTCGCCGTCGCGAGCGAGATCGCCTCGTACAACAATCCCACGGTCGCGGGCGCGGTGCTCAAGATCGCCGTGGAGCGCCTCGCCGCCTCGGGCCGCCTCGATGCCGTCGCGGACGTGGTGAAGCTGATGGGGCGCCTGAGCCGCGAGCAGGGGCGCCACCACGCGTTGATCCAGCAGGTGCTGGGCGCCGCCCGCGCCGTGGCGCGCACCGCCGCCGACGTCGAGGCGGCGTACCGGGAAGGCAGGGGGGGCGGGTGAGCGCGGACAGCGGACTCGGAGCGCTCCGGGAGGAGATCGACGCGATCGACGGCGAGCTGCTGGCGCTGCTGGCGCGGCGGCGCGGCGCGGTGGAGCGCGTGGCCGCGCATAAGAAGGCCCATGGACTCCCCGTCTACCACCCGTCGCGCGAGGAGGACTTGATCACGGACCGCCGCGCGCGCGCCCTCGCCGCGGGGCTCCCGCCCGATTGCGTCGAGGACGTGTTCCGGCGGCTGCTGCGCGAAAGCCGCGTCCAGCAGGGGCGCGAAACGGCGCGCCACGCGGTGCGCCCCGGTGCTCGCGTGCTGCTGGTCGGAGGCGACGGCGCCATGGGGCGCTGCCTGCGGCGCTGGTTCGAGGACGCGGGCTACGAGGCCCGCGTGCTGGACCGGGGCGACTGGCCCCGGGCCCGGACGCTGGCGGCGGGCTGCGACGCAGCCATCGTCTCGGTGCCGATCGACCGCACCGAGTCGGTCGTCGCGCAGGTGTCCGGGGTGCTGCCGCCGGAGTGCGTCCTCGCCGACATCACCAGCGTGAAGGCGGGCCCGGTGCGCGCGATGCTCGCCGCGCACGCGGGGCCGGTGCTCGGGCTCCACCCGATGTTCGGCCCCACGACGCACACGCTCGACAAGCAGATCGTCGTGGCGGTCGAGGGCCGCGCGCCGGAGCGCTGCTCATGGCTGCTCGAGCAGCTCGCGGCCTGGGGCGCGGTCGTCATGCCCGCGACCGCGGAGGAGCACGACGAGGCGATGGCGGTGGTGCAGGCGCTGCGCCACTTCGCCACCTTCGCCTTCGGGCAGTTCCTCGAGCGGCGGCGCGTCGACCTGCGGCGAACCCTCGACTTCTCCAGCCCGATCTACCGCCTCGAGCTGGCCATGGTCGGGCGCCTCTTCGCGCAGGACCCGGACCTCTACGCGGAGATCATCTTCGCCACGGCGGAGCGCCGGGCGCTGCTGGCGGAGTACGCCGCCTCGCTGCACGCGAACCTCCCGATGGTCGAGGCGGGCGACCGCGAGGCGTTCCACCGCGAGTTCATGCGCATCGCCGAGTGGTTCGGCCCCTTCGGCGACCAGGCGATCCGCGAGAGCACGTACCTGATCGACAAGCTCGTCGAGCGCTTCTGAGCCGCCGCCGTGGCCACCCAGACCTACGTCCCGCTGACCGACACCCTGTTCCTGGTCCCCTTCGTCCGGGGGCGCTTCGCCTTCGTGAACGCGGTGCGGCGGGCGTTCCACGAACTCCGCCCGGACACGGTGGCCGCCGAGCTCCCGCGCGCGATCACGCCGCGGTGCTTCGAGCTGCTGGAGCACCTGCCGGAGCTGATGATGCTGGCTTACCGCGACGGCGCGGGGCGCGGCTGGTTCGTGGCGAACGACCCCGCCGACGCGGCGGTCGAGGCCTGCCGGCTCGCGCTCGACTACGCCGTGGACAGCGAACTCCTCGACGTCCCGCAGGGGGCGAGCGGCTCCCCGCACCCTCCGCTGCCGGACGGCGACGCGGCGCCCGCGCTCGGCTTCGCCGAGTACGCTTCGCGGTGCCTCGACGCCTTCGCGGACATCGCGCCCGACGAGCGGATGCTCACCATCGCGCGGCGCGTCCGCCTCATCGAGGAGCGCTCGCCGCGGACGCTGCTCGTGGTTTCGTTCCCCGTGGCGGCCGCGCTGCGGCGCCTCTGGCGCGAAGGAATCCCGCCCGGCAAGCTCGCCTCCGACGACGACGTTTCCGAGTGCGAGCTGCTCCCCATCCCCGAGTCGAAGAGCGGCCACGCCTCCATCGAACTGCCGTACCTGCTCTACCGCTACGAGCGGTTCCGGCACGACTCGCCGGGACTCGCGACGCCTTTCGAGCGAGGCTCCGCCATGGGCGCCATGCTGCGCCACGCGGGGCGTCGCTATGCGAGGCGCGTGAAACGCCGCGTCTCCCCCACCGAGTGGAAGGCTCTCCGCCAGTACGCCAGGAACCTCGCGCTGGTGCGCGGCCGGATGCTGCCCGATTTCTCCGACCTGGTGCAGGCGGCGAAGGCCTGCGTGGACGACGAGTACGGCGCGCTGCTGTTCGACCTGGCGACACGCTATCCACCGAACACCGGCGCCGCCCCGGAGGAGCCCGCCGAGGCTTCGGAGGACGCCGCGCCGGGTGCGGAGGAGACGCGGACGCTCCGCCACGAGAGCCTCAGCCTTTACGCCGAGTTCCCCGAGGGCACCACGCGGATCGAACCCGCCTACCCGTCGGGCGACCTGCGCGAGCTGGTGTTCAGCTTCCGCCGCAAACCCACCGCCGCGCAGGCAGCCGCCTACTGGGAGAAGCTACGCAAGTCCGGCGGCTTCCGCTCCTCGACGATCTGCTCTTGGCCGCCGGAGGACATCCGCCTCGAGGCGTTCCTCCGCTACGTGCGCCAACGCGCGCTCGAGAAGCTCAGCGAGGGCCAGCGCCGCGTGGAGGAGTTCTCGACCAGCTTTCTCGACGGCCTCGACACGCGCGAGACGATCCGCCGCGCGCACGAGGGGAAGCTCTTCGTGCGCCGCGACCTGTCGCCGCGCGGACGCATCGGCCCCGTCGTGATCCTCTGGCACGACACACCGATGCGCACCGGCGGGCTGTGGCGCGCGACGCTCTACGCCGAGAACCAGAACGAGTCGGACATCGCGGTGGTCTGCGCGCCCACCCCGGGGAAGGACGCGGTGGGCCCCGGCATCAGCCGCAGCCGCTACGACGCGCTGCTCTCCGTCTACCCGGCGTGCGGCATCCCGGACATCTGGAGCGAGCCCGCCTTCGTGGTCCCGTGGCGGACGCACGGGCGGGCGCTGGTGGCCGCGGCGATCCTTCTCTCGCGCCAGC
Source organism: Candidatus Sumerlaeia bacterium (assembly GCA_033764015.1). Lineage (GTDB taxonomy): Bacteria > Sumerlaeota > Sumerlaeia > SLMS01 > JANRJK01 > JANRJK01. The sequence continues at coordinate 544,337 of JANRJK010000013.1, read as the reverse complement.
GCCACGTCGCGGTGGTGTCCGCCGCGCCGATCGACGCGGACCTGCGCGAGCTCGCGCGCCACGTCGGCGTCGGCGTGATCCACATGCCGCTCTCGTCGTTCTCGTCCGCCCTGCTCGACCGGGTTCGGACCGTGCACATCCTCGCGGACCGCGAGGCGCGCGGCTGGGGGCACCACTACATCCCGAAGTGACCGCGCCGGCTAGTGCGTGTTGCCCGCGTGGAACTGCTCGACCTGGAGCGTCAGCTCGAGCCACCGGGCGAAGCGGCTCAGCAGCAGCGTGAGCACCGCGTACACGAGCGCGACGGCGCCGTATGCCTCGAAGTAGTAGCCCGTGCTGGCGCCGAAGATCTTCGCCGCCCAGGTGATGTCGGTCAGCGCGACCGCGTAGACGAGCGACGTGTCCTTCAGCATCGCCACCATCTCGTTGGTCCACGAGGGCAGGACGATGCGGAACGCCTGGGGCACGATGATGTAGCGGTAGACCTGGAAGCGGTTGCCTTCGAGGACGGCGGCCTCGATCTCCTCCGGCGGGATCGCCTGGATTCCGGCGCGGATCGCTTCGCCGATGAACGCCGCGTAGCAAAGCGAGATGCCCACGACCGCGGCCCAGAACTGACTCAGGCGGAGGTCGAGACCCGTTGGGTTCGACGTGGGCCCCAGGTGGCGGTTCACGCCGTAGTAGATCAGCAGCAGGAGCACGAGCAGCGGCACGCCGCGGATCAGCTCGACGTAGATGGCGCCGAGGAATTGGAGCGGCTTCTTCCGCGACACCCGGAAGACGGCGATGACGATGCCGAAGAGCGTGGCCAGCGCGGCGGACGCGGCCATCAGGTAGAGCGTCGTCTTCGACGCCGTCAGGATTGTCTCGGAGAGCCGCCAGAACGGGTTCGTCTCGCGGTTCGTGTCATGCAGGAGGGCGCCGGCCGCGAGCGCCGCGGACAGCCCGAGGACCGCCCACCACGCGAGACTAGCGGAGCCACTTGTCCTCGAGTTGCTTAACAATGCCCTTCTCTTTCGCCTTCGCGAGGCCGTCGTTGATGCGAGCGAGCAGCTCGGCGTTCTCCTGGCCCACCACGATCCCGTACTGCTCCGATGAGTACTCCTGCTCGACGAAGAGCAGGTTCTCGAAGCGGCCGCGGTCGCGGTAGTACGCCGCCACGGGCGCATCCACGAAGAATCCGTCGAGGTTACCCTGCGACAAATCCTCGAAGCCAAGGATAACGTTCTCGTAAACGCGCACCTTGACGTTCGGGAACAGGTCCTCCAGCAGCGTCGCGCCCGTGGTGCCGATCTGGACGCCGATGGTCTGGCCGTCCATCGTCTCGAGGCGGTTGTCCTTCCCGCCCCGGTCCTTGTGGACGATCAGGCGCTGGCCGCTGTTGATGTAGGGATCGGTGAAGGCCATGGTCTTCTTCCGCTCCTCGGTGATGGTGACCGAGGACACGATGGCGTCGATGTCGCCATTCATCAGCGTGCCGAAGAGCGCGTCCCAGGAGAGGTTGCGGAATTCGACGTCGAAGTCTGCCTCGGCGGCGATGGCGCGCATCAGCTCGATGTCGAAGCCGGTGATCTCGCCGGCGTCGTCGACGAACTCCATCGGCGGGTAGGCCGCCTCGGTGCCGACGACCACCTTGTCGCGGACGGGACCCGCCGGGGCCTCCTCCGCCTTCTTGCAGGACTGGAGCAGAAATGCCGCCGCGAGGAGCAGGCAGGCGGAGAGCACGGAAAGTCGGCGCGGATACATGGCGGGCCACCCCTTTAAAGGCCGAAGGCGATAATCAAGCGCTTCCTTAGTGCACGGTCAAGCGCGACCGCCGATGCCAGCCACCGGTTTGCGACTTGCCAAGGCGAGGCGATAGGGCTGCGATCAATGGCCCCACGAACAGGAGACCCGCCATGCCCGCCTTCGAAACCGAGCACCGGATCGACGCCCCTCCCCCGGCCGTCTACGCCGCGCTGATCGACATCCCCGGCAGCCCCTCGCGCATCCCGGCGATCAAGTCGGTCGAGATGCTCACGCCCGGCGAGTGCGGCGTCGGAACGAAGTGGCGCGAGAAGCGGATCATGTTCGGCAAGGAGGCGACCGAGGTGCTGGAGCTGACGGCGCTCGAGCCTGACCGGCTGGTCGAGGTGGGCTGCGAATCGCACGGCATGCGCTACCGCACGGCGTTCGAGCTGTCGCCGGACGGCGCGGGCACGCGTGTGGTGCTCCGCTTCGAGGCCACGCCGCTAACGGCTGCTGCGAAGGCCATGGCGCTCCTCGCGGGTGCGATGGTCGGCATGATGAAGAAGGCGATGGAGGAGGATCTGAAAGCCATCGGCAAGTCCCTCGCCGCGGGCTGAGCGGCTAGGCCACCCGCCCGAGCATCTCCATGCGAGGCACTTGCATCGAGATGCGGCAGTACTCGTCCCACGCCCTCGCGAGCGGCGGGACCGTCGCGAGCGCTGCCAGCGCGGCCAGCGACATCAGGCCGTAGAAGTCGAAGATCGACACCCACCGCAGCACCAGCACCGAGACGGCGGATCCCACCAGCGCGGGCAGTGAGAAGAAGAACATGCCGAACATCGTGAGACCGCTCGACTTCAGCTCGGGCGGGCTCATGCGGTTGACGAACAGGATGCCCGTCAGGAAGGCGAGGCCGAACGTCAGCATGTGGAGCACGTTCGACGCGAGCACCACGGCGGCGGAGGGGAACAGCCACACGAGCGCCCAGCGGAGGCTCAGCGCGGCGGCCCCGACCGCCATGAGGCGGATCAGCGGGAAGCGCCGGAAAATCCACGCCGAGGCTGCGAAGATAGCGATCTCGGCGATGGCGCCGATGGCGAGGCTCGCGGTCGAGACCAGCGCCGACTCGTCCATCTCCTGCAGCAGGCGCACCTGCATCTGGTGCCCCGCGTAGGCGCTGAGCTGCGTCGCGAGCGTGAAGACGTAGAAGGGCCGCAGGACGGGATGCGACAGGAGCCGGCGTTGCGCTTCGCGGAAGCCGATGCGCGGCGGCGCGTTCGCGAGGCGCTCCGCCGGGGGCAGGTCGCGCAGCCCCGCCGCGGCGAGCCAGATCGCCAGCTCGCCGAACGCCAGCACCGGGAAGACGTACTCGATCCGCGCCCAGGGCTGGTCCACCAGCCACCCCACCGCGAAGATCACCACCGTGAAGGTGACGGAACCGGCGATGCGGATCGCCCCGTAGCGTTCGTCGCCACGGTGGCTCGCAAGCACGATCGAATTCATCATCGACATGCGAGCGGCGCACATCGCCGTGTAGAGCAGCGTCAGCGCGGCGAGCCACGCCGTCGTCGGCGGAACCAGCGGAAAGAGCCACGCGATCGCGAAGCACACGACCGCCGACACGATGATCAGCCGGGTGCGCGTGAAGAACATGTCCGCCAAGTAGCCCAAATACTGGGCGCAGGCGATCGTCGCCAACGGGATCATGCCGAGGAGCAGCGCGGTCCCCGACGCCCCGATGCCGTGCGACCTCGCGTAGACCGGCAGGAACGGCAGGAAAACGCCGGTGGTGATGAAGAGGGCGCCCATCGCGGCGGCGAGCCGCCACGGGCTGTTCGGAATGGTGACGAGCGAACCGGGCGCGCCCGCCGGCGTGGGACTGTCCAAGGAGGCTCCGAATGGGGGGCCGCTCGCGGCGGCGACACGATGGCGTCGCGCAGGGGGGAGCGAATGCAAGGCCGAATCGCCCGCCGCCAAGCCCGCCAGTGGTTGCGGGCGCGCATTTTCCTTGGCGGCCCACCGGTCGCGCAGGCTACACCACCATTGGACCGGGCCTGTAGCTCAACCGGTTAGAGCAGCGGACTCATAATCCGTTGGTTCAGGGTTCAAGTCCCTGCGGGCCCACCATTCGCACAGCGCACACATCGCCGAACGAGCCGACTCCGCGGGATTGGGGGGCTTCGGTCGCGCATTGGCGTCGGATCGAACGGGCTTTAGCGTTGCACGGAGCCCGAGTCCTGGATCGACGTTTCTTCACAATTGTCCGCGAGGTGTCGGCGGCATGAAGCGCGAGCAGTTCGAGGCGAGGGTCCACCGTTACGAGGAGCTGGAGGAGCGCGACCCGGCGGCTTTCCGGCGGGGCGTGCTGCTGTTCGCCGCGCTGGGCCACTTGTACTTCGGGTTGCTGGCGTTGCTGGGTATCTCCGCAAGTTTCGCGGCCGTGCTGCTCGTGCTATCCGGGCACGCAGGAGTCGTCGCCATGGCGGTCCTGATCGTGGCGCTCGCGGCCAATGTAGGATTGGCCCAAGCTCTCATGGTGAGGGTTCCGGCGCCAACTGGAGTGGTGATCGAGAATCGCCACTCCCCTCAACTGTTCGCAGACTTGGAAGAGCTCAGGACGCGGCTCGAATGCCCGGCTGTACACCAAGTCCTGCTCACGGACGAGTTCAACGCCTCGCTCGCGCAGACCCCTCGCCTCGGCGCGTTCGGCTGGCAGCTGAGGACACTGTCGATCGGGCTGCCGCTGCTCCACGCGATGTCCCGTCCGCAGGTGCGCGCCCTCCTCGCCCATGAACTTGGGCGCCTTTCCGGGCTGCACGGCGAGTTCAGGGCGCGAATCTGCATGATATCAACGATGTGGGACCGCTTGGCTAGCGACAGCGGGATCGCGGCTCAGGGGTTTCTCGTGCGCCAATTCGTCACCTGGTACGCCCCCCGGCTCGGAGCGAGGGCCTTCGCCCTCATGCGCGCGCGGGAGTACGAGGCCGACGCGGCGTCGGTGGCGGTCTCGGGGGTCGAAGAGACGGCGAGAATGCTTCTCGGATTCCACGCTCTGGGCGCCGGATACGCCGCTAGGCTGAACGAGTCGTTGATGACCTTGGCCCGCAGCGGTGCGCGGAATCCACCCTCCATCGCCGCGCTGGCCATCGCGGCAGCCACCGCCAAGGCGGACGGAACGGGGCTCGACGAATCGCTTGAACGAATGCTGCTGCGTGAGACCGAGTACGACGACACGCACCCTTCCCTTGTCGACCGGTTGGAGGCGATCGGTGTGCAAGTGCAAGGCGGGGACGCGAAAGCGTTGCTAGCCGTCCGTGGGCTATGGCCTCCCCGGGTGCAAGCTCCCGCCACTTCCGAGTATTTCCCGCATGGGACTTCGGAAGTGGCGGATCTCCTCGACAAGTTCACGCTGGAAAACTGGTTCGCCGACTCGTGGGAGATACTGGTCGACCAGATGGAGGAGGCGCGCAAGCGGCTGGCGGAGATCGACGCGAAGCGCCCCAGCGACCCCGCGAACGAGGAGCTGGCGTGCGAGCGAATCGAGGTTCTCGAGTTTCTGGAAGGCCCCGGGGCGGCCCTGCGATTCACCGAGCAGTACCTGGAGGGGCATCCCGAGAGCCTGCGCGCGCGCCTGCATGCCGGGCGGCTCCTGCTGGAGGACGACTGCGAGCGCGGCCTCGACCTGCTTGAGGACCTCCTTGGGCGCGACCGCTTGATCGCCGACTCCGCTCGGCAAGTGCTCTACGCCTACTATCGGCGAACCGGGCAGCACGGGGAGGCGCGCGGGATGCTGGGCGCCTTGGACGCGGACGCCGAGGCGTTCGAGCGCGCCGCCGAGGAGCGGTCCACCATCTCACGCAAGGACGTCTTCCTTCCACACGGACTGAGCGAAGGCGAGCTCGAGCCGTTCAGGGCGGCCATGGAGTCTTCGCCCGAGGTGGTCCGAGCGTGGATCGTCCAGAAGCAAGTGAAGGAGCTCGCAGACCAGAAGGCGCGAATGGTCCTGCTGGAGATTGGGCCCCGGGGACTTCACACGTCGCAGGAAACCGCCAAGCAGAAGATCGAGGACGCGATGATGGAACGGCTGGACAGGCTTCCATTCCGGTTCGTGCTCTTCAGCGCGTCCGACTGCCCGGCGCCCCTGCGCAAAGCGACGAAGAAGCTGGAGGGTGCGTTGGTCTTCGATCGGAAGCGGAAACGCCCGGGAGGGGTCTGACGCCCACCCGGGCTTGAAGCGGATCCGCGCTCCGCAGGACCCTGCGCCGACTCCGCGTCCTAGTAGGCGCGCGCGTAAAGCACGCGGTACTTGGCCGGCGCCCCGGAGAGGATGTCCGTGTCGCCGGGGCGTGCCTCGCCGCGGCCGTCCAGCGGGATGCAGCGCAGCGTCGCCTTCGTCTTCTCCTTGATCGCGGCTTCCGTCTCGCCGGTGCCGTCCCAGCCGCACAGCATGAAGCCGCGTTTCTCGTCGAGGAAGCGGACGAACTCGTCGAAGTCCTTCGGCTCGTGCGTGCCGGCGTCGCGGAAGGCGAGGGCCTGCGCGAGCAGGTTCGCCTGGATCTCGACCAGGAGCTGCGGGATGCGCGTCTCGAGTTCCGCCTCGGGCACGACCATCTTCTCCTTCGTGTCGCGGCGGACGAGGACCACGTTGCCCGATTCAAGGTCGCGCGGGCCGAGCTCGATGCGGACCGGGACGCCCTTCACTTCCCATTCGGTGAACTTGAAGCCGGGGCGGAGCGTGTCGCGCAGGTCGGCGCGGGCGCGGACGCCGGCGGCCTTGAGGCGCTTGACGATTTCCTCGCACTTCGTGTTCAGCGCGCCTTCGAGGCCCGCTTTGTAGATCGGCACCGCGACCGCCTGCACCGGCGCGATGCGCGGCGGCAGCCGCAGGCCGTTGTCGTCGCCGTGCGTCATGATCACCGCGCCCACCAGGCGCGTCGAGACGCCCCAGCTCGTGGTCCAGGCGTGCTTCTCGGTGTTGTCCACATCGAGGAACTTGATGTCGAAAGCCTTGGCGAAGTGCTGGCCGAGGTTGTGGCTGGTGCCCGCCTGGAGGGCCCAGCCGTCCTGCATGAGCGCCTCGACGGTGTACGTCTTGTGCGCGCCCGCGAATCGCTCCGCGTCGCTCTTCTGGCCCATGACCGCCGGGACCGCCAGTTCCGTTTCCAGGAACTCGCGGTACACCTCGATCATCTTCATGGTCTCCTCCTGCGCCTCGTCGGCGGTGCGGTGGACCGTGTGGCCCTCCTGCCAGAGGAACTCGGACGTGCGGAGGAAGAGGCGCGTGCGCTTCTCCCAGCGGACGACGTTCGCCCACTGGTTGATGAGGATCGGCAGGTCGCGGTAGGACTGCACCCACTTGGCGAACATGGTGCAGATGATCGCCTCGGAGGTGGGGCGGATCGCGAGGCGCTCTTCGAGCTGCTGGCCGCCGCCGTGCGTGACCCACGCGCACTCCGGCGCGAAGCCTTCGACGTGCTCCGCTTCCTTCTTCAGGTAGGACTCGGGGACGAAGAGCGGGAAGTACGCGTTCTCGTGGCCGGTATCCTTGATGCGCTTGTCGAGAGAGTCGCGAAGGAGCTCCCAGAGGCCGAAGCCGTAGGGCTTGATGACCATGCAGCCCTTGATCTCGGTGTAGTCGGCCATCTGCGCCTGGCGCACGGTGGCGATGTACCACTCGCTGAAGTCCTCGGCGCGGGATGGGATGCGGTCTGGGGTCTTGTCGGACATGGAAGCGGGGCCTGCTCTCGTCGGTGAAGTGGCGCGAGGATAGGGCGGCGCGCGGCGCGCGGGGAAAGGCGATTCGGCGGCGTCAGACAGCCGCCTCCTCCTCGCCCTCCCCGTCCTCGACGGAGGTAACCCGCCCGTCTTCCATTCGAATGATCCGGTCGGCGAAATCGAAGATTCGGTGGTCGTGGGTGACGACAACCACTGCGCGGTCGCTCGCCGCGCCGAGGCTGGCGAGCAGTTCCATCACGGCGTGGCCGGACTCCGCGTCCAGGGCTGCGGTGGGTTCGTCGCACAGGACGAGCTTCGGCTCATGGACCAAGGCGCGGGCGATCGCGACCCGCTGCTGCTGCCCACCGCTGAGCTGCCTCGGGTGCGCACCAAGCCGCGAGGCGAGCCCCAGCCGTTCGAGCAGCGCGGCCGCCCTCTCTTCCGCCGTCCGCCGCTTCATCCCCGCCGCGACGAGGGGAATCGAAGCATTCTCAACCGCCGTGAGCGAAGGGAGGAGGTTGTATTGCTGGAAAACGAATCCGAGGTTCGAGCGGCGGAACGACACCGCATCCGCGGGGCGCATCGCCTGGGGGTCGCGTCCCAGCACATCAAGCATCCCGGCGGTGCGGTCGAGCAACCCCGCGATGATCGAGAGCAGAGTGGTCTTGCCGCAACCGCTCGGGCCGGCGAGCAGCGTCAGCCCGCCGAATGGGATGGAGATGTCGGCGCCCCTCAGGGCGAGGGCGCGCGTGGAGCCTTCGCCGAAGGTCTTCTCGACGCCACGGGCAGTGACGGCGTTTTCCGTGGGGTGGGGGTTCATCGGCGGGCGCCCTCCGTAAGGTCCGCGGCCTCGATGCGCACATCGACGATCTGGCCGGCATAGGCGGCGAACTCGTCCGGGTCGAAGGCGTAGACCACTTGCAGGACGCGGGTATCGACACGCTCCGAACCGGCGCCGGTCAGCGATGTCTTGGGCACGACGAAGGGTTCGATCCGGATGAACCGCAGCGGAGTAGAGAGCTCTGGATTGCCGCGCAGGAAGCCTCGGGCTGCCGCCCCCGAGCGGACGCGCCAGGCGTCGTTCTCGTCGACATCCACGCGAACATGGAGGGTCCGCGTCTCCCCGAGGCGGACCAGGGGCGGCTCGGCGGCGCCGGGCGCGGCGTACTGCCCGACGCGGGCGGTCCGCGACAGGACGGTACCCGCGATGGGGGCGCGAACAGTCGCGCGGTCCAGTTCGACCTCCGCGGCGGCGAGGGCGGCACGGGCGGACTCGAGGTTCGCCTCCGCGACCGCTATGTCTGCTTCCCAGGCGCCTTGCCGGAGCCGTTCGAGCTCTGCAGCGGCGCGGTCGCGGCGTGCGGCGGCACTGGCGGCGTCGCGCTCGCGGGCTTCGAGCACCTCCGTGCTCAGGGCCTGGTCGCGGACCAGCAGGCGGGCCCGTTCGAGTTGGCGGACGGCGTCGACGGCCTGCGCCTCGGCTTCCGCGAGCGACGCCTCGGCGACCGGCAGGTCCGCGGACCACGGTAGCCGGCGCAGGCGCGAGAGCGCGGATTCCGCCGCTGCCACTTCGGCCCGCCGCGCATCCACCTGCGCGGCGAGCTGTCGGCTATCCACCCGGAACAGCGGGTCGCCGGCGCCCACGACCTGGCCGGACTCGACGAAGACCGCCTCGACGACACCGGCCAATGCGGTGCCCACGGCGATCACCTCCGTGGACGGCTCCACTAAGCCCGAGCCCGACACCGTCCGTGCGAACGGCGAGGCGGCAGGGGTCGCGGGGGACTCCGTCGGCGTCCCGGGAACGGCGGGCCCGCCCGGAGCGCGGACCGCCCAAAGAGTTGTGCCAACGCCCAGCAAGGCGATGACGGGCAGCAGCCACTTCGACATTTCAAGCCCTCCTAACGGGTCAACCGCGGAATACGATCGCGGGTTCGAGGGTGAGCACCCGGCGCAGTGAGAGCGCGCCGGCGCCGATGCTTACAGCCAAGATCGAAACCGCCACGAATGCGGGTATCTGCCATACCATCAGGAAGGCGCCCGGACCCACACGCGCGAAGACATACCCCAAGGCGCAGGCGAGGCCCGCCCCAATGCCGAAGCCAACCGCCCCGACGAGCAGCACTTGGCCCATGACCATCCCGATCAGTGCCCGGTTCCCGACGCCGATCGCCTTCAGCGCCGCGAAGTGCCGGAGGTTGTCCAGGATGAAGTTGTAGAACGTCTGCGCGGAGACCAGCACCCCGATCACAAGCCCCAAACCCACGCTGATCGAGAAGTTGATCAGGATTCCGGTCTTCAGCAGGATGTAGCGCGCTGTCTCGAGCTTGAATCCGTCCCGGGTCAGGGCCTTCAAGCCTGTTGCGGCTTCGATCCGCGATGCGACGTCGAGCGGGTCCTCGCCCGCTCGGACCTTCACCAGCACGTACGGGAGCATCCGCCGCTGCGCGGGCGCCAAAGTGAGCGCGCGAGAATAAGTCGTATAGACAACCGGCTCCCAAAAGAAGGAGCGCTCTTGCGCGAAGAGACCGGCCACCAGCACCGACTGGTCGTTGATGGCGAACCGGTCGCCGACCCGCAGCGGACGGCTGGACCCGTCCACGTCTGTGAGCATGAAGTTCTTGCCGAGCTGCGCCGCGTCCAAGAGGACGGCGTCGGATGACTTGAGGTCCTCGAGGGCCCCCTCCACCATGAAGCGCGGCCCGCCCACAAGCGCGGCGTCGTCCAGCCCCACGAGCGAGATCGCCCGCTGCGAACCATCGGGGAGCTTGGCCAGCATCCGGCTCTTGAACATGGGCACCGCCCACTCGACCCCCTCCACACCGCGCACGCGGTCGGGAACGGTGTCCGCGATCGGCTTGCTCTCCTCGGAAAACTCAACCTCCGGGTCCATCACCCAAAGGTCGAATTCCTCGCCCGCCATTCGGATCGGCGTTCCAGTCTGGTACGTGAGGCCGGCGAAGATGCCGGCCTGCTGCATCATGAGGAGAGTGGCGAAGGCGACGCCTCCCACGAGGGAGAGGTACTTGATGCGGTCGCCGAGGAGCATTTGGATCGCGATGCCGAGCATGGAAGCGGGTTACTCCGGGTTGATTATCTACCCTCGGTAGAATTCATGCCAAAAAAACTACTGCGGGATGCAGTTGCGAAGCCCGTCGGGGAGTGACTTGACTTCCGACGGGAACACCTCGCGGTAGATGCGGTCGTAGACGGGCGCCCAATCCCAATCGTTGGTCAGGGGCCGCCATCCCCAACCATCCAAGAGCCTGTGCTCATTGCGGCGGAGTCCCCGGTACAGCGCCACCCGGGCATCCGGGGAAGGGAGGTGCAGGGCGCTGATGAGGTGTGTGCCGAGCGCGAGCGCCTTCATCCCGAGGCCGAGCTCCAAAAGCATCGAGGAGTCCGCCGTTTGGAGGTCACCCTCCGCGAGGGCCCGGCCGATAAGCGAGTGCATCGTCCCCATCATGGTTCGGTCCAGCGCATCGTGCCGGGCATGTTGGCGCTCGCCAGCACGCTCCCAGAGTGAGCGGGACTTGAGGAGCTGCTCCATGGCCGCGTGCTCGGGGAACGCATGCACGAACACCTCGTCGGCGACGCCGACGGCGCAGAATGTCTCGCGCGAGCGGCCCAGGAACCCGACCGCGCGGAGGAACAGCTCGGCCCGCTGCGCAAGACCGTCGTTGCACACCCCAAGAATGAGGTCCTCTTTCGAGGCGAAGTGGGCGTAAACGGTTGGTTTCGAGTACTCGACGAGTTCCGCGACCCGGTCCATGGTAAGGCCCAAGTAGCCCTCAGCGAGGAGGAGGTCACGGGCGGCCTGGATGATGGCCTGCTCTCGTTGATGGAACTCGCGCTCTTTGCGCGCCGCGGAACTCATGCCTCGAAGTAGAACAGCTACTGACGGTACATGTCAAGGGCCGACTCTCGAAGTGAACTCATCCCCCCGGAAGGCGGGACAGTTCGGACCAATCCAACTCGGGCGGGAGCTACGGGGCCTCCTCGGTGACCCAGTCGGCCAGGTCGATGGTTCCGTCTCCGTTGCGGTCTTCGTTGGGGGTGGCGGGGTTGACTCCCCCGATTGCCTGAAGGATCAGCAGGGGATCGTACGGCTTGCTGGTTGCGTTGACGGTGATCGAGTCGCTGACAACGTGGCCAAAGCTGTCGACGGTCCTGAGGTGGATCGTGTGGGGGCCGGGGGTATCGATCACAAGTTGTGGCTCGATGCCGGTGGCCGCGGCCTCAACGGCGCCATCGATGCGCCATTCAAGGCTGGTTTCCTGGAGTACGCCGTCCTCCGGGTCGAAGGCGGAGCCGAAGACTCCGAACGGGAGGCCGACGGTCACGGACGACCCATCCGCCGGCTGGCTGATGCTGGCCTGCAGGGTGCGGTCCGTCGGGAGGAAGGGTGCGTCCATGGCGTCCTCACCGGTGAGCCATCCGTCGCTCGCGCGGACGAGGAAGCGCATGTCGGGGCCACCCGGCAGGAGGGAGGTCTTGAGCGTCACCGAGGATCGACCGTCCAAGTCCGCCGCCACGGGGATCAGCGTTGTCCCGTCCGGCGTGTAGAACACGTCGCAACTCAGCGGTGGCGTCCCCGAGTCGGTGTCGGAGGCGGTCCAGGCAACCACCACTTCGGCAGGGAGCGGTCCCCCTCCGGTCGGAGCAAGAAGCGTCACCGCCGGCGCATTCGCGCTCGTCGCGATGGTGGCGACTTGAATGCCGTCTCGGTAAACGCGGACGCGGGTTGCGGCGGGGTTGTCTTGAAGCAGGACGCTAAAGGGGGTGTTGGTCGGTGTGCTATAGTGGGTGAAGGGGTCGGGTGTGTCTGATTCACCGAGGAACTCGATGCTCTGCTTCAGGCTGAACTCCTGGGAGTCGAGCACCGCTTCCGAAGCGTCCACGAGGTCGGCGCGCCACACGGGGCTTGTGGTGACGGGAATCGTGTCGCGGTCCGCGAGCCCTGGGCGGCGCACGATTGGGAGCAACGTGACAGGTCCGGAGGCCGGGACGTTTCCGCGGACGGCGAGGAGCCCGTCGACCATGCCTTCCCTGCGGGCACCCAGCGGTGTGCGGAGGAGGAGGTACATGCGCTGCAGCATCGGCTCGGAAGTCCAGCCGATGGGGCCATTGGCCATGATGTCGTGCAAGTCGCTGCTTTGGGCGAGGCCGGAGGGCGGCGACCAGACGGGCCCCGGCGACGTGAAGCCGGCGAGACGCAGCGTCCCGGTGTGGCTGTACGCAGCGAAGTCTTCGGTGACCAAGACGCCGGTGCTGTCGAACTTCGTCGGATCGGTCGGGAGCGGATTGTTCGCCGAGAGTCGGCCACCGGCGTAGCTGTCGCCGAAGCGGAAAGGCGGGGAGTGTCCCACTTCGTGGCACAGCGTCGAGCGGTTGGGCGGCGGGTTGGCACCGCCCTTGTAGCGGTCCAGCAGGTTCACCACTTTCGGTGTCGCTTCGGTGTAGGTGTACCCGAAGAGGCGGCTGCCGGAGCCCGGCGGATCGAAGGAGGTCAGGTGGCTCACGTAACTGGCCGCGTAGCGAAGGACGACTCCGGATTCCTCCTCTGCCTTCAGGCGTAATGCCTCGGCCTGAACGCTGATCGCGTACTGCTCGTCGCTTGTGTGAGGTGGATTGTCGCGGGTTTGGACGGGGAGCACGCGCAGCTGATTGAAGAAGTCGGTTGGCGATACGGGGTAGACCGTCCCGAAGTATCGGAGCCCCTCGATGATGGCGGGGAGATCGGGCACGCGAAGGGTGCCGCTGGAATCGGGGGCTTCGACGATGACGATTCCCATGGGGATCGCCATCGTGTTCTCGAAGCGGTACTCGCCATAGTTGATGCGCGCCCGTTCGTCGCTTCCATCGGGATCGGTCAGAACAAGCTGGAGTTCCGGGCGGCCCGCGCCGGGCTTCTCGATCAGGATGTTCATGGTGTCCAAGGACTGCTTGCGGTCGGCCTCGCGGGTGTCGAAGTAGGCGTACGGGCGGGCGGTATGGACCGCAGGAAGCGGCGAGCCCGTGAGGCTTCCGAGCTCTGCCCGTCCCGAAAGATCGAGCGTGTTGAGGCCCTTTCCGGTATCTAGGTAAACGCGAACCGTCGTGGGCTTTCCCGCAACAAGCAGAAAATCTTGGGAGAAGACCGACTGCACGACCATGACAGATGCCATGTTCGAGAATTCCGAGGTGTTCCCGTCGGCGTCGGTGTAGGTGGCGGTGACGATTCCCGGCGAGGGCAGTTCGCGGAAGGGGATCGTGAAGATGCCATTGCCGTCCGCCGTGCGAGTGCTTGCGAAGGTCTTGCCCTGGCCCCAGTAGCCGGGTTGGTCCGTGACCGGCGGATCAACGAAGACCTCAACCTTGCCACCTGCCAAGTCGATCGCGCCCATGTACTGGCGCGCGTTCCGGCCCTCGATGTAGCGGCGGTCGATCACCGGAGCGGCGATTCCGGCATTGGCGCCGCTGGAGATTTCGATGCCATCCTTCAGGTTCAGGTGGATCGAGTTCTTGCTGAGAGTGTTCCGCATCGTCGTGGCGCCATCCATGCGGACCCCGTTCTCTTTGTTGAAGAAAATCTTGTTCTTCTCAATCCTGGTCTGGTTCGCACCGTCCGCCAGGCTGATGCCGTGCTGGGAGTTGGCGACATTTGCGGTTTCGGATGCTCCCATGCCGATGCGGTTCTGGTGGATCTGCGTCTTGATGGCGTTTCCTTCGACGACGATGCCGCTGCCGCCGTTGCCTGAGATGAGGTTTCCAAGCGCTGGATTCGCCGAGGAGCCGATCTCGATATCGGTGGTCGCCGAGCCGGCAATGCGGATTCCCGCGCCGATGTTGGGAATCGGGTTCACGCCTGGCGTGTCGGTTCCGATGAAGTTGCCCCAGATGCTCAACTTGTCGATGCCGAGGCCGTCGCTTTCCGGGAAGACTCGAATGCCGTCGCGCGTGTTTCCGGAGATCACGTTCCCCTCTTCGATGGAAATGGTCGAGTCGAAGAGGGTCGACGTTGCGCCGCCAATGGTGAGGGGGCCCTCGACCGCGTTCCGGCGGTGAACGAGGATGCCGTCAAGATTTCCAACGGCCAACTCGGTTGAGATGCCGATGTCGTTGCGCCAGATCTTTACCGCCCCGTAAACGCCGTCGCCGATGCGAATGCCCGCGATGCTGTTGCCCGAGATCGTGTTCCGGCGCTGAGCGGCGTTGGGCGGTCCCAATTCACCGCGCTGGGTGAACTGCAGGTCGACGCCGTACCCGTTCGGGACCGCTGAGAGTCCATTGATGTCGGTGCCGATCTTGTTGCCGACCACGCGCCAGCCGTCGGCGCCTTCGATGTGGATGCCCGCTTCCGTGTTTCCGGAGATCGTGTTGCTGCCTGCGGTACTCGTCGCATGGCCGACGAGAACGTCGTCGAGCAAGTCGCCGCGCAGGAAGATGCCGTACTTGTTTGCGCGCGCCAGCACGCCGGTGGAGTCGGTGCCGATGCGGTTGCCTTCGATGCGGATGCGCTCCACAGGGGCAGCGGCGCCCTGCGTGTCCACCTCGATGCCTGCGTCCAGGTTCCCGGAAATCGTGTTACCCTCGTTCGAGCCGGTTCCTCCGATAGTGAGAAACATGCCGGAGGGAGGACCGGGAGAAGCGATCTGGATGCCGGGGCCCTGATTGGCAATGATCGAGTCGCCAAGGATACCGATCTGGTTGTTGTGGATCGAAAGCGTGTGCGAGTTGCGGATCCTGATTCCAGCCTGCGAATTGCCTGCGATAAAGTTGCGCTCGGGATTGGTTGGTCCCCCGATCTGGAGATTATCGCAGGCCTCGATTTCGATGCCCGCGACGCCGTTCGGGGCCGCGGTGGTGGTGCCTTCGAGGTAGCCAACGCTGTTATTGACGACCTTCGCGCCAGACACCCGCTGAAGTTGGATGCCGGGGCCGGTGTTGCCAATGATGTTGTTGAACTCGAAGGCCTGTGTTCCGCCTATTGATACTCCGGTAAGAGCGGTGGTGGACGTGTCGCCGCCCTTCACGAAGACGCCAGCGCCTGAGTTGCTGAAGCCCGTTGAGCTGAACTGGCCACGGCCGATGTAGCAGCGCGTGATGCCAATATCCCTCGGCGGCGTGAGGGAGGCGTCCACGAAGATGCCGGGACCCAGATTTCCGCCGATGTAGGAGAAGACGTTCTGGTTGAAGCGCACATTTCGAGCGCCGTTGCCGATGTAGACTCCCCCCATGAAGTTTGGCACAGGGGTGTTCGCCGTGCCGGCGTGGATCTGGACCAGTTCAACGTCGTTGACTTGCCCCCCCGAGATTCGGAGGCCGTACCCCGCAGCCCCGCAAAGGTGGTTCGGGTGGTTGAAGCTGGCTCCGCCGCCAACCACAACGCCGTCCACGTTCCCCTCGATGCGGATGCCGTCGCCGCCGATGGTAGGAAGGCCACCCGGGCCCTCGCCTTCCTCGCCGATGTGGAAGACGCCGATGGTGATGTCGTCGATCGGGTCGGCGGCGTTCGTGCCGTTCAGGAAGATCCCGCTGCCGCCCGGGTTGAAATCGATTTCGATCTGGCTCAGCTCGACGTCGCCGCCGATCAGCATCGCCCCTGCGCCGTCGGTGATCTCGATGCCGTGGCTGAAGTTTGGCAGCCTGATGCCTGGGTTCTCGCCGCGCCCTACGTAGATGTGGCGAAGGTCGTTGCCGGTCGTTTGCGGGCCGGAGATGCGGATTGCGGATGCGGAGTGGCCGCCGAACGTCATCCCCGTCGTGAAGCCCTCGGCGCCGAGCTGGTTGCCCTGCGCACCGCCATCCACGACCAGCCCGGAATTCACCCCGTTCCCGATCCAAGCGGGATTCGCCACGGAGTAGCCGAAGGCGATGGTGGACATGTCGTTGTTGTTGGTTCCAGAGCCGGTGATCCACATGCCGCCGAGCGAATTGCCGGCGATCAAGCTGGTCGACTCGGCGCCGCTGGGATTCTGGAAGTGGTTGCCGTTCGCGCCGTCGCGCACCACCACGCCCCAGCCTGTGTTGCCGGCGTTCGGAAAGCCCTGCGCCGGGGTGCCGACGCCCGAGGAGAAGTTGTAGATCGAGTTGTTCGTCGTGCCGGTGCCTTTCAGCACGAAACCCGAGCCCTCGTTCGAGAAGGAGTAGACTTGGTTGAGCGTGTTGCCCGAAGCGCCCTCCAATAGGATGCCGTCGCCTTCCGTGCCCGAAACCACGACGTTTTGGATCGTGGCACCGGTGGCCCCGGCGATGAGGTGGAGACCGGGGCCCGAGCGGCAGCCGGAGATGATGGTGCCGTCAAGCGTTGTGCCGCTCGCGGAGATTCGGATCGCGGTCCCTTGGTAGCCGGATATCGTCAGCCCCCGGATTCGGTGGCCCGACGTCGAGAGGTCGAAGAGCGGCGTTCCGATCGTCGTGGAGACCGCGGAGGCGTCGATGATGGTGGCGGAGGCAGCGAAAATCTCGTCGGTAGAGTTGCTCAGCGTCGGGAGCAGGGAGGTGATCGCGATGGGACTGAAAGTGGAGGAAACGTTGATCACGTCGGCGAAGCCTGCGCCCACGGAGCCCGAAATCTGTGAAAGCTCGTCCGGCTGCCCAATGATCGGGTTATCGTACGGTACGCGGTCGCCGCGCGCTATCAGGAGCGCTTCCCGGAACGTCACGAAGGCGTCGTTCGCCACGGTGTCCGCCGTCGAATTGACGGAAATCGTACCAGCCATTCCCTCTACCGCGAAGGACAGCGAAGCAACGAGCGCGACGGCACATTTGGTAGGGCGCATGATCGACACTCCATGGGGGATTTCGATGGGGGCGAACGATCATCACGACGAGAACTCCCCGCAATGGAATTGTTTGCGGGGTGGGCAATCGAGTCGGAGCCTCTGGGCCCGCGGCTGCAGCGTGGAGCGGGGGGGGAACTCCCCGAGATTTTGGAGTTGAAGGGGGGGGGCGCGCGGAGGTCCGCGGGAGAACCGCGGAAGGGCCGGTGGAGGGCCCTGCGTCATCCGTGCGGGGTCTTGACGTCGAATTCCGGGATACTCTGTAGGGGCGGGCGGGGGAGCCCCTTGTTTCTGAGTGGTGAGGCGGGTGCGGGGCCCCTGGTGTTTGGTTGGAGTGGTGGAGGCGGCGGGAATTGAACCCGCGTCCGGAATGGATCTGAGAGCTGCGTCTACAGGCTTAGCGGGAAGTTAGGGGTCTCGCGGGCCGGTTGGAATCCCACAGGTCCTGCCGGAACCGCCAGGCGGGATTGGTGTCGCGTCGGACGCCCCCGCCGGGGCCTCCTCGGCCAAGCCCGTAAGGATGACACTCTATGGAGGGCCACGGGCCCAATCCTCCTAGAGCGTCGCTACCAGTTAGGCAGCGAGAGCCAAGTCGTTGTTGGCAGGTACTAGTTGCCGCGAGCAGTTTAACGGGATGCGCGCTGCCTTGCCCGGCCTGCAGCCTCTCTCTCGTCTCACCCCGTCGAAGCCTGTCGCCCCCACGGTGTTCGACCCCGCCGAAGCGGGATTCCAGATCGTGCCCCCAACCACCCCGCGCACGCAAGCACAATGGCCCGGCGATCCGACCGCGCGGACGTAGCGGTTGCCTTTCCCCCCCGCTGCGTCCGCAATCGTCGACGCTCCGCAGCCGGCCCGACACGCAACCGGCGACACAGGCGGCCCCGACCGAGTGCGACCGCGCAACACCCACCTCTCACATCTCCGACTGCTGTTCGTCAGCCAGGACGACCTGTGCCGCGGGCCCCTAGCGCGCGAAATCGCGCAGGGCATCGTCGCGCAGCAGCACGTGGTCGGCATGAACTTCGACTCCGCGGGCCTGCGCGCGCCTGTCGCCCAGCCGCCGCCCGAGGAAGTCGTGCACCTCGCGCAGCTCGACCACTTGAACCTCGCGTACCATCGCAGCCGCCCGCTCACGCCGGAGCTGCTCGCGAACTACGACGCCGCGCTCTGCATGACGGTCTCGATCGCGGAGCGCATCCGAAAGGGATATCCGAAGGAGCAGGGCGAGAAGGCGGTCGTGCTGTCCAAGGCCGCCCAAGTGGGCTGGCAGACGGACGACATTCCCTCGCTGGTCGAAATCGACGGCGGCTGGCGGACGCTGGTGAGCCAGTTGCGCGCGGCCGTCGGCCGGTTGATCCGCGGCGTCGAGGGATCCCTGCGGCCGCTCGACGAACTCGGCGTCGGCAAGCCCATCGCCATCGAGGTGGCCGGCCCGCCGCCGGGGCTGTCTCCCCTCGGGCTCGCCGTGTGGTCGGTGCTCAACGGCGCTCAAGGGCCGATGCGCACCGCCGATATCGTGGAGCGCCTCGCCCGCATGCGGCACAAGACGGACGCGATGGCGGTCTCGCGCCTGTTCCAAGGCGAGCTGAAGCGGGCGGTGCGCGCGGACGGGCAGGGGGGCTGGTCCCTCGCCGGCGGGGCGCGGCCCTCCGCCGCGGCGCCGCCGCCCGCCGCGCCCCCGCGGGACGAGCCACGGCCTTCGCGGCCGGTGCCGCCGACCGCCGCTCCCCCGCCGCCACCACCGCCGCCGCAACCGGAGGCGTTCGTTGTCCTCAGCGTCACGCAGGCGATGGTTATCTTGGGGCTACCGCCGAAGTCGGACCCGGACGAGGTGCGCCGCGCATACCGCGACCTGATGAAGCGCTACCATCCGGATCGCTTCGTGGACGACCCCGACTTCCGCCAGATGGCGGAGGAGAAGGCGCGGCGCATCAACGCCGCCTGGGAGTTCATGAAGCCGCGGCTCGACGGCTGAAAAAAGGCCGCGCCGCCCCGGTCGGGGCGGCGCGGGAAGGGTGGTGGCCGGAGAGGGATTCGAACCTTCGTAGCCTTTACGGCGGCGGATTTACAGTCCGCTGCATTTGACCGCTCTGCCATCCGGCCAGGGATGGAAACCGATGGAGCTGGTGAAGGGATTCGAACCCATGACCGCCTGATTACAAATCAGGTGCTCTACCAACTGAGCTACACCAGCGCCGCGGCGTGTGATCTGCATCGCCGCGAGCCGAGGAGCAAAGCGCCAACGCGCTCCTCGCCGCAAGCGGAATCGGCCCTTTGCGCCGCGCGCGCTCCATCAACTTCCATTGCCCCCGCGGCGTTCCCGGCCCGCGTATCTCCGCCGGTCGGGGGCGGTGCGCCCCCGGCGTCCCCCAGGAGTCCGAGTCCATGAGCAATACCCCCGCGCCGAAGCGCGCCCCGCGCCCACCCGCCGAACTTGTCCTCGCCAACGGCATGCGTTTTTCCGGCGAAAGCTTCGGAGCCCCGGCCTCCCGCGCCGGCGAGATCGTCTTCAACACCGGCATGGTCGGCTACCCGGAGGCGTTGACGGATCCCTCCTACCGGGGGCAGATCCTCGCGCTGACGTATCCGCTGCAAGGCAACTACGGCATGCAGGGCGGCTCCGAGGGCGCGCTGCGATCCGTCGGCATGGAGTCCGACCGCATCCAGGCCAGCGGACTCGTGGTTGCGGACTACGCCGAGGACTTCAGCCACTGGAGCGCGGGGCGCAGCCTCGGCGAGTGGCTCGCCTCCGAGGGCGTCCCCGCGATCACCGGCGTGGACACGCGGGCGCTGACGCGCGTGATCCGCCAGCACGGCACGATGCTCGGCAAGATCATCGTCGCCGGCGCCGACGTGCCCTACTACGACCCGGACGCGGACAACCTCGTGGCGCAGGTCTCCGCCGGCGCGCCGGAGGAGTTCGGCTCGGGCACCTGGCGCATCGTCGTCGTCGACTGCGGCTGCAAAGAGAACATCGTCCGCAACCTCGCGGAGCGCGGCCTCCGCGTGAAGCGCGTGCCCTGGGACTACGACTTCACCCAGGAGAAGCCCGACGGCTTCGTGATGTCGAACGGTCCCGGCGACCCCACCATGGCGCGGCCCACCATCGAGCGCCTGCGCGAGGTGCTCCGAGGCGACACTCCGGTGATGGGCATCTGCCTCGGGCACCAGCTCATGGCGCTCGCGCTCGGCGCGAAGACCTACAAGCTCAAGTTCGGCCACCGCGGCCAGAACCAGCCCGTGCGCCGCACCACCGACGGTCGCTGCTTCATCACCTCGCAGAACCACAGCTTCGCCGTGGACGAGAAGACGCTGCCGCAGGATTGGGAGCCGCTCTTCACCAACCTGAACGATGGCACCAACGAAGGCATGCGGCACGCCTCCGGCACCAAGTTCTCCGTGCAGTTCCACCCCGAGGCCGCCCCCGGCCCGGTGGACACCGCCACGCTGTTCGACGAGTTCCTCGCAAAGGTCCAGGCATGATCGAGCATCCCAAGAAGGTCGTCATCCTCGGGAGCGGCGCGCTCAAGATCGGCGAGGCCGGCGAGTTCGACTACTCCGGCGCGCAGGCCATCAAGGCCCTCAAGCAGGAGGGGATCGAAACGATCCTCATCAACCCGAACATCGCCACGATCCAGACCTCCGACCACCTGGCGGACCGGGTGTATTTCCTCCCGGTGAACCCGGACTTCGTCGAGCGCGTGATCGAACGCGAGAAGCCGGACGGACTGCTGCTCAGCTTCGGCGGACAGACGGCGCTCAACTGCGGCCTCGCGCTCGAGAAGCGCGGCGTCCTCGCGAAGCACAACGTCCGCGTGCTCGGCACGCCCGTCGAGGCGATCCGCGACACGGAGGACCGCGAGCTGTTCGTGCGGCGCCTCGACAAGCTCGGCGTGCCCTCGCCGCGCAGCCGAGCCTGCACCACGCTGGAGGAGGCGCTCGCGACCGCGGAGGAGCTGGGCTACCCGGTGATGGCGCGCGCTGCCTTCGCGCTCGGCGGCCTGGGCTCCGGCGTCTGCCGCGACAAGGCGCAGCTCACGGAGCGCGCGCACAAGGCCCTAGCCCTCTCCCCCCAGCTCCTCGTCGAGGAGTACCTCGAAGGCTGGAAGGAGATCGAGTACGAGGTGGTCCGCGACGCGGCGGACAACTGCATCACCGTCTGCAACATGGAGAACCTCGACCCGCTCGGCATCCACACCGGCGAGAGCATCGTCGTGGCGCCCAGTCAGACGCTCACGAACCGCGAGTACCACATGCTGCGCGAGGTCGCGATCCGCGTGGTGCGCGACCTCGGCATCGTCGGCGAGTGCAACATCCAGTACGCGCTCGATCCGAAGTCCGAGCGTTACCGCGTGATCGAAGTGAACGCGCGCCTATCGCGCAGCTCCGCGCTGGCGAGCAAGGCGACCGGCTACCCGCTGGCGTTCGTCGCGGCGAAGCTCGCGCTGGGCTACAGCCTGCACGAGATCCCCAACGCGATCACGAAGGTGACCACGGCGTTCTTCGAGCCCGCGCTCGACTATATCGTTGTAAAGGTGCCGCGCTGGGACCTCCGCAAGTTCCGGCACGCCGTGCGCCGCATCGGCTCCAGCATGAAGTCCGTCGGCGAAGTGATGGCCATCGGCCGCACCTTCGAGGAGGCGATGCAGAAGGCGCTCCGCATGATCGAGGTCGGCGCCATGGGCCTCTACGCCAACAGCGGCTTCGGCTCCGAGGACCTTGCGACGGACCTCGCGGAGCCGACGGAGGAGCGCATCTTCTCCGTGGTCGAGGCGCTCGACCAGGGCTGGACCGTGGACCGGATCCACGCGCTGACGCACATCGACCGCTGGTTCCTCCACAAGATCGCCGGCGTGGTGCGCCTCGGCCAGCGGCTCCGCGCCGCCGAGGAGCTCGACGCGCCGCTTCTCCGCGAGGCGAAGCGCATGGGCTTCGCGGACCGGCAGCTCGCCCGCATGCGCAGCGGCGACGAGGACGCGATCCGCGCGCTCCGCACGGCGCACGGCATCCATCCGGTGCTCCGGCAGATCGACACGCTCGCGGCCGAGTACCCCGCGCGCACCAACTACCTCTACTTCAGCTACCATGGCCTCGAAGACGAGGCCGCCGCCTCGCCGCAGCGCTCCATCCTGATCCTCGGCTCCGGCGCGTACCGCATCGGCTCCAGCGTCGAGTTCGACTGGTGCGCCGTGAACGCCGCCATGACGCTCCGCAAGGCGGGCTTCAACACCGTCATGCTCAACTGCAATCCCGAGACCGTCTCGACGGACTACGACGAGTCGGACATGCTGGTTTTCGACGAACTCAGCCTCGAGACGATCGCGGAGATCTTCCGCACGCTCCGGGTCGAAGGCGCCATCGTCTCCATGGGCGGGCAGACGCCGAACAACCTGGCGCTCAAGCTGCACCGCGCCGGCTTCCGAATCCTCGGCACCGCGCCGGAGAGCATCGACCGCGCGGAGAACCGCCTCCGCTTCTCCGCGCTCCTCGACGAGCTCGGCGTGGACCAGCCTGAATGGGCGCAGCTGGCCGACGGCGCGGAGGCGAAGCTCTTCGCCAACAAGATCGGCTACCCCGTGCTGGTGCGCCCGTCCTACGTGCTCTCCGGCTCGGCGATGGCGGTCGCGTCGAACGACGCGGAGTTCGAGCGCTTCATCGGACGCGCCGCCGCCGTGTCGCGCGAGTATCCCGTTGTCATCTCGAAGTTCTTCGACAACGCCAAGGAGATCGAGTTCGACGGCGTGGCGCAGGACGGCGAGATCGTCGAGTACGCCTTCTGCGAGCACGTCGAGAACGCGGGCGTGCACTCCGGCGACGCCACGCTGGTGCTGCCGCCGCAGCGCATCTACCTCGAGACGATGCGCGTGGTGCTCGAGACGGCGCGCAAGATCGCCGCCGCGCTCCGCATCAACGGACCGTTCAACATCCAGTTCCTCGCGCGGAAGAACTTCATCAAGGTGATCGAGTGCAACCTGCGCGCTTCGCGCAGCTTCCCGTTCGTCTCCAAGGTCGCAAACCGCAACTTCATCGACACGGCGACGCGGGTGATCATGGGCGAGCGCGTTGCCCCCGCCACGCGGCCGTTCTTCGACCTCCCCTACGTCGCGGTGAAGGCGCCCCACTTCTCGTTCCTGCGCCTCGAGGGCGCCGACCCCGCGCTCGGCGTCGAGATGACGTCCACCGGCGAGGTGGCCTGCTTCGGCGACAACTTCTATGAGGCGTTCCTCAAATCGCTCATCGCGGTCGGCTACCGCTTCCCGATCAAGTCGATCCTGATCTCCTCCGGCGACATCGCGTCGAAGGCGGAGCTGCTTGAATCCATGAAGGCGTTCGCCGACCTCGGCATCCAGTTCTACGCCACCATGGGCAGCGCGCTCTTCCTGATCGAGAACGGCTTCTCCGCCACGGCGCTGCATTGGCCCATGGAGACCAAGAAGCCGAACACCATCGACTACATCCGCGAGAAGAAGATTGATCTCGTCATCAACATCCCGAAGAACTACCAGGACGACGAGTTGACGAACGACTACCTGATCCGGCGCGCGGCGGTGGACTTCGGCGTGCCGCTCTTGACGAACCGCCAGCTCGTGCGCCGCCTCGCGGAGGCGCTCACCTACATCAAGCCGGACCAGATGCAGATCCGCAGTTGGAACGAGTACACGAGCCGCGTCGCTGGCGACACCGCCCCGGCGCCGTCCCGCGGGCACCGCCCCGCGGGCGCCATCTCCTAAGGCGGGCGGACCCGATGATCCTGATCCTCGACTTCGGCGCGCAGTACAACCAGCTCATCGCCCGCAAGGTGCGCCAGCTCGGCGTCCCCGCGCGCATCGTCCCGTTCAACACGCCGGCGGAGAAGCTCCGCGAGCTGGCCCCCGAGGGCCTGATCCTGTCCGGCGGACCCGCCAGCGTCCACGCGTCCGGCGCTCCGCAGCTCGATCCCGCGGTGTTGTCGCTCGACGTGCCGATCCTCGGAATCTGCTACGGGATGCAGGCGCTCGCGCACGCGGCGAAGCCCGGCAGCGTCGGCCCCGGCGCCAAGGGCGAGTACGGGCGCACGCTCCTCACCAAGACCGCCCGCGACCCGCTCTTCGACGGCGTCGAGCACCAGACGCACGTCTGGATGAGCCACCGCGACGCGGTGCGCGAGCTGCCCGACGGCTGGCGCGCGCTCGCCACCACGGACGCCTGCCCCGGCGCCATGCGCCACGAGTCGCGCCGCTGGTGGGGCGTGCAGTTCCACCCGGAGGTGCACCACACGGAGCGCGGCGACATGATGCTCGCCAACTTCGCGCTCAAGATCTGCCAAGCCGCACGCACCTGGGAGCTGGGCGACTGGATCGGCGAGCACGTCGCCGCCATCCGCGCGGAGGTCGGCGCCCGGCGCGTCGTCGCCGCGGTCTCCGGCGGCGTCGATTCCACCGTGATGGCCGCGCTGCTGCACAAGGCCATCGGCGCGCAGCTCGATTGCTTCTTCGTGGACAACGGGCTGCTCCGCCTCGGCGAGACGGAACAGGTGCTCGCCATGTTCGAGAGCGTCGGCATCAAAGTCGACCTGATCGACGCCCGCGGGCGCTTCCTCGAGCCGCTCAAGGGCGTCTCGGACCCGGAGGAGAAGCGCCGCATCATCGGGCGCGTCTTCATCGAGGTGCTCCGCGAACGCATCGGCGAAGGCGACCTGCTCGCCCAGGGCACGCTTTACCCGGACGTGATCGAAAGCGTCTCGACCAGCGGCCCCAGCGCCGTCATCAAGACGCACCACAACCGCGTCGCCGAGGTGCTCGGCCTCATGAAGGAGGGGCGCATCGTCGAGCCTCTCAAGGAGCTGTTCAAGGACGAGGTCCGCGAGGTGGGCTGCATGCTCGGGCTGCCGAAGGAAGTCCTTTGGCGCCACCCGTTCCCCGGCCCCGGCCTCGCGATCCGCGTTCTCGGCCCCGCCGAGCAGGAGTCCCTCGACCTGCTGCGCCAGTGCGACCACATCGTGGTGGATGAGCTGAAGCGCTCGGACTTGTACTTCGACCAGACGTGGCAGGCGTTCGCGGTGCTCCTCCCGGTGCGCAGCGTCGGCGTGCAGGGCGACGAACGCACCTACGGGCAAGTCGTCGCCGTCCGCGTCGTCACTAGCACGGACGGCATGACGGCGGACTGGGCGCAGCTCCCCTACGACGTCCTCGGCCGCATCTCGAACCGCATCGCCAATGAAGTCCGCGGCGTGAACCGCGTGGTGTACGACATCACATCGAAGCCGCCGGGGACGATTGAGTGGGAGTGAGGGGTCGAGAGACCCGCGTGAGGGAGGTGGGCGCAGATGGACAGGCTTATCGAGGGGCTGACCGCAGCTGCGTTGGTGGTACTGATCGCGAGCCCCCCGCTGTGGTACTTCCTCTCGCCTTATGTTCGGCCGGTTTTCCCGAAGCAGACGCAGCGCGAGGCACCGGCCGAACTACGCGTCCTTGAGGGTTCGCGGCGGCGACTCCGCACCACCGCATTCCTATTGTATGCGTCTTGGACCGTGTTCGCGCTCGTCCACGACTTCCACCACACAGATCCGCCCATCCTCTTCAGACTGTGGGAGGCGCTCTTCGTATCCGCCCTCCTGATCGGCGCCGTCCCGAATCTTCGGATCGGAGCGTGGTTCGCGCGGGCACTGGAGGGAGACAACGCGCGCGCCCGCGCCTCGGTCGTTGCGCCGATCGCGGTCATCGTCGCGTTCATGGTTGCCGGCGCGGTGGTGAAGGTGAGGGTGGACTCGTTCGCGGTGGACGCCGCCGCGCCGATGTTTGTGCTGGGGCTGGGTGTCCTGTCGGACAGCAGGCTGCGGATGCTCGCCGACGTGTTCGTGAGAGGTCGCGGCGCGGAGCCGCCAACACCGCTGACTCCCCGAGCGATCGAGTCCGCGCTCGGAACCGTCCTCATCGTTGTCTCACTGCTCGCCGGAATCGCCGCAGCCGGCCTAGGCATCCACGTCGATCCCTGAGTGGGGAGCCGTGCGGGTGGGTGGTCTACACCACCAACTCCCACCCCAGCGGCGTCCCGCGCTGGATCGCCACCTTCGCGCGCCTGCCGAGGACCTCGGGCAGGTGCTTCGGCGCGAGGCCGTGGCCGGGGCGGATCGAGCGCACGTTCTTCGCCGTCAGCTCCTCCCCCGCCGCGATGTCCTCGACCGCGAAGAGCGAGCGCCGGTAGCCACGCGCGAGCAGTTCCTTCGCGGTCGGCTCAAACTGCGCGCGGCCTAGCGATTCCTCCGCGGTGCGGATGTCCGCGACGAGTTGGCGGAGTTCCGGCGGTTCGAGCGAGAAGGCCGAGTCGGGGCCGCCCTCGGAGCGGGAGAGGCAGAAGTGCTTCTCAATGATGCAAGCGCCGAGCGCCACCGCCGCCACGGGCACCGCGGGGCCCATGGTGTGGTCCGACAGGCCCGCCACCACGCCGAAGCGCTCCGCGAGGGCAGGGATCGTGCGCAGGTTCGCCTCTGCGGCGGGCGCGGGGTAGGAGCTGGTGCACTTCAGCAGCGCGAGCTGCTGGTTGCCCGTCCGGCGCACGGCGTCCACGGCGTCCTGGATCTCGGATTCGACCGCCATGCCGGTGGACATGATGAGGGGCTTGCCGAGGCGCGCGGCGTACGCGATAAGCGGAACGTCGGTGAGTTCGAAGCTGGCGACCTTGAACGCCGGCATGCCCAGCTCGTGGAGGAAGTCCACGGCGGTGGGATCGAACGGCGAGGAGAAGATGATGAGTCCGTTCGCGTGCGCGCAGTCGCGGAGCCGCGCGTGCCACTCCCACGGCGTGTAGGCTTCCTTGTAGAGGTCGTGCAGCGTGCGGTTCGCCCAGAGGCCCTCGCCGGGGATGCGGAACGGCGGCGCGTCGCAATCGAGCGTGATGGTGTCGGCGGTGTAGGTCTGGAGCTTCACCGCGTCGGCGCCGCAGCGGGCGGCTTCCTCGATCACGAGGCAGGCGTGCTCCAGGGAGCCGTTGTGGTTGGCGGAAAGCTCGGCGATAATGAAGGCGGGCTCGCCCGGCCCGATGCGGCGTCCGGCGATTTCGAAGGTCATGGCGCGCTCCTCACTTCATCAATCTGGTCCAATGCACGGCCCAGCCGCCGCGCACCTTGACGTAGCCGTGGCGCGCCATCCCGTTCTGCTGGACCATGCGCTGCGAGGCGGAGTTTTCGGGGAAGACGTGTCCGTGGATCAAGGTGGGGCCGCGCTTCGCAGCGGGCCAGCGCATGGCGGCGCCGAGGAGGCCCACGGCGAAGCCGCGCCCGCGCGCGAGGCTGTTCATGTTGATGTTCAGCAGCGAATCGTTCTGGCCGAAGTAGTCGTGGCGCCCGAGGCCGACGGCCTCGCCCTGGAACTCGCCGATGAGCAGCTCGCGGTCGGTGCGCTTGAGCGTTCCTTCCAGCCAGCGAAGGTGCTCCTCGAGCGTCACCTCGTCGGCGGAGAGCGACATGAGGCGCGTGAGCGGGTCGTTGCGCCAGTTGAGGAGCAGCTCCGCGTCGTCCATGCTGGCGGGGCGCATCTGGATTCCGGGCGTGGAGTGGAGGATCGGCACGTCGCGGCGGAGCGAGTTGAGGAGACCCTCGGCGACGCGCTGGGCTCCGTATCCATCGACGATGGTGCGGGCCTCGTGGGCCATGCGCGAGCGGGCAGCGGGGTCGGCGAGCAACTCCTCGACGGCGGCGCGGAGCGCGGCGGCCTCGAAGCGGTCCACCGGCCCGAGGGCCTTGATCGCGCCGGCCTGCGCGTGCTCGACGATCTGCCCGTGCTGGTTCGAGGCGGCCTCGATCACGACGCAGGGGACGCCGATGCACATGGCCTCGTGGAGCGTGGTGCCTCCCGCGGTGACGGCGACGTCCGCGTCGACCAGGTACGTGGTGAGGTCTGGGACGGCGTGGCGGTACTCGGCGCCGGGAATCTCCGAGACGAGCGCCGCCATGGCTTCCCGCTGCCGATAAGCGGGGCCGGTGACGACAACGAGTTTCCTGATCGCCGCGAGTCCGCGTAGCGCCTCGACGATGCGCGGCGTCATCCCCCGCGGGTCGGCGCCGCCGTAGGTGACCAGTACGCGCCCGGTGTCCGAGTCGCAGCCCCGGGCCTTCCGGCGGATGCGCAGGTCCACGATGCTGTCGCGGAGCATGGCGTAGCGGGCGCCGCAGAGGAGCAGCGGCTTGTCGCGGTAGATGGAGGCGTCGGCGGCGGGGCTCTGGTTGAGGACAAGCGCGGCGTGCTCGGCTGCGGCGGGGTCGCCGAAGTCGTCGATCACCGCGAGTGGCAGCTCGGTGCCAACGCGGCGGTACCATTCGGCGCCGGCACCGTAGTGGTCCACCACGACCATCCCCGCGCCCTCCGCCTTGGCGGCGGCGAGCGTGCCTTCCGCGTCGACGGACTCCCGCAGGTCCGCGGAGAGCTGGCGGTGCGGGAAGCCCGCCGCTTCGATGAGTTGTTGCGCGATTCCCGTCGCGGCGCGCGAGGCGAACACCACCTCGCGGCGTTTTGCGGCGAGCGCGCGCGCCAGTGCGAGGGAGCGCATCACATGGCCGAGGCCGATGTCCGGCGATGCGTCCGCGCGGATCAGGACTTTGCGAAGGGGGGGCATGGGCTAGACGGGCTTCTGGGCCACTTCCGAGTTGATCGCGGCGATCTCCGGCCGGGCGCGGAGGAGCTCCGCCACCGCGTGACGATCGAACAGCGGCGCCCGCGGGTAAAGCTCCGCATAAACGCGCGTCACCATCGCGAAGTCCTCCGGCGTGTCCACGGTCCAACGCCAGTGCGACCAGTCGCCCTCGGGGTTCTCGTGGTTCACGCACTCGAACACCGTCGGCCGGCGCCAAAGGAAGGCCGTGACGTGCTCCCGCTCGGCGGGGTCGTCCGCCAAGCGGTGGACCAGTTCGAGCGTCTCGCGCTCGAAGATCTCCGTGTCGAGTCCCCGCGGATATGTGCGCCGGAACGCGTTGCTGTAGTAGGAGTGCGGCGAGAGCGCCGCGCGGCGTGCGAGCATCTCGGCCAGCAGCCCGCCGTCGTAGAGCGGGCAGTCGCCGGTGATGCGGACCACAGTGGTCGCCTGGAACTCGCGGGCCGCTTCGTGGTAGCGCGAGAGCACGTCGCCCTCGCTGCCGCGGAACACCTCAGCGCCCGCCTCGCGGGCGACCGCCGCCACATCGTCGTCGCGGTCCAGCGTCGAGGTCGCGACCACGACCGCGGCCAGCGCCGGCACCGCGCGGACGCGCGCCACCAGATGCGCCAGCATCGGTACGCCTTCGAGCGGCATCAGCACCTTGCGCGGCAGGCGCGTCGAGCCCGCGCGCGCCTGGATGATCGCTATGGTGCGGCCGCTCACGCGCCGAGCACCTCGTGGACCGCCGCCGCGACGCGCGCGGCGTCCGCGTCCGTCATCAGCGGGAAGAGCGGGATCGTGAGCGCCTCCGCATAGTGGCGCTCCGCGCCCGGTAAGAGCCCCGCCTGGTCGCCAAGAAGGCGCCGGTAGTAGGGCTGGAGCGGCACCGGGAAGTAGTGCACCTGCGTGCCGACGCCGCGCGCGCGGAGCTCGGCGACGACCTGCGTGCGCGGCTTGCCGACGCGCGCGAAGTCGATGTGGAGGATGTAGATGTGCCACGAGTTGCGGTGCGCGGTGGGGTCCGCCTCGCGCCCGGGGTCAGCGCCGGTGGGCGGGCGGCGGAGCAGCCCGCGCGCTTCCGCGTCGGCGAAGGCGCCGTGGTAGTAGGCGGCCAACTCGCGCCGGCGCGCGACGAAGCGATCGAGCTTGCGCCACTGCGACAGCCCGAGCGCCGCGTTCATGTCGGGCATTCGGAAGTTGTAGCCGAGCTCGTGCATCTCGTAGTACCACGGCCCTTCGGCCGGGCGCTCGAGCAGCGCGGGGTCCTTCACCATGCCGTGGCTCCGGTAGAGCCGCAGACCCGCCGCGAGGTCGTCGCGGTCGCAGGTGATCACGCCGCCCTCCCCCGCCGCGGCGTGCTTAACCGGGTGGAAGCTGAACATCACCATGTCGCCGTAGCGCAGCGACCCCACCGGCGAGCCGTCCGCGTGGAGCGCCCCCGGCGCGTGGCAGGCGTCCTCGATGATCACCGCGCCCGGGGCGCGGCGGCGGACCAGTTCCGCGATGCCGGGCATGTCCACCGCGTGGCCCGCGAAGTGCACCGGCATCACCGCGCGGGTGCGCTCCGTGAGGACCGCCTCGAAGTGCGCCGGCGAGGAATGCACCGACAGGGCGTCCACGTCGGCGAAGACGGGCTTGGCGCCCGCGTGGAGCGCGCAGTTGGCGGTGGCGAGGAAGCTGACGGCGGGGCTGGCGCACTCGTCGTCCGAGCGTCCGCCCGCGCCGGTGCCGATGCCCGCGGCGAGGATCGCCCCGTGCAGCGCCGAGGTGCCGGAGTTGAACGCGACCGCGTGGCGCGCGCCGACCTTCGCCGCGACCGCTTCCTCGAACTCGGCGACCTTGGGGCCCTGCGTCAGCCAATCGCCGCGCAACACCTCCGCCACGGCGGCGATGTCGTCATCCTCGATCCAGTGCCGCCCGTAGGGCAGGAACGCGTCGGCCATGGCTCGGGGCTCAGACGATCTCCAGGGTGTCGATCATGCGGCGGAGCGCCTCGCGGTCGAGCCACTCCGTGTTGATGTCGCTCGAGTAGGTGAAGTCCTCGGCGACGGGCTTGCCGCCGTGCTTCGCGGTCCACTCGCGCTGCCACCAGTGGAACGCCGGCTGGATCACGTAGTACTCGCCGCAGTCGATCGTGTGGCGCGCGTCGTCCACGGTGATCATGCACTCGTGGAGCTTCTCGCCCGGCCGGATGCCGACGATCTCGGTGCGGCACTCCGGCCCGACCGCGGCGGCCAGTTCCATGATGTTCATGCTGGGGATCTTGGGGACGAACAGCTCGCCGCCGTTCATCGTCTCGAAGCTCGTCAGCACGAGCTGGACGCCCTGCTGAAGCGTGATCCAGAACCGCGTCATGCGCGGGTCCGTGATGGGGAAGACGCCCGTCTTGCGCTTCTCGATGAAGAACGGGATCACGCTGCCCTTCGAGCCGACGACGTTGCCGTAGCGGACCACGGCGAATCGCGGCCCGGTGGCGCCGGAGAGGTGGTTTGCGGCGACGAAGAGCTTGTCCGAGCAGAGCTTCGTTGCGCCGTAGAGGTTGATCGGCGAGGCGGCCTTGTCGGTCGAAAGCGCGATGACCTTCTTCACGCCGCAGTCGATCGCGGCGTCGATCACGTTCTGGGCGCCGCCGATGTTGGTGTGGATGCACTCCTGCGGGTTGTACTCGGCGAAGTCCACGTGCTTCATCGCGGCCGCGTGGATGACGAAGTCGATGCCGCGCATCGCGCGCGCCAGGCGGTCGCGGTCGCGCACGTCGCCGACGAAGTAGCGCATCTGGGGGAAGCGCTCCGGCGGGAAGTGGTTGCGCATCATGTCGACGTGCTTCTGCTCGTCGCGGCTGAAGACGACGAGGCGGCGCGGCGGGCACTCGCGCAGCAGCACCTCGACGCACTTCTTGCCGAAGGAGCCGGTGCCTCCGGTGATGAGGACGTTGGCATCGCGAAGGGGCATCGGGCGGAAGCGCTCCGGGCGTGGGATCAGCGCAAGAGCGTGGCGGCGCCGCGCGGGGGGTAACAAGCGCATTGTCCGCCCCCCGCGCGTTCGCCCCGTTGGGTCTTAGTACACCCGCCAACCCTCCACACCGGCGGCGTCGGACTGGCCGCTCAGGAAGAGGGAATACACCTGCGGGCCGTCGAGGATCGCGCCGTCGGATTCGATCCGGAGGGTCCAACCCGTGGTACCGCCGGCGGGGGCGGCGATGCGGACCTGGCGGATGTTGTCGGCGTCGTTGTCGCCGGTGGTCGCGGCGGCGGCGGGGTTGGCGCCATCGAGCCGGAACTGGCGGTGGACGGTCGCGTCGGGACCGATGATCGAAAGGTCGAGATCGTTCGCCAGCTGGCGCAACCCTTGGTCGACGCCGGCCAAGGGGTCGAGCGCGGTCCCGGGCGGATCGGTCCAGCAGAGGGTCGCGACGAGCGGGCTCGTTCCGTCCCACGTGAAGGCGAACTCGTCCAGCGGGTCGGTGGTGTCCGTCAGCGAGTCCTCGCGGAGGTGCAGCCGGGTGGGGTGGTCGGCGTGGGCTTGGATCTGCTGGGCGGCGGCCAGCCCGTTCACGAGGCCGAAGCCGTTCTGGTAGTCGGGGCCGGCGGGCCCCATGTCGTCGGCGGTGTGGATCAGGAGGCCCTTCAGCGTCGACGCGCGCATGTCGCCGCCCGGGAAGCGGAGGCGGTAGTACTGGATCAGGAGCGACGCGGTGCCGGAGATGTTCGGTGCCGACATCGAGGTGCCCGAGGCGTTGCCGTAGGACGTGTCCGAACCGGCGAGGCTGGAGAAGAGGGAGACGCCGTTGCCGACGAGCTCGGGCTTCAGGCGTCCGTCGTCCGCGGGACCCCAGCTCGAGAAGCCGCTTTGGAACGAGGAGGAGACGCTGCGGACGCCGCCGGATACCGCATCCGTGACGGCTCCCACGGTGAGGATGTTCTTCGCCACACCGTTGTAGGAAACGCTATCGTAGCCGGCGCCGCCGTTCCCGTCCTGGCCCGGATGGATCGACGAGTCGTAGACCTCCGCCACCCAGTCCTCCGCCACCGGATCCCAGCGGAAGAAGGAAGACCCGTTCGAGGGGGGCGCATCGTCGCGGTCGTTGCCGGACGACTTGATCGGCAGGTAGTAGGGTGAGTTGAACACGATGTCGTCGACGTCCCGCGCCGAGCCGTCGTAGAGGCCGAAGCCGGAGTCCTCGACGTCGCCCCAGTTGCCGAACCAGTAGACGCCTCCACCCGCGCCGAAGTCGCCCGAGATCCAGCCAGCGATGAGGCCGTAGGAGTGGTTCGAGTGGTAGATGCGGTTCGTCTGGCCGGGCGCATCGGCGGCGGCGGGCGCCATCTCGGGCGTGTCGTCGAAGAAGTCCGCCGACCAGACCGTCGATCCCGGCGCCATGCCGAGCGCCGCCGCGTTCGCCCCGGCGCCGGCCATCGTCCCGGCCACATGCGTCGCGTGGCTGGAAACCGTCGTCGTCCCGTCGATCACCGTGATGCGGGAGGGACCTGCGGGAAAGTTGAACTCCTGATGCGTCGTGCGCGCCATGCCGCCATCCCACTTGCCGACAATGACGCCGGTTCCGTCGACGGAAAGGAACGTGGGATTCCCGCGCACCTGGTTGGCGTTGGTCGAGATGGCGGCGTTGATGTTCTCCTCGGCCACGAACCGCGGCGGTCGGCCGGGCTCAACGCGGACGAGCCCCGCGAGCCCGCCCCCGTCGACCTGCGTTCGCACCGGCACGCCGGTCCGCGCGGAGAAGTCCCGAACCTCGGCGGCCCGCAGCGCGGCCTCCGATTCCAGCCGGCCAACGAGTTCCACCCGCGCGGCGGAGCTGGCGGTCTGTGCGGCGCCGGTGGCTGCGAAAGCGGTGAAAATGGACGCGATGATGGCGTTCTTGCGAAGCTGCATTTGTGGTTCCCCCAACGTGCCCCCGGCTCTGTCCGGGAGTCTTCTGTCGAGCTTTCCGCGCGTCCTTGGTGCATTCAAGTCGATTCGGGCCGACCCGGGTTTGTCGAAGAAAGCGATAATCGACCGCAACACCGCGTTGCCGCTAGAACGGCCCACCAAGGTTCGTGGTGCGGAACGTGAAGAAGAATAGGAACTTGTACCGGGTGTAGAACTTCACCCCCCACTGCGGGGCGGCGTGGACCGCGAGTTCCCCGGTGCGGGCGTCGCGCGCCAGCAACCCGAGGGAGGCGCGGCCTTGCTGGTTCGACCTCTTGTAGAGGGCCAGCTCGGGAAACGCCACGGCTGTCGCTCCAGGAATCGGCAGCGTCAGCGCCGGGAGGCCGATCAACACCTCGTCGTCGTCGATCGCGGCATAGTCGACCAGCGGAACGACCACGAGATCGGCGGAAGCGGCGTCGGCGGCGCGCCTACCTCCGGCGGCGAGGAGCCGCTCTTCGAACTCACGGGCAAGCTGCGCCGCCTGCGGGTGGTCGAAGCCGATATCCTCGATGTGGAAGCTCCGCCCTTCGAACCCGGCAAGCGATTGGGTCCCGAGCGACTCCTCCGCGCTTCTCGTCAGGAGCGCCTGCTCCACAGCGGTCCGGGTGGTGGTCGTCGTGCGGGACATGCTGCACCCGCATAGGAACAGCATGGCTGCTGCGAGGGGGGCGAATCGAGCGAGGCTGGCCATCGGATGCCTCCTTGGCGATCATTGCGATCGAGTATAGGCAGCCCTCCGCCCAACGCAACCCGGGGAGTTCCCCGGAAAAGAAGAACCCCGGGAGGCGGTGGTACGCCTCCCGGGGTGGGAGTTGGTGGGAGCGGCTCGTCCCGCGGCGGTTACTGGCGGATCGTCAGCAGCAGCTTGGGCCTTGCTTCAGTATCGAAGTAGTTGGCCGAGAAGATGCCGAGGTGGTCGGTCAGGTTGTTGTCGTTGTCGGGCTGCTCGAACACGAGGCGGAACTGCGTCGAGCCGTTGCGGTTGATGGCGGCGAGGGCCTCGGGGCTGAGCGTCCAGAGCACGGTATCGCCATCGGCCGCGGGGAACTCGGGAGCGGTCGCCGTGGCGTCGCCGATGAACTCGCAGCCGGCGAAGTCTTCCTGCTCGAGCACAGGCGACAGGCCCCAGTAGGCGACCTGGTTCGGGCACAGCATCTGGACGTAGATGCGCCCGAGGCTGGCCGGATTGCCAGTAACGCCGAAGCGGGTGACCTCGATCTGCGCGCTGACGATCTCCGCGCCCGGGTACAGCAGGTCGAGTTGGGAGGTGTCGAAGCCGAGGAAGCCCTTCTGCTGCTGGTTGAGGCCGGTGTCGCCGAAGCGGACCTCGCGGTTGCCGTTGTCGCGCTGGAGCCCGACTTCAGACCCCTGGGCCGACTCGATCACCCAGCCGTCCTGCACCGACAGGGCCGGAAGCGGATCGAGCTCGAGGTCGACGCCGAAGCCCGGCGGATTGAAGCCGCACTCGTTCTGCGTCGGAAGGAGCACTTCGCCGATCACGAGGTTCGAGCGGCGGTGGCGGTTGGCGGCCGTATTGCCGCCGGATCCGAACTCGATCGAATCGGCGGTGCTGTTGCCGTTCGTCGCGTTCTGGAAGCGGAAGCGGTACTGGATGTTGCCGGCGGTCGGGATCAGGACCCACGAGCGCGGATCAAGGTCGACGACAATGGCGTCGCCGATCGGCGTCGCGGCGACCGTGGCGTTCGGAACGACGGCGACCGGGGTGAAGTCCGGGGTCGACTGGAAGTCGATCACTTCCCAGCCCGCCGTGTTGCCGAAGTAGGGGTTGTTCGCTTCGATCACGAGGTCGCCGAGTCCGGCGATGCTGCCGGCGCGGGCCTCGACCACGAGGCGCATCTGGGCGTTGCGGATGCCGATGCAGGGCTGCGTCATCTGGTAGCCGAGGACGCCGCGCTGCTGGCGGTTCTGGACCGTGTCGCCGATCACGATGCGGCGGCTGGCGAGCTGCGTCTGGCCGCCGGTGCCCGCGGTGGAGCCTTCGATGATCGTCAGGTCCTGCTGGAAGAGCGAATCGATCGAGAGGCAGCCGCCGTAGTCCTCGCCCACGAAGACCGGCGTATCGCAGGTCGAGGTGTTGCCTGAACTGTCGGTGAGCGTGAAGGTGATCGTCGTGCAGCCAAGCGGGACGAACGTCGGCGAGACGTCGACGGTGAGGCCGTCGAGGCAGTTGTCGAAGCCGAAGTCGGTCGCCGGCGGCAGGCCCAGGATGTTGAAGTCGAAGCCACCGGCGGTGTTCGCCACAAGGACGCCGCCCGGCGGAATCAGGCTGGTGAGCTGGTACGGCGGGCAGTTCGTGAACGTCGGCGGGATCGCGTCGAGCACCGTGACGTTCGCCCCGCAGGTCGCCGTGTTGCCGTTGTTATCGGTGACGGTCAGCACCACCGGGTTCGGCACGAACAGGTCCGCGCAGTCGAAGCTGGTGACGTCGAGCGCGAGCGACTGGATCCCGCAGGCGTCGTTGCTGCCGTTGTTCACGGCGGCAGGCGTCGTCGTCCCGGTTCCCGAGCCGTTCAGGTTCACCGTCACGTCGCGGCAGATCGCCACCGGCGGCGTCACGTCGCGGATCAGCACGGTCGCCGTGCAGGTGTCCGTGTTGCCGGACGTGTCCGTCACCGTCAGGACCACCGTGTTCGGGCCGACGTTGGCGCAGGAGAACGCGTTCGGGCTGACCGCGAGCGACTGGATCGCGACGTTGTCCGTGCTGCCGCCGTCAACCTGCGCGGCGGTGATCGTGGCGCTGCCGCCCGCGGTGAGGTCCACCGTGATGTTCTGGCAGACCGCGTCCGGCGGGATGATGTCGAGGACCGTCACGTTGGCGGAGCAGGTGCTCGAGTTGCCGTTCACGTCAGTCACCGTGAGGGTCTCGGGGTTCACGCCGAGGTCCGCACCGGTGAACAGCGTCTGGCTGAGCACGAGCGTGTCGATGCCGCAGGCGTCGTTGCTGCCGTTGTCCACCGCGGCGGCCGTTGTTGTTCCGGTGCCGCTCGGACCGAGGTACACGGTCACATTCTGGCAAAGGGCGACCGGCGGGACCGCGTCGACCACGGTGACCGTGGCGGTGGCGGAGGCCGAGTTGCCCGAGCTGTCTGTTGCGGTGAGGGTGACCACGTTGGGGCCGACTTCGGAGCAGTCGAAGTCCTGCTCGTCGAGCGTCAGCACCGGGGCCGAGCCGCCGGTCAGCGTCGAGTTGTCCGTCGTGCCGCCATCTACATCGGCCGGGACGATGGAGACGTCGCCGTTCGAATCGAGGAACACAGTGATGTCCTGGGTGAGGACGACAGGGTCGATCACGTCGAGGACGGTGACCGTCGCGGCGCAGGTGGAGGTGTTTCCGTTAACGTCTTCGATCGTGAGGAGGACCGGGTTCGGGCCGAGGTCGGCGCCCGTGAAGGCGGTGACGTCGAGCGCGAGGTTGTCCACGCCGCAGGCGTCCGAGGAACCGTTGTCGATTTCCGCCGGCGTCACCGATGCGTTGCCGGTGGCATCGAGGAACACAGTGCGGTCTTGGCAGAGCGCCGTCGGCGGCACCGCGTCGATCACAGTGACCGTGGCGGTGGCGGTGGCCGAGTTGCCCTCGGCGTCCGTCGCCGTAAGGGTGACAACGTTCGGGTTGGTCGCGATGTCGGCGCAGTCGAAGTCCGTCTCGCCCGGGCCGAGCGAGAGGACCGGGGCCGGTCCGCCCGTCAGCGTCGAGTTGTCCGTCGTTCCCGCGTCCACATCGGACGGCGTGATCGTCACGTTGCCCGAGGCATCCAGGAAGACCGTGATGTCCTGTGTCGCCATCGTCGGCGGGATCAGGTCGTCCACCGTTACCGTCGTCGCGCAGGTTGCGCTGTTGCCGTTCACGTCCGTGGCCGTCAGCACCACCGGGTTCGGGCCGAGGTCGGCGCCGGTGAAGTCGGTGTCGTCCAGCGCGAGCGACAAGAGCGAGCAGTTGTCCGTGCTGCCGTTGTCCACGGCGGCGGCGGTGGTCGAGGCGTTGCCGGTGGCATCGAGGAACACTGTAACCGGCTGGCAGATCGCCGTCGGAACGATGATGTCCTCGATGGTGACCGTCGCGGTGCAGGTGTCGCTGTTGCCGTTCACGTCGTAGACCGTCATGACGACCGGGTTCGGGCCGACGTCAGAGCAGTCGAACGAAGAGACGTCCAGCGTCGAGAGCGGGAAGTCCACGCCGCAGTTGTCGGTCGAGCCGTTCTCGATGTCCGCCGGGGTGATCGTCGCGGAGCCGCTCGCGTCGAGTTGCACCGTGATGTTCTGGCAGACCGCGTTCGGGGCGATGGTGTCTTGAACCGTGACCGTTGCGGTGCCCGTGGCTGCGTTGCCGAAGGCGTCCGTAACCGTCAGCGTGACGACGTTCGGGCCGACCTCCGAGCAGTTGAAGTCGGTCTGGCCGGGGCCGAGCGACAGCGTGACCGGCAGGCCGGAGTTGTCGCTCGAGCCGTTGTCCACTTGAGACGGAGTGATGACGACGTTGCCGGTGCCGTCGAGCTGCACCGTGATGTCCTGCGTGAGCACGTCGGGCGCCTGGTTGTCGGTCACCGTGATGGTGAACGAGCAGGTGGTCGTGTTGCCGGATGCGTCCTCGGCGGTGTAGGTGATCGTCGAAACGCCGATCGGGAACGCGGAGCCGCTGGCCGAACCACCGGTGCGGGTGATCGTCGGGGGCGGGCAGTTGTCGTTGCCGGTCGCGTCCGCGAACGCGACGACCGCTGTCGGCTGGTCGAGGTCGGTGTTCACGTTGATGTTCGTCGGGCACGAGATCGTGGGGGGGATGATGTCGCGGACCGAAACCGTCGCCGTCGCCGTCGCCGAATTGCCGAACACGTCGGTCGCCGTGAGTGTCACAACCTGGTCGGTGTTCAACTCGCCGCAATCGAACGTAATCGAGGGCTGGCCGTTGATCAGCAGCGTCGGGTATGCGCCGCCAGTGATCCAGAGGTTGTCGTAGGTGCCCGTCGCCGGCGGCGTGAACGGAGCCGTCGGGAACGTCGGCGGGAACACGTTGATGTCCGCGGCCGTGATCGTCACGGAACCCGCCGCGTCGAGGAAGGACGTGATGTCCTGCGCGTCGACAACCGGGGGGATGATGTCCTGCACCGTGACGTTCGTGGTGCAGAAGCTCTCGTTCTCGTAGATGTCCACCACGCGGAGCTGGACCGGGATCACGCTACCGGCGTCGGGGCCGAGGAAGAAGCTCGGCACCGGCTCGAGCAGGCCCACGCCGCAGGCGTCGGTGCTGCCAGCGTCGAGAAGCGAGCCGTCCAGGAACTCGAAGCCGAGCGCGTTGATCGAAACCGTAAGCGACGGGACGCAGACCGCGACTGGCGGCACGATGTCGAACACGAGCACGGAGGACGTGCAGGTGGCCGTCTGGCCGGAGGTGTCGGTGACGGTGAGCGTGACGACTTCCGGCGGTCCGACGTCGGCGCAGGTGACGACAGCGGGTGAGACGGAGAGGGACGCGATGCCCTGATCGTCGAAGCTGCCGCCGTCGAAGGCCGCGGGATCGAGCGTGAAGCTGCCGGTCGCATCGAGGTTGATCGTCAACGGGCCGCCCACGCAGATCGCCGTCGGCGGGGCCGAGGGCTGCGCCTGGACCGTCACGTTGGCGGTGCATGTGGAGGAATTGCCGGAGGTGTCGGTCACCGTCACTGTGACGGCGACCGGGCTCAGCGGCAGGTCGGCGACCGTGAAGGAGGTCTGGGTCGCCGTGATGGTCGAGATCGCGCAGTTGTCAGTGCTGCCCGCGCCGAGGATCGCTGCCGTGGTGCTGCCCGTCCCGAGGAGCAGATCGAGCGTCACGGTCACGTTGTTGCAGACCGCGGTGGGCGGGGTCGTTTCAAGGATCGTCACGTTGACCGAGGTGGTCGCCGTGTTGCCGGAGGAGTCGGTCGCCTGCAGCGTCACCGGGAAGGTGCCGCCCGCATCCGCGCAATCGAAGGCGGTCGGCGTCGAGGTGATCGACACCGTCGCGGCGGGTCCGCCGGTCAGCGTCGAGTTGTCGCCGACCACCGGCGAGAAGTCGCCCGTCACGATTGTGACGTTTCCGGAGCCGTCGAGGAACACCGTCGTGTCCGAAGCCGAGATTGTCGGCGGGATCGCGTCGTTGACGGTGACTGTCGTCGTGCAGGTGGAGGAGTTCGCGCCCGGATCGGTGACGGTGAGCGTCACGGTGATGGGGCTGAGCGAGAGGCTGGCGCCGGTGAAGGCGGTCTGCGTGGCGCCATAAGTGAGCGAACCGGTGCAGTTGTCGAGGCTGCCGCCATCGAGGTCAGCGGGGTCGAGCGTCGCGTTGCCGGTCGCGTCCAGCGTGACCGTCGCGGGCATGCACACCGCCGTCGGGCCCTCCGTGTCGTTCACCGTCACGTCGAACGAGCAAGTGGACGTGTTGCCGGCGGCGTCCTCCGCGGTGAACACCACCGTGTTGGTGCCGGCGGGGAAGGCCGCACCGGAGGCGAGGCCCGCGGTTTGGCTGATCGTCGCGCCGGGGCAGTTATCGGTGACGCCCGGGGTCGGGAAGGTAACGATGGCGGAGCAGAGGCCGGCGTCGTTGTTCACGCTGATCGGCGCCGGGCAGCCCGTGATGGTGGGCTGCTGCGCATCGTCGATCGTCACATCGAACGAGCAGGTGTCCGTGTTCCCGCTCGGGTCGGTGGCGGTGAAGGTGACGGTCGTCGTGCCAACCGGGAAGAGCGAGCCCGAAGGCAGGCCGCCGGTGAGGCTGACCACCGCCGAGCAATTGTCCGTGGCAGTCGGGGTGGGGAAGCTGACGGTCGCGCCGCAGGCGTTGAAGTCGTTGGTGAGCGTTGTGTTGCTCGGACAGCCGACAAGCACCGGATTCGCAGTGTCGAGCACCGTGACGAGCGCGGTGCCGGTCGAGGTCAGCCCGGAGGCGTCCTCAACCGTCAGCGTCACCGTCACCGCCGCGGCCGTGTCGGAGCAGTCGAAGTTCGTGATGTCGAGCGAGAGCGTGACAGGTCCGCCTTCCGGATCCGAGCTGCCGTTGTCGACCGCGGCGGGCGTCGTCGAACCGTTGCCCGAGCCGTTGAGGATGACCGTCACATTCTGGGTGACGACCGTCGGCGGGTTGCAGAAGCCGCCGTCCTGCACCGTGACCGTCGTGTTGCACGTCGACACGTTGCCCGAGGCATCCGTCACGGTGAGCTCGACGTTGTTCGAACCGAGCATCGTGCAGTCGAACGTGTCGATATCGATGGAGAGGGAGGGCGACGCGCCACAGTTGTCGCTGCTGCCATTGTCAATGTCGGCAGCGGAGATCGTCGCGGTGCCGGGGCTGGCCAGCGTGATGGTGATCGGCTGGCAGACCGCCGTGGGCGCGATGTCGTCGATGACTTCAACGGTCGCCGTGCAGGTATCCGTGTTGCCGGAGCTATCGAACACGGTGAGCGTGACGTTCACGAAGCCGACGTCCGAGCAGTCGAAGCTGGTCTGCGACAGCGTCCGCGTGGCGATCGAACCGCAGGCGTCGAAGCTGCCGCCGTCCACCGCGAGCGGCGTGAGGGTCGGGCTGCTGAGGAACACCGTGACATCCTGGCAGACCGCCGTCGGGTCGCCGTTGTCCTCGACCGTGACTGTCTGTGTCGAGGTGGTGGTGTTGCCGCTCGAGTCTGTGGCGAGCAGCGTGACCACCTGCGGGCCGATCTGCGAGCAGTTATAGGTGACCGATGGGCCGCCGTTGATCGTGATCGTCGGGGCCGGGGCGCCGGTCAGCGTCGAGTTGTCGTTGAGGGCCGAAGTGAGGCCGTTCGTCGTCGGCGTCACGGTCACTGTGCCGCCGGGGCCGATGGAGACCGTGATGTCCTGCGAGGTGAACGTCGGCGGGATCAGGTCGTTAACCGTCACCGTGGCGTTGCAGGTGCCAACGTTGCCGGCGCCGTCGCTGACCTGAAGCACAGCGGTATTCGCGCCGAGCTGGGAGCCAAGGTAGTCGAAAGGCGCATTGCGGAAGGTGGTACCGACCGTCGTGCGGATCGTCTGGTTACCGCTCGTCGAAAGCACGTTGAAGGGGATGGCGGTCACCGAGCCGGTGATCTGAATCGAGATGCCGTTGCCGTCGCTGTTCGCGCCACCGGTGAGTTGGAAGCGGTTACCTGAGAGCGTCGTGACGCCGCCGTTGGAATCGGCGACCGAGACGGAAAGGCCGTCCGGGAGGTCGACGACCATATTCGTCTGCGAGTAGCGCCAGAGGCTGATCACCGGATTGTGGATCGGAGAGGCGAATGAGATCGTGTGGTTCGCCTGCCCGGCGGTGGCCGTCACGTCGAGGATCGCGTAGCGAGTCGAGAACGATGCCCCGCCGACGCCCGTGACGCCGTTGATAAACGCGCGCGTGGCGAGGCTGGCGTCCGTCGCCGCCGTTCCACCCGCGCCTGCGCCGTCGAAGCCGGCGAGTGTTGCCGCGACGCCGGCCAGCGTGCCGGAGGACGCGCCGTTCTGTGAGCTGTCAGTGGCCCAGTTGATAGTCGCCAGGTCCGCTGGGCTGGTCGCGCGCGAAGCCGCATGGGTGAGCGGGCCGCAGGCGTCCGTGCTGCCGTTGTTCAGGGATGACGGCGTGCTGAACGCCGCGATGCCGCTGGCGTTCAGGCTCAGCGTGATGTTCTGGCAAATCGCGTTCGGCGCCGTGACGTCGCGCACCGTGACGGTGGCGGCGGCGGTGGCGGTGTTGCCACGCGAGTCGGTGACGGTCAGCACCACCGGATTCGGGTTCGTGGCGATGTCCGCGCAATCGAAGCTGGTGACGTCGAGCCCGAGCGTCGGCGCGGGGCCTCCGGTCAGCGTCGAGTTGTCCGTCGAGCCGTTGTTGATCTGCGCGGGCGTGATCGTCACGGAGCCGGCGGCATTCAGGTCCACCGTGATGTTCTGTGCGATGGCCGTCGGCGCAATGATGTCGTTGACGGTGACGTTGGTGGTGCAGGTCGCCGTGTTGCCGCCCGCGTCCGTGACGGTGAGCGTCACGCTGATGGGGCTAAGAGCCAGGCTCGCGCCGGTGAAGGCGTTCGGGCTCGCGGTGCGGCTCGTGATCCCGCAGAAGGTGTCGGTGCTGCCGCCGTCGAT
The DNA here is from genome assembly GCA_033764015.1 of Candidatus Sumerlaeia bacterium. GTDB lineage: Bacteria > Sumerlaeota > Sumerlaeia > SLMS01 > JANRJK01 > JANRJK01. Next base: position 501,495 of record JANRJK010000013.1, on the reverse strand, counting down.
GGAGGCGCCCGTGATGGAGGCATTGCCGGTCGCGTCGATGTTGACGGTCAGCGGCGCGCAAACGGCCGTGGGCGGCGTGTTGTCGCGGACCGTCACCGTCGCGGTCGCGGTCGCCGTGTTGCCGGCCGCGTCGCCGACGGTGATGGTGACGACGTTCGGGCCGAGGTCGGTGCAGTCGAAGTCCGTCTGCGACACGGTGCGCGTCGTGATGCCAACGTTGTCGCTCTCCGTTGCGATCACGGAAGCGGGGGTGATCGTGAAGGTGCCCGTCGGTCCCAAGAGGTTAACCGTGATGTTCTGGCCGGTGACCGTCGGCGGGGTCTGGTCCGTCACGGTGACCGTCGCGGAGCAGGTCGATGTGTTACCGGACGGGTCGGTCACGGTTAGGACCACGCCCGGGAACGCGCCGAGGCCGGAGACCGACGTGGGGCTGACACTGAAGGCCGTGCCGCAGTTATCGCTCGAGCCGTTGTTGATCGCTGCAGGGGAAATCGTCGTGATGCCGCCGGGTCCGAGCGCCAGCGTCACGTTCTGGCAGACCGCCGTGGGCGCTGTGGTGTCGAGCACCGTGATCGTCGCGGTTGCGGTCGAGGTGCGCCCTCCCGCGTCGGTGACCGTCAGCGTGACGGGGTTCGCGCCGAGTTCGGAGCAGTCGAAATCGCTCTCGCTGAGCGTGAAGACACCGGGGATGTCGAACACCGTGCTGTTGTCGTTCACCGAGCTGGCGGGCACGTTGACGGTGCCGCCCGGGCCGATGGAGACCGTGACGTCCTTTGCGTAGGCGGTCGGCCCGATGAAATTGCGGACCGCGAATTCGCTGTCGTTGAAGACGTAGTAAACCGTCCAAGTGATCTCTTCGCCCGGATCGAGCGTGCCGTGGTTGAACGCGCAGTTCATCGAGAGGTTCGCCTCGATGCCCTCCGGGTCCGCCGGGCTGAGGAGCACGTCATCCGGATTCGTCACGCCGGTTGCGGACTCGATCGAGAGAACGCGTCCCGGAGCGAAGGACACGATCGCCATGGAGAGACCTCGCGGGTAGGTCGGCGTCTCGATCCACGAGCGTGCGTGCGTCGGCGATGAGTTCGGGAAGACGTCGTTATAGGTGCCGAGGCGCGTCCAGCCGGTTTGCTCGAAGCCTTGGTCGCCGTCCACGCTGTCGACGGTCTTGATCACGGGGGACGCGACGGTGCCCTCGTTCCGCAGGACGTGGTCGATCTGGATGTACTCCCAGTCGTCGTGGAAGGTCGCGGTGCGCTCGTAATAGACTTGGATGGTGGAAGCGGGAAGGCTCGCCCCGTTGAAGTATGGATACCCCGAGATGCGCACGGTGTTGAACGAGCCCGAGCTGAGGTTTGTGACGGTCGGAAGGCCGCTCGACCAGCCAACGCCGTTGGCGCGAACGCTCGGGATCGCGCCGGCGATGGAGATCGAGTAGTTGGCGGTGGGGGCGGCCGGGTACCAGAAGTCGTTCACCGTGCCCCAGGTCGCGCCGCCGGCGGGGTTGTAGCGGCCGCCGCTCATGATGTCCTCGCGGACGAAGCGCCCGTAGTTGGCGTTGCCGTCCGCCCCGGTGTTGTCCACCGGGAGGAAGATGTAGTTGCCCTCGAGGTTAAACGACTGCGCGAGGGCTCCAACTGGGAGCATCGCCAGAAGCGCGGCGGCTCCAAGCGCGGCAAGGCGACGCGTGGCGTGGAGGGTATCGTGGAGCTTCGAACTAATCACGGCAGGTCTCCGAACGGGGGGGGCTAGGGTGCGTGGGAACGGCGCTGTTGAGGTCTTGAAAACGGAATGGCGCTCCTGCATGCAAGCAGGCGCGCCAAAGAACTCGGGGGAAACCACGATACATCGCTGGGAGCATTCTGGCCCTGTGCGCTTTCGCCCGTTAGATGCGCCAAATCGGCTCAGGCGTCAACCCGTTTATCCGGGCTTGCACCCCCGGAAAATCGGACAGGACGAGGGGCGAATTCGAGGAACTTCGCGCTACGGGGAGGCGGCAACTCGGGTATACCCGTAGGGGCCGGCAGGGCCAGCCCCTACGGATAACCCCACTCGGACTTACCCTACCTTGTAGCCGTCCAGCGAGCCCTTCACCGCCAAGTCGCCCAGAAGGGGGCGCGCCCAGTCGATGAACTCCTGCGTCACGTCGTTGCCCCAGGCCGCGATGAACTTGTCGTCCATCGGGCGGTACTGCTTCACGCCCTTGGGGAAGTTCACGCCGGAGACGTCCTCGAGCGGCGCGCAGTCGCAGTCGCAGAGGTACTTGCCGTAGGCGCTCGGGAGGCGCTTGAAGACGATGGAGCCGCTCTGGCGTCCCTCGACGGCGGTGCGGACCGCGGCGCGGCCGGAATCGCGGGCTTCGAGTTGGTCCACAACGCTCGCGACGCCGGCGAAGGAGCGCTGGGCATAGCCGAGGGTGTCGGCGCGGCAGCGGATCTTCTTCCCGATGGTGCGGAACATGTGGATCTTGACGGCGGAAGCGAGGAAGTCGGCGAGCGTGCCAGTGCCGGAGAGCTGCGTGTGGCCGAAGGCGTCCTTCTTGGCGCCGCCCGAGGCTTCCTCGACCTTCCCGGCCGCGTCGAAGCTGGCGAGGATGGACTCCATCCCCAGTTCCTTCAGCTCTGCGCGGATCTTGTCGGATTCGATAAACGGCGTGCCGTCGTTGTCGGCGATGCCTTCGGAGACGGCGACCATAGCGCGCTTGTTGGCGGCGTAGACCTTGGCGACGTCGTCGAGGAATCCGGCGAGGGTATAGCCGCGCTCGGGCAGGTAGATGAGGTGGGGGCCGTCGTCCGGGCGCACTTTCGCGAGGGCGGCGGCGGCGGTGAGCCAGCCGGCGTTGCGCCCCATGCAGACATCGATCTTCACCCCGGGGATCGCGCGGTTGTCCATGTCGTTGCCCATGAACGCCTGAGCGACGTACTTGGCGGCGGAACCGTAACCGGGGCAGTGGTCCGTGACGAGCAGGTCGTTGTCGATGGTCTTGGGGCAGTGGAAGACCCGGAGGTCGTAGCCTTCCTGCTGGGCGATCTTGTTGATGATGCCGGCGGAGAGGGCGGAGTCGTTGCCGCCGATGTAGAAGAAGTAGCGGATGTTGTGCTTCTCGAAGATCTTGAAGATGGCGCGGCAGTCGTCCTCCTTGGGCTTGAAGCGGCAGGAGCCGAGGGCGGCGCTCGGGGTGGCGGCGACGTCTTCGAGGGTCTGGCGCGACTCGCGGCGGAGGTCGACGAAGTCCTCCTTCATTGCGCCTTCGAGGCCGTGGCGCATGCCGTAGACGCCTTGGATGCAGGGGTGCTTGAGGGCTTCTTCGACGACGCCCACGAGCGATTGGTTGATGACGACGGTCGGTCCTCCGGACTGGCCGACGATCAGGTTGCCCTTCACGGACATGGGAGCGGGTTCCTTTCCGGTGAATCTGGATGGGTGATGGTGTCGAGGGCGCGCGGGGCGGGGAAACGGGAATCGGAGGCCGTCCGTGGCGCGGATTCCGCGGCGGGTTCTACTTGATTTTCCCCGCCGTCCGTGTCATTCGTGTCGTTGTTGTGGTGGATTGGATGCGGAGGGCGCGAAGGCCCGCCCGTCCCGTCCGCCGCCGTAAGGTCCCATCACCGACGAGGAGTCGTGCCATGACGCTTCGAATCACCGCCCGCAACAAGATGGATGTCGCCCCCCGCATGCGCGAGGTCATCGCCAAGAAGTGCGAGCGGCTCGGCCGCCACTTCGACAAGGTGGACCAGATCGAGGTCGTGATGCAGGAGGAGAAGTTCCGCTTCCGGGTCGAAATCCTGGTCTCGGCGGGACAATTCCATGGCGCCGCGCTGACGGAGGACGACGATCTTGGCCGCGCGTTCGACAACTCCTACCGGCGTGTGCAGAAGCAGATCGCCCGGCAGAAGGAACGCAAGCAGGCCACTCCGCGCACCGCCCGCGCCACGGCGACCGCCCGCAAGCGCGTCGCCCCGCCGGTGGACTGATTCGAAGGCAACGTATGGGCATCCGCTACTACATCGACTACCCTTGCGTGCCGAGGGAGGAACTTGGTCCGGAGGAGTTGGAGAGGCTGGTCTTCCTGCGCGACCGCGCCGGGAAGTTCGCGCGGCTCTTCCGGGAGACGAAGGGAGTCGAGGACGAGGAGCGGATGATCGTGGTACTGCGCCGGGCCGACGGGGAGGAGGTCGCCGAGGCCCGGCGCTCCGTGTCGAGCCTGCGCGAGGAATCGGCGGCGCTCGTAGCCTACGAGGAGCAGTGCGAGGGCTGCCCGGCGAACGTGGACGAGGCCCCCTTCGGGTGCCACGGAGTGATCGCGTTCCCGGTCAGCCTTGCGGCGGAGGAGTGGCTCGCGGGCCGCCTCGCCCCGGAGGGAACGCGGGCGCGCTCGCTGTTCGACGCCGGGATCGAGGATCACGGGTACGGCTCGGACCCGCGGCTGGCGGAGTGGAGGCGGCTCGGATTCATCGAGCGGCCGGAACCGCTGGCTGTCGGGGAGGGCGCGACGACAGACGCGCTGCTTCACGAGTTGCTGTTGCCGGGCGAGATCGGGCCGGAGCACGGCCTGGGGCTGCTGTTGCAGCTCGGCGCGCTGCGCCTCTCCGACGGCACCCACGGCGACGCGGTCGCGGAGCATGTCGCGCGCGCGGTCGAAGACCCCGGGTCCCTCGGCGAGAATGCGCCGGGGCTCGAGTTCGCGATCGATCCCTACCCCATGGACGATGCCTCGATCCGGGACCTGAAGCGGTTCCTCTTCGCGGTCTACATGGCGCTTTCGCAGGAGTGCCCGGTGCGCGTCACGGCATAGGGCCCGGGCCCGCGCCTATGGAAAGGGGCCCCTCGCGAGAGGGGCCCCTTCTTGTTGCGGGTGGCGTCTTGGGTTACCTGTTCTCGGCGAGGGTGGCTTCCCTCGAAGAGATCGAGTAGGTCTCGATCACGTCGCCGACCTTCACGTCGTTGAAGCGTTCGAGCACGATACCGCACTCCACGCCCGTCTCGACGCTCTTGACGTCGTCCTTCACGCGGCGGAGCGACGCGACGGACCCGGTGTACACAATCACGCTGTCGCGGATGAGCCGGACCTTGTGGTTGCGGCTGACGGTGCCGGACTGGACGACGCCGCCGGCGATCATGCCGATCTTCGAGGCGCGGAAGGTCTGGAGGATCTGCATGCGTCCCTCGACCTTCTCCTCGATGACCGGCGCGAGCATGCCGACCATCGCCTTTTCGACATCGCCGATGACGTTGAAGATGATGTCGTAGTGTCGGATGCTGACGCCGAGGCGCTCGGCCAGCGACATCGCTTCGCCGTCCGCGCGGACGTTGAAGGCGATGACGATCGCGTCGGAGGCGTCGGCGAGCGACACGTCGCTGGAGCCGACGCCGCCCACCGCGGAGTGGAGCACCCGGATCATGACCTTGTTGCTCTTGATCTTTTCCAAGGCGCCGCGGATCGCTTCGACGGAGCCTTGGACGTCGGCCTTGACGATGATGTTGAGCGTCTTTGTTTCGCCCTCGGCGATATGCTGCGCGAGGTTCTCAAGGGTGACGTGCTCGCGGGCGACCGTGCCGCGGCTGCGGCGGCGGTGCTGGCGGCGGTCGGCGATGTCGCGGGCGGTGCCTTCGTCGTCGAGCACGATGAAGTGCTCGCCGGCGGCGGGGCTTCCGGAGATGCCGAGGATTTCGACGGGCGTGGAGGGCCCCGCCTCCTCGAGCGCCTTGCCCTTGTCGTCCCGCATCGCGCGGATACGGCCGGTCTCGACGCCGCAAAGGAAGACGTCGCCGATCCGGAGCGTGCCGCGCTGGATCAGGACCGTGGCGACGGCGCCGCGCAGCGGATCGATGCGCGACTCGACGATGGAACCCTCCGCGGGGCGGTCCGGGTTGGCCTTCAGCTCGAGCACTTCGGCTTGCAGGGCGATGAGTTCGAGGAGCTCGTCGACGCCCTGCCCGGTGAGGCCGGAGACGTGGGCCATGATCGTTTCGCCGCCGAAGTCCTCGGCGACGAGCTGATGCGACATCAGCTCCTGCTTCACTCGCATCGGGTCGGCGCCGTTCTGGTCGACCTTGTTGACGGCGACGATGATGGGGACGCCGGCCGCCTTGGCGTGGTTGATCGCCTCGATGGTCTGCGGCATCACGCCGTCGTTCGCGGCGACGACCAGGACGACCAGGTCGGTCACCTTGGCGCCGCGGGCGCGCATGGCGGTGAAGGCTTCGTGGCCGGGCGTGTCGAGGAACACGATCGGGCCCTTGGTGGTGTCCACCTTGTAGGCGCCGATGTGCTGCGTCATGCCGCCGGCTTCCTTCGCCGCGACGTTCGCCTTGCGGATGCGGTCGAGGAGCGTCGTCTTGCCGTGGTCGACGTGGCCCATGATGGTGACCACGGGAGCGCGGTGCACCAGCTTCGACTCGTCTTCCTCTTCCTGGAACTCTTCGATGTCGAACTCGTCGCCTTCGCGTTCGACGGAGACCTCGATGTCGAACTCGGAGGCGATCAGTTCCGCCAGATCCGGGTTGAGCATCTGGTTCATGGTGAGCGCTTCGCCCATGAGGAACAGCTTCTTGATCACCTCGGAGGCGGGCACGTCGATCTTGGCGGCGAAATCGGAGACGGTGAAGTCGCCGGTCAGCGTCACCTTGCGGGTTTCCGGCTCGTTGGCGACGGACGCGCCTCCGGGGCCCTTGCGCCCGCCTGTGGGACGGCGGCCGCGCTGGCGCTGCTCGATGCCGTCGGAGAGGTGGAACAACTCCGTGGGGCGGATGCGCTTCGGGTCGTCGTCGCGACGGCGCGCGGCGGGGGCGGCGGCCTTCACCGGGCCCTTGCGGGCGCGCGGATCGGCCGACTTGTTCTTCAGGTCGGTGCCGAAGCCCTGTGCGACGAAGTCCTTGATGCTCGAGTCGCGGTCCTTCTTCTTCCCGCGCGGGTCCCCGCGCTTGGGCCGGTTGTCGACTTCGGTCTCCGGCGTGGTCGTGTCCACGGCGCCACCGCGTGCGGCGAAGCCACCGGGGCCTCCGCCCATGGGGCGCGGGCCGCGCGGATCGCCGGGACGCCCGCCGGGTCCACCCGGACGGGGGCCGCCGCGGTCTCCGCCGGGGCCTCCGGGCCCGCGGCCCTGGTAACCGCCACGGTCGCCCGGTGCGCGGGGCGGGTACGGACGGTCGCCCTGCGGGCGGTCGCCGGTGCGCGGCGTGTAGGGCCGGTCGCCCTGGGGGCGGTCGCCGGTGCGGGGCGGGTAGGGACGGTCGCCTTGGGGGCGGTCGCCGCGGGGCTGGTACGGGCGGTCGCCCTGCGGACGATCACCGGTGCGCAGCGGGTAGGGGCGGTCGCCTTGGGGGCGGTCGCCACGGGGCTGGTAGGGACGGTCGCCCTGCGGGCGGTCGCCTTGGGGACGGTCGCCACGCGGCTGGAAGGGGCGGTCGCCCTGGGGCCTGTCGCCCTGGGGACGGTCGCCGCGGGGCTGGTATGGCCGGTCGCCTTGGGGACGGTCGCCGGTGCGCGGCGTGTAGGGCCGATCGCCCTGGGGACGGTCGCCTTGGGGGCGGTCGCCGCGGGGCTGGTAGGGGCGGTCGCCTTGCGGCCGGTCGCCTTGCGGGCGGTCGCCGCGATTCATGGGGGGGGATTGGGGGCGAGGCTGCTGGGGACGCGGCGGCGCGCCTGCGGGGGCAGTCGCGGCGGGCGGCGGCGCGACCGGGGGCGGTGCGACCGGCGGCGGGGGCGCGACACGCTGCGAAGCGATCTTCGCGAGCTCCTCGGTGCGCTTGGCGAGTTCCTGGTCGGCCTGCTTGCGGCGCTCCTCGGCCTTGCGGCGCTCGTCGACGTCGCGCTCGGCGCGCTTGCGCGCGTCTTCCGCGCGGCGCTTCTCGGCCTCTTCGTGCTTAACGGCGTCGCTCGCCTTCTTCTCGGAGTCGATCGCGGCCTGGCGGCTGCGGTCCAAGGTGGCGACGACTTCCGCCGCGACCTCGGGTTCGAGGCCGCTGGAAGCGGTGAGCTTCTTGTTGATCTTGAAACCCTTCGCCGCGAACGCCTCGCGCTTGGCTTCCACCAAATCGATGATGTCCTTGGGGTTGGCTCCGCTAAGGGTCGCAACTTCGCTAATCCGCATAGATTCTCCGATGGGTGGTGGGGCGGCGGGGGCTTCCGGGAGTGCCGGCAGTTGAATGGGCGCTGGACTTGGCGGAGAGCGACTCCGGTGCAAGGCGCGCGAATGACCCGGGTTGCCGGTGGAGCCTTGGCACTTTCGGGCGGGCGGCTGGGCAAACGCGGGTGATGGGAAGAGGGAATGGCCAGCGCCTCCGCCCGTCAAGGGAAAGGACCGCCGCAGCGGCCCCGTCGCGGCTCATGCCAGACGATTGCCGTTGCCGTGCGGCGCGCCGAAGCGGACCTGTAGCTAATTCCAAGTCCGATCGGAGCACCTCCATGTTGCGCCCTCTGATTCCGGCGGCAGCCGCCGCGCTGCTCGCCGCCACCGCCCTTGCCTCGGATCCCACGAGCACCATTCCATCGCTCGCGGAAGGCATGGGCAGCGACGCCGCTTCATTCACCCGCGACTACCTGGTCGATGCGGAGGGTTTCGACAAGCTGCTCGACCCGGAGGATTTCTTCCGGGCGGTGAGTCCGGCGACCGGCTATGGGCGCGTGATCGTCACCTACCGCGAACCGGCGGCGAGCCGCGCCGAGGTGGACTGGGCCGACAAGGACTCCCGCGCGGCGTGGTTCGGGGACCTCTCGCGCGAGAAGGACGCGATCCTCGCGGGACTCACTCCGGGGACCTTCCGGGTCGAGGCGCGATTCGACGCGTTCGCCGCGATGGCCCTCGATGCGGACGCGCTCGCGATGGCGGACCTGCTGGCGGACCCCCGGGTGCTGGCAGTCGAACCGGAGCGTTTCGTCTCGCGGCAGGACCAGCAAGGTCTTTCGGTCATGAACGCCCTGCCAATCCGCAACACCTACCGCGGGGCGGGAATGACGATCGCGATCCTCGACGACGGCGTGGACTATAATCACCCGATGCTGGGAGGCGGGGGCTTCCCCAACTCAAAGGTTGTTTCCGGCGTCGACACCGCGGGCGCGGGAGACACGAACCCGCGCAACCCGAGCGGCGCGCACGGCACCGCTTGCGCGGGCATCGCGGCGGGCACCTCGCCGGGCAGCGCGATCGGCGACTACACCGGCGGCGTCGCGCCCGACGCGAAGATCGCAGCGGTGAAGGTGTTCCCCGACGGTGAAAGCCAACTCGCCTCGAACGTCGATGTGGTCGAGGGCATGAACTGGTGCATCACGAACCAGTTCGCCAGCGCGCAGAACCCGATCCGCGTGATCAGCATGTCGCTGGGCGGCGGGCGCTACGGCTCCGCGTCGAGTTGCGACTCGGCGAACCCGTCGTACCTGAGCGCGGCCAATGCGGCGGCGAACGCGGGCATCATCGTCGTGGCGGCCTCGGGCAACAACGGCTACTGCGATTCGATGTCGGCGCCGGCCTGCGTCTCCAGCATCGTCTCGGTGGGCGCGGTTTACGACGCGAACGTCGGGCAGCCCGGCTGGTGTATCTCCTCGGGGAGCTGCCTGCCGGGCCTCCAGTCGAACATCTCGTGCGAGCTTGGCGGCTACGCCGGCGCCTTCTTCGAGACGTCCACATTCGCGGGAAAGGTGTGCGCGTTCTCGAACACCGCATCTTTCCTCGACGTTCTGGCGCCATCCTACGCGGTCTATTCCACGGACGTCGCCGGCTCCGGCGGCTACGAGACCGGCGACTACACATTCAATTTCGGCGGCACCTCGGCGGCGACTCCCTATGTTGCGGGAGCGGCGGCGGTGCTGCAGTCAGCATCGCTCGCCCGCAGGGGCCGGCTCTCGACGGTCGCGGAGGTGAAGTCGCTGCTCACCTCGACGGGCACAGGCACCACGGACACCAAGGCGGGAGGCATCGCGGGAATCACGAAGCCGCTCGTCAACCTGTCCGCGGCGGTGAACGCGATTCCGGAGGGCGTCGAGACCACGCCGCTGACCTCCGGCGTGCCGATCACCACGACGGTCGGGGCGGGTGAGTGGCGCCATTTCACGATCAGCGTCCCGTCGGGGACCGGCTCACTGCGCGCGCAGCTGGAAGGCACCGGCGACGCCGACCTGTATGTGCGGCGCGGCGCGATCCCCACGACCAGCGCATGGGACTTCCGCCCGTATCTTGACGACTCGAACGAACTCGTCGTTGTGGACGCCAACTCCAACCCGCAGTTGCAGCCGGGGAACACGTACTACGTCTCGGTGAACGGCTACACTTCCGCCACCTTCCGGATCACCGTGACGATCGGGGAGAACGGCGAGCCGAACGACACGCCCGCGCAGGCGATCCCCCTGGCGGTGAACGGTCCCGCGGTCACCTACAACCTGTCGCCGAGCAGCGACGTGGACTACTACTCGTTCACGCTGGACTCGACGCAGAACGTGAAGATCGAAACGAGCGGCCCCGCCGGTGGGGACACGGAACTGTATCTGTTCGCGGGATCGCGCGTGGTGGTGCGCGACGACGACGGCGGCGATGGCAAGTACTCGAAGATCTCCTACAAGGGCGTGCCCGCCGGAACGTACCGCGTGGGCGTCATCAGCTTCCGCCGCCAATCGGTGGTCGCGAACTACACGGTCCGCGTTTACACGTACTGACGAACGCCGGGGATCGAACTGCAGTCGGCGGGCCCCTCCGGAAGCGGAGGGGCCCGCCGCGCTATTCGGGGCGCTCGGAATCGGGCGCGATGCCGAGCTTCTCCATCTTCTCGTAGAGCGTGCGGCGCCCCATGCCCGCGCGGCGGGCTGCCTCCGCGACGCTGCCGCCGCACTCGCGGAGGAGGCCGCGGAGGTACTCGCGCTCGAAGCGGTCGCGGGCTTCCTTGAAGTCCACCTGGCCGCGGGCGAGCGAGTGCGCCGTGCGGTCCAGCGCGTCGCGCGGGTCGACCGCCTGCGGAACCCCCGGGGCGCGGGAATCGGGGGCGGAGCTCTCCGCGATGCCGACCGCGTCGGCGCCGACGATCTCGCCGCTGGCGAGGATGGTGGCGCGCTCGACAAGGTTGCGCAGCTCGCGGATGTTTCCCGGGTAGCTGCGCCGCGAGAGCGCCGCGAGCGCCTCGGGGGAGAAGGCCAGGCCGGGGCGCCCGTAGCGCTCGCCGAGCTGCGCGAGAAAGGCGTTCGCCAGCGCCGGGATGTCCTCGCGGCGGGCGGAGAGCGGCGGCATTTCCACCGTGATCACGTTGAGACGGTAGTAGAGGTCCTCGCGGAAGCGGCCCTCGCGGATCTCGTCCTTCAGGTCGCGGTTGGTGGCGGCGACCACACGGATGTCGACGTGGATCGTGCTGATGCCGCCGACGCGGACGATTTCGCGCTCCTGCAGCACGCGGAGCAGCTTGGCCTGCATGGGGCCCGGCAGCTCGCCGATCTCGTCGAGGAAGAGCGTGCCGCCGTCCGCGACTTCGACGAGGCCGAGCTTGGTTTCCGTGGCGCCGGTGAAGGCGCCGCGCTCGTGGCCGAAGAGTTCGCTCTCGATCAACGCCGCGGGGATCGAGGCGCAATTGATCGCCACGAAGGGGGAGTCCTTGCGCGGCGACAGACGGTGGAGGGCTCGCGCGGCGAGCTCCTTGCCGGTGCCGCTTTCGCCCGTGACGAGGACCGCGCTCGGCGCGGGGGCGATCTTGCCGATCAGCGAGCGGACCGCCTTCATCGCGGCGGAGTCGCCGAGCAGCGTGTGTTCCGCGCCGGGGACGCGCTGCATCGCCAGGCCCAGCGCGCGGTTGCGGTCCTTCAGGCGCTTGGTGTCGAGCGCGCGCTGGATCGTGGCGAGCAGCTCCGCGTGGTTCAGCGGCTTCGTGACGTAGTCGTAGGCGCCCGCCTTCACGCACTCGATCGCCTGCTCAATGGTGCCGAAGGCGGTCATCAGCACGACCTCGACGGGGACGCCGCGCTCGATCGTCTGGCGGAGCACCTCCGGGCCGCCGAGGCCGGGCATCCGGATGTCGGAGATGAGCAGGTCCGCGGGCGACTCCATAAGGTACTGGAGCGCCTCCTTCGGATCCTGGAAGGCGGTCACGTGGAGGCCCTCGAGCGTGAGCAGCTTGGTGAGCGCGCGGCACATGCCGGGCTCGTCGTCGAGCACGACGACGTTGCCGCGGTAGGCGGGGCGCGCGGAGTCCATCGCGGCGCTAGCGGAGCCGGCGTTCCGCCGCGCGGGCGTGCGCCTCGAGGCCTTCCATGCGGGCGAGCGAGACCGCGTCGCGGACGGCCTCCTGCGAGGCGGCGGCGTCGTCGATCCGCAGCCACGTGCGGATCCGCAGGAAGTTGAAGACCGAGAGTCCGGCGGCGAAGCGGGCGGAGCCGCCGGTGGGAAGCGTGTGGTTCGGCCCGGCGCCGTAATCGCCGAGCACCTCCGCCGCGTCGGCGCCGATGAAGAGCCCGCCGTAGTGGCGCAGGCGCGCGTGGAGCGCCTCTGGCTCGGCGACGAGGAGCTGCAAGTGCTCCGGCGCCAGCTCGTCGGAGACGCGGGCCGCCTCGTCCAAGTCGCGGGCGACGACGATGAAGCCGTTGCGGAGCGCGGTGCGCGCGGTCTCCGCGGTGGGGAGCGTGGCGAGCTGCTCCGCGAGGGCCGCTTCCACCCGGTCCGCGAGGCGGGCATCCGTCACGATGAGGACCGGGAAGGCGTCGGTGTCGTGCTCCGCCTGGGCCAGCAGGTCCGCCGCGACCATCGAGGCGTCGGCGTTGGCATCGGCGATGACAACGAGTTCCGACGGCCCGGCGAGCATGTCGATGCCGGCGGCGCCCGCGACGAGCTTCTTGGCGGCGGTCACCCAGCGGCTGCCGGGGCCCACCACGACAGCACAGGGCTCGACGGGTCCGGCTCCGTAGGCGAGCGCCGCGATCGCGTGCGCGCCTCCGGCGGCGAGAAGGCAGTCCGCGCCCGCCACCGAGGCGGCGGCGAGCGTCACCGGCGCCGGTCGCGGCGACGCGACGATGACGGACTGCACGCCCGCGGCGCGCGCGGTGACGGCGGTCATCAGCACGGAGGACGGCAGCGGGAAGCGCCCGCCGGGCGCGTAGCATCCGGCGCGCTCGACTGGAGCCAGCTCCTGCCCCGCGAAGCCGCCGGGGATCGCGAACTCCACCGGACGGACCGAGGCGCGCTGCGCGTCCGCGAAGCGACGGATGCGCTCGGCGGTGCGCTCGAGGACCGCGCGGTGCGCCGGGTCGATCCCCTCGAGCGCGGAGCGGAGCGCATCCCTGCCGATCAGCAGCGGCGCCCCGGGCCCGACCTCGGAGAAGCGTTCGGCGTGGCGTCGAAGCGCCCTTTCGCCCTCGAGTCGGACTTCCGAGACGATTTCTTCGGCGAGGCGGAGCGTCTCCCCGTCCACCGGCGCGCGGCGGAGCGCGGCGACCTCGTCCGGGGCGAGCCGGCGCATCGCGAGGCTAGCCATCGACGCGCTCCGGCTTGGCGTTGCCGGGCCTGCGCGAGACCCGGCGACCGCGCCGCTCCAGCTCCGCCTCGACCTCGGCGAGCGGGATGCCCGCTTTCACGAGGCGGACGAGCGCGAAATAGAGCAGGTCGGCGGCCTCGTGGCGCAGCGCGTCCTCGCCCTCCGCCTCGGTGAGTTCGCGCGCCTCCTCCCGGATCTTCGAAGCCAGGAGGTCGGGGTCGTTGAAGAGGCGCCGGGTGTACGAGCCCTCGGGTGCGTCCTCGAGCCGCGAGCGCAGGACGCGCTCGAGCCCGACGAGGCCGAGGTGCCTGCCCCAGCATGTGTAGGTCTCGCGGTGGCAGAATCCCGCGCCGTGCTGGCGCACCCGGAAGCGGAGCGCGTCGCGGTCGCAGTCGAGGTCGATGCCGAGGAGCTCCTGGTGCGCGCCGGAGGACTCGCCCTTCCGCCAGAGGCCGTTCCGCGAGCGGGAGAAGTAGACGCCGCGCATCGTGTCGACCGCCTCGCGGATGCTCTCCGCGTTCGAGTACACGAGGCCGAGGGCGCTGCCGTACTCGTCGGTGACGACGGTGGGAAAGAGGCCGTCGGCGCGGTCGGAGCGGAGGGGCGCGGCGATGGCGTCGCCGAGGTGGAGCCGGTTCGTGTACAGCGCCATACCGACCTGGGCGTCCGCCTTCGCGCGGTCCAGGACGGCGATCTCCTCGGCGACGGTGATGCCGCCGGCGATGGTGACGCGGGCGTGGCCCGCGGCCTCGACGATCTTCGGCACCTTGTTGAGCGAGGTCCCGCCGAGGCGCCCTTCCTTTTCGACGAAGGTGACTAGGAAGCCGCCGACGTGGGGGGCGAGCTCCGCGAGACCCTCCGCGATCGTGCGGCCCGTCTTGGTGCGCCAACCCTCGACGACCACCTCGTCCTCGTAGGCGTCGAGCGCGGCGATGACGCGCTCGCGGGGTAATTGCTTGAGATTGTCAACGGTCGCCGCGGTGCCGAGGATCACCTTCTCGGCGCCCCAGTCCAGCCATTGGCGGGCGCGCTCGACGGTGCGGATGCCGCCGCCGACGCGGCAGCGCGCCACGCGGCAGAGGCGGCGGACGGCGTCCTCGTTGCTCCCCTGCCCGAGCGCGGCGTCGAGGTCGATCACGGCGATCTCGCCCGCGACGCGGAAGCGCTCCGCGATGGGGAGCGGGTCGCCCGCGTCGAGCGCCTTTTCGCGCCCGCCGACGAGCTGGACAGCCTGGCCGTTCATCAGGTCGATGGATGGGACGATCATGGGCGGACGGTGACTCCGTTGCTGGCGAGCTGGCGCTTCAGGTCGGCGACGGTGTACTCCCCGTCGTGGAAGATCGATGCGGCGAGGACCGCGTCCGCGCCCGCGCGGAGCGCTTCGAGCAGGTGGTCCGGCGTGGCCGCCCCGCCGGAGGCGATCACCGGCACGCGCACCGCGGCGGAGATGGCGGCGAGCAGCTCCGTGTCGTAGCCGCTGCGGGTGCCGTCGCGGTCCCAGCTCGTCAGGAGGATCTCGCCGGCGCCGAGGTCCGCCGCGCGGCGGGCCCACTCCAGCGCGTCGATGCCGGTGCGCTTCTTGCCGGATTCGACGACCACTTCCCAGCGGCCCGGCCCGGCGGCGGCGGCGTCGAGCGCGAGGATGGCGCACTGGCTGCCGAACCGCGTCGCGATGCGTCCGATCAGGGAGGGATCGACAACCGCCGCGGTGTTGACGCCGACCTTGTCGGCGCCCGCTTCGAGGAGGCGTCCCGCGTCGTCGTCGCTGCGAACTCCCCCGCCGACGGTGAGCGGGATCGAAAGCGCGCCGCGCACCGCGCGGACGGTGTCGTAGCGCGTGCGGCGCCCCTCCGGCGTGGCAGAGACGTCGAGGACCACGAGCTCGTCGGCGCCTTGCGCCTCGTAGGCGGCGGCGCGCTCCGCGGGGTCGCCGGCGTCGCGCAGGTTCTGGAACCGGACACCCTTCACGATGCGCCCGTCGCGGACGTCGAGGCACGGGATGATGCGGCGTGTCAGCATGCGACGCCCGCCTGCGCGAGCCAGCGCGCGAGGAGCGCCGCACCCCAGGGGCCGCTCAGCTCCGGGTGGAACTGGCAGGCTAGGACCGGGCCGCGCTCGAGGGCGGCGACGAAGCGCACGCCGTGCGTGGTCCACGCGGCGCTCCAGCCATCGGGCCGCTCGCGCAGCGCGTAGGAGTTCGCGTAGTAGGCATGCCCCGCCTCGACGAGTCCGCAACCGGGGTCGGGCTCCACGAGGTTCCACCCGAGCTGCGGGATCCGGACGTCCCCTTCGAGCCGGCGCACCGCTCCGGGCACGGCGCCCAGGCCCTCGGCGCCGGGTGATTCCTCGCTGGAGCGGGCGAAAAGCTGGAGGCCGAGGCAGATGGCGAGCGTCGGCGCGCCGGCTGCGACGCGCTCGCGGAGCGCCGCGGAAAAGCCGCGCGCGTCCAGCTCGTCCATGGCGGCCTTGAAGGCGCCGACGCCGGGGAGCACGAGCGCGGGGGCGTCGAGGATGTCGCGCGGCGAGTCGGCGAAGCGGTGCTCCACCCCGCGCCGCCGCAGGGCGACGGCGACGGAGGCGAGGTTGGCGGTGCCGGTGCGCACGACGGCGACCGTTGACTGTGTCATCAAAGGGCGCCCTTGGTGCTGGGTACGTCGTCGAAGGCGTCGCGCGCCACCGCTTGCCGGAGCGCGAGCGCGAGCGCCTTGAAGGCGGACTCGGCGCGGTGGTGGTCGTTGGCGCCGCGGATCGTGTCGACGTGGAGCGTGATGCGCGCGGCGGTGGCGAAGGACGCCAGGACGTGGCCGACCATCTCGCCGGAGAGGTCGCCGATGCGGTCGCGCGCGATGCCGAGCTCGACGTGCGCGAACGGTCGCCCCGACAGGTCGGCGACGGCCCGGCTGAGCGCCTCGTCGAGCGGCGCGTAGGCGTGGCCGAAGCGCCGGATCCCCCGCCGGTCGCCAAGCGCCTTGTCGAAGGCGGCGCCGAGCGCGAGTGCGCAGTCCTCCGCGGAGTGGTGGTCGTCCACGTGCAGGTCCCCGCTGCAGCGGAGCGTCACGTCGAAGCGGGCGTGCTTCGCGAGCGCCGTCAGCATGTGGTCGAGGAAACCGATTCCGGTGGAGATATCGCTCCGACCGGAGCCGTCGAGGGTGAGTTCGACAGCGATGTCGGTTTCGCCGGTCTTGCGCTCGATAGTGGCGGTGCGTGGCTTCATGGGAGGAGTCGCTCCAGCTCGTCGATCGATTCAAGGACACGGGCGGCGCCCGCGGCGGTCAAGACGGGGCGCGCGGTTCCGGCGTCGTCGCCCGGCGCGGGGACGCCGATCGGGACCACGCCGGCCGCGCGCGCCGCGCGCACGTCGTCGACGGTGTCGCCCACCAGCCAGGCGCGCTTCGCGCCCAGCCGCTCCAGCAACAGGCGAACCGGCGCGGGGTCGGGCTTGGCCGGCCCGTCCTCCATGGCGACGACGCCGCGGAAGTGGTGCGCGATGCCGTGCTCGTGGAGGAAGCGCTCCGCGTCCGCGCGGGGGCGTCCCGTGACGATGCCAAGGGGGAGGCGGGCGGCGAGGCGCGCCACCATTCCGGCGCCTCCGATCAGCGATTCCAGCCGCCGTAGGCCGGGCGAGGCGTCGGTGCCTTGGTAGAACAACTCGAAGCGGGCGGTCACATCGGCGAGCGGCACATCGACGCCGCGGGCCGCGAGCAGGCGCCGCGTGAGCACCCAGTCGTTGTTCGCGTTGCCGGCGGCCTTGGCCCGCGCGACGTCCTCGCGGGTGGCGGTCACGCCGTAGTGGGCGCAGGTCTCCACGATCGCGCGGCGGTAGGACTGCGACACGTCCGCCAGCACGCCGTCCAGGTCGAAGAGGAGGACCTCCGGCGCGAGCGCGGCGAGGCAGCCTTCGAGGAGGCGGTCGAAGGACCCCGCGTCGCCGGGGAGCGAAATGCGCAGCGCGTCCTCGAGCCCCGGGCGTCCGGGGAACGCGCGGACCGCGATGCCGAGGCCGGCGAGCGCCTGCCAGAGCCAGTGCGCGCGGGGAGTGCGCACGAACACGCAGTTGGCCTGCGAGGGGGTGCACTCGGCGCCGAGGCGTTCGAGCTCCGCGCGGAGGCCGTCGCGCTCGTGCCGAACGGTCGAGACGAATCGGTGCATGGCCGGCTCGCCGCTCCGCAGGTGCGCGAGCGCCACAGCGACCGAGGGGCGCGAGACGGCGTAGGGTCCGCCCGCCGCGCGGAACGCGGCGATGTGCTCCGGCCGCCCGACGAGATAGCCGACGCGCAATCCCGCTAGGCCCCACGCCTTCGACAGCGTGCGCGCGACGACGACGTTCGGCAGCGCTAGCGCCGCGGCGGTGAGGTCCTCGTCGCCGAACTCCGCGTAGGCGTGGTCGAGCACCACGAGCGCGCGCGGGGCGGCGGCCGAGACCCGGCGCAGGTCGTCGGCGGTGGCGGCGAGGCCGGTCGGGTTGTTGGGCGAAACCACGGCGACGCAGCGCGTGGTGTCGTCGATGGCGGCAACGATGGCTTCCGTCGGAAAGGGCGCCCGCGGCCAGGGGACGAAGCGCACGGCGCCGCCCGCGATGGCGGCGTAGCGGGGGATCATCTCGAAGGTGGGATCGGTGGCTAGGAGCGTCCGCCCCGGCCCGAGCGTGGCCCGCATCGCACGGTCGAGCCCGTCGTCCGCGCCGGCGGTGACGAGCACCTGGTTCGGCGCGACGGCGAAGCGCTCGGCGAGGAGCTCGGCCAGCTCCGTGGCGTCGGGGTAGCGGCGGAAGACATCCGGCGCGGCGGCGGCGACCGCGTCCGCGAGCGCGCGGGGCGGCGTCGCGCCCTCGTTCGCGTCGAGGCGCAGGTCGATGGGCGCTCCGTGCTGCGGTGTCTTGTAGGAGCTGATGGAGGCGACGCCGGCCGCGAGCCAGGCGGGTGGGCTTGGCGGGCCGCTCACGGGACGATCTGCGCGAGGGCGGTGACGACGATGTCGCACCCGCCGCGCGCCTTGATGTCCGGAATGATGCGCGGCAGGTCGCTCTTGCGGACGGCGGCCTTCACCGCGTAGCCGGCGTCGCCGTGGAGCTGCGCGATGGTGGGCTCGCGCATGCAGGGCAGAGCCGCGCAGACCGCCTCGAGCTTCGATGCTTCGACGTTCACCTCGACCATGACCCGGTCGCGCGCCGTGAGGACGGAGCGCATCAGCAGCACGAGGCGTTCGATGCCCTCGCGCTTCTCCGCGTCGTCGAGCGCGGCGGGGTGGGCGTAGAAGCGGGTGGTGCTCCGCATGAGCTCAGCGATGATCTCGAGGCCGTTCGCCTCCAGCGTCGAGCCGGTCGCCGTGTTGTCCACGATGATGTCGGCGTCCTCCGGCGGGAAGACCTCTGTGGCGCCGAAGGAGCGGACGAAGCGCGCGTCGATGCCCGAATCGGCGATCCAGCGGCGCGTGGTCTTCTCGTACTCCGATGCGACGACGAGCGACCGGCGCGACTTCCAGCCGGGCACGAGTTCCTTCGGGGCGGCGGCGACGAGGCGGACCGGGTCGAGGCCGGTGTCGAGCAGTTCGACAACTCCCCCGCCGAGTTCCTCCACCCAGTCCGCGCCGGCGAAGCCGATGTCGCGGGAGCCGAACTGGAGCATCTCGACGATGTTCTGCGGCTTGAGGATCTTCACCTCGACGCCGGGGATGCTCAGCTTCGGGCGGTAGCTCCGGCTTCCCGCGCGCAGGTGGATCCCCGCGTCGGCGAGGAGGCGGCGGACGCCTTCCTCCATGCGGCCCTTGGGGAGTGCGAAGCGGAGCATCTGCGGTTCGGACATGCGGTGGTCGGGCTTTCTCGCGCGGCGTGTGTGTTCCACGGGACGGGGCGTCCCGGGGCAGGGGTCAGGCAATACCGGGGCGGTAAGGGAGGCAATCGCCGTTCCAGCCCGTCAGCCGAGCGCGCGCTGGCCCTCCGCGGCGGTGTGGACCTTCGGGTAGTCGATGCGCGTGTGGAAGCGCGAGAGCAGCGTGCGCACAAGGCTCTCGCGGATCGAGTTCAGGTCCGACATGGTCATGTTGCATTCGTCGAACTGGCCGTCGTTGAACTTCTCCATCACGATGGCGTGGACGAGCTGGCGGACCTCCTCCGGGCGGACCGTGCGCGAGGAGAACTTGGCGGTGCTGGTCGCCTCGACGGCGTCCGCGAGCATGACGATGGCGGCCTCGATCGACTGCGGCTTGGGGCCGGGATAGCGGTAGTCGTCCTCGCGGACGGTTTCGCGCTTGTCGCCGCGCTGCGCCTCGGAGAGCGCCTTGCCGTAGAAGTAGGTGATCAGGCAGGTGCCGTGGTGCTGTGGGATGAAGTCCATGACGCGCTCGGGGAGGCCGGCGCGCTTGGCCATTTCGACGCCTTCCTTCACGTGGTTGCGGATGATGAGCGTCGAGATCTGCGGCTTGAGCGTGGTGTGCCGCATCTTGTCGTCGGCGGTGACCTGGTTCTCGGTGAAGTACTCCGGCTTCGACATCTTGCCGATGTCGTGGAAGAGGCAGCCGGTGCGGACGAGCAGCGCGTTGACCCCGATCTCCGTGGCCGCGGCCTCGGCCAGCTTCGCGACGTTGAGCGTGTGCTGCCAGGTGCCGGGGGCCTCGTCCTCGAGCTTCAGCAGCAGCGGGTGCTGCAGGCCGGAGAGCTCGAGGAGCCGCAGGTCCGTCGTCACGTCGAAGGCGATCTCGATCAACGGCAGCACGGCGATGGTGACGAGCGCGGTCGCGACGCCGGCGACGAAGGCGAGGAGCAGGTGGAGGACCGGCAGCGTGCCGAAGAGCTGCGACAGGTGCTCGGGGCGTTCGATGAAGTGGAGGATCGCGAGGGAGGCCGCGTTGACGGCGCCGATGTAGAAGCCCGCGAGGACCACCTCGCGCCGCTCGCGGATCGAGTGCAGCGCCGCCACGGCGGTGTAGCCGCCGAAGAGCGAGACGGCGAGCGCGTCGAACCGCATGCCCGACTGGAGGCCGTACAGGATGCAGCCCCAGGTGACGAGCTGGAGCGCGAACCGCATATCGAGCAGCAGCACGCCGAGCATGCCGACCACGCCCGCGGGGAAGATGCCCGCCGCCAGCAGCGTGTCGGAGTCGGAAAAGAGCACGAAGGGGAAGCTGATGGCGAGCGCGAGCAGCACCGGGAGCGCCTGCAGCAGCAGCTCGCGGACGGAGAACTTGAAGGTCTGCCGGAACTTCCGGATGTAGGTGCCGAAGAGGATGAAGACGACGGCGACATAGCCGAGGTGCGCGCCGAGGCGGTAGCGGTGGTCCCGTTCGACGGCGGCGCGGTGCGCGGCGAGCATCTCCGCGTCCGACGCGCTCGCCACGCGGCGCCCTTCGCTGGCGTCCAGCAGGACCGCGCCGGTCTCGTAGCGCTGCTTCGGCACGGGGAGCTGGAAGCGCTCCCGGGCGGTGAGCGTGCGCTCCTCGTCGTAGGACAGGCCGGGGACCACGGCGCCCGCGAGCATCGCGAGCGCGACCGGTCCCGCGTGCGGATCGGCGACGCCGAGGCCGGAGAACTGGTCGCGGAGCAGGTTGCCGGTCATCTCGCGCCAGCCGAGGGGGAAGGAGACCAGGCGCGCCGCCTCCACCGCCTGGGCCGGGGCGCGGTCGAGGTTCACGATGCGGGCGACGCCGCGCTGCACATGCCCGAGGTACTGCGTCTTGCTTTCCGTGACGATGAATTCGGTGTAGGTGCGGCGCAGGGTGTTGAGCAGCGCCTGCCGGAATGCGGGCGACGCGGCGAGGCCCGGCGCCGCGGCGCGCTCCGCAGCGGAAAGATCGGCGAGGAGGGTGGGGGGGGGCGGCGGCCCCTCGGCCGACGGGTCGGCGGCGGTTCCGGCGGTGCGCTCCAGCAGCTCCTCGAGCGCCAGCCGCGCCTCATCCTCCGCGCGGGAATCGTACACGTAGACCTGGTCGTGGCGGAGCCGGCGCTCCTCCTCCCAGGCGGCGCGGGCCTCCGCGGACTCGAAGGCGAACGGCACCTCGGCGACGATGGTCTCGGCGATCCGCGCGCCCGGTTCGAGGACCGGCGGCAGGCGGAAGTAGAAGGGGGAGACCAGGATCGAGACCGCCGCGAAGATGGCCACGAGGCAGAGCCATGGCGCCGCCGCGGAGAGCCAGGACGACTCGAGCGACTGGATCGGCGCGCGCCGGCGCTTCGGGGTGAAGGGGGAGACTTTCAAGCGGCTACGCGGTCGGTGGGATGCGGCCCTTCACCGGCCATTGCCCGGAACCGCCGGGACAGCGACAACACGAATCGCCCCCGATCAGAGGCGGTGCTTGCCCGAGGGATCCTCGGTGAGCCCCGCCTCCCACGCCTCGTAGGCCTTCACCACGCGCATCACCAGCTCGTTCCGCTTCACGTCGCGCTGGGTGAAGCTGGCGAAGCCGATACCCGGCGTCTCGGCCAGGACCTTCCGCACTTGGATCAGGCCGGAGCGCTGGCTCTGCGGCAGGTCGATCTGCGTGATGTCGCCGGTGATGACCATCTTGGAGCCGTTGCCGAGGCGGGTGAGGAACATCTTCATCTGCTCGGAGGACGTGTTCTGCCCCTCGTCGAGGATCACGAAGGCCTTGTTGAGCGTGCGTCCGCGCATGAAGGCGAGCGGCGCGATCTCGATGATGCCCTTCTCGAAGAAGTCCTTGGTCTTGTCCACTTCGAGCATCTCGTAGAGCGCGTCCCACAGCGGGCGGACGTAGGGGTCGAGCTTCTGCGAGAGGTCGCCGGGAAGGAAGCCGAGCTTCTCGCCGGCCTCGACCGCGGGGCGGCAGAGGATGATGCGGCTCACCTCGCCGCGCAGCAGGTAGTCCACCGCCATGGCGACGGCGAGGTAGGTCTTGCCGGTGCCGGCGGGGCCGATGGCGAAGGTGATGTCGTGCTCGCGGATCGTGGACAGGTACTTCCGCTGCGCGTCGGTGAGGCTGAGGATGGTCTTCGAGCGCTGCAGGACCATCGGCACGTCGGGCCCGAGATGGTCCACCAGGATGTCGCGCTCGCGCTTCGCGGACTTCGCGGGGGCCTCCGCGGCGCTCTCCGGCGCTTCCGCCTCGGGCTCCGCCGCCTCCTCCTCGATGCGCGCCACGGCGCGGGTGAGGGCTTGGCGGAACTGCGTGGTGGTGATGCGGCCGCGCTTGCGCTGGACTTCGAGGATCGACTGGATCACCGCGAGCGCGTCTTCCGCGCGGGGGGCGTTCTTCGGAACCAGGAGCTTGTTCCCGCGGGTGACGATGCGGAAGCCGAACTTCTTTTCGAGGTGGCGGATGTTGCTGTCGTTCGGGCCGCAGAAATCGAGCAGCTCGCTGCTGTCGAGCGTCACCACAATATAGTCGGAAGGCATCGTCGCTCCTGGGCGCCGAGGATGCGTCAGGGGAGACCGCGGCGCCCCGTAGCGTCAACGGCAAGGGGGGCCCCGCGGTAGAGGAGCGCTTTCAGCCGACGCCAAGGCTCGATGGGCGGGAGCGGCTCCGGGTCGCCAAGAACGCGGATGATGGCGGGGCGAGTAAGAAGGCGAGGCCGAGGTGGCAGAGCGAGTCCCACCACGGATCGAGCCTCTGGAGTAACTCGTGGAGGTTGGGTCTGAAAACGCTCATGTGCCGGTCGTAGCGGCGGCCCCAAGCGAGGGGGCCCATGCTATCAACGAGAAACCAGAATGCGTAGCTGAGTAGCATTGAGGCCATGATCGAAAGGAGGCCGGCCCCCACCCGGCTCGGGATCCGCCGCGCGATGTAGTACGTTGGCAAAGCCAGCAGAGTCACACCGGATGCGATCCGGTAAGAGTAGACGAGAGCGGACTCGACCACCCAGAACGGCAGCGCGGCGTACCCCATTGGAGGGCCGGAAGCAACGGAGGGGATGTACAATACCAATCGCACGATGAGCAGCGGACCGAGCACTAGCAGAAGGCGGGCTGCGGCGTACTGCTCGGAACTCAGCGGGGGTTGCCGCAAGTCGGCGTCCTCCCCGCCCGGCAATGGACCTGCCCAACCCGAGAGGACCGTTGCGATCACCAGCAGCGGTCCTAGAGCCGCGAGGACCGCAAACGCGTTTCCGATCGCGAAGTAGAGGGGACCCACCTGGGAGGTGGTCTGGAACTGGTGGAAGTCGACAATTCCCTGATACGCGTGGACAGCCATCGCGCCGAGCATCAGCGCGAAGGAGATCTGAAACCCCCTGCGCCGGAACGGGTTCCACAGCCGCAGGAGGGGGTTTCCCCGCAACGCGCCCGCGAGGAGGCGCGTGGCGTTCCAGCTACTTTTGAACCTCCGCTCGAACAGCATCCCGGGGGTCCCTCCCGCGGCGGGTTATCCCTCGCGATGCCTTACATTGAATTCGAGCCGGTATTCATGGTCGTCGCCGCGTTCGACGCAGCTCAGGTTGAGGACGCCGATCTCGGTGAGTTCCGCGCGGAGGTCCACTTCCGCGGGGCGGGGTTCGCCGCCCTTCGCGGGGAGCGTGGTCTCGATCGCCTGGTGTTCTTCGAACTGCTCCGCGTCCACGTCGGTTAGCGACCCGGGGGCGTCGTGGCGGCGGGTGGTGCTGCTGAGGAAGCGGAACGCGGCGGGCTCGCCGGTCCACACGCAGAGGTCCGCCTCTCGCCCGTCGATGGTGGCGGAGGTGCCCTCCTCCATGCCGTAGGGGACGACGCACATGGCCTTGAGGGGGGCCTTCATGCCGGGCACTGCGGGGGCGGCGGATTCGATGCCGATGTAGTAGGCGCGCGGCGAGCCGCCGCGGATGCGCACGCCCTTGCCGCGCTTTGCGAGGCCGAGATACGCGGCGCCGCGGGAGACCGCAAGGTCCAGTTCGGCGCCCTCGAGCACGCGGGGCGGCTCCTGGCCGACCCCCTGGCACCACGACGCCACGACTTCGAGGACGCGCTGCTGGAGCGGCTGCGCCTTGAACACGCCGCCGTTGAATAGGATCGCCGTGGGGAGCAGCGCGCCCTTGTCGGCGAGGCCGGGGAACAGCTCGCGGGCGGCCTCGTGCTGCTGGCCGAGGAAGCGCGCGAGGTGCAGCGTCACCGCCGGGTCTGAGGCGTAGGGGAGGCCGGCCTCGCGGAAGCCGGCGCGCGCCGCGCGGGCCGGGCGGTCGCCCAGCGCGCAACGCGGGAAGAAGCCGTCCACGAGCATCTGCTCGAGGCCCTCGCGGCGCAGCTCCGTGCGGATCGTGCCGCCGACGACGGAGGAGCCCTTGCCGAGGATCGCGATCGGGTGCGCGGCGAGCGACGGGTCGGCGAGGAGCGCCTCCTTGCCCTGGCGGCACTGCTGCACCAGCGCGGCCATCTGCGCGGGGTCGAGCTTCCTGCCGCGCTCCGCCTCGAGATTGGCCGCGACGCCGTAGGCGAGCGCGAGGTCCATATTGTCGCCGCCGAGGAGGATGTGCTCCCCCACCGCGAGGCGGCGCAGTTCGAGTTCGCCCCCCGCGTCGCTGACGGCGATGAGCGAGAAGTCCGTGGTGCCGCCGCCGACGTCGACCACGAGGACGATGTCGCCGACGCGCACGCGCTTGCGCCAGTCCTCGCCGGCGCGCTCGATCCAGGAGTGGAAGGCGGCCTGCGGCTCTTCGAGGAGCGAGACGTGGCGCAGGCC
Organism: Candidatus Sumerlaeia bacterium; assembly: GCA_033764015.1. Classification (GTDB taxonomy): domain Bacteria; phylum Sumerlaeota; class Sumerlaeia; order SLMS01; family JANRJK01; genus JANRJK01. The sequence goes on along the minus strand of JANRJK010000013.1, from coordinate 476,463 downwards.
GGCGGCGGTGGCGGCCTCCATGGTGAGCGACCGCGCGGCGGCGTCGAAGGAAGCCGGCACGCAAAGCACGATGTCCTGCTCCGCGAGGTCCGTGGAAGCGTCGCCTTGCGCCATGCGGTGGTTCCAGGCGGCGCGGAAGTGCTCAAGCAGTGCCGTGGAGACCTCGACCGGCGAACGCTTGGCGTCCTCCTCGCGGCTCTGGAACGGGAGGAAGCGCGCCTGCCGGTCCACGCCGGAATGGGAGAGCCAGGACTTGGCGGAGTGGATCATCCGCGAGGCGATGCGGGCGCCTTGCTCGCGGGCGAAGGCGCCGACGCAGTAGCCCGGGTCCGCGCGCCAAGGAAGCTGCAGCGCGCCTTCGGGGAGTTCCGCCTCGCCGCGGACGTAGAGGACGGAGGGGAGCAGCTCGCGGGCCTCGACGGAGCCGGGCGCTGCCACTTGGTCGACCTTGAGCAGTTCGACTTTGGGCAGTTCGAGCGCGGAGCCATCGCCGGGCATCGGCGCGTAGGCGAGCGCCGAGTTGGACGTGCCGAGGTCGATGCCGACGACGTAGCGTGCGTTGGGAGCGCTCATCGGACCTCGACCTCCGCGGGCGCGGCGACCTTCGGGTCGGCGCCGTGGGGCACGGTGGGCAGGTCGAGCCGCGCGACGCGCCAGCCGCGGTGGTTCACGGTGCCCTTGAAAGGCCCCGCGCCGGAGACGTTGCCGGAGAGCAGGATCGCGGAGGCGTCGAAGCCCGCCGGCACCTCGATCGGAGCGCCCTCCGCCTGCGGCACGACCGGCTCGAGGGCGGCGCGCTCCTTGAGCAGGTTGCGGCACTTGCCGTGAATGTCGCGCGCGGCGGCGCCGATCTCGGCATCGGAGAAGCCCGACATGTCCTCCATCAGGAAGTCGACCAGGCGGCCTTCCTTCTGGAGCAAGCCGAGGAGCTGGATGGCGGGCTCGGAGGAACTGGCGAAGACGGGGGCGGGGGGCGCGGGCTCGCCCTCCCGGAGGATCTTGAAGAACCACTTGAAGGCGGCGGCTAGATGCACGGCGGGGCGACCTCGCGGGTGGGGATGGGCGCAAAAGGCGGCGGCGGGAACGCGGTCGCTCGGACCGTGTTCCCGCCGCCGGGGATTGGATCAGGGATCATGGGAAGCGCGGATCGTCCGGCTTCGAGCGCCAGTGCCGTCAGGCGGGGACGCCGTAGAAGGCGAGGATCGCCGAGGCGACCTCGTTCACCTGCGACTTCTTCAGGCCCGGCGTGACGGGGATAGAGACGAGGCGCTGCGCCGCCTCCTCCGCGACCGGGAAGGCCCCCTGCTGGTAGTTCAGGTAGGCGAAGGCCGGCTCGAGGTGGAGCGGACGGATCGACGGGATCGCGGCCTCGATCTCCTTCTCCTTCAGGTGGTCCACCAGCGCCTGCGGGTCGGACACCTGGATCACGTACTCGGAGTATATGTGGCTAAGGTCGTCGCGGACCGGGGGGCCGACCACGGCGCTGTCCTCGAAGAGCTGGGAATACATGCGGGCGTTGGCAACGCGGTCCAGGTTGTTGTCATCGTGCTCGGCCAGCTTGCGGATCATGAAGGCCGCCTGCACGGCGTCCATCATGGCGTCGTAGCCGATGGCCTCGATGCCGGACGCGCCGGCGCCCTGCAGGCGGAGGCGGCGGAAGTGCTCGACGAAGTTGTCGTCGTTCGAGACGATCGCGCCAGCGCTCCCGGCGGAGGAAAGCACCGCGGAGGGGCCGAAGTCGTAGCACGAGAAATTGCCGAAGGAACCGAGGCGGCGGCCGTGGAACCGCCCGCCCGCGGCAGCGGTGACGTCCTCGATCACGGGGACCGAGTAGGTGCGGGCCACCGTCATGATGCGGTCGATCTCTGCGGACAGGCCGAAGGTGTGGTGGACGATGATCGCCTTGGTCTTCGCGGTGCTGAGCGACGCGATCGCCTGGTCCGGGTCCATGGTGAACGAGTCCTGGCGGACGTCGACGAAGACCGGGGTGCCTCCGAGGCGGGCGACCGAGAGCGCGAGCGAAGCGGGGGCGAGGACCGGCATGAGGACCTCGTCGCCGGCTCCGATGCCGAGCGCGTTCAGGCAGATCACGAGCGCGTCGGTGCCGCTCTTCACGCCGACCGCGTGCTTGCAGTTGTTGAAGCGGGCCATCTGCTCCTCGAACTTCTGCACGCTCGAGCCGGCGGCGAACTGCCCCGATTCGAAGATGGCGCGGACGTCCTCCAGGTACTCGTCGATCAGGTGGTCGTTCAAGGATGAGTAGTCGGTCAGCGAGACAGCCATGGAGTAGGTCCTCGATTGGTTGCGGCCCGTCTTCGTTGGCGTGGCGGGCGAGCCTGCGATTCTTGCCCAAGCCCCCGGGCGGTCAACGGAATCCTCTGGGGGGGGCCGGACGAGCCCGGGCTTGCGCGAGCGGCGCGCCCCGGGGCTGATGGTGCATCTTCCCCGCGGAGGGCGCCCCATGGGTGACGGCTCCAGGCAGGCTCCGGTGGGCGACGCGGTCGCCGCCGCCGCCGCCGCGTTCCAGGACGTGATCGAGAACTTCCCCCTCGCCATCAGCGTCGCGGACCGCTCGGGGGTGCTGATGCGGTGGAACGCCGCCGCCGAGCGCCTCTTCGGCTGGACGCCGGAGGAGGTGCTGGGCCGCCCGTTCCTCGAGTTCCACGTCCCGCCGGAGGACCGCGACGGCGTGCGGACCTACTTCAGCAAGGTCGCCGAAGCCGGCAGCGAGCGGCACACGGTCCATACGAACCTCACGAAGGACGGGCGCCGGATCCGGGTCGAGTGGTTCAGCCACATCCTGCGCGACGAGCGCGGCGAAGCGATCGGCGTGCTCGCGCTGGCGCAGGACGTCACTGCCCGCGAGGCGGACGCGGAGCGCCTGCGGCTCATGAGCTCCGTCGTCACCAACGCCTCGGAAAGCGTCATCGTCTCCCGCGTCGCGGAGCCCTCCGAGACCGCCGCGCCGAAGATCACCTACGTGAACCCCGCCTTCGAGCGGCTGACCGGGTACTCCGCGGAGGAGGTTGTGGGGCGGTCGCCCATGCTGCTTTACGGCCCGAAGACCGACCCGCGGAAGGCCGACGAAACGCGCCCGAGCTTCCGGGAGTTCAAGCCCTTCACGGTGCGGATCACGATGTACCGCAAGGACGGCGCGGACTTCGAGGCGCGCATGAGCGCCTTTCCGATCAGCGGCCCCTCCGGCGCCTTCTCGCACTGGGTCGGCGTGATCACCGACATCACGCGGGAGCTGGAGGACCAGCGCCGCCTCGAGGAGAACGAGCGCCGCTTCCGCCAGATGGTCGAGGAGGCCGGCGACCTGATCTACACCACGGACGCCAGCGGGCGCTTCAACTACGTGAACCCGCTTTGCCTCCGCTTCACCGGGTTCACGAGCGACGAGCTGATCGGGCGACACTTCACGAAGCTGGTCGCCGTGGAGGACCGCGAGGCGATCTTCCGGTTCTACCTCCAGCAGTACCGAAGCATGGCGCCGGAGACGAAGCACGAGTTCGCCATCGAGACCAAGCACGGCGAGCGGCGCCACGTCGAGCAGACGGTCCGCCTCGTGATGCGCGGCGGCCACCCCGTGGGCTTCCACGCGATCCTGCGGGACATCACGGAGCGCAAGCTGGCGGAGCTGGAGCTGGAGCGCTACCGGACACACTTGGAAGAGCTGGTGGACCAGCGCGCGGCGGAGCTGCGCGCCGCGCTGCGACGGCTGCGGACGCTCATCAAGAACATCCCCGGCGTCGCGTTCCGCGCCCGGGCGAGCTCGCCGGGACGCATGCTCTTCGTCAGCGAAGGCGCCGCTGAGCTCACCGGCTACCGCACCGATGAACTGGTCGAGGAGGGCTCCGGCCCCAAGCGCTACGCCGACCTGATCCACCCGGAGGACCGGTACGCGACCATCGCGGCGATCTCGGGCGCCATCGGCCGCGACAGCGACTACTCCGTCGAGTACCGCATCGCCACCTCCACCGGCGCCATCCTGTGGGTCCAGGAGGTCGGCCGCCCCGTGATGACCGAATCGGGCGAGCGCGCCGTCGAGGGTGTGATCCTCAACATCACGGAGCGCAAGCGGGCGGAGGAGGAGAAGCGCAAGCTCGAGGGGCAGCTCCTCCAGGCGCAGAAGATGGAGGCGGTGGGGCAGCTCGCGGGCGGCATCGCGCACGACTTCAACAACCTGCTGCAGGTCGTCACCACGTACACGCAGTTCGCCATGCGCTCCGTCGATCCGGAGTCGCGCACCTTCCGCGACCTGGACCAGATCCTGAAGGCGGCGCGCAGCGCGACGACGCTGACGAAGCAGCTCCTCGCCTACGGCCGCCGCCAGATCCTCCAGCGGCAGGATCTCGCGCTGGACGAAGTGGTGAAGGACGTGATGTCGATGCTGCGCCGCGTGATCGGCGAGAACATCTCGCTCGAGCTGATCCCCGGCTACGACATCTGCACGGTCAACGCGGACGTGGGGCAGCTCCAGCAGGTGCTCGTCAACCTCTGCGTGAACGCGCGCGACGCGATGCCGAACGGCGGCACGATCACCATCAAGATCAAGAACGTGCTGGTGGATCCGTTCTTCGCGGCGGAGCAGCCGGGCGCCCGCGAGGGCGAGTTCGTCCGCCTCAGCGTTTCCGACACCGGGTGCGGCATCCCGCAGGAGATCGCGACGAAGATTTTCGAGCCGTTCTTCACCACCAAGGAGCCCGGCAAGGGCACCGGCATGGGCCTCGCCACGGTCTTCGGCATCGTCCAGCAGCACGACGGATTTATGCTGATGAGGTCGCAGGTCGGTGCCGGCACCACCTTCGACCTCTTCCTGCCGATCGTGAAGGGGCGCGTGAAGTCCACGCTGGTGCCCCCGAAGACGGGGGACGCGCCGGGGGGGTCGGAAACGATTCTGCTCGCGGAGGACGAAGAGGCGGTGCGGCTTTCCGTGATCCGCGTGCTCGAGGAGGCGGGCTACCGCGTGCTGGCGGCGGAGAACGGCGAGGTGGCCGTGCGGCTCCACGAGGAGCACCGGGAGCGGATCAAGATGCTGGTGTCGGACCTGGTGATGCCGCGAATGGGGGGCCGCGAGGCCGCGCGCCTGATCCGGGCGAAGGAGCCCGCGCTGCCGGTTTTGTTCACCTCCGGCTACAGCCTTGGCGCCAGCTCCTTCGACCTCACCATGGACGAGTCCTTCCACATGATCCAGAAGCCCTACGACGCAGACCTGTTGCTGCGGCGGATGCGCGAGATCCTGGATGGCAAGGCGCCGGAGGATACTGAATCCCGGCCCTGACCGGGCGGCTGGATACAAGGAATAGTATCCACCCGTTTATCCACAGCTTGGCGCGGGGGCTGGAAAATCCTTGCGCGCGCAACCCAAACAGCTTGACGTTGTTCCAACCCCGTTCCCGTTCTGCCCGCTGGGGCGACCGTTCGGACTCCGTTCCCGCTGAGGTTGCACAAGCCCATGTCCAAGTTCCTGCAACGCCTCGAACTGCACGGCTTCAAGAGCTTCCAATCCAAGGTCTCCATCGACTTCCTCGACGGCGTGACGGTGATCGTCGGCCCGAACGGCTGCGGTAAGTCGAACGTGCTCGACGGCCTCAAGTGGGTCCTCGGCGAGACGAGCGCGAAGTCGCTCCGCGGCGGCAAGATGGCGGACGTGCTGTTCCGTGGCTCCGCGGGGCACAAGCCCTCCGGCATGGCGCAGGTCACGCTGACGTGCAACAACGCCGCCGGCACCCTGCCGGTGGACGCCTCCGAGGTGTCGATCCAGCGGCGCCTCTTCGCGAACGGCGATTCGGAGTACTACGCCAACAAAGCGCGCTGCCGCATGCGCGACGTCCATGAGCTGTTCATGGACACCGGCCTCGGCGCGGACGGTTATTCGGTGATCGAGCAGGGCCGCATCGGCGAGCTGGTCGCAGCGCGGCCGGAGCAACGGCGCGAGATCTTCGAGGAGGCCGCGGGCATCTCGCGCTACAAGGCGCGCCGCGAGGAGACGCTCCGCAAGCTGGTGCGCACGGAAGAAGACTTGGTGCGCCTCTTCGACCACATCTCGGAGGTCGAGAAGTCCGCGGGCACGCTCTACCGGCAGGCGAAGAAGGCGGAGCGCTTCCGGCGCCTGGTGAGGCGGCTGCGGCGCGTGCAGAAGCGCGCGCTGCACCTGCGCTGGCAGGCCGCGACCGCGGCGTTCGCGGAGTCGAAGGCGCGCTTCGCCGACGCCAAGTCCGCCTTCGAGGCGGCGGCGGCGGAACTGGCCACGGTGGAACTGCGCGAGACCGAGGCGCGGCAGCGGCTCGACGAGTTCCAGCGCGACCTGCAGCAGCGCACCGCGCAGCTCTACGAGCGGCAGAACGCGCTGGCCCGCGAGCAGCACCAGCTCGAGCTGGTTCGCCAGCGGCGCCAGTCGCTCGCGGAGCGCGCGACCGCGCTGGAGCGCGAGCGCGAGTCCGCCGGCTCGCGCGTGGCGATTCTGGACAAGACGCTCGTGGAACTCGAAGCGCAGGCGGCGGCGCAGACGGAACTGCTCCGCGCGAAGGAGTCGGAACTGCGCGCGGCGCAGCAGGAGCTCGACGAGTTCCGCCGGGCGCTGGACGGGCGCCGCCGGGCGGGCGACACGCTGCGCGGCGACCTGGCGCGGCTCGAGGCGAAGCGCTCGGCGCTCGAGAACGATCAGCGGCTGGCGTCGGCGCTGGTGGCGAAGCTGGAAGGGGAGCTCTCGCAGCACGGCGAGACGGTCGAGCGCCTGCGGGCGGAGGCGGACGAGTCCGCCGCCGAGGCGGAGCGCCACCGCTCGGAGCTGGAGCGCGTGCGCGGCGATCTGCAGGGCGTGGTGCGGGAGCGCGAGGAAGTGCGCGCCGCCATCGGCCAGAGCGACAAGGCGCGCGAGGAGCTTTCGCGCCGCGTGGACGAGTTGCAGCGGCGCCTGCAGCAGGCGGCGTCGCGCCATGCCGCGCTGCAGGAGCTGGAGGACAGCTTCGAAGGCTACTTCAAGGGCGTGAAGGAAGTAATGCTCGCGGCGTCGAACGGGCGCCTGAAGGGCATCGTCGGCGTGGTCTCGAACCTGATCGAGGTCCCCGGCGACTACGATGTGGCGATGGAGGTGGCGCTCGGCGGCGACCTGCAGGACATCGTGACGCAGACGGTCGAGCAGTCGAAGGCGGCGATCCGCTTCCTGAAGGAGCACAATCTCGGCCGCGCGACCTTCCTACCGCTCGACTTCCTGCACGCGGACTTCGGCGGGCACGGCGTCGACCGCATCCTGGGGCGCCGCGGCGTGGTGGGCCTCGCGCGCGATCTGGTCAAGTACGACAAGTCGCTCGAACCCGCAGTGCGCTACCTTTTCGGCAACACCATCGTGGTCGAGCACCTCGACGTGGCGGTGGACCTCGAGCGCGAGGGGATGCGCCAGCGCTACGTGACGCTACAGGGCGACATCGTGAACCCGCGCGGCGTGCTGAGCGGCGGCTCGCACAAGACCAAGGGCCTGCTGACGCGCGCCCGCGAAATCGCCGAGCTGCGCGCGCTCAAGTCGGACCTCGAACGCCAAGCGGCGGGCGCGCGCGCCGAGCTGCAGTCGGCGAAAGACCGCCACGGCGAGCTGCACGCCCGCGCCGCGGCGCTTCAGGCGCGCCAGCACGAGCTGCAGATGGCGGAGGCGCGCGCGGAGAAGGACGTTCAGGCGGCCGAGGCGCGCCGCAGGGACCGCCGCAACGCCTTCGCGGTCGCGGACGCCCGCGCGGTGCAGCAGCGCGAGGACCGCCGCCGCCACACCGAGACCATCGCCAACTGCGAGGAGGCGCTCGCCGCGATCCGCGCGCAGCTCGAGGAGATGCGCGGACGCCTCGACAACGGCGACGCGACGCTGCGCGAGGACATCGCGCGCCTCGAGGCCGCGGGCGAAGCCGCCGCGACGCTCCGCGTCGAGGTGGGCGCGCTCCGCGAGCGCGACGCCTCCTTCCGCGGCAAGCTGGCCGACCTGGTCCGCGACCGCGACCGCGCCCGCGAGGAGATCGGCGGGCGCGCCGAGGAGCGCCGCCGCCTCGACGCGGAACTCGAGAAGCTCGCCCTCGAAGCGGAGCTCGGCGAGGAGCAGATCGCGAAGCTGGTCGGCGAGCGCGACACGCTGAAGGCCCGCGTGGACGAGATCGCCTCGGACAACGCGGCGCTCGCGAAGGCGGCGAACGAGGCGCGCGCGGCGCAGCAGGAGCTGCTCCGCCGCCGCAACGAGCGCGACAACACGCTCCGCGCCGCGGAGATCCGCCACGCGGAGCTGCGCGTCGAGGTCGAGTCGGTCGAGCGCGAGGCCGCCGACGAGTTCGGCATGACGCTCGAAGAGATCGCGGCGGAGCTGGCCGCGAAGGAGGTCGCCGAGAGCGCCGCCATCGCCGCGCCGGACGGCTCCGACGACGGCGAGGGCGAGGAGCCCAGCCGCGACGAGCTGGCCGACGACGAGATCGCCAACCCGCAGGAGCTGCGCCGCCTCGTGACGGAGCTGAAGGAGCGCATCCAGCGCCTCGGCCCGGTGAACGAGGCCGCCATCGAGGACTACGCGCAGGCGAAGGAGCGGCTCGACTTCCTCACCGCCCAGCGGGACGACCTGGTGGCCGCGAAGGAGTCGCTCCGCAAGACGATCGCGGAGATCGACGAGACCACGCGCCGCCTCTTCGACGAGGCGTACGCAACGATCCGCGGGCACTTCGTGGACATCTTCCGCCGCCTCTTCAGCGGCGGAAAGGGCGACCTCATCCTGGTGGAGTCGGAGACGCAGCCCGAGCCCGGCATCGAGATCTGGGCGCAGCCGCCGGGCAAGAACATCGGCGGGTCGATCACGCTCATGTCGGGCGGCGAGAAGGCGCTCACGGCGATCGCGCTGATGCTGGCGCTCTTCCAGTTCCGCCCGTCGCCGATCTGCGTGCTCGACGAGGTGGACGCGCCGCTGGACGACGCGAATGTCCAGCGCTTCTGCAACGTCATCAAGGAGTTCTCCCACATGACGCAGTTCCTCATCATCACGCACAACAAGATCACCATGTCGCTGGCCGACACGATCTACGGCGTGACGATGCAGGAGCCCGGCGTCTCGAAGGTGGTGAGCGTGCGGTTCGACAAGATCGAGGAGAGCGGGCTGCTGGAGAGCGCGGGGGCGGGTTGACCCGGCCACGGCTCAGGGTCCCGGATGGCGACATGGCCAAGAAGATCGGAACAGCGATTGTGGTGGGCGCATCCTCGGGAATCGGGGCGGCTCTTGTGCGCGCGCTGGCGGCGCGCGGCGCCCGGGTCGCCGCGGTGGCGCGCCGAGGCGACGAACTGGAGAAGCTCGCGGCCCGCATCAATGCGAAGGCTGGCGACTCGCGCGTGCTCTGCTACCCGCACGATGTCGCGAACGCCGCCGAAGTTCCGGAGCTGTTCCAGCGGATCACGGCGGAGCTGGGCGGGCTGGACGCGGTGTTCTTCGCCGCCGGTTTGATGCCGAAGGTCGCGGTGAACGAATTCAGTTCCGCGAAGGACCTCGAGATGATCACGGTCAACTTCGCGGGCGCCGTGGCCTGGCTGAACGAGGCGGCGACGCGCTTCGAGCGCACCCGCTCCGGCTACATCTGCGGCATCGGGAGCATCGCGGGCGACCGCGGGCGGCGCGGGAACCCGGTATACGGCGCGTCCAAGGCCGGCCTCGCGCACTACCTCGAAGCGCTCCACACGCGCCTGGCGCGCTACGGCGTCGGCGTGACGACGATCAAGCCCGGCTTCGTGGATACCGCCATGACGAAGGGGATGCCGGGCCTGTTCTGGGTGGCGAGCCCGAAGCAGGCGGCGGAGGCGATCCTTTCGGCGACGCTCGCCAAGCGCCGAGAGGTCTATGTGCTGGGGCGCTGGCGCCTCGTGGCCTTCGTGGTGAAGAACTTCCCCACGTTCTTGTTCAAGTACCTCAGCATCTGATTGCGGAAAGGGCCGGGGAAGTGGCCCGCTCCGTGCAACCAGTTCCGCCGACACCCAACGGCGGGGGCCGGACACGTGACCGCGGATAGCCTGCTCGAAATCTTGATGACTCCCATCGGCAACGACAACACGCAAGCACGCCGCTCCGGCGTCGGACCCGTGCGCATCGCGCTGGGGGCCGTGGTCCTCGTGCCGCTCTTCCTCACGTTCGGCCTTTTCCTGACAGGCGAGATGCGGGCGATGCAGGTGGTCAGCGCCTCCATGTCCCCGACGCTCGAAGTCGGCGACCGCGTGTTGCTGCGCGGGATCGGGCGGACTCCCCCGCTGCGGGGATGGCTGGTTTCGCTGGTGTCGCCGGTCGACAACGGCCCCGAGCTGGTGAAGCGCCTGGTCGCGGTGCCCGGCGACACGGTCGAAATCGACCGGGGGCGCCTATACGTGAACGACAGAGAGGTGCCGGCGCCGGGCGGCTACTTCGATCCGAGGTCGCGGGTGCCGCGCTTCGAGCTGCTGCCGGATCAATACTACGTGATCGGCGACAACAGGGCGCAGTCGGAGGACAGCGAGGAGTTCGGTCCGGTTCCGCTGGCGGCGATCACGGGGCGGGTCTCGTTCCGGTATTCGCCGTGGAAGCGACGCGGAGCGGTGGAGTAGGCGCGCGGCCGGCGACGCAGGAACCGCGAGCTTATTCTTGATCCCGCGGGGCAGGGCGCGAACGATCCCCTACGGTCAAGGAGAAGGCCAACGCGATGCCGCCAAGAGCGATCGGGTGCCTGCCGGAGGACGAACTGGTCCGGTTCACCCGCCCCATGGACGAGGGTAGGCTCGTCTATGTGACAACAAACCCACGGGTCCTCTCGCTGGTTCAGCGCGGGGGGTACGCGACGCGTGTCTTCGCCATCGTCTCCTACGAGATCGAGGATTCGGACGGCCTTCCCTCGGAGGACCAGGCGCTCGCGCTGAACACCGCGGAGGAGGAGTTCCTCTCCCTCGGCGCGGGCCAGACGATGTCGCTGCTGCAGGTGGGGCGCCTCACCTACCACGGCAACCGGGTGCTGGTGTTCCACTCCTCGATGCAGCAGCCCCTCGGCCAGGGGCCGAGCTTCTCGGTATTCATCCACGGCGTGAAGTGGGACATCTACTACGAGCAGGACCAGGAGCTGATCTTCCTGCGGACGGTTATGGAGCCCACCGCGGAGGAGCGGCGCGCCTCCTACAACCAGACGCAGATCGCGCGGCTTGAGGACTTCGGCGACCCGCTGGCCAAGCCGCGGCCGCTGCGCTTTTTCGGCACGTTCCCCTCGCTTCCGGACATGGCCGGGGCGATCGCGATGCTCAACGACAAGCAGTTCCGCTGCGAAGACCAGGTGATGCGCGAGGACCGCAGCTGGACGATGGTGGCGGCGTACGACTGCGCCCCGGACCCAACCTCGGTCGAACGGCTGACGGGGTTCGTGCAGTACATCTGCCACCTCTGCAACGGGCATTACGAGGGCTGGGACTGCGAAGCGCGGGCGGGGGCCAAGTAGCCCGCCTCCCATGTCCGGCGTTCCCCTTCCCCCGCACGACTCGACCTACCACCGGCTTCCTTTCGCGGAAGAGGCGGTGCTGCCCGGGCCGACGCCGGTGCGATTCTCGGCCCCCCGGAACGTCTTCGCCGTCGAGATCCAGGTGTATCCGCCGGAGGGGAGCGGCCAGCGCCGCGAGTACCACCCGCTCGAGTGCGTCCGTTTCGGGGCCGACCGCAAGGTGTTCCAAGGCGAGATCCCGCAGCACGTGGTCCGCGAACGCCGCTGGATGGATTTCGTCTACCGCGACCCCGGTGGCATGGTGGTGCAGACGGTGCCGAGCGACGGCGCGCTGCCCGCCCCGCGCGCGCCGATCTGGGTCGAGGACGGCCAGGTGTTCCTCTACGAGCCCCCCCGCGACTTCTCGCGCCCGGAGCGCCGCGAGTTCCACGTCCGGCCGAAGAACTTCAAGGAGCGCCGCGTGCAGGTGCTCCTCCCCCGCTGCTACCGCGAGAACCGCTTCAAGCGCTATCCCGTGCTCATCGTGCAGGACGGCCAGAACGTCTTCAGCCCCGGCTCGCAGTTCGGCTCCTGGGACCTGGACCTCACGGTGATGCGGTTGGTGTCGCGCGCGGAGATCCCGGAGATCATCGTCTTCGCGATCGACAACGGCCCCGACCGCTTCCTCGAGTACATCCCGGAGTACGGTGTGGTGCACGGCCACAAGGGGCGCGCGGGCGAGTACCTCGAGATGATCCGCGACGAGCTGCTGCCCCGCTTCGCCCGCAAGTTCCGCATCCGCACCGACGCGCCGAACGTCGGCCACATGGGGAGTTCGCTCGGCGGCCTGCTCGGCTTCCACGCGGCGAACTACTACAAGGAGACATTCGGCGTCGTGGCCGCGCTGTCGCCCAGCTTTTGGGTGAACTTCTCGGCGAACATCCGCCGGGCGCGCCGGCCCCCCGACACCCGGTCCCGCCTGTGGATCGACAGCGGATGCTCCGGACCCAACTCCGACGGGTACCACAACACCATGCGGATCCGCGACGCGCTGCTCGAAGCGGGTCATGTGATGGGGCCGGACTTCGTCCACGTCGTCGGGGTCGGGCACGAGCACAAGGAGTACCATTGGGGAAAGCGCTCGCCCGATATCCTCCGCTGGATGTTCCCGCCGAAGGAGGCTCCCCCGCCGACGGAGCCGCTGAGCCAAGACATGATCTTCATCCAGAACCTCGAGGCGGGCGACGAAGAGGCGTCCTGAGGTCGGGGAGTTCCCGTAAAGGGCGAAATCCTGTCGCGATTGACTCCATGACCGTGCCGCGCTATGCCCTTCGCATGGCTACGCCCTCCCGGGAATCCGCAAAGGAAATCGCCCTGTTCGTCTTCATCGACGCGCTGGGGTGGCAGCTTCTACTCAGAAACCCCGAATTCCTTGCGGAGGAACTCCCGCACCGCTCCCGCCTCGAGTCGATCTTCGGCTACAGCTCCACCTGCGATCCGACGATCCTGACCGGCTTGATGCCGGAGGACCACGGGCACTTCTCGTTCTTCGTGTACGATCCGGCGAAGTCGCCGTTCGGGCTCTGCCGTTGGCTCCGGTTCCTGCCGAAGTCGATCACCAGCCGCGGGCGCGTGCGGCGACTGATGAGCCGCGGGATCCGCCGCCTGTACGGATTCACCGGCTACTTCCAAATCTACAACATGCCGTTCGACAAGCTTCCGCTCTTCGACTACTCGGAGAAGCGGGACCTCTACCAGCCGGGCGGGATCAACAGCGGCGCGCGGACCATCTTCGACGACCTGCGTGCTCGTGGGCTGCCGTTCCATCTTTCGGACTGGCGCGCCGGCGAGGAGTCCAACGTCGAGACTCTCGAACGCGCGCTCAGCACCGGAGGGCCGCGCTTCGCCTACCTGTACCTCGCCGCCATGGATGCGATCCTCCACGCCGACGGGACGGATTCCGCGAGGGTGCGGGCGAAGCTCGAGTGGTACGCCCGACGGCTCCGCGGGTTGCTGCAAGTCGCGCGGCGGCAATACTCCGCGGTGCGGCTGTACGTCTTCTCGGACCACGGAATGACGGATGTGCGGGAGACTTGCGACCTGATCCCGCGGATCGAGGCGACGGGACTGGTCTTCGGGCGCGACTACGCCGCGGTGTACGACTCGACCATGGCCCGCTTCTGGTTCCTCTCGAACGGTTCACGCGAGAAGATCGAAGCCGCGCTCGCAGCGGAGCCTCGCGGACGGATCCTGACAGAGGATGACCTAGCCGTGTTCCGCTGCCGCTTCCAGAACCAGCGCTACGGCCACCTGTTCTTCCTGCTCGATCCGGGTGTCCTCCTCTGCCCGAGCTTCCTGGGCGAAAAGCCGCTGGCGGGAATGCACGGCTACACCCCCGCGGACAAGGACACCGACGCCGCCTTCCTCACCAACGTCGAGCTGCCGGAGACGCCCCGGCGGCTGGACGACCTCTACGGGCTGATGCTCCGCGAGGCGGAGCGCATCGCCGGAGGCGAAGGGGCCGATGGCTGAGAAGAACCGCTCCCGCCTGATCCTCAGGAACGCCGTTTCCAACTACGCGCGGCAAGTGGCGCAGATCCTCGTCTTCCTGCTCCTCACACCCTACATCGTGTCGAAGGTCGGCTCGGAGGACTTCGGGCTCTGGTCGCTGATCCAGGCCGTCGTGGGACTCCTCGGCCTTGTGGACATGGGCTTTTCGACCTCCGTGGTGAAGTACGTCGCGGACGCCCGCGGACGCGGCGACACGGAGCGGCTCGGCGACCTGACGGCGACATTCTTCTGGCAGTACGCGGGGCTGGGCGCGGTGCTCGGCGTGGCGACGCTGCTCCTAGCGCCGATGGTGCCCGGGCTGCTCGGCGTCGCCGCGGAGGATGCCGCCGCGGCGCGCGGCGTCTTCCTGCTGATCGGGCTGCGCGCGGCCCAGGGGCTCCCGCTCGGCCTCTTCGCGGGCATCCTGGTGGGGTTCCAGAAGCAGGTGGTGTCCAACGCGACCCGCACGCTGGGGACGCTCTCCTACGGAATCGCGGCCTGGTGGGCCCTCGGGGTTTCGCCGGACATCGGGACTCTCGCGCACGCCAGCCTGTGGACCGGCCTCGGGGCGAACCTGCTGGCGGCCGCGCTGTGCCTCCGCAACGCGCCCGGCGTCAGCCTCGCGCCCCGCCGCTTCCGCCGGGGGCTGCTGCGCGAGATCAGCTCGTTCTCCCTCTGGTTCTTCCTCATCCAAGTGTCGATCCTGCTCGCGACCCGCGTGGACACGATTGTGGTGAACGCGTATCTGCCGCTGGCGGCGGTGGCGCTTTACGCGGTGGCGATGCGCGTCGCGGAGCAGGCCGCGACGCTCTGCCGGCAGATGGTGAACTCGCTGACGCCGATGATCGCGGAACTGAAGGGCGCGGGCGAAGACCGCAACGTGCGCGCGGTCCTGCTGAAGGGGTCGATGCTCTCCGTCGCCGGGTCGACACCGGTGCTACTCGGGCTCGGGCTGCTGGCGGAGCCACTGCTCGCCGCGTGGATGGGCGAGGAGTACCGCTCCGCGGCGGTCCCATGCCAGCTCCTGCTCGCTGCCGCGTTTGTCTCCATAGTCCACGGCAACACGGAAAACGTCCTGACAATGACCGGGAAGCAGCGCTTCCTGGCGCTCTCCCAAGTGGGCCTGCAGGGGTTGAACCTTACGCTGACCCTCCTGCTAATCGTGCCGCTCGGGCTTTTCGGTGTGGCGCTGGCGACGCTCGCATCGACGGCGCTGGTCAAGGTCTGGGTGCAGTGGAAGACGCGCGAGCATTGCGGTGTCGAGTTCGGGCGTTTCTATGCGGAGTCGGTCGGCCCCTCGCTCGCCGGCGCGGTGGCCTGCGCGGCGGTGGTGGTCGGCGGGTGGCGTGTGCTGGGGGCCGGGAGCCTGCCGGTCGTTGCGGCGCTGCTCGCGTCGGGCTGCGCGGCGTTCGCGCCGGCGTTCTGGTTCGCCGGGCTGTCCGCCAAGGACCGGGAGTACTTCGGCGGCAAGCTGCGCGCGGCCGCGGCGCGGCGGCGTCCCGCGGCGGAGGTCGCGGCATGACGCCCTGGGTCGTGATGCGCTGCTACAACGACGCGTGGGTGGTCGGCGACACCTTGGCGGGCCTCTCGCGCCAACGCATGGCGCACCGGCTGCTGGTCTTCGACAACGAGTCGTCGGACGGCTCGAAGGAGATCATCGCCCGCTCCGGCGCGCGGATCGTCAATGTGCCGAAGGGCGCCTATGTGCCGGGCCGCGTGCTGAACCAGGCGATGCGCGAAACGGACGGCGAGGTGGTGGTGTTCGTCAACTCGGACTGCGTGCCGCAGGACGACCACTGGCTGGAGGAGTTGGTGGCGCCGTTCGCGGCGGATCCGGCGCTCGCGGCGGTCTTCGGGCGCCAAGTGCCCCGGCCCGAGTGCTGGCCGTTGTTCGCGAAGGACACGGAGGACACGTTCGGCGACGGCTCGCGGCAGCGCTTCTGGCGCCACTGCTTCTCGATGGCGTCGTCGGCGGTGCGGCGCGCGGCGTGGGAGGAGATGCCGTTCCGCGAAGACATCCAGTACTCCGAGGACGTCGACTGGACGTGGCGGCAGCGGCAGGCGGGTCGGACGATCCGCTACACGCCCAAGTCCGTCGCGATGCATTCGCACAACTACACCCTGCGCCAGTTCCACAAGCGCCAGTTCGGCGAGGGGAAGGCGGAGGCGCGCATCTTCGACTGGACGCCGTGGGAGCGCTCGCTGCCCCGCTACTCGCTGCTGCCGTTCGCCCGTCAGGTCGTCGCGGACTGGCGGTGGGCGCTGCACCACGGCAGGTTCGGCGCGCTCGGGCACTCGCCGCTGCTGCGCGGCGCGCAGATGCTCGGCCGCCGCAAAGGCTTCAACGCCGGCTGGCGGGAAAGGGGCGCGACGTGACGCGCCGCTTCGCAACGCACGGCTCCGACGCGTTCAACGCGTGGATGGAGGAGCGCGTCGCCGAGATCGCGGCGGACGCGGCGCGCGCGCTGGGGGGCAACCTTGTCGCGCTCGTGCTCGGGGGCGGCTACGCGCGCGGCGAAGGCGGCGTGGTGCGTGTGGACGGACGCGAGCTCCCGTACAATGACCTCGACTTCACAGTGATCGTGCGGGGCTCGAAGCGCGCCGCCGCCGACGCGCTCGCCGAGGTGTCGCGCAAGCACCACCCGATCGTCGGCATCGATGTGGACTTCAGCCGGCCACTGACCGTGGACGATGTGCGGCGTTGGCCGCACTGGCTGATGTGGACGGACCTGCTGGCGGGGCACCGCGTCGTCCAAGGGGCGGAGGACGCGCTGACGGCGAACGCTCCGGCGCGGCTCAAGGGATCGCCCCCGCTGATCGAGGGCACGCGACTGCTGCTAAACCGCGGCGCCGGGCTGCTCTGGGCCTCGCTGGTGCTGGCGGGCGCCGAGCCTGCCCCGGACCCGACCTTCGTGGAACGCAACCTGCACAAGTGCGCGCTCGCGATCGGCGATTCCCTCATCATCGCCGCCGGACGCCACCGGACGCGGTACGAGGGCCGCGACGCGATCCTCGCGGAGCTGGTGGAAGAGCGGTTCCAAGGGTTCGCCGACATGCTGGCGCCGTACCGGGACGCGCTGCGGTTCCGCCTCGAGCCCGGCGAACCGCTGGTCCGCGACGCCGCGGCGGCGCGGACGCTGCTGGCCGGGCGTTGGCGCGACGCGCTGCTCGAGACGGAGGGCATCCGCGCGGGTAGGAGCTTCGCGGGAGCGGCGGAGTACGCCGCCTGGCCCGCGCTGCGCGAGCCGGAACTGCACACGCCGGCGCGGCGGGTGAAAAACCTCCTCCTGAACGCTCGCGGGGGGAAGCTGTCGACGCGGTACCCGCGCGAGCGGCTCTACGCCATGCTGCCGACAACGCTTGGCGCCTCCACCGGCGCTCCCGGGCCGTGGGTGGAGGACGCGCGCGCGGCGCTCGCGCTTTGGCGGAGGTACAACTAGCGTGGACGCGCGCCTCGCCGAGGAGTTCGGCCGCGCCGCGGGCGAGGCGCCGCGCGATCTTGCGCCGATCGCGGAGAACGCCTACTGCCGGATCTACCGGGGGACGGTCGGCGGCGCGCCCGCGGTCTTCAAAAAGTACCTGCAAGGCGACCCGGACCTGCCGCTGAACGAGGCCGCGGGGATCGAGCTGCACCACCGTGTGGCGGAGCGCGATCCGAGGCTGCTCGACGGCCGCGCGCTAGGCACCGACGCGGAGGCCCGGGTGGTCGCCATGACGTTCGTCCCGGGGAAGCGGCTGTCGGACGCGATCCGCTCGCCCGCGGCGCGCGCCGACTGCGTCGCGGCGATGGCGGCGCTCGGCGGCGTCCTTCACGCTTGGCGCGCGGAGAGCACCGCGCCGGAGGCGGTGCCGGACCCGTTCCACTTCGAGTACCTGCGCTACACGTCGGAGAAGCTCGCGAGGTTCCGCCTCCTTGGGCGGGCGCTGTTCCCCGGGGCGGTCGAGGAGTCGGAGGAACTGGCGGCTTCCGTGCGCGGAGTCCGCCTGCCGGTTTCGTTCGCCCACGGCGACTTCGTCCCCCGCAACGTCCACTTGGACGGGGGCCGCGTCGGGATCATCGACTTCGCGAACTCGCTGCGGCGCAGCCATCCGGCGAACGATGCGCTGAACCTCTGGTTCGCACTGCAGTCGATGCGGATCGACGCGCCGTTCCGGGCGGAGCTGTGGGGCGCGTTCGCCGCCGCCGTGGGCCCCGGGCTCGCGCCGGAAGGCGTCGAGCGGTTCTTCTTCGAGTACCACCGCCGGCGCTGGCTGATGCTCAACATCGTGGACGCCGGGCCGGCGCGCAGGCTCCGCGGCCTCGCGGCGGCGAGGGGTTTCGCCGCGCCGTGGAAGCGTCTCGGCGGGCGGCTGCTGCCGTGACCACCGCGTCGCTCCTCGGCATCATGACGTTCCTCGCCGGGGTTCCCGCCGTCGTGGTGGCGCTGTTCGCGTTTCCGCAGCACCGTCGGCTCATGCTGGCGGTCATGGTCTTCGCGACCTGCTACGTGAAGAAGCCGTTCTACCAGGAGGTCTTCTTCGTGAACTACCGCGGCGTGGACCGCGGCTTCGCCGTCACGATCCCGGATCTGTTCTTCTTCGGATTCTATGTCCATGCCTTGCTGGGCGGCGCGGGGCGATTCCTATGGCTGCCGTTCAACTCGCTGCCGTGGTTCGCGGTGGTCGCGGTCTCGGCGCTGTCGCTCCCGGGGAGCCTCGACCCGATGCTGGGGGCGTTCACGCTGCACAAGTTCATCCGCTGCTTCGTGCTCTACACGGTGGTGGTGAATCACGTGCGCGACCGCACGGACGTGGAGCTAGTGCTGGCGGCGCTGGCGGCGGCGGTCCTGTTCGAGGCGTTCCTCGTGCTCTGGGCTAAGTACGTCACGCAAAGCGTCGTCGCGCGCTCCGTCGGCTCGTTCCGCCACCCGAACACGCTGGCGATGTACATCGACCTGATCCTGCCGTGCCTGCTGGGCGCGTTGCTGACGGGTCTCGTGAAGGCGCGCAACCGGCTCCTGTTCGGAACCGCGATCGTGGTCGGCTTCATCGCAGTGCTCTTCACCAAGAGCCGCGCCGCGATGCTGCTGCTGCCGGCGTCGCTCGGGGCCGTTGTCGTCGCGTCGATCCTCGCGCGGCCCACGGCGCGGAAGTTCCGCGTCCTTGCGCTCGGGCTGCTCGTGTTCGCGGTCGTCGCCTCGCTCGCGGCCCCGCGCCTGATCCGGCGATTCCAGAACGCTCCCAAGGAGTCCGCGGAGACGCGCGAGTACTTCAACGAAGCGGCCCGCGCCATGGCGGGCGAGCACCTCTTCGGCGTCGGCCTCAACCAGTACTCCAACGCCCTCGCGAAGACCGATTTCTACTGGCACGTCTACCCGGACAAGGTGGACGTGGACGACCCGGAGGAGTTCCGCGAGAGCGTGCAGGGGCAGAGCCGGCTCGGCACCGCGCACCACATCTACTGGCTCTCGGCGGCGGAGACGGGCTACGCGGGCCTCGCCGTGTTCCTGCTCCACATCGGGATGTTCTGGGGGAAGGGCGCGTTGCTGTTCTTCCGCGAGTCCGACCACTTGTTCAAGTCGATCTACCTGGGGCTCTCCGTGTCGACGGCGGTGCAGCATGTGCATGGGCTGCTGGAGTGGATCTTCCGGCAAACTGAGGTGTTGTACCTGTACTTCATCCTGATGGGGATGATGGTGGCGATGGAGTCGATCCGGCGCCGCGAACGCGCCGAAGCCCGGTTGGCCGCATCCCCCGGAGGCTCGGGGGCGTACGCATGAGCGCCCTCCCGCCGCCCCGCCCGCCGCGCCCCGCGGACCCCGAGGAGTCCGGCGGCGGCCTGCCGTTCGATCCGATGGCGGCGCTCGCGGCGTTCCTCCTCTGGCGCTGGTGGCTCGCGGGCGCGGTGGCGGTGTCGTCGGCGCTGGGACTGCTGCTGGCGGTCGGATTCGCGCAGCGGGAGTACGCCGCGGAAACCGTGATGCTCTACAAGGCGCCCGCGGAGGGCACGCCGGAGGCGGCCGCAACGCCGTCGCTGCTCACGCTCATGCGCCTGGTGAAGCTGCCGGCGAACATCGAGCTGCTTCGCCAGCGCACGGGCATCGAGGCCGATGTCCGCACGGTCGGCGCCGCGACCGATGTGACGCTCCAGCCCAAGACCACGATGGTCGTGATCAGCGCCCGCTGGGAATCGCCGCGGACCGCTGCGGAGATTGCGAACGGCCTGCGGGACGCCTTCCTCGAAAACCAGATGGAGCTGCGGCGGCGCGACGCGGAGCGGCAGGCCGGCGACATCGCGGCCCGCCTCGCGACGGTCGGCGCCGAGCTGTCCGCGGCGGAGGAGGCGTTGCGCGCCTTCGCCAGCGAGAACCGAGTCGTCAACCTCACGGAGGAGGCGCGCGCGACGCTCTCCGAACTGGCGTCGGTCAACCTGCTCTACGAGCAGGCGCTGATCGAGAAGCGCAGCGTCGATCTGCAGGTGGCCAACGCGGAGCGGCTGACCGAGGAACTCAAGGAACTGATGAAGAAGGAGCAGGAGGCGGCTGCTTCGATGAGCGACGCGCTCAGCGAGACGAACATCCGCATCCAGCGCCTCCGCGAGTCGATCCAGGACGACAAGCTCGTGCGCGAGAACGACGCGCTGCTCGACGAGGCGCGCACCAACCTCGAACGGCTCACGCGCCTCTACGAGGAGGGCGCGGTCCCGCTGACCGTGGTGGACGAGGCGGCCACGAGCCTGAAGGCGCTCGAGGCGCGCGCGGTGGACACCCCGCAGATCCTCGAGTGGAAGTCGCAGATCGAGGAGCTGGACAAGAAGGTGATCCCTTCCGCGGAGGCGCGCCCCGGCGTCACGGGCGACCTGCTGAAGGGAATCATGATGAAGTCGTTCGAGCTGCGGCTGCTGCAGACGTCGTCGCAGGAGAAGGTCGACGCGCTGTCCAAAGCGCAGGACCGGGTCGAGGTCCGCCTGGCGCGGATGCCCGACCTGGAGCGGCGGCACGCCACGCTGGCGCGCGCGGTCGAAGCGGCGGAGGCGGAGAAGCGCGGCCTCGAGGCGCGGCTCGCCACGTCGAGGCGCCTGCTCGAGGCGAGCGCGCTCCCCTTCACGCTGGTCTCCGAGGCGGCGCCGCCGAGGCGCGCCTCGCGGTCGAACGCGAAGAAGATCGCGGCCGGCGTCGCGGTCCTCGGGAGCGGCGCGGCGTTCGTCCTCTTCCTGGGGTTGGCGGTGCTTGATCCGCGGGTGCGGTCGCGCGCGGACCTTGCGCGGCGCCTCGGTGGCGGCGAGGTCCTCGCGGAGTTCCCGGAGCTGCCGGCGGACCAAGCCGCGGGCGTGCTGGGCGCCGCGGAGGAACCGGCGCGCGCTTTGGCGCGCAAGCTCCGCGCGGCCCATCCGGGCGCGGGAGCGCGGCTTCTCTTCGCCTCGGCGGGACATGGGGAGGGTACCACATTCTGCATGCTGGCGGTGGCCGAGCTGCTCGCGCGGCGCGGCGAGCGCGTCCTGGTGCTGGATCTGGCCGTGCGCGCGCCGCTCGCCTCGGCGCCCCGCCCGGCGTCGGATCCCCTGGAGCGCGCGCGCCGATGGCTTCGCGAGTTCCAGGATTGCGGCGTCGCGCGGACGCAGGCGGCAGGCCGGACCGGAGCGAAGACCCTTCCGGAGGGATCCGAGGCGCCGCTCGCGGACGCCTTCGCCGGGCGCGCCGATGGTGCGCCGTTCGCCAGCCCCTGCGCGATCGAGGGCGTGTGGATCGCCGCTCCGGCGGCGGGATCGCTGCACCCGGACGCGCTCGCGGACCGGCGGGCGTCGGAGTTCTTCGCGCGGTGCTCGCGCGAGTTCGATGTGGTCCTCGCGCAGACGACGCCGGTGCTCCTCGCAGGCGACGCGGAGACCCTCGCGCCGCGGATGGACGCGGTGGTGCTGGTGGCGCGGGCGTTCGGCCCGCACGGCGGCGCGATCGCGGAGGCGGTCGAGCGGCTGCGAGCGGCGGGTGGAACGATCGCGGGAGCGGTGCTCGCGCGGTTCCCGCAACCCAAGGGACCGACAACGCGGGAGGGCGGCGATGCGCGTCCTGTTCATTAGCAACCTCTACCCGCCGCACTTCCTCGGCGGCTACGAGCTGCTCTGCGAGGAGGTCTGCCGCGGCTTCGTCGCGCGCGGCCACGCGGCCACGGTGCTGACGAGCACGCACGGCGCGGCGGGGGACGGCGACGTGGCGGGGTCGCGCGTCCTGCGCCGCCTGCGGCTCACGGTGCCCTTCGAGCGCGCCTACTGCTACGCGCCGCTGAACGAGCACCGCGCCGCGCGGGAGAACGCGGCGGCGACGCGCGCGCTCCTCGCTGCGGAGCGCTTCGACGCGGTGTTCCTCTGGAGCCAGTTGCGGCTGTCGCTCGGCCCCGCGCGCGCGGTGGACGGGGCCGGGCTTCCCGCCGTCTGGACCTTCAACGACGCGAACATCCTCGGCTACCGGCTGCGTCCGCCCGGTCCGCGGCCGGCGAGCTGGCTTCGCTGGCTCGCGTGCGCGACGGCGCTGCGGCACACCACGCTCGAGGGGCTGCCGATCCGATTCGGCGCCGCCATCAGCCGCCAGCTCCGCGACGACCTCGCGGAGGGTGGCTTCGACACGTCGCATGTCGAGGTGGTGTACCAAGGCATCCGCACGGTCGACTTCCCGCCCCGCGGCGAGCCCGGCGCCGTCGGCGTCCCGATGAGGGTGCTCTACACGGGCCAGCTCAACCGTTACAAAGGCGTGCACACGCTGGTCGACGCCGTCGGGCGTTTCGCGGCCGCGCGCGGAAAGGACTCGATCTCCGTCACGGTGGCGGGCGACGGGGATCCGGCCTACGTCGCGGAGCTGAAAAACGCCGCGGCGGCCACCAGCGCGGCCTTCCGATTCACCGGTCGCTTGCCGCGGCACGAGCTTCCCGCCCTCTACCGCGCGCACGATGTGTTCGTCTTCCCCTCGATCTGGCGCGAGCCGTTCGGGCTCACGCACCTCGAGGCGATGTGCTCGGGCCTGCCGGTGGTCAGCACCGCCGACGGCGGCCAGGGCGAGTTCCTGCGCGACGGCGACAACGCCCTCGTCTTCCCGAAGGAGGACGCCGGCGCGCTCGCGGAGCGGCTGGGCCGCCTGGCGGACGGCGCGGAGCTGGCGCGGCGCGTCGCCGCATCGGGTCGCGAGACGGTGCTGCGGGACTTCGACATCGAACGGTACATCGGCGACCTCGAGCGCCTCGTCGCGCGGGCCGCGGGCCAATGAACATCGTCCACGTGCCCCGCCGCTTCACCCGTTCCTCCTGGGGGGGGACCGAGACGGTGATCCTCGAGCTCTGCCGCGCCCAGCGGGCGGCCGGGCACGACGCGCGCATCCTCACGACGAGCGCGCTCGACAAGCCCGGCGCGGACGAAGTCGCCGGGGTTCCGGTACGGCGCTGCGGATACTTCTACCCCTGGCTCGGCCTCGATGCGGAGGCGGTCCGGAGGCTGGACCAGAAGGGCGGCAACCTGTTCTCCTGGGAGATCGCGCGGGAGCTGCGCCGCGCGCCGTTCGACGTGGCGCACCTGCACACGGGAAAGCGGCTGGGGGGGATCGTGCGGCACGCCGCGCTCCGCCGGGGCGCCCCGTACATCGTCTCCGTGCACGGCGGCGCGCTCGACATCGCGAGCGCCGAGGAGGCCACCTACACGGAGCCGACCCGCGGCAAGCTGGAGTGGGGCAGGCTGCTGGGGCTCGCCTACGGTTCGCGGCGCGTGTTCGACGACGCGGCGGCGATCCTCTGCCTCGGCGTGGAGGAGACCGCGCGCATGTCGGCGGCGTACCCGGACCGGCGCGTGGAGCGCTTCCCGAACGGCGTGGACGCGGACCGCTTCGCCACCGGCGACGGCGCGGCGTTCCGCGCGGCGCGAGGCATCCCGCCGGACGCGGAGCTGCTGCTGTGCGTCGGGCGCATCGATCCGCAGAAGAACCAGCTCCTGGCGGTCCGCGCGCTGCCCGCCATCCTCGCGGTCCGGCCCGGCGCGCGCCTGCTCCTTGTCGGCCACGTCACGAACGACGCGTACCGCGCGGCGATCCTGCAGGAGGCGCGGGCGCTCGGTGTCGCGGAGAAGGCGACGTTGATCCCCGGCATCGACGCGGCCTCCGGCGAGTTGGCGGACGCCTTCCACGCGGCGGACTTGTTCGTGCTGCCCTCGGTGCACGAGCCATTCGGCATCGTGATCCTCGAGGCCTGGGCGGCGGGCCTTGCGGTGTTGGCGAGCCGCGTCGGCGGCATTCCCTCGTTCGTTCGCGACGGCTTGGACGGCGTGCTGGTGGAACCCGGCGACGTCGAGGAGTTCGCCGCGCGGGCGGTGGAGCTGCTCGGCGATGCGGGCCGCCGGCGCTCGCTGGCCGAGGCGGGACGGAACCGCGCCCGGGGCGAGTTCTCCTGGGCCGCGCTCAACCTGCGGCTTGCGTCGATCTACGAGGAGGCGATCCGTGCGCGTCCTCTTCGCTAACGAGCGGCTCGGCTGGTTCGGCGGCGTCGAGCAGAACGTCGCCGACACCGCGCACGGGCTCCGGGGGCGCGGCCACGAGTGCGTCCTCGCGTTCGGCGCGCGCACGGACCGCGATCCGGACGGCTACGCGTCGAACTTCGCGTCCGTCCAAGAGTGCCGCGACCTCGGGGGGAACGGGCCGCCGTTGGCGGACATCGCCCGGGACCTGCGCGCCGACGCGATCTATCTGCACAAGATCGCACGGATCCCGGCTCGTTCGTCGTTCGCCCGCGAGGCGCGGGTGGTGCGGTACATCCACGACCACGACCTGTGCTGCCCGCGCCGGCACAAGTACTTCGCGCACAACGGGCGGATCTGCGAGCATCCCGCGGGTTGGCGCTGCTGGCTCGACCTCGCGTTCATCGAGCGCGGCGCGGCGGGGATCGCGTACCGCCACCTGCCCGCGCACCTCGACGAGATGCGCGCGAACCACGGGCTCGACGCGTTCCTGGTCGGCAGCCGCTTCATGCGCGAGGAGCTCGCGATGAACGGCTTCCCGGCGGACCGGCTGCGCATCGTGCCGCCGGTCGTGCGCCGCGAGGCGAGCGCGCCGACACCCCCGCCCGACGCCCCCAATGTCCTCTTCGTCGGCCAGCTCATCCGCGGGAAGGGCGTCGATCTGCTGCTCGACGCGCTGGCGCTGCTGGGCCCGGCGTTCCGCGCGCGGATCGCGGGGACCGGCAACGCGGACTCCGCCCTGCGCGAACGGTGCGCACAGCTCGGGCTCGCGGACCGCGTGGAGTTCCTCGGCTGGATCGCGAACGCGGAGTTGGAGGCGCTTTACGACTGGGCGCGCGTGGTCGCGGTGCCGTCGCGCTGGGCCGAGCCGTTCGGGATGATCGGGCTCGAGGCGATGCGGCGCGCCAGGCCGGTCGTCGCGTGCGCGGCCGGCGGCATCCCCGACTGGCTCGTGGACGGCGGGACGGGCATCCTGTGCCCGGTGGGCGACGCGCGGGCGTTCGCAGTGGCGTTGGAGCGGGTGCTGGGAGACCAGGAGCTCGCCGCGCGGATGGGCGGGGCCGCGTATCTGCGGGGAATTGGGGAGTATTCGTTCGACCGCTACCTCGACCGGATCGAAGCGGCGCTCGGCATCGGAGGCGGGGAATGAAGATCGGCGTCTGCACCTTCGGCGGCGACGGCGGCAAGTCGGGCATCAGCCGCTACATCATGAGCCTGCTGCGCGAGTTCGCCCGCGACACACGCGGCCACCGGATCGAGGTGCTCGCCTACGCGGACGAGCGCTCGGTGTTCCTGCCCCCGGAGGGCGCGCTCGACGCCATCGAGTTCCCGGGATCGCTGCGCCCGCCGGTGCGCAATATCTGGTGGCACCAGGCGTCGCTGCCCGGCCTCTGCCGCGAGCGCGGCTACGACGTGTTCTTCCTTCCGGCGGCGAACCGGCGAACCTCGCTCCGGCTGCCGTGCCCCTCCGTGGGGACCGTGCACGACTTCTCCAGCCTGCACGTCGGCGGCAAGTACGACCCGGCGCGCATGTTCTACATCCGCCAGGTGCTGCCGTTCCTCATCCGGCGCCTGGGGCACATCCTCACGGTGAGCGAATCGAGCAAGCGGGACATCGTCGCCTACGCGGGGATTCCCGCGGAGCGCGTGACCGTGACGCCGCTGGCGGCGGACCACGCGCTCTACCATCCGGGCGACGGCGACGCGGCGCGCGCCTCGATCCGGGAGAAGTACCGCATCGAACCTCCGTTCATCCTCTACACCTCGCGGCTGGAGCATCCCGGCAAGAACCACGTGCGGCTGATCGAGGCCTTCGACCGCGTGAAATCGGCGCGCGGAGTCCCGCACCGGCTGGTCCTCGCGGGAAGCGACTGGTCCGGCTCGGACGCGGTCCGCGCCGCGGCGGCGAAGGCGAAGCACGGCGCGGACATCGTGCTTCCGGGCTTCGTGGCGGGGGCCGACCTGCCAGACTTCTACCGCGCTTGCGACGCGTTCATCTTCCCGTCGCTCTACGAGGGATTCGGCCTCCCGATCATCGAGGCGATGGCGTGCGGTGTCCCGGTGGCGTGTTCGAACGTCTCGTCCATGCCCGAGGTCGCGGGCGACGCGGCGCCCACGTTCGATCCCTCCAGCGTCGAATCCATCGCCGGCGCGCTGGAGCGGCTGCTGCTCGACGCGGAGCTGCGCGCGGCATGCCGCGTCCGGTGCCCGGAGCGGGCGCGGGGATTCAACTGGTCGGCGACCGCGGCCGCGACGCTCGACGTCCTGGAAGCGACGGCGGGAGGCGGGCGGCGATGAGTGCGGCCCTTGCCCACCCCCTCGAGGCGTGCTCCAATCGCATTATTGCGGAGAGTGCGCCGCACGACTGGAGCCTCGAACCGTGACGAGTACCCTTCCGCTCATCGTGCCGCCCGCGGGAGCTAGCGAGGCGCTCCTCTCGGCGTTGGCGCGCCGCGTCTGCGGTGGCGCGCCGCCGAAGCCGTTCGGCTCGCGCGGCGAGGCGCTCGCGGCGTTCGAGCGGCACGCGGCAACCGGCGCGCCCGCGCTGGTCTGCGATCCTCAGCACTTCGCCACCGCGTTGCAGTACCTCGGCCCGGAGCGCTGCCTGCTTTGCGCCGACCCGTCCGCGCCGACGCGGGCGCTGGACTGCGCGGCCCCTTCGCGCGCAGGAGCCCCGCCGCGCCGGCTGCTGGTGCAGTCGCCATTGCTGAGGCTCTACGCGGAGGAGCGGTTGCGGATCCCCCCCGCGCGGATCGAGCTGATCCCGCCCTCCGTGGAGGTCCCCACGCCCCGCGCCGACGAACCCCGGACGGACATTGTCGTGTTCCGCTTCGCCGGCGAGGACAGGGCGCTCGTGGATTCGCTGGGGCTCGCCAGGCTCGGACGGATCGTCGAGGCGCGCCACGGGGCGCCGGACGCGTGCGCCGCGCTACGGCGCGCCGCGCTCGCGGTCGTGGCCTGCTCGGCGCGGGACGCCGCGGAGGGTTGGCGCGAGACCTTGCAGGCGATGGCGTGCGGCGCGCCGCTGCTGGCCGCGCGCACGTGGGCGGTCGAGCCGCTCGTGGTGGACGAGGCGGAGGGGCTGCTCTTCGCACCCGGCGACGCGGCGGAGGCGGGCCGCCTCGCGGGGCGCCTCGCGGACGAGCCGGACTTCGCCGCGCGGCTGGCGGCGCGGGCGGGGGCGAAGGTCTCGACCTCGCTCACGCACGAGCACCACGCACTGCGGCTGGCTGCGATCCTCGCGGCGCCGAAGGACTCGGCGCGCCCCCTCTACCATGTGATCGCGGCGCACAGCCTAGCGCCGTCGGAGGCGGCGCAATGAGCGCTCCCCCGCCGGTCCGGGGCCGCGCCTGGCGGTTGGCGGGGCGGCTGGCCTCGCCGGCGTCCGCGCTGGCGCTCGCGCTGCTGGGACGGCGACGGGCTGCGCGCGACGTGCTGGCGGGCCGGCGCACGCTGGTGGGACCCTCGCGCCCGCTTGCGCTCGCGGATGGTTCGACGCTGCCCGGCGGCGCCTACTCGGAGCACCGGCTCAGCGAGCGCATGAATCTCGACGCGGACCGCGCCGAGCTCGACGGCGCCTACGCGAGGCGGCTCGGCCCGAAGGCGGACTTCGCGATCCTGCTGCGCGCGCTGTGGGCGTCCACGCTCGACGGACGCGAGGCGCACAGGGATCCCGGCGACCACTTCAACCTGTTCGGCATCGTCGTCAACAATTCGGAGACGCCGCGCGTGCTGCGCACCGTCGAGTCGCTGGTCGACTCGCACCCGAACTTCATCCTGCAGTCGCTCCCGGAGGCGCCGACGGAGCCCGCGGCGCCGGCGCACGTGGCCTTCGTGAACGCGAACAACCTGAACCTCGCGGTGGAGCGCCCCGACTACCGGCGCGCGCTCGCCGCCGCGGACCTGATCCTGCCGGACGGCATCGGCGTGAAGATCGCCCTCCGCATGGCCGGGGGCCGGCTGCGGAAGAACCTGAACGGCACCGACCTCTTCGCGCCGCTCGCGGAGCTGTTCGCCCGCCGGGGCTGGCCGGTGTTCCTCCTCGGCGGCACGGCGGCGGTGCTCGCGCGGGCGGAGTCGAACATCGCGCGGGCGAATCCTTCGCTGCGGATCGCGGGAACACGCGACGGCTACTTCGCCCACGAGGACGAAGCGGCGCTCTGCGAGGCCGTCGCCGCGAGCGGCGCCATGGCGCTGCTGATCGGCATGGGCACGCCGCGGCAGGAGCTGTTCGTCGCGCGCAACGCGCACCGGCTCCGGGTGCCGCTGGTGCTGTCCATGGGGGGCCTGCTCGATTTCCTCGGCGGGAAGAACAAGCGGGCGCCGCTTTGGATGCGGCAGGCCGGCCTTGAGTGGGTGTTCCGCATCATCCAGGAGCCGGGCCGCATGTGGCGCCGCTACGTGCTCGGCAACCCGGTCTTCCTCTGGCGGGCGCGGCGCTGGATCCGCTCGCAGGCGGGCGGCGGGCACACGGGACGGAGGGCACGGGCATGAGCAAGCCGTCGGCGAAGGTCCTGGACCAGGGTGTGGGCGCGCTCGAGTTGGAGCCCCGCGTGTTCGACGAACTCTGCAATCCGGCCACCGGAGAGGTGGATCCGGAGTGGTACCGGCTGCGGCTGCGCTACCGGCACCCGGTGCTCTACTGGTTCAGCATGCACTCGGCGCCGGGGCGCGCGATGAAGCGCGCGCTCGACATCGTCTTCAGCGCCTGCGCGCTGCTGGCGCTGGCGCCGCTGTTCCTGTTCACCGCGCTGGCGATCCGGTTAGAGTCCGCGGGGCCGGTGTTCTTCACGCAGCGCCGCGTGGGGCTCGGCGGACGCGAGTTTCCCTTTTTCAAGTTCCGCTCCATGGTGACCAACGCGGAGGCGCTGAAGGCCACGCTGCTCGCGCAGAACGAATCGGCGCAGGGCGTTATCTTCAAGATGAAGAACGACCCGCGGGTGACGAAGGTCGGGCGCGTGATCCGCAAGTTCTCCATCGACGAGTTGCCGCAGTTCTACAACGTGCTGCGGGGCGACATGTCGGTGGTCGGCCCGCGCCCTCCCGTGCCCGGCGAGGTGGTGCAGTACCAGCTCCAGGCGTGGAAGCGACTGGCCGTGGTGCCGGGCCTCACGTGCGTCTGGCAGGTGAGCGGCCGCAGCAACATCGGCTTCGCCGACCAGGTGCGGCTCGATGTCGAGTACATCCTGAAGCAGAACATCTTCTACGACGTGTACCTGATCTACCGCACCGTGCCCGCGGTCCTGAAGGGCGAGGGCGCTTTCTAGCCAAGGAGCCTCCCAATGCCGGAACTGAACGTGTTGATCGTGGACGACGACCCGCAGCTCGTGCGGATCCTGCAGGCGGTGCTCAAGCCGCTGGGCGCGGAGCTCCGCGTCGCGGGAACGGGGCGGCTCGCCTTGCAGGAACTGCTCGAGCGCCCGCCCGCGATCATGCTGCTGGACATGCGGCTGCCGGACATGCCGGGGCTCGAGGTGCTCGCCGAGGTGGCCCGCCGCGGGCGCCCCGTGACGGTCGTCGTGATGACCGCGCACGGCTCCGTGGACCTCGCGGTGCAGGCGATGCGCGAGGGCGCGTACGACTTCCTGACGAAGCCGCTCGACCTGGAGCGCCTGAAGGTGATGGTCCGCAACGCGATCGAGCGGCACCGCATGATCGCCGAGCTGGACGACTACAAGTCGCAGTACGAGCGGGTGAAGTTCCGCGGCCTGCTGGGCTCCTCCCCGGCGATGCTGCGGCTCTACCGGCAGTTGCGCGCGGTCGGCTCCGGCAGCGGGCCCGTGCTGGTGGCGGGCGCGGAGGGAACGGAACTCGAAGCGTGCGCGCGGTCGCTGCACGCCGAAGGGCCCGCTCCCGACGCGGCCTTCGTCGCGGTCCGGTGCAAAGGCGCAACGCCCGCGGCGCTCGCGGAAGCGGGCGCCGCCGCGTCCGGCGGGACGCTGTGCCTCGAGGGCGTCGAGGAGCTGCGCGGCGACGCGGCCCAGGCGGCCCTGGACCTCGCCCGGGGCGGAGCGCCGGACGGCGGGCGCCTCCGGGTGGTGGCGACCGCGGGCCCCGCGCTCGACCAGCCGCTGCGCCCGGGCTCCGTGGAGGAGGAACTGAAGCTGATGTTCGAGACGGCGCGGGTGAATGTGCCGAAGCTCTCGGAGCGCGCGGAGGACGTGCTGGACCTTGCGGAGCACTTCCTGGAGCGGCAAGCGAAGGAGTTGGAGCGTTCCTTCACCGGCTTCGACGGCGACGCGCAGGCGGCGCTGGCGGGCTACGCGTGGCCCGGGAACGTGGCGGAGCTGGAGCGGGTCGTGGCGGACGCGGCGCGGGCCAACGAGGGCAGCCTGGTGACGCGCGCCATGCTCCCCGAGCGCGTGGCGGCGGCGGCGCCGGCGGGCGCCGCGGCGGCGGAGCGGCTGCGGGGACTCGCGGCGGCGGGCACCGTGCGCCCACTCTGGCAGGTCGAAAAGGACGAGATCGAGAAGGCGCAGCGCCTCACCGACGGAAACGTGGTCGAGGCCGCCCGCCTCCTCGAGGTGAGTCCGGGAACGATCTACCGGAAGCAGAAGGCGTGGACGGCACGCTGAGCGGCCGCGTCAGCGGGCCATCGCCTCGGGGTGGTGCTTGAAGAGCGCGATGCACGTCTCGCGGTAGGCGGCGCCGAGTTCTTCGATCACCGGGGCGAGGGGCTCGCCCGATCCCGCCCGCACCGTCCTTTGGACGTTGGAGCAGAGCTGCTGGACGCGCCGGGCGCCGATGCTCCCCGCCCGGCTCTCCCATGTGTGCGCGACCGACCGGCAGGTCTCCAAGTCCCCCGCCGCGTCCGCCTCGTGGAGGTCCTCCACGACCTCGTCGAACTCCTCGATGAAGGTGCGCACCAGGTCGCGGACCAGATCCTCGTCGGCGCCTCCGGCAAGCTCCGCCAGTTCTCGGAGCGGCCGCGGGTCGAAAAGGCGCTCGTCCACGGACTCGGCGCGCCCCGCGGCCACTTGCGCCGGGACGCGGGTCTGGGCCGCCGCGGCTCGGGAGGCCTCGCGGGCGGCGAGCTGCGCCCGGATGGTCTCGAAGAGGATCTTCGGCTGCACCGGCTTGCTGACATAGTCGTCCATGCCGGCGGCGATGCAGCGCTCCCGGTCCCCCTGCAGCGCGTTCGCCGTCATGGCGACGATGTTCGCGCGGCGCCCCCGCGACTCCTCGTGGCGGCGGATCTTCGCGGTGGCGGCGAAGCCGTCCATGCCCGGCATCTGGCAGTCCATGAGGATGACGTCGTAGTCGACCCGCCGCGCGGCCTCGACCGCTTCGAGACCGTCGCAGGCGATATCGCAGTTGAAGCCGCCGCGCGCGAGCAGCAGCGACGCCACGCGCTGGTTCACCGGGTCGTCCTCGGCGAGGAGGATGCGCGCGCTGGCGGCGATGGACTCGCGCATCGCGGCCACGTCGAGCGTCGGCTTCGCGCGCCCGGGGCGCGTGGCGTCCGGCGAGGCGATCTCCGTCAGCACATCCTGCAGCATCGCGCGGCGGATCGGCTTGGTGAGGTACGCGCGGCACCCCGCCTCGAGGAAGGGCGTCGCGTCGCGGCGGGAGGCGGAGGCGGTGACCAGCACCGCGGCCCCGAGGGACTGCTGGTTCGCCCGCAGCGCATCGAGCAGCCCCGGCGAATCCTCGTCGAGGAAGGCGGCGGTGAACGGCTCCGAGGGCGCGGCGAACGGTTCCAGCGAGGCGCGCTCCTCCACCACGCACCCCCACACTCGGAGGTGCTGCGCGAGGATCGAGCGGGTGATGTCCGTGGGGTCGGCGACGAGGACGCGAAGGCCGCGCAGCCGTGTCGACCGGATGCGTGTCATCGTCGCGTCGGGCTCCGACAGGACCGGCAGCGCGAGGCGGAAGGAGAAGCGCGAGCCGTGGCCGGGCTCACTGAGGACCTCGATGCGGGTGCCGAGCGCCTCGGCGGTCATGCGGCAGATGGCGAGCCCCAGCCCGGTGCCGCCGTACTTGCGGCTGACGGAGGCGTCCAGCTGCTCGAAGGGCTGGAACAGGCGTCCCACGGCGTCGGCGGGGATGCCGATACCGGTGTCCCTGACGGCGAACTCGATGGTGGCCTCCCGACCGGCGAGGGCGGAGAGCTCCGCCGAGAGGACCACCGAGCCGTCGTGGGTGAACTTCACCGCGTTCGAGGCGAGGTTCATGAGGATCTGTTGGAGCCGCCCGCGGTCCCCGACGACGCGCTCCGGCACGTCGGGGGAGATCGACACAACGAGGTCCAGGCCCTTGCCGCGCGCCTGCGTGGAGACGATGTCGGCGACCTCCTCGAGGCAGATGCGGAGGTGGAACTCGGTCTCCTCGAGGTCGACGGCGCCCGCCTCGAGCTTCGAGAGGTCGAGGATGTCGTTGACCAGGTGCAGAAGCGTTTCGCCGCAGGACCGCGCGGTTGACGCGAACTCGCGCTCGCGGGGGGACAGGTCGCCGTCGAGCAGCAGCTCGGTCATTCCGATGACGCCGTTCAGCGGCGTGCGGATCTCGTGGCTCATGTTGGCGAGGAAGCGCGACTTGGCGTCGGTGGCGTCGCGGGCCTCCGCGGCGAAGCGCTCCGCCTCGGCGCGGGCGGCCTCCAGAGCCAGGTTGGCGCGCTTCAGCTCCGCGCGCATGCGGTCGCGGACGAGGACGCTGCCGAGGCTGCCGGCGAAGGAGGAGAGCAGCGCCACCTCCTCGGGGCTCCAGTCGCGGTCGCGCCCGGAGTCGCCCAGGCCCAGCAGTCCCCAGAGATAGCCGTTCAGCATGACCGGGGCGAGCAGCACCGACCGGCATCCCTGCGCGGCGAGGAAGGCGCGATCGTCCTCCGCGGCCTTGGAGGCGCGGCGCTGGACCACCTCGCCGCGCAGCAGCTCGGCGTGCCAGCGGGGGTGGGCCTTCGCGAGCGGCGTCGGGACGGCGCACTCGGTGGGACGGTCCGGGGTGGACTGGGCGCACCAATGGAAGCGCTCGCAGACCAGCACGTCGCCGGAGTCGAGATCGAGGCTGCACTCGAAGAGGCAGACCCGGCCCGCGCCGGTCGCGCTTCCGACGAGGCACAAGGCGTCGGGCACAACATCGTCGACGGGTTCGTCGAGCGGGTTGGACAGCAGGTGCTGGATCGCCGAGGATGTGGCGCGCAGGAGCGTGCCGAGGGCGTCCTCGTCCGGTGCGGCGCCACCGGGCGCCCCTGAATGCTCGAGGGCGGCGACGCGCGCCTCGAGTGCGCTGAACCTCTGCTCCCATGCGTCCATCGGACTCCTCCGGGCGGCTCGCGGCCAAGGTCAGGAAAGCACAGCGGGGTCGTGGACGCGAGGGGGTTCGCGAGGCGGGCTTCTCCGCTAGCGTCCCGGCGTCGATGCGTGGTGACTTCGACCCTTCACGCCGGAACGCCCGGTGCACGGAAGGCCCCCGCACGGGGCGGCCTCCGCGGGCGGCGGCTTCGGGGTTCCCTTTCCATGTCCGGCCATTCCAAATGGCATTCCATCAAGCACAAGAAGGCGCTGATCGACGCGAAGCGCGGCAAGATGTTCACGAAGGTGATCAAGGAGATCCAGATCGCGGCCCGCCTCGGCGGCAGCGATCCGTCGGCGAACCCGCGGCTGCGCACCGCGATCCAGGCCGCCAAGGACTCCAACATGCCGAAGGACACGATGGAGCGCGCCATCAAGAAGGGCGCGGGCGAACTCGGCGGCGACTCCTACGAGGACCTCTCCTACGAGGGCTACGGGCCCGGCGGCGTCGCGGTGATGATCAAGCTCACCACGGACAACCGCAACCGCACCGCCGGCGAGATCCGCCACATCTTCTCGAAGAACGGCGGCAACATGGGGACCGACGGCTGCGTCTCCTACCTCTTCGCGCGCGTCGGCGAGATCGTGATCGAGAACGCTGAGGAGGAGAAGCTGCTCGAGGCCGCGCTCGAAGCCGGCGCGGACGATGTCGAGAGCGACGAAGGCACCTTCATCGTGAAGACCCCGCCGGAGACCGTTCAGGACATCCGCGAGAAGCTGGAGGCCCAGGGCTTCCGCGCCACCAACAGCGCCGCCCGCTACATCCCGGCGAACTACGTGCGCCTGGAAGGCAAGGACGCCACGCAGTGCGCGAAGCTCCTCGCCATGCTCGACGACAACGACGACGTCACGGAGGTCGCCCACAACCTCGAAGCGACGGACGAGGTGATGGAGGCGATGTCCTAGGGGCATCGCCTTCCGAATTCGCTGCGGCGGGCCCAATGGACACACGGCGCTTGGACGACGACCTGGACACGCCGCAGCTCCCGGAGCTGCCGGACGATCCGCGCGCGTCGTTCAACCCGGCGAAGACACTCCCCCTGCCGACGCCCGCCCAGCTCGGCTTCGAGGTGGACGAGGCGGAGGACTTCGACTTCGCCTCCGCCGTCGAGGACGGGCTGCCGCACCGCCGCGAGAACCCCTTCCGCCTGAAGGTGCTCCTCGCGAAGGGGGGCTTCGGCGAGATCTGGACGGCGACGCAGCGCTCCCTCGGGCGGACCATCGCCGTGAAGCGGCTCCGCGCCGACCTGCTGGACCCGGAAAGGGTGCCCGCCTCCACCCGCGTCCATTTGGAGCGCACCTTCCGGCAGGAGGCGCTCACCGCGGCGATCCTCGACCACCCCAACATCCTCCCGATCCACGATCTCGGCAACGATCCGAAGGGCCTCCCGCAGCTCGCGATGAAGCTGGTGCACGGGCGCGTCTGGGAGCAGAGCATCTACGAGGACTTCGTTTCGCTGAGCGTGGAGGAGTTCCTCCTGAAGCACCTCCCGATCCTCGTGGGCATGGCGCAAGGCGTCGCGTTCGCGCATAGCCGCGGCATCGTGCACCGGGACCTGAAGCCGTCGCAGGTGATGGTCGGAGAGTTCGGCGAAGTGCTGCTGATGGACTGGGGCCTCGCCGTCGTCTACGACGCCAAGAAGGCGGCGAAGGAAGGGGGCGACCTGCTGGAGTCCGGCCTCGCCCCGACGCTGGAGACGGCGGCGAACCCGAGCGGCACGGCGGCCTTCATGGCCCCGGAGCAGACCGAAAAGACCTGCGCCCGGATCGGCCCGCACACCGACGTCTACCTGCTCGGCGGAACCCTCTACTACCTGCTGACGGGGTACACCCCGCACGAAGGCACCACCGCCCAGGAGTCGTTCCTGAAGGCGATGTCGGGGCAGGTGATCCCCCCGGAGGAGCGCGCGACGGACCGCGAGATCCCCTCGGAGCTGTCGCAGCTCGCGCTGCAGGCGATGAATCCGGACCCCAGGACGAGGGTGCGCTCCGCGGCGGAGTTCATCGAGCGCGTGAACTCCTACCTCAAGGGCGAGGGCCGGCGCCGCGAGTCGGAGCAGCTCACGGAGCGCGCGCAGGAGATGTCGGACGAGGGGGAGCCCGGCTACTCGGGGCTCGCGGAGATGGACACGCTCCTCGTGCGGGCGCGCGGGCTTTGGCCGGGCAACCGCGCCGCCGCCCGGCTCCACGCGGCGGTGCTGGTGCGGTTCGCGGAGGCGGCGCTCGCGAACCGCGACCTGATCCTCGCTCGCACCATGGCGGGGCGCCTCGAGAACCACTCGCTGCGCGAGGAGCTGAACGCCCGGGCGAACGGGCTGGAGGCGCAGCTCGACCGCTCCGGCCGCCAGCGCCGCGTGCTGACGGTCGCCTCCGTTTCGCTGATCGTCGCGGTGCTCGTGCTCGCGATCATGGCGGGAAGGCGCGCCTACGAGGCGGACGCCGCGCTGGAGCAGGCCTTCGAACAGCGCGACCGCGCCGACGCGCTCTCGAACTACGTGCTCTTCGACCTCGCGCGCACCCTGGACGGCATCGGCCGCCTGGACCTGCTCGAGGAGGGCGCGGACCGTGCGCTCAAGTACATGATGGACTCGCGCGACACCGGGAGCGGGGTCGCCGCGCTCCGCCAGCGGGCCGGGGGTCTGCGCGCCGTCGGCGACGTGTTCCGCTCCCGGGGCCGCCTGGAGGACGCCATTTCCGCGTACCGCCTCGCGCACGCGACCGCCACGCGCCTCTACGCGACCAACCCGCTGAGCATCGAGACCTGGCGCGACTTCGCGCGCTCAAGCGAGAGCCTCGCCTCCGCGCTCGAGCGGCAGGCGCTCTACGAGGAGGCGGTCGCGGAGCTGGACTCCGCGCTGGCGCGCGTGCCCGCGGAGCTCCTGGCTCCCGTGGGGGCGCAGGAGGACGAGGCGCGGACGCGCGAGGTGCGCGCCTGGGCCGGAAGGCTGAACCTTTCGCGGGGGCGCAACCTGTGGCGGCTGGAGCGCCCGGAGGAGGCGCACGCCGCATGGCAGCTCGCCGCGGCGCAGCTCAAGGCGCCGGCGGAGGCGGCCGCGGCTGACGCCGCCCCGGGCGACGCGCTCGGCCCCTACGCGGTGGCCCTGCTGCGGCTGCGCCAGCGCGACACCGCGGAACTCCCCGCGCGGCGGCTGATCGACGCGGGATGGCAAGACGGCGAGTTCCTGCAACTCGCGCTCGCCGCCGGGCTCCTCGATCCTTGAGCGGCCCTCGATTGCGCTTTCCCCGAGGCGCCGCTGCCGCCCCGATGGAGCGCCGGAGCGTGAACGCGCCATGATGGGACGCATCGCCGTCGCCGCCCTCTTCCTATCGCTGCTGATCGCCAGCATCCTTCTACCCGGAATGCGCTGGATGATCGTGGCGTTCATCGCCGCCACCGCGGTGGCGTGCGTGCAGGAAGTCCGCCACATGTTCCGCGGCCAGGGCGTCGGCATCCGCAAGCGGGTGGCCCTTGGCGGCGTGGCCGCCCTGGTGCTCGAAGGGGCGTTCTTCCACCTCGAGTTCTCGGTGCTCATCCTCGGCGCCATCGCGAGCATGGCGTTCGCGCTGCGGCTCCGCGGCGCCGACGTCGGCGGTGCGTTCCGCGACGTCGCCGCCACGATCGGGGTCGTCGTCTACATCGGCCTGCCGAGCGCCATCTGGGCCGCGCTCTTCATGCACCCGGCGGACCTCGCGGTGCGCTGGATCGTGCTGGCGCTGGTGGTCGTCTTCCTGACCGACAGCACCGCGCTCTTCGTCGGCAAGGCGCTGGGCCGCCACAAGCTGATCCCGCGCGTGAGCCCGGGGAAGACGATCGAGGGCTCCATCGGTGGCTACGCCGGAGCGCTGGTCGGAGTGATCGTCGCGAAGATGGTGTTCCAGAAGCACTGGATGGACGTCACCTGGTTCGAGGTCATCGCCTTCGCGCTCTTCTTTTGCACCACGACGCAGGTGGGCGACCTGGTCGAGTCGATGGTGAAGCGCGATGCCGGGGTGAAGGACAGCGGGCCGAGCCTCGGCGGCCACGGCGGCTTCCTCGACATGCTCGACGCGGTGCTCTACACGGCGATCCCGCTGGCGATCTACCTGCGGATCTTCCACCCGGAAGCGATGCGGTTCGAGGCGGTGGCCGGTTGATGTCCAAGAAATTGCTACAGGCCTCGGTCGGCTTCGCCATCAGCGGCCTCTTCCTGTTCCTCGCGTTCCGGTCCATCGACCTGGCGCAATTGGGCGCCGCGCTCGGGCAGGTGCGCTGGGTGTGGGTGCTGCCGTTCGTGGCGGTGACGCTGGCGCAGATGTGGTGGCGCGCGGTGCGTTGGCGCGTGCTGCTGGCCCCCGCCAAGGACGTCGGCCCGCGGCGGCTGTTCGGGCCGCTCATGATCGGCATGGCGTTTAACTCGATCTTCCCGCTGCGCGCCGGCGAGGTGGCCCGTCCGCTGGCGCTCGCCAAGACGGAGGATATCCCCTTCCCCGCCGGATTCGCCTCCGTGGTGCTCGAGCGCATCCTCGACGCGCTCGCGCTGCTACTGCTCTTCGCGGTCGTGCCGTACGTGCTGCCGTTCAACCCGGACGTGCAGGAGGTGTGGGACGGCCGGCGCCAGTTCACCGGTTGGCAGTTGAACGCGCTGCTATCGCTCGGCATGGCGCTGCCCGGCGCCGCGCTGCTCGCGGTCGGCTACTGGCAGCGGAAGGCGCGCCCCGAGCTTTCCGGCGCGACGTATCTGGTTGGCGGATCGCTGGCGGCGCTCGCGGCGCTCACCTTCGCGCTGCAGCCCTTCGACCAGACCCGCACCATCGTGCTCGGCCAGGTGTACGAGCTGAACGCGGAGAACTTCCGCGCCATGTCGGGCAAGCTCTCCCTGATGGTGGGCGTGCTGCTGGGGGGAGCGCTGTCGTGCCTGGCGCCCCCGGTGCGGAAGATCGTCCTTTTCGTGATCGAACGCGCCCCGCTGCTGTCGCCCGGGATCCGCGGCTTCCTGAGCGGGCTCTTCCACAAGTTCACCGACGGCTTCTCCTCGCTGCGGAGCCCGAAGGCCGTGGCCCTCGCCTGCTTCCACTCGCTCGGCATCTGGGTGCTGGGCGCGTTCAGCTTCCTCGTCATGTCGTGGGGCTTCCCCGAAGTCGAAATGACGATGGCGCACGCGGTGGCGTTCCTCGTGATCACCGCGATCGCCATCAGCTTGCCCTCCGCGCCGGGATTCTGGGGCCTTTACGAGGTCGGCGGCATCGTCTCGATGCTGGTGCTCGGCCTGGTGCCGGCGACGCCGGAGGGACGCGCGCTCGCGCTGGGCTACACCATGGTCTGCCATTTCTTCCAATGGGCGCCGATCACGGTGATCGGGCTGTTCTACGCGGGGGCCGTGCACATGAAGCCCGGGCAGCTCGACGCGCCCGAAGCGCCGAAGTGAGATCGCTCGCCCTCCCCGCGGCGCTCGCGCTGGCGGCCGCCGGCGGCGCGTGGGGCTTCGATCCGCGCACGGGGGACTTCGAGCGCGCCGACCCCGCCCATGTGCGCGTGGTATCGTACAACGTGGAGCGCAACTTCATCGCAACCCCCGACCGGGACCCGGCCTTCCAGCGCATCTTCCTCGCGCTCCGCCCCGACGTGATCGCCTTCCAGGAAATCCCCCTCACGCTGGCGTCGAACAACACGGCGAGGGCGGCGGCGATCAAGGCGCGCCTCGAATCCTACTTCCCCGGCCAGACATGGACGGTCGCCATGGGCCAGAGCGACGGCTTCATCCAATGCGCGCTCGCCACCCGGTTCCCGCTCTCGCTGACCCGCACCGACACGAGCCCCGCGTCGGAGGTGCGCGGCGTCCTGTGCGGACTGGTGGACCTGCCGGACGCGGTGTTCGGCGGCGCGAACCTCTACGCGATGAACGTGCACTTCAAGTCCGGCGGCACGGAATCGGACCACCAGCGGCGGCAGGTCCACGCGGATGCGGTCGCCAGTTGGATGCGCGACCTGCGGACCGCGGGAGGGACGATCACGCTTCCGGCCGGCACGCCGCTCGTCGCGCTCGGCGACTTCAACCTCGGCTTCGAGGACCAAGGCGACTTGGCACCATACTTCTCGATGCGCACGCTGCTCGATGGGGACCTGTTCGACAACGCAACCTGGGGGGCGGATGGTCCGCAGGACTGGGACGGCACGCGCCTCGGCGACGCCGCGCCCTACGATTGGAACAACAACCGCTCTTGGACGCAGCCGAGCAGCGGCCCCGATTCGCGGCTCGATCGGATCTACTTCACCGACTCGGTGCTGCGGGCGGAGAGCGTGTTCATCCTCAACAGCGCCACCATGTCCGCGGGCGCGCTCGCGGCGGCGGGACTGCAGTCGGGCGACTCCGCCAACGCGGCGGACCACCTGCCACTCGTGGCGGACTTCGCCCCCGGCGCGACCGAGCCGCCAAGAGTCCTCATCAACGAGTTCAGCTTCAACGACATCGGAGGCGACGACCGCACCTTCGTCGAGCTAGTGAACTTGTCCGGCACCCCGGTCAACCTGGAGGCTCCGGACGATTACTGGCTGGCGCTCTCGAACTCCGCCCTGCCCACTTCGGCCCCGGGGTCGGAGAACGAATCCTCCCGGATCGACCTGCGCGGCATCGTGCCGCCCAACGGGGTGTTCGTGCTGTACGACGGGAACGCTTCTTCCGCAGCGATCGCGGCGCCGATCGAATCCGCCACGGACTCGCGCCACCGGCAGGACACCGCCTTCTCGCTGACCAACTTCGACGATTCGGCGCTGGCGCTGCTGCGTGTCGACAGCACCGACTTGGCGGCGCGGCGCGATGCCGTGGTCGAGGCGTACCTCTACGCAGCCACCACGCCGCAGACATCGCGCTACTTCCGCACCGCCTCCGCGACATCCGCGACCATCACGCTCGGGACCGCTCAGCAAACCACCTTCGGCGCGGGCAGCGCCCCATCCGACCAGGCACTGGCGCGGTTCCTCGGCGACGGCAGCGCGAACGATTTCGCCGGCTGGGGCATCCCGCGCGATGCCACGCCGGGGCTGCCGAACGGTCCGGCGCCCGGTTCCGGCTCCGGGTGGTTCCTGTACTGACGATCACCCGGGGTAGCCGACCCGGTTGACACCTGCGCCGGCGCTCCGGTCCAAGTGACGCACGGTAACGACCAGACCATGAACGTCTTTCCCTTCGACCGGCACCAATGGCTGCGGCCCGGATGGGCCGCGGTCGACGCGGTGGAGGAGCTGCGCCCGGCGCCGGGCTCGGCGGCGATTCCGCTCCGCTCCGACGCCCCGCAGTACATTCTCGTGGTGGAAGGGACGGCGTTGCTGCGCCGCGGAGGCGGGCAGGACCACATCGGCGCGGGCCAGATGGCCCTGCTTCCCGCGGGCGAGGACGCCTCGCTCGCCGCCGACAGCGCGCCCGCGCGCGTGCTGCGCCTTTCGGAACGCCCCCTGCCGCCCTTCCGCCCCGCACCGCTCGACGCCGCCGCGCCCGCGCCAGCGGCGCCCGTTCCGCCCAGGGCCGGCCTCCGGGGCGTCGTTGTCGCCATGGAGTTGGACGCCACCTTCGAGCCGGTCGCGCTGACGGACCACCCGGGACAGGATGTGCTCCTGCGCGCGAACCCCGGAGCGCTGTCGCAGGGCCAGCTGAAGGAGTACCGCAGGCTCATGGCGCAGGGTGGGAAGGCGACGCTCGCCCTGTCGCTGGACTTCGACCTCTCCGAGCTCCGCCTCTTCTTCTCCGACCGGATGATGCGCTCCAACACCGAGTACCTTCGCCCACGCGCGCTCTCCATGCCGGCGGATCCTT
This sequence comes from Candidatus Sumerlaeia bacterium, assembly GCA_033764015.1. Taxonomy (GTDB): domain Bacteria; phylum Sumerlaeota; class Sumerlaeia; order SLMS01; family JANRJK01; genus JANRJK01. Next base: position 434,930 of record JANRJK010000013.1, on the reverse strand, counting down.
CGACGGCGGAGGGCCGGGAGCGCCTCTCGCTGCTGTTCAAGGAGTGGGGCCCCGCGGCGCACGCGGACGGCTACCGCATCTGCGGCGAGTTGCGCATGCGCGCGTTCAGCGAGGACGAGCTGCTCGGCATGTTCCGCTTCCTCGCGCAGGCGCCCCCCGCGCGCGCAGGCGTCCTGCTCCGTTGGGACGCCGCGGCGCCGAAGCCCGGCTTCGAGTCCCGGCAGCTCATCGAGGCGTTGCTCCCCTGGCTCCACGCGGTGGAATTGCTCTCCGACGCCGGCGCCGACGACGCGGCGCGGTTCCTCGACGGCCTCGGTTTCCAAGGCTGGCTGGTCCGCCACTCCTGAAAGGTCCGCAACGCATGGACATCCTCTCGAAGGTCCGCACGATCCCCGACTTCCCCAAGCCCGGGATCATGTTCAAGGACATCACCTCGCTGCTGGCCGACCCGGAGGCGTTCGCCGCCGTCATCGCCGGCATGGAGGAGCGCTACGGCGGACGCGGCCTGACGAAGGTCGTCGGCGTCGAATCCCGCGGGTTCCTGTTCGGCGCGGTGCTGGCGCATTCGCTCGGCCTCGGCTTCGTGCCGATCCGCAAGGCGGGCAAACTGCCCGCGAAGACGCGCCGCCGCTCCTACTCCCTGGAGTACGGCGAGGCCACCATCGAGGTGCACGAGGACGCGCTCGGCCCCGGGGACCGCGTGGTGCTGGTGGACGACTTGCTCGCGACCGGCGGAACCGCGCGCGCGGCCGCGGAGCTGGTGAAGGAGCTCGGCGCGGAAGTGGACGAGATCTGGTTCCTCATCGAGCTCGGCTTCCTCCCCGGCCGCAAGGCGCTCGAGGGCTTCCGCGTCCATTCCGAGGCCGTGGTCGAGTCCGAGTAGCGGCGCCCCGGCCCGACCATGCTGATCCAGCGAATCCAACTCGACGAATCGCGGCTGCTGCTCCTCTCCGAGGGTGGCGCCCGCGACGCCGCCCGCCGCGGCACGGTGCTCATGTACCACGGCCTCTGGTCGCACAAGGACGCGAACCTCGCGGAGCTCGAGGCGCTGGCGCGCGCGGGCTTCCTCGCCGTCGGCGTCGACCAGTGGGGGCACGGCGAGCGCTCGACGGAGGAGACCCGCCGGCACCTCGATCCGGAGGCGCCGGACTTCCGCGAGCGCTTCCACGACGCGATCCGCAGAGGCGCCGCCGAAATCCCGGGGCTGCTCAACGAACTGATCGCGGAGCGCGCCGCCTACGAGGACCGGCTCGGCGTCTGCGGAATCTCCATGGGCGGCCACCTCGCCTATCAGGCGCTGGTGATCGAGCCCCGCTTCAAGGCCGCCGTCGCGGTGCTGGGCTCGCCCCGCTGGAACGACCCCCTGCCCTCCCCCGCCGACCGGATCGAGCGCTTCCGCGCGCCCGCCCTCCTGTCGCAGACCGCCGGACGCGACGATCTGGTTCCGCCGGACCGGGCGAGGGACTTCCATCGGAGCCTCGCAGAGCAGTTCGGCGACCCCGACCGCCACGCCTACATCGAGTACCCCGAGTCGGGCCACATGATGCGCGGGGACGATTGGGCCGAGTGCTGGCGGCGCACAGTCGAATGGTTCGAGCGCTGGCTGTAGCGCTTCGGATCCCAAGGAGCCTGCGCGTGTACTGCTCTCCGGTTGCGGATGCGGGGCGCTTGGGTTAGCGATGATGCAAGGGGCGGCGACGATGGGTGCGAAGACGGTTCTGCTCTGCGAAGACGATCCCGTGTTGAGGGAAGTGCTCCGGCGGTCGCTCGCGCGCGAGGGCTACGATGTCGAGGTGCACCGTCCGGAGGAGTCGCTCTCGGAGGCGATCCGCCGCGGGCCGAGGCGCCTGGGCGCGATCGTGGCCGACCTGCGCTTCTTCGAGCGGGACATCAAGGGGCACATCGACGAGGTCGCCGCGGGGACGGCGGTCGTGATCACCACACCGTTCTGCACCGCGCACGCGATCCACGGCGAGCACGAGATCCCTCAGGGGGTTCATCCGCTTCCGCGGCCCTTCAAGATCCCGGACCTGCTGGCGATCCTCGAGGCGCGTTCGAGCGACAGCGGCGTTTCTCCTTGAGGCTCCGCGGCCCCGCTGGCCCGCTTGGTCGCTTGGCACTCCACACGGGCCCGAGCCATTGCCCAGACACTCTCCGGACACCACCGCCCCCAGCCTCGCCGCGCTCCTCGAGACGTTCGCCGAGCGCCGCGTCCTCGTCGTCGGCGATGTGATCCTCGACCACTACGTCCGGGGCGTGGTCACGCGCGTCTCGCCGGAAGCGCCCGTCCCGGTCCTCACGGTCGAGCAGGACGAATACCTGCTGGGGGGCGCCGGCAACGTGGCGCAGAACCTCGCCGCGCTGGGCGCCCGGGTCGAACTCGTTGGCCTCTGCGGGGAGGACACCTTCGCCTCCCGGCTCGAGGAGCTGGCGGCGGTATCCGGGCGGCTCCAGGCGCGGCTCGTGCGCGATCCGGCCCGCCCCACCACGCGTAAGACGCGCTGCGTGGCGGGTGGTCAGCAGATGCTCCGACTCGACCGCGAGATCGCCGCGCCCGCGTCCGCGGCCGTCGCGAAGAAACTCCGCGCGGCGGCGCAGTCGGCGCTCCGCCGCGTGGACGGCGTGATTGTCAGCGACTACGGCAAGGGCGTGCTCGGCCCCGAGGTGCTGCCCGGGCTGCTTGCGCTCGCCCGCGACGCAGGCAAGCCGGTCTTCGTCGATCCGAAGGGCTACGACTACCGGCGCTACGAGGGCGCGACCTACCTGACTCCGAACCAGAAGGAGGCGCAGGAGGCGAGCGGCGTGCTGATCGCGGACGAGGCGGCGCTCGCGGAGGCGGGGCGCCGGCTGCTCCGCCAGGTCCGCGCGGAGGCCGTCTTCATCACCCGCGGCCCGAAGGGAGTCTCGGTCTTTCCGAAGCGCGGCGCGGCGGTGCACCTGCCCGCGAGGGCGCGTGAAGTCTTCGACGTGACCGGCGCGGGCGACACCTTCATCGCCGTCAGCACGCTTGCCCGCCTTGGCGGCGGCAGTCTGGAAGCCGCGGCGCATCTGGGGAACACCGCCTCGGGGATCGTGGTCGGCAAGGTGGGAGTCGCCACGGTGGACCGGTCGGAGATCGCCCGGGAGCTGCTCGCCGAGGAACGGACCCCCTCCCCATGAGCCGCGCCAAGACGACGGTGGCCGACGCGCTGGCGCGCGTCTCCGCGGAACACCGCCGCGCCCTCGACGAGTTCGCCGCTTCCGGAGGGCCGGAGCAGGCGGCGGCGGCCGGGGCGCTCCTCGTCGAGACGCTGCTATCCGGGGGGAAGATCTTGATCTGCGGCAATGGCGGCAGCGCCGCGGACGCGCAGCATCTCGCCGCCGAGATCGTCGGACGCTTCGTCGGCAAGTCGCGGCGAGCGCTCCCCGCCATCGCCCTGACGACCGACAGCTCGATCCTGACAAGTGTCGCGAACGACTTCGGCTACGAACGCGTGTTCGCACGGCAGGTGGAGGCGTTCGGCGCCCGCGGGGACTTGCTCGTGGGAATCAGCACAAGCGGCTCCTCACGGAACGTCCTCGAGGCGTTCCGAGCCGCCGCCCCCCTAGGGATGGGCCGCATCGCGCTCGTCGGCAAGTCCGCGGAAGGATGCGCGGAACTCGTGGACGTGGCGGTCCGGGTTCCCCATGGCGAAACCGCCCGGATCCAGGAACTCCACCTGATGATCTACCATGCCTGGTGCGAAGCGGTGGACGCCGCATTCTCCGGCTGACCCGGGCGCAATCGCTTTAGCGGTGCCAATCCCTCCGCCCCGCACCAGCTACTCCCCCTTGGATCGTCGGAGCCGACGGGCCGTCACAACGCGGCGCAACATCCGAATTCCAAGAAAATGAACAACCCGAATTTCCGGGTTGAGATTTGGACCGCCCGCCGCAACAACCATAAGCGTGCTGCGAAGCTAACCGGGCGGACTCCCCCAACGGCGTATCGAGGATGAACGAGCCACTGCGCGAGCTGGAAAGCGGAGTCAACGGCGCCCTCCCCGAGCGCCCGGACCTCCTGCGCATGGGCCTCACCGCCCACGTGATGCCGATCCACGACCTCCGCCGGAACGATGTGTGGGGTTTCGAAGTCCTCGTCCGGGGTCTCCACGAGGGGAACGTCCAGGCGCCCGCAGGACTCCTCGAACTGGCGCGCGCGACCGGGATCCTCACCGCGTTCGACCGCCGCTGCCTGGCCCAGACCACCGCCACCGCCGCCACGCTCTCCCGCACCACCAACATCTTCCTCAACGTCTATGCGATGACGCTCCTCGAGGAGGGCGGGCTAGACTATGTAGTCTCGAAGCTGCGCCCGCTCCTCGGCGAGACGCGCCACGTGGTCCTCGAGATCCACGAGAGCGCCACCACCGCCGAGCTGGCCGAGCTGCAGCCGCTCTTCGAACGCATCAAGGCCGAGGGCATCCGCATCGCGCTTGACGACTTGATGCCCAAGGACCTGACGCACCGCCACCTGCGGGTGCGGCCCGACTACATCAAGATCGACAAGTCGGTCTTCGAGGCGATGACCCCGGTCGAGGCGGCGCGCACCATCAGCACCTTCGCGCGCTGCCAGGAAAGCCTTGGTTACACGCTCGTCGTCGAAGGGATCGAAGACATGCAGATGCTTTCCATCGTGACCTTCGCCGGCGGCTACCTTGGCCAGGGGTACTTCTTCGGGCGCCCCGCCCCGCCCATGCCGTCCAACGACGCGGTCGCGATCCTCGGCGACCTGCTCGGAGAGTAGCCGGCCGCTATCCCAGCACTTCGCGGATCACTTCGCCGCCGTTCACGGTCTTGATCGGGCGGCCGGAAGGCGTGTCCCACACCTGGTCCGGCGAAATCGCCAGCCGCGTGTAAATCGTCCGGTAGAGGTCTTCCACCGAGGTCTTTCGCGACACGACTTCCGACCCGTCGTCGCTGGTCGCGCCGACGACGCCGGGGCGCACTCCCCCGCCGGCGAGGACCGCGCTCCAGGCGCGCGGGAAGTGGTCGCGGCCCTCCCGCGGGTTGAGGCGCGGCGTGCGGCCGAACTCGCCCATGCAGACCACCAGCGTCGTGTCGAGCAGCCCCTTCGTCTCGAGGTCAAGCACCAGCGACCACAGCCCCGGATCGAGTTGGCCGAGGTTCTCCTTCACGCGGGTGAAGTTGTCCTCGTGCGTGTCCCAGCCGCCGAGCGAGACCTCGACGAACTTCACGCCGCGCTGCACAAGGCGCCGCGCCATCAGGCAGCCCTCGCCGAACTTGTTGCGGCCGTAGGCGTCCCTGACCGTGTCGGGCTCCTGCGAGATGTCGAAGGCGTCCGCCTCCGGGGCCTCCATGAACGCGCGCGCCGCCTCGTTCACCTCCTGCAGGTTGCGCACCGACTTCGCGCTGCCGAGCCGCTGGGCGAAGCGCTCCTGCTGCTCCGCCAGCAGCGCCATGCGCCGTTCGAAGCGCTCCTCCGCGACGCCCTTGGGCAGCGCGAGGTTCTGCACCGGGCGCCCGGCGTTCTGCACGTGGAAGGGGTCGTACTGGACGCCGAGCCAGCCGCTTCCGGTGCCCGGCGCGTTGATCGAGACGTTCATCGGGATCTTCGCGGAGGACTCCGCGGCGAGCTGCGAGGCCACCATCGAGCCCATGCCCGGAAACGCCACCGGGCCGGTCGGCGCGTAGCCGGTGCGGAGGTAGTGCTTCGCGCGCGAGTGGTTGCCTTCCTTGGTGGACATGGAGCGGACAACGCAAAGGCGGTCCGCGATGGATGCGGTGCGCTCCAGGTGCTCGGTGAAGAGCGCCCCGGGGAGCGCGGTCTTCATCGCGCGGAACTGCCCCGCGGTCGGGGCGCCGGGCTTGGGATCGAAGGTGTCTAGCTGCGAGGGGCCGCCGTCCATCCAGAGCAGCACCACGGATCGGACGGCCTTCGGCGCGGCGCCCTCCGCCGCGGAGGCGGCCGGCGTCCAGAGGCCGCTCAGTCCGCCCCCCGTACCCTGGTCGAACAGCCCGAGCATCGGCGAGGCGAGCGACATCCCGAGCCACGCGCCGATGGCGCGCTTGAGGAAGGTGCGCCGCGAGGAGACGCCCGCGTCGTGCTCCGGCGAATGGCAGTGGTGGTCGTCGTGCGCGTGGCCCATGGCTGCTCCTCCTTCGTTCGTTGACATTGTCAATGGTTGGTCCGGAACTCGGCGGAGTTCACGAGGACCCACAGGATGTCCTCGAGCGCCCGGTTGCGCTGCGTCCCCGCGGCGGAGCGCAGCAGCTCCGCGTAGGCGCCGGCCTCCTCTGCCGAGGGGCGCCGCGACAGCGCCGCCAGGAAAAGGTACGCGACCTGCTCGCCCGGGTCCTTCGTCGTCTCGATGATCTCCGCGATCATCGAGCCGCCGCGGTTGGACACCGCCTGCGCGAGCGTCTTGTCGTTGAGCATGAAGAGCGCCTGCGACAGGTTCGGCTCGAAGGTGTCCACCTCCTCCATCTCGTCGTTGTCGAAGAGGAAGGTGAACTGCGCGAGGTAGCGGAGGCGTAGCGCGTCCGGGAACGCCGCCGCGGCGGGCCGGTTCGCCGCGAGCGACGAGAGGTTCGTCGCCGCGTCTATCGAGTTGAAGAGCTGGTCCGGGGTGAGCGGGCGGAGCGGCGCCGCGGCGAACAGGTCCGCGCGGGCGCGCTGCACCGCGTCCGCCGTCGAGCCGCGCTGGTAGGTGCGCGTGTTGAGGACGAGCCGCTCGAGGTGGCGGATGTCGAGGTCCGCTGCGAGGAACTCGGTCGCGAGCGCCTCCATCAGCTCCGGGTGGCTCGGAGTGGCGTAGGGGTTCTGCCAGTCGTCGACGGGCTCGACGAGACCCCGCCCGAAGTAGTGCGCCCACAACCGGTTCGCCATGTTGCGAGCGAACTGCTCGCGGTCGTGGTACGTGAGCATGGTGACGTAGGACTCGCGCCGTTGCGCCGCCAGCCCGATGGGACCCTTGGTGCCGTCCAGCCACACGGGCTGCACCTCGACGCGGGGCGACGTGTCCGGGATGAAGGTGCGCCCGCGGGGAACCTCGGAGATGTTGAACCCGGCGAAGCGGCCGTTTTCGTCCCTCACCGGGCGAGCCTTGGTCCGGTCGAAGAACGCCGCCAGCTCCCAGAAGTCCTGCTGCGTGAGGTTCTCGTCGTAGGGGTGGTTGTGGCACTGCGCGCACTGCACCTGTTTGCCGAGGAAGACGCGCGTCATGGAGCCGGAAAGGTCCGCGACGCTTTCCCGGTAGCGGAGCGTGGGGAGCCCCTGCGGGCTCTCGCGCACCTGACCTTCGGCGGTGATGATGGCCTCCGCGAACTTGTCGTAGGGGGTGTTCTGGTTGAACTGCTCCGCGACCCACTCGCGGAAGAGCGACTTAGCGCCCATCCGGACCATCTGGTTGTTGGCGCCTTCGAAGTTCCCGATGAGGACTTTGTCCCAGTAGGCGCCCCATGCTTCGCCGCGCTTCGGATCCGCGAGGAAGCGCTCGATCGCCTCCGCGCGCTTCTCCGGCGAGCGGTCGGCGAGGAACGCGATCGTCTCCTCGACGCTGGGGATCGTGCCCCGGGTGTCGAGCGAGAGGCGCCTGAGGAATTCGCTGTCGTCGGCGGGCGGTGCGGCGGCGACGCCCTCCGCCGAGAGGCGCGCATCGATGAGGCGGTCGATCCCCGCGCTGTCGAGGCGCTCCTGCGCGGAGAGCGCGGAGGCGGCGAGGAGTGTCAGCAGGAAGGTGACGAGTGTTCGCATGGCTCGCTCCGGGCGCGTGGTGGCGAGGGTTGCACTACCCAGTCGCGTGCCACGCGGGGAGGGGCCGCGCCGCTTGCATTGCCGCCCGCGCCGTACCATTTGGTACGCGGCGCGGTGCGGCGCGTTCACAGGCGCGCGGCGCCGCCTCCGGCGAAGAGGAACGCCTGCACCGCCAGCGCGGCCACGCGCGCCGTCTGCCCGTCGCGGTCGTAGGGCGGGGCGAACTCGCTCACCTCGAGCATGCGCACCCGCGGGTCGCCGCCGGCGGCGCGCGCGCACGCCACGAACTCGTGCGCGGAGATGCCCGTCGGCGAGGCGGCGCTGCTGCCGGGAGCGGAACCGCTCTCCACGGCGTCGATATCGAGCGATACGCCCGCGTTGGGTTCGTGCCCGAGGGCGAGCTCGCGGGCCAGCGCGTCGGAGGCCTGCCAATCCGCGCGTCCATCGCTCCAACAGATGGTCCCGCCGCGGGTCAGGACGTACTCCGCATAGGCCGCCGCGTTGAACTCCGGGCGCGCGCCGACCGCGGTGTACCGCAGCCTCCCCCGCGCCGCCTCCAAGGCCAGCCGGAACGGATTGCCGGAGGTCGGGCGGTTGTCCGCCGACTCGCGCACGTCGAGGTGCGGATCGACGTTCAGCAGATGGGACCGCCCCGGAAGCGCGAGGAGCGCCTCGCCATGGCAGCGGGCCGTCTCGTGGCCGCCGCCGAGCAGGACCACGGCGAGGCCCTGCCCCAGAAGCGCCGCGACGATGCGCGCCGCGCGCTCCTGCGACTCCTCCAGCGACGCGCGGGGCGCCACGTTCCCGAAGTCGCCCACGACGCCGCCGGGGATCGCCCGCCGGAAGGCGTCGCGCGCGTTCAGCCGCGCGAGCACGCGCCGCACCGCGCCGGGGGCCTGCGCCGCGCCCGGGCGGCCATGGTTCCGCCGGACGCCGTCGTCGACCGGAAAGCCGATCACCGCCACCCGGAGCCCCTCGGTCGGAGTGTCGCGCACCACGCGCCGGAACACGCTGCCGATCTTCACGTCATGGATATCGGCGCCGCCTCCGAACAGCTCGATGGGGGCCGGGACCAGCTCGTCGAAGTCGATCATGGGGTGATCTCCCTTCCGCCTTTCCAGACGCGCCGGACCGGTGCGGCGCCGAGGCGGTAGAGCGCCTCGGCGGGTGTCGCGGCGTCCCACAGGAGCAAGTCCGCCGCCTGGCCCGGCGCGATGGTGCCGGTGCGCTCGCGGATGCCGAGCGCGCGGGCGGCGTTCGCGGTCGCGGCGGCGAGGCACTCCTCCGGCGACAGGCGGTAGAGCGCCGCGCCGAGTTGCAGCATCAAGTGTAGGTTCGTCGTCATGCTGGTGCCGGGATTGCAGTCGGTCGCGAGCGCGATCGCCGCGCCCGCCTCGCGCAGCGCGGCGACCGGCGGGTTCGGAAGCGCGAGAGTGAGCTGCGCGCCGGGCAGCAGCACCGCCACCGTGCCAGACGCGGCCAGCAGCGGCGCCTCCTCCGGCTTGAGGTACTCGAGGTGGTCCGCGGAGAGGGCCCCGTGCCGCGCGGCCATCGCCGCTCCGCCGTGCCAACCGAACTGCTCCGCGTGGATCCGCACCCGCAGGCCGAGCGCGCGGGCCTCGCCGAAGAGTTCCGACACCTCCTCCGCGGTGAACGCGCCGGTTTCGCAGAACGCGTCCACGGAGGTGGCGAGCTTCTCCCGCGCGACCGCGGGGAGCATCTCCTCCCGGACGCAGCGGAGGTACGCGGCGCGGTCGCCGGAAAACTCCGGTCCCACCGCGTGCGCACCCAGGAAAGTGGGCACAATCTCTTGCGGCGCGCGGCGCCCGAGCTCGCGCGCCAGGCGCAGCAGGCGCAGCTCGTGCTCCGTGTCGAGGCCGTAGCCGCTCTTCACTTCGACCGTGGTGACGCCTTGCCGGGCCATCTCGCCGAGGCGGGCCATGGCCGCGGCCAGCAGCCCCTCGTCGGACGCCGCGCGGGTGGCGCGCACCGTGGAGGCGATGCCGCCACCGGCCGCGGCGATCTCCTGGTAGGGTCGCCCGGCGAGGCGCATGGCGAACTCTTTGGCGCGGGCGCCGCCGAAGAGAAGGTGCGTGTGGCAGTCGATGAGCCCGGGAGTCAGCAGCGCGCCGGCGCAGTCCACCTCGAGCGCGTTCGGGGGCAGCTTGAGCGAGTGCGCGCCGCCCTCCGGCAGCACGGCCAGGATGCGCCCCAGGTCCGCGAACACCATGTGGTCCGCGAGGAGCGGCCAATGGCGCTCGCCCGCGAAGACCGTCGCGTGGCGCAGGAGCAGCGGCGGCACGCGGCTACATCGTCAGGAAGGGGATTTGGATGCCTTCGCGCTTCGCCACGTCGATGGCGCGCGGGTAACCCGCGTCCGCGTGGCGGACGACGCCCATGCCGGGGTCGGTCGTCAGGACGCGGGCGAGGCGCTCGTCCATCGCAGGCGTGCCGTCGGCGACGACAACCATTCCCGAGTGGATCGAGTAGCCCATGCCGACGCCGCCGCCGTGGTGCAGCGACACCCAAGTCGCGCCAGACGCGGTGTTCAGCAGCGCGTTGAGCAGCGGCCAGTCAGCGACCGCGTCCGAGCCGTCCATCATGCCCTCGGTCTCGCGGTTCGGCGACGCCACGGAGCCGCAGTCGAGGTGGTCGCGCCCGATGACGATGGGCGCCTTGAGCTGCTTCTCGCGCACCATCTTGTTGAAGAGCAGGCCCGCCTTCGCGCGTTCGCCGTACTTGAGCCAGCAGATGCGCGCGGGAAGGCCCTGGAAAGCGATGCGCTCCCCCGCCAGCTTGAGCCAGCGCGCCAGGCGCTCGTTCTCCGGGAACAGCTCCAGAAGCGCCGCGTCGGTCTTGCGGATGTCCTCCGGATCGCCGGAGAGCGCCACCCAGCGGAACGGACCGTTCCCTTCGCAGAACATCGGGCGGATGTACTCGGGGACGAAGCCGGGGATATCGAAAGCGTTCTCGACGCCAGCCTCCTTCGCCTGGGCGCGGATGTTGTTGCCGTAGTCGAAGACGATCGAGCCCCGCCGCTTGAACTCGAGCATCGCGCGCACGTGGGCGGCCATCGCGAGCATCGAGCGGCGCGTGTACTCCTCCGGATCGTCGTCGCGCAGGTCGACCGCGTCCTCGTAGGCGAGCTCGTTCGGCACGTATCCATTCAGCGGGTCGTGCGCCGAGGTCTGGTCCGTCACGATGTCCGGGCGGACGCCGCGTTCGAGCAGCGCCGGCAGCACGTCCGCCGCGTTGCCGAGCAGCGCGACGGAGACCGTGCGCCCCTGCGACATCGCGTCGAGGCAGGTCTGCAGCGCGTCCTCGAGATGCTCCGTCGAGTGGTCGACGTAGCGGGTCTGGAGGCGGCGGTGGATGCGGGCGCGGTCCACCTCGATGGCGATGCAGCACGCGCCCGCCATGGTGGCGGCGAGGGGCTGGGCGCCGCCCATGCCGCCGAGGCCGGCGGTCACGACGAGGCGCCCCGCGAGGCTGCCGCCGAAGTGCCGCCGCCCCGCCTCCATGAAGGTCTCGTAGGTGCCCTGGACGATGCCCTGCGAGCCGATGTAAATCCAGCTCCCGGCGGTCATCTGGCCGTACATCATGAGCCCGAGGGCGTCGAGCTCGTGGAACTTCTCCCAGGTGGCCCACTTGGGGACGAGGTTCGAATTGGCGATGAGCACGCGGGGCGCGCCCTCGTGCGTGCGGAAGACGGCGACGGGCTTCCCGCTCTGGACGATCAGGGTCTCGTCGGCGGCCATGCCCCGGAGCGCGGTCACGATGCGGTAGTAGCTGGGCCAGTTGCGCGCCGCCTTGCCGCTGCCGCCGTAGACCACCAGGTTGTCCGGGTCCTCGGCGACGTCGGAGTCGAGGTTGTTCATCAGCATGCGCATGGCCGCTTCGATTTGCCAGTTGGCGCAGCTGATCCTCGGGCCGCGTGCGGCGCGGATCATCTCGGCGGTGTCGTGCATGCTGCCCATTTAGTCTGCTCCTTGTCCGTGGGGCGCCATTTCTCCACGCCCGAGCGCCCGTGCCAAGCATTCGATTTCGCAAGAAAGCGGGCGGTCGCCTTCGAGGGGCGGCGCCAGTTCCCGCACCCGCGCATGGAGAGCCCGGGTGCCGGCCCCGGCCCGTTCCGCCCCCCTCGCGTCCAGCGCCTGCGCGGCGCAGAGCAGCTCCACGGCCGCGACGCGCTCGAGCATCGCCGCCACGGAAAGCGCCTTCCGCGCGGCGATGCTCCCCATGCTGACGTGGTCCTCCTGCCCGTTCGACGAGGGGATCGTGTCCACGCTGGCGGGGTGCGCGAGCAGCTTGCATTCGCTGACGAGCGCGGCGGCCGTGTACTGCGCGATCATGAAGCCGGAGTGGAGCCCGCCCCGTCCCCCCGCCAGCATCGGGGGCAGGCCGACCCGGGCGCCCTCGAGCAGCCAAAAGACCCGCCGCTCCGAGATCGAGGCCAGCTCCGTCATCGCGATCGCGGCGAAGTCCATCGCCAGCGCGACCGGCTCGCCGTGGAAGTTGCCGCCGCTGTGGTACGAGCCGTCCTCCAGCACCAACGGATTGTCCGTCGTCGAGTTCAGCTCCGTTTCGACCACCCCTTCCGCATAGGCGAGCGCGTCGCAGGCGGCGCCATGCACCTGCGGGACGCAGCGGAAGGAGTAGGGGTCTTGGACGCGGGGCGCAGCGCCGGCGCCGTCCAGAAGGGCGCTGCCCTTCGTGAGGCCGCGGATCCGCGCCATCACCCCGGCGACTCCGCGGTGCGGACGGACCGCGGCGATGCGCTCGTCGAACGGCAGCGCGCGCCCCGCCATCGCCTCGAGGCTCATCGCCGCCGCGCAGTCCAGCGTCCGGGCCGCATGGCGCGCGCGGACCAGCGCGGCGGCCGCGTGCGCCGTCAGGAATTGCGTGCCGTTGATGAGCGCGAGACCCTCCTTCGGGCCAAGCCGCAGCGGCTCCAAGCCCCGCACGCGGTGCCACGGCGCCGCGTCCTCGGCGGACCCGTCCGCCATCCGGAAAGCGCCCTCGCCGATCAGCGGCAGCGACAGGTGCGCGAGCGGCGCCAAGTCGCCCGACGCGCCGAGCGATCCCTGCGCGGGCACGAGCGGCAGCGCATCCTCGGCGAGGAACAGCAGCAGGCGCTCGACAACTTCCGGGCGGATCGAGGAGTGCCCGCGGCAGAAGCTCTGCGCCTTGAGCGCGAGCATGATCCGCACGACTTCCGGAGGGGTGGGGTCGCCGACCCCGCAAGCGTGGCTGCGGAGCAGGTTGGTCTGCAGCCCGGCGAGCTCCGCCGGCGCGACGGCCACGTTGCAGAGCGAGCCGAAGCCCGTGTTGATGCCGTAGAGCGGCGCTCCGGCGAGGTCGAGCGCTTGAAGCGCCGCCGCCGAACGCCGCACCGCGTCCCACGCGGCGGGCACCGGCTCCGCGCGCACCCGCTCCCCCGCCACCAGCGGCGCGAGCGCCTCCAAGGTGAGCGATTGCCCATCCAGCGTAAGGTGTACGGGGTTCATCCTGCCTCCGGGGGTCCAGCCTCCAGAGAAGCGGGCGCATCGCCGGGCAGCAAGGCGGAAAACCGAACCCCCTGCCAGGTCTTCCCCGCACCCCCGCCAGCGGCGCCCCCCCCGCACGCTCTCGAATCCCCGGGCCACTGCCACCCGCGGGCGCCGGGACAAATGCCGCCAACGGTAACCACCGCTCTTCCTCCCGGGCAGAGGGGGTGGGAACCGTGGCCCTGCGCCGCAGTTCGGCCCCTCAAGGGGCCGCAACCATCGCCATTCGGCCAACAGTTGTGCGCGACATTACCACTAAGCTTGCGTTGCGGAGTAGTTAGGTGATGATCCCTGCATAGGCTATGGAGGGCAACCGCCCGGGGGAGCAGCACACATGAACCACTCGATCCGACGCCGACTCGCGATGGCGATGCTGGGAGCCGCTGTGCTCGGCTGCCTCGAAGCCGCAACCCGCCTCTGGACCGGCGCCGCCCCGCGCCCGGAAGTCCGCATCCTGCCAAGCGCCGTGGTAGGGCCCGCGGGGGCGGAGGAGGGGGAGACCATCACGTTCACCACGGCAGGCGGGCTTTGCCCTCGGGTCTTGCCGACTGAAGCGCCCTACATCATGAAGGCCGGGGACACGTTGACGGTCGAATGGGCGGGGGGAAGTGAAGTGAACGGGGGTTTTGCTTTCTACGCCGTCTCCGTGACCTCCGGCTCTTCCTTTGCAACTACAGTCGACTCTGTTCTCTCGCTTTCATCACGCCAAGCGTCCTTTACGCTTCTTCAACCCACGACGTATACGCTAAACGTCCGCCCCATCGCCGACCCCACTTGCTGCCAGTGCGATGGCTTTCCCATCTCCCTCACCGTCCTTCCGCCGGAAGGGTATGTGCCGACCCCGACGCCGACTCCGGTTGCGGTGCCCGGGCAATTGCCCGACCTCTTTCCTATATATTCGGACACACCAGAGGCTTGGATCTCGCTGGACGAACGGATGGCTTGGGTTTCGCCGGTCGGAATCACCAACAACGGCACGGTTCCACTCATCATCTACGGACCAGCCGAGTCCAATAGAGAGAGTTGGTTCCGCATTCGCCTCAGCGACGAGGATAAGCAGTTGTTCCCAATCCGGATGTGCCCGGGGGAACTCCTCTTCTTGGCCCCACAAATTGAAGTCTTGGACTGGGAGGAAGCGGCCTTTCAATCCACAAACGCATTCTTTCTCGATGTTAGATTGGCCCTCTACAATAACAGCCCTGGAATCGCTAACGATTCCCCAAGAGGCATGTATGCACAATTCAGATGGGAAGTTAACTTAGTCCCCAAGCAATCCTCCGCACCGCCATCACCCACTCCTGCTCCGCCGTGGATCTGCAACCCAGTAGGTTGCGATCAAGTGATTGACGCCGCGGATGTTCTCTATTGCCCAGAGGCCGCGCCCCGACTGTTGGGAATCGGATCGCCTCTGGACCGGCGCCGCGCCGCGGGTTCGCACGGGTTCTGAGGCGCCGTTCAGCCGCCTGCTTCAGCGCGACTCGAACTCCCACACCTCGCCGTAGCCGGGCGGCATCCCGGGCACCCGGGCGGCCAGCACCATCCGCCCCGCGGGCATCGGCAACATGTCGAAAACCTGGTACTCGGAGTCGTACCGCACCGGGCGCCCGCCCAGGAACACACGGTCCGGGAAGAGCGGGTGGGTGAACTGCTGCCGGGGCAGGTCCGGCGCGAAGAGGAACCACTCGGCGTCCCCCCTCGCCGGGATGAATGGGACGAGTGTCGTCGCGCGGACCAGGTTGAGGGAGGCCGGGGGTTCCTGGCGGAACTCGCCCAGCACGATGCCGAAAACCTGCACCGAGTACTCGTGGAAGACCCCGTCCCGCACCGCGTGCGCGTAGCCGAGGCCGTACTCGACGCTCTGGGTGTTGACGATGTTCGCCCGGTGGCCGGGGGACTCCATCAGCGAGCGCTGGGCGAACCGCGCCCGCTCCGCCGCGGGGTCGGGGATGTTCGTCTCGATCATGTGGAGGTTCTCGCGCAGATCCAGGATCACTGCCCTGGGATGGAGCGACCGCGCCCGGTCCGCCACATCGTTGCCTTGCGGGCTGTCGTGGGCGAAGTAGTCCTGCGCGGCCATGTCCTCGGCGTGGATCTGCGCGACGCCGTCGAGCAGCGGCGAGCGCGTCAGCGCCCGCAAGCCGCCCGGCTGCTCCCGCCGCGAGCGGTGCAGCTCCTCCTCGAACACGCGGAGGAACTCCTCCGTGCTCTCCCGCGACCGCTCGCTCCGGTACGACTCGTCCAAGGAAGGGGTTCGGAGGCGGGGCCCCGCCTCCGCGAGCTGGAACGCCTCGCCCTCGCACCCCGCCAGCGCGAGCGCGAGTCCCAGCGCAAGGTAGCCGCGCGCGCTCACAGGAAGTCCTCCATCGGCGCGGGGGCGGCGGGATGCGCCATCAGCGTGGCGACCGCGTGGAAGCGGCGCGCGCCGTCGATCGTGGTGGCGGCCTGCTCCAAGCGCCACTCGCCGGCTTGCGAGAACGCCCGCCGGACGTCGCGCCAGGTGTGGCGGAAGAGCTGCCGCAGCTCGCAGCGCCGCTCGGTCCCGGCCGCGTCCGCGAACGTGTGCGTCTCCACGAGCGCGTCCCCCTCGCGGCGGAAAGACGTGCGCTGGACCAGCGCACCGCAGGCGGCTTCGCGCGGCTCCGCGGCGCCCACGGCCTCCCGCAGGAGCCGTTCCTTCACCGCCTCGTCGAGGAGCGGGAAGACGCCGTGGAAAAGCACCTGGCCGCCGCGCGGCAGCAGTTCGGCGAAGGCCCGCGCCGCCGCGGCGATCTCCGCCTCCGACTCCGCCCATACCAGCGCGTCGCAGTGGATCGCGTCGAAGCGCGTCCCCTCGCCGAGCGCGTCCGGCAGCGCTTCCCAGCGCGCGGCCAGAAGCCTCGCCGACAAGCCGCGCTCCGCGAGCAGTTCCGAGGCATGGGCGACGGCGGTGGCGGAGGCGTCCGCGCCGTGCGCGTCGAAGCCTTCCTCGATGAGGCACGCGACGCCGAGCCCCAATCCGCAGGCCGCGTCAAGTACGCGCCGCGCGCCGAGCCGCCGCAGGAGCTGCGCGAGGTGCAGCGCGTTTAGGCGCGCCCACCCGCGCGGGGGCTCGGTCCGCAGCGTCTGGTCGAGCCACGCGGCGCGGCGGCGCCAGCGTTCCGACCAGTAGACGTCCCACGCGGTGGCGCCGGTGGCGGTTTCAAGCATCGAGCGGCTCCGAGGTGCGGGCGGCGAGCTTGTCCTGCCGATGCACCCGGAGCAGCCCCCAGGCGTACCAGGTGCCGACGGTGCGCCACGGCGCCCAGTGGGCGGTCATCGCGGGGACCGCCTTCTGCGCGGGAGGCTCGGGCAGCCCGCGCATCAACTGCAGCCCCGCGCGCAGGCCAAGGTCCTCCTCCGGCAGCACGTCGGGACGCCGAAGCGCGAAGATGAGGAACATCTTCACGGTCCACGGGCCGATGCCCTTCACCTGCGTGAGCAGGGCGAGCAGCTCCGCGTCGGACATCCGGCGCGCCCGCTCCGGGGTCAGCCGGTGCTCCCGCCAGAACTGGCAGAGCCCGGGCACCGTGCGCGCCTTCGCGTTCGAAAGGCCGAGCGCGCGCAGCTCCTCGACCGGCGCCGCCACCACGGCGTCGGGATCGAAGGAGTCCCCGCGCCCGAAGCGGTCGCTGAACCGGCGCGCGATCGCGGAGGCGGCGGTGACGGAAAGCTGCTGGCCGATGATCTCGACGCAGAAGGCGTGCAGCGTCGGCTCGTGCGCTTCGAGGGCGAAGGGGCCGACCCGGTCGATGGCCGCGTCGAGCGCCGGGTCCGATGCGCGAAGGTGGTCCAGCGCCTTGCGCGGCGACGCCGGCAGGGCGGGGGGCTGGCGGCACGCGCCGTTGTTCTTCTCGACACCCATGGAAACGACTCCGAACGTGGCGGACCAAACCGGAGCAGGCCCGGAGCCAGCCCGGCAACGACAATGCGAAGGTTCGACGCGCGATGCTGAAACGACGTGCATGGAGGGCGCTGGCGGCGGCGCTCGCGGTGATGACGGGGACGGCAGGCGCGGAAGGCTATCGCACCGCCGCCGACACGGAGCAGGTTTTGCGCCGGGCGGCGGCCGCGAACCTCGACACCTTCGAGTTCTCCGAGCTGGCCCGCGATGCCGCGGACAACCCCGTCTGGCTGTTCCGCGCGGGGCCCGAGCGCCCCGGCGGCCCTGCGATGCTGGTCGCCGCCGGCCTCGACGGGCGCCACATCGTCGGCTCCGAGATCGCGCTCCGCTTCATCGAACGCCTCGCCGACGGCTCCGAGGAATCGGAAAAGCTCCTCTCCGAGCACACGATCTACGTCGTTACCAACATGAACCCGGCGGGACTCGCCACCTGGTTCGACTCGCCGACGCGCGCCCACTCGGGCTCGACCGGCGCGTCCGATTCCGACCACGACGGCGAGTCCGGCGAGGACCTCGCGGAGGACCTGGACGGCGACGGCGCGATCCGCATGATCCGCGTCAAGCACCCCCGCGGCACCCACATCGCCGACGGGAAGGACGGCGCCTTCGCGCGCCCCGCCGACGCGATGAAGGGCGAGCGCGGCGAGTGGCTGATCCTGTCCGAGGGCCGCGACAACGACGGCGACGAGCGCTGGAACGAGGAGGAGGACGGCGCCGTCAGTGTCGCGCGCAACTTCCCCACCGATTTCCCTTGGTTCGAGAAGGGTTCCGCGTCCAATCCCGCCGACCAGCCGCAGGTCCACGCGCTGATCGATTTCCTCTATGACAATCCGCAGATCGGAACCGTCGTTGTCCTCGGCACGGAGGACAACCTCCTCACGGCGCCGGACCCGGAGAAGACCACGGACCCCGACGTAAAGGGTGGCCGCTGGGGCCGCAAGCCCTCCTCGCTCCCGAACAAGAACGACCTGCCGTTGCTGCGCAAAGTGGCGGAAGAGTACCGGAAGTCGCTCGGTCTCAAGGGCGAAGTCTCCACGCCGGGAGCTTCCGATGCCGCGCAGGGCGGCCTCGCGCGGTTCGCCTCCGTGGCGCTCGGGCGCTTCGCCGTCGCCACGCCGGTCTGGACCTCGAACATGCAGCTCGCCCTCCTGCCGGAGCTGTCGGACGAGGAGAAGAAGGCGCTGCCGGAAAACGGCGAGATCGCGAAGCTGCAGCGCTTCCGCGATTGGCTCGTCGAGCGCGACCCGCAGGGCTGGGCAGCCTGGAAGCCGATCAAGCACCCTGACTTCCCGGACCACGACGCGGAGGCCGGCGGCTTCGCGCCGCATGCGCGAATCGTTCCGCCGCCCGCCCTGCTGGACGACCTCGCGACGACACACACGCTCTTCCTGATGGAGACCGCCCGGCGCGCGCCGAAGGTCGCCATCGAGTCCGCCGAGCTGAAGCGCCTCGAGCGCGGCTTGTTCGAGCTCCGCCTCGCCGTGCGCAACGACGGCTTCCTGCCCGACGTGCTGCACCAAGGCGTTTACTCGAGCCTCGTCCGCCCGACGCGGATCGAGATCGAAGGCGCGGACGTGCTGGACGGGCCGGAACGCATCAAGCTCGAGCCCCTCGCCGGGAACGGTGGTCGCACGGAGATGCGGCGCGTCGTGCATCTGAACGACGGCGGGAAGACGCTCACGGTGCGGCTGGTCTCCGACATGGCGGGGCGCGACGAACGCGTCCTGCGCACCGACGACGCGGAGTGACCACGACCATGACCAACAGCCTGCGCTGCACGCTCGCCGCCGCCGCGATCCTCGCCGCCGCCCACTCCCCCGCCGCGGAGACCGCCTACCGCGTCCCGCCGGAGAACGTCTTCCCCGCCCTCGGCGCGCCGTCGCACCCGAAGGTCGAAATCGCGTGGAACCGCTACTACGATGTGGACGGCCTCAACGGATTCCTGCGGGCGCTCGCCGCGGCGCACCCTGACTTCGCCCGTGTGGTGAAGGTGGGCGAGTCGCACCAGGGGCGCGAAATCCTAGCCCTCGAAGTGACCAACTACAAGGTCGGCGATCCGGCGACCAAGCCCGCCATGTACATCGACGGCAACATCCACGGCAACGAGGTGCAGGCCGGCGAAGTGGTGCTCCACACCGCTTGGTACCTGCTCGAGATGCGCGAGAACGTCGAGCGCGTCGGCCAGCTGCTCGACAACTCGGTCTTCTACCTGCTCCCGAGCATCAACCCGGACGGGCGCGACTACTGGTTCGACAACCCGAACAACCCGCACACGTCGCGAGGCGGCCAGATCCCCACCGACAACGACCTCGACGGCCTTGTGGACGAGGACGGCCCGGAGGACCTCGACGGCGACGGCCAGATCACGCAGATGCGCCGCCGCACACCGTTCGGAACGCACAAGCCCGACCCGCAGTTCCCCGACCGCCTGATGGTCCGCGTCGGGCCCGACGAGCGCGGCGAGTTCGAAGTCCTCGGCACCGAGGGCATCGACAACGACGGCGATGGCGAAGTGAACGAGGACGGCCCGGGCGGCTACGATCCCAACCGCAACTGGGCCTGGGACTGGCAGCCGGAGGGCGTCCAGGGGGGTGCGCACCGCTACCCCTTCTCGCTGCCGGAGACGCGCGCGGTGCGCGACTACGTGCTCGCGCGGCCCAACATCGCCGCGGCGCAAAGCTACCACAACGCCGGCGGCATGATCCTCTCCGGCCCCGGGCGCGAAGGCGCCGTGGTCCACGACGGCGACGCGTCGCTCTACAAGCTCATCGGCGAGCGCGGCGAGCAGATGCTCCCGGCCTACGACTACCTCATCACGTGGAAGGACCTCTACACGGTCTGGGGCGGCGAGCTGGAGTGGTTCTACGGCGGGCTCGGGATCCTCTGCTACACGAACGAACTCTGGTCGAACGACAACCTGCACCGCACGCCGGACCCGGATGCGAACGCGCGCATGCGCTTCGTCCGCGACGTCCTCCTCGACCAGGGTTTCACCGCTTGGACCACCCACACCCATCCCCAGTACGGCGAGGTCGAGGTCGGCGGGACGCATGCGACGTTCGGCCGAGTCCCGCCGTCCTTCCTCCTCGAGGAGGAGATGCACCGGAACACAGTGTTCACGCTCTTCCACGCGGAGCAGATGCCGCGCCTTTCGATCGGCGAGGTGGCGGTCGAGCGGCTCGGGCGCGGCCTTTCGCGGGTGCGCGCCGACATCGTGAACGACGGCCTCACCCCGACACGGCTCCAGCAGGACGTGGAGAACAAGATCACGCCCGCCAACTCGGCGACGATCACCGGGCGCGGGCTCAAGGTGCTCGCGTCGGGCATCGTCACGGACCGGGACCACGGGCGGGTGGACTTCCAGCACGACCGGCCGGAGCGGCTCCGCGTGGACGCAGTCCCGGGGAACGGCCGCGTGACGGTGGAGTTCATCGTCTCCGGCGACGGGAAGGGGACGCTTCGCTTCGAGGCGATGAAGGGCGGCTTGGCGGAGAAGGAGTTCGAGGTCGAGTGAGGACGCGGCCTCAGGGCGCCGGGCGTCCCCGCCGCGCGCGCCACAGGAAGAGCGGATTGCCCACGAGGTAGCGCCGGGCCATGCGGCGGGGCTCGGCGCCGAGGCGGAAGAGCCACTCGAAGCCGTTGGCGGACATCCAGCGCGGCGCGCGCGGCATCGTGCCCGCGTAGTACTCGAATAGCGCGCCGACGCACCAGAGGACCGGCGCCACGCCCTGCGCGCGCCACGCGAGCGCCACACGCTCCTGCCGCGGCGTGCCCATCCCTAGAAGCACCAGGTCCGGTCGAGCGGAAGCCACGCGCGCGCCGAGCCGCTCCGCGCCGGAGTCCTTGAAGTACCCGTGCGCCGTGGCGCACACCTGCAAGCCCGGCACCTCCCGCCGCAGCGCCTTGGCGCAGCGCTCCGCCACGCCCGGCGCGCCGCCCACCAGCGCGACGCGCTTCCCCTGCGCCGAGGCCCGCCAAGCCACGCGCAGCAGGTAGTCCGCGGCGCTGAGGCGCTCCGGCACGCGGAGCCCCGCGCGGCGCGCCTCGCGCACGACAGACATGCCATCCGCGTACACGAGGTCCATGGCGCGCAGCAGCCGCGCCGCGTCCCGCGATTCGAAGGCGAGGTTCACCACATGCGCGTTGAGGTAGGCCGCGGCGCGCGGCGGGCCGCTGGAAAGCAGGTAGTCGATCAGTTCGTCCTCGGTCGGCGCGGCGAGCGGCAGGCCGAGGAAATCCCCCCGGGGGATCGTCGTCACGGCGCGAGGCGCACCAGCGCGGCGGCATCCACGACGTTCTGGCCCTGGCCCGAGAACACGCCCAGTGCGTTGCGCTCCTGGGCGCTGAGCCGCTGCCGCCCGACGACCATTTCGCCCGCGTCCTCGCGCGTCGCGGTGGCCCGGACCGCAGTGGTGAACGTCCACTCCTGAGTGGATCGCCGCGAGCCTCCGGCGCCGATCGCCGTGACGCTCCAGCGGTAGCCGGTCTCGCCGTTGAGCTGCACGCCGAAGGTCGCAAGGTTCGCGCTGGTCGCGGGAGCCGAGACCTCGAAGCGCGGCAGATCCGCACCGTCGAGGAACTCGATGTCGACGCGGTATCGCGTGGCGTTCTGGGCGGCGCTCCAGAAAAGCGTCGGCTCCGTCGCGACGCCTGCGACGCTGTTCGCGGGGCTCTGCAGGCTGAAGGGCGGGATGTTCAGCGTGGTGAACTTGCGGATGCCGCCGTTGTTCTCTCGGAACGCGGTTCCGTCCGTGGCGACCACCCTCCAGAAGTACGTCTGCCCCACGCCGAGCGGCCCCAGCGTCGACGTCCAGTTCGTCTCCGTGAGCACCGGGCTGACGAACGCGTTGTTGAAGTCCGGCTGCCCGTTCAGGTTGCCGAAGAGCCAGAGGTTGTAGCCGGACGCCCCGGGCGACGGCTGCCAAGAGAACGAGGGCGTCTCCGCGACGCCGACCGCGTCAGGCTCCGGGGAGATCAGTTCGAACGCATCGACGAAGGAGGTGATGAAGGCGCCCCGGCCCCCCTCGTTGAAACGCCGCTCCGTCTGGCCCACGGCCTCGACGTCCCACTCGTAGCGCGTGCCGGTGTTCAGCGGCTCGTTCCCGGGCACGGTGAACACCCCGAGCGCCGTCGAGTAGGTGCGGTCCGGCGCGGCTTCGCCGGTGCGGTAGATCCGGAGCACATGCTCCTGGAACTCGAACGCGGGCTGCACGCTCTGCCACGCGAAGTCCGGAGTGCGGCCCACCAGCGATTCGCCGAGCGGTCCGATCAGGCTGAATGGCTTGAGGCTCGAAGCGCGGAACCGCGTCTTCCCGCCGGCGTTCTCGCGCTCCCGCGAGCCCGACTTCGCCAGCACGCGGATATGCAGGAACGCCGCGGGCAGCGGATCGCCGGGCAGTTCGAGCAGCGACGACGTCGTCGAGTAGACGCGCACCGGCGTCTCGCCGGGAAGCCCGCCGAAGTCTTCGTAGAATTCGATGTTGTAGCTGGTCGCGTTCGTGGAATCGGTCCAGTCGAAGGGCCCTTCCCGCGAGGCCTCGCCCCCCGGGACGGGGGTCGTGATCGAGAAACTGCCGGGCTCCGGCGACTCTGCGACGGCGAAGCGGCGGAAGCTGCCGGTGTTCTCCCGGACGCCGATTTCGTTTACCGCCCCCACGCGCCACCAGTAGATGGTGCCGTCGACGAACAGACCCGTGCCGTCGAACTCGTAGAAGCGCGTCGTGATGCCGTCGATCTGGGTGATCGGGTTCGCCGAGGGCTGGCCGTTCACGTTGGCGTGGATGCGCAGCGTGTAGGTGGAGGCCTCGCTGGACGCTTGCCACTCGAACTCGGTCTGGAAGGGGATGCCGGAGGCGTTCGCCGCCGGCGCGGTCAGCGAAAAGGGCCCGGGGAAGTTCTTGGCCGTTACCTGCACCACCTCCTCGTCGATCAGCACCGGAAAGAACTCGCTCTGGTTCCGGTCGCCGAAGAAGCGGAACTTGATCGAGCCTTGCGCGGTCGAAGACGCCGTGATCGTGAGCGTGAAGGTGTCCTCGTCGCCGTTCTCGATGAGCTTGCGCGATCCATCCTGAGCAACGCTCCAACCGGCCGGCTGCTCGAGCGCGGTGAGGCGGAAGAACGTGGTCGGACCGGTGTTGCGGACGGTGACCACCAGCGCGGTGGGGACATCGAACTGGAAGACTTCGCGGGAGACGCTGACCAGTTCGCCGCGCGGTTCCTGCGCGTGGGCGGTTGCGCTCCCGAGCACGAGCCAGAGCGCTGCGAGCAGGAGCGCGGCGAAGCTACTTTGGCGAATCGTCTGGGCCATAATCCGGTGCGGGCTCCTGTGCCTTGCGGGCGGCGCGGAGCGCGGCGCGCTCTTCGGGCGAAAGGCCCGGCCCCTCGAGGCCGCTCGCCCCGCCGCCGGCGCCCTCCTTGCGGACACGCTCCAACTCCGCGCGGAGCGCGTCGTCCGCCGCTTCTCCGGAGGGTCCGCCGCGCTTCGTTCCGACAATGCGCCAGACGATGTACCCGATCGTCAACGAGAGCCCGAGGAAGATGAACGACGCGTACTCCACCGCCGCGTCCGCGAATCCTGTTTCCATGTCGCGGCCGGCCCCGGCTACTCCTCGACCGCCTCGTTCACCTTGCCGAGGATCTGCTGGTCCATCCCCGCCTCCACACGCGAGAGCATCTCCTTCGAGGTCATCGACGGCTGCGCGAGGAACAGGTTGAACTCGCGGTTGAAGATCTCCTCCAGGGTCCCGTAGAGCGGGATCTGCGGGATCCGTTCCGACAGCGCGAGCTGCTCCATGAACTTCACGATGAACGGGTACTTCGACATGTCCAGGTTCTCCCAGGCGGAGAGCCGCACGGGGATCTGGCCGAGCGAGCTCGCCCACTGGCGCTGCACCGGGTCGCCCGTGAAGTACTCGAGGAACTCGTAGGCGACCTCGGGGTTCACCGCGGAGCGCATGATCGCGCCCGTCTGGCCTCCGACATTGCTCGACGACCAGGCGAGGTCGCCGAGCCGTTCGGCGTCGCCGCGCGCCGCCAGGTCGAGGAGCTCGCGCTCCGCCTTGTCCGGCGCCGGGATCATCGCGATGTCGAAGTCGAGCTTCGCGTTGGTGTACTCCTGCACCTTCCACGGGCCGGTGAAGCACATCGCGTAGATGCCGTTCAGGAACCCCTGGTCTGGGCCCTGCGCGCCGGACTTCCAGGCGCCGCCCTCGGTGCCGCTCTGCGAGAGCTTGCGCACCATGTCGAAGGCCGCCTCTCCGTTCTCCGTCTCCCAGACCGCGGTCGCGCGCCCGCTTTCCGCGTACTCGATCACCTTCACGCCGTACATGTTCAGGATCGGGAAGGTGAACCAGAGCGAGCCGTGCAAGCCGTAGCCGTGGATGCCCTTGTCCGCGTCGTTGAGGACCTTTCCGTAGGCGATCAGCTCGTCCCAGGTGCGCGGCGCGCGGGACGGGTCGAGGCCCGCCTGGCGCAGTTCCTGCGCCTTGTCGCGGAACATCGTCCGGTTCCAGAAGAGCGCCACGGTGGTGGTCTGCGCCGGCAGCCCGTAGAGGTTGGTCTCCCCGAGCCTGTTCACCACGCCCGCGTCGAAGGAGGCCTTCACGAACTCGCCGCGGGCCCCTTCGATGGTCCCGTAGCGGCTCTTGAAGCCGTCCAGGTTGTTGATCGGCACCAGCGCCTGGCCGAAGGCGAGGTCCGTGATTTTGATCGAGTCGATGAACGCGACGTCCGGCGTGATGCGGGCGAGCGCAGCAGAGCGGAGCTTCGTGAACATGTCGTTGTACGCAATGTACTCGATGTCCACGCGCAGGTCTACGCCCTGGTTCTTGGACTCCCAGTCCTTTTCGAACTCCTTGACGATTTCGCCGAAGACCTCGCCCTCTTCCGAGGTGAAGGCGTGCCAGACGATCAGGTGGTTGGGATCGTCGCGGTCGCCGATCACATCGCCGCAGGAGGCGGCGGCGGCGAGCAGCGCCGCCGCGGAAAGCAGCGCGGCGGCGCGCGCGAGGCGGCGGAGCGTGCGGGTTGCGTCCATCGTGATCACTCCTTCACCGCGCCGGCGGTCATGCCTTCGATGAAGTACTTCTGCGCCATGAGGAAGAGCACCGCGATCGGCACGATCGAAAAGCACGCGCCCGCCATGATCTTCTCCCAGTCCGTCCCGAACTGCCCGCGGAACCGCTGCAGGCCCACCGGAAGCGTCATCCACGGCGAGTTGCCCGTGTTCGTGATGAGCTGCCAGAGGAAGTTCGACCACTGCGTGACGAAGGTGAGCAGGAACAGCGTCACCATGATCGGCGCCGCCAGGGGGATCACGATGTTCTGGAAGACCTGGATCTCCGACGCGCCGTCGATCTTCGCCGCGGAGAACAGGTCCTCCGGGATCTGCCCGATGTACTGGCGCAGCAGGAACAGGCCGAACACGTTGCCGAGGTGCGGGATCACGAGCCCCTGCCAGGTGTTCATCCAGCCGAGGCCCACGGTGATCCGGAACTGGGGCACCATGAAGATCATGCCCGGCACGAGCATCGAGGCGAACAGCAGCCAGAAGAGCCTGTCGCGGTGGTGGAAGTGCTTCACGGAGAAGGCGTAGCCGGCGAGCGTGCAGATCAGCACCGTGAGGAACGCCGCGCCGAAGGCCACCAGGAACGAGTTCTTCGCGTAGGTGCCGAACTGGAAGTCCTCGCTGGCGAAGATGTCCTTGAAGTTCTGCGTCGTGTACATCGTGCCCAGCGCGTCGCCGAACGTGCGCTCGTAGCGGATGCGGAAGGTCTCCGCTGGGAAGCCCTTCGTTTCGGCGAAGTACACCCGGCCGGCGCGGTCCGCGGTGAAGAGCTCGACCTGCCCGCGGTCCGTCTCCGCCGAGGCGCCGATGAAGCCCTCGGGCAGCGTGATCGCCACCCGGAGTTCGTCTTCGAGCCGGTACGCGAAGAACTCCGGCGTCGTCACGTTCGCCCCGGCGTTCGTGCGGGCGGGCGGGTTGATGTCCATCCACGTGTAGGCGTTGCCGTCGTCGCGGCGCGGGTCGCCGGGGTCCTTCTGCGGAGGCCCGCCGTCGTAGGAGAAGGACCAGCGGTACTCGCCGCGCTGTGAAAGCGGGATCGTGGCGACCCAGAGCCCGTCCAGCACGCGGCGCATCGGCTTCGTCTGCGTGGCGCCTTCCGGAGCGTACTCCAGGTTCACGTCCACGGAGCTCGCGGTCGCGTTGCGCACTTCGAGGTGGAACACGAACTGGTCGGGAGTGATCTGCACGACCGGGATGGGGGGCGTGTCGGCGGAGGGCATGCGTTCGACGCGCGATGGGATGAACGCCAGGCGGAACGCGGTGCCCTTCGTCTTGAACGCGGTGAGGATCATCCAGATCAGGGGGAGTTGCACGACGAGGAGCATCGCCAGCAGGAGGCCAATGATGGCGCCGTCGCGGAGCCGGTGCGCCGTCTTGCCGGGGGGCGCCTCCCACGCTTCGAGGTTCGAGTCTTTCTGGTTCGTCATGGCGGTTCCGGTGCCTCAGTCCTTGGGCGAAAGGATCTTCATGTTCACAACGCTGATGATCGTCGCCACGACCAGCAGGAGGAAGCTCATCGCGGCGGCTTCGCCGTACATCGAATCCTGGAAGTAGCGGTACAGGTGGTACCCGGAGACGCGGGCGGACTGGAGCGTGACGCCGCCGATCTCGAGGCTGGGCCCGCCGGTGTTGTCGGTCATCGCGTAGATCTCGGCGAAGGAGCTGAGCGCGCCCACCAGGCCGGTGATCGACAGGAAGAGGATGATTGGGCGGAGCAGCGGCAGCGTGATGTACCACAGCTTCTGCCAGTAGCTCGCGCCGTCCACGTCCGCCGCCTCGAAGATCGACGAGTTGATGTTGTTCAGGCTCGTCATGAAGAGGATCATGCCGAAGCCGGCGCCCTTGAGGATCATCGCGAAGGCGATCGCGGGCAGCGTCAGCCACGGGTTGCTCAGGATGCCGCGCTGGAACAACCCGTCGAGGCCCAGCCAGTCCATCAGGACGATGAACAGGCCGCCGTTCGGGTTGTAGATCAGCAGCCAGATCACGCCCACGACGTAGATGTCGAACACATTCGGCAGGAAGAAGCCACTGCGGAGGGCGCCGAAGCCCCGCACCTTCCGGTTCAGGAAGATCGCGAGCGCCAGCGAAAGCGCCATGCCCGGCAGGATCGTCAGCGCCGCGTACGCGCACGTCAGCACCAGCGACCACCAGAACTGCGGGTCGCGCAGGATCATGGTGTAATTGTCGGCTCCGACGAAGCGCATCGAGCCGAACACGTCGTAGAAGTCCGAGTAGATCGTCGTCTGGTGGACGCTCAGCATCAGGCTGTTGAAAATCGGATAGCCGATGAAGAGGAGGAATACGGCGAGAAATGGGAGGATGAATGGCAGAGCTTGGAGGTCATGCTTCCAAGTGATCCGGTGCGTTGCGCGGTGGGCCATGCGTAGTGTCTCGGTCGGGTTCGGTCGGTCGCCGGGGGGGGCGGCGGTGTGCCGCGCCCCGCCCCGGAGCAAGTTTGTGGTTAGCGCACTGTCCATCCAGTCGCTGGTTGCACCGGGAGGTCAACGCCCAGTGTGAAGCGGTTCACCGAGTAGTTCCCGGTCTCCTCGAAGACCACCACCGCCAACTCCTGGTCGGTGCCGCCGGGCAGGTTCTCGATGGTGAACCGGAACCGGTTCCGGTCCGTCCGCGAGGCGCGGTTGCTGTCGTTCAGCATGCCGGTCGCTACCGGATCGACGCCCTGCGGGAGGTTCCAGAAATAGTGCGCCGAGTTGCCGGTGCCGTCGGGATTGTCCACCACGAAGCCGTAGGTCGACGTGGTGATGTCGCCCGCGCCGGACTGGGTGGCCGGGAAGACCAGCGCCGCATCGGGCGGCGTCCGGTCGACGTAGACCACCTTGCGCGTCTGCGACGAGATGGGCGGGAGGCCCTGCAGCCGCGGCACGAAGGAGAGCACCGAGAGGTAGTTGTAGCCCTCCGGGACTCCCGCGTCCGCCAGGTCCACCGCGAGCCGGTAGCCGCCTTCCGGCAACTGGGCGCCCTGCGGCCCGGTCGGATCGCCGGCGCTCGGGTTGCGTCCCGTGGTGAAGTTCTCGAAGCCAGCCACCAGGGGATCGTTGACGCCCGCCGCGATACCGAAGTCGCCGCTGCCGTCGCCGTCCACGTTGAGCCCGTAGTTCCACCGGATGATCGCGTTGTCCTCGTCGGTGCCGGCGGGATCGACCTGGAAATCGATCGTCAGCGTGTCCGCCGTGACGATGTCGATCGGGGTCCGGCGGCGGATGAAGACAGGCTCCACCGTGTCCGGGTCCGGTGCGATCGTGCCTGCGATCGGCGACACCGTGAGCGCGCCCTTCGGCGGCTCGATCGTGTACATCACATAGGCGAGGTTGTGGCGCGCGCCATCACGGTTCACCGTCGTCGGGATCCGCAGGTTGACGCTGCCGGTGGGCGGAATGGTGAGGGTGTCGGGGATCGCGTCCACCGGATCGACGAGCGGGTTGCTCGCGTTGCCGGTGACTTCGCGGAGCGTGACGCCGCGGAAGCCGAAGTTCGAGACGCTCCGTTCGATGTAGCCCTGGCCCGTCGGCCCTTGGCCGTCCCAGTCGCTGAGGCCGACCACGAGCGTGTTGTTCATCTCGTAGGCGATCACGTCGTTGTCCTGCCACAAGCTGCGCCAGCCGTTGCCGCTGATGTTGTTCACAAGCAGCGAGTTGATCCCGACGAGCGTCGTCATGGTGCTGCCGAATTGGCCGAGCGCGTCGCCGCGGCTGTTCTGGTTCGGGAAAGGCCGCCCGTCGCCGAACTCCTGCGCGTTGAAGTAGACGATCGGGAAGCCTTTGCGGCTCAGGATGTAGGCGTAGGCGATGTTGTTCAGCAGCGGCGGGTCGCCGGTGAAGCCGGTGTCGTGGCTCGAGACGAACATCACGCCCGCGCTGCCGTCCTGGCCGTCGCCGTCGTGGCCGTCGAAGGACGCCCCGAGGATGTTCTGGAAGTTGCCGCCGAGATCGCTCTTGAGCGAGAAGAAGAGCGGGAAGTCCAGCACCGTGCGGTTGCGCCAGTATCCGTCGATGAAGCCCTTCCTGTGGTAAGCGGCGAGGACGTTCCAGTTCCCCTCGACGAACTCGCCGAAGGAGAAGGGCGTGATCTGGCGCCCCCAGAAGTCGCGCCCGCGGAACTGCGCGGCGGGGTCGTAGATGTTGTTGAACCAGCCCGCCGGCGTGTGCTTGACCGCATCGAGGCGGAAGCCGCTGGCGCCCTTCACCTCGAGCATCCATTGCGTGCCGCGCTGGAGCATCTGGTTGACGTTTTCTTCGACCGGATCGCCCGCAAGGGGGTTGGCGCGGTTGAACGGCTTCACGCCATCCGCGTACGGCGAGGCCAGATCCTGGTCTGGGTAGAACCGGCGGTTCTCCGCCTTCGGCTGCTGGTACGGGATGTTGGCGATGCTACCGCCCTCCGCCGGGTGGCGGATCCAGCGGTAGTTCGTGTCGTGGTTGATGTCGATCAGGTTCGAGATGCGGCAGTTCTGCGGGTCCGTGTCGCAGGACGGCGACGGGAACTGGGCGGAGGGGCAGATGTTGCGGAACTCGAGGTCGAACGGGAGCGAGAGGTCGCGTCCCGACATGACGAAGCCCGGGTAGCCGCCCTCGCCGATGGCCCAGTTGAGCTGGCAGCCGGTCTGTCCCTGGACATCGGCGCGGTAGCCGTCGCTGAAGCCGTTGTGGTTGTAGACGGTGTCGTAGTACACAAGCACTGCGGCGCGCCGGGCCTGCTCCATCATGAAGTCGAAATTCGCTTCGGTGCCGTAGAGCGTCGGGTTGCCCTCGCGGCCGAGGTCGAAGCGGTCGAACACGTCGAAGCCGACGCTGAAATTGCTGGAGTCGGCGCGGGCCGTCGGGGGCAGCCACATGGCGCCGTAGCCCGCGGTGAAAATGTCCGGCATGAGGCGCTCGATCGTCGCGTGGCGGGCCTCGAACATCTGGAGGATCACGCGGGCGGAGCTTTCCTGCGGGTGTAGGAACAGGGCGGCGAGCGCGGCGGCGGCGGCGCTGCGCAGCGTTCGTTGCTTCGTGGCCATTGGTCGTTTTCCCCTGTGTTTCGTCGAATGCCGATGAGGCGGTTTATCGGGGCGCGCGCCCCGCGGGTCACCTGTTTTCGTCACGGCCGCACGCGCACGCGCACGACCACTCCCGAGAGCGGTTCAAGCTGGAACTGGATCGAGCGCGACTCGGGGCTGAAGGCCGCCGTGGTGCGTGTGGCGTCGCCGCTGTTGAAGATGATCGCGGGCGGCACGCCGAGGCCGACGTCCCACGACACCGCGTTCGGCGGCAGAGGCACCGTCGTCGTGACCAAGGAGGCCCCGCTCGAATTGAGCGCCACGATGATCCCGTCGCCGTCGTCGGAGGCCTCGCGGAAGAACACGTAGGCACCCGTGCGGTCGTCCACGAGGAGCGGGGTGAAGTCGCCCGTGCGGAGCGCGGCGTAGCGGCCGCGCATCCGGAAGAGGTCGCGGAAGTAGCCGCGGAGCTTCGCGTCCGGCGCGTAGCTGGGATTGTCGTACGGCGCCAAGTCGTCCCACCACATGGGCTTGCGGCACATCGGGTCGTCGGCGCCGTACATGCCGGCCTCGGTGCCGTAGAAGATCATCGGCGCGCCGAGGTAGGTGGCCTGGAAGAGCGCCATCAGGCGCAGGCGGCGGTAGGCGTCCGCGGTGGGTTTCCCGTCGAAGTACGTCTTCCGCCCGTCGCGCACCTGCGCGCCCGTGTCGTAGTCCATGTCCGGGTTCATCAGCCGCGATGCCCAGCGGTCCGTGTCGTGGCTGTCGAAGAGGTTCTGCATCACCGAATTGATGGCGCGCGGATAGCGCATGCGCAGCCGCGACAGCTCCGCGTCGAACTGCGAGACCGTGGTGCGGCGCTCCACGTTGCCGAAGAAGCGGAAGGCGGCCTTCGCGAACTGGTAGTTCATCACCGCGTCGAACTTCGTGCCGTCCAGCCATGGCTCCGCCGGGTCCCAGATCTCGCCCGTGATGTAGGCGTCCGGGTTGATCGATTTCACATGCTTCCGCCAGTCGGCCCAGAACTGCAGCGGCAGCTCGTTCGGCACGTCGAGGCGCCAGCCGTCGATGCCGTCCGAAGGGTCTCCGTCGCCGTCCGGGTCCATCCAGCGTCGCGTCACGTCCCAGATGTGCCGGCGGAGCGACTCGCTCTGGAGCCCGGTCGCGGTCTTCTTGAACTCGGGCAGCGCGTCGTAGCCCGCCCAGCCCTTGTACTCGAACGGCTCCCAGCTCGTGACCTCGAACCAATCGGCGAAGCGTGAGGCCCTGCCGTTCTTCTTCACGTCCTGGAAGGCGGGGTGGTCCGTGCCGACGTGGTTCCAGACGCCGTCGAAAATCACGCGGATGCCGCGCTTCTTCATCTCGGAGACCAGGTCGAGGAGCGCCTTGTCCGACTCGGTCCAGGTCCAGGTGGACGAATCGAGCAGGTCCTCCTTGGCCACCGCTTCCCAGTAGCCGCCGAGCGTGCCGAAGCCGTCGTCCGCGTGGACGAAGTTCCGCGCGTTGTACTTGTGAGGGCCCTGCGCCTCGAAGACCGGGTTGAAGTACACGGCGTTCACGCCGAGATCCTTGAGATAGTCAAGCTTCTCCTTAACGCCGGCGAAGTCGCCGCCGTACATGCGGTTGTACATGCCCCAGCGCCAGAACGTCTGGCCGCCCTCGCGCTCGTAGGGCTGCTCCGCGTACCAGTCCGACCGCCACGGATGCGTCCGCGGCGGGAAGTCGCGGACCGGGTCGGCGGTGCGCTTCTCGACGTTGTTCGCGGCGTCGCCGTCGCGGAAGCGCTCGATGAAGATCTGGTACCAGATCGCGTGCTTGGCCCACTCGGGCACATCCGGGATGCGCGCGGCGTCGATGCGCAGCGGGAAGGGGCCGCCGGGGACCGGGACCTCCGCCTCGCCGTCCTCGAGGACAATCGAGTACGTGGCGCCTTCGGGCACCCCGCCCTCCGGCGCGTGGTAGTGCGCCTCGTAGAAATCGAACAGCGAGTCGGTCGCCGCGAGCGGCATCGGCAGCGTCCGCGAGCCTCCGCCCGGGAGCGACACCTCAAGACGCGCGGAGCCGGCGTCGCCCTTCATCGCGCGGGCGCGGATCAGCACGTCGCGTGGGGTGAAGACATCGAAGTACATGGGGGCGCCGTTACGGTGCTCCAGGGCCCCGGCGAACACCTCGCCATCGCCCCGCGCTGCGGTGCGCCCGGACAGGAGCGCCGCGAGGCCGAGGCGCAGCACCGAGTTGCCGCCCTCCCCGCCGTCCTCCCCCGACGGCGCGTTCAGCGGATCGGTGATCCACTCGGTGCCGCAGCAGACGAACTTGTACCGCCAGTCGCCGCCGGACAGGCGGGCGGTCACCCGGTAGGCGCCCTCCGCGTCGGGCCCCTCCATCGGCAGGTCCTGGCGGTCCCACTTGTTGAAGTCCCCGGCGACCGCCGGCGAGGCGACCGCCCGGCCCGGCTTCCAGACGAAGGTCACCAGATAGTCGTCCTCGCCGATGGCCCAGACCTCGAGGTGTGCGGGATGCTCGAAGGGAACGGGGGACTTGGTGAACGTCTCGACTCCGGGGACCGGTCCCGCGGCGGCGGTGGCTGCGAGTGAGGCGGCGGCGAGGAGCGATGCGGCGGCGCGGCGGCGGTTCATGCGGGGGTCCGTGCTGGGGGCTGGTGATGCGGGCTGCGTTCAAAGCGGACGCCGCCCCGAGAGTGGTTCGTTCCCGGGGCGGCGTCTTGGCTCTGCTTGGTTACCGTCCTAGGCTGGGGGATTCGAACCCCGGCCTTCGCGGATTACTCGTACATCGTCCAGCTCTGGGCCTCTGCGACCGGACCGGCCGTGGCGGGCGGAACGTCGTAGCTGGCGCGGTCGAGCGTCAGGTTCAGCGTGCGGCCGATGCTGCGGGAGCCGTCGATGCTCTGGATGCGGGCGATGTGCGGGTGCACCGTGTTGTTCTTGTAGGTGACCGAGTCGGTCCAGCCGAGCGAGGCGAGCGTGGCGGGAGCGAGGTCGCTCTGGATGAGCGTGCCTTCCTCTTCACGGTAGATCACGTCGTCGGTGGTGACGGCGGGCGTGCCGTTGTTGTCCCGGTAGCCGAGGCGGTAGCCGCCGACGTCGGGAATGCGGTCGGGGTACGTCACGGTTCCGCGGTAGTTGTGGAACGTCGCGTCGCTGTTGACGTACGTAAGGCGGAGGCCGCCGGTGACGTCCGTCTCACCCGGGATCGTGGTGTTCGGGAGGGTCGGGAGAGCGTTCTCGGAGCCGAAGGTCGGACCCGCGGAAGCGAAGACCTCGAGGTCGGCGGTCGGGCTGGCGCCCGGGCGGAGGTCGGCGATCGGAACCGCGACGTTGATGGTCACATTGACCGGGTTGGCGGTCAGGCGGTTGTCGACGATGTCGACGGCCGCGATGTTGCCGCCGCTCCAGATGCGATCCCAGTTCGGTCCCCAATGGCCCGCGTTGAAGTCGCGCGGGTTGGTCTTGCCGGGGGCGAGCACGCCCGCGTTGAACTCGTAGAACGAGGCCACGACGAAGTTGGCGTTCACGATCGTGCTGCGGGTGAAGATGCGGCCCGCGTAGATCTTGTCGCCAAGCGTGTCGCCGGCTTCGATCTGGGCGCCGGGAACGTCGGGATAGGCGTCCTCGCCGTCCGTGAGGGGCCATCGGTTCGAGAAGCCGTCCCAGTCGCCGCGGATCGCCGGGTTCGGCAGGTACTCCTGCGTGTCCGCGGTGGAGTTGACCGTGGCCGTGATGATCGAGTAGGGCGCGCCCATTTCGAAGACCTGCGCACCCGGCGTCGAGAACACGCCGTTCGCGTCGCCGATCACGCCCAGCGTGAGCTCGGTGGTGGCGAGGATGTCGCCGCTCAGGGTGAGGAACACCTCGTTGACGCGCGCGCCGGTGCCCTGGGCGACCGACGTGACGGTGAGGCCGTCGTTGAACGTGTAGTTGGCGGGGTTCAGGGCGCCGTCGCCGGTCGCGGCGTTGTCGAACGCCGTATTGAAGGCGACGCGGACGAAGTTGTTCGCATAGAACACGTCAGCGGACGACACTCCGATCTGAATGTTCGGCGGCGGTCCATCCGCGGTGAGGGTGTAGGCGATGAAGTTGTCATCGAGGGCGTTCGCCGGGGTGCTGAAGTTCGCGCCGCCACCAATGTTGCCCTTGGGGGTGACGAGCGGGGGCATGACTTGATTCGAGGCGAAGTCGCCGCCGGTGACCACCGCGATAATGCGGACCGTGTCCCCCGTGAGGAGCTGATCCTGAAGCGCACCTGCGAGGACGACCTTGGGAATGCCGATTTCGAGGCCCGTGTTGACGGCGGCCGCCGCTACGGGATCCGCGGCTTCCGTGCCCGTGCCGAACCCGGCGACACCCGCGGTGTTGCTGTGGTCGAACGCGAAAGGCACCGCGATGCCCGGTCCGTACCAGCCGGCTCCGCCGCCGGAGAGGTTTCCGGAGTATGCAGCGGTGGCAGAAGGCGCGGTGAACCCGCCGATGTAGCTGTCGGAGTAGAGACCGTTGTAACGCTCAACGTTCAGGTAGCTCTCGGTCGGAGAGTTGCCGTTGGTGAAACGGAAGACGGCGTCGCAGCCGAATCCGGCGGGGAAGGTGTAGTTGTTGAAGGTTCCGCCCGACAGCACGTTCGAACCGGTCGATGCGCTGGCGTCGGCATCGACGAAGAACACGATGCGGTTGAAGTTGGTCTCGAGGTTGCCCGCGAGCGCCACGTAGATGTGGTTAGCATCGTCCGTGATGCGCACGTTGTTGATCTCGGATCCGCCCCCGGAAGCTCCCGGGTTGCCTGTCGTTGAGTTGCCGAACTGGGTGTTGGTGGTCTGCACGTAAAGCTGCGGGCCGTAGACGGCGTCGTTCGTGGTGCCGTCCAAAACGGGCGTGCCGGCGAAGACCGCGGAAGCGGCGGCGACGGCTGCGGCCAGAACCAAAGAGTTACGAAGCATGAGAGGAAGCTCCTCGTGGGAATCTTGCGTGGTTGGGGTTGAGGGTGGTGGGTTCCGGGACCGGGTTCCGGGGTTCGTGTGAGGCTGGCCCGGCCGCAACCCGGGCCAGCCCGTTAGAAACCGACCGCGCTCCGCGCCGGGTTACTGGCGCTGCGAGGCCTGGATGCTGGTGTCCTGCCAGTTGACGATGTCGCCGGCGCTCGCGGTGCCGTTCGTCGGGTCGTAGATGCGCGCGTCCTGGAAGCTGGCGCCCGCGATGAACTGGCCGATGTCGGAGCGGCGGTTGTCCACGTTGTCCGGTCCGACCGACTTCATGCCGTAGTAGCCTTGGGTCGCGAACTGGATGTTGCCGGGGGTCAGCGAGCCGGCGCCACGCAGGTACGTCACGCGGTCGAGGGCGTAGTCGTTATCGTATTCGCCGTAGCCCGCGATGGAGGGCGCCGTCGTGATGCCCGGGACGCCGATCGCGCGGACGTACAGGACGTGGTTGAAGAGGAAGGAGAACTTCTCCTGGCCTGCCGTCTGCGGCTGGCCCACCTTGGTCTCGTCGAAGGGCGACGTGGGAACCGAGGTCATGTAGGAAATCGGGGTGGTGAGGCGCTGGAGGCCCTTGCCCGACGGATTGCGGAACGGGCCGAAGTCCGTCTCGGGGTACTTGTTGGCGTCGATGCGGTAGGCTTCGAGTCCGGTGCGGAGGCTCCGCATGTCGGAGACGACGCGCGAGACCTTCGAGCGCACCTGCGCCTCGAGGAAGTTCGGGACCGCGATCGCCGCGAGGATCGCGATGATGGCGACCACGATGAGGAGTTCAATCAGCGTGAACGCCTTCGGATCAAATCCCTGTCGCTTCATGTGGGTGACAGCCTTCTGTTCGGGATTGTCGCTGGATCGGAACGGAACCGCTTTAGCGCTGGGAGCAGGTTAAGGGCTTGCGTGGCAACTGGTCCGGGAACTGGACCGGGAAGGCGCTGTGGCGGTGCGTTCCTTTCGTGCGACATTGGGGGAAGTCTCAAACCTTTTATCACGCGTGTCAAGCGGTAGGCGACATGTCGGCGTTGAATCGTAAGCCAAACCAAATCAGCCGCCAATGAAAAAACTTCCACCGCTTCCACCACAGCCGCGCCCATTCCGCCTATTAGTTGTAGGATTTAGGCCGCGCAGGCGCGGGCAGGGAGGTGGCTCCGCGCGGCCACGAGTGGGGACAGGCGGATGGTAAAAGCCATTATCCCCGCCCCCGGGGGGCGGAAACGGCGGCGGGCCCGGGGAAGGGTCCCCAGGCCCGCGTGGTCGTTGACTATGTCAAGAAACGCTGCGGGACCTACTCCGCCGCGCCTTCCCCCGCCGACGGGGCGGTGGCGGGTTCACCGGCGGGCGAGCCCTCGTCGCGGCCGCGCTCCTCCTGCAGGTACACGCGCCGCAGGCGGAAGTACTCGCGCAGCGAGTCCTCCCAGCGCGGCAGCGGCGCCAGGCCCATGGCGGGGAAGCGGGTGTTCTCCATCGCGCTGTTGGCTGGGCGCCGCGCGAGGGAGCGGAACTGCTCGCCGGGGATGGGGCGCACGTCGACCTGCTTCCCCGCGCATTCGAAGATGCGGAGCGCGAACTCGTACCAGGAGCACTGTCCGCCGTTCGAGACGTGGAACACGCCGTAGCTGTTCACGGAGAGGAGCGTGGCGATGGCCTCCGCGAGGTCGAAGGTGAAGGTCGGGCGACCGAACTGGTCGTCCACGACGGAGAGCTGGGGGCGGGTCTCCGCCAGGCGGAGCATCGTCTCGATGAAGTTGCGCCGCACCACGCCCCCGAGGCCGTTCAGCCAACTCGTGCGGATCACCTTGTGGCGCTCGCAGAGCACCGCGGCGTAGCGTTCGCCGAGCAGCTTGCTCTTGCCGTAGGTGTTGATCGGGCCGGTGGCGTCGTCCTCGCGGTAGGGCGAGCCCTTCGCGCCGGAGAAGACGTAGTCGGTGGAGACGTACAGCAGCTCCGCGTCGAGTTCGCGGCAGAAGAAGGCGAGGTTCTTCGTGCCCTCCGCGTTGACCATATAGGCGCGCAGCGGCTCGCGCTCGGCGGAGTCGACCGCCGTGTACGCGGCGCAGTGCACGACATGCGTGGGGCGGTGGCGGTGCATGCAGTCGCGCACCGCCTCGAGGTCGGTGATGTCCATGTCGTCTGCGGTGCTGGGGACGACTCGGACGCCGGCTTCGCGCTGGAGGCGGCGTAGCACGTCGCTGCCCAGCATGCCGTTGGCGCCGGTCACAAGAATGGTCTTCACGGGTGTTGGAACCCCCTGCGGGATGCGGAAATCGGTTCTATACAGGCGAACGTGCGGAGCGCCGCGGACGAACGCGAGCGAAATCGGAATCAGCCGCTGCTTGTGGAGAATTCCCCGCCGAGGGCCCGCAGCGCCTCGCGGGCCGCGGCGCGCTCGGCGAGCTGCTTGCGCGTGCCGGAGCCCTCGCCGCGGCGCTCGCCGCCCACGCGCGCCTCGACGGTGAAGACGCGCTCGTGGTCGGGGCCCTCCTCTCGCAGCACCGGATACTCGGGCGGCGGGAGGCCGCGCGCCTGGCACCACTCCTGGAGCCGCGACTTGAAGTCCTCCAAGTCGAGCGTGCCCGACATGGCGAGCGCCGGCTCGACGACGCTCTCCCGGAGCGCGACGCGCAGCGCGGGCCAGGGGTACGCCAGGTACAGCGCGCCAAGGAGCGCTTCGAGTGTGCTGCCGACGGTGGAGGGCCTCGCGCGTCCGCCGCCGCGTTCCTCGCCGGCGCCGAGCAGCATGAGTTCGCCGACACCCAGGGCGAGCGCGAGTTCGCCAAGGCACGGACGGCTCACGGCTGTGTGCCGCCGCTTGCTGAGTTGGCCCTCCGACTCGCCGGGATGCAGTTCGAGGAGGCGTTCCGTGACCAGGAGGGCGACCACGGAGTCGCCCAGGAGTTCGAGCCGTTCGTTGTCCTCCGCGGCCCCGCGTTCGAGCGCGTGGCTGCGGTGCGTGAGGGCTTGGCGAAGGAGCGGATGGGCGGCGGGATTGTCGCTCAAATGGAACCGGGCGAGGAGAGCGGCCAGCTCTTCCCCGCCCGGCAGGTTTCCTGGGTTCTCTTCCACGGGCCGGCGCGCGGTCCTCAGCGCACCTTCGAGAAGATGATGACGCCGTTGTGGCCGCCGAAGCCGAAGCTGTTGCTCATGACCGCGTTGACGGGCATTTCGCGCTTCGTGTTCGGCGTGTAGTCGAGGTCGCAGAGCGGGTCCGGATCGTAATGGTTGATGGTGGGGGGCACCACGTTGTGCGTGAGGGAGAGCGCGCAGGCGACACCCTCGACGGAACCGGCCGCGCCGAGCAGGTGGCCCGTCATCGACTTGATCGAGTTCACGGCGATCTTGTAGGCGCGCTCGCCGAAGACCTGCTTGATGGCGGCCGTTTCGATCTTGTCGTTGAGGTCCGTCGACGTGCCGTGGGCGTTGATATGGTCGATCTCCTGCGGCTCCATGCCGGCGTCGCGTAGGGCCATGCGCATGGCGCGGACGGCGCCCTCGCCGTCGGGATGCGGGGCCGTCATGTGGTGGGCGTCGGCGGTGGAGCCGTAGCCGACCACTTCGCACCACATCTTCGCGCCGCGCGCCTTGGCGTGCTCGTACTCCTCGAGCACAAGGCAGGCGGCGCCCTCTCCCATGACGAATCCGTCGCGGGTCGCGGTGAAGGGGCGCGAGGCGGTTTCGGGCGAATCGTTGCGGCCCGACAGGGCGCGCATGTTCTCGAAGCCTGCGATGCTGAGCGGCGTGATCGCCGCCTCGCTGCCGCCGGCGACCATCAGGCGGGCGTGGCCGCGGGTGATGGTCTTGTAGGCTTCGCCGATCGTGTGCGTACCCGTGGTGCAGGCCGTGACAATGCTGGTGTTCGGCCCGCGGAGCCCGTGCTTGATGCTGATCTGTCCCGAGATCATGTTGACGATCATGCGCGGGACGAGGAGGGGCGAGACGCGTCCCGGCCCCTTTTCCATCATCACGCGGTGCTGCTCCTCGAGGACGTCGAGGCCGCCGATGCCGCTGCCCATGACCACACCGAAGTGGTCGAGGTCCGTCTTCGACAGGTCCAGGCCGGAGGACTTGATCGCCTCGTCGGCGCTGACGAGCGCGAACTGGAGGTGGCGGTCGAGCCTGCGGACCTCCTTCGCGTCGAAGTGGGCGAGCGGATCATACCCCTTCACCTCTGCGGCGAAGTGGGTCTTGTGCGCCGAATGGTCGAACTGGGTGATCGGCCCCGCGCCGCTCTTGCCGGCGAGAAGCGCTTCCCAGAACGCCTCGACGTTGTTGCCGACGGGGGAGATGACCCCCATGCCGGTGACGACGACTCGAGTCAACGACGTGCCTCCTCGGTTGTGCGGTGAGGGCGCGGCGCGCCCTGTGCGGTTGCGCGGGTCAGGATTCGCCCTGCTTCGACTTGATGTACGAGATGGCGTTGCCGACGGTGCGGATCTTCTCCGTGTCCTCGTCGGGGATCTCGATGCCGAACTTCTCCTCGAACGCCATCACGAGTTCGACGATGTCGAGCGAGTCGGCGCCGAGGTCGTCGATGAACGCAGCCTCCGGCGTGATCTCGTCTTCGTTCACGCCGAGCTGGCTGACGATGCACTCTTTGACCTTGTCTTCGATGTTGGACATGGAACGGGTTTCGACTCCGGGCGGGTGTTGGGCCGGTCCGCGCACTGAATCTCGAGGGCGCTTAGCAGGACAGGACCGAACCGATTCGCGGCTATCCGGCGAGTGCGGCAAGGGGAAACCGGCAGGCCGCTTGCCCCGCGCCGTCGCGACGGACGATTCCATCCCGGGGCGCAAGGACGAACAGACACTCGCGCCACCACACCTTCTATCGAAGCGAGGAGCCACCATGGCCGCGAAGCGCGCCGCCAAGACCGCCCCCAAGAAGCCGTCCGCACCCGCGAAACCCAAGGGCCTCGAGGCGTACCACCTCCTCGGCCGCAGCGGCCTGCGCGTCTCGCCCCTTTGCCTGGGCACCATGACCTTCGGCAAGGAGTGGGGCTGGGGGAACAGCGACAAGGAGAGCGAGGCGATCTACCGCCGCTACCTCGACGCCGGCGGCAACTTCGTCGACACCGCGAACTTCTACACCCAGGGCACCAGCGAGACGCTCCTCGGCAAGTTCATGAAGGGCGCCAAGAACCGCGACCGGGTCGTCCTCGCCACCAAGTTCACCCTCGGCATGCACCCCGGCGACCCGAACGGGGGCGGCAACGGGCGCAAGAACATCATCGAGTCCCTCGAGGCGTCCCTGCGCCGCCTCCAGACCGATTACGTCGACCTCTACTGGCTCCACATGTACGACGGCATGACGCCGGTGGAGGAGGTGATGCGCACGCTCGACGCGCTGGTGCGCTCCGGCAAGGTGCGCCACATCGGCTTCTCCGACACGCCCGCCTGGTACCTCGCGAAGGGCCAGACCTACGCGGAGCTGCGCGGCTTCGAGCCGCTTTGCGCGCTGCAGCTCGAGTACTCGCTCATCACGCGCGACATCGAGCGCGAGCACGTCGACGCGGCGCTCGAGTTCGGCCTCGGCATCTGTCCGTGGAGCCCGCTCGGGGGCGGACTGCTCTCCGGCAAGTACGAGCGCAAGCCGCGCAAGGACGGCGGCTACGACTACTCCGGCAAGGGGCGCCTCACGCACAACCGCGCCGACCACCCGAGGCTCATCTCCGAGCGCAACTGGGCCATCATCGACGCGTTGCACGCGGTGGCGCGCGCGCTCGGGAAGTCCCCCGCGCAGGTTGCGCTCAACTGGGCAACGAAGCGCCGCGGCATCGCCAGCACCATTATCGGCGCCACCAGCCTTGCGCAGCTCGACGACAACCTCGCCGCGCTCGACTTCGACATCCCGGCGGAGCTGGCGGCGAAGCTCGACGAGGTCTCGAAGCCGACGCTGGGGTTCCCCTACGAGTTCCTCGCGCCGGGCGGCTTCGTCATGACAGCGGTGTCCGGCGGCACCAAGCAGGCCGCCGAGCCCGCCTGGTTCCGCAAGTAGCTCGAATCGCGGGGGAGCGGCCATCGCGCCGCGCCCCCGCGATCAGCCGAACAGGAACTTGACGATCTTCTGCATCTTCCCGCTGCCAGCGTAGGACGAGCCGTAGGGGATATCGCACTTGTTGCAGATTTCCACCTGCTCCGGGTGTTTCTTCAGCAACGCGTCGCGCAGCTCTTTCATGCGCGGACCGTTCCAGATGTCGCGCTCCACATCCTCGCACTCGAGGATGTTTCCGAGCACGTACTCGCTACGAAGGTCGCGGCAGCAGCCGACGGCCTCGCCCTTGAAGTTGATCACCAAATCGAGCCATGGATGGTGGCAGAGGTTATAGGACGACTTCTTGAATAGTTCGGCTTGGGAGAGGTCCTCCTTTGCCTCCCCCAACGCGTTGTGGAAGTGCGTGGGATAGGACTCCACATGGTCGGCGTGGGATCCTAGGAGGTCGCGCAGCTTGGCGAGGTGGATCGGATACTCCTCCTCGGGGCGGCCAAAGGTGCCCATCTCGACCAGATGGAATTTCACCGGATAACCGCGCTTTGCGTTCTCCTCAAGGAATGCAAGGATTCCAGCCCGGGTTCTCTCCCAAACCGCTTTGACCCGCAGTCGCTCGTACACTTCCTTATCGTGCGAGAAATCGCTCTTAACCAAATAGATTCCTGCATCGATCAGCTCCGCGGCGAGTTCGGAGGTCATGCGGGACATGTTCGTGGAAAACTGCGGGCGGTGACCGTGCGAGGAGACGATGCGCACGAACTCCACGATATCAGGGTGCAGGGTTGGCTCGCCGTCGCGGATAAGGTTGACAATCTTGTTCTTCCATGGCTTCGAAATCTTAGCGAGGATCCGGGCGAAGTCCTCCCGCGAGAGAAATCCCTTCCCATTCTGGAAGTGCTCTTCGGGAACACTTTGGGGGCAATAGACGCACTTGAAGTTACAAATGTTCGTAGGCTCGATTAGAATCTGCCAAGGCTCCCCGAGATTGCGCTTCAATCCCAGAGTGTAGGAAAAGCCATTGAGTCCGGTTTCGCGCAGTCGATGGAGCTTCACATGGGAGCCTTGGGATTCGATGCTTGGCAATTCCTATACGACCATCGATGCGGTGGCGGGCGCCGATCAAGCGAAAACGGTTATCGCCCGCTGTCGGCGGTCTGCGCCAGTTCGCGTCGCTCGCGGTCCTGCAGGTACGCGATGATGGCGTCGACCGTGTGGCGGGCCATGCGCCGCTGGTAGGCGGAGTCGGCGAGCTGCTTCACTTCGTCCGGGTGCGTCATGAAGCCGTACTCGATGAGGACGGATGGCATGGAGTAGTTCTCGAGCACCTTGAAGCGCGCGCTGTCGATGCCCCGGTAGTGGCGCTTGATGTCGGCGTCGCGCAGGAAGGCGCGCTCCATCGCCTGCGCGAGGTTCTTCGATTCGAGCGACTGGCTGACCAGGGCGTCCGTCATCATCTGGTTGAGGATGGAGCGCGCGGGCGAAAGAGTGCCCTCCGGCTCGGTGTTCTCCAGCTTCTCCAGCGCCTTCGACGCTGCGGTGCCGCTGCTCTGCGGGCTCCAGATCCAGAACTCGATCCCGCGGGCCTTGGCCCGGCGGCTCGCGTTGCCTTCGATCGCGTTGCAGTGCAGCGAGACGAAGAGGTCGCCCTGGAATCCCTCCGCGATCTGCGTCCGCTCGAAGAGGCCGATGTAGCGGTCGTCCCTGCGCGTTAGGCGCACGTCGTACCGACCGTCCTTCTTGAGGATGTCCTCGATCATGAAGGCGATGGGGAGGACGATTTCCTTTTCCCAGAGCTGCCGGCTGCCGATGCGCCCGCCGCCGCCCTTGTGGTGGCCGCCGTGGCCCGGGTCGATCACAACGATGAGGCGGCGCTTCGGGCCGGAAGGACGCTCCCTTGAGGCGCGGACAGACGTTGGCGGGGCCGGTGTTGGATCAGCCGAATCCGCCGCGGCCGCGAGCGGTGGCACGGGGACGCTTTCGGTCGCGGTGACGAGTCCCGCGGGGCGGGTGCCCGCGGGGAAGAAGTCGAAGACGATCCGCGGCGGATTGTCCAAGAGCGCGTCTGCGACCTCGACCGGTCCGCCGACGGCGAAGCGGAATTCGCCTTCCGCCCCGCGCGCCATGGAGAGGATGTGGGAACCGTCGCCGAAGCGCAGGGGAAGCGTCTCGCCGTCGACCCCGCCGAGGAGATCGACGCGGACCTCCCGCGCGGAGCGGGAGCGGTCCGTGATGCGGTACATCGCCGGCGCGTCGAGTTCGAAGACGAGGCGGGTGAACCCCGGGTGCTGCGCGGCGCGCACATCGCGCAGGCGCCCCGCCGAAGCCGCCGCGGCGAGCAGCAGAAACGCGACAGCGAGGAAGGCGGCGGACAACGGGCGCGGGCTTGGCATCGGTTTCGGG
Organism: Candidatus Sumerlaeia bacterium; assembly: GCA_033764015.1. Classification (GTDB taxonomy): domain Bacteria; phylum Sumerlaeota; class Sumerlaeia; order SLMS01; family JANRJK01; genus JANRJK01. The sequence continues at coordinate 391,296 of JANRJK010000013.1, read as the reverse complement.
ACCTTTCGGAGCGCTGGACGGCAGGGAATGCCGTCCCGGGGCCACACCGTCAAGCATGATGGCTTATGCCGCACGCCGGTTGCGGGCTTGACGACTTCGCCCGGCGGGACCATGTTCCACGAAGTCAGACGCCCCTGACGGACGCGATCACGCCACCGCCCCGCGGATGGCCGGCGCACGGAGCCCAACGAAGCAATGAACCGACGCATCCTCTGCATCGACGACGAACAGGAAGTGCTCGACGTCCTCCGCGCCTGCCTCAAGACGAAGGGGTATTCCGTGGTGCCCGCGCTCGGCGGCGAGGCGGGCCTCGCGCTCGCGGAGCAGGGGCGCTGGGACCTCATCACGCTGGACCTGATGATGCCGCGCATGAGCGGCCTCGAAGTGCTGAAGCGCCTCAAGGCGAGCCCGACCGCCAGCACGATCCCCGTCATCGTCGTCAGCGCGGTCGGGGCCGACAACTCGCGCCCGCCCGAGTTCTGGGCGCGCGGCCTCGGCGTCGCCGAGTTCGTCCAGAAGCCCTTCGATCCCTTCGATCTACTCGGCAAGGTGGAGTACGTGTTCCGGTCGCACGACTATGGCAGCGGCTCGGAGCTGCTCGCGGTCGGCAAGCCGCAGGACCCGGCCTACGAGAGCGCCGACAGCACCAGCGATCTGCGCCACGCCTCGCCGGAGCAGGTGGTGCGCGCCTTCGTCGAAAGCTGGAACGATCAGGACTTCGCCACCGAGTACGAGTGCCTCTCCGACGAAATGCAGGGCGGGCTGGTGAAGACGGAGTATGTGGACCGGCGCTTCGCCGCCTACCAGGGCGAAGCGGGGCACCGGCACTCGCACCACGTGCGGGAGGTTGTCTTGGCGGACGAGAGCGCCAACTTGGCCAAGGTCCAAATCGCGCGCGAGGACTTGGTGGACGGCCAGTCGCGCAAGCGGCAGGAAACCTACGTCCTCAAGAAAACGCACCGCGGCTGGAAGATCGTCAGCGTGCGCGTCGCACGGGAAGGTCTTCGCTCCGGGTCCTAGCACCGTCTCGGCAACAACCCCGACAGCACCGCTGTTCTTTCCATCGGCGCGCGGCGAATCGGCGTTGACGATTGGCGTCGCGGGGAGCCATGCACTAAAGCGCTAGACCGCAAGAAATCGGTGCGGGCCGGTCGTCTTTGGCTTCCACCCGCCCGGATTCCGACCCGGTTTCGAGACCCGAATTCCCCACGCCACGCGAGGGGGGCCGAGGAAAGACCCATGATGACTCAACGAATGAGGAAGACACTGCGGCGGGCGCTGGTCGCCGGTGCGGTGGCCGCGATGCTTGGATTCGCGGGAAGCGCCGACGCGCAGGTGATCTTCTCGACGCAGGGCAGCCTGCGCGGTCCCGGCGGCACGCCGGTCTCCAACGGCTCCTACGCGATGCGCTTCGAGTTCTACGACGCCTCGATCGGCGGCAACCTGCTCTACGCCGAGACGATCAACGGCGTCACCGTGCAGAACAGCCTCTACACCGCCGAACTGTCGCCGCCGCCTTCGATCTACGGCACGGCGAACCTGTTCCTACAACTCACGGTGGACTTCAACCGCAACACGGTGCTCGAGACGTCGGAAGTTTTCGCGCCGCGCCGCAGGGTGGTCGCGCAGCCCTTCGCGCAGATCGCCGGCGACGTGCCCTTCGACATCGACCCGATCTCGGTCAGCATCAACGGGATGCTGGTCATCAACTCGCTCGGCCAGTGGGTGGGCGATCCGACGGGATTGCAGGGTCCGACGGGCCCGACCGGTCCGCAGGGACCGATCGGCCTGCAGGGTCCACAGGGCACTCAAGGCGACACGGGCCCGCAGGGTCCGATCGGTTTGACGGGCGACACCGGTCCCGCTGGCCCGGCAGGCCCTCCGGGCGCCGACGGTGCTGATGGTGCAGATGGTGCGCAGGGCCCGACCGGCCCGGCAGGCCCTCCGGGCGCCGACGGTGCTGATGGTGCAGATGGTGCGCAGGGCCCCACCGGCCCGGCAGGCCCTCCGGGCGCCGACGGTGCCGATGGTGCGCAAGGCCCCACCGGTCCGGCAGGCCCTCCGGGCGCCGACGGTGCTGATGGTGCGCAGGGCCCCACCGGCCCGGCAGGCCCTCCGGGCGCCGACGGCGCCGATGGTGCGCAAGGCCCCACCGGTCCGGCAGGTCCTCCGGGCGCCGACGGTGCTGATGGTGCAGATGGTGCGCAGGGCCCCACCGGCCCGACCGGCCCCACCGGCCCGCAGGGCACCCCGGGCGGTGTCGGCCCCACCGGCCCCACCGGTCCTTCCGGTACGGTCTACGTGCCCGGCACGACGTCCCCGGCGGTGGCTGTCGCCGCCTCGGGCGCGGTCACGTTCACGATTCCCGCCAGCCTGACCTATCGCGTGGGATCGCGCATCACGGCGCGCAACGACGCGGACACGTTCATGGAAGGGACGGTTACTTCGCAGACGGGCACGTCGCTCGTCGTCACGATGGACCGCGCCGCGGACGCCGGCTCGACAACGTTCACCAACTGGTATCTGGATCCGCCGGTGGACTTCACCGGCAAGTACCGGCAGCACTTCCTGGCGCCGATCGAGTTCATGCCGCTCAACATCTCGGGCACCACTCCCGATTCGGGCTTCAACTTCGGCTCCGGCCAGTTCGGCGTCCCCGGCCAGCGCGAGCGGCCCCACACCTACTCGCTCCGCAACAGCAACATCGACGGCATGCACATCACGTTCATGGTGCCGTCGGACTACCTGCCGGGGCAGCCGATCCCGCGCATGACAATGTTCTGGTCCACCAACGAGGGGCTCGCGAACCGCAAGGTGGATGTGAACATCAACTTCCGCCACATCCTGGAGTTCAGCACGTCGACCACCGACAATCCGTTCCGCTACAACTTCCGCGACGGTGCGGGCGCCGGCGCGAACGAGATGGAGTCGAACAACCCGGCGCAGTCCCGCATCGAGTCGATCACGTTCCCCGAGCCCGGCGACAGCTACGCCAACTCGCCCACCGCATGGGCTCCCGGCGACGTGATCCACCTCGTGGTGTGGCGCAACGGCAGCGCGGCCTCCGATCCGAACGCCGCGGACCTGTACTTCTACGGGTTGCGCTTCGCGTACATCGCGCAGGAGTAAGACGCTCAGACGATCCCCCGGGGCGGCCCGACGACGGCCGCCCCGGACCCAACCCCACAACCGCAGGACACGGAACCGACATGTTCATCAGCATGGTCATGGTGGTGAAGAACGAGGAGACGGTGCTCGCACGCTGCCTCGATAGCGTGCAGGGTCCCAAGAAGTTCTGGGACGAGTTGGTCATCACGGACACCGGCTCGACGGACGGCACGATCGCGGTCGCGGAGCGCTACGGCGCCCGCGTGCAGCGCGCGGAGTGGCCCAAGAGCTTCGCCAAGGCCCGTAACATGGCGGCGGAGAGCGCTTCGCCGCACGCGCAGGTGGTCGTGAACATCGACGCGGACGAGGTGCTCGGCGCCGGCGGCGAGCGGCTCCGCGCCCGCATCGAGGACGCCTACGCCCGGGGCCGCCGCCTGATGAGCTTCAACTACCATTGGGACCACGACGAGCACGGCGTCCCGACGGTGACATTCGCTCGCCAAGTGATCTTCGACCCGCGCCTCTACAAGTGGACCGGACGGGCGCACGAGGCACTCCACGGCGTCATCAACAAGGACACCTGGGAGCACTTCGACGACATCGTCCTCGAACACTGGCCCAAGCCGGGCTCGACGCAGATGCGGAAGGAACGGGACCTGCAACTGCTCCGCGAGGAAGTGGCGGAGAACCCGATGTCGTCCCGCTTCCGCTTCTACCTCGCCCGCGAGCTGTACTACCACGGCCGGAACGACGAGGCGGTCGCCGCCTTCCAGGAGTGCCTCGACCGGAGCCGCTGGGCGCCGGAGCGGGCCGACGCGCGGCTTAAGATGGCCGAATGCCTAGTCCGGCTCGGGAAGGAGCAGGAGGCGCTTTCGCAGCTGATGGCCGCGGTGCTCGAGGCGCCGCTGCGCCGCGAGCCGTACCACGCGCTCGCGATGCACTTCTACACGCGCGAGAAGTGGCAGCAGGCCGCCGTCTGGGCAGAAGCCGCCGCCGCCATCATCCCCGGCGAGCAGCTCGCCGAGTACACCTCCCGCACGTCGATCTACACGTGGGAGCCGCACGATGTGGCCTCCATCGCGTACCATAAGCTGGGCCAGCAGGAGAAGGCGCGCGCGCACTGGCGCGCTGCCGCCGCGATGGCCCCGAAGAACGAACGGATCCAAGGCAACGCTAAGTACTTCGGTTAGCAGCGACCCGACTCGAAAGGAAGACGCCCGATGAACTCCCGACCCACCAACCGCACCCGCAAGCGTATCGCGGTCGTGGCCTGCGCGCTCGCCGCGGGCGCGGCGCTCGCGGTGCCGCTGACAACCGACTTGTTCCAACTCTTCGAGGACTCGGTCGGGAGCATGGGCGGCGGCATCGTCTCGGCGCCGACGGGGGCCTTCATCAGCACGCACAACGGCGCGATCGTCTCGGGCCATGGCGCGACGGTGAGCGGCTTCACGGTGTTCATGGGACCCTCGCTGGAGCCGACCTCCGGCGCCTTCGTCGCGGAGGGCGCGGCGTCCTGGGTGCACTACGAGTAGGCCGGCGGCACTCGGACAATACGACCAATCAACCTGCGCGCCCGCCCTCCACGGGGCGGGCGCGCTTGCTTCCGTGGCACCGATCTTGAACCATCACGGGCCGAAGGACACCAATCCCCCATTCCCACGCCAAGGAGTTGTGCCATCATGGCCCACACACTTCCCCCCCTGCCCTACGACTACAACGCGCTCGAACCGTACATCGACGAGCAGACCATGCGCCTCCACCACGACCTGCACCACAAGAGCTACGTGGACGGCCTGAACGCCGCGGAGGCGAAGCTGGCGGAGGCCCGCGAGAAGGGCGACTTCGCCGCGGTGAAGCATCTCAGCCGCGAGTGCGCGTTCCATGGCTCCGGCCACTTCAACCACGTCCTCTTCTGGGAGACGATGCACGCGCCCGCGGAGAAGGGCGGCAAGGGCGGCGGCAAGCCGAACGGCGATCTCGCCGACGCGATCGCGCGCTCCTTCGGCGACTACGACAAGTTCCAGGCGCAGTTCCTTGCCGCCTCGAACACCGTGCAGGCCAGCGGCTGGGGCGTCCTCGCCTACCGTCCGCAGGTGGACGACCTCGTGATCCTCCAGAGCGAGCAGCACCAGAACCTTTCGCAGTGGGGCGTGGTGCCGATCCTGATGGTGGACGTTTGGGAACACGCGTACTACCTGAAGTACCAGAACCGCCGGCCGGAGTACACGAAGGCGTTCATGCAGGTGGTGCACTGGGACGCCGTGGCGGAGAAGCTGAAGAAGGCCACCGGCGCGCGCTGAGCGCTCAGGCCGTTCGACTTGGAAGCGCCGCCCGGAGCCCCGTGCCCCGGGCGGCGCACTGCTTCCAGCGCATTGGCATGGCGACGGCCTCCGCTATACTCATCCTACCCGCGAGGCCGCGCCGATGCGATTTTATCTCCAATCCGGTCCCCTTCTCCTCCTCATCCTGCTCTGGAGTTCCATCGCCGTGGCGGAACCGTTGAAGCCGGGCCGCAACAAGATCACCTTGGAGCACGCCGGGCGGACGCGGAACGCGATCGTCCGCGTGCCCGAAGGCGCGCCCCCGAAGGCGGGATGGCCGCTCGTGCTGATGCTGCACGGCGGAGGTGGCTCGGCCGAGCACCTCGACCGCCGCTCGTCCTGGGTCGCGCTCGCGCGGCGCGAGGGGGCGGTGCTGGTGCTGCCCAATGGCACGCCGCGCGATGAGGAGAAGCCCCGGAGCCTGACAGGGAATCCGCAGACTTGGAACGACGGCGGGAAGGCGAGCCTCTCCACCGGCAGCCAATCCGCCGCCGGCAAGGGAATCGACGATTCGGGCTTCCTGGTCGCGCTGCTGGACGAAGTGGCCAAGCGCACGCCGGTGGATTCGGCGCGCGTCTTCGTCGCGGGGCACTCGAACGGCTCCGGAATGGCGTACCGCGTGGCGGCGGAGCACCCGGAACGCTTCGCGGCGGTCGGTGTGGTGGCGGGGCATTTCCGAGTCGACGACCCGCCGCGCGAGTCGCCGGTGCCGCTGCTGCAGATCACGGGGAGCGAGGACCCGCTGGTGCCGTTGGAGGGTGGGCGCGTGGGCATCGGCCTCCGGAAGACGGAGATGCCCCCGGCGATCACAAGTCCGGAGCGCTGGGCGCGCCTGAACGGGAACAAGGGTGAGCCGGCGGTCGTCGAGGATTCGCGCGAATTCCTCACCCGGCGATGGGGCAAGGAAGGCTCGCGGGAGGAGGTGCTCTTCATCGTCGTGAAGGGCCACGGCCACAACTGGCCCGGCGACGCTTCTCCTCTGCCCGAGGCGGTTGTCGGCCCTGATTCGGGGACACTGGATGCGACAGCCAAGGTCTGGGAATTCTTCGCTGTGGAGCGGTGAGGGGTCCATCACCGCTTGCCCGGACGGTTGCGCGGCACCCTTTCTCATTCGATCTTCGGATTCAGGCCCAGCAACCGGGGAGTCCCGGATCGGCGGTAGTAGGTGGATAGCGGCCCCTCGCAAGGTGCATGGCGCGTCGAGCTGGTCGCCGCTCTTTCGAGGATCGTCGAGGGACGGACCATTGTATTCCAGGGACGAGACGCGGAGGTTTGGCGTGCCGCCGCGGCGGGCTTGCCCGCCAGTGACGCCGATCCGTCAGCGACGGAGCGCGCCGCCGTCGTCGTCCTGACGGTCTTCCGCGCATCGCGGGCGGACCGGCGCCATCTTGTGCAAGCGGCGGAACAGGCGGATTTCATCCTCCTCCTACCGCCCGAGGACTGGTCCAGCCACACCGCCGTCGCGCCGCGTTTCGCGGAGGCGGGGCGCTCCGCTGGACTAGAAGCGGCGGACGTGCTGAGGCCGGCGATCTGGCATTTGGCAGAGATCCCCGCGGGGGTGCGCGGTGGTGCGATGCTGCTGCGGGCACCAACGGCTGCGGCGCCGACCGGGCTTGCGGACTTCGGCGCGGCCCATCTGGTGCATCCGGACGAGCCACACGCGGCGGGCGATCCGCCAGCCGATCCGCTGCGCTGGGTTTCCCGCGCGGCGGGCCGTTTGGCGGGGGCGGTGCGCGCGGAGCGGGAACTGCTGTCGAGGGGTTGTCGCGAAGCTCCCCCCTCCCCGCTGCGGGCCCTTTCCCGCGGGACGGTCGCGCGGTCCACGGCGCCGCTTTGGATCGCGATGGCAGGCGCTTCCGCGGAGGCCGTGTCGAAGCACGCGCGCGGCCGGCCCGAATGGTCGCACTACCGGGACTTCGTGCATGATCCGCTCGCGGTGGCGACGGGTCCGGACAAGGACCTGTTCGGCTACCTGCCGGGGGCTAAGGCGCTACTGACGCCGTTCGTCGAGTCGGAGCCCTTCGGCTTCGCGCTCTTCCTCGCGCTGAACCTGTGCGCGGTCGCCGGCATCTTCCTGATCGGGGCCCGCTGCCTGCTGCCGGCCACGGAGGATCGCGCGCTCTGCGCGCACCGGCTCTGGTGGCTCTCGGTCTGCTTGGCGGTGCCGGCCTACTTCACGGTGCAGAACAACCAGCTGGTGGCGTTCACCGTGTTCCTTTCGATGCTGTCGTTCGCGCTGCTGGCCCGGGGGATCCAGTTCACCGCGGGCGGGCTGCTCGCCGGTGCGATCCTGGTGAAGACATTGCCGCTCGCGTTGGTAGGCCTCGGGGTGTTGCGGGGGCGGTGGTGGTTCGCGGCGACGGCGGTTTCGCTGGCGCTCGCCTCGACGTTCCTGCTGGGCGCGTTGACCGATGGCTGGGCCTCCACCCTCTACCATCATCTGGCATGGGGCCGGATGGTGGCGCTGCAGCACCCGCTGGAGACCTTCGCCTCCGGGCGTCCCCTCTCGATGAGCGACAACCAGTCGCCGCTCGCATACATGGTCGAGCTGAGCGTCTGGCTCGACTCCCCTGGGGTGGCCGCCGCGGCGGCCTTGGCCATGCAGGTTTCAGGCGTGGCACTCCTGGCGGCGACGGCGCTGCTCGCGGGGCGCCGCGAGGCGCATTGGAAGCTGTTCGCCGTCTGGCTTGCGTGGCTGGCCTGGGCGACGCCGTTCGGCCGCTACTACTACGCGCTCTTCTGGGTGCCGCTCTGGTACATGATGGCTGGGCGCGGCGCCATCAACCTGCGCTCCCCCGCCGTGCTCTGGTACGCGCTGCCGCTCGGAACACTGCTCGCCCGGGGCGGCAATCCGACCTACGCAGTGGTGGCGACGGTGACGGCGGGGCTGGCGGCGCGCTGGCTGTGGGCCGATGTGATCGACGCGGCGCGCGCGCTCGCCGAGAGCGGTTCGAGGTTCCGCGACCGCCGGATCCGGCGACGCGCGCGCACCGTGGCACTCGCGGTGGCGGCGCTGGCGGTCGCCGCGGCGGGCACGGTGGTTTACGGCGAGTACCGCGAGGCGTTCGACTTCCGTTCCCTGGTCGCGCAGTACCGCCGCGAACGCACCCCGGGGGATTCGCTCGTCGTCCTGATGGACGGGCGATCCAACGCCGCGGCGGACGAACCCGGCGCGCGGCAGGTGCCGGAGGCGCGCCTCGACGAGCTGGACCCGTTCTTCGAGGACGGCGACCGCGACTTCGTGCTGCTCGAGTACGACGAGCTCGCGGCGGTCGAGCGGTTCTACGGGCGGCGCCGCTTCGACCGCGTGGCGGCGAACCGCAGCTACGTGCTCCTGCGCGAGGACCAGCCGACGGTTCCTTGACCCCGCGCGGCGCTTGCCTTTGCTCCGCCCGCGCGTTCACCTACCCCTCGAACACACCGAGGAGCAGCGCATGGCCGCCAACGAGTTCGCAGACCGCCTGAAGAAGTTCCGCAGCCGCTTCGCCGATCTGAAGATCGACGCCGCCGTGGTGATGAACCGCGTGAACACGCGCTACCTGTCCGGATTCGCGGGCAGCTTCTCGATCCTCGCGGTGGACGGGAAGCGCGCGGTGCTCTTCACCGATTCGCGGTACGCGGAGGCGGCGTCGCGCGAGGCGCCGGAGGGCGTCGAAGTGCGCTGCCAGCCGCGCGAGAAGGCGCTCGAGTACTACCGCGACTTCTTCGCGCCGCTGAAGGGGAAGCGCGTCGGCCACGAATCGTCGATCACGGTGGCCGAGCTCGACCGCCTGAAGAAGTACGCGCGGGGCGCGAAGTGGACGCCCGCCGAAAGCGCGATCCTCAAGCTGCGCGCCGTGAAGTCGGAGTCGGAGCTGAAGTCCGTGCGCAAGGCGGCGAAGCTGGCCGATGCGATGATGCACCTGGCGGTCGAGACCGCGCGCGCCGGAATGCCCGAGTCGGAATTGTCTAAGGCGATCCGCCGCGCGTCGGAGGACCTCGGCGGGACTGGCGAGTCCTTCGAGAACATCGTCGCCTCGGGGCCGAACAGCTCGAGCCCCCACCATACCCCCGGAAAGCGGAAGCTCAAGTCCGGCGATCCGGTGACGGTGGATCTGGGTGGCGTGGTGGAGGGCTACTGCTCGGACCTTACGCGCACCTTCGCCATCGGCAAGGCGTCGAAGAAGTTCACGGAGATCTACGGCGTCTGCCTGGAGGCGAACGAGGCCGCGATCGCCGGCATCCGGCCGGGAATGACCGGCAAGGAGGCCGACGCGCTCGCGCGGAACGCCATCGAGAAGGCGGGCTTCGGCGAGTATTTCGGGCATAGCCTCGGCCATGGCGTGGGCATCGAGATCCACGAGCAGCCGCGCCTCGCGACGACGTCCGCGGACATCCTCGAGCCGGGCATGGTGATCACGATCGAGCCGGGCATCTACATCCCGGGCGTCGGGGGTGTGCGGATCGAGGACCTGGCGGTGGTCACGGCGAAGGGCGTCGCGGTCCTGAGCAAGACGCCGAAGAACCTGCTAGTTGTTTGACACAGTCAAGAAAACGGGGAACGGAGCGATGGCGCACGCGGCGTTGAACGGACCGCTCACGGCGGAGGAGGTCTGGCTCGGCTTCAAGCCGATGGACTTCCGCGAGGGCGGCGACATCCTGAAGGTCACGGAAGCGTACCTGAAGGAGGACCGGCGCGAGGTGATGGTCCGCGCGCTGACGGTGGAGCGCGGCATCCGGCGCACGTTCTACTTCCGTGTCGCGCAGAAGGAGGCTTCGCTGTCGCTGACGGTCGACAGCTTCGGCAGCCCGGAGCAGACGCCGGGCCTGCGCCGCCTGCTCGCGCTTTGCGCGTGGGTGATCCTGCAGTCGGACCACCGGATGGAACTCGGCAACAGCGACGTGTCGGACTTGGTCCGCGCGCCGGAGGCGACGTGAGCGGCAGCGGGCCGGCGTTCGATCCCGCCGAGTGCATGCCCCCCATGCGCCCGATGGTGGCGGGGGGCTGGGACACGGAAGCGGCGCTGGGCGAGACGCCGAAGCCGATCGACTTCGAGCGCTTCTTCGGCCGCCCCGGACCGCTCGAGATCGAGGTGGGCTTCGGCAGCGGGATCTTCCTGGCCACGCACGCGCCGAAGCACCCGGAGCGGAACTTCCTCGGAATCGAGAACGCCGGCGCGCAGATGGGCCGCCTGAAGGAGAAGCTCCGCAAGCGCTCCGTGCTCAATGTGCGCCTCGTCCTCTGCGACGCGCTCTATGTGCTCGAGGAGTTCGTGCCGGACGCTTCCGTGGATGTGTACCGGATCTACTTCCCTGACCCTTGGCCGAAGTCGCGGCACCACAAGCGGCGCGTCTTCTCGCCGCGGATCCTGCCGCCGCTGGAACGGACGCTCAAGCCGGGCGGACGCCTCTACATCAAGACGGACGTGACGGCCTACTACGAGGTGATCGACGAGTTGCTGCGCGGCGTGGATTTCCTCCGCCGCGACCGCGACGCGCGCCTCGACGTCGCGCCGGACCCGGACGACATCGTCACGAACTTCCAGCGCAAGGCGATGGAGAAGGGGCATCCGATCCACGCTTTGGACCTGACACGGCGCTAGCGCATACAAGGCTTGCGTGCATCGGGCACAACCCGCAGGTTTGCCGGGATTCACCCCTGCGGAAGGCACCGTGGATATCCCCCCTCCCTATAGGCTCGCCGTCGACCTGCCCCACCTCGGGGCGGATGATGCGACACGCATCCAGGCGGAGGCGTTGGAGCTGATCCGCGGAGGCGTGCGCGAGGTGGTGATCGACCTGAGCACCGTGCGCTACGCGGAGAGCACCTTTTTCGGGAGCCTGATCGTGATCGCGCACGCCGCGCGGAACGTCGGCGCGACCCTGACGGTGTCCTGCGCGCCGGGGCCCATCCGCGAAGTGCTGCGCGTCTCCAGCCTGGACCGCGTGCTCAACGTGCGCGACACCGCGGCGCCGACCTGAGCCTCCGCTGGCGCCGCCCACGTGGGGCGGCAAGCGGGTCAAGCGCCCAACGGAAAAACGTCACCGACTCGCAGACCGGCTGGCAGGCAGCTTGCCGTGGAAGTTCATCGCAGACCCTACCCCGACCTGGGCTAGGGGGCGACGCCCCCTTCCCGCTGGAGCAACCAAGTGAACGCGATTGTCGATATCCTATTCCTCGCACTGACGGGCTACCTCGCGGTCGGCCTGTTGGCGTCCGTGGCGCTGCATGCCCGCGGTTTGACGCGTTTCGACGAACAGGCGCGGGGCGCGGCCTTCTTCTTCCGCGTCCTTGCGACGCCGGGGATGGTGGCGCTGTGGCCCTTGCTGCTGCTTCGCTGGATGGCGTCGGGCGGGTCGCCGCTCCCGCAGCTCGATCCCGCACAGGGCGGGAGCCCGCGCGCGCTCCGGGCAAGACACGGCCTCGCCTGGCAGGCGCTGCTGGTGGCTGTCCCGCTGGTACTGGCCGGGGCGCTGATCGCCCGGGTGCCGTCCGCGACCAGCTACGAGCCGCTCCCCGCTGCGCTGCTCGCGGAGGGGCGCACACTCGAAAACCCGTTCCCCGGTTACGACATTTCGGCGCGTTACGAGGCGCTGGCAGGGGGGGCAAGGCTCGCGCTCGACGTGCGCGAGGAGCTGCCGATCCGCGACACGCTGCTGTACTGGATGGAGCCCGGACGCCCGGCGATGCTCCTCGGAGCCGTGCCGGCGCCGGGCGCGGCGACCTTCGCGGTCCCGATGGAGCTGGCGCTGGCCGATCCGCAGCACCTGGTGATCCTGTCGTACGCCGACCGCACGGCGCTGAACGAATCGCTCCGCAACTCGCCGAAGGGAGGGCGCTAACCATGGCGGTCCACTACACGGGAATCGGCTGGAACCCCTTCAAGCGCCGCTACGACGCGGGCGTGGCGGCGGTCGCCATCGGCTGCTTCGCCGCCTTCGCCGTCGGCACCGCCGCGACCAACCCCTTCGCGACGACCGAGGCGATCATCATCCGCGGCGCGGCGCTGACGGCGTTCGCGCTCCTGCACCTCGCACTCGCGATCGGGCCGCTCGCGCGGCTGGACGACCGGTTCCTTCCGCTGCTCTTCAACCGGCGGCATCTCGGTGTCGCGGTGTTCTTCTTCGCCTTCATCCACGCGGGACTGGCGACGATGATCTACCACGGCTTCGGTTCGCAGAACCCGATCACGAGCATCTTCACGGCGTACTCTGGCGACTATGGCTTGGGCGCGGGCTTCGGCCACTTCCCGTTCGAGGCGTTCGGGGCGGTGGCCCTCGCGATCCTCTTCCTGATGACGGCGACGAGCCACGACTTCTGGCTGAAGAACCTCGGCCCGTCGCTGTGGAAGCGGCTGCACCAGCTGGTGTACCTCGCCTACGGGCTCGTGGTGGCGCACGTCGCGCTCGGCGTGCTGCAAGACGAGCGGACGCCGCTCTATCCGGCGCTCGTCGCCGCTGGATTCGCGGCGCTGGCGGTGCTGCACCTCGCGGCTTGGCGCAAGGAGCGCGCGTTCGACGCGGCGCGTGCGGGCGCGGCGCGCGACGGGTTCCACGACGCCTGCGCAGCGGGCGAGGTCGCGGACGGCTGCGGAAAGGTGGTCGTGGTCGCGGGCGAGCGGATCGCGCTCTTCCGCGACGGCGCGCGCCTGTTCGCGCTGTCGAACGTGTGCCGCCACCAAGGCGGCCCGCTGGGCGAGGGGCGGCTGCTGGACGGCTGCGCGACGTGCCCGTGGCACGGATGGAACTACAAGCTGACCGACGGTGTGAGCACGCCGCCGTTCAAAGAGGTGGTGCCGACATACGCGGTGCGGGTGGTGGACGGCCGCGTTTGGGTGAACCCGGCGCCGCTGCCGGAGGGAACCGCATCCGCGGGGGCCGAGGCCCCGCCGCCAGCCGCGGCGGAGGCGCCGGGCTTCTTCGTCGGCTATCTGCCCACGGTGCCGGAGCGCTTCCGCCCCGTGGCGAAGGGGGCGCTTGCCGTTTCGTTCTTGGCGCTCGCCGGAGGCGGGGCGTTGGTCGCGGCGACGCAGGAGCGGTTCGTCGAGGGGCGTTACGAGTTCGGCGTGGCGAAGGCCTATGAAGGCGTCCTCGGGGAATCGCCGGTGCCCCACTTCCGCGGTCGGGCGCTGGACGGCGACGGAGAAGAGCGTGTGTTCCTGCTGACGACGCCGATCAAGCAGTCTCCCCCGCCGGAAGTGCTCCCGCACTACGGGCGGCGCGTGCGGCTGGAGGGAACGCTCATCGCGAACAACCGCATGGCGATGCTCGAGATCGCCCCGGGAGCCGCAGTGACCGAGCTCGACGGGGAGGCCGCGGAGAGCGGGCCGGCCCCGGTGCTCGCGGGTGTGACGCTGGTGGGCGAGATCGTGGACACGAAGTGCTATCTGGGCGTGATGCGCCCCGGCATCGGAAAGGTGCACCGCGCATGCGCGGTGCGTTGCATCGAAGGCGGAATCCCGCCGGGGCTGCTGGTGCGCGACGCGGCGGGGAACGAGCGTGTGTACTTGCTGGCGCCGAAGGCGGGCGCGGCGTTCATCCTCGATCCGCAATGGGCGGGGACCCCGCTGCGCGCGACCGGCGATGTGGAGGAGGCGGCGGGACTGCCCGTGCTCCGGATCGAGCGCTTGGAGCGGCTGTGAAGCCGTGCGGGAAAGTCCTTGACCGGCGGTCGCGGTGGATGTTGCCTACCCACTTGTGCCGCGGTAGTCGCACCGCGGGACCTTTGTGGGGCAGTAGCTCAGTTGGTAGAGCGTTGCGTTCGCAATGCAAAGGTCACGGGTTCGACTCCCGTCTGCTCCACCAAACACCTCTTCGCGCCACGGACGAGGTTGTTTCAGGCAGTAGCCCTGTGGCCACCCGTGGGGGTGTAGCTCAGTTGGTAGAGCACCAGGCTGGCAGTCTGGGTGTCAGGGGTTCGACTCCCCTCACCTCCACCAAACTTTACCCGACAGCATAGGACCGAGGGCGGGAAGCAAAGGCTTTCCGCGGCGGAGTCGCGTCAGTCGCGCCGGTCCTCGTGAAGCCCGTTCATCGATTGGATTTCGAAGAACAGGCGGGGCTGGCCGGCGGCGGCGGGGAAGCGCGTCTCCAGTTCGTGGAAGGCCTTCGGGGCCAGCGGCGAGCCGGTGGCGGTGAGGTAGCGGAGCGCGCGGACCACGTCGTCCTGCGAGGCTTGCGGCGAGAGCGCCGATGCGATCGCGGCCTGCTGGCGCTCCGCGAGCGTGGCCCCTTGGAAGACCGTCTCCGCAGCCCTCGCATCCACCAGCCAAGACCGGACATCGCGATAGAACCGCAGCGCCTTCTCATCGAGTCGCGCGCGGGACAGGAAGTCGTCGATCCGGGCGATGGCGCCGTCGAAGTCGCCCTGGCGGAGCGGTCCGGCGAGCAGCTCGCGCACGTTCGAAATGAACGGCGGCGGGTTGGGCGCCCGGCGCTGGGGCCCGGGGCCCGGAGGGCGGCCGCCCTCCTGCGGACGGGCCGCGGCGGGAGCGGGCAGCGGAGTCGGTGTGGTCTCCGGAAGGCGGATCACTTCCGCCGCGGGAGCGCCATCCGCAAGGCCGCTGCTACCGGTGGCGGAGGCGGTGCGGGGGCGGGTGATCGGCTCGAGGGGAGGGAGCGGCTTGTCGTCCCGCGTCGCGATGTACGCGACGGCCGCGACGACCGCCGCCGCACCGGCGAGCGCGGGCCAGACCCAGCGCTTCGAAGGGCGCGCGGGAGCGGCGGCGCGCACCGGCGCGGGGGCGCTCTTCCCGCCGCCAAGCACACGGTCGATGTCGGCGATCAATTCCTGGTAGCCCGCGTAGCGGCCCTCCGGGCGCTTCACGGTCATCCGGCGCAGGATGCGGAGCAGCTCGCCCTTGAGCAGCACCTCGAGGGTTGGAGGGACGGGGAGGTCTTCCTGCGCGTGCTTGAGCGCCACCGCGAGCGGGGAAGTGGCGTTGTAGGGCACGACGCCGAGAACGACGTAGTAGAGCGTGATGCCGAGCGAATACATGTCGGCGCGGAAGTCGACGGGCTGGCCGGAGGCCTGCTCGGGCGCCATGAAGAGCGGCGTGCCCATCACGGTGTTCGTCGCGGTGAGCTTCGGATCCGCCGAGAGCAGGTCCTTCGCGAGGCCGAAATCCAGCACCTTGGCGGTGCCGCGCCCGTCGATCATGATGTTCGCGGGCTTGATGTCGCGGTGGATGATGCCGTGCTCCCAGGCGTAGGCGAGTGCCTCCGCGACGTCGCGCACCACGCGGAGCGCCTTCGCCGGGTCCATCGGCCCGTGGGAAGCGATCATGGTCTGGAGGGACGAGCCCTTGACGCGCTCCATGGCGATGTAGGAGGCGCCGCCCTCTTCGCCGAAGGCGAACACCGAAACGATGTTCGGATGGTGGAGCTTCGCGGCGCTGCGGGCCTCGATGCGGATGCGCTCCCGGGATGCGGGGTCGGACGCGATGGCGGAGGAAATCACCTTCACGGCGGCGTCGCGCTCGAGGCTCTCGTCATGGGCTTCGTAGACACGCCCCATGCCACCGCTGCCGAGGATGCCGGTGAGGACGTAGCTGCCGAGCCGGTCGCCGATGGAAGGCATGCGCGCGTCGCCGTCCGGGGGCGGCATCGACGTCGCCGTTTGTCCGCGGAGAGAAAGGGGCACCGTGGGCGCTGTGGCGTCTGCGTTTCTGCGGGGATCGTTGGGGGCCACGGGGCGTTTCCAGCTCGCGGGATCGCGGACGAACGGCTTACCGGCACAGCCTGCGGCGGGCAAGCGCGGACGCGCCACGGGAAAATCGTGCCCAAGCATCATGTCCTCGAACGAAGAAGGGCCGCCCTCGCGGACGGCCCTCCTGCTTGCGGTTCCGGGAGTGGCTGCGGTCAGGGATACAGGCCGCGGACCTTGTTCTCCATGGCGACCTTCGAGACGCCCTTGATGAGCGCGGCGGTGCGCATGTCCACATTGCGCTCTTGCGAGAGGCGCCAAGTGGACTCGAAGGCGGGTTCGATGCGCTTGCGCAACTCCTTCATGACGGTGTCCTCGGTCCAGAAGTGCATCGAGAGGTCCTGGACCCACTCGAAGTAGGACACGATGACGCCGCCGGAGTTGCAGAGGATGTCGGGGATGAGGAGGATTTCGTCGCGGCGCGCGCTGAGGATCGCGTCGGCGTCCTCGGTGACGGGGCCGTTCGCGCCCTCGGCGAGGATGCGGCACTGGATGCGCTCGGCGAGGTCGGCGGTGATCTGCCGCTCCATGGCTGCGGGGACGAGGATGGTGCAGGGAGTGGTGAGGAAGTCCTCCTTGCTGACCATGTACTCGTCGATGCCGGCGCCGGCGAGACTGCGGTGGCGCATGATGTGGTCGATCAGGTCCGGGACGTTGAAGCCGTCCTCGCGGATGTAGTGGCCGGAGACGTCGGCGATGCCGGTGATCTTGACGCCGCGGTTGTAGAGTTCGATGGCGGCCACGGAGCCGACGTTGCCGAAGCCCTGGATGACGGCGGTCGAGCCCATGAGCGTCATGTCCAGGGCGTCGGCGGCGAGTTCGACGGTGTAGACGACGCCGCGGCCGGTCGCTTCGCGCCGCCCGGCGGTGCCCCACATGGCGACCGACTTGCCAGTGACGACCTGCGGGTAGGTGGCGCCCTTCATCATCGAGTAGGTGTCGTAGATCCACGCCATCGTCTGCTCATTGGTCCCCATGTCGGGGGCCATGATGTCCTCGTGGGGACCGATGAAGGGGAGGACTTCGCAGGTGAAGCGGCGGGTGATGCGTTCGAGTTCGCCTTGCGAGAGAGCCATGGGATCGCAGTTGATGCCGCCCTTGGCGCCGCCGAAGGGCAGGCCGGCGAGGGAGCACTTCCACGTCATCAGCATCGCCAGCGCGGCGACCTCGCCGATGTCGACGTGGGGGCTGAAGCGGAGGCCGCCCTTGCCGGGGCCCGAGGTGAGCGAGTGCTGCACGCGCATCCCGAGGAAGTTCCGGATTTCGCCGCCGTCCATGCGGACGGGGATGCTGACGGCGACTGCCCGCTTGGGCATCTTCATCCGCTCGATGATGTCGCGCTCGACGTCGATGTAGGGCGCGACCATGTCGAGCTGCGACGCGGCCTGGCGGTAGAACGGCGAGCCGCCGTAAAGGGGATCGATCCCCTTCGGCGCCGAGCCCGCATGGTTGACGGTGTCGTTGACATTCCCTGCTTTGGGAGCAGTTGCTGTGGCTGTGGACATGCGATAACCTCGCTTGTGATCCGAGGTAAAACCTTTACTTCGCACCGGCGCAAGTCCGATTCAAGCCGCCGCAATTCGCAATAAATCACTCTAGAAAACGCTTGAGCGAGCAAACACAATGGCCACCCAGCCGCACGTCGCCGTCCTCCACGGACCCAACCTGAACCTGCTCGGCACCCGCGAGCCGCAGGTCTACGGGAGCCGCACCCTCGCCGATATCGACGCCTCGCTCCGGGAGATCGGGGCGGCGCTCGGCGTCCGAGTGACGACGTTCCAAAGCAACCACGAGGGCGCGCTGATCGACCATCTGCACGCGCTCCGGGGGGACGCGGCGGCCGCGGTGTTCAACCCGGGAGGCTACACGCATACCAGCGTGGCGCTCCGCGACGCGGTCGCGGCCGCGGACTACCCGGTCATCGAAGTGCACTTGAGCAATACCTTCGCGCGCGAGGAGTTCCGCCACCGCAGCCTCATCAGCCCGGTCGCGGCGGGAGTCGTGGTCGGGCTCGGCCCGGCGGGCTACGGGCTCGCCTTGCGCGCCGCCGCGGGGCT
The DNA here is from genome assembly GCA_033764015.1 of Candidatus Sumerlaeia bacterium. Classification (GTDB taxonomy): domain Bacteria; phylum Sumerlaeota; class Sumerlaeia; order SLMS01; family JANRJK01; genus JANRJK01. The sequence goes on along the minus strand of JANRJK010000013.1, from coordinate 373,126 downwards.
GGCGGCGGCGAAGGCCCGGTAGCGGAGCCGTTCCGGTTTGCGCCCGCGCCCCAGGGGCGGAAAGCTGCGCGGGTACCGGAGAGCATATGGACCACACAGCCCCCGAGGGCCTTCCCGAGAACGCGACGCTGACGCTCAAGGGAACGCGTAGCCCGGAGGCGGAGGCGACCCTCGCCACGCGGCGCGCGGAGCCGGCGTCCGCCCCGTCCCAAGGGGCGGAGACGCCGAGCGAGGGATACCGGCTGATGCGCCGCGTCGCGTCGGGGGGGATGGGCGAAGTGTGGGAAGCGGTGCAGCCGAACCTTGGTCGCGTGGTCGCTGTGAAGCGGGTCCGCTCGGACCGGCTTTCGGAACTGGGCCCGGAGGCGACCCGCGCCCTGTCGGAGTTCCGCCGCGAGGCGCTCTTCGCCGCCCGGCTGGAACACCCCAACATCGTCCCGGTGCACGACTTGGCGGAGACGCCGGGCGGTCCACCGCTACTTGCGATGAAGTACGTCCAGGGCACCCCTTGGGACCGGGCGCTGGCCCGGGACTTCGGGGAGTTGGAGCCCGGGGCGCTGCTGGGGCGCCATCTGCCGGTCCTGATCGCGGTGGGCCAGGCGATCGCCTTCGCCCACTCGCGGGGCGTGGTGCACCGGGACCTGAAGCCCGCGCAGGTGATGCTCGGGGAGTTCGGCGAGGTGCTGCTGTTCGACTGGGGCCTGGCGATGTTCGTCGGGGGGGAGGCGGAACTGCGCGCGATGCGCGAGCTGGGGCTGCCGGAGCTGGAGAGCGCGGCGACCGCGACGAATCCCTGCGGAACCCCCGCGCTCATGGCGCCGGAGCAGACGGAACGGAGCGCGGAAGGCATCGGCGCCTGGACCGACATCTACCTGCTCGGCGGCACGCTTTACTTCCTGCTGACCGGGACCTATCCGCACAACGCGCAGACGGCGCACCAGGCGTTGGCGATGGCGCGGGCCGGCCTCATCGAGCCTCCGTCGCGGCGGGCGCCGGACCGCGAGATCCCGGCGGACCTGGAGGCGCTGTGCCTATCCGCCCTGGAGGCGGAACCGCAGCGCCGCTGCCCCGGCGCCGCCGAATTCGTGGAGGCGCTGCGGGACCACCTGTCCGGCGAGTCCCGCCGGCGCGAGTCGCGCGACCTCGCGGCCCGCGCGGAGGCGGCGCTCGCGGCGGGAGCTGCGGACTACGGCGGCTTCGCCGCGGCGGCGGCGCTGCTCGACCGCGCGACCGCCCTCTGGACCGCGAACCCGTCGCTGCCGCCGCTGCGCGTGCGTGTCCACGAGGGGCACGCGCGGCTCGCGATCCGGAACGGCGACCTGGTGCTCGCGCGACTGCAGGCCGTGCGGCTGCTGGACGCGCCGGAGGGCGAGGAGCTGCTGCGGGCGGTCGCGGCGTCGGAGCGCGCCGCGGCCTCGCGCGCCCGCACGCGGCGCCTCGCCGTGGCGGCGTCCTTCGCGCTGCTGGGCGTCATCGCGGCGGGCGGCGCGCTCTTCACCCGGCGCTTGGCGCAGTCGCGCGACGCGGAGGTGTCGCAGCGCCGGGCGGCGGAGGCGCAGCGCGACCTGGCGCGCGACGCGCGGGAGAAGTCCGACGACTTCGCGCGCTTCGTGCTGGAGGACATGACGGGGCGCCTCGCCACACTGGGGAGGCTGGAGCTCCTGGATCCCGCGATCGAGCGCGCGTTCGAATACTACGCGTCGCTCCCGGTCGAGGGGATCCCGGTGGAGGAGCGGGCCGCCGCCGCGCGCGGGCTGATCGCGGTGATGCAGGCGGCCCGAGCGCGCGGGAACGCCCCGCTGCAGGAGTCCGCGGCGGATGCGGCGGCGCGGGCCGTGGCGGCGCTCCCCGCGGAGGAGCGGCAATCGCTCGCTCCGCTGCTCCAAGCGGAGCGTTCGGCGCTGGACCTGCGGCTCGGCGACGTGGATGCGGGGCGGAACTCGGCGGAAATGGCGCTGGTGGCGGCGGAGCGGGAGCTCGCCCGCGATCCGGATTCGCCGGAGAACGCCGCGGCGGTCAGCCTCGCGCTCGGGGCGGTGGCGGACGCGGAGGCCCTTGCCGGCGACGCGGTCCGCGCCCTCGCGCTGGTGGAGCGCGCCCTCGCCATCGACGAGCGCCTCGCCGCCGAGGGAGGGAAGGAGAGCGCCGAACGCCTCGCGGAGTCGCTCCGGCGAAAGATCAACCTCCTGCCGGACGGCGCGCCGGAGGCGGATGCGGAGCCGACGCTCGCGAGGATCCTGGAGGTGGCGGACACACTCGCCGCGAGCCCCGCCGACGCGGACGCGGCCGCGGCGGCGGCGGGTATGCTGACCGCGGCCGGCGACTGGCACAGCACGCGGGGGCGCACCGAGGAGATGATCGCGCTCAACCGCCGCGCGGTCGAGCTGATCGACCGCGCGCTGGCGATCGACCCTTCCCAGCCGACGCTGCGCGCGACCCGGACCAGCTCGCTCAACACAATCGCCGTGGGAACCGAACGCCTCGGCGACGCCGAAGGCGCCTCGAGGGCCTTCGCACAAGTGCTGGAGGCTCTGGAGGAGCTGCGGCAGCGGGACCCGAACAACGCCTCGTGGGCACGGCAACACCTCTCGATGCTCAACAACGCCGCCAACGTCGAGCTTTCGCTCCGCCGCAACGACAAGGCGCTCGCACTGGCGGAGCGCCAGCTCGCGCTCGCGACGGAATTGCATGGGCGCATGGCCGACGTGGCGGAGGTCTCGCGCGCCTACGGGCTCGCCCACCAGCGGCACGCGGCCGTTCTGCTCGCGGCGGGACGCGGCGAGGAGGCGCTGGAGTACGCGGAGCGGGCGGTCGCCCACGCGGACTCCTCGGCGCTCCGCTTCCCCGGCGACGCGGATGTGCAGGGCGAGGTGGCGAACTCACGCTCGTGGAAGGCCGGTACGCTCGCCTCGTTGGATCGCTTCCAAGAGGCGGCTTCGGCGATGCGCGAAGCGGCGGAGGCGGCCCAGGTGGAAGTGGAACGCGTCCCGGGGGACCGCGCCGCGTTGCAGCGGCTCGCCGAAGTGCTCAACAGCCTCGCCAACTATCAGTCCCAATTGGGGCTCCGCGAGGAGACGTTCGAGACGCAGATGCTGGCGGTGGAGGCGTTCCGCGCACTGGCGCTGCTGGATCCCGCCCGCGGCGCCGCACACGCGGGCCTCGCCAGCGCGCTCCAGCGGCTATCGGACCGCGCGAGCTTCACCGGGCGTCGCGACATGGCCATCGAGGCTTCGCTCGAGGCGATGGACGCGGCGGGGCGCGCGCTCGAGTCGATGCCCGGCGACTACGGGCTGTTGCTCACCAGCGCAGTCTCCGGGATGCAGGCCGCCCGGCTGCTTTCGGACTTCGGACGGGAGGCGGAGGCCGAGTCCGCGACGATCGCCGCGAGGCGCTCTTTCGCACTCTTGGAGGCGTCGGCGGGAGAGCTGGACGATGAGCGCCGAATCGAACTTGATATCGCGCGCTTGCGGCTGGGGCTGGCGGAGTCCTCCATCGGCGCGCTCGACCGCGCCGTCGCGTTGCTCCGGAGCGCGCGCGCATCGCGCCACCTCGACACCACGCCGTCGTTCAACGACGAGATGCTGCTGGCGCAGCTCGACATGATCGAGGCCGGCTTCCTCGTCGATCTGGGCCGTGCGGGGGAAGCGGTCGAACGCGCCACAAGCGCCACACTCGAGCTGGCCCGGCTGCGGGAAGCGAATCCGGCTGTTGGCCGGGTGCGCACAGAGCAGGCATCGGCGACGAGGACGCTCGCGCTGGCCCTCCGGGACTCGGGCGACACGGAAGGCGCGCTCCGCGAGGCCCGGGCCTCGGCGGTGCTGTGGCGCGACCCCGCGGCCTCCGGGGCCACCGCGCTTCGCGCCGTGGAGCAGGAGGCGAGATCGCTGCGCACCGCCGCCGATACGCTCGCCATCGCGGGGCGGCGCGGCGAGGCACTGTCGGCAGCCCGGGAGGCGCTGGCGCTCCTCGGCGACCCGTCGCCCGACTGGTCCGCGGGACGCCGCGGCCTATACGTTGGCGTCCGCTCGCTCGAGGCGCGGTGCCTCCTCGCGGCGGGCTCCGCGGAGTCCGCCGCGACGCTCCTGGCGCCGCTGGAGCCCATGCTGGAGACCACTGGCGACACGGAGGCCGCGCGCGACAGCCTGTCGCGCGAGTACCTGCGCGCGCTCGCCGAGACCCGGGCCGCGCTTGGCGACGCCGACGGGTCGCGCGCCGCTTGGGAGCGCCTCGCCCGTTCCCTCGAGGCCCGCCCCGGCTGGCGCCCCTCGCCCCGGCACCGGGCGGAACTCGCCATCGCACTGCTCGCCCTCGGACGCACCGAGGAGGCACAGGCGCTGCGCGACGAGGCGGCGGCGCTCGACATGCCCGGGGCCGAGATCCTCCGGCCGCCGCCGCCTGCGCCTTGACCTTCCCCGGCGCGGGGAGCATCTGGACACCTGATGCACGCGCCCCCTGAGAAGTCCGCCCCCCGCGCCGAGTCGCTCTTCTGGAAGACCCGCTGGCCGGCGTTCCTCCTGCTGGCGGGCGACGTGTTCGGGTTCGCGATCTGCTGGTGGGCGGCCTACGAGGCGCGCCTGTGGCTGGGAACCTTCGCCATGGGGCCGATCAACGAGTTCGCCCCGTACCTGCAGGTCTTTCCCCTCGTGGTGCTGATCGGCATCGGCACCTGCTTCACCTTCGGGATGTACGTCCACCGCCGGCGCGTCTCGTCGCTGACGCGCTGGGGCAGCCTGCTCAAGGCGGGCTACCACTACGTGCTGTTCCTGATGGTGATGGGGTACTTCTGGAAGGAACTCGATCTCGGGCGCTCGGTGATCATGCTGGCCGGGGCGATGAGCTTCGTGTATCTGTACACGTCGCGGACGGTCTTCCGGACGATGAAGGAGGACGCGCTGGCGAGAGGCATCGGCCGGGTGAGGGCGTTGATCGTGGGGGCGGGTCCGATGGCGGGCGAGGTGCGCGCCGCGCTCGATGCGCACGCGGACGTCGGCTACGACATCGTGGGCTTCGCGCCGCACCACGGAGAGCGGCCCGACGAGGCGCTGGAGGGGCTGCCTCTGCTCGGCGCGAGCGCGGACCTCGCGGCGGTGATCGCGAGGCACGGCATCGAGGAGGTCTTCATCGCCGTCCCGCACCTGCCGCAGGACGAGCAGCTCGGCCTGGTCGAACTGATCGCCGAGCCCGGCGTGCGCATCCACCTGGTGTCGGACCTGTTCGATGTGCTGACCCGCGGCGCGAACGTGGAGGAGATCGGCCAATTCCCGGTGGTGACGCTGCGTGACGGCTACCAGCCGTACCAGCGCGTCGCGCTGAAGCGGCTCCTCGATGTGGCGGCGGGGGCGCTGGGCTGCGCCCTGTGGCTGCTGTGCTTCCACTGGTGGATCGCGCTGCTGATCCGGCGCGACTCGCCGGGGCCGGTGTTCTTCGCGCAGGAGCGCGTCGGCCAGGGCGGCCGCGTGTTCCGCCTGTACAAGTACCGGACCATGCACACCTCGGCCCCCGCCTACGAGCGCGCGCCGACGGCGGAGGACGATCCCCGCATCACGCGCTTCGGGCGGTGGCTGCGGCACACAAGCCTCGACGAGCTGCCGCAGCTTTGGAACGTCCTGAAGGGGGAGATGTCGCTGGTCGGGCCGCGCCCCGAGATGCCCTTCATCGTCGCGCAGTACCGCGCCTGGCAGCGGCGCCGCCTGGATGTGAAGCCGGGCCTCACGGGGCTCTGGCAGGTGATCGGGCGAAAGAACCTGCCGCTCCACCTGAACATGGAGTACGACTTCTACTACATCAAGAACCAGTCGTTCCTGATGGATCTGGAGATACTGATCCGCACGATCCCCGCGGTGGTGAAGGGTCGCGGCGCGTTCTGACGCGATGGCGCCGGAGCTGCCCGTCCTCTGCCTGGTGCGGCCCGACATCGCGGGAAACGTCGGCGCGGTGGGCCGGCTTTGCGCGGTCGCGGGTTGGCATCTCGCGGTGGTCCGGCCGGTCCCGTTCCTTCTGAGCGACCGCGCCGCGCGGCGCGCCGGGCTCGACTACTGGGAGCGCCTCGACTGGTCGGACCACGGCTCGTTCGAGGCGTTCGAGGAATGGCTTGGGCCCGGGCGCGGGCTGGTGCTGGTTGAAACAGGGGGGCCTTCGCTGTTCGGCGCCGCTCCCCCGCCGGGTCTGCCGGCGCTGGTGCTGGGGAGCGAGACGGCGGGGTTGCCGCGGGAGGTCCTGGCGCGCCATCAGGCAAGTGTGCGGAGCCTGCCGATGCCGGGCGCGGGCGCGCGCTCGCTCAACGTGGCGCAGGCGGCGGCGATTGCGGTCTACGAGACGATGCGGCGGCGCGGGGAGCTCGTCTAGCGCCCCGGCGCGAAGCAGCCGCCGGCGCACTGGCCGACGGCTGCTCCGCACCGGGACGGATGGAGAAACAGCGTGTCAGACATGGGCGCGCTCGAGCTGCTGGATGGCGAGATGGATCGCGTCGCCGGAAAGCGGGAGCGCGCGCCGGAGGCGCGGGATGAGGGCGCCGAGCCAGTCGTCGTCCGGAAGCGCCTCGCCCGGGCGGTCGGTGTAGTAGCGGCGCCAGAACTCCTCGCGCTGCGCGGTGTAGCGTTCGAGCGGCCCGCGGGAGCGGTTGCCGCCGCAGGCGGCGGCGAGCGCGAGAGCGAGTTCGTGCGCCTCGAAGATGCCTTCGTTCATCGAGTGGACACCGATCGGCGGCGTGAGGTGCGCCGAATCGCCTACGAGGTACACGCGCTTGCGGCCGAAGGTGCTGGCGACCGCGGGCTCGAAATGCGCGGCCGACGTCCAGCGGATGTCCGTCGGGTTCGGGGCGAACCAAGGGGCTCGCTCCTCGAGAAGCTTCTTGAAGTCGGAGACCGAAGTGCGGTCCGCCTCGTCGGCGGTTGCGCGCTGGAAGCTCCAGCGGCAGGCGCCGTCGCGCATGGGCCAGAAGGCCGAGGCAAGGCCCCGGTGGAAGGAGATCCGCATCTCGCCGCCGATATCGGTGGCGGTGGTGTGGAATTCGAAGACGCTGTAGTGCTCCGTCGGAGCCGTGCGGGCGTACTCGCCGCCGATCAGCGGCCGCACGGCGGAGTGATAGCCGTCCGCGCCGACGAGGTACTCGCACGTGACCTCGGAGGCGGAGCCGCGGACGCGCTCCATGCGCATCACGGGATAGCCCTGCAGCACATCGACCACGTTGGCGACGGAGCAGCACAGCTCCGCGTCGCCCTCGCGGAACCCGGTGAGCTCCTTGGACCATTGGACCGCCACGCCGAGGGCGCGCAGACGCCGTTCGAGGATGTCTTCGAGGGCCGACTGCGGTAGGACCAGGGCGTAGGGGGTTTCCGCGTCGAGGGTGGCGAGGTCGACCGCGGCGCGGTTCGCCGCGCCTTCGAGGATGCCGACCCGCGTGATGCGGTGGCCCTGGGCGTTGAGTTCCGATTCGAGGCCCGCGCGGCGCAGCAGTTCGATCGAGCGCGGATGGAGCGCCAGCGCGTAGCTGTGGATGTTCGTCCGCGGTGTGCGATCGATGGTCCGGCAGCGGATGCCGAACTCCGTCAGGAGCAGCGCGGTGTAGAGTCCCACCGGACCTGCGCCGCAGATGAGTACCTGGGTGGAATCGACTCTTGCCATGGGCTGATTCTCCTAAGCGCGGTTCGCGACGAGTGGAGGTTGGCAAGTCATCCACAAACGGGCAAGGCCAAAGCAACTATCGCCGACGCCGTATATCCTCGATTTATCGGGACTTGTCCGCAGAGGCTGCCTGCGAAACAAGGACCGCATGAAACCAAGGAAGGACCGCCCTTCGTCCGCCGCCGCAGAACCGGGGAGCATCCCGGCATCAAGGCCAGTGCTGACGATCCCGCGTTTGCTGGTGGTCTCGTTCGGGGCCACGATCCTGTTCGGGGCGCTGCTACTGAACCATCCCGCCTGCTGGGCGAACCGCGAGGCGCCGGTCACGTTTCTCGAAGCGCTCTTCACCTCGACCTCCGCGGTCTGCGTGACCGGGCTAACTGTGCGGGACACGGGAACAGCTTTCTCCACCCTCGGGATTTGGGTGGTCCTGTTGCTGATCCAAGCCGGCGGACTGGGGATTCTGACGATCTCGAACCTGCTGGTGCTAGCCTCGGGACGGCGCATCGGTCAGGGGGGTCGGATGATCCTGGAGGAAACCACGGGTGTCATGGCACACACGACGCCCGCGACGCTGCTGCGGGAGATCATCGGCTATACGCTGCTGATCGAGGCGCTCGGGGCGACGCTCTTGACGGCGCGGTTTGCGATCGATCACCCCCTCCCGGTTGCTGCGGAGCTGGGAATCTTCCACTCGGTTTCGGCATTCTGCAACGCGGGCTTCGGGCTTTTTCCGGACAACCTGATGAGCTACCGAGGAGACCTCCTTGTGAACTCGGTTGTGATGGGGCTGATCGTCGCCGGTGGTCTTGGTTTCGTGGTGTACGCGGACCTGACGCACCTTGCGCGCAACTGGCGGCGGACGCCGCGCCCCAAGATCTCTCTCCACACTCGGGTGGTGATGGTAACGACGGTTATCCTGATCGTGGGCGGCGCGCTGGTGATGGGCGCCTTGGAGGTGGCGAACCCAGCAATGGGGGATTCGTTCGTGGAACGCCTGCTGTCGCCCCTCTTCCTGTCGGTGACCTGCCGCACGGCGGGCTTCAACACCGTGGATATCGGGGCGCTATCGAACGCGACGCTGCTGGTGGCGATCCTGCTGATGGCCGTGGGCGGCTCACCCGGCTCGACGGCGGGTGGCCTGAAGACGACCACGCTGGCGCTGCTCCACATGATGATCCTGTCGCGGGCCCGCAACCGGCCCCACGTCGAGATATTCGACCGCACGGCACCGCCCGAGACAGTTGCCAAGGCGCTCGCGGTGACCGCGGGCTATGCCCTGGCGGTGCTGGCCGGCGTTGTCGCGCTCGAGGTGATCGAGGCGCCGCATCTTTCCGGGCTGGACTCGCGATCACTCTTCCTACCGCACTTGTTCGAAGTGGTTTCGGCGCTTGGCACGGTGGGCCTCTCGACCGGCATCACAGCCTCGCTGCAACCCGGCTCCCAATTGGTGATCATCCTTTGCATGTTCCTGGGGCGCCTTGGCCCGCTCATCGTGGCTGCATCGCTAGTGGGCCAGGCCAAGCGCTTAGACTACACACTGCCGCGCGAGGAAATCCTCGTCGGCTGAGAAAGCATCCCACGCCATGGCCATGCGCTCTTTCGTCGTCATCGGGCTCGGCACCTTCGGGGCCCAGACCGCGCGCCAGCTCTACGCGGGAGGCGCCTCCGTGCTCGCCATCGACAAGATGGAACTGGAGGTGGACATGATCGCGAACCACGTCACGCGCGCGGTCGCCGCGGACGCCACCAACGAGGAGGTGCTGGGGAAGCTCGGCGCCTTCGACTGCGACGTCGCCATCGTCGCCTTGCGGCGCCACTTCGACGTCACCGTCCTCGTCACGCACATGCTCAAGCGCAACGGCATGGACGAGATCCTCGTGCAGGTGGACAGCGACAAAGAGTCGAGCGCGATCCGGGCGGTGGGCGCCTCGCAGGTGATCTTCCCCGAGAAGGACATGGCCGAGACGCTTGCGCGGCGCCTCCTCGTCCCCGACCTCGCGGACCAGATTCCGCTCGGGGAGGACTGCGGCGTGATCGAGCTGCCGGTGCCGGAAGCGTTCATCGGCAAGTCGCTCATCGAACTCGACGTGCGGCGCAACCACGCCGTGAACGTGATCGCGGTGAAGCTGCCGCCGGACGACCGCTCGAAGAAGCCGAAGGTGCAGCTCAACCCGCCGCCGGGCCAGCCGCTGCCGCGCGGGGCGGTCCTCATGGTGCTGGGGGATTCGCGTTCGTTGACGCGGATGAAGGAGGCGGTGGCGGCACGTCCCGCCGCAGGCGAAGAGAGATCCTGAGGAATTGGAGTTCCGTAGTGTCCGGACACTCTCGGTCCTCTTTGGCACTTTCGCCCCCGACAGCGGCACGAGTGGATTCCAGATTCCCTACCGACCTGAATCGCCGCTCGGCGCGTGCTGACGGCCGCTTTGCGGCGTGTCCCGGCTGGCGCCGCCCAGGGCTGCGTTCCCCGGCGATACGACGCCCCGCGCGGGAACGAGCGGTTACAGTAGGGTTCTCGATATCCGTCCGGTCGATCCGCCCGTGGTCGGCAAGCTGAACGCGCGAGGCGCCTGTGGGAGGCAACGCGGCCCCGGGACCGCACGGTCCCTGGGCCGCGTCCACATTTCCGGGGGGTTAGTTCAAGTCGTTCGCCAGCACGATGCGGTAGCGCGCCTTGCCGGACTTGAGGTGCTCGAAGGCGTCGTTCGCCTTCGACATGGGGAAGTGCTCGGTGACCGTCTCGATGCCGTGCCGACCGCAGAACTCGAGCATCTTTGCCGTCGTGCACGGACTGCCGAGCGGCGATCCGGAGATGCTCTTCTGCCCCATGATGAGGCTGAAGGCGCCTACGGGGATCGGCTCTAGCACCGCGCCCACGACGTGGAAGCGTCCGCGGGCCGCGAGCGCCCCGATGTAGGCGTTCCACTCGAGCGGCACGTTGACGGTGGAGATGATGAAGTCGAGCGTGCCGGCGATCCTCGCCAGCGCCTCCGGGTCGCGGCTGGAGACGACGTGGTGGGCGCCCATGCGCATCGCCTCCTCGCGCTTGGAGTCGCTCGAGGAGAAGGCGGTCACTTCGCAGCCCCACTTGTTGAGGAACTGCAGGGCGAGGTGCCCGAGGCCGCCGATGCCGATGACGCCGACGCGGTCGGTGGGCTTCACGCCGCACTGGACGATCGGGTTGAAGACGGTGATGCCGCCGCAGAAGAGGGGGCCGGCCTTCGATGCGTCGAGCGCGTCCGGCAGCGGAATCGCCCAGAGCGCGTCGCAGCGCACGCGGTCGGCGAAGCCGCCGTGGCGGCCGACGATGGTCTGCTCCGTCGAGCCGCACAGGTTGTGGTCGCCGGCGAGGCAGGTGGGGCATGTCTGGCAACTGCCCGCGTACCATCCGAGGCCCACGCGCTGGCCCGCGCGGAGGTGGCGGACGCCCTCGCCGAGCGCCTCGACGGTGCCGACCACTTCATGGCCCGGGACGAACGGGTAGCCGGTCATGCCCCACTCGTTGTCGGTCATGGAGAGGTCGGAGTGGCAGATGCCGCAGTACTCCACCTTGAGCTGGACCTGCCCCGGACGGAGGTCTCCTACGGAGTACTCGAACGGTTGGAGTGGTGCGCCGGGGGCCGCCGCGGCGAGTGCCTTGATGGTGGTCATGGGTCGATCCGTTGGTTGGAGTGGGCTGCGCGACGATTCTGCCACCCGGCGCGGATCGGGCAATCGGGAGCTGCTCAGGGGGGCGCGGCGGGCAGCGTGAGGATCGCCTCGGCGCCGGGTCCGTCCCCTCGGTTGCGGAGCGCGAGCGCGCCGCCGTGGGACTCGGCGATGCGGCGTGCGATGGCGAGGCCGAGGCCGGTGCCCTTCTCGCGCGTCGTGTAGAATGGGTCGAACAGCCGGTCCGCCTCGTGGCGTGGCACGCCGGGGCCGCGGTCGCGGATGGCGAGGCGGACGCCGCCCGCGTCGCGCTCGGCCGCGAGCTGGACCATCGGCGACGCGGTGCCGGCCTCCGCCTGCGCCTGGCGCGCGTTGAGCGCGCAGTTGAGCAGCGCCTGCCGGAGCAGCGCCTTGTCGCCGAGCAGCGGCGGCAGGCCCTCCTCCGCGCGGAGTTCCACGGGGATCTGAGACGCCTTGTCGAGGAGGAGGAATTCGCGCAGTTCCGCGAGCAGCTCCGCGGGGGCGATGCGCTCCAGCTTGGCGACGCTGGGGCGCGCGAAATCGAGGAGGCGGGCGACGATGGCTTCGCAGCGCTTCGCCTCCGCGCGGATCTGCTCGATGTCCTCTCGGTTGGGGCACTCGGGCAGCCGCAGCAGGTATTCGGCGTAGGTGGAGATGATGCCGATGGGGTTGTTGATCTCGTGGGCGACGCCGGCCGCGAGTTCGCCGACCTGGGCGAGGCCCTCGCTCCGGGCCAGGCGTTCGCGGGCGCCCGCGATCTCGTCCTGCTGGCGGCGCACCAGATCGACGACGACGAGGCTGAGGAACAGGACGAAGCCCACGAGCGCGAAGCGCAGTCCCGCCTCCTGCACCTCGATCAGGTCCGCGCCCCGGAGTTCGACGAGCGAGGTGGCGAGGAAGAGCAGGCCGAGGACGCCCGTTGCGGCGAGGGTGCCGGGGCGGGAGCGGAACAACGCGACGCCGCGGAGGAGCATCGGCACGTAAAGCATGTTGAACCCGACGGAGTCCGGCCGCCCGAGGGCGGGTTCGGCCCAGTCGAGCAGCGTCAGCGCCGTGATGAAGGCGATATCGAGCAGGTACGAGCACCACGCGGCGGCGCGGGCCTGCTCCGCGGGGACGCGGTCGGCGATGAGGAAGTAGGCCTCGGCGGCGAGGAACGCCGCGTAGACGAAGAAGACCCCGAACGCCGCGGGGGAAGGCGCGAGCCATCCCCGGGACCACTGCCAGAGCGCGAGGCAAAGGAGCGCGATGGCGAGCTTGAGCGGCAGGAAGGTGCGGCGCTGGATTCCGATGAGCCAGCGGGCGTCGGCGGCGGGGACGGGGCGCGGCGGCGGGCTCGGCTTGCCATGCGGTTCCATGGGGCGACTTGATCCGTGCGGAGCGGATTTGGCAAGGGGCGGCGCGCGATGGCGGTCGATAAGGACTACAAGGCGGCGACGCGGGGGCTCGGCCCGCTGTTCCTGGCGGCGCTGGCGCTGCTGGCGCTGTGGGTGCTGCTCCGGCGGTAGGCCGGAAACAGAACGCGGCGCCCCGGAAGGGGCGCCGCGCAAGAGCTTGCCGGGTGGGCGCGCGCGCTTAGGCGGACATCTCGTTGGTGTGCTTTTCGAGGAGCACATAGAGCTGGTGCGCCATGGCGAAGGCGGTGACCACGGTGGCCTTGGGGGAGAGCTCGGGCACCACAACGAGGTCGCGGTCGGCGCCCATGCGCTCGAGCACCTTGTTGCGGAGCTGGTTGTAGAGGGAGACGATCTCGTCGCCGGCGGGGTCGCTGGCGGATCCCCGCTCGGCGAGGACGCGAAGGCTGTGGTAGAAGGTCTGGATTTGGAGCGTGATGTACTTGTGGCTGGGATTCGGCGCCGCCATGGCGGTGTCTCCTTCGCGCTCGGGAAAGTGTCTGGAATTGCTGCCGTTGTCGGACCATCACGCGCGCCTCGGGGGGTCGGGTCAAACGGTAAGGCCGGGCCGGCGGGGCCCTCGCGGCAGGAGCTTTGCTTTATCTTGCGCCCGCCCGGGACCGCCCGGGAAAACGCTCTGGCGCCGAGCGAACGGCGCAATTCCCCACCGACTGGCCGATCCCCGATGTCACTCCTGATCAATTCCGCCGCCCCGTCGAAGACCCCCGCGCAGTCGATCGACCTGTTCGGCGATCCCGCGAACCGCGACGGCAAGTTCGCCCGCGAGTACCTGAAGCACGCCTTCCCCAAGGACAAGGTCGTCGAGAAGTTCCGCGAGATGCTGCTGATGCGGCGCTTCGAGGAGCGCTGCGGCCAGGAGTACCGCAAGGGCAAGATCAAGGGCTTCTGCCACCTGTACATCGGGCAGGAGGCGGTCGCGTCGGGCTCCATCGCGGCGCTCGAGGCGCAGGACTACATCATCACCGCGTACCGCGACCACGCCCACGCGCTGGCCCGCGGGCTCTCCTCCCGCGAGGTGATGGCCGAACTTTACATGAAGTACCCCGGCGGCACGAAGGGGAAGGGCGGCTCGATGCACCTCTTCCACGGGAAGAACCGCTTCTTCGGCGGCCACGGCATCGTCGGCGGGCAGATCCCGCTGGCGGCGGGAATGGCGTTCGCCTCCGCCTACCGCAACGAGCCGGCGGTCACCGTCTGCTACTTCGGCGACGCCGCCTTCAACCAGGGCGTCTTCCACGAGAGCGCGAACATGGCGTCGCTGTGGAACCTGCCGGTGGTCTACATCTGCGAGAACAATCAGGTCGGCATGGGCACGCTCACGTCGCGCTCCTGCGCGGTGCCGGACCTCTACCGCCGCACGGCGGAGGCGTACCGCATGGACGGCATCCGCTGCGACGGCATGTGCGTGGAGGAGATGTATTCGGTGACGAAGGAAGCGGCCGAGCGCGCGCGCACGGAAGGACGCCCCTGCTTCATCGAGGCGATCACCTACCGCTACCGCGGCCACTCGATGTCCGACCCCGCCACCACGTACCGCACGCCCAACGAGGTTTCCACGTGGGAGCAGCGCGACCCGATGCTGAAGCTGCGCAGCCGCCACCCGGACCTGCTGACGGACGCGGTCGTCGAGAAGCTCGAGGCGGAGATCGCTGCGGAGGTCGAGGACGCGGTGCAGTTCTCCGTCGAGGCCGATCTGCCCCCCCTCGAGGAGATCTGGACGCACGTATACGTCGACTGCCCGGGCTACCCGGACGCGTCGGTCTCGAAGCACCCGTACGAATACCATTACGACATGTGAAACGGCGCGCCGCGCCGGTAGCCGCAACCCCAGACCGCGACCGAAAAATCCCCGGAGATTCGATCCATGGCAGACCGTGAAATCCGCTCGATGCGCGAGGCGCTCAACCGGGCGCTGGCGGAGGAGATGGAACGCGACGAGCGCGTGTTCCTGATGGGCGAGGAGGTGGGCATCTACAAGGGCGCCTACAAGGTGAGCGAAGGGCTCTACGAGCGCTTCGGCGAGAAGCGCGTGATCGACTCGCCGATCACCGAGGCGTCCTTCGTGGGCCTCGGCATCGGCGCCGCGACCGCCGACCTGCGCCCCATCATCGAAGTGATGACGTTCAACTTCTCGATCCTCGCGCTGGACCAGATCATCAACCACGCGGCGAAGTACCGCTACATGTCGGCGGGCCAGCTCCGCTGCCCGATCGTGGTCCGCGGCCCCCAGGGCGCCGGCGGCGCGCTCGGCTCGCAGCACAGCCAGGCGCTCGAGCAGCAGTACGTCCACATCCCGGGCCTGAAGGTGATGATGCCCTCCACGCCGCAGGACGCGTACTCGATGCTGAAGACCGCGGTCCGCGACCCGGATCCGGTGATCTTCATGGAGTCCGAGAAGCTCTACAACTTCAAGGACGAGGTCGAGTACGGCGAGCACATGATGATCCCGATGGGCGTCGCCGAGGTGAAGCGCCCCGGCACCGACGTCACCATCGTGACCTACGGCCGGATGCTCACGCACGCGGTCCTGCCGGCGGTCGAGCAGCTCGAATCGGAAGGCATCAGCGTGGAGGTCGTCGATCCGCGCACGCTGCGTCCGCTGGACCTGCCGACGATCCTCGCCTCGGTCCGCAAGACGAACCGCATGGTGCTGGTCGAGGAGTCTTGGCCGCAGGCGAGCGTCGGGGCGTGGATCTGCGAGCAGGTGTACGCGAACGCCTTCGACCACCTCGACGCGCCGATCGAGCGCGTGAGCCACCTCGACGTTCCGATGCCCTACGCGTCGAACCTCGAGGAGGAGGTGATCCCCTCGGCGGCCACCGTCGTGGAGGCGGTCCGCAAGGTTCTCTACATCTAACACTCCCCCGCCCCGCGCGGACGTGACGCGAAAGGACCGGCAACAGAACCCATGGCGTCGATTGTCGAACTGCTGCAGCTCTCCCCCACCATGAGCGAGGGGACCCTCGTGAAGTGGAAGGTGAAGGAGGGCGATACCATCAAGGTGAACCAGATCATCGCCGAGGTCGAAACCGACAAGGCGGTGATGGAGCACGAGACCTTCGAGGCGGGCGTGATCAGGAAGCTCGTCGCGAAGGAGGGGTCGAAGATCCCGGTCGGCTCCGCGCTCGCGATCGTGGGCAAGGCGGACGAGGACATTTCCGAACTGCTTGCGAAGGTCACGGCAGGTGGCGGTGCCGCCGCCGAAGCCCCGAAGGAGGCCCCCAAGGCCCCCGCCGCGCCGGCATCGGGCGGACGCAACCGAGCTCCCGCCCCTGCCCCGGCGAAGCCCGCGGCACCCGCGCCGAAGGCGGCCCCCGCACCGGCCCCGAAGGCGGCGCCCGCGCCGCCCCCGGCTCCCGCCGCGGCCAAGGCTGCTAACGGAAGCGGCCGCGTGGTCGCCTCGCCGCTCGCCAAGAAGCTGGCGAAGGAGGCGGGCGTCGACCTGGCCTCGGTCGCCGGCAGCGGCCCCTCCGGGCGCATCATCAAGCGCGATGTCGAGACGGCTCTCGCCGCGGCTCCAGCGGCCTCCGCGCCCGCCGCCGCGTTCACCGCCTATAACTTCCAAGTGGGCGGCGAGGTTGAAGAGCTTCCTCTTTCGAACGTCCGCCGCATCATCGCGCAGCGCCTCGTCGAGTCGAAGACGCAGGTGCCGCACTTCCAGCTCGATGTCGTGGTGCGCGCCGAGCGGCTCATCGAGGCGCAGCGCAAGATCCGCGAGGCTTACAAGGACGTGAAGGTGACGCCGACGCACTTCCTTGTGAAGGCGATGGCGCAGCTCGCGATGCGGCACCCGGAGATCCGGACGCAGTGGGCGGGCGACAAGCTCCGCCGGCTGCCTTCGGCGCACATCTCGGTGGCGGTCGCGGCGCCGGACGGCCTCGTGACGCCGGTGCTCCGCGACGTGCAGGCGAAGGGTCTGCTACAGATCGTCTCGGAAATGGCCGAGATCGTGGGCCGCGCCCGCGAGCGGCGGCTTAAGCCGGAGGAGATGACGGGCGGCGTGCAGACGATCTCGAACCTCGGAATGTACCCGATCAGCTTCTTCACCGCGATCATCAACCCGCCGGAGTCGAGCATCCTCGCCATCGGCGCGGTCGAGGACCGCGTGTTCGTCGAGGACGGCAAGATGGTCCCGGGCAAGGCGTTCAGCATCACCATGTCTTGCGACCACCGTGTGATCGACGGCGCGGTTGGCGCGAAGTACTTGGCGGACCTGAAGGCGACGCTCGAGGATCCGTTCCTGCTGGTATTGTAAGTTTTTAGTGTGTTGAACAGTTGGACATGCGCCCGCCGGGTTGAGATCCGGCGGGCGCATCTCGCTTCATGGTAAGTTTCTGCCCAATGGGTCGCTTTTGGGATTGAAGGGCGGGGATTCGTTACCCACCCTGTTGCATTGACGGGCAAAGAACCCCATCCCGTTGGCCGCGCCCGGTCCCCCGACCGGACACGACCCATCCCCTAGCCTATGGAGTCAGCTATGCGCTTTTCATCCGCCCGCAGGTGCGCCCTCGCCGCGGCTTCGCTGGCCCTATCCAGCTCCGCCCTCGCGTGGACGCCCTCGCCCGACGGGCTCTGGCAGCACGTCGACACCGGACACGAGCTTTCCCGCCGGGCCACCTGGCTCACGCCCGGAAAGCACTCCGCCTTTGAAACCGATTTCAATGTGCTTCGCGATGTCCTCCTTCAGGCTCCGATGGACGGCGCCCAGCGCTCTGTCTCCTCTGGGCTTGAAGTCGACCTGCCCACTCCGGACGGCGGGTTCGAGCGGTTCGAGATCTGGGAGTACCAGCTTCTGCATCCCGAGCTGGCTGCCAAGTACCCCGGAATCCGCACCTACCTCGGCCGCAGCGTGGAGAACGCGACCCGCACGGTGCGCCTCGACGCCACCTATCTCGGCTTCAACGCGCAGGTCCTCGGCGAGGGGGGCCGGTACTTCGTCACCCCGATCTTCAAGGACAGCCTTGACGAGTACGTCGCCTACTACACCGCCGACTTCCCGAAGCCGGAAGGTGTGGATATGAGCTGCCAGACGGGTGCATTCAACGGCCTCGGCGAGCCTCTTCCGACGAACGACGACGACGACCCGACGCTGAAGGCTTGGCGCGCCCTCCGCGGCGAGGGATCGGAAGGCGGCACGTCCCGCGCCCCGCTCACACTCGCGAACCGGCGCGACTACGTCCTCGCCGTCTCGACCTCCGGCGAATACGCCGCGTCCACCGGCGGGACCGTGCCCACCACGCTTTCGGCGATCACAACGGTTGTGAACAAGGTGAACGCCGTCTATGAGCGCGACATCAACGTGCGCATGATCCTCCACCCGAACACGTCGAACACCATCTTCACGAACTCGGGCACGGACCCCTACAGCAACGACGTCAGCTCCGCCCAGGTGAACACCCTCGAGGCGCAGGTGAACACCCTGATCACCGTCGCCCCGACGGTGGACGTCTCGCACCTCTTCGTAACGGGAGCCGGCGGTGGTATCGCCGGCGGTATCGGCAACATCTGCCTCGCGGCCAACAGTGGCGGTATGTCTTCCACCGAAGGCTTGGCGGGCGGTCCGACCGGCGATCCGTTCGCGATCGATTTCGTCGCGCACGAGCTGGGCCACCAGTACGGCGGTCGCCACACCTTCGGCAATGCGACGGCGTGCGGCGGTATGGACCCGCCGGCGAACCAGGAGCCTGGCAGCGCCACGACGATCATGGGCTACGCGGGCATCTGCTCCTCGGAGAACATCCAGGCTAACAGCGACCCGAATTTCCACGTCGATTCGATCGAGCGCATGGTGGCCTACCTCGGCACCCAGGCTTGTCAGGACACCACGGTTACCGGGAACACAATCCCGACGGCGAATGCGGGGGCCGATTTCGCGATCCCGATCAGCACGCCCTTCACGCTGACCGGAACAGGGGCGGATGCGGACCTCGACTCGATCACGTACAGTTGGGAGTGCCGCGACCAGCAGGCGGCGACTTCTTCGGCCCTCGCCGCGGACAACGGGACCAAGCCGCTCTGGCGCTCGTTCCCCCCGACCACAAGCCCCTCGCGCACCTTCCCGCGCCTTTCCGATGTCATCAACAACACGTCGACGCTTGGCGAGATGATGGCCTCGTTGAACCGCCCCAGCATGGACTTCACGCTGACCGTGCGCGACAACCGCGCGAACGGGGGCGGCGTCGCAACGGACAGCATGTTCCTCAACGTCGTCGGAACCGCCGGGCCGTTCACGGTCACCGCGCCCAACACCGCGGCCAACTTCACGTCGAACCCAGTCAACGTTACTTGGAACGTCGCCAACACGACGGCGGCGCCGATCAGCACGGCGAACGTGAACATCCTGCTGTCCACGAACGGCGGGAACACCTTCCCGACGGTGCTGCTGGCGAACACGCCGAACGACGGTTCGCAGTCGATCACCCTGCCGAACGGCACCAGCACCACCGCGCGCATCAAGGTCGAGGCGGTCGGCAACGTCTACTGGGACATGTCGAACACGAACTTCAGCTACACGATCAGCGGCAGCGACGCGATCAGCATCAACGACGTGGCGCAGGCGGAAGGGAACTCGGGGACGACATCGATGACGTTCCTCATCTCGCTGGCGTCGCCGAACCCGGGGCCGGGCAATGTGACGGTCGACTGGGCGACTTCCAACAGCTCCGCGACGGCGGGTTCGGACTACGTGGCAGGGTCCGGGTCGCTCACCTTCCTCCCCACGGAGCAGTTCAAGAACGTCTCCGTCACCATCAACGGCGACACGAGCTTCGAGGCCGACGAGACGTTCAACGTCACGCTCTCGAACCTGGCCGGCCCCGCGACGGCGGGCGACATGGTGGGCCAGGGAAACATCCAGAACGACGACCCGACCCCCCCGGCCATCAGCATCGCGGATGTGTCGGCCACGGAAGGAAACAGCGGAACGACGAACCTCGTGTTCCCGGTGAGCTTGTCCTTCGCGAACCCGGGACCGGGCAGCATCAGCGCGAACTACTCGACAGGTGGCGGAACGGCATCGGCCGGCGTCGACTACACGGCAGCCTCGGGAACCGTGGTGTTCGCCCCGTCGGCGACCACGCAGAACATCACGGTTGTGGTGAACGGCGACGCGGACTTCGAGGCGAACGAGACGTTCAACGTCAGCCTTTCAGGCATCACCGGGGAGGTGGTCACCGGAGACCTCACCGGCGTGGGCACGATCCAGAACGATGACACTCCCCCGGCGCCGACCCGCGCCTTCGCGATCAACACGGACACCGGCACCGGCGCCACCAACGACCTCGAGGGTCTCGCCTCCTTCGACCCGTCCAACATCGCGGGCAGCATGAGCTACTCGACGGAATTGAACATTATCGCGGCGTCCAACGCGACCACCTACTTCCAGGGCGGCGACTTCAACGGGAGCGACGCCAGCAACTTCTACGCGCTCACGTACAGCGCCACCAACGGGGCTAATGTGACCCTGCGAACGTTCAACACGGTGACGAGGGCGCAGACGGCGAACTCCACGGTGACGGGAATCGCGAACCACCGCTTCACGGGCATCTGCTGGGATCCGTTCTTCAATTCGGGAGCTGGGCGGATGCTTGTGCTCGCGACGGACACCACGGGGGCGGCCGCCGGCAACCGCGGCATCGACATCCGCTCCATTAATCTCTCCACCGGCGCACTCACCGCGGTCGCCTCGGCCACGAACAACGGCACGCCGCAGAACGGCCGCTTCTACGGGCTCGCGATCCCCAGCAACGCGACCGCCACGGGGCCATTGTACACGGTCTATGTGTCGGCTGCGGGGGCCACTTCGCTCTACCGGATCAACGGCACGACGATGACATTGGTCGGAGCGATGGGCGTCACCAGCGACCAGACGATCAACATGGACCTGAAGTTCGACTACCTGACGGGTAAACTGTACGTGTCGAACTACGACTCGGCCAATGGCTTCGCGAACAACCTCTACGAGGTGAACACCACGACGGGCGCGAGCACGAACGTCGGGAATCTCGACACTCCCGTGGGCGGGTATGCGACGGTCTCGGCGCTGGGCTTTGTTCGCCCGGTGGCGGGCCAGCCGATCATGTCGATCGGCGATGTCGCCGCCGGACCGGAAGGAACCGGCGGTTCCAACACCCTCCTGTTCCCCGTGACGCTCGACATCCCGAACCCCGGCCCCGGCAATGTGACCGTCAACTGGTCGCTTGGCGGCACAGCCGATACGAGCGACTTCAATCCGCCCTACTCGGGCACGCTGACGTTCGTGCCGACCGACGCATCGGAGACGATCTCCCTGTCGGTGGTCACGGACTCGCAGTTCGAACTGAACGAGTCGGTTTCGGTGAGCCTCACGAATGCCACGAACGCGGTTATCCTGGACGGCCTCGGGACATCGACACTGACGAACGACGACGGTTCGCTGCCTGCACGTTGGGCCTACGGCCTGAACACGTTCGGCACGGACGCGCTGGTGGCGTTCGACCCGGCGAACATGGCGGGGACCTTCACGCGGCAGGAGACCACCAGCTTTACGGAGGCGTTCCAAGGCGGCTCCTTCGCGGGCACGGACCGCACAACGTTCTACGCGGTGCAATTCACCGCACCGGTGACGCTGGTTTCGATCAACACGGCGACCGGCGCGCGGACGAACATCGGGGCGGTCTCGGGCATTCCCGCGAACCATCTCTTCGTGGGCATGGCGTGGGACGCCGCGGCGGGGCAGATGCGGGCGCTCACCGCCGAGATCGGCGCTCTGGCAATGAACGCGTCGATCCACACGATCAACCTCGGCACCGGCGCCCTCACGAGTTCCGTGGCACTGAGCGGCATCAGCGGCACGGTGGACCTGTTGGGCATGGCGGTCCCGGCGGCGGGTGGCACGGCGTACGCCATCGACGTGGATACCAGCGCCGGTCAGCCGGAAGGCCTCGTGAGCATCAACACGGCGACCGGCGTGGCGACCCGCGTCGGCACGTCGCTCGGCTACGACGACGCGGACCTGTTCCTGCAGGACATCGCGATGGACACGGCGACGGGGACGCTCTACCGCGCCGGGTTCGAGGCGGGCGTGCATGTCTTCTCGTCGATCAACACGGCGAGCGGTGCGCGAACCGTGATCGCGACGCTCGACACCTATGGCACCCCGCAGATTCCCGCCTTGGGAATCACCCCGGCGAACGCCTCGGTCGAGGACTGGATGCTGGTGGAGTAGCAGCCCTCCGGCTCCCGCCGGACCACGCAACGAAACGACGCGCCCCCGCTGGAAATCCCAGCGGGGGCGCAGTCGTTTTGCGCCCCGTAGAACGTTCGGGTTGAGAACCGCGCAGACATGCTCAGTGCCTTCTCGCTTCCAGCGCCTCCGCGGATGCGAGGGTGCGCGGACGAGCGGCGGCGATGCGGAGGGCTACCCAGGCCTGGTGAGCCACAATCGAGCTCGCCGGGTACATGGCCTGGGCAACGCCTGCGGGGGATCCCTTCGCGGGCGGAATATTACCGTGGAAGATTCTTCCCACCACTCCCGGTTTCGGGTTGAGGGGCGGCGAACAACGCCGCAACATCCTGCTTTGGCGGGTGTAGTGCCCGTTCCGCCATCCGGGTCGGCGCCGACACCGGCAATTCTATCCCCCAAAACCCATGGAGTTCCCGATGCGACTTTCATCCGCCCGGAGGTGCGCCCTCACGGCGGCCGCGCTGGCGTTGTCCAGTTCCGCCTTCGCGCTGACGCCCTCGCCCGACGGACTTTGGCAGCACTTCGACACCGGCCACGATCTCTCCCGCAGCGCGACGTGGTTCACTCCCGGCAAGCACGCGGCCTTCGAGGCCGACGGTGCGTTCCTAGCCGAGGTGCTGAAGACGGCGCCCATGGAGAGCACGGTCCAGCGCGGGGGCGCCCCCCTCGAAGTTTACCTTCCCACCCCGGACGGCGGCTTTGAGCGCTTCCGCGTTTGGGAGTACCAGCTTCTCGCGCCGGAACTGGCGGCGAAGTACCCCGACATTAGGGCCTACATCGGCGAGAGCGCCGAAGGAAGCGGCTATACGGCCCACCTGGACGTCGGGGTGCACGGCTTCAAGGCGCAGGTTCTGGGGCCGGACGGCGGCTACCTGGTCGAGCCGATCTTCAAAGACAGCGTGGACGCCTACGTGGTGTATTACCGCGCGGACTGGCCGCATTCGCCGCAAGAGTGGAGCTGCCAGACACCCGCCATCGATGGCATGGGACAGCCGCTGCCGATGCGCGACGAGGACGATCCGACGCTCATGGCGTGGCGCAAGCTGCGCGCCTCGCAGGGCGGGTCGAGCCGGACGCCGATCACGGGAACAACGCTCCGCACTTACAGCCTCGCGGTGGCGACGAGCACGCAGTACACCGCCGCGGTCGGCGGCACGGTCCCCGCCGGCCTCTCCGCGGTGAACACGGTGATGAACCGCGTGAACGGCATCTACGAGCGCGACAAGACGGTGCGCATGACGCTTGTGGCTAACAACGACCTTCTCATCTACACGGGCACCGACCCGTTCTCGAACAACGTTAGCGGTACCGAGGTGAACACGCTCGAGTCGACGGTGGCGTCGGTGATCGGCGCAGTGGACGCCTCGCACCTCTTCGTGACGGGTTCCGGCGGCGGCATCGCGGGGGGAATCGGCAACATCTGCCTCACGAACAACAGCGGCGGCATGTCGTCATCGGGGGGCCTCTCCGGGGGCCCGACCGGTGATCCGTTCGCGGTGGACTTCGTGGCGCACGAGCTGGGGCACCAGTTCGGCGGGCGTCACACATTCGCGAATGCGAACGAGTGCGGCGGCATGGACCCGCCCGCGAACCAGGAGCCTGGTAGCGCCACGACGATCATGGGCTACGCGGGCATCTGCTCGTCGGAGAACATCCAACCGAACAGCGATCCGAACTTCCACGTCGATTCCATCGAGCGGGCGCTTGCGTACCTCGCCGTGCAGTCATGCCAGACGGGCACCGCCACCGGAAACAATCCACCAACGGCGAACGCCGGGGCGAACTACGCGATTCCGCGCAGCACGCCCTTCACGCTGACCGGTTCGGGTACGGACCCCGACGGCGGCGATGTGCTGACGTATAGCTGGGAGTGCCGCGACCAGCAGAGCGCGACTTCCTCGGCGTTGGCCGCGGACAACGGCACGAAGCCGCTCTGGCGCTCGTTCCCCCCGACGACAAACCCCTCGCGCACGTTTCCGCGTATCTCCGACATCATCAACAACACGTCGACCCTCGGAGAGTTGTTGCCGAGTGTTAACCGCCCCAGCATGGACTTCACCCTGACGGTCCGCGACAACCGCGCGGGCGGGGGCGGCGTCGGCACCGACAGCATGTTTGTCAATGTCGTCGGTACGGCGGGGCCGTTCCAGGTGACGGCGCCCAACACGGCGGTCAGCGTCACGACGAACCCGCTGAACGTGACGTGGGATGTCGCCGGCACGACGTCGGCGCCGATCAGCACCGCGAGCGTCAACATCCTGCTGTCCACAGACGGAGGGAACACCTTCCCCACAGTGCTGCTTGCGGGAACGCCGAACGACGGCGCGCAGACCGTGGCGCTGCCTGTCGGGTCGAGCTCGACCGCGCGCATCAAGGTCGAAGCAGCCGGAAACGTCTACTGGGACATGTCGAACGCGAACTTCAGTTTCAACATCACGTCCGCGGATTCGCTGTCGATCAACAACGCCTCGTTGGCGGAGGGGAACTCGGGCTCGGCGAGCATGACGTTCACGGTGTCGCTCCAGACGCCGAACGCCGGCCCGGGCGACGTGACGGTGGACTTCGCAACGGCGGACGGCACGGCGACGGCGGGTAGCGACTACACCGCGGTTTCCGGCACGCTGACGTTCCCCCCATCGGAGCAGTTCCAGACGATCCAGGTGCCGATCCTCGCCGACACGGTCTGGGAAGGCGACGAGACGTTCACGGTGGACCTCAGCAACCTGGCGGGCCCGGCGACCCCCGCGGTGCTGACGGGCACGGGGACGATCATTGAAGACGACCCGGCGCCGACTCCGACGCGCGGCTTCGCGGTGAACACCTTCAGCGGCACCGGCGGCCTCAACGACACCGAGGGCATCGGTGCGTTCGATCCCGCGGACCTGGAGGCGTCGATGGCCTACACGCCGAGTGCGAACCTGATCGCTCTCTCGAACGGCAACACGCTCCTGCAGGGCGGCGACTTCTTCGGCGGCGATGCGCTCACCTTCTATGCGCTGACATACGGGGCGGCGAACGGAAGCTCGGCGAACCTGCTCGAAATCAACACGATCACCGGCGCGATCGAGAGCACGAGGACAGTGGCGGGCATCACCGGCCACCGCTTCGCCGGCATGTCATGGGATCCGGTCGGCGACCGGATGCTGGTGCTCCTGGCGGACACGACGGGCGCCAATGCGAGCCGCGGTTTCCGCATCGAGAGCATCAATCTGGCGACCGGCGCTCTCACCAACGTGCGCACTGCTTCGGGGGCTGGCACCAACGCGCCCGGATCGAGTACCACCGCCGCTCCGCGGATGTTCGGGTTCGCGATACCCGAAACCGCGGGCTCCACGGGGCCATTCAACTCGGTCTATGTCGACGAGACCGGCGCCACGTTCCTCTACTCGATGACCGGCGGAGTCATGACGAACATCGGATCCCTCGGAATCACGAGCGATCCGACGCTCAACATGGACCTCAAGTTCGACTACCTGACCGGCAACCTGTACGTGTCGAACTACGACGTTTCGGCGGACTTCCCGAACAATCTCTACCTGGTGAACACCTCGACTGGCGCCAGCACAAACGTCGGCAACTTCGACGCGTCGATGAATGGCGGCAACGCCACGGTGTCGGCGCTCGGCTTCGTCCGTCCCGCGGCGGGCCTGCCGCTGATCTCGGTCGGCGACGTCGCCGACGTCTCGGAGGGTACCGACGGCGTCGTCACCCTTTCGTTCCCGGTCACGCTCGACGTCCCGAACCCCGGCCCCGGGAACGTGACCGTGGATTGGTCGCTCGGCGGCACGACGAACACGTCCGATTTCAACCCGCCGTACTTCGGCACCGTGACGTTCCTGCCGACGGAGAGCGCCAAGAACATTGGCCTGTCGGTGGCGACGGATTCGCAGTTCGAGTTGGACGAGACGGTCACGGTTAGCCTCGCGAACGCCTCGAACGCGGTGATCCTGGATGGATCGGGGTCCGGTGTGCTGACGAACGACGACGGCGCTTTCCCGTCGCGGTGGGCCTACGGCGTGAACACATCGGGGCCGGACGCGCTTGTCGCCTTCGACCCGGCGGACATCGCCGGGACCTTTAGCCGGCAGTTGACCTCGGCCTACCCCGAATCGTTCCAAGGCGGCTCCTTCGCGGGGACGGATCGCTCGACTTTCTACGCGGTCCAATTCACCGCCCCGGTGACGCTCATCTCGATCAACACGGCTTCGGGTGCGCGGACCAACATCGGTGCGGTCTCCGGCATCCCAGCCAACCACCAGTTCGCGGGCCTTGCTTGGAATGCCGCGACGGGGCAGATGAATGCGCTGACCACAGAGTTCGGCGCGGGGGCCATCAACGCCTCCATCCACACAATCAACCTGGGCACGGGGGAGTTGTCAGGCTCCGTTGCACTGAGCGGAATCGCCGGCACAGTGGACCTGTTCGGCATCGCGATCCCGCCCAACGGCTCCGTCTACTACTCCATCGACATCGATGTTGCGGCCGGGCAACCCGAGGGGTTGGTGGCGATCGACCCGGCAAGCGGCGTGGCGACACGCGTGGGTGCGTCGCTTGGCTACGACGACACGGACCTGTTCCTGCAGGATCTCGAGTGGGACACGGCGACGGGGACGCTCTACCGCGCCGGATTCGAAGCGGGCGCGCACATCTTCTCGTCGATCAACACGGTGATCGGGGCACGGACGGTGATCTCCCCGCTGGACGGCTTCGGCACGTCGCAGATCTCCGCGCTCGGCATCACACCCCCGCCGAGCGCTACGGGGGAAGGCTGGATCCTGCGCTAGCCACGCCGGCTGCCACGCCGCTAGGTGTCGCCTCGCCCCCGCCGGTTCCGCCGGCGGGGGCGCGGTCCTTCCGGTGCGGACGGGGGTGGGAGGCCAAAAGGCGGACGAAGAAAGTCCTTGCCACCGTGCCGGTCGTGCCCTCCCCCTCACGCGCATGATGTCTTTCTGTCCGTACCGGCGCCACGCAACGAACACCGCGCCATACGCATCGCTTTCCTCCGACACATTGGATTCCGTCCCGGCGCCCCAGGCAGCCCGTTCGGCAGCGAACCGACAGAGACGGCGGGCATTCGCGCGCCGCGGACATGGAACCCACGCACACGGAAGATGTGTTTATGACGTTTGAACAACTCGGGGTGAACCCCCGGCTGCTGGCGCTCCTCGCAGAGCGCGGCATCACCACGCCGACGCCGGTCCAGGCGAAGGCCATCCCGGTCGCCGCCACGGGCGCCGACCTCGTCGCCACCGCCCAGACGGGCACCGGCAAGACCCTCGCCTTCGGGCTCCCCTCCATCGAACGCCTTTCGCAGCTCAAGCCCGGCTCGACCGGTATGCTGGTGCTGACGCCGACGCGCGAGCTGGCGCAGCAGGTGCACGACGTGCTCCAGCCGCTCGCCAAGGCCCTCAAGCTCACCACCGCTTGCGTCTACGGCGGCGTCGGCATGGAGCCGCAGGCGAAGGCGCTGAAGCAGGGCGCCACGATCGTCGTGGCATGCCCGGGGCGCCTCCTCGACCACATGGAGCGCGGCAACGCGCGCTTCAACCAGGTCTCGATCCTCGTCATGGACGAGGCGGACCGGATGCTCGACATGGGCTTCCTGCCCGACATCCGCCGCATCCTCCGCGCGCTGCCCTCCGACCGCCAGACGATGATGTTCTCGGCCACGTTCCCCCGCGAATTGACGGACTTGGCGCAGACGATGATGCGATCCCCCGAGCGTGTCGAGATCGGCCACGTCACGAAGCCCGCGGACGCGGTGACGCAGGCGGTCTTCGCCGTCGGGGTGGGCCGCAAGCAGGAACTGCTGCTGCGCCTCCTCGGCCAGCACGGCGTGGGCACGACGCTGATCTTCGTGCGCACCAAGCGCGGCGCCGACAAGGTGGCCAAGCTGCTCGACAAGGCCGGCGTCCGCGCCGAGGCGATCCACGGCGACCTGTCCCAGGGCCAGCGCCAGCGGGCCCTCGACGGATTCCGCACCGGCAAGCACAAGATCCTCGTGGCCACGGACATCGCGGCGCGCGGCATCGACGTGAAGGGCATCGCGCACGTCATCAATTACGACATCCCGGCCACGACGGAGGACTACATCCACCGCATCGGCCGCACCGCCCGCGCCTCCGCCACCGGCGAGGCGATCACCTTCGTCACGCCGGACGACCTCGCGATGCTGCGCATCATCGAGCGCGACCTCGGCAAGAAGATCCCGCGCGTCGAGTGGGATGGCGCGGTGTCCCTCGAGGACGAGTACCGCCCGACCGGCATGAGCGCGCGCCGCGCTCCGCCGGGGGGCTTCCGCATCACCGTCACCCGCGGCTGGAAGTAGTCGAAGGACTTCCCCGCAAACGGGGCATCATGACGAGCACGGGGCGTCCGCAAGGGCGCCCCGTTTTTTTTTGTCCATGGACGAAACGGGGGTTGACTCGACTACAGTCGTAGTCTAATGGTTACACACCTCAACACGAGGGGCTCCGATGCCCGAAACACCTAATCCCGGCCAGCCGCTCCCGGCGCTCTCCCCCGCCGAATGGGACACGATGGAAGTGCTGTGGACCCGCGGCGCTCTCGCGGCACGCGACGTCCACGCGGCGGTGGGTCCGGGGCGCGACTGGACGATCCAGACGGTGAAGACGCTCCTGTCGCGCTTGGTGGCGAAGGGGGCATTAGACTACGAGCAGGTCGGCAACTCCTACCTGTACCGCCCTGCGGTGCGGCGGGAGCAGTTGGCCCGCGCGGAGTCGGAGGAGTTCCTCGGGCGGGTTTTCCGCGGCGAGGCGCTTCCGGCGATTGCCACCTTCATCGAATCGGGCAAGCTGGACCGGTCGGAAATTCAACGGCTGCGCGGCCTCCTCGATGAGTTGGAGGAGTCGGCGCGCGAGGAGCGGCAACCATGACGGCGGCCCCCGGATGGCTCCTTCTTTGGGCGGAGTGGCTGCTGCGCGCATCGCTCCAGGCGGCGGCGCTGTTCGCCGTGCTGTGGGCGGCGGAGCCGCTGCTGCGGCGGATGCCGGCGACGGTGCGCCACGCGCTTTGGATGCTGGTGCCGGTGAAGGTGCTGCTGCCGCCGGCGTTGTCGTCGCCGTTCTCGCTCGCCGCGCCCGCGGTGCAGCCGGCGGAGGGATATGCGGTCGGGTTGCTGCGGCTCTTCGCCGACCCGCTGCGCGCGCACCATGGCGCGGTGGGCCTCGGGCCCGAAGTCGGCGTGCTTTCGACGCCGCTGCAGGAGTTGGGCTGGCAGCCGCCGGCGTCGGCGGTCGCGGTGCTGCTCGCGGCGCTGTTCGCGGTGTGGGCGGCGGGCGTCGTGAGGATGCTGTACCTGATCGTTAAGCAGCAACTCGTCGTGTCGCGCGTCGTTGCCTCCGGCCGGCTGGTGGAGAGCGGCCCGCTGGCGGCGCTGCTTGCGGAAGCGGCGGGGCGCGGCGGCCCGAAGCCGCGCCTGGTGCTCGCCGCGATCGAGGGATCGCCGTTCCTGTGCGGGCTGCTGCGGCCGACGATCGTGCTTCCCGCGGGCCTGCCGGGCTCGCTGACGCGCGACGAGCTGCTCGCGGTGCTGCGGCACGAGCTGGAGCACTGGCGCCGCGGCGATCTCGCCTGGTGCTGGCTGCAGAGCGCGGCGCTGGCGCCGTTCTGGTTCCATCCGCTGCTTTGGCTGGCGCAGGAGCGGATCGACGAGGAGCGGGAGCTGGCGGTGGACGCGGCGGTCTCCGGCGCGACGCTGGCGGAGCGGGCGGCCTACGCGCGGACGATCCTCGCGGTGCTGGAGGAGACGGTGGCGGCGCCGGCGCGGGCGTTGGCGTTCACGGGCGCCCCGGGCGCGCGCGTCGAACGGCGGCTCCGCGAAGCGATCCGCCCGGTGCGCGCCGGCGCTGCGCAGGCGCGGGGGCTCTGGGCCGGCGCGGCGCTGTTCGCGGCGGTGATGCTGCCGATGAATTCGAGTTTGGAAGATCCGGTCTTCGCAACGAACCGCGCGGCGGCGGTGGTGGAGACCCGCGCCGCGTAACCCTCCGACAACAGCAAGGAAAGGAGTCCCGCCATGGCCATCCGCCTGGGCGCGTGGGGAAACACACGCTCCGAGACACCGCCGAAAGCGGTCCCCGCCACGATCCAAGAGGCGCTGGACCAGCTCGGGCACGACGACGACTGGGGCGTTTTCGCAGCGGACCTGTTGCTCGCGGAAGCGGAACGGCTAGGGGCCTCGGACCTCTTCCTGAGGCAGTCGCGGGGCGGCGCGGAGGCGGCCTGCCTGGTGGACGGGCACCGCCTTGCGGTTGCTTGCATCCCGGAGGCGCGGCGGCAACTGCTGCTGGCGCGCTTCAAGGTGCTGGCCCGGGTGCCGGCGCATGTGCGCGAGGAGGCGCAGGAGGGCGGCATCGCCTGGCAGCCGCTCGCGGGCGAGCCCCCCCGCCGCCTGCGCGCGTCGTTCCTTCCCGGGCTGCACGGCGAGGACCTCGCGGTGCGGTTCCCGGCGCGGGACCTGGCGCGGCCGCGGCTCGCGGAGCTGGGGATGGCGCCGGAGCTGCTCGCGAGGCTGCAGCGCTCCTGCGCGCGGCGCGAGGGCGCGGTGCTGCTCACCGGGCCCGCGGGAAGCGGGAAGACGACGACGCTCTACGCGTTGCTTGACTATCTCAACGACATCCGCGGCGGCGGGTCGTTCCTCACCGTCGAGGACCCGGTCGAGCGCGAGCTCGCGTACGCGACGCAGGTGACGGTGCGCGAGGAGCGCGGGCTGGGCTGGGAGGCGGCGCTGCGGGCGGCGCTGCGCCACGCCCCGGACGTGATCCTGGTCGGCGAATCGCGCGACCGCGTGACGGCGCGCACCGCGCTGCAGGCCGGCGTGACGGGGCACCTGGTGCTGACGACGCTGCACGCGGGGCGGGCGGAGCGCGTGGCGCACCGGCTGCTCGCGATGGGCGTCGAGCCGTACCTGCTGGCGTCGGCGTTCGAGGCGTCCATGGCGCAGCGGCTGTTCCCGCGGGCGGACGGCCCGGGGCGCGTGGCGGTCTTTGAAGGCATCTTCGCGTCGGAGGCGCTGAGGACCGCGATCCTGCGGGGTGGCGCGGAGGAGTCTCTCGCCGCGCGCATGGCGGAGGCGCGCATCGGGGACCTGGCGGAGGACGCGCGGCGGCTCGCCGACGCGGGGACGATCGCGCGGGCGGACGCGGAACCGCTCGCGGAGGAGGCGGCGCGATGACCCGGCCACGTCCTTCCCTCGGCATGGAGAAGTTCAATCTCGACCTGGGCTCGGTGCCGTTCCTCCGCGGGTACGCCGCGGCCTGGAACCGCGTGTACATGGCGAACCGGGAGGTGATGACCACCGCGAAGGCGCTGCTGTTCTCCGAGCTGGCGTCGAGCCTGGGGCGCGGCGTGGCGCTGGACGATGCGCTGCGGCTCGCTGCGGGGAAGGCCCCGGACGTGTCGCTGGCCGGCGCGGCGGGGCGCGCCTGGGCGGGCCTGGTCGCCTTCGCCATGTTCCTGTCGATGCTGCTGGTCCAGGTGCTGGTGCTCGCCTACGTGGGGCTGGCGGGGCGCTTTTCGAGCCCCGAGCGCGTGGCGCGGCTGATGGCGCGAAACCTCCTCCGCGGGGTCGAGCGGGGCCTGCCGCTCTCGCGCGCGATGGCCGCGGAGCCCACCGGCTTCACCGGATCGGAGATGCGGCTAGTCGAGGCGGCGGAGTCGCTCGGCACCTTGCCCGCCACGCTGCGCGAGCTGTCGCGGGACCTGCGGACGCCGATGCTGCACGCGCTGCAACCGATCCGCTTCTACCTGTTCTACCTGGTGATCGCGATCCTGATCGGCGCCTTCCTGATGTTCAAGGTCCTGCCGAAGTACGTGGACATCTTCGTCCAGCTCGGCGTGGAACTGCCACCGCTGACGCGGTTCGTGTTCGAGGCGGGCGCACTGCTCGACTCGATGAACCCGCTGCTGGTGGCGGCGCTGCGCATGGCGGTCGTGCTGCTGGTGCTGGTGCCGATGCTGGTTTCGGTGATCGGGCCGTTCGCGAACGGCACGCGCCTCTCGCTGCAGGTGGCGGCGCTGTGGATGGGGGGGCTCGTGCTAGTGCCGCTCCTGCTGCTGTTCCACCGCACGATTGTGGTCGGAGTGACCAGCGCGACCCCGTGGTGGCTGCTCCCGACGCTGATTTGCGTGGCGGTCCTGATGTCCGCGGCGGCGGTTCCGTTCCTGCTGCGCGTGTTCCAGCAGGCGATCCTGGCGGGCGAAGAGATACTGACGCGGGTCACGCGCCCGATGACGCGCCTGGTGGCGCCGGAGGTCGAGCGCTCGCGGCGGCTGGACGCGGCCGCCCGCTGGACGCAGGCGCTCGCGCTGGCGGTGGAACGGCGGATGCCGGAGGGCGAGGCGCTCGCGCTGGCGACCCTCACCGTCGCGGGCGTTTGGCGCGACCGTTCGGTGCGGCTCGCGGAGCGCGTGGCGCGCGGCGTTCCGCTGCGGGAGGCGCTCGCGGGGGGGCCGCTTTTCGGCGCCGCGATGGATGGCGCCGTCGCGTCGGCGATCGAGTCGCCCGCGTGCCGCGAGCTGCTCGCGCACTACGCGGTGGACTTGCGCTTCGAGGCGGCCGCGAGCGCGGCGCGCGCCCGCAAGCTGGTCGAGCTGCTGACGCTCGCGGTGGTCGCCTGCATCGTCGGGCTGCTGGTGATCGCCCTGTACCTGCCGCTGTTCCAACTGCCCCTGGCCGTCATGGCGCAGGGAAACAACTGACCGCGAAAGGAGGGCAGCCATGCCCGGGAAACTGACGTCGAGGGAAAGCCTGCGGTTCCTGAACGAGGTGGCGGCGCTTGCGAAGGCGGGCGTGCCGATGCCGGAGGGCCTCCGCGCGGTGGCGGGGCGCGGGGAGGGCGGAGTGGCCGCGCTCGCGTCGGCGGCCGCGGCGGAGACGGAGCGCGGGGTGCCGCTTTCGCAGGCGCTGCGGGCGGCGTCGCCCCCCGCGCCGGAGCACATCGCCGCGCTCGTCGAGTGCGGCGAACAGACGGGCGACCTTTACGGGGTCCTCGACACGGCGCGGCGCCAGGCGGCGGTCGCGGACCGGCTGCGCGAGACGTTCGCCACGGCGGTGACGTATCCGGCGCTCGTGATCCTGGTGCTGCTCGTGGTGACGCAGTTCATCAGTTTCGTGGTGCTGCCGCCGTTCTTCGACATCTACCGGCAGTTGGGGGCGGAGCTGCCCTGGCTCACGCAGCAGGTGGGCGCCGCGATGAAGCTGGCGGGCTCGGTGCCGGGAATCGCGGTCTCGCTGGCGGCGGCGGTCTTCGTGCTGCTGCTGATCACGAGCCACAACGTGCGCAACACGGTTTCGGAGGCGGTGGCCTCGCGGGTGGGATACGGCGAAACGATGCGGCTCGGCGAGGCGATGATCGTTTCGCGGTGCCTTGCGCGGCTGCTCAAGCACGGCGCGGTGCTGCCGACGGCGCTGCGCGCGGTCGAGGCGCTGCTGCCCCGGCGCTCCACGCGGATCATGCTGTTCGAGATGGCGAAAGACGCGGAGCGGGGCGTGCCGACCGCCCCGACCTTCGAGCGCGCGCTGCCGACCACCGCGGCCTACCTGTACCGCGTGGGCGAGGAGCGCGGCGACTTGGCCGGCGCGTGCGAGAGCATCGCGGACTACTGCGAGGAGCACTACGAGATCCGGCGCGAACGGGCCGCCGGCATGTTCGAGCCGGTGCTCCTGCTGCTGATCGGCGGAGTCATCGCCGTGATCCTCGTTTCGCTGTACCTTCCACTCTTCAGGATCCCGGGGCTGGTGCGATGAACCCGCGAGCCATCCATCCGAGGCGCGGCCTCACGCTGATCGAGGTGATCCTGTTCATGTTCCTGTCGATGGTGCTGGTGGTGGGCGTGACGTCGGCGCTGGGCCAGTCGCGCCGGCTGGCGGGCGCGGCGGCGCAGCGCGCGAAGCTGGCGCTGCTGGCGACGGAGGAGCTGGACCGGCTGCGGGCGCTTGCGCCGGACGCGCTGGACGCGTCGCTCGGGCGCCGCGAGCTCCCGGACGGCCCCGTGGTGTTCGTGCTCGAGTCGTCCGCGCAGCCGCACGCGAGCGGCCTGCGCGAACTCCGGGTGGCGGCCTCGAGCGTCGAGGCGGACCCGCCGGCGCCGGTCGCGGTGGCAACCCTGGTCGAGGAGGCGGAGCGATGAGGCAGCGCGGATTCACCCTGATCGAGCTGTTGATTGTGGTCGCAATCCTGGCGATCAGCAGCGCGGCGCTGATGTACCCGACAACGCACACCATGCGCGAGCAGCGGCTCGCGGACGAACGCCACGGGCAGGAGGCGGGGCTCGCGATGGCGATGCCGCAGCTTGTGTCGGACGTGCGGGCCGCGCGGCGCGTCTCGCCCCTGGACGGGGGCCACGAGCTGGAGCGCGCGGACGGGGCGCGGGTGCGCTACAGCGTGGACGCGCGGGGGCTGCTGGTGCGCGACGCGGAGGGCGCGTCGCAGGCGCTGGTGCCGAACGTGGAGGCGTTCTCCATCCTCCGGACGGAGGGCGGGGCGCGGATCCGGATCGCGGGAGGGGCGGAGTTCGCCGGGCTCCCGGCCCGGTTCGACCGGTCGTTGACTGTATCAACCATCGCCGTCTTCGAGGAGGGTCAGCCATGAGGACCCGGATCCGCCACCCGCGCCGCGGGGGCATGCTGCTGGGGCTCGCGGGGCTCGCCGCGTTCCTCGGCGCCCTTTGCTTCATCGTGCTGGACCGCGCCGCGGACAGCTACCTGGCCACGTCGCGGATGGCGTGGCGGCTGGAGCTGCAGGCCGCGGCGGAGGGCGCCCAGGCGGCGTTCGCCGCCGGGCACTGGGACGGCGCCGCGCCGATCGTAGTGGGGCGGGTCGAGGTGCTCCGCCCCGGCGAGGGCCGGCTGCGCGCCTCGCTCCGCGCGCCGAACGGGCGCACGCTCGACACCGCCGCCTTCGCCATCGCCTGCGATTCCCCGGAAGGAGCCGCGCCATGCGCCGTCATCCCCACGCCTTCACGTTGATCGAACTGCTCATCGTCGTCGCGGTGATCGCCGTCCTCGCGGCGATCGCGGTGCCGAACTTCCTGGACGCGCAGGTGCGCTCCAAGTCGTCCCGCGTCCATGAGGAGCTTTCGGCGCTGCGGAGCGCGCTGTTCGCGTACTACGCGGACCACCGGGAGTATCCGCCGATGCGGCCGGAGTCGGTGTGGTCCATCCGGCGGGTCTACCTCGCGCCCGCCGCGGCGCAGGCGCAGGGCGGATGGTGGCAGCCGACGCCATTGCCGTCGGACTCATGGAACACGCAGCGCCCCGAACTCGGCGCGTTGACGACGCCGGTCGCCTACATCGGGCCCTTCATTCCCGCGGACATCTACGCCGACTGGAGGGGAACGCCGTACGCCTACGTGAACTTCGGCGACTTGGCGCGGCTGCTTCCGGAGCATTGGGCCGGAGCGCACGGCCACAACTTCATGCTCTACTCCTTCGGGCCGGACGTGGACCAGGCGCAGGAGTTCACTTCGACGATCAAGGACCTGATGAACGGCCCGTTCCAGCACTACGATCCCACGAACGGCACGACGAGCCCGGGCGACATCCTCCACTTCGACCGGTACTGACGGCGGCTCAGCGTCGGGGGATCGAGGCCACCCGGAGCTCGAACTCGACGCTGGCGCCGTCCGGGGCGGGGATGCAGGCGGTGGTGCCGCCGTGGGCCTTCGCGGCGATCTGGACGATGTGGAGGCCGAGCCCGTGGCCGTGGGCGCCGGCGTTCGAGGCGCGGCGGTAGCGCTGGAAGACGCGCGCGGCCTCGTCCTCCGGGACGCAGGAACCGGTGTTGCCGACGACGACGCGCCAACGCCCGGCGTCGCACGCCTCGACGCGGACCCAGACCTCGGCGCCTTCCGGGCCGTACTTCGCGGCGTTCGAGAGCAGGTTCGAGACGGCGCGGAACAGGAGCGCCTCGTCGGCCTCGATGAGGGCGGTCTTGGGCAGCTCGGCGCGGCACTTCATGCCCTTGGCCTCGAACTCCGGCGAGACCATGGAGAGCGCGTCGGAAACGACGTCGCAGAGGTCGATGGCGGCGGGCGAGAGCTCGAAGCGGCCCTCGTCGACGCGGGAGCTGGTGAGGTAGTTTTCGATGAGCGCGAGGATCTTGCGGCTGTTGCTGCGGATTTTCGCGGCGTACTCCGGGGCCCGCGGGTGGAGCGTGCCGTCCTCGCGCAGCAGGAAATCCGCGAAGCCGATGATCGTCGTGACGGGCACTTTGATGTCGTGGGAGAACATGCGGCTCATGTCCTCCTTGAGCTGCTCGACCTCCTGGCGGGCGAAGACCTTTTCGACGCTGGCCTTCAGCAGCTCGAAGTCGAAGGGCTTGGGAATGTAGTCGGCGACGTGGCGGTGGATCGCCTCGATGGCGGACTCGGTGCTGGCGTGGCCGGTGATGACGATGACGGGCGTGCGCGGGCAGTGCGCCTCGAGATAGCGGATGATTTCGAAGCCGTCGATGTCGGGCATGCGGACGTCGGTGATGACGAGGTCGTACTGCTCGGAGCAGAGGGCCTCGAGGCCGGCGACGCCCCCGATGGCGGAGGAGACGTCGTAGCCGACCCCGCGCAGGAGGGCGCAGAGGCTCTTGGCGAGGCGGTGCTCGTCGTCGATCACGAGAATGCGGCGTTTCATCGTCCGACCCCGCTCTGCTGGATGCATGCAGGACAGCATGGAATCGCGGTGAAGTGAAGGGGAATCGGCGCGTAGAAAGCCTTTGCGCTCGCCCTCCGGGGGCGCGGCGCCGAGCTTCGCGCGCACCACACAGGAAAGGGCGATTCCCCCCATGGCCGCATCCGCACCCACCGCCGTCAAGGAACGGCAACAGATCGAGGAGAAGTACCGCTGGGACCTCGAGCGCCTCTTCGCCGACGAGGCCGCTTTCGAGGCGGAGTTCGCCGCCGTGGACGGCATGGCCGCCACGCTGGAGAGCTACAAGGGCACGATCGCCTCGGCGGCGCGCCTCGCGGAGTTCTACAAGATCGAGGACCACCTGGACCGGATCCTATCCAAGCTGCATGTCTACGCGCACCAGCGCTCCGACGAGGACACCGGGAACCAGCCGGCGCAGGCGCGCAACACACGCGTGCGCGGCAAGGTGACGGAGGTGCGCGGCAAGCTGGCCTGGCTGCGCCCCGAGCTGCTCGCGCTCCCGGCGGAGGAGCTCGCGTCGTGGATCCAGGCGCCGGAGCTGAGGGACTACCGCCGCTCCATCGAGCTGCTGCTGCGCGACAAGCCGCACACGCTCACGACGGCGGAGGAGACGCTGCTCTCCCGCGCGGGCGAGATCTTCTCGGCGTCCTACACCACGTTCAACCTGTTCAGCAACGCGGACATCAAGTTCCCGAAGGCGAAGGGGGCAGACGGCACGGAGCACGACGTGACGCAGGGGCGCCTGGCGCTGCTGCTGCAGAGCGCGGACCGGGAGCTGCGCAAGAGCGCCTTCGGCTGCGTGTACGACACTTACGGCCAGTTCCGCAACACGGCGGCCTCGCTGCTGTCGTCGAACGTGAAGACGGGCAACTACCTCGCCGCGAGCCGCCGCTTCGGCTCCGCGCTGGAGGCCGCGCTGCATCCGAACGCCGTGCCGGTGAGCCTCACGGACGCGCTGGTCGCGGCGATCCACGGGGCTCTCCCCCACTTCCACCACTACGTCGACGTGCGGAAGAAGCACCTCGGCATCAGCGACCCGAACATGTGGGACTTCCACGTGTCGATCGTGCCGGACTTCGAGCTCGAGGTGAGCTTCGAGCAGGCGGCGGAGTGGGTGACCGCCGCGATGGAGCCGATGGGCCCCGAGTACATGTCGGCGGTGCGCGCCTGCTTCAACGAGCGCTGGACCGACGTGTTCGAGAACAAGGGCAAGCGCTCCGGCGCGTACTCGAGCGGCTGCTACGACTCGGTGCCCTACATGCTGCTCAACTTCCAGGGCACGCTGGACGACGTGTTCACGCTGGCGCACGAGCTGGGGCACTCGATCCACACCTGGATGGCGAACAAGCACCAGTCGAGCCGCTACGCGGAGTACTCGATCTTCGTCGCGGAGATCGCCAGCACGACGGCGGAGCGCCTGCTGCTCGACTACCTGCTGCGCACGCAGAACGACCCGAAGCTGCGGGCGTACCTGCTGAACGACTATGCGAACTCGTTCCGCACGACGGTGTACCGGCAGACGATGTTCCACGAGTACGAGCGGGCGGTGCACGAGGCGGACCAGCAGGGCACGGCGCTGACGGCGGACTGGCTGTCGGAGACGTACTCGAAGCTGAACGCGGCGTACTACGGCCCGGCGGTGCAGGCGGATCCGCGGATCGCGCTCGAGTGGGCGCGGATCCCGCACTTCTACTACAACTTCTACGTTTACCAGTATGCGACCGGGTTCATCTCGGCGCAGCTCTTCGCGAAGCAGATCCAGTCGGGCGAGGCGGGGCGCGAGCAGTACCTCTCGATGCTGCGCGCGGGCGGCTCCATGGACCCGATCGACGCGGTGAAGCTAGGCGGGGTGGATCTGACGGACCCGACGGTGCTGTCGGGGGCGTTCAAGCTGTTCCGCGAGGCGGTGGACGAGTTGGACGGCGCGCTCGACGCCTTGAAGTAGGCCGGACGCCCGAGGGTGTCCCAAGCCCCCGCCCCGGCGCGCCCGGGGCGGGGATTCTTATTCTTCGGCTGGGTCGGCGTCGCGCGCGTCGCGGCGGCGGCGGACCGCCTTGTAGATCCAGCGGGAGCCGAGCACGAGGCCGAACATGAGCGCGCCGAGCGCGAGCTGGTCGGGGCTCTGCTTGGCGGCGGAGCTGCCGAAGAGCGCGAACGCCAGCGTGAACGGCAGATAGCCGATGGCGGTGGCGGCGAGGAACTCGCCAGCCTTCACCTTCGAGGCGCCGCAAACCAGGTTCACGACGGTCGCGTTGCTGAGCGGAAAGAGGCGGATGTAGAGCACCCAGCGGAAGCCGTTCTGGCTGAAGCGGTCGTACCAGGGGCGGAGCCGCGAGGGCATGCGGCGCTTGATCGGACCGCGCAGGATCGAGCGCCCGAGGAAGAAAGTGATGAGCGCGCCGAGGATCGATCCGGCGAGCGCCACCGCGGTGCCCTCGAGCGCGCCGAAGAGCGTGCCGGCCACGCCGGCGGCCCAGAGGCGCGGGAAGCCGAGGCCCGTGGCGAGGGCGGTCCCGAGCGCGAAGGCGACCGTGCCCCAAGGCCCAAGCGAGTCGATGTCCTCGCGGAGCTTGGCGATGTCGAACAGGTGCTCCTGCACCCAAGGGTGCCGCAGGAAGTAGGCGACGGCGACGAAGATGGCGACGACGAGGACGACGCGGAGGGCGTCCTTGGCGGGGCTCTTCTTCTTGGGGGCCTTGTGCGGCGGGTGGTGCCCGGCGGCGTGGTCCGCGTGGCCGGGGTGCGTCACGGGTCTTCGAAGGTGCGGTAGCGGAGCGCGCGCTTGCGCATCCAGTAGACGCCGAGCAGGTCCGCGATGCCGACCCAGAGGCGCGAGTTGATGCCGAGGCCGTACTTGGAAACGCCCGAGGCGCGCGGGCGGTGGTTCACCGGCGTCTCCGCGATGGTGAATCCCTTCATGACGAAGAGCGCGGGGAAGAAGCGGTGCGCGTTGCGGAAGAAGCGGATCTTGTCCACGCAGTCGCGGC
The DNA here is from genome assembly GCA_033764015.1 of Candidatus Sumerlaeia bacterium. Lineage (GTDB taxonomy): Bacteria > Sumerlaeota > Sumerlaeia > SLMS01 > JANRJK01 > JANRJK01. The sequence goes on along the minus strand of JANRJK010000013.1, from coordinate 333,544 downwards.
GGAACACCCGGATCGAGCAGCCGACATCCGTGATGCCGTCCTGGAGCACGGCGCGGCGGAGGCGGTTCGCGGTGCGGCTGGAGAAGCGGCGGATGAAGCTGTCCTTCCGCTTCGCGCGGATGCCGCACATCATGTCGACGTTCCGCTTCGCGCGCTCCTCGAGGAGCTTCGGGATGTCGCGGGGATCGTTCTGGCCGTCGCCGTCGAGCGTGGCGATGAACTCGCCGCGGGCGTGGAGGAAGCCCGCTTCGAGGGCGGCGGACTGGCCGGAGTTCTTGCGCAGGTGCACCGCGCGCATGTGGGGGAACTCGCGGCGGACGCGGCGCATGGCCTCGCCGGTGCCGTCGCGCGAGCCGTCGTTCACCATCACCAGTTCCCAGCGCCCCGCGAAGTGCGGCTCGATGACGCTGTGGACCTCGCGGCAGACGAGGTCGATGTTCTCGGCCTCGTTATAGAAGGGGATGACGACGGAAAGGTGTCGCTCGTAAGGCGCGGTGCGCGCCAGCGAGTCTTGTTCAGCGGGGTTCGCGTTCTCAGCCATGCCGTGCGATGGTGTCCCGCGCGGACGCGCGGAGGCGCAAGCGCGGATTCTCGGCCCTCCGACGGAGCGCGGCCCTCAGTGGACCGTGAGGCCGTCGACGGTGGCGGGGGTGAAGTCGAAGGAGTAGATGTACGCGGCCCCGGACTCCCGCTCTGGATCGGAGAGGCGAGGCGCGCCGATCATGATGCGGTTGCCTTCCATGGCGAGGGCGGATCCGAACGACGAGCTGTCCCCCGGCACTGGATCCGCGATCGAACGAACAAGCTCCCAAGCGCCGCCCTTGAGCTGGAAGAAACGGAGCACGGTCCTTCCATCCTCTCGACTGGTGGCGACAACCACATCACCGTGGACCGCGAAGCGATTGGCGAACCCGCCTCCGGAATTGGGAAAAGTAATGTGGGGACCCTCGACCCACTCCCCTGCCAATCGCCGATAGATGTAGAGTCGGTTCAAGTAGTTTGGATTGCCGGTCATGCCTACAGCAGCGACATCTCCCGAGAGAGACACTGCGGAACCGAAACGATTTGAAGGGTTCAGCTCCGCAGCTTGGCTCCAACCGTTTTGTGTGTACTCAAAAATGTAGGCAGCACTGCTCACGCTCGAGTAGTCTCCCTTTCGATCACCCACAATGACTCTGTTGCCATGCACTGAGACCGCCGAACCGAAGGCACCAAACAAGAACGGCTCCTCCGCTTTCAGCTTTGCCTCATGTATCCATCCGTCGACGGTTCGACGGAAGAGGTGTACGGCGCCGGAATCACGAATCACGTCGTCATCCGAGCTCGCAGAAACGGCGATAAGGTCGCCAGAAATGCTGACGACTCTGCCGAATCCGTCATCGGACGGGGCATTGGGGGAGAGGAGAGTTTGCGTAGCAATCCAAGCACCACCCTTCCGTTCAAACACAGTGGCGGCACCTCCGCCTTCGTAACCGCCAAAGTAGTATTGACCAACGACTGCGACGTCGTCGTTAATGGCAACCGACCTTCCAAAGTAGGCGGAATCGAACCCTGGTGTGGGAAGAAGCGCTTGGGAGTACTCCCAAATTGAACCGTCTCGGCGGAACACCCGTACCGAACCAGACTTTTGCACGCCCGCCTCTTGATCTTCCGGCACTCCGACCATTGCGGTATCGCCAGAAATCGCGGCTACGCTGCCGAACAGATCCCCTCCGGCTGCCTCCGAAATGGTTAGGGGTGTACCTTGATCTAGGCTGTTATCTTCGAAACGGAACCAAGAAACTGCACCAAGCGTTCCCGCCCCTTGATAAAACGGTGCTCCAACTACCAATCCGCGATCTGATGCTGCAAGTGAGAAGCTGAAGTCATCCGCTTCTCTTTCCCCCAACCCAGTCAGTATGGCATATTGATTCCACCCGCTCGTGGAGCGTGCGAAGACGTAGGCGGCCCCCGTGTTTACATAAAGAAACCCGTTAGAAAATTGCCTCCTCGATCCGATAGCAACGAAGTCGCCGTGCAGCGCGACACTTCTGTACGGGAGCTCCATGCTCTGCAAGCCGGATGGTTGCAGATTGCCGTCGTAGATCCAGTTTGCTCCCTCCTGCCTAAAGACATGTGCTGCTTGGTACATGCCAAGAACGATTGCGGTGTCCGATGTCAGCACAACAGATACACCACTTTGGTAGCTGTCACCTGGATTCTCTGAAGCGAGCAGATTAGTGAATCCCCAAAAGTTCCCGTTCCTCTCGAACATCAGCCCGCCTCTAGTACGCAAACCGACGAGCAGATTGTTTCCATGAAGGGCGATGGAGTCCCCGAATGAGGCGTCTGGAACTTGCTCGCTTGAGACCAGCTTTGCCTCGGGCACCCAGTCGCCGCCCGCTCTTCGGAATATGTAGACTGCACCCAATACCCCACCACCGACGTCTTCTTTGGGTGCCGACACCGCTACAGTATCTTCCCAAATCTGGACGGCGGAACCAAATGTCTCCGGCTGCCCACCACCGAACGGGATGAGCTCGGCTTCCAACATCCAATCGGTATCCATACGTCGATACACATAGACGGTACCACTTCTCCTTTCCCCAACGCTAGGATAGGGATCTCCGACCAATATTCTGTCACCATGCACTGCCACAGAGGCTCCATAGTATGAATAGTCTTGGAGGTTTGGACAAGGGAGAGTTGCTTCTATCAACCACTCACCGTTCACTCCTAAACGGTAGACGTAGACTACTCCAGACTGGGGAACCCCCTCGACGCTTGCCCAAGGCGCCGATGCGACCAGCAAATCCCCATCCATAGCCAGAGCGGTACCTAGCGCGTAGGACGGTTCCCCCTCATCCGGATTCTCCAGCTTGAACCCGAGGGGCTGGGCGCACGGCTTTGCCGAGACGAGGATCGCGAGGATGGTTGCGAGGGCGAGGCGGAGGAGCGTTGCCGGGGTGGCGGCGGTGCTGCGGAGGGTGGAGTTCATGGTGGTTCTCCCGTTGGTACATGGCGGTCGAGGGTGACGGGTGGCGGTTGGCGTTATGTGCTTGGTGTCCCCCGATTACATAAGTATCGTGTTAGCAATCCGTGGCCGACCCGTCAAAGCAAATCCCCGCGCGGCGCCGGCTGTGTGCCGGCGCCGCGCGGGGCGGGGTGTTAGAACTTGCCTTCGAAGGAGGGGTAGAAGCCGTCGAGGTTGGCGAGCGACTCCATGCGCCAGCAGCGCGCGATGAACGCGTCCTGCTCGGCTTTCGCGAGAAGGCCGTCGGCGAGCTCGCGGAACTTGCCTTCGATCTGCGCGTCGGTCATCGGGTTCTTGGGGTGGCCGAGCGGGTAGCGCGATTCGCCCTCGCGGACGGTGCCGTCCTGCATTTCGACGCGGAGGTGGTTGGCGAAGCCGTCGCCGTAGATGGCGGTGAACTCCGGGTCTTCGACCACTTCGATCTTCTTGAGGAAGGCGAGGATTTCCGGGTCGCGGTACTTCTTCTCGCCGAAGCTGGCGAGCGTGACGGGGCCGTCGATGAGCGCGATGGCGGCGCAATACGGGAGCGAGTGGTCCGCGGTCTCCTTGCTCATGGGGTCCCACTTCTCGGGGCTGCGCCCGATGATTTCGTAGGACGCCTTGTGGGTGCGGATGCGGATCCTGGCGATGCGGCGCCAGTCGATGCCTTCGCGGTGCATCTTGGCGGCGACCTCGACGGCGGACTGTGCGTGGTACTCGACCGGTGCGGGCTTGATGTAGGTCTTGAGGATCATGGCCGGCGCTTCGCCGTCCTGCGGGAGGACGAGGTCGAAGGCGCCGGTGAGCACGGCCTCGAGGCCCTTGACGCCTTCGAAGATCGGCGTGGGGCCGGTGAAGCCGGAGCGGACGGCGCGAAGGGCGAAGAGCGCGTTGCGGTCGGCGTTGGCGAACGCGGCGGCCTTCCAGTTGGCCATTTCGCCCTCGCGCGTCTGGCGGATGGCGGTGTGGGCCACGCCTGCGATGCCGAGCGCGTGCGTGATGTGGTCCTCGTCCATGCCCATCATGACGCCGCAGGAAGCGGCGGCGCTGATGTTGCCGTAGGTGACGTGGTCGATGCCCTTCGCGCGCAGCGAGTTAGCGTCGCAGAGGCGGCACTGGACCTCGTAGGCGTTGGCGACGCCGAGGACCGCGTCGGCGCCGCTGTTGCCGAAGACCTGGGCGGTGGCGAGCACGGCGGCGATGTTGTCGGAGGGGTGCGCCGGCTCCTTGGCGAGGTACGTGTCGTTGTAGTCGAGCGTGCGGACCATGGTGGCGTTGGCGAAGGCGGCGTATTCGAGGACGCTTCCGCGCGCGGTGCCCATCACCTGGGCGGGCTTCTCGCCGACGGGCGCCAGGTTGGCGGCGGTGCGGACGGCGGCGGCGGCGACGGGTGTCTGCCAGGCGCCGAGGGCGGTGGCGACGCTGTCGAGCGTGCGGCGCTTCACTTCGTGGACGGTCTCGGGTGCGAGCTTCGCGCCGCGCGCGGCGAGGCAGTAGCGCGCGATGCGGCGCGCCTTGTCGGATTGCGTGTGTGACATGCTGGGATGCGCCTTGTTCGGGATATTAAACCCTTTACGCGGGAGGGCGGGGGCGGCGGGCAAGGGGTTAGTGGAGCGGCTACGCGCGGCGGAGCAGCAGCGCGATGCCCTGGCCGACGCCGATGCACATGGCGCAAAGGGCGGTGCCGGAGCCACGGCGGCGGAGCTGGTGCGCGGCGGTGGCGGCGAGGCGGGCGCCGCTCATGCCGAGGGGATGGCCGAGCGCGATCGCGCCGCCGAGCGGGTTCACGCGCGGGTCGTCGTCGGCGAGCCCGAGCTGGCGCGTGCAGGCGAGGGACTGCGCTGCGAACGCTTCGTTCAGCTCGATGAGATCCACCTGCGAAAGGGATAGGCCGAGGCGCGCGAGTAGCTTGCGGGTGGCCGGCACGGGGCCGAGGCCCATCACACGCGGGGGCACCCCGGCGGCGGCGCCGCCGAGCACCTGCGCCATCGGCGCCAGGCCGAAGCGTTCGACCGCCTCCTTCGATGCGAGGAGCAGTGCCGCCGCGCCGTCGTTCACGCCGGAGGCGTTGCCCGCGGTGATCGTCCCGCCGGGACGCGTGATCGGACGGAGCTGCGCGAGCTTCTCGAGCGAGGTGGCGCGGGGGTGCTCGTCGCCGTGCACGACGACGGGCTCCGCCTTCGGTTGCTGGATCCGGACAGGGACGATCTCCTCGGCGAGTTCGCCGCTTTGCCGGGCGGCGGCGGTTTTCTGCTGGCTTCGCAGCGCGAAGGCGTCCTGGTCGGCGCGGCTGATGGCGAGCTCCGTGGCGAGGTTCTCGGCGGTCTCCGGCATCGAGTCGGTGCCGAACGCGGCCTGGAACTTCTCGTTGATGAAGCGCCAGCCGATAGTGGTGTCCTGGAGCGCCTGGCCGCGGTCGAAGGGGGCGGGGGCCTTGCCCATGACGTAGGGGGCGCGGGACATGCTTTCGACGCCGCCCGCGACGAGGAGGTCTGCCTCCCCCACCGCGATGGCGCGGGCAGCGGTGGCAACCGCGTCGAGGCCCGAGCCGCAGAGCCGGTTCACGGTGCAGCCGGGCACGGAGTCCGGCAGCCCCGCGAGGAGCAGCGCCATGCGGGCGACGTTGCGGTTGTCTTCGCCCGCCTGGTTCGCGCAGCCGAGCAGCACATCGTCGAGCGCGGACCAGTCGACTCCGGGGTGCCGCTCGATGAGCGCCTTGATCGGGATCGCGGCGAGGTCGTCGGCGCGGACGGCGGCGAGCGCGCCCCCGTAGCGCCCGATCGGGGTGCGGACGGCGTCGCAGATGTAGACGGGGTTCATGGGCGTCGGCGGGCGGAGGTCAGGTGGCGGCGCCGACGGCCATGAGTTCGCGCGCCTCGCGGAACGCGGCGACGAGGCGCTCCGCAAGGAGGTCGATCTCGGCGCCGGTCATCGGCGTGGAAAGGAACCCGGAGCAGCTATTCACCACTGCGACGCCGTGGTCGAAGAGGTGGTCGATCACCGTGCGCGTCATGCGGGCTTCGAGCGGTCCTGCGAATGCGCCCCGGTAGTCGGCGGGGGGCTCGGGCTTCATGTGGATGCGGAACATGGAGCCGGCGCCCGTGACGCAGGCCGGGACGTCCGCCTCGGCGATGGCTTCGGCGATTTGGCGGCGGGCGCGGTCGCCGAGGGCGTTGAGGCGCGCGACCGCCTCGCGGTCGAACAGCTCCATCGCCGCCATGCCCGCAGTGAGCGTGACGGGGTTGGCCGAGAAGGTGCCCGAGTGCGGGACGAGCACCTTGGGCGCCAGCGGGTTGAGCACGTCCATCACATCGGCGCGTCCGGCGACGGCACCGACGGGAAAGCCGCCGCCGATCATCTTCCCCATCGCGGTGAGGTCGGGGCGCACGCCGTACCACTCCTGCGCGCCGCCGTACTCGCTGCGGAAGGTGATGACTTCGTCGAACACGAGCAAGGCCCCGGCATCCCGCGCCCAGCGGTGGAGCGCACCGACGAAGTCCTGGCTGGCCGGCATCATGCCGACGCGGTGCGGGAGCGGATCGACGAGGACGCAGGCGATTTCCGAGGAGTGTTCGTCGAGCAGTTCGAGCGCCCGGGCCGGATCGTTGAAGGGGATGACGACGACGTCGTCGAGCACGCCCCGCGGAGTGCCAACCGCGACGGGGACGCTGGCCGGATGGTCGGCTTCGCCCCAGGTGGCGGGCGCGGCGGTCTGGCTAACCTCGGCGTAGTCGTAGATGCCGTGGTAGGCGCCCTCGACCTTCGCGATCTTGGGCCGTCCGGTGAAGGCGCGCGCCATCTTGAGGCACGTCATCACGGCTTCGGTCCCGGAGTTGACGAAGCGGATCTTGTCGAACGATGGCGAGCGTCCGCAGAGGTACTCGGCGTACGAGACCTCGACCTCTGTCGCCATGGCGAAGGCGGTGCCCCGGTGCAGTTGCTCCATGACCGCGGCGATGACCTGGGGGTTCGCGTGGCCGTGGATCAAGGAGGCCATGTTGTTGACGAAGTCGACACGGCGGACGCCTTCGATGTCGGTGACGTGGCAGCCCTCCCCGCGTGCGGCGTAGATCGGGTGCGGCGACATGACGACCGCGTTGCGGCTGACCCCGCCGGGCAGGACGCGGAGCGCGCGCTGGTAAAGCTGTTCGCTGCGGGTCGGTGCGCTGCTCATGGGTTGGCCTCCGGGGCGATGCGCGGGCGGCCGTCGACGAGCGGGGCGCCGGTGCGCTGCTGGACAAAGTCGAAGTCGACGCCGGGCGCGAGGCCGCGGAGCGCGAATCCCGCGTCCGTGACGTCGATAACGGCGAGGTTGGTGTACACGCGGCTCACCACTCCCCCGCCGGTGAGGGGGTAGGTGCATTCCGCGACGAGCTTGGGCTCGCCGGACTTGGTGGTGTGCTCGGTGATGACGAGGACCGTGCGCACGCCGGAGACCAGGTCCATGGCGCCGCCGACGGCGGGGATCGCGTCCTGCTCGCCGGTGGACCAGTTGGCGAGGTCGCCGCGCGCGGAAACCTGCATCGCGCCCAGCACGCAGACGTCGATGTGGCCGCCGCGGATCATGGCGAAGCTGTCCGCGTGGTGGAAGTAGGCGGCGCCCGGGATCGCGGTGACGGGCTTCTTGCCCGCGTTGATCAGCTCCGGATCCTCCCCGCCGGGCGCGGGGTCGGGGCCGACGCCGAGGAGTCCGTTCTCGGTGTGGAGGATCAGCTCGCGGCCTTCGGGAACGTAGCGCGCGACGAGTTCCGGGATGCCGATGCCGAGGTTCACGTAGGAGCCGTCGGGGATGTCGGCGGCGGCCATGCGGGCCATGTCCTCGCGGGTCCAGCCAAGGGCGGCGGAGGTGCTCACGGGTAGCTGCGTCCTTCCTTCACGAGGAGGGATTCGTGCGCGGGATCGGGGACCTCGACGACGCGGCCGACGAAGATCCCGGGGGTCGCGACGCACTCGGGATCGATGGCGCCGACCTCGACGAATTCGCGCACCTGGACGACGGCGGTGTCCGCGGCCATGCACATGACGGGGCCGAAGTTGCGCGCCGTCTTGCGGTAGACGAGGTTGCCGTAGCGGTCCGCCCGCTGCGCCTTGACGAGCGCGAAGTCCGCCCGGAGGCCGAGTTCCATGACGTACTCGCGCCCGCCGAAGACGCGGGTCTCCTTGCCTACGGCGAGCTGCGTGCCGACGGCGGTGCGGGTGTAGAACGCGGGGATGCCGGCGCCCCCCGCGCGGATACGCTCGGCGAGCGTGCCTTGCGGGACGAGTTCCAGCTCGATCTTCCCGGCGCGGTACAGCTCGGGGAAGACCGTCGAGTTCGCGCTTCGCGGGTAGGAGCAGACCAGCTTGGCCACTTGGCCGTTGGCGATGAGGGCGGCGAGGCCGACGCGCCCGCTGCCGGTGTTGTTGCTGACGACGGTGAGGCCGCGGACGCCGAGGTCGACCAGCGCGTGGATCAGTTCGACGGGGCTGCCCGCCTCGCCGAATCCGCCGATCATCACCGTGGCGCCGTCGCGGATGTCGCGCACCGCGTCGGCCGCGGAGGCGCACCGCTTGTCGATCATCGGGTCACCGCGGGGGCGGCGGCGGCGAAGAGCGCCTCCTCGGCGTGCTCCTCGTCGTGGCAGCAGCGGGACGGGGCCGCGCGGTGGTTGGCGTGGACCTCCGCGAGCGCCGCCTCGATGGCGCGGAGCTCCTCCGCGAAGAAGAACTCCTGCGTGTCGAAGGGCGCGAGCATGTCCACGCGCTGCTCGGTTTCGTTGTACTTGGCGAGGAAGACCTTGTCCATCCACTGCATGTTGCGGCCCTCGGTGAACTTGAGGGCGAAGGCGGTCTCGCCGTTCACTTCGCAGGTCCCGAGGATCGACATCTTGCCGGCGGAGGTCGTCATGGAGACGTAGCGCGACGGTCGGTTGATCGAGGCGAGGGATCGGTGGATCAGGTTGGCGATGCGGGCCACGTCGGCGAGCGACGCGGCGAAGTAGTGGTGCTCGCCGGTGGGGCGCGCGCAGTACATCGAATGGAAGCCGATGCGGAGCGTGGCGAGGATGTTCGCGAGGTCGATCCAGTTCTGCGCCGAGCGCTCGACGTCCACGGTGCCGTCCTCGCGGGTGAAGAGGCTGATGTGGTTCATCATGGGGCTCTGGCTGCGGATCACGACCCCGTGGCGCTGGAGCCGGCGGATGGCGGCTACGGTGCTGGGGTTGAGCAATTCGCGCGGCGTCGAGAAGTGCGCCATCCAGGCGAGCTGGACGCCGTTGTCGCGGAGGAGGTCGAAGACCTCGAGCATCTTGTCGTAGGCGGGGGTGAGGATCATCTCGGGGTTGAACGTGAGCGCGCGCGAGCCGAGGCGCACCGTGCGGATGTGCAGCAGCGCGGGGTCGTCGACGATCGGCTCGACGTAGGCGCGAAGGCGGGCGGGGGGCATGTAGCCCGCGTCGCCGCCGGTGATGAGCACGTCGGTCACCTCGGTGTGCTTGCGGAGGTACGCGTGGACCTGGTCGATGTCGCGCTGGAGGAACATGTCCTCGTCGCCGCGCACCTGCGCGTGGCGGAAGCAGTAGGTGCAGAAGGCGAAGCAGTTCTGCGTGGTCTTGTCGAAGATCAACTGGCACTGGGGGTACTTGTGCTGGCTGCCTTCGAGGATCTCGATGCCGCCGTCGCCGTTGTCGATCCAGGGCTTGTTGAGGAGCTGGTGGCCGTCGTGCGGGTTGGTCTGCTCGTGGTAGTCGTCGAGGATGCGCTGGCGCTCCTCCTCCGTGGCGGCGGCGAGGTAGGCCCCGGTCGTCTCGCGGCGCACCATGCCGGGCTGCGGGAAGATCAACTGGAACACCGAATCGCGCTCGTAGTTCGACCAGTCGATGCTGTTGAGGGCATGGCGCGAGGCGAGGAATCGGTACACGCGGATGAAGAGCTCGCGCTCCTCGAGGTGTCCGATGTGGATGCCGTTGGCGGCGAGGATGGCGACGACCGCGCGGAAGCCGTCGAGGCCGGCGTACTGGGCGCGGTCCTTGAAGAGGAACGGGCGGGTGCCTGCGAAGCCGGACAGGCGGGGGTAGGCGGCGTGGAGGCGGCTCAGGACGCCGCGCGGGAGCAGGTTCTCTTCGGCGATGATGCGGCGCGTCTCGGCGGAGTAGCCGTAGCGGTCGATCAATGAGGCGACGTCGGTCTCGCTAAGCGTATCGATTACGCGGGGGGAACATGCCGCTTCGGGTGCCATGGTCTGGCTCATGGGGAGCGCTCCGGTGGTTCCGCGGCCGTCGGGGTTCGCGCAGCGGCGCGGTGCGCATGCGGAGGAAGCGGACCTCGTGGATCGCAGCCCAGCCGGCACACCCGGCGTGGATCGGCTTCGCGATCCGAATCGGCCAACTCCCCCCAAGAATCGCGCTTAAGTTGGGAGGGTCGCGGGGTCGGCACGGGTGGGCAAGACAAATCGGACTTTGGCGCTCACATTAGTGGCCATTGGGGATCCGACCCAACGTCTTGAGGCGTGACGGCGGAAGGGGCGAAACAGGTTGACGGACTTTGCGCCGTGGATAGCCCTTCCGCTGCAAGGAACCCAACTTGGAGCGGAGTCATGAGAACCGTCTTGAGCATCGATGGCGGTGGCATCCGGGGGATCATTCCCGCACTAGTGCTTGCGCATTTGGAGAAGGAAGTCGGCAAGCCGGCGTGCCGGATGTTCGACCTGATGGGGGGTACCTCGACGGGCGGCATCATCTCGCTGGCGTTGGCGCGGCCGGGCTCGATGGCGGGACTGCCCCGGTACTCGGCGTCGGACGTCGCCAAGCTTTACGAGCAGCGCGGCAAGGACATCTTCGCCCGAAGCTTTTGGAAAGGCGTGTCCTCGGCCGGGGGCGTCACGGACGAGAAGTACTCCCACAAGGGTCTGGAGGCTGTGCTGGAGGAGTACTTCGAGCGGGAGCCAATGGGATCCGCGCTGCGCGACGTCTTCGTCACGAGCTACGATATCCAGCAGCGGACGCCTACATTCATCAAGAGTTGGAAGGCTGAGCACCGGAGTATGCAGATGCGCCATGCGGCGCGGGCCACCTCGGCGGCGCCCACGTACTTCGAGCCCGCGGGCATTTCAGTCGGCGGTTCCGTTTCCGCGTTGATCGACGGCGGGGTGTTCATCAACAGCCCCGCGCTCTCGGCCTACGCCGAGGCGCGCCGCCGATTCCCCAACGAGCCTGAGATCCTGGTCGTTTCACTCGGCACCGGGGAGCTGACGCGCCCCATCCCCTTCGAGGACGCGAAGGGCTGGGGCAAGGCGGGGTGGTTGCTGCCGCTACTGAGCTGCATGTTCGACGGGGTTTCGGACGCGACGCACTACCAACTCTCGCAGTTGCTTCCGGAGAACCGCTACTACCGGTTCCAGATCGCCCTCGACGAGGCCTCGGACGACATGGACGACGCGAGCGCGGGAAACATCCGCAACCTCCGCTACGAGGCGGAGAAGCTGATTGAAGTCGAAGGGAAGCCGCTGGGGCGATTGATCGAAGCGCTCAAGATGCACGACGCCCGGGACGGTGAGGGCGGCTAAGTGCTAGGCTAAGGCCCCCGCATTTTTCCCGGGCGCCGAACCGGGCGAGGCTATGACCGAGCGGGCGTAGGATCCAGGCACGGATCCCGGGAAGCGGAGGCGGGCCCGTTTGGCGGGCCCGCCTCCTGCGGTCACTGTTCGATCTGCAGTTCGAGGCGGGGGCGAAGGTTCTCGCGCGCGTTGCCGGAGTAGAACCGGAGCGTGTCCTTCGCGCCGTTGTCGGATTCCGCGTTTTCGAAGCGGATGCGGAACTGGGTGGGTCCGAAGTGGTTCAGCGCGGCGAGCGCCTCTTCGGAGAGTTCCCAGCAGACCGTTTGGCCATTGGAGGACGGCAGCGCGGGGATGCCTCCGGTGGCGTCGGTGATCCATGCGTACGCTTCGAAGTCCTCGCGCTCGAGGGCGGAGGTCGGACCGAAGGCGGCCGCCTGGTTGGGGCAGACCATTTCGAGATACGCGCGACCGAGCTGCGCCGGGTTGCCGGAAACAGACTCGCGGGTCAGGCAGAGCCTGGCGCCGACCACGGCGGGGGCGCCGTAGGTGGCCAAGGCGGACGTGTCGAACGCCAGAAGCGCCTTCACTCGCTGGTTGGTGGCTGTGTCGCCGAACTCGGCGACGGCGTTCGCGTTGTCGGTCAACAGGCCGACGTCGGAGTTGGCGAGGAACTCGACCACCACGCCGTCCTGGGTGGGGATCGAGTAGATCGGGTCGAGCACCACGCGGGCGCCACCGCCGGGCGGGTTGAGACCGCATCCGTTCGTCGTCGCGAGATCGTACTCGATGACGAGGTCGGAGCGGACATGCCGGTTGGACACCGAATGGCCTCCGGCTCCGAACCTGATGTTGGCGTTGCTGCTGTTGCCGTCCGTGCGGTTCTGGAACTGGAAGCGAAACTGGACGTTGCCCGTGAGGGGCACGAGCGCCGGATCGAGGTCGATCCAGATGGCGTCGCCGACCTGGGCGTTCACCAGATCCTCGTTCGGAACCACACCGACGCGGCCCGGGACGGAGGGGGCCGCTTCGAAGTCGGAGCGCTGCCAGCCCTGCGTAGTGCCGAAGTAGGGGTCGGCGAGGAAGACTTCGAGGTCGCCGAGCCCCGCGATGTCACCGGTCTTGCCGTCGACCGTGAGGCGGAGCCTCGCGGTGCGGGCATTGAGGCCGGTGAGCGCGGTTGTGAAGCCGAGGAGGCCGCGCTCGGCCCGGTTGTTCACGTTGTCGCCCGCCTGGGTGCGGCGTCCTGCGACCAGGACCGTGGCCCCGACCCCCGGAGTCGCGCCTTCGTAGAGGATGGCATCCTGGCTATACTGCGAATCGATGAAGGCCGAGCCACCGTCGTCGTTCGGCGAGGGCGGGAGGATTGGCTCGACGATGACATTGTCGGAGCGATCCTCAACATTGACGGCGAACTCCTGGATGGCGATGCGGTCCTTGGCGCCGCCTTCGTCGGCGCGGAGCACGACGCGGAAGGATGCGAGGCCTCCCGGCGGAAGGAGCACGGCCGTCGTGTCCCAGGTGACTTCGCCGGTGACCGGATCGACGTCCATTCCCGGAGGAGCCTCCGTGAGCGAGAAGACCGGGGACGCGTCGTCGGCCTCGCCGGCGAGCGTGGGCGAATAGGTCCACGTCTCCCCGATGGCGGCGTTCGTCTCGGGGAAGGACGCGAAGGAGAAGGGCGGGGGTTCCACGAGGGTGACCACGCCGATGGTCCACTCGAGGGTGGCGGAGGCACCGAGCGAGTCGGTGGCGCGGGCGCGGACCTGCACATCGCCGAGGGCTTGCGCAGCCGTGTTCCAGGTCACGGCGCCGGAAGTCGACACGGTCAGGCCAAGCGGCCCTGCATCGAGTGCGAACGAGAACGAGTCACCGTCGGGATCGACCGCGACGAGCTGGTGCTCGTAGACGGATCCGCGCTGAACCCAGGCGGGGGGAGTCGAAGTGAACTGGGGAGCGTTGTTGGTGCCGGGCGCGCGCCGGAACACCACGTTGTCGGCGACGGCGAAGTAGCTGTCGACGTAGCGGCGGGTGGTGCCGCCGCGGCGTTCCGTGTTCCGCGCGACGGTGGCGCTCTTCTCGATGAACGAGCGGAACTTCGGGCTGCGGCGGGACGGGTTCCACTTGGCGTTGGCGCGGGCGGTTTCGGCCGCCTGCAGGGCGATCGACCGGGAGACCTTCGGCTCGAGCTGCCCTTCGAAGCCGGAGAGCGCACCGCGCGCCCACTCGACCTGCTCATCGAAACCGCCGGTCTTGGAGGCCTGGGCCAAGGCGAGTTCAAACGCGCGGAAGCGCTCCGCCCGGCGCATCGTCGACGAGTCGACAAGGCTTACGGCGGCGAGGACGAACTTGTACGGCTGGTTGACTTCGAAACCGGGGAGGTACAGGGCCGACTCGCCGGCGGGAATGGCGGTGGAGTTGATGAGGTTCCAGTCTCCCTGGTCGTCGGTCCAGGAGAGCTTGTAGGAGACGATCTCGGGATCGTCCACCGGGGTGAAAGTGATCGAGGCGTTGCCGTCCGAGCCTCCGACCTGGAAGTCCTCGATGGGCGCCGAGGCGTCCACGTCGGGAACAAAGATCGGGTTGGTCGCGTAGGAAACGACGGGACCGCTGGCGGAATCCTGGATGATGGCGTAGGGCCAGTAGAATCCGGGCTGGATCGGCTGGGCCGCGAGGTCGAAGGAGGCCATGTTGGCGGGATCGTCCTCGCTGATTCCGGTCAGCAACTGGGTCCCATTCGCGGCGACCCGGTCCGAATCGAGGCCGAGCGAGATCGTCGCGTCGGAGTCCGGGTCCTGGTCGTCCCACTCGAAGTTGAGTGTGCTGCCGGCGACGGCGACGTCGGTGATTTCGATGAAGGGTTCCGAGTCGGGCACGAGGACCTCGACCGAGTAGGCGCCGAGGGCTGCGGCGTTGAGGATGTTGAGCGTGTACTGGCCATCCTGCGCGTCGCGGAGGATGTACCCGGCTTCGCGGCGGGAGTCGCCGCGGAAGAAGACCGCGCCCGCGGTATCGGGATCGATGGTCCCCAGCGTCATGGCGGGGGTGTAGGTCGTCATGTCCGGAGCGATGAGGAGGAAGGACGGGTCTGCGCCGTCGTTCTCGTAGGTGAGCCGGATGATGCGGCCGGGTCCGGCGGCGACGGGGATTTGCACCGCCGTTCCGCCGCGCTGCGCGGTTGGGGCCTTGGCGACCTCGTAGTCGTAGGCCTTCCTCGCGAGCTGGTAGTTCGTGAACATCGTGAAGTAGAGAGTCTCTTCCTGTCCGTTCCTCGATACGCCCCTGGTCAACGCTGTTGGCTGATAGTACGGGGTGTCCCAGGACTCGAGGTACCGGCCGCGGTCGCGGGCGCGGCCGAAGGAAACGTTCCCGTCCTCCGAGATCGACATGCAGAGCTGCGCCTCGAGGATCGAGACGCATCCACGGATGATGAAGGGCGGAGCTGTGACGCAGACGGAGACGCCGCCGAATTGCTCGCCCTCGAAGGGGAGTCCGTCGGGGATCTGGATCGTGATCGCGGCGCATCCCGCGAAGTTTCCGAGGAAGTCCAAGGCCGCGTTGATGTCGCCGCGGATCACGAGCAGGTAGGTCATGTATCCGCCGAACGCGACGCCCGAACCGGGCCCCGACCAGCGGACATGGAGGTAGCCGCCGCCGACGTCGACGATGACCATGGTCATCGTGCCGTCCATGCGGACCTGCGTCTCGTCAATGAAGGTCGTGACCTCCGCCTCCATGAGCGAGAACGGGCCGATTTCCGGCCCCGCGGTGGCGCCCACGGTGCCGGTCACGCGGACCGGGGGGATTCCGCTGAGTGTCCGGGTGACCTCGGTCGGGGCCATTCCCGGGTTGAAGACGTAGTAGGTCTCCGTCCACTCGTTTTCTGTGCGAGAGAGGTTGCGCGCCTCCGCATTGATCGACTGGAGGAAGGCGCCGGTCGCGCCGATCGGCTTGTTGAGGCCGTCGAGCCCTACGCTGATCCGGTCCACCTTCCCGTCGCGGACGCTGCCTCCGGCGGCGACGTCGAAAACCTCGGGGACACCGACGGTGACATCCGCCGAGATTTCCGGCGGCGTTTGCGAGTACTCGAAGCAAAGCTGAGGCAGGTTCCAGTTCGAGTTCTTGATCTTGATGACATCGGAGCCGGGCGTGCAGAACTGGACGCCGGTGAGGTTGATGCGGGGGAAACCGCCCCCCTCCTCGATGCTGAAGCTGGCGGCGAGGGAGATGTTGCTAAGTGACCCGAGGTTCGACGGAAGTTCGAAGCCGCCGGTGATTTCGAGTCCCCCCGTGTCCGCCGTGGTGACGCTCACCTCGAAGGCGAGGCCGAGCAGCGAAAGCCCGCCGCCGCCGAGCGTGACGGTCGCGGTGTTCACAACCAGCGAGTCGTAGGAGAACGTGATCGCGTTGAGGTCCACGAGCGTGATCGTGCCGGCGGAGTAGCCGTCTGTGTCGTTGAACTCCGGAGCGCCATCAACGGTGAATGGGATGCCGGCTAGGGTTACCTTGCTCGCCACGGCGTCGAAAAAGAGGTACGCGCCTCCGCCCGAGCTGACGAGCCGGAGGCCCTCCAGGGGCACGTCGCCGAATGCGGTGGTCGTGTGGACCACCAGCTCCTGCAGCGGCTGATCCGTGACGTAGGGCGGATTGAACAGGAAGGTCGCGTCGAGGTTCCCGGCCGCGTTCGTGATCGTGCCGGAGCTCCCGATCTCGAATCCGCCGGTGTTGTTGTAGTTCAACTCGTCGAGCGCGACGTAGACGCCCGGCTCGGGCTCGTAGAAGCTCGCGAACTCGAAGCCCGCGGCGGTCGTCGTCACGTCGTTGTAGTAGAAGGCGTGGCCGCCCGCGCCCTGCTGGAAATAGCCCTCCGCGTTCAGCTCCGTCGCCGTGAGCTCGAGCACCGGGTTGCGGGATGCGGGAAGGAACTCGGGCGTGATCTGGAGGTACGAGGGCGAGCCGACCACGGGGACGATTGTGGCGAAGTACATCCCCGACTGCGAAGGGCTGCACGAGGCGTTGCCCAGGTGGAAGGTATCGAGCTGGGGACGGAACAAGCCCGGGAAGTCGGTCATGCGCATTCCCCGGAAGCTGTTGCCGGCGAAGTCCGCGACGTCGAACCAGCCGTCCAGCGACACGCCGCCGTCGAGGCTGATGGAGCACACGCCGATGGGAACCGTGTTCCAGGTGAAGGCGCTCGCCTGCGGCGCGGGGAACGTCACAGTCTCGGTCGTCCCGTTCACCGTGAAGGCGCCCGAGTAGATCGTCACGTCCGGCTGGAAATCGATCGGCAGCGTGAGCGCGCCGTTGCCGGTGATCGTGGTGCCGCGGATCTGGATCGGCGAGCCGCAGATGAGCCCGCCGACGTTCGCGCCGGCGCTGATGTCGTAGTCGCCCGGGCCCACAATGGTGACGGTCGTGCCGGCCGTTCCCACCGCCACGTTGCCAACCACGAGGTTCGAGAGGTGCTGGATCTCGGTGCCGAGGATGGCCACCGTGCTCACGTTTCCAACCGCGTCCTCGATGGCGCCCGCCGCGACGCGCGGGCGGAGCGTGCCGTCGCCCGCGACGCCGATCGCCGTGAACCGGTAGTTGCGGAAGTCCGGCGTGGCAGGGTTCTGGTGCACTTGCGAGACGAGGCTGTTCGTGGCGGTGCCCGTAAGGTCGAGCGTCACCTCCAAGGATGCGCCGCCGCCGGCGAAGATCTCGAGCTCCACGGGCTCGCTGAAGGCGATGTTCCACTCGATCAGGTTGTCGAACGTCGGCGAGGGCTCGGACGAGGTGATGGTGCCCGTGGGCGGCGTGCCGTCCACGCGCTGGACCTGCACCCGCTGCGCGTTGCCCTGCGCCGCCGCGTCCGTCACCGCATCCGCCGGGATCGTGAGTGTGAGCTGGCCCGCGTTGCCCGCGGAGATGCCGGAGACGGTGAACGTGTAGTCGCGTCCCAGCACGCCTCCCGCGGTGTCCGTGAGCACGGCCGATGTGTACGTCAGGTCCGACGCGACGACCTGGATGTCGCCCCCTGCGAAGCCGGTCACCACCTCGTTCCACGCGAGCGTGAACACAACCTGGGAGGTCGCCGGCGAGGGATTGGGCACGCTCGAGGTGAAGGTGGTCAGGCTCGGCGGAGCGGCATCGACGGTGAGCGGCGTGCTGAACGCGCCCGCGGCGCTGGCGTTACCGGCCGCGTCAAAGACTCCGCCGGGGATGCAGCCTAAGGATACTGTGCCACTGCCTGCGAGGGCGACTGTGAAGCGGGCCTGGTTCGGCTGGCCCGGGACCGGGACGAACGAGCCGGGATCCACCGTCGCCATGGCCGAACCGGTGAGAGTCTTCCCGACGTCGAAGGGTCCGAAGTCTGTCACGGGTTCGGTGAATGTGAAGGTGTACTCGAAGTTCCCGGGAGACACCGGCCCCGGCGTCGTGGTCGTGGCGGATGCGAGCTGCGGCGGCGTCGCGTCGAGCGTGAACATCTCCGTGTCCCCGGCCGCGGGCGGGTTGTTGTCCACGTCCTCGACGGTGCCAACCGCGAGGGTGACGCGGCACTCGCCATCGGGGGTGCCGCCGGTGTATGTCATGTCCACGGAGTAGGCACTGGCCGTGATGGTGTTCAGGGTGCCTGTGAACGGCACATTGATCCAGCCGCCCATGCCGTCCGAACGCTCCACCGTCAGGAGGCTCGGGCTCACGTTCACCACGGGTTCGTCGTACGAGAAGAAGATCGGGTCCGGCATGGTGTTGCGGGGGCTGAGGATGAGTCCGAGCGAAGCCGTCGGCGGGCCGCCCGAGAGCTCGAACTGCAATCCTCCGATGCCGAAGGATGGGTCGTTGAGCAGTGGTTCGCCGCTGCCGACCGCTGTGATTGTCGCGGCGGGAGTGATCACCGGGACCGCGAAACCCGTCTTTCCCTCGGCATCGAAGACGACGTCGTAAGTCGTCGGTCCGTCCGTGACGGTGACGTCCGGGTTGGGAGGAGGTCCGAGCCACTGTGCGAAGCCGATGTCCGCTGAGTCGAAGCCCGAAACAGGCTCGGAGAAGACGAGGCGGAAATACGCGAAGTTGCCCCAATCGGGAAAGTCGGGCGGGACGAACGGCAGGCCCGTGTCCGGGTTGATCTCGAGCCAATCGACGAGGTACGGACGACCAGCCGTGAAGGTGGCGCTCGGGAAAAGGCCCGGCGGATTGACCGTGCCGCCACCGGTCGGGACGATGTCGCCGACGGTCGGAAGGCCCACGCGGAAGAGCCCAGAATTCCCGTTTCGGTTGAGGGTGAGGGTGTAGATCGATGGCCCGCCCGACACCGCCGTCACTTGGGGCCCGCCCGCCATGACTTGAGTGAAGCTGCTATCGAAAACGGCGAAGTCGTCAGGCGTCACACCGGCGACGGGTGCTGAAAACTCGATCCTGAAGACGGCGTCGTCGGAGGTCTCGATGATCCCCAATCCGAAGGCGGTGGCATCCGGGGAGTCCACGTCGAAGAACGTCACGTTGACTTGAGCGCTGGACACCAAGGGCAACGCGAGAAGGGCTGCGGCGGCGAGCTTTGACCTAAGGGTTGCCGTAACCGGGCGCAGGCGCCTCTTTGTGGAGGGCATCAGGGATTACCTCACAGATAGGTAGGGGTGATTGCGGTGAAGAGCCGAAACGTCGGCACCTGAACCTCCGAAGTCAAGACGAGTCGTGACGGCTTGGCTCCGAGGATCCGCCCCCTCCGACTGGGGTGTTCTAAGGAGTCGGGACGAGGGTGCCTACGGGTCGGGCGCGGGGGGAGATCATGCCTGGATGGTCCCGGCGTGGACCCTGTGGGAGCCGGAAAGGGATGTCCGCCCGACCGTGTGGTTGCTCGTCGGCCAGTTCCCGCGGTCGGCACTTGGTTTGCGGAGTGGGTGAAGGCTGTGCGTTTGCCGCTTGCCCCGCAAAGCCCCAATTCGGAGAGCATTTCGCCGGTTCACAGTCCCGCGCTTGTCGGGCCGCAAAAGCATCCGGTCCCGGCGCGAACGCACAAGGAGCTTTTTCGATGGCTATCAAGGTTGGTATCAACGGGTTCGGGCGCATTGGCCGCCTCGTGTTCCGGGCCGCCATGGCGAATCCGGCGGTCGAGGTGGTCGGCATCAACGATCCGTTCATCACGGGCGATTACGCGGCATACATGCTGATGTACGACTCGGTGCACGGGCGCTTCAAGGGCCAGGTCTCCGGTCGCGACGGCGCGCTGACGGTGAACGGGCGGGACATCAAGCTGTTCGCCGAGAAGGACCCGGCGGCGATCGGGTGGGGCGCGGTGGGCGCGGACTACGTGCTCGAGTCGACAGGCGTCTTCACGGACATGGCGAAGGCGGAAGCCCACCTCAAGGGCGGCGCCAAGCGCGTGGTCATCAGCGCGCCGTCGAAGGACGCCCCCATGTTCGTCATGGGTGTGAACCACAAGAGCTACGCAGGGCAGACGATCGTCTCGAACGCCTCCTGCACCACGAACTGCCTGGCGCCGCTGGCGAAGGTGATCAACGACAACTTCGGCATCCTCGAAGGCCTGATGACGACGGTGCACGCCACGACGGCGACGCAGAAGACCGTGGACGGCCCCTCGAACAAGGACTGGCGCGGCGGGCGCGCGGCGGCGGGGAACATCATTCCTTCCAGCACCGGCGCCGCGAAGGCCGTCGGCAAGGTGATCCCCGAGCTGAACGGCAAGCTGACCGGCATGGCGTTCCGCGTGCCGACGCTTGACGTCTCGGTGGTGGACCTCACCTGCCGCCTCGCGAAGCCGACGAGCTATGACAACATCAAGGCGGTGATGAAGGCGGCGTCCGAGGGCGAGTACAAGGGCATCATCGGCTACACGGAAGAGGCCGTGGTTTCGTCCGACTTCATCGGCGAGACCTGCACCTCGGTGTTCGACGCCGAGGCGGGCATCGCGCTGAACGACACGTTTGTAAAGCTGGTCGCCTGGTACGACAACGAGATGGGCTACTCGGCGAAGTGCGTGGACCTGATGGTCCACATGAGCAAGTCGTAACTCCGATCCGCCATTCGCGGTAACGAGCCCCCGCCGCAGCCCAGCGCCCGGCGGGGGCTCTGCTATTGCCGGGGCTTGGGGGCGGCCTTGCGCTCGAGGCGGCTCAGGCGGCGCTCCCAGGAGGGCGACTCGCGCTCCCAGACCAGTTCGAGCAAGGGGTCGGGGCGTCCGAGCATCGCGGCGAGGTCGCGCTCCGCTTCGACCGCGCGGAGAAGTCCGCGAATCAAGCGGAGCGCCTCGGCGTGGTTGCGCGCGGCGTGCTCGTGGTGTTTCGCAAGGGCGATCCACGCGGGGATCGAGACCGGGAGCGGGAGGCGCCGCGCGGTGTCCCACTGCAGGAGGGCGGCGTCCGTGTCGCGCTCGCGGCTCAGGAGCGCGGCGTAGCGGAGGCGGAGGCGGGCTTCCTCGGCGGAGCTGGCGGCACGGGCGATGGCCTCGCCCCAGAGGCGGCGCGCGAGCGCGCGGTCGCCGCGGCGCTCGTGGAGCTTGGCGAGCGGCTCCCATTCGCAGCCGAGCGCCTCGGCGTGGAATGGACGGGCGGCGAGGCGCGTCGCGTGGCCGAGCAGCAGCGCGAGCGTTGCTATGTCCTGCGCGTTGTGCCGGAGCACGGCGCCGAGGCGCGGGTGCGTCCCCTCGCGCGCCGCGGTGAAGAACACCTCCGGGATCAGCGCGCCGTCGATGTCGGGGCCGCGGTCGTGGCCAAGGACGCCGTGCTCGACGCGCTTCAGCGTCGCCGAGCCGAGTCCAGCGCGCCAGAGGCGGCGGCTGGGGTGGAGCAGGTCGAGCTGGCGCAGGCGCAGCGCGCGGGGCGGAAGCCGGTGCATGACGGCGCGTGAGCGCAGCACGGGGACGTCGAAGCACTTGCCGTTGTAGTGGCAGACCGCCGCGGCGCCTTCGAGGTCCGCGAGGACGTGGCGCACCACTTCCGCCTCGTCGGGAAAATCGGGCGCGAGGTACTGCGAGAGCTCGAAGGTCCACTCGGCGCCGCGGCGCACCCAGCGCCCGACTCCGGCGAGGAAGACCACGGTGCCCGCTCCGCCGGAAACCCCGGAGGTTTCGACGTCGATGAAGGCGATCGCTTCCGGATCGGGGGGCGCCTCACCGGGGAAGAGCAGCGCAGCGCCGTCCGCATCGAACGGCAAGCCGGAGGGCGCGGCGCCTCCCCACTGGGGCCACTCCCCCGCTGCGAGCACGAGGCGGCGCATGTGGATTCCGCGCTCCTCAGTGAAGCCTTCGGGGGGGCGGCGCTCGACGGCGGCGGGCTCGGGCTTGGGGGCGGGCTCGGCGAGCGCGTCGCCGGTCGCGACGCCGGGGAGCGCCCCCGCGCGGGCGCGGTCGAGCAACTCGTGGGCGGCGCGCTTGCGCAGCGAGAGGTCGAGGAGCCGGGCGGCGAGATCCATAGCGAGGGAAAGGCGAAGCGCTTCCGCGCGGAACCGCAACGGGAAAGCGCGATGCTGTTACGGCGCCGGGGCCGCGACCGCGTAGCCGAAGCTGAACCATGCCTCGCCGTGCGGCCCGGCGTCGCGGACGCGCACGCGCCAACGGCGGCCCCCCGCGAGGTCGATCATCTCGCCGAGCGGCAGGAGCACCTCGTCGATCTGGTCGCCGGAAAGCGGCAGCTCGACGACGGCGATCGCTCCGGTGGCCTCCGGGGGGACGCCGTTGTCGAGGGACTGGAAGGAGACGGCGAGGCGCGCGGCGGTGGCGGGCAGCGGCGCATCGGGGGCGGTGCGGCGAACGCGAAGGAGCATCCCGCGACCGTCGAGCGAGCCCGCCTCGCGGAGATCGAGGTCGAACGCTTCCTCGCGCACGAAGCGGCCCCCTTCGACGCCGCCGTTGCGAGTGGGTGCGAGGGGAGAGACGGGGCGCGGCCAGACGTCGGGGCGCTCGTCCTTGCGGTCGATTCGCCACTCGTAGCGGGCGGCGCGTTCGGAGCGCAGGTCCGCCACGTCGATGTGGGCGAGGGGCCGCGAGCCGGGAGCGAGCGGAAGCGCGTTGCCTAGGTCCACGAGGTCCCAGCGGATCGGGTAGCGGGCGAGGAAGAGACCCGCGGTGACGCTGGTCGAGGGAAGCGCTGCGCCGGACTCGGGAGCGTCGAGCGGGAAGCGCGGGCCGAACCACTCGCGGTAGGTGTACAGTGTGCGGGGGCGCTGGTCCGCGGGTGTGCGGGCGAGTTCCTCGAGCACGGACGCCTCGCCGTGCAGGAAGGGCCGGGCGAAGCGCGCGGTGGTGAGGCCCACGAGGTCGTCGGCGGATGCCTGCGAGTAATACACCAGCACACCGGTGTCGGTGACGGCGATACGCTCGCCGGGTGGGAGCGACTCGAGGGTGAAGCTCATGACGCGGTGCTGGTGGAAGATGTCGGAGCCGTTCCTCCCCCACTCGATAATCCAGTAGGGAACCGAGGGGAGCGACGTGGCGCCGAGGAGCGCGACGGCGGAGGCGAACAGCGCGTCGCGATGGCGCGGGGCGTCGGCGGCGAGGGCGCGCGCACCGGCGACCGCGAGGACCGTGGCAAGGACGGTCCACGGCGCGAGGTAGCGCTGGTTGTGGACGAAGGGAATCGCGGAGGCGGTCATGGCGGCGATGCCGCCGAGCCACAGGAGCAGCAAGGCGAACGTGCCGACATGGCGTCCGCGGAGCCAAGCGAACGCGCCACCGAAGAGCGCGAGCGCGCCCAGGCCCATCGGCATGTACGGCATGTAGCCAGTACCGCGGAAGAGCGCGAACCCGTCGTGCGGGATGATGTTGCGGTAGAAGCGGAAGGCGATGGCGAAGGGTGTTTGGACGGCGATCCAGAGGCGCGACGTCCAGCCGAGATCGGGCCGGTCGAGCAGTCCCTTGGCGATGAGGCCGGCGGGCTTCCACTCGCCAGTGAGGCGGTGGAGCGCGAGCAGCCAAAGGAGCCCCGGCACGAGGGCGAACAGCAGGAGCGGGCGCGAGAGCGGCAAGCCGCGCTTGGGAAAGGTCGCGGCGAAGAGCAGGGCGAGGAGCGCGAAGCCCTCGGGGCGCGCGAGCGGCAGCGCGGCGAGTGCGGCGTAGGTCCAGCCGTGGGGCGGGGCGTCTTGCCGCACGAGGCCGAGCGCCACGACCACGAGCAGCAGTGCGAAGAGGACGGTCTCCATCCCGTTCGTGAAGTTCCACGCGAGGTGGCCGTTGAGGAGGAGGAGCGCGGCGGCGGCGAATCCGGCGGGGCGGTCGGCGAGATGCGTTCCGAGCCGGTACACCGCGAGCGCGAGCCCCGCGAAGAGGGCGGTGCAAAGCGCCCAGGCCGCCGCCGCGCCCTTCACGCCGGCGAGGTTGGCGAGGAAGAAGGGAGTCAGGAGCGCGACCCAGAGGGGGCTGGAGGCGCCGCCGCTCGGAGGTGCGCCGGGTAGGTAGCTGAAGGGCTCTCCGGCGGCGAGGGTGCGTGCGTACTGGAGGTGGATGTAGGAGTCGTCGAGCGGCAGCATGAAGTGGCCGCCGCTAGTGGCGAACGCGGAGGCGGCGCAGGCTCCCGCGAGCGTAAGAGCCCCCGCCGGCAGCGCCGCGAGCGCCGCCCGGTCCCAGCGGTTCCGCGTGTCGAATCCCGCGCGGGCGGCCAGCGCCCCCGCCGCGGAGGCGAGGCGCTCGCGCACGGTCAGCGGTTGATGCGGCTGATCATGCGGAAAATCTCGTCCGCATTCTCCGACACGAGCAGGATGTTGGGCTCGGGGGAGGTGGCGGTCATCGGTGTGAGGTAGATGAGGCTGCCCTCGCCGGCGCTGTTCGGCACGATCTTGATGATGTGGTTTTCGTTGATGTAGTACTCAACGCCGGTGTCGGCCTCGGTGAGCTTGAGGAACATCTGCATCGGACGGGTCTCCGCTTCGTCTGGAGTGATGGCGAATGAGACGCCCGGCCGGGCGGAACGGCAAGCGATAACGGGCGGGGAATCGGGAGGACCCCTCGCCCTCGAGGGCGTCCGACACGGGCCGCGAGTCGGAGAGGCTGGAGCCACCTCCGGCGATTTCCCTTGCAACGACACCGCCACTCGCCTTTGTCTTTTCACCGGATCGGAGGCTTGACGTGCTTAACCCAGGCGATGAAGTGCGACGCCGGAGCGACCCGGCTCAAAAAGGCATCGTGCGTGGTCTAGCGCAGGAGTTTGGGCCGCTTCGTTACATCGAGGTGTTCACCAATAACCACGTTGTCCAAGTCTTGGAGGACGAATGGGAACTGAACTCGGCTCAAGATGCGGTTGGCGGGTGGGCCCAATTCCAGTCGCGTATCACGAGCGAGCGGCTTCGACCGGATAGGCCGTTGAGCAACACGCTATATTCCTTTGGCGCATCTCGCACCTTGCTAATGCCGCACCAGATCAAGCCTGTTCTGAAGTTCTTGGAATCACCAAAGCACCGCATCCTTATCGCCGATGAGGTCGGCCTTGGAAAGACGATCGAGGCTGGACTGATCCTCACCGAGTTGCGAGCCCGCACGCGGCTCAATCGCGTTCTCATCTTGTGCCCACCATCACTCACGGGAAAATGGCAGCTCGAGTTGCGATCCCGCTTCAACGAACACCTTTTCGAGCACCACGAATCCGGCCGACTTCATCAATGGCTTAACAAGGTCGAAGAAGGCCACGTGGCACCACTACATGCGATTTCCACCTTTCACACTGTTCGTACAGACTCGATGCGGGAACGCTTCCTCGAAGTCTGGCCCCACGTCGACCTGATCATCATCGACGAGGCGCACCATATGAGGAACAAGAATACAGCCACCAATCAAATGGGAAGATTGTTTCGAGACCTATGTTCGCACTTGATACTGCTAACAGCAACTCCTGTGCAGAACGGGCTAGGCGATCTCTTTTCACTCCTAAATCTACTCGACGAGGAAGAATTCAAAGACGAACAGACCGCACAGGCACGATTCGCGGCCAACAGACCTATCGTTCTCGCCCAAGCTAAACTAAACCCCTTGACTCCCAGCAGCCAGGAACAGGTGCTACAATATCTACACTCTGCCGCCGGAATGAAATGGCATGAGGCAAACAAGCGGCTTCATTCGCTCATCAACAAGCTATCCAGCTCAGCAACGTACATACAAGACCACCTTGATGAAGTGCGTCAAGAGCTCGACCACATGAATCTTATCGGACATCTGATGTCACGGACTAAACGTAGCTCCATCCCCTCCGGCAACGCGGGTTCATCGACACGAAACCCTATCCCGCTATTGTGCGACTTTTCACCGGCGGAAATGAAGCTCTATCAAGCATTTGTTCGCTTCAACGGCCTGAGTGCCTCGGTTACGCCAGGGGGAAAGAGCGGAAGTGCACATCATTGGGCATCGCTGATGCGTCAGCGTATGGCATCATCCTGCCTCCCGGCATGCATCGATCACATCCATTCATTGATGGTGGCCCATGCAACGAAGCAAAGCGTAGAAGTGGAAGAAGACTCCGACAACCCCAATCAAGATGCCCCGCCTAGCTTCCACCCTCTGCAAGCTCCGCCAAACATATTTACCAAGCTGTTGCTTGACGCAAGGGCTGAGCTAACTAAAGCAGCTGCGGAGTGGGAAGCGCACCCCCACGACGCGAAGCTAAGCCGCTTGAGAGAACTACTGAGTGGCACGAACGACAAGATGCTGCTCTTCTCGTTCTTCCGGGGCACCTTGCGATACCTTGAGAAGCGGCTCAATGACTTTGGCATCACGACATACCTCATTACCGGAGAGTTGACACCTGAAGAGCGGCCCACCATTATTCAACAGTTCAGACAGTGCGAGGGAAAAGCGGTACTGCTGTCTTCTTCGGTGGGTACCGAGGGTCTCGACTTTCAGTTTTGTGGGGCTCTCGTAAACTACGATCTGCCATGGAACCCGATGGTGATCGAACAACGTATTGGCCGCCTAGATCGTATTGGACAGCAGCACAAGTCCATTTCGATTTTCAATTTCTGGGTCAAGGGAACAATTGAGGAGGTCATCCTCCGGCGCTTGTATGACAAGCTACACGTTTTTGAGGGGTCGATCGGCGCACTGGAACCAATACTTGGCGAACTCCTAGATGATGCGGAGATGCAAGCTCTCTCAATGGCGCCTGAGGGCGCAGACCCTGCAGTTCAGCTCGAAGGCATCTATGAGAACGTCGAAAATCTCATAGACCAAAAGACGGACGATGCCAGCCTGCTCGACACTCAGGTAGATTCGCTCTTCATTTCGGACACGATCTATGACGTTGCCGTGGCACAGGCTCAAAGGAACCGGCGCTTTATTACTTCTGGGCAGCTGATCGCCTACCTTCGTATTTACTTCGAGGAATCACTGCAGGACGGCTCAAGCATCAGGCAAAATAGCCAGAATCCAAGGGCAGTAACGCTGAAGGTTGGGAGCTCACTACCCGAGCGCCTTCGGTTGTTTCAAGAGCAAAGCGGCCTGACTGTTCACGGGATAACGGCCTTTCTTCAGACCGGAAATACTGTACACGCCACCCTTGATCAGCAGCGTGCCTTCGACAATCCGACCATTCCGTTCATCACCGCGCTGCACCCGTTGGTCCGTCTCGCTGGGAAGGAGTTGCTCCAGAAGTCTTCATCTAGTGATTGGCTACAGTACTTTCAGGTGGAAATGCATCGGGACGTTGTGGCAGCCGCTCACCTTGATGTTGAAGTAGGGATCTACTATTTCAAAGTAATTGTGTTGACTTTCGGAGGCGTCCGGAACACATCCTCTCTCGTCTCATTGTTTGTTTCGAGAGAACACCATGAATTGCCACCGGATGTTTGCGAGGGGCTGTTGGCCTTGATGGTGGAAAAGGGCGCGACGCCTTCTGTTGATATTACCTTGCCGTCTGAAACCCTTCAAGGAATGAAGGAAATGGCAACTACGGCCATATACTCCAGGGTTGGCACCTTGCACTCCAGCGCTAAGGCTAGCAATGACCACCTCCGGGACACTCGGAAGGGGTCGCTGCTGGCCGCCTTTGAACGAACACGAGCCGCTGCTATTGCGCAGATTGAAAAAAGGCAAGCCAAATTACCATTAGGTGCATCCGATCCTTACATCAAAGGCATCGAAACGCGAATCGAGAATGCGCAGAAGCGCTTGACGATTCAATTGGGCGAGCTAGACGGCGCCGTCGTCACTCAGGAATTCGATCCTAACTTTGCTGATGGATTGCTTCTAATCCGCAGCTAACGCCTAGAGGGGAAAGCCGGCCATGGCCAACTGCATCATTGGAATCGATTGGGGAACAAGCAGGACCAAGGTGTGCTACTTTGTTCCTGGTCCCAACCCGCAGGTGTCACCAGTCTTTTTCTGTCACGATCAGGACTGGTACTTCCCCTCCCTACTGCAGCTTTGCGGCGGCCAAGTATTCGCACGAACGCGTTCTGCGCTGGGACCGATGAACCAGCCTCCTCTCGAATACTTAAAGTCCTGGCTCGCTTCGGAAGTCGACGCACAGTTTCTGGATGTTGCAGTTGATGACTCCAATGCTAAGGTGCTGGGCAACGCTGGGTTGCCTCAAACCCCTCGCCATGTCTTTTGTGGATTCTTCTTGGCCTCGGTAGCCCAAATCGCGCGGCGACATATTGTGAGGCAGAACGAGTCGCTCGCGACGGCTGACTTCTATCACTTCGTATGTTTCCCGAGTGACCCGTACGGATCAGGCGTCCTCAAGGACCACTTCCAGAAGGCACTGGTCGTCGCTCAGACACTCTTGTCACCCGAGTCTAGACAGGCACTCCTCACCGATCCAAACTCATGCTTCTGCAACATCTCATACTCGGATCTTGAGAAAATTGCTTGGAACCAAACTGCATTTTCAGATAAGCAGTTAAGGTGGTTTCTGTCTCCTGAGGCAGAGGCCCACCTCTGTAGCTATACTGAAGAGTTGAATGCGGGCCCAGTCGCTTTGCCAGCGCAGGGATCGGACTTCCTAGGAGTTCATAGCATTTACGACATTGGAGCGTCAACCACAGATATCTCGATCATTGCCCTCTGGCGCAGTTCGAACGGCACATTGGAAGGGTTTAAGTGCTGCAGTGAGAGCATCCCATGCGGAATGAAGTCTGTAGAGATCAAGGCATTACAACCGCTAGATGTTGCCAAGCCTTGGGATCGAAGAGAGGACTTCATTAAAGGTCAGCTTCAGAGTGACAATTCGCCCGCAAACGTTGAATTTAATCTGCTCTTGCAGAAATTAAAGGGAAGTTCGGACCAGCTTTGGCAGGCAGCATATGGAAATCTGAGGGCAAAGAAGAATTGGAATCTAGATCATTGGGCGCCAGACTTCATCCCTCCACCTCGCATCTTCTGCTTGGGGGGAGCAGGTGGAAACAACACGCTCAAGCAGAGACTTTCAGTGCCTTGGCACGCCCAACCTGCCGCCAAAGGAAGTTACTCCGTAAGTTCTCTTCCAGTTCCCCCAACTGGACGATGGGCGGGGCCTGAAAGTGCAGCGCCGTTTTCGCGCATGGCGGTGGCTTACGGACTGGTCCGGCGGTCGCAGATAACGCCGATCGTTGACCCACCTCCCGGCAAGGTGCTGCCACAGGTGGCTGAGCCTAAGGGATACCCCGGGATGGTGAAGTGGGTTTAGAGGCGCAGGCCACCCCGACCCCCGCGCCGTGAGCGCCCCCCGGCTCGGCGTCGATTTTCGCCAACAATGGGTTGACTCGCCCCGCGGCGTGGCCGTCAATGCCCGCTTGCCGCGTGGAGAGATGGCCGAGTGGCTGAAGGCGGCGGTTTGCTAAACCGTTATACTGGTGAATTCCGGTATCGGGGGTTCGAATCCCCCTCTCTCCGCCACCCCAATTTTCCCCGCTCCCGGCGGCGCCCCCTGCGAAAGGGGGCCGTTTTTGTGCCCCGCCACCCGAGGTGACCCCGCTGTCCCGCCTGCACGACATCACGCCGGCCATCGCGCCCGGGTTCGCCGTCTGGCCCGGCGACGAGGCGCCCTCGCAGCAGTGGCTTTGCCGCATCGACGCCGGCGCGACGGTGAACCTTTCGAGCCTGCGCTCGACCGTTCACCTCGGCGCGCACGCGGACGCGCCGCTGCATTACCGCGCGGACGGGCGGGCGATGGACGAATGCCCGCTCGATGCCTTCCTTGGTCCCGCGCGCGTGGTGCGCGTGGCGCCCGAGCAGCTCGGCCCCCAGCGGCGCATTCCGGCGGAGGCGCTCGCCCCGCACCTCGACGCGATGCCGCCGCGCGTGCTCGTCGCCACCGGTACCTATGCGCCCGGCACGCCGTACTCGGACGACTTCGCGAGTTTCTCGCCCGAGGCGATCGACCTGCTGGCGGCGCGCGGCGCAGTGCTGGTCGGCATCGACACGCCCTCGGTCGATCCGCTTAACGATGCCGCCCTGCTGAGCCATGGGCGCCTCGCGGCGCACGGGCTGATGAACCTCGAGGGGCTTGTGCTGGAAGGCGTTCCCGTCGGCGACTACGAGTTGATCGCACTGCCGCTGCGGCTTGTCGGCTTCGACGCCAGCCCGGTGCGCGCGGTGCTCCGCGAGCTCTCCGCCCCGTGAGCGACGCCTTCTCGCCGTACCGCGAGCGCGCGGCGGAGCTGGACGCGGCGGACGAGCTGGCCCGCTTCCGCGACGAGTTCGTGATCGACGATCCGTCGCTGGTGTACCTCGACGGCAACTCGCTGGGGCGGCTGCCGAAGCGCACAGCGGACCGCCTCGCGGAGGTCGCGCGCGGCGAGTGGGGCGCCCGCCTGATCGGCGGCTGGAATGCGGGCTGGTGGGAGCTTTCGCGCCGCGCCGGCGCCGTGGTCGCGGAGCTGATCGGCGCCCGCGCGGACGAAGTGGTCCTGTGCGATTCGGTGTCGGTGAACTTGTTCAAGCTGCTCGGCGCCTTCGCCCAAGCGGCGCCGCCGGAGAGGCGGACGATCCTGGTCGAGACGACGAACTTCCCTTCCGACCACTACATCGCGCAGGGCGTGGCGGGGCTGCTCGGCGGCGGCTGGCGGGTCGAGCGCGTGTCGCTGGACGGCGCGGCGCCGGACGAGGCGGAGGCGCGGCTTGCCGAGGCGTTCGCCGCGCGGCCCGCGGTCGCGGTGCTATCGCACGTGGCGTTCAAGAGCGGCCTGCGGCTCGATCTCGCGCAGGTGAACGCGGCGGCCCGGGCGCAGGGCGTGCGCGTGGTGTGGGACTTTTCGCATTCAGCGGGCGCGGTGCCGATCGACTGCGCAGGCGACGGCGTCGAGGCGGCGGTGGGCTGCACATACAAGTACTTGAACGGCGGGCCCGGCGCTCCCGCATTCCTGTATCTACGCGGCGACGTGGCTGGCGAGCTGCGCAACCCGGTGGCGGGGTGGTTCGGCCACCGGGCGCCGTTCGCAATGGAGATGGATTACGCTCCGGCGCCGGGCGCCTCGGCGTTCTTGGCGGGCACGACGCCGATCCTGTCAGCGGTCGCCGCGGAGGAAGGCGCGCGGCTGGTGCTCGAAGCGGGGGTCGAGCGGCTCTGGGCGAAAGCGCGGCGGCAGCTCGACTTGCTTCGCGAGCTGGCGGAGGGCCAGCTCGCCGCGCACGGGTTCCGTGTCGCGACGCCGCGGGGGCGGCATGGCTCGCACTTGTCGCTCGCCCATCCGTCGGCTTGGCAGATTTGCCAAGCGCTCGTGGCTGGCGGCGTCGTTCCCGATTTCCGGGCGCCGGATCTAGTCCGGTTTGGCATCGCCCCGATCTATAGCCGCTTCGAAGATATCGTCGAAGCGGCCGCGCGCCTTGACCGCATTATGGCGGGTGGAACTTGGCGCGCATTCCCCATGGCACCGTCCGCGACGGTGACCTGAACAACGCGTCGGCGGGCTGACGATCCGCCCGGTGCCACCATCGACAACGCACCCAGCAAGAAAGCCACAAGGCACCATGTCCGAGTCCGACGACCAGGAACGCCGCACCGGCGGCAAGCCGTTCCGCAAGTTCGAGAAGCGCCCGCAGTTCGGCGGCTTCAAGGCCCGCGAAGGGGGCAAGCGCCCCTTCAAGCGCGAGGGCGAGGCCCCGCGCGGCCCCTATCCGTTCAAGCGCCGCGAGGACGAGACGCGTCCCGCGAGCGGAGAGCGCCCCGCCGGCGGCGGTGATCGGCGCGAAGGGGGGCCGCCGCGGTTCCGCTCCAAGTTCGACGGCGAGCGTCGCGGCCCGAGCAGCGGCGACGCCCCGCGCCCCCCCTTCCGCAAGCCGTTCGGCAAGCCGGAGGGTGGCGGCTTCCGCCGTCCCGAGGGTGGCGACGGCGAGCGGCGCCCGTTCAACCGCGAGGAGCGTCCCCGCTTCGGAGGCGGCGACCGCGGCGGCGACAGCCCGCGTCCCTATCGCAAGCCGTTCGGCAAGCCGGAGGGCGGCGGCTTCCGCCGTCCCGAGGGCGGCGACGGCGAGCGGCGCCCGTTCAACCGCGAGGAGCGTCCGCGCTTCGGCGGCGGCGACCGCGGCGGAGACAGCCCGCGTCCCTATCGCAAGCCGTTCGGCAAGCCGGAGGGTGGCGGCTTCCGCCGTCCCGAGGGCGGCGACGGCGAGCGGCGCCCGTTCAACCGCGGGGAGCGTCCGCGCTTCGGCGGCGGCGACCGCGGCGGCGAACGGGGCGGGTATGCTCCGAGGAAGCCGTTCCGCAGCGATGCGGGGGGCTTCGAAAGGCCGCGCGAATTCCGCGGGCACCGCGAGGAGGGGGGCGAATCGCGCCCGTTCCGGAAGCCGTTCCAGAAGTTCGGTTTCCGCCGGGCCGAGGACCCCGGAGGCGGCGACCGCCCCGCGCGCTTCGAGCGCCGCGAGGGAGCGCCCGAGGGCGCCGAGAATCCGCGCGCGGAGGAGGGCGGCTCGCGTCCGAGCCAGGCGTCGCTGCTGTTCCACGGCGCGCAGGTGCTACGGCGCGTCCGCGACGGCGACCTGCCGGCGGACCGCGCGCTGAGCAGCTTCTTCTTCGAGCGGCGCACGCTGGGGTCGCACGACCGGCGGTTCATCGCGGAGACGTTCTACCACCTGATGCGCCACCACCGGCGGATCGACGAAGCGATCCAGATGGCGTTCACCGGCAAGTTCATCGCCGAGGAGCGTCGCGAGATCGGGTTCCCGGTCAGCGACCCGTCGGCGGCGATGCGCTGGCACGAGACAACGCCGGGGCGCGATGAGCAGCCGAGCGTGATCGGACGCTGGATGGACCTGATGCGGTTCGGCCTGGCCTCCGCGGAGCGCTTCCGGGAGGAGGCGTCGAACAACCTCGGCCGTGTCGCGGTTGAGTACGAGCGCCTTGGGCAGGACCGCTTCTACGAGCAGGTTTCCGTGCAACTGCTCGGCCACCTGCTGGAGAGCGCGGTGGACAAGATGCGCGAGCTGGGCGACAACGATTCGCCTTCGCTGGCGGACCGCACGTTCTCGTTCCCCGGCTGGATGTGGGGGATGCTGGGCTTCGGCCTGCCGAAGGCGGAGTGGATGCCGCTCGGGCGCTCGCTCAACGAGCCGGCGCCGATCACGCTGCGGTTCAACTCGCTCGCGACCGACCTGGAGCTGTCGCTCTCCTCGCTGCGCGAGGCGGGCATCGACGCGCAGCCGGCGCCGCTCGCTCCGCAGGGCATCATCCTGCCGGGGCGCGTGGCGACGCCGAGCGTGCCGTACTTCAACGAGGGCTGGTTCGAGTTCCAGGACGAAGCGAGCCAGCTCGCGGTGCTGTTCTGCGGCGCGGCCCCCGGGATGCGCGTGGTGGATGCGTGCGCGGGCGCGGGGGGCAAGACGCTGTACCTCGCGGAGCGCATGGAGAACACCGGCACCGTGCTGGCCTGCGACATCGACGAACGGCGGCTCGCGGCGCTCCACAAGCGCGTCGAGCGCGCCGCGGTGACCATCGTCGAACCGCAGCGGCTCGGCTCCAGCGAGCCGTTCGGCGAGGCGGGTTCGGCGGACATTGTGCTGCTCGACGCCCCGTGCAGCGGCAGCGGGACGCTGCGGCGCTCGCCGGACCGCCGGTGGCGGCTGCAGCAGAACGACCTGCCCGAGTTCCTCCGTACGCAGGCGGGCCTCCTGGACCGCTGGGCGCCGCTGGTGAAGCCGGGGGGCGTGCTGGTGTATGCGACCTGCTCGCTCTTCAACGACGAGAACAAGGCGCAGATCGAGGCGTTCCTCGCCCGCAACGACGGGTTCGAGCGCGACCCGGAAGGCGCGGCGGCGGCGCTCGGCGCCGAGACCGCCGCGAAGGTGCTGGACCGCGAGGGCGACCTCGTCCTGTACCCGCACCGGCAAGGGACCGATGGGTTCTACGCGGCGAGGTTGAAGCGGCGGGGGTAATCCGCTACGCCGGACTCACGACTGATCGAACCGCTGGGCGGGAAGGTAGACCTTCCCGCCCTCTTCACATCTACCGTCCCGACGCGACTAATCCCACCACGTCAGAGGCGTCCACGACTGCCGGAGAGGAGACGTCGTAACTCGACGTGGAGCGGTAGGACTCGCGGCCCGCGATGAAGCGGGCGATCTCCCCGGGCAAGAGGGTCGGCAGCGGCGATCCGCTGACCCGGTAGACGAAGGCGCCGGTGCCAACTACCTGGGCGGTGAACGCGAAGGAGCCGTCGGGGAGGATGTTGGAGAACTGCCCGTCGGTGCCGTCGCCGAAGCCGGTGATTTCGCCGTCCCCGAAGTTCTGCCCGGTCACAGCGACGAGGCGCAGCCGCTGCGAGTCGGCGATGTACAGGATCTCGCGTTGTTGCGCGCCGCTGCTTACCAGGACGCTCGCGAGCAAGATGTTGTGGCCAGCGGCGACCGTCTTGAACCCGGTCACTGTAAAGCCGGGGAACAGGGGCGCAGGGCGGCCCGGGAGAAACAGGACCGCGCCAAGGGCCGGGTTGGAGAGTCGGGAATCAAGGTCCTGCCCGCGGGCGGGGCCATTCGAGATCGCCTCGCGAACGCAGGCGTCCAGCACGCGAAGGTCTTCGAGGCTGGTGAACCCGTCGCCGTTGTAGTCCGCCCCGTCGCAGTTGACCGGTTCCGCGAAGCAGCGCGTGAAGCGCGCGAGGAGTTCCTCTGCCGGCAGCCCGAGCGACCAGACCAACGCGCAGTCGCACGCCGCGTCCGCCTCGTAGGCCCCGAAGAAAGCGGACGAGGCCACCGTGACCGCGGCGACCTCGGGAAGCGCTCCGACCGGGACGAAGTTCAGCGCGCCCACCAGTTGCGGGCCGAGCGGCTCGACGGAGACGGGAGGTGTCGGCCAGAGCGACGAGGTGGAGCCGTCCGGCACAACGCGTACCGTCGAA
This sequence comes from Candidatus Sumerlaeia bacterium, assembly GCA_033764015.1. Classification (GTDB taxonomy): domain Bacteria; phylum Sumerlaeota; class Sumerlaeia; order SLMS01; family JANRJK01; genus JANRJK01. The sequence goes on along the minus strand of JANRJK010000013.1, from coordinate 298,793 downwards.
GCCTCGTCGATGGCCTCGCCCGGGCCGATGCGCTCGAGCGAGGGGGTGCCCCCGCGGGTGAGCGACACGAGGTCCAAGGCGGCACCGGCGGGGCCGGAGCCGTTCGGTGCGCCGACGCCCTGGTAGTTGCGGATGAACGAAAACCAGGAGAGGTCGTCGCTCAGCGGCAGGATCGAGAAGGTGCGGTTGTCCTGTTCGATCTGGGAACCGGCGAGGGGCGGGTTGAGGCCGGGGCGGAGCGCGGTGCCGCCGGCGCTATTCCACCAGAAACCGTCGCCCTGCGTCCCGTCAGAGGAGGCGGCGACGCCGACGACCTCGTAGGCCGTCGGGTCTTGGAAGGTGTCGCGCGCGGAGACGCGGCCCGCCTTCGCCCGGAGGCGCTTGCGGGCGGAGTCCGCGAAGGCGGTGTCCCCGTTGAGGAACGCCTTGATCTCGCCGAAGTTGCTGAATGCGAGGGCGCCTTGACCCGCGGTGCCGGTGCCGGGATCGAAGGAGACGTTGACCAGCACGCCGTCGTCATTGAGGAGGGGCGCCATCACGCGCCCGGGCGGGAAGCCGAGCACTTCGCCACCGGTCGGGAGGGGGTCCTGATCCTGCACGATGAGCTCGATGGCGTCGGGCGCGCCTTGGCGGAACACGCCCACGGCGCCGGCGAGTCCGCCGCCGTCGAAGCGGAGGAAGAGGTCGCCGCCTTCGGTGAGCAGCGTCTCGCGCACGACGAGCGGTTCGGAGAGTTCGGCGACCTTGACGGGCCCTCCGGCGTGCAGGAGTGCGGCGGCGGCGAGCGCGGCGGTGGTGGCGGCGGCGTTGCGGAGGCGCATCGGGTGGGGCCTTTCAAGGGGGGGTGGTAAATTGAAGCGTTGCGCGGCGCGTCTTGGGGCGGTCAAGCCGCTTGCGGGCGCGGGGGGGCTTGCGGGTAACTTCGCGGTCCGCTCCGCGCGGCGCCGCCCCCTCGCTTGACTTGACCGGCGCCCGCGCGCAAAATGCGGATGGATCAAGGGTAGCACGCAACCCCCGAGGAACCTCCGCCGCTTTATGACCGCAGCCCGCCAACGCGCCTTCTTCATCGTGCCCCCCACCGGGAAGTTCATCCGCGAGGACCGGTGCCAGACGCCGATCGACAAGCTGAAGACCGTGGCGCTGCGCCCGCCGGTGGACCTTATGTACGTCGCGGCGGAGTTCGAGCGCGCCGGTTGGGAGTGCCGGCTGCGCGACTACCCGGCGGAGGACGCCACGCTCGGCGACCTCCGAGCGGACGTGAAGGAATTCGATCCCGCGGTCGTGGTCATGAGCATCACGACGCCCTCCTTCGACGAGGACATGCGCATCGCCGCGGTGCTGAAGGAGATGGCGCCGGGCTGCCTGACGGTGGCGAAGGGCGCGCACTTCAACACGCTCGACCTGAAGGCGCTCGAAAAGGTTCCGCAGCTCGATGTGGCGCTGCGCGGCGAGTACGAGCTGACATGCCGCGAGATCGCGCAGGGCAAGCCGCTCGCGGAGATCCACGGCCTCTCTTTCCGCAAGGACGGCAAGCCCACGCGCAATCCGTCCCGCGCGCTGCCGAACGACTTGGACGATATCGCGTATCCCGCGCGCCATCTGGCGAACAACGCGCTCTACCTGCGCCCCGACACGGGCGAAAAGCAGACGACGCTGGTGACGAACCGCGGCTGCCCGTTCTCGTGCACATACTGCCTCGCCAACCAGGTGAGCGGGCTGAAGAACCGCTACCGCTCCGTGGAAAACGTGATGGGCGAGATCCGGGAGTGCGTCGAGCGCCACGGCATCCGCAGCTTCCTGTTCCGCAGCGACCTCTTCACCCAGAACAAGGCGTGGGTGATCAAGCTGTGCGAGGCGATCATCGACAGCAAGCTCGACATCGAGTGGGCGTGCAACTCGCGCGTCGACACGATCAATCCCGAGGCCCTGAAGTGGATGAAGAAGGCGGGATGCTGGATCATCGCCTTCGGCGTCGAGAAGGGCGACGACGAGTCGCTGAAGCGGATCAACAAGAAGGCGAACGTGGAGATGGCGCGGAAGGCGCTCGCGATGACGCGCGAGGCCGGCATCAAGCGCAGCATGTACCTCCTGTTCGGGCTGCCCGACGACACGGAGCAGATCCTGCGCAGCGACATCGAGTTCGCGAAGGAGCTCGATCCGGATTTCCTCGAGATCTTCTACCCGTACCCGTTCCCCGGGACGCCACTGCACAAGGAGGTCGTGGAGGCGGGGCTGCTGCCGCCGGACACGGTTCCGAAGGAGGCGTACGGAATGCCGTGCATGGCGACGAAGCATATCACGCTGGAGCGGTTGGCGAAGCTGCGGACCGATGGGCTGCGGGAGTTCTACATGCGCCCGGCGTTCATCGCCCGGACCTTGGCGGGCGTGCGTTCTCCGAAGGAATTCATGAACTATGTCCGCCACGGCGCGGTGCAGGTGAAGGATTTCGTCTTCGGGACTTGATCGGCGATTTTCGTTGTGGTGCCGCTATAGGGGCTTCAAGATTCCACCGAAACCCCTCGAAAGGCCCACAAAGTGGCGATCAAGACCTTTGCAAGGCGGCTGGCTTCCCTGGCTGCGGCGCTCTCCCTATGCGGTGGAGCGTCGGCGGCGGACGTTTTCTTCAACGCGGCGCGGAGCTACGACGGCACGCTGCAACCGAGCAGCAGGCCGGAGATCATGCGCACCCGGCTCGCCGAAGTCGACCGCGGCGTGTTCGACGCGCTCCGCTTCGCCCGCGATGGCGAGCGCACCATCGCGATCAACTTCTTCGACGACGCGGTGGTCGAGGTGGAGTTCGATCGCCTCGAGTTCCGCGGCGAGGACGACTATTCCTGGGTGGGGCGCCTCAAGGGCGACGACCCGATGCCGGTGATTTTGGCGGTGTACAAGGAGGCGATCTCGCTCGATGTGGACGTGCCGGGCGTGGGGACCTTCGCGGTGTGGCACCGGGCCGACGGAACGCATGAGATCGTGCTGAAGGACGAGAGCCTGATGCCGACGTGCGGTGTGACGGAGAAGCACCTCGACTTCGGCCTCGGAGTGGCGGAGCGCCCGCAAGGGCCGGTGCCGGCGGCGGATGCGATCGAAAACATCGACGTGATGGTGGCTTACACGATCACCGCGCGCCAGGTCTACGGACAGTCGGGCATCATCGCGCAGGTGAACAACGCGATGACCCGCACGAACGCCTCGTACACGAACAGCCTGATCAACCTGCAGGCGACGCTGGTGCACATGTACGAAACGCCATACTACGACGCGGGCAACCTCGGGACGGATCTCGGCCGCTGGGCAGGCACGACGGACGGCTTCATGGACGAGGTTCACACGCTGCGCGAGCTGTACCGCGCGGACGAGTGCGCGCTGCTCACGTCTAGTTCCGCGGCGGGCGCCTGCGGCATCGCCTACCTGATGGCGACGGAGAGCGTCGGCTTCTCCTCGAACGCCTTCAGCGTCACCGGCGCCAACTGCATCACGCAGGAAAGTTTCCAGCACGAGATCGGCCACAACATGGGCAACATGCACGCGCGGGCGGACGGCGGCGCGGGCACCTACACCTATTCCTACGGCCACCGCTTCACCGGGAACAACGCGGTCGCATACCGCACCGTGATGGCCTACGCGCCGGGGTCGCGCATCCAGTACTTCTCCAACCCCGACGTGACCTTCCAGGGCCAGCCGACCGGCGTGCCGGTGGGCGATGCGAACGAGGCGCACAACGCGCTCTCCATGACGAACAACCAGGACACGTTCACGGTGTGGCGCCTTCAGAACGACGACTTCGCAAACCGGATCGCGTTCGACTACGGGAACATCACGCTCACGGGCCGCAACCTGACGCACGACAAGGAAGCCGGCGAGCCGAACCACGCGGGCAACGCGGGCGGCGCGTCGAGTTGGTGGAGCTGGACCGCCCCGGCGTCCGGGACGGCGACCATCACCACGGTTGGCAGCGCCTACGACACGTTGCTCGCGGTCTACACGGGCAACTCGGTCGGGGCGTTGACCGGCGTGGCATCGAACGACGACACGAGCGGCACGACGAGCTCCGTCACCTTCGCGGCGACGGGGGGCACGACCTATCAGATCGCGGTGGACGGCAAGGGCGGCGCGACGGGGCTGACGACGCTGAACGTCGCGCTGACCGCATCGCCGATCATCGAGACATCGCTGGCGGCGATCACGGAGTCGCGGCTTGAGGGGCAGAGCGCCTCGCGCGCGTTCGCCATCCGAAACGCAGGCGGCAGCACGCTCTCCTACACCGTCTCGGACAATGCGCCTTGGCTGACGGTCACCCCGGGGTCGGGGACCGCGACGGCGGAGCAAGACACAGTGGAGCTGACGCTTTCGGCGGCGGCTCTGTCGGCGGGGACCTACAACGCCATTGTGACCATCACCGACGCGCTGGCGACGAACAGCCCCTACGAGGTTCCGGTGCAATTCGAGGTCGGCGCCGTTGCGCCGAACGACGATTTCGTGGACGGCGAGACGGTGCCGGGATCGACCGCGTCGACGAGCGCGTACAGCAACAACGGCGCAACGACGGAGTCGGGCGAGCCGACGACCGTCGCTGGACAGCTGATCACCGGCACGCTGTGGTACCGCTGGACGGCGCCGGGCAGCGGCACGACGACGATCAGCACGGTCGGCAGCACAACCAGCGGCAACCCGATGGACACGGTCCTCGGCGTCTACACCGGGGCGGCGGTTAATGCGCTCACGGTGATCGCGGCGAACGACGACACCGGGGGCAGCGGCACCACGAGCGAGGTGACGTTCAACGCCGCCTCGGGCACGACGTACCACATCCAGGCGGGCGGCTGGAACGGCGCCATCGGCAATGTCATCGTGAACGTGAGCGGGCCGAACAACGTGGAGAGCTGGCGCGAGCGGTAGCGGCGCGCCACCCGTCGCGTGGTGTCGCGGGCGCGGGGCCGATGGGCTCCGCGCCCGCTCGCTTTCCCGGGCCTAGAGCAGCGACTCGATGCCGGGCACCGCGGCGGCGAGCTCCCCGAGCCGCGCGCGCAGATCCTCCGGCGTGTCCGCAAGCAGGGTGACGTGGCCGAGCTTCCGCCCGGGGCGGTCGGACTTGCCGTAGAGGTGCAGCTTCGCACCGAGGATCGAGAGGACCGCGTCGCGCTCCGGCGTCGAGCCGATGAGGTTCACCATCGCAGCGGGGCCGAAGGCGGAGCAGTCGCCAAGCGGCAGCCCCGCGATGGCGCGGATGTGGTTCTCGAACTGCGAGGTGCGGGCGCCCTCGATGGTCCAGTGGCCACTGTTGTGGACGCGGGGTGCGATCTCGTTGGCGAGGAGCCCGCCCTCGGTCTGGAAAAGCTCGACCGCGAGGACTCCCACGTAGTCGAGCGCCTGGGCGATGAGGGCGAAGAGGTCCTCGGCCCGCTGCTGCAGCGCGTCGTCGACGGCGGGTGCGGGCGCGATGGTGAGTCGGAGGATCCCCGCGTGGTGGCGGTTCTCGACGAGGGGGTAGCAGGCGAGGGCGCCATCCGCGCCGCGCACGCCGACGATGGAGAGTTCGCGGATGAAGGGGACGTGCCCCTCGATGAGGAGCGGAACGCCGGCGTGGCTGGTCCACGCGTGGTCGGCGTCGGCGGCGGAGCGGAGGACCGCTTGCCCCTTGCCGTCGTAGCCGTGGCGGCGGGTCTTGAGCACCGCGGGGTAGCCGATGCGGTCGAGGGCGTCGCGGAACTCCAGCAGCGAGTCGACCGGCGCGAAGGGCGCGGTCGGGATGCCGAGGCGCTGGAAGAGCGACTTTTCGGCGAAGCGTTCCTGGGCGGTTTCGAGCGCCAGCGCGCCGGGGCGCACGGGGCGGCGCCGGAGGAGCTCGTGGACGGCGGAGGCGGGGACCGACTCGAACTCGTAGGTGACGACGTCGCAGGAGTCGGCGAGGCGCGCGAGCCCCGCCCGGTCGTCGTAGCCCGCGCACAGGTACTCCCCCAAGTCGCGGGCGGGCGCCTCCGCGGAGGGATCGAGAAAGAGGAACCGGTAGCCGAGCGGGACGCCGGCGAGGGCGAGCATGCGCCCGAGCTGGCCGCCGCCGAGGATCCCGATGCGCACGGTCAGGCGCCTTCCCGCGGGTCCGGGTGGTCGAGGACGTCTTGCGTTTGGCGCGCGCGCCAGGCGGCGAGGCGCACCCGCAGGTCGTCGTCGGCCCGGGCGAGGATCGAGGCGGCGAGCAGCGCGGCGTTGACGGCGCCGGCGCGGCCGATCGCGAGGGTGCCGACCGGAACGCCGGCGGGCATCTGCACGATCGACAGCAGCGAGTCCATGCCGCTGAGCGCCTTCGACTCGACCGGGACGCCGAGGACTGGGAGGCAGGTCTTGGAGGCGATCATGCCGGGGAGGTGCGCGGCGCCGCCGGCGCCGGCGATGACGACCTCGAAGCCGCGGCTCTCGGCGTCGGCGGCGAAGGCGATCATCTTGTCCGGAGTGCGGTGCGCGGAGACCACCTCGACATGGTGCGTCACATTCAGCTCATCGAGGAGCGCCGCGGCGTGGCGCATGGTTTCCCAGTCGGAACGGGACCCCATGACGATCGCGATGCGTGGCGCGCTCATGGGGCGGACTCCTCCGCGTCGGGCCAATCGACCGCTTCCAGTCCGTCCTTGGTGACGCGGATGAGGAGGCGGCCCTCGAGGAGGCGGACCAGGCGTTCGCCGACGAGTTCGCGGCGCCAGCCCTTGAGGAGCGGATGGCCGTCTAGGTCGCCGCCGCCGATCTTGCAGCCGATGAACTGGTTCAGCTCGGAGGTGGTGGCGACGAGCGTGGATGCGACATCCTCGCCTTCGGAGCAATTGCGGAGGACGGCCTGCGCCAGCTCGACGACGCCGGTGGGCAGCGAGGGAAGCGAGGGGGGCTTGATCTTCGCGGGCCATTGCTCGCGGGGAATCTGCGAGGCGCGTTCGATGGCGGGAAGGACCTGGTCGGAGTACCGCATCGCGGGGCCGGTGGGGACGCGGCGGAGCTTGGACAGCGCCTCGCGGGTGCGGGGCTGGTGCGTGGCGAGTTCGACCAGGCCCTCGTCGGTCATCACCTGGCGGCGGGGGACGTTCGCGGAGCGGGCGGTGCGCTCGCGCCAGGCGGTGAGTTCGCGGAGGTGCGCGAGCTCGCGGGGCTTGAGGGAAAGCGCGTTCTTGACGCGGCGGAACAGCTCCTCGTCGGGCGTCGGCTCGTCGTCGACGGATTCCTGGAGGCGGGCCTCCTGCTCCTCGACAAACCATGCGGCGCGCCCGCGGGCTTCGAGCTGGGCGGAAAGCCGGTCGCGGATGGCTCCGAGCCACGCGACATCGCAGGCGGCGTATTCGAGCTGCTGCGGGGTGAGCGGGCGCTCGGACCAGTCGCTGGTGGTGTGCTTGCCGTCGAGCTCGATCTTGAGCAGCGACATGGTAAGGTTGGTGAGCGAGACCTGCAGGCCGTAGCCGAGGAACGCGGCGGCGAGCTGCGTGTCGAACACGTTCGCCATGCGCCCCCCGGTCTGGCGGTCCATGAGGGCGACATCCTGCCCCGCTGCGTGGAGGATCTTGAGCTTCGAGTTGTCCTCGAGCGCGGGACGGAGCGGCGCGAGATCGGGGCAGCGCTGGACGTCGATGATGAAGATGGCGCCGGGGACGGCGAGCTGGACGACTTCAAGCCTAGCGCGGTAGTGGCGCTCGCCGACGAACTCGGTGTCGACGGCGACCCAGGGCGCGTTGTCGAGCGCGGCGGCGGCCTCGGCGAGGCCGGCGGAGTCGGTGATGTAGCGGAAGGGGCAGGGAAGCTTGGGTCCTGAGGGCTTCCCGTGGTCCACGTCGGGGTTATTCCGCAATGGCGCTTACCTCGAAATCGATCTGGTGGAATTCTGCGGCGGACGGCAGCGCGGGCAAGAGGGCCGCGGGGACGCGAAGCCCCCTGCGGGCGCCGTCACGGACGCCATCGAGGGATTCGGCCCAGACGGTGGGCAGCAGCGGGTCGCCGAGGACGAGCTCGAGGATTCCCTCCTCGAGGGGGTCCTCCCCTTCCGCGCCGGCGATGGTGTAGGCGGCGAGGACGCGCGCGCCCTTCGGCAGCGGGTCGCCGACGCCCGCCAAGGCCTCGTCGACGACGATGCCGGAGGCGGTGGTCCGCTGGGGCGCTGGGGTGGGGGGCGGCTCGGGGGTCGCTGTGGGGACTGGCGTGGGGGCGGGGGGCGGCGGCGGAGCCGGTTCCCGGCATGCGGCGGCGAAGATGGCGGCGGCCAACGCCGCGGCGGGAAGGCGCATTCGTAACCTCACCGCGCTTTGAAACACTCTTGCATCGGCAGGCAGCAAGCGGGTTTCCATCTTCCGGCGGAGCACCACACCGGACGGCGAAAGGCGGACCCCGATGCGCGGACTTCTTCTTGGACTGCTGGCGGCGCTTTGCCTTGCTGCGAGCGGCTGCTCGCACACGGCGGGACGGATCGCCCTGACGCCGGTGACCGTGGTCCGCGACGTGGTGGACGCCCCGGTGGTGACCGTGACGAACGTGTTCGAGTACTTCGCCGACCAGTCGCGGCTCGCGCGCGCACCCAGCGCGGGCGCCGGTTGGAGCTTGTTCGGCGGATTCAATCTGGGTATCGGATACGACTTCAGTTGGCTGCTGTTCAAGGGGCTCTCCGGGGTGTTTGGCTCGGTGGACTATCTGGTGTGCCGGTCGCTTTGGCCGAACTGGCCCGCGGGTGTGAGCCCATGGCTCAGCGAGGGGCAGGGCTGGGGGAGCCTCTACTTCCCCAACACGCGGGTTCTTTGGGGCGACGACGGGCCGCTCTACACCCCGCCGCGGGCGGAGCCTCCGCCACCGGCGGCGCCGCGATAGCCGCTCCGAAGGACGTTGACCGGACCGCGCGCCGGGGCGAGGCTCGCGCGCGTTAAGTCGGGGGCGCGGCCCGCGCGCAAAGACCAATCCGTCCAGACCGGCCCGGGGCACATGATCGAAATCCAGAACGTCCGCAAAGTGTACAAGGACCTCGTCGCCGTCGACAACCTGTCGATGAAGATCGACGAGGGCGACATCTTCGGCTTCATCGGCCCGAACGGCGCCGGCAAGACGACGACCATCAAGATCCTAGCGACGCTGCTGAAGCCGACGCAGGGTTTCGCGCTCGTTTGCGGCTACAACGTCCTGACGCAGGCGGACGACGTGAAGCGGGTGATGGGCTACATGCCCGACAGCTTCGGCGTGTACGACGACATGAAGGTCTGGGAGTACCTCGACTTCTTCGGCGCCGCGTACCGGATCGAGAAGACGCGCCGGAAGAAGATCATCGACGACGTCCTGGAGCTGACGGACCTGACGCACAAGAAGGACGCCGGCGTCGAGGCGCTCTCCCGCGGCATGAAGCAGCGGCTCTGCCTGGCGAAGACGCTGATCCACGACCCGAAGGTGCTGCTGCTGGACGAGCCCGCCTCGGGCTTGGACCCGCGGGCGCGCATCGAGTTGCGCGAGCTGCTCAAGGAGCTGCGGCGCATGGGCAAGACGATCCTCATCAGCAGCCACATCCTGACGGAGCTGGCGGACTTCTGCAACACGGTGGGCATTATCGAGCAGGGGAAGCTGCTGTACGCCGGCGACATCAAGGCGATCACGGACCAGCTCCGCGGCGGGCGCGTCGTGGAGGTGAAGGTGAAGGAGGGCTTCGAGTCGGCGGCGGAGCAGCTCCTGCTGGACACCAAGCCGGTGACGCGCGTGGAGCGCGACGGCACGCTGCTGCAGGTGCACCTCCCGCTTGAGGGGGACCACGACACCGACATCATCATCGACGCGCTGAACAAGAACGGTATCCGCTTCACGAGCATCAGCGAAAAGGAAATCGACCTCGAAGATGTGTTCATGCAGATCACGAAGGGCATTGTGCAGTAGGGCCGCATCGCTGGCGGCGGCGCTGGCGCTGTTCGCCGCCGCCCCCGCCCCGGCCCCCGCGCAGCAGTCCTCCGCCGGGGGGACGGGCCTCCGCCGCGACATCCGCATCGGCTTCGTGGACGTCGAGTTCATCATCGACCGCTCCGCCGCCGTGCGCCGCCTCATCGAGAGCGTGGACAAGGAGATCGAGCCGCGCGCCGCGCAGCTCCGCGACAAGCAGCGCGAGTTCCGCGAGCACCAGCTACGGCTGGACGAGCAGGGGCGCCTGATCAGCGAAACGGAACGGATGCGGCTCCGCGACCGGATGGCGGCGCTGATCGACGAAATGGACGTGCTGCGCTTCCAGCTCGACCGGGACGTCGCGCGGAAGAAGGACCTGGTGGAGCCGATGCTCGACGAGATCGTCAAGATCATCGGCGTGGTGGGGGACCGCGAGGGCTTCGACATGATCCTCCGCGGCGAAGTGGTGCTTTACGGCCGCGACACGGTCGACCTGACGAACAAGGTGCTGGAGGAAGTGGACCGACGGGCGGACGAACTGCTTGCAGCGGCCCGCCGCAGGCCGTCAGCGTTGCCGGGCGACACCCAGACGACGACCACGACGGAACGCCGCGGCGGCGCGCCGCTGCCGCTGATCCCCTGAAGGCCGAAGCCATGGACGCCCTCCGCCGCCGGACCCTAGCGCGCGCCGTCGAATTCGAAGGCTCCGGCGTGCACACCGGCGAGGCGTGCGCGCTGCGCATCGAGCCGGCGGAGGCGGGGCACGGGATCGTGCTGGAGAACGCGCGCCACAAGTTCCGCTGTCCCGCGACGCTGGAGTTCGCCGACGCGGAGGCGAGCGAGCGCCGAACGGTGCTGGCGCATCCCGACGGCGGGCGCTTCGAGCAGATGGAGCACATGATGGCGGCGCTGGCGGCGGCGGGGGTCTCCGACGCGCTGGTGGTGCAGGACGGCCTCGAACCCCCGTTCATGGATGGCGGCTGCTACGAGTTCCTGAAGCGGATCCGGAAGACGGGGACGGTCGAGCTGGACGCCGCGTGGCCAGCGCTCGAGATCGAGGAGCCGCTCATGTTCCAGGACGGCGGGGCGTTGATGACGGCCGCGCCGGGGGATCGGTGTTCCCTTTCCGCGTTTGTCGAATTCCCCGGCACGGTGGTCGGAAGCAGCGGCGCGATGGTCACGCTCGGGGAGGACGACTTCGAGAAGGAAGTCTCGAAGGCGAGGACGTTCGTGCTCGCGCGGGAGGTGGAGATGCTCCGCGCGGCGGGCTACGGCAAGGGCGCGACGCTCTCGAACACGGTGGTGTTCGACGGCGAGAAGTTCCACAACGGGCGGCTGAACTACCCGAACGAGCCCGCCCGGCATAAGCTGATTGACCTCCTTGGGGACCTGGCCCTCCTCGGTTGCCCCTTGCGCGGGCACGTCGGCGCGTGGCGCGCTGGGCACCGCAGCCATGTGCGGTTCGCCCGATTCCTAGCAGAAAGCCTTTCGCTTCCGAGATGAAGTTCCTACACCAGCCGCCTTTCGGCTCCGACACGATCAAGCTGATCCTCCCCCACCGCTACCCGTTCCTCCTGATCGACACGGTGGACCACCTCGACGAAGCGGGGGTCCGGGGCAGGAAGCTGCTCACGGTGAACGAGGAAGTGTTCAACGGGCACTTCCCGCAGCAGGCCGTCTACCCCGGCGTGCTGCAGGTGGAGACCATGGCGCAGCTCGGCGCCGTCTGGGTGCTTTCGCAGGAGGAGCACGCGGGGAAGATCGCGTACCTGATGGGCGTGAACAACGCGAAGTTCCGGCGCCCCGCGCTTCCGGGGCAGGTGCTCCACGTCGAGGGAGTGGTGTCGAAGATGCGCTCCCGCACCGGGCAGCTCGATGCGCGGATCCTGGTGGACGGCAAGGAGATCTCCTCGGCGGAGATCCTGTTCGCGTTCGCGAAGCACGAGCCGGCGGGCTCCGGGGCCGCGGCGGACTGACGGCCATGGACTTGGAGGCGCTGCCGAACGCCGCGCTGCCGAACCGCATTGGACTGGTCGCCGGAACGGGCGACTTTCCGGTGCTGATCACGCGGGCGGCGCGGGCGAAGGGGATCGGCGTGGTCGCCTTCTGCCTGAAGGACCACGAGAACGGCGAGCTGCGCGACACCGCGGAGTCGTTCCACACGGTGTCGCTGTCGAACATCTCGGCGATGCTGGAGCTGGCGCGCGGCGCCGGGCTCGGGCACTTCGTGCTGGCGGGGCGCATCCCGCACGAGGTGCTGCTGAATCCGCTGCTGCTGCTCGACGGGCGCATCCGGCGGATCCTCGGCAACCTGGCGAACCGCAAGGCCGACACGGTGCTGGGCGCGTTCACGCGCGAGCTGGAGTCGGAAGGGTTCAGCGTGCTGGATTCGACGCTGTTCGTGACGAGCCTGATGCCCGCGCCGGGCTTCCTGACGCGGGGTCCCGCGCCGTCCGAGGACCAGATGCGCGATTTCGAGTTCGGCTACCGGACAGCGAAGGGCATCGCGGCGCTCGATATCGGCCAGGCGGTGGCGGTGAAGCAGGGCGTCGTCATCGCGGTGGAAGCGCTGGAGGGCACGGACCGCATGATCGAGCGGGCGGGCGAGCTGGCGGGGCCCGGCGTGACGATCGTCAAGGTGAGCAAGCCGGCGCAGACGATGAAGTTCGATGTGCCGATCATCGGCCTGCGCACCGTGGAGAACCTCGTGCGGATCGGTGCGACCGGCCTCGCGGTGACGGCGCGCAAGTCGCTGTTCTTCGACCAGGCGGAGGCGCTGGCGCTGGCGGAGCGGCACGGGATCACGCTCTACGCGCGCGAGGAATCGCCGGCGCCCGGGACGACGCCGCCGCCGCCATGACGCGGCGCGCCGCCGCGGGCGGCTTCGTCCGCGGTTGGGAGCGGGCGGCGGCCGCGCTCGCGAAGAACCACCGCCGCAAGCCGGGCCGCGAGGTCGCCGGCGCTTTCGCCGAGGCGGTCGAGGAGGCGCTGCTCGACCACGTCGAGGCGACCGTCGCGCGCCTCGGGATCAAGGACGCCAATCGCCGCTTCGCCCTGGTCGCGACCGGCGGCACCGCCCGCCGCGAGCCGTGCCGCCACAGCGATCTCGACCTGTGCCTCGTCTTCCGTGCTGAGCCGGCGGAGCGCGACGTCGAGCTGGTGCGCGAGCTGTACTACCCGCTGATCGACGCGAAGATCCCCCTCGGGCGGACGGAGCGCACGCTCCGCGACCTGGAGCAGTTGCTGCACTCCGACCTGCACACGGCGACGAGCTTCCTCGGGGCGCGACTTCTACACGGGTCGAAGGGCATCTTCGCGGAGGTGGAGAGGCTTGCGCGCGAGACGGCCCGCGGGCGCCACCGCGAGTGGCTGCTGAAGGCGCTTCTGGATGAGACCGCGCGCCGGCGGCAGCGCGAGGAGACGCCGTACGTCATCGAGCCGCACCTCAAGGACTCGCGCGGCACGCTGCGCGACCTGCACACGATCCACTGGGCCGCGGAGCACCTGGCGCCGGCGGGGGCGGCGGAGGACCCGTTCACGCCCGGAGAGCTCGATGCGCTCGGAGCCGCGCACGACTTCCTGCTGGAGGTGCGCAACGAGCTGCACTTGATGGAGGGCCGGGAGCAGGACCAGCTCACGGTGGAGCACCAGATCGTGGCGGCGCCGCGGCTAGGCTTCGAGGCGCGCGAGCAGGCGCTGCCGGAGGAGGCGCTCATGCGGCGCTACTACCGGCACGCGCGCGAGGTGGACCATGCGATGGAGCGGGTGCTGGAGTGGCTGCGGGCCGAGCTGGAGCCCCCGGCGCGTGGCGCCGCGCCGGCGCCACGCTGGATCCATGGCATCCAGTTCGAGGAGCGCGGGGGCGTGCTCTCCCCCACCGCGGAGACGCGGGCGCGGGTGGAATCGGACCCCGGGCTGCTGATCGAGTACGCCCACCGGGCGGCGTCGGCGAAGGCGCGCGTGGACGCGCCGTGGCTGCGCGGCCTGCGCCCGCGGGTGGACGCGCTGATGGCGCCGGCGCGGGAGTCGCCGGCGAACCGCGAGCGCTTCCTCGCGGTGCTGCGCGACGAGACGTCCGCCGACCGCGCGCTCGCGCTGATGCACCGCTGGGGCGTGCTGGGCGCCTACCTTCCGGAGTTCAAGCTGGTCGAGCTGCTGCCCCGCATCGACCAGTACCACCGCTACACGGTGGACGAGCACCTGCTGCGGGCGGTGCGGTCGAGCCGCGAGGCGCGGCTCGGGCAGGGCGTTTTCGCGCAGGGTCCCGTGGCGGAGGAGGCCCGCTCGGTGCTCCGCTGGGACCTGCTGAACCTCGCGCTGCTGCTGCACGACGTGGCGAAGGGGCTCGGGAAGGGGCATGTGGTCCGCGGGGCCCAGCTCGCGCAGCAGGTCGGCGAGCGCATCGGCCTCAACAAGCGCGAGCAGATGGTGGTGCGCACGCTGGTCGGGACGCACCAGCTCCTGACGCATCTCGTCACGCGGCGCGACCCGGAGGATCCGGGAAGCGCGCTGGAGGCGGCGGGGCAGGTGAACGACCCGGAGGTGCTGCGGATGCTGTTCGTGCACACGGCGTGCGACCTGAGCGCGGTCTCCTCGTCGGGGTGGAACGAGTGGCGGGCGGCGCAGCTCCACGCGCTGTACGTCGCCACGCGGAAGGCGCTGAGCGGCATGCACCCGTCGCCGGAGCCGCTGCCGCCGGGCGAGCTGGTGGAGAAGGTGCTGAGCCACTTCGGGGAAGGCGCTCCGGACCGGACGCGGCGGGAGGTGGCGCAGTTCCTGGAGGATATGCCGTCGCGCTACCGCTCGACGACGCCGCCGGAGGCGATGGCGAGGCACGCGGCGCTCGCCGCGGAGCTGCACGCCTCGTCGAAGAAGGCGCTGCTGCGGCTATCGCCGCTCGGGACCGGAGGCGCGTTCGAGCTGCTGTGCGTCGCGGACGATGTGCCGGGGCTCTTCGTGAACCTCTGCGGGGCGATCGCGGGGCTGCGGGCGAACATCCACGCCGCCCAAGTGTACACCGGGAACGCGGGCATCTGCATCGACGTGTTCCAGTTGCACGCGCCGAAGCGCGCCTCGCTGGACGCGGACGTGGTGGAGCGGCTCGAGGCGAAGCTGAACGCCGTGATCGAGGCGAACGCGGAGGAGGACTGGGGGGCGCTGCGCCGGGGCGGTCCGGTGCGGGAGCCGCTCCGCGACATCCAGCCGGAGATCAAGATCGATAACGAGGTGAGCCCGCAGTACACGGTGGTCGAGGTGTTCGCGGCGGACCGGCCCCGGTTGCTCTACAGCCTTGCGTGCGCGCTCAACGACTGCGGGCTGTCGGTGGAGCTGGCGCTGATTTCCACGGAGAGCTACCGCGTCGCGGACGTGTTCTACGTGACCGGTTGGGACTCGAACAAGCTGACGGACCCGGTGCTCCAGGAGCGCCTGCGCCGGCGGCTGCTGCAAGCGCTCGGCGCCGAGCCGGACCCCGCGAAGGACAAACCGAAACGCAGGAGCGACCATGCCTGATTCCAGCTCGCCATTCCGCGCCGCCGCGTTCCTGGACCGCGACGGCACCATCGTCCGCGACACGGGGTACCTGCGGGATCCGGCGACGGTGGAACTGCTGCCAGGCGCCGCCGCCGCGGTGCGGACGCTGAACAGCGAGGGCGTGGCCGCGGTCCTGGTGTCGAACCAGAGCGGCGTCGCGCGCGGGCTGGTGACGCCGGAGCAGATGGACGCGGTGCAGGCGCGCGTCGCCGAGCTGCTGGCGGCGGAGGGCGCGCGGCTCGACGCGGCGTACTTCTGCACCGCGCACCCGGACGCGGACGATCCCCGGCGCAAGCCCGGGGTCGGGATGCACCGCGAGGCGCTGCGCGACCTGCCGATCAGGGACCTGCCCGCGTGCGCGTTCGGCGACAAGGTCTCCGACGTGCAATTCGGCCTGAAGGCGGGGATGCGCGCGTGCTTCGTGGCGACCGGCGAAACGCCGCACGAGGAGTTCCTCAAGTGGCACCGCAAGCTGGACGCGCAGACCTTCGCGGGGCGGGTGGCGAGCGCGCATTCGCTGCGCGAAGGCGTGGACGCCTTCCTGGTGGGCCTATCGCTGCTGCGCGTGCCGGGGGACGGTGTGCTGGCGAAGAAGCTGCACGCGCCGGATCGGCTCGCCCGCGCGCTGGACAACCTCCGCCCCTCGGAGCGGATCGTCTTCGCGAACGGGTGCTTCGACCTGATCCACGGCGGGCATGTGAGCTACCTCGAGGACGCGAAGGCCCGCGGGACGCTGCTGGTGGTGGGCGTGAACAGCGACGCCTCGATGCGGCGGCTGAAGGGCGAGGGGCGCCCCGTGATGCCGGAGCCCTACCGCCTGCAACTGCTCGCCGCGATGGAGTGCGTGGACGCGCTGGTACCGCTGACGGACGACACGGCGGAGTACCTGCTGCGGACGCTGCGCCCGCAAGTGCACGCGAAGGGTTCGGACTACACTGCCGAGACGGTGCCGGAAAGGGAAGTTGCCCGCGGAATGGGGATCGAAGTACTCATCGCTGGCAGTGCGAAGGAGAACAGCACCAAAGACATCGTCCGCACGGTTCGCGAGCGCGCCTAGGCGCCGCGATCCCACCTTCGAAGCCGCAGGAGCCCCACTGTGGATCTGACGCGACGCCGCCTTCAGCAGGACCAGTTCGCACGGAAGCAGGCGCAGAGCTATCCCGCGTTCCACGGGATGCACACGCGCACCAAGATCGTCTGCACCATCGGCCCGGCCAGCAACAACCCGACGGTGATCGCCGATCTGGTGCAGGCGGGCGCGGAGATTTTCCGGCTGAACTTCAGCCACGGCTCGCAGGAGCAGCACCTCGACGTGATCCGGATGATCCGGAACCTGTCGGCGGAGTTGAAGCGTCCGCTGGGAATCTTCGGCGACCTGTCGGGGCCGAAGATCCGGGTGGGCGAGATCGCAGGCGGCAGCCTCGAGCTGAAGCCGAAGGACGAGATCACCTTCACCAGCGAGCAAGGCTGCGACGGCTCCGACGGGCGCTTCACGATCACATTCCTGTCGCTGCACGAGGCGGTGCGCCCCGGCGAGGAGGTGCTGCTGGACGACGGGGCGATGCGCCTGGTGGTGCGGCGCGTGCGCCGCTTCGACGTGGTCTGCGAGGTGCTTGAGGGCGGGTTGCTCAAGCCCCGCAAGGGCGTGAACCTGCCGCAGACGAACCTGACGATTCCCTCCATGACGACCAAGGACCGGGAGGATCTCGAGTTCGCGATCCGCGAGGGGCTGGACGCGGTCGCGCTGAGCTTCGTGCGCCGGGCGGAGGATCTGCGCACCGCGAAGCGCGCCATGGACCGTGTGGGCGCCCGCATCCCGCTCATCGCGAAGATCGAGAAGTCGGAAGCGATCGGCGCGCTGGAGGAGATCGTCGCGGAGGCGGACGGCGTCATGGTGGCCCGCGGCGACCTCGGCGTGGAGCTCCCCCTCGAGCAGATCCCCGCGATCCAGAAACGCCTGATCCGCATCGCCAACTCGATGTCGAAGCCCGTGATCACGGCGACGCAGATGCTCGAGTCGATGATCCGCGCGCCGCGTCCCACCCGCGCCGAGGTGACCGACGTCTTCAACGCGGTCACGGACGGCACCGACGCGGTGATGCTTTCCGGGGAGACGGCCGCGGGGCTTCACCCGACAGCTTGCGTCGAGGTGATGCGCCGCATCGTGGACCAGGCGGAGAACGACATGCACTACAGCGTGACGCCCGACGATCCTTGGATGGATTCGGCGGCGAACGCGGACCTTGCGATGGCGCGCGCGGCTGTCCAGCTCAGCGGGCAGCTCGAACTGGATGCGATCATCGTCCCGACCACGTCGGGCTCGACGGCTCGGCGCGTGTCGCGCTACCGCCCGCGGTGCCCGATCCTCGCCTGCGGGCTGGCACCGGAGCGCCTCGGCTTCTGCTGCTTCTCGTGGGGCGTCGAGCCGCGTCCCGCGAGGCCTCACTTCGAGCACGACCCGCACGCGCCGGACGCGCCGGAGCGGATCATCAACGAATCGATCGAGGTGTTCCGCGAGGCGAACCTGCTTTACCCGGGCATGAAGGTCGCCGTGATCGCCGGCGTCCCCGCGGACAAGCCGGGCGTCACGAACCTGCTGCGGGTGATCGCGCTGGATTGACCGGGCGGGGCCGCTCCCGGCGGGAGCGGCCCCGGTCTAGAACTCGGTGGCCTTCTCGGCTTCGATGCGCTGGAGAAACGCTTCGAGCGTCATGGTGCCGGCGTCCTCGCCGCGGGCGCGGATGGCGACCATGCGCTCCGCCGCCTCCTTTTCGCCGATCACGACCATGTAGGGGACGCGCTCGATGCGGGCGCCGCGGATCTTCGAGCCGATCTTTTCGGCGCTGAGGTCCGCCGCGACGCGCACGCGGGCGCGCGAGAGCATTTCGAACACCTCGCGGGCGTAGGGCTCGGAGCGCTCCGAGATGGTGAGCACGCGGACCTGTTCGGGAGCGAGCCACACCGGCAGCCAGCCCGCGTAGTGCTCGATCAGCACGCCGAGGAAGCGTTCGAGGGAGCCGAAGATCGCGCGGTGCACGACGACCGGCGTCTTCTCCGAGCCGTCCGCGTCGACGTAGCTCAGCTCGAAGCGCTGCGGGAGCTGGTAGTCGAGCTGGATGGTGGCGGTCTGCCACTCGCGCTTGAGCGCGTCGGAGACGATGAAGTCGATCTTCGGGCCGTAGAAGGCGCCGTCGCCCTCGTTGACCTGGTACTCCATCTTGTTGTTTTCGAGCGCGCGGCGGAGGCCGTCCTCGGCAGCGTCCCACTGCTCCTTGCGGCCGAGGTAGTTCTCCGGGCGCGTGCTAAGGAAGACCTTGGCGAACTCGAGGCCAAAGGGCTTGTAGACGCGGCGGACGAGGCTGATGAGCGCGGTGATCTCGGGCTCGATCTGCTCCGGCGTGAGGAAGATGTGCGCGTCGTCCTGGCAGAACTGGCGCACGCGGGTGAGGCCGGAAAGCGTGCCGCTGGCCTCGTTGCGGTGGAGGACGCCCTGGTCGGCGATGCGCATGGGCAGCTCGCGGTAGCTGCGCCGCTCGGAGCGGAAGATGAGCATGTGGCTCGGGCAGTTCATCGGCTTGAGCGAGTACTCGACCGGGTTGTCGCCGCCTTCGTTCTGGCGGATGATGAACATGTTGTCCTGGTAGTGGTCCCAGTGGCCGGACGTCTTGAAGAGGTCCGACTTGAAGAGCATGGGGGTGAAGACCTCCTGGTAGCCTTCATCCTCCCAGAGGTTGCTCATCATGTTTCCGAGGACGCGGTAGAGCTTGCGGCCTTTGGGGAGCCAGAACGTCTCGCCGGGGGCCCACTCGTGGTGCATGAAGAGGCCCATCTCGCGGCCGACGCGGCGGTGGTCGCGCTTCTTCGCTTCCTCGAGGAGCGTGAGGTGGGCGTCGAGTTCCTCCTTCGTGGCGAAGGCGGTGCCGCGCACGCGGGTGAGCTGGTCGAGCGTGGCGTCGCCTTTCCAGTACGCGCCGGAGACGGTCATCAGCTTGAAGGCCTTCAGCCATCCCGTGTGGGGCACGTGCGGGCCGCGGCAGAGGTCGAGGAAGTCGCCCTGCTCGTAGATCGTGATCGTGGCGTCCTCGGGGAGGCGCGCGATGATCTCGATCTTGTACTTCTCTTTCCTAGCGGTGAAGAGCGCGATGGCCTCCGCGCGCGTGAGGACGCGCCGCGTGATCGGGAGCGACTCCTTGGCGAGCTTCCCCATCTCCGCCTCGATGGCGGGGAACTCCTCGATGGCGATCGGCTTTTCCGTCCAGATGTCGTAGAAAAAGCCGTCCTCGGTGGCGGGGCCGTCCTCGAGCATGGCCTCCGGGTGGAGGCGCTTGATGGCCTGGGCCATGAGGTGGGCGGTCGAGTGTCGGATGAGTTCGAGCGCCTCCTTCGACTTGGTGGTGATGATCGAGAGGTCCGCGGAGGCGTCGATGGGCACTTGGAGGTCGGCGGGCTTGCCGTTGACCGTTGCGGCCAGGGCGGCCTTGGCGAGGCCGGCGCCGATGGAAGCGGCGACCTCCGCGGGGGTGACGGGGCCGGGGTACTCGCGCTTCGATCCGTCGGGAAGCGTGACGACCACCGGGCTGGAAACTGCGGACATGGGAACTCGATCCTTTCGAAGCGGCGCGCGGGGCGCCGACAATGGGCACCATGGTCCAGTGGGTCGGACGGTGCCAAAGAGAAAGCGCTCAAGCGGCGTGTTGCGGGGCTGCAACCCGGTGCCGGCGCGCTGCCGCGGCGCATCGGGCACGCGCGCTCCCTTGAGTGCGAGCCGGCGCCGGGGGCTCGCCAAGGCCGTCGCACAACTCCATTGCTTTCAGACCTCACCGGATCGCGATCAGCTATAGCCCGGAGCGGCATGAGGTATGCGCTCCGATCCCCGTAACAATCGTGCTCTGGCCACACTGGGCATTCGGGAGTGTGCATCGTAGCAGTCGGCAACCAGCGCAGTATCCCGGACGGACGGTGTAACCGGGGGCCGCCCGTCCGGTCCGCGCAGGAAGGAGAGGAGCCATGGCTGGGATGGGCGGTGGGATCCGCGGGCGGAGCGGAGTCAACTTGCTGGAGCTTTCGATCACCGTCGGGCTGGTCGCGATGCTGGCCGCCGTGTCCTACTCGGGCCTAACGGAGGGCATCATCCGGGCGCGATACGCGCGGGCGCTCGCGGAGCTGCGCGTGCAGCGCGAGGCGGTTGTGGTCTGGCGGCTCGACACGAACACCGCCCCCCGCATGACCGCTGGGGGGGCCTTGCTGCGGGGCGCGGACCTTTACGACGGCGCGGTGCTTGTCGGCACGTTGCCGCCGGAGTTGCGCTCGCCGGGGGGCTACCTGAGCCATCTGCCCCGGGATCCGTTCGCGCCGCCGGGGGGCAGCGCGGGGGGCGACCGCTACATCTACCACGAGATCGACACGCACCGGCGCCTTTGGATGGCGGGTATCGCGCCGCCGGTGCCGGGCGCGCCGGGGCGGTTCTTCCTGCCGTTCTCGCCCGCGGAGCAGCTCTGGTTCGAGCAGCGGTTCGGGCGGTACGCGCTGGCGGCGCGGGGTCCTTGGTCGCCGGGGTCCGCGGGGCTGGTCGCGTACGACCCGACGAACGGCGCGGTCAGCCCGGGATGGATCATCGCGGGGGAGCGGACGCCGCTGCCGGCGCCGGTGGCGGGACCTTAGGCGCCTAGCTGCTTGACAAAGTCAACGATGCGCTGGGCACGGGTGGCGTAGGTGGCGTTGGCGACCCCGGCGCGGGCGTTGGAGGCGAGCCGCCCGGCCAGCGCCGGGTCCCCGAGCAGCCTGCCGATCCCTTCCGCCAGCGCCTCCGCGCTGTCCGGACGCACCAGCCACGCCGTCTCGCCGTGCCGGAGCGCCTCGCGGATCGAGGGCAGGTCGCTCGCCACGATCGGTGTTTCCGCCGCGGCCATCTCGAAGACCTTGATGGGGTTGGTGAAGAAGCGCGCCTCGGGGAAGTGGCGGCGCGGGAGCGGCACGACGCCGACGCGCGCGCGGCGCAGGTACTCCCAGACCTTGGGATGGGGCTGATGGCCGAGGAAGTCGATGCGGTCGGCGACACCTTCGCGGCGGGCGACTTCCTGCGCGCGTCCGAGGTCTTCCTCCATGTTGCCGCCGACGACGGTGAGGCGGCGGCCGGGGAGGTGCCGCATCGCCTCGATCAGCCGGTCCACGCCCTTCCACGGGTAGAGCTGGCCGACGTAGAGGATCTCGATATCGCGCTCGGCGGCCGCTTCCTTGCGGGCAAGGTCGAGGTTCACGCCGTTGGGGATCACGGCCATGGGCTTCGCGAGTCCCGCCTCGGCGAGGCGGTCGCGGAGCGTGTGCGTGGTGCAGATGACGCCGTCGAAGGAAGCGAGGCGGGCGAGTTCGGCGGCGCGCTCGGAGCGCGCGCGGGCGACGAGGGCGTGGAGGCGCTTCTCCGCGGGGGTGCCGCGTTCGAGCACTTTCGAGACCTGGTCGTGGTAGTCCACTTTGTGGGCCTCGCAGAGCACCAGCGCGCGGTGCTTGGCGAAGAGGTCGCCGGCGTAGGCGGGCACTTGCTGCTTGCGCGTGACGACGACGGGGCGTTCACCGCCGCGGGAAGCCTCCGCGAGCACGCGCGCGAGCGTGCGGCGCGCCCACCAGCGGCCGATGCGCTTGGTGCTCTTGCCGAGCAGCTCGCCGCGGAGCCGGAGGCGCTGGTACCACCACCAGGGAACGAGCGGCACCAACCGCAGGTTCGGCAGCGGGGCGAGTTCGCCCTTGGCCCAGACCTCGTCCTCGGACGCGCGGACCGTGGTGGGGAGCAGCCAAACACTCACGTCTCCGCGCCGGGCGAGCGCGTGGTAGGTGTTGAGGATCTGGAGCGCGTGGGCCCGCGAGTTGGGGACCGCGGAGCCCGAGACGAAGACGATGTTCACGTGGCGGGCGCAGCGGCTCCCGCGCTACGGGAGCGGGCCAGCTCGGCGGCGGCTCCGACGAAGTCGCGGAAGAGCGGATGCGGGGAGAGCGGGCGGCTCTTGAACTCGGGGTGGAACTGGCAGCCGACGTACCACGGGTGGCCGCTCAGCTCGGCGATCTCGACGAGGTTCGTCTCCTCGAACACGCCGGACACGACGAGGCCGTTCTCCTCGAAGAGGGGGACGAAGCGGTTGTTCACCTCGAAGCGGTGGCGGTGGCGCTCCTGGATCTCCTCGGACGCGTAGGCGGCGGCGGCCTTGGTGCCGGGCTTCACGCGGCAGGGGTAGGCGCCGAGGCGCATGGTGCCGCCGAGGTTGAGCACCGTCTTCTGCTGCAGCATCAGGTCGACCACGGGGTAGGGGGCCTTGTCGTCGAACTCGGTGGAGTTGGCGCCGGCGAGGTTGCACACGCTGCGCGCGAAGGCGATGAGGGCGACCTGGAGCCCGAGGCAGATGCCGAAGTAGGGCACGTTGTGGACGCGGGCCCAGGTGGCGGCCCGGATCTTCCCTTCGATGCCGCGTGGGCCGAAGCCGCCGGGGATCAGGATGCCGTCCGCGTCCTGGAGCACCGCGAGCGACTCCTCGCTGTCGAGTTCCTCGGAATCGACGCGCAGCACCTCGAGCTTGCGGCCGTGGTGGGCTGCGGCGTGGGCGAGCGACTCGTAGAGCGACTTGTACGCGTCCCGGAGCTCGATGTACTTGCCGACGACCGCGATGCGGACGGGTTCGGTGGCCTTGTTCGTGCGCTCGATCAGCTCCCGCCAAGCGGTGAGGTCGGGGTCGCGGCGGGGCAGGCCGAGCTTCTCCGCCGCCCAGTCGTCTAGGCCCTGGGCGTGGAGCGCGAGGGGCACCTCGTAGATCACGGGGAGAGTGCGGGACTCGTAGACGGCGCGCTCCTCGACGCTGCAGAACATGCCGATCTTGCGGCGCATGCCCGGGTCGATCTCCGCCTCCGTGCGGCAGATCAGGGCGTCGGGCTGGATGCCGATCTCGCGGAGCGCCTTCACGCTGTGCTGCGTGGGCTTGGTCTTCATCTCCCCCGCCGCGCCGATGTAGGGGATCAGCGTGACGTGGATGAAGAGGCAGTGCTCCTTGCCGATGTCGTAGGGCACTTGGCGGATCGCTTCGAGGAAGGGGAGCGATTCGATGTCGCCGACGGTGCCGCCGATTTCGACCAGGAGGACGTCGACGGCGGCGCGGTGCGCGTAGTTGAGGATGCGCGCTTTGATTTCGTCGGTGACGTGGGGGATCACCTGCACGGTGGCGCCGAGGAAGTCCCCGCGGCGCTCCTTGCGGATGATGGCGTCGTAGATCTGGCCGGTGGTGACGTTGTTCTGCTTCGCCATGGGGACGTCGAGGAAGCGCTCGTAGTGGCCGAGGTCGAGGTCGGTCTCCGCGCCGTCGTCGGTGACGAAGACCTCTCCGTGCTGGAACGGGCTCATGGTGCCCGGATCGATGTTGAGGTACGGGTCGAGCTTCATGATCGACGTCTTGAGGCCGCGGGCGGCGAAGAGGGCGCCGAGGGCGGAGGCGGCGATGCCCTTGCCGAGGGAGGAGGCCACGCCGCCGGTGACGAAGATGATCTTGGCTTGCTGTGGGGGCATGGGGCGGCGCTCCGGGCGGGCTGGAAGGACGGGATTTAAGGAAGCGCGCGGCCCGGAGGCGAGAAAAGCGGAATCTCCCCGCGGCCCGCTAGCGGACGTAGAAGCCGAGCGACTCGAGTTCGAGCGCGAGGTCGACCTGGTGGACGCGGACGTGCTCGGGGAGGCGGAGGCGGGCGGGGACGAAGCTCATGATACCTTCGGCGCCGGCTTCGGCGCAGGTCGCGGCGACCTCCTGCGCGGCCTCCGCGGGAACAGCGAGAACCACAATGTGGATTTTCTGCTCACGGATCCGGCGGCCCAGCTCCGCCACCGGATAGACCGGGATCTTCGCAGGTCCGGTCTCGTGCCAGCGGGAGGGATCGGCGTCGAAGCCGCAGATCATGCGGTAGCCCTGCTTGGTGAAGCCGCCGTAGTTGAGCAGCGCGCTGCCGAGGTTGCCGACGCCGACGACGGCGACATGCAACTCGCGGTCGCTGCCGAGGATCTTGGCGATCTCCTGGCGAAGGCTGGAAACGGGATAGCCCAGGCCCGGCGTGCCGAACTGGCCGAAGTAGGCGAAGTCCTTTCGCACCTGCGCGGACTTGCAGCCGAGGATCTTGGCCAGTTCCTCCGAGCTGACCTTTTCGCGCCCCGCCTGCTCGAGGCGCTGGAGCGCCCGCGCGTAGAGCGACAGGCGGCGGACCACAGCCTTGGGAATCTGCGCGGTCGGGATCGGATGCGAGGCGTCCTCGACGACAGGGCGGGCGGGCGGCGTGGAAAGGTCACCTGGGTTCATCGCGGACGTCCGGCGAGGGTTGCGGGACCCTGCCAGTGTCCAACTCCGAACGCAACGGGTGAGAACGGATTTCCCGCTGGAGGCGCGCGGCCCGGCGTGGAGGATGGCGCCCATCCGAACCGGGGAACCGATCCATGCCCTCCTGCGCCGCGATCCGCCACATCCACTTCGAGGACCTTGGCACGTTCGAGGAGCCGCTGCGCGCGCGCGGCTACTCGATCCGCTACATCGAGGCGGGCTACGACGACCCGATGGCGGCGGCGGAAGCGGACCTCGCGGTGGTGCTCGGCGGGCCGATCGACGCAACCGGCGAGGACAAGTATCCGTTCGTGCTGGACGAAATGCGGCTCGTCGAGGCGCGTCTGGCGGCGGGGCGTCCGCTGCTGGGGATCTGCCTCGGGGCGCAAATGATCGCGCGCGCCGCGGGAGGGCGGGTGTATCCGGGCGCGGCGGGGAAGGAGATCGGCTGGGCGCCGCTCGAGTGGACGCCGCCGACGCCGGCGGGCCCGCTCGCGCCGCTGGCGGAGGACGGCGCCATGATGTTCCACTGGCATGGCGACACGTTCGACCTGCCGCCGGGAGGCGTGCGCCTGGCCTCATCGGAGAAGTACGCGAACCAGGTGTTCACGCTGGGAAGCGCCCTGGCGTTCCAGTGCCACCCGGAGCTGGACGCGTCGGGGCTGGAGCGCTGGCTGCTGGGGCACGCGTGCGAGCTGGCGGCGCCGGGCCTGCCGCACCCGGCGGCGCTGCGCGAAGGCGCGGCGAGCTACGGCGAGTCGCTGCGCCGCCGCGGGCGCGCGGCCTTCGGGGGTTGGCTGGACGGGCTATCCGCCGGCTGAGCTTCGAGAAGGCGCTTCAGCTCCTCGGCGAAGTGCGCCGCGAGCGGACTACGATAGCCGTTCCGGCGCCACAGCAGCAGGAGGCGGCGGGAGATCGGGACGCCCTCGATTCGGCTGCCCGAGAGTCCGGCGCCGGCGTGGGTCCGGAGCGCCATCTCGGGCAGGAGCGTAGCGAACCCGTTCCCGCGCACCATCGCGAGGGCCCCCTCTACGGAGTTCGTTTCGACCGTCGGATCAAGGCGCACGCCATGTTCCGCGAAGGCGGCGTCAACGAGCCGCCTGGTGCAAAACGCGGGTGCCAGGAGCACGAGGGCGCGCCCAGCCAGATCCCCCGCGCCGACGACGGGGACCGGGCCGCCACGCCCGCGCCATTCGATGAGCAGGATCTCCTCCCGGGCCAGCGGCTGGAGTTCGAGCGTGGGCCGCGCAACGGGATGGAATCCGACGCCGAGGTCGAGGTCGCCCGTGGCGACCAGCTCTTCCACGCCGGCCGCGGGAAGCTCGCGGACGTCGAAGCGGGCGGCGGGGAACCGGCGGGCCAACTCGCCGACGACCTGGGGCACCGCGAGGGCGTTGACGGTCTGGACGACTCCCACTCGGAGGCGTCCGGCGCCGCCGCCGGAGAACGGCTCCATGGCCTCGGCGGCCTCGCGCGCGGCGGCGATGGCGCGCTTTGCTCGGTCCAACAGCACCTCCCCCGCCGGAGTGAGCCGCACCCGCCGTTCGCCGCGGTCGAACAACGCCACGCCGAGGCGCGCTTCGAGTTGCGCGACGGACTGGCTGAGGGCGCTTTGGCCGACGCCGCAGCGCGAGGCGGCCCGGGTGAAGCTCAGCTCCTCGGCGACCGCGGCGAAGTAGCGGAGCTCCCGGAGCTCGGGCAGAGCGCCGTCGCCGATGGATGCATGAATGGAAGTAATTGGATTTGGCGTCATATTGTGGTCTAGTTAATGGACCACGCGGGGCGGCGCAAGCCCCGCGAACCCATCGCAAGGAGCGATTCCATGGTGAAGGCCACGTTTTACCACGCTGGTTGCCCGGTATGCATCGAGGTCGAGCAGCAGGTCGCGCTCGCGCTCGACAGCCGACGCTACGACATCGAGGTGGTGCACCTCGGCGAGCGGAAGGACCTGCTGCGGCGGGCGGAGTCGGAGGGGGTGAAGTCGGTTCCGGCGCTGGTGATCGGAGGGGCACCGTTCCACATCAACTTCGGCGCGCCGCTGGAGGCGCTGAAGGGCTGAGCGTAGCGGTCCCGGCCGGGCGCGGGGTCTAGCGTCCGGCCGGGCCGGTCCTAGGAGCTCAGCCGTTCCTTCACGAGGGCGTTGAGGCGCTGGCCGTCCGCCGCCTTGCCGGATGCCTTCACGGCCCTCATCAGCGCGCCCATCACCTTGCCGATGTCCTTCATGGTCGCGGCGCCGCTGGCGGCGACGGCCTTGTCCACTTCGGCGCGCAGCTCGTCCTCGGTCATGGCGGCGGGGAGGAACTCGGCGATGACGGTGATTTCGGCCTCTTCGCGGGCGGCGAGGTCTTCGCGGGCGCCGGCGCGGTACTGGTCAATGGAGTCGCGGCGCTGCTTCACCATCGCCTGCAGGACCGCGAGGACGGTGTCGTCGTCGAGCACCGTGCCGGCCTTCTCCTTTTCCTTCTTCAGCAGCTCCGCGCGGATCATGCGCAGCGGGCTTGTCCTCGCCTCGTTCTTGGCGAGCATCGACTGCTTGAGTTTGTCCTGGACGCGTTGCGCGAGACTCATGGGGGCACCTCGTTGATCGGTGACGATGGCTCGGGAAGCGCCGCTCCGGGCGAGGAGAATCGCAGGAAGGAGGGCCGCCGCATGGGCCCGATCATCGTAGCAGGCATCACCAACATCGAGACTTCGCTCGCCGTCGAAGGCTTCCCGGTGGACTACGCCAAGTCGCGCTTCGTGTTCCACGGAGTGCGCGACCGGATCGGCGGCGTCGGCTACAACGTTGGGCGGGCGCTGGCGCACCTCGGCGCGCGGGTCGAGCTGGCCACGATGCTGGGGCGAGACCGCTTCGGCGCGATGCTCGAGGGCGAGCTACGCGCGACGCCGGGCCTCGGCTGCGCGGGCGTGCTGCGCGCGCAGGAGCGCACGCTCCGCAGCGTGATCGCGGTCGATCCCGCCGGACGCGGCGCGATGTTCACGGACCTGAAGGATTCCCAGGAGACCGCTTATCCGCGCAGCGCCCTCCAAGCGCTGTTGCCCGGCGCGGGAATCCTGCACGCCTCGAACATCAACTGGGCCTACGATCTGGCGTTGGCGGCGAAGGAGGCCGGGGTCCGCGTCTGCACGGATGTGCAAGCGATCGGCTCGCTGGACGAGCCCTACAACACGCGCTTCCTGCACGCCGCGGACATCGTGCTGTTCAGCGGCGAGAACCTGCGGGTCGACGCGGCGGCGGCGGTGCGGCGGCTGTGGGACGACTTCGACGTGCGCCTCGCGGTGTGCACGCTCGGCGCCGAGGGCGCGCTGCTGGGCGACCGCTCGGAGCGCGTGGTGCGCCACTTCCCGGCGGTGCCGCTGCGCGCGCCGCGGAACGTGACCGGCGCGGGCGATGCGTTCGCGGCGGGGTTCCTGGCCGCGCTGCAAGGAAGCCACACGCCGGAGGAGGCGGTGCTCCGCGGCCAGCTTGTCGCGGGCTACCGCATCGGCGAGGAGGGCGACGACCATGGGTTGCCGCCGAGGGAGCTGCTCGAGGCGGAGTACGCGAGGCGGCGCTGACGCGGCGGCCGCGCTTGACGCGGGATTCCGTCAGTCCTTCATCAGTTCCCGGATTTCCGTGTCGAAGTCCTGCAGGTCGCAGAACTGTTTGTAGACGCTGAGGAAGCGCAGGTAGGCGACCTTGTCGAGGGCGCGGAGGCGGCGGAGGACGAGGATGCCGAGCGTTTCCGTGGAGACCTCGCGGTCGGCGTTCGAGAGGGCTTCGTTCTCGACTTCGGCGACGAGGCGGTCGATCGCCTCGACGGGCACGGCGCGCTTCTCGAGCGCCTTTTCGACGCCGGAGCGCAGCTTGTTGGCGTCGTAGCGCTCCCGCTCGCCGGTGCGACGCTTAATGACCCAGAGGGGGGCGCGCTCGATGGTTTCAAAGGTGGTGAAGCGCGCGAGGCATGACGCGTTCACGCACTCGCGCCTGCGGCGGATGCTGGTGTCACCCGCCGCCGGTCGCGAGTTGATGACTCGGCTGTCCGGGGTCCCGCAGACGGGACACTTCACGGGAGGCGCGGCGTCAGAGGTGCTTGCTGACGGCTTTGGCGATGGCGGTCTTCGGCAGCGCGCCGACGATCCGCTCGACCTCCTGGCCGCCCTTGAAAACGATCAGAGTGGGGATCGAGCTGACACCGTACTCGCTCGCGGTGGCGCTGGCCTGGTCGACGTCGAGCTTGGCGACGACGGCCTTCCCCTCGAACTCCTTGGCAAGTTCGTCGATGATGGGCGCGATGCGAAGGCAGGGCCCGCACCAAGTGGCCCAGAAATCGACGAGCACGGGCTTCTGCGACTGAAGGACCTCGCCTTGGAAGTTGTCGTCGCTCAGCATTACAACGGCTGCGTTTGCCATTAGGTCGTCTCCTAATCGGATGCGTCGAGGTTCCCCTCGCGGGCTGGGGCGGTCAATGTTGAACGCCTTTGCTGCGGAACCATTGGGCGCCTGCCGTTGCAGTGATGCGCGGGCGGGCGCCCTCTGGGCTCAGCCATGCGCAGCAAGGGCAAGGAGCGGGCCATTCATCGCGGAGGCGCCAAGTCTGGAAACCGTTCCGCGACTAGGCGCAGGAAGCGCGGGTCGCGCGGTGCGATCGGGAGGGCTTGTTCCACCGCATCCCGGCAGCCCTCGTCGCCGAGCGCGCACACGAGCAGTGCACGGAGCATGAAAGCGCGGTTGTTGGCGACCTCCGGGTCCCAAGCCGCGATCGAGTCTCGGGCGGCTTCGATACCGCCATCTAGGATGGCCAGCTCAAGGCGGACGGTGAGGCGTTCGGAAGCGAAGGCCGGGGCGGCGTCGAGCGCTTGGAGGTCGGACGCGGCCTCGGCGGCGAGCGCGCGGGCCGAATCGCCGTCGCCGCGTTCCATCGCGACCCATGCGGCGAGCGAAGCGGCGACCATGCGCGCTGCGCGGGCGGAGGCGTAGTTCCCGGCCTCGTCGGCCGCAAGGTCGCGCGCCCGCGCGAGGCGGTCGGCGGCCTCGATCCAGCGCGACGCGGAGGCTTCGACGACGGCGGACTCGCGAAGGCGCTGGGCCACGTCGAGACGAAGCGGAAGGTTTTCCGGGCGGGCTGCGTGCTGCGCCTCGTAAATGGCGATCGCGAGGCGGTAGCTTTCGCGGGACTCGTCGTCGCGCCCCAGGACGTGGAGGGCTCGGGCGATCGTGGTGCGGATTGCGGCTTCATCGAGGCGCCAATCGGTGTTGGCGGGTTCGATGGCGAGGAGTTCGAGCGTCGCATCGAGGGCGTCCGAGGCGTGCGCAAGCGCCTCGTCGAACTGGCGCCGGTCGAGCATCAGAATGCCGAGCGAGTTGGAGGCGGTGGAGAGCTCGCGGCGCCAGCGGCGGTTTCCCGGATCGAGCGCGCGGAGTTCGGCGATTCCGTCGCGGTAGGCGAAGAGCTCCGCCTGCGCGTCGTCGAAACGGCCGAGGTTCTTGTAGAGCGCCCCGAGTCGGTTGTGGGCGATCGCGGCGTCGGCCCGCCAAGTCATGTTGTTGGGGTCCCGGTCGGCGAGCTGGGTGGCGAGTTCGCGGAAGCGCAGGTACGAGGTCTCGGCGGCGGCGGTGTCGCTGTTCGCGGTGTGGAGGTCGCCGCGGAGGACGCTGGCGAGCTTGAGGTCGTTGAGCCAGAAGAGCTGCGTGGGGTCTGAAGCGACGAGTTCCTCGGAGATGGAGAGCTGCTCGTCGAGGGCGGCGGCGGCCTCGGCGCGCTCGCCAAGCCGCAGGTGGAGCTGGGCGCGGAAGGCGAGCGAGGCGGCAAGGAGGGCGCGGAGCTGGGGCGGATCCCCTTCCGGTCCGGCGAGTTGGCGGCGAAGAAGCGCTTCGGCGGCGCGGAACTCGCCGAGGGCGTCTTCGAAGCGGCCGAGCTCGGCGTAGGCGGAACCGCAGTAGCGGCGGGCGGCGAGGAGCTCGGTCAGAACCTCGCCTGCCCCGTCCTGCCCGTCGGCGAGGGGGGCGAGTTCGTCGCGGGCTTGCTCGAATAGCCTTAGAGCGTCGCTTGAATTGCCGGCGTGGCGGGCCAACTGGCCGTCGATGACCTTGAAAACGGCGAAGCCCTTCCGGGTTGCCTGCTCATCTAGGGCCTGCCGCGGTAGCGCCTGGTAGGCGGCGCGGGCGCGGTCGGCGGCCTGCGACGCGCCGTCGGGGTCGCCCATGGCGAGCCGGACGTTCGCGAGCTGCGACGCGGCGCGGGCCAATTCGCGGAGCCGGTCCGCGTCCGCGGGGGGTGGCGCCGCTTCGAGCCATTCAACGACGCGGGCGATTTGCTCGGCGGCGAGCGCGCTGTTGCCCTGCGTGGTGAAGATCGTGGCGACACCGAGGAGACCGGAGCGCGCCTCGGCCAGCTCGGTGGGATCGGTGGCGGAGGCGAGGACGGCGGCGTAGTGCTCCGCGGCGCGCTTGGCGACCTCGTCGAGGGAGGCGAGCGTCGGGTCGACGGTGGTGAGCTGCTTGCGCAGGTCGTCGATCATGAAGGCGACGAGCCGGGCGGAGGCGTCGCGGGCGCGTCCGGCCTCCGCGAGCGCGGCCTCGGCGCGGTCGCGCTGGATCTCGACGCGGGCGCGTTCGCGCGCCTCGATGTTTCGCGCCTCCGCGGTGCGGAGGAAGGCGAGCCAGCCGGCGCCGAGCGCGGCGGCCGCGCAAAGGGCCGCTGCGGTGGCGAAGTGGACGCGCTGGCGGGCGAGGCGGCGGCGCCGGGCGAGAGCCTGCGCGAGCGCGGCGTCGAGCCGCGATAGCTCCTCGCGGTCCGCCTCGGGCTGCGCGCTGAGTTCCTCGAGCTGGAGGCCCGCGGCGTTCAGGTCGCCGCCTTCGATCTGGCGCCGGACGCGTTGCGCGAGGAGCCGCGCCGCGAGCGCGCGGGCCGGGCGGTTGTCGGGCCAGAGGCGGACCGCCTCGGCGAGCTTGGCGAGGAGTTCGCGGGCGCGGGCCTCGTCGACGGGCGCGGAGTCGGCCTCGCGCGCGGCCTCCGCGTGGAGCGCTTCGGACTGGCGCCGGCGGGAGGCGCCGGTCATGAAGCCGCGCACCTCGTCGAGGAAGGCGAGCGCCGAGGAGTGGCGCTGGGCCGGCTGCTGCGCCAGCGCCTTCATGCAGATGGCGCAGAGCTCGGGCGGGAGGTCGTGCTCCGGGCGGCGGGTTTGCGGAGGCGGGACGATGCCTCCGCGGGCCATGGCGAAGACGGCGCGCGCGTCGTCGGACCAATGCGGGGGCGTGCCCGTGAGCAGGTAGTAGAGCGTGCCGCCGAGCAGGAACACGTCGGTGGCCGGGCCGATGCCCTCGGCGGTGGGGCGGGTCTGCTCCGGGGCCATGAACGCGAAGGTCCCCGCGGGGCTGGTCGCCGTTTCCGCGGTGGGCAGCTCGTCGCGCAGTTCCCGCGGGCGCACTTCTTCGGGGCGGGCGTCGTGCTCGGGAAGGTACACCGCGAGGCCCCAGTCCATCACCATGACTTCGCCGAACTCGCCCACCATCACTTGGGCGGGCTTCAGGTCGCGGTGGACGATGCCGCGGGAGTGGGCGAAGGCGACCGCCTGGGCCACGGAGAGTAGCGTGGGGAGGTGGCGCTCGAGGCGGTCGGCGACAGTGAGCTTCTCGAAGTCCGCCCTGATCAGGTCGCCCCAGGCGCGCCCGCGGACGAGCTTCATCGCGAGGAGGGGGCGCCCGGCCTCGTCGATGCCGAGGTCGTGCACGGGGACGATGTTGGGGTGTTCGAGGTGCGCTGTCGTGAGCGCTTCCTGGCGGAACTCCGTTTCGCGCCACAGCCGGAGCGCGGGGTCTTCCTTCATCCGCTCGTAGAGGTCGGCGCGGATGCGTTTGACGGCGACCCGGCGGGAGAGCGCGTGCTGCTCAGCCTCCCAGACCTCGCCGCAGCCGCCTTCGCCGATGCGGCGGCGAAGACGGTACGCGCCGGGAACCGGAGTGGAGGGCGGCTCGCCAGCCATACGGCGATCGCTCCCCTGGGGGCTGCCGGGGACCGTGGGCTCCAACTGCGCCGACGAGGGCCTGTCCACGAGGACGGTCCACGGGGAGGCGGCATGCGTCCAGTCGCGGCTGGCCGGCGTGGCCGGAGCGTTGCGCTGGCGCTCCGGCGGCACGCAGGACTGCTCAGGGTCCAGAGGGGCCCAGCCGGGGAGGTCCCCCGGGTCCGGGGTTGGCGCCGTCACCGGCGATCCAGGCACTGACGGGGGTCCGGGGCTACTTCCGGCGGGACTTGGGATTGGGGGAGTCGGGCCCGACATTCTCGAGGAGCGACTCGATCATGCCCGGGGGCGGACCTTCCAGGACCAGCGTTCGGAGCGCGTGGGAGGAGAGGCCGCCTTGGCGCGCGGGCGGGGCTGTGCTGGTTGACTTTTCGGCGGACCGACCGGGTTCGAGCGGCGTGAGTTCGTCGAGGAGGCTACGAAGCGGGGGGGGTCTGTCGGCGGCCGGGCGCGGCTCGATCGTCGTCTTCATGTCCGAGAGGTCGAGGATCGCCTCGTCCACCGGGTTGTTCTTCTTCGACTTGGGCGTTTCGCGGCGCTCGATCGTGGTCTTCATCGCGGACAAGTCGAGCGGGGTCTCCTCCGGCATGAAGGCGGTGATGGGCGAAAGGGACGGCGCCCCTTCCCGGGTGTCGGCGGCGCCGGGGTCGGCCCCGACCTTGGGGCGCCCGACAATGATTGGCGAAATCTGTTCGAGGCGGGTCTTCTCCGGGTAGTGGACCCGGGTTTCCATGTTGGAAAGCGGAGACCGGAGGTGGAACGGAGTCGCCGTGCTGTGGGTGTCGGGGACGGGGTCGGGGCGTTGGGCCGACCTGCGGGAGCCGCGGGGGGGCTCGGTGCGCGGGGCGACGTCGTGCTTGGACGCGGGCTGGGAGCGCTGCGCCTTGAGTCGCGGGTCGGGCCGGCGGGGCGCGGCGGAAGGCTTGCCGGAGGTCTCGGGAGCCTTTTCGAGGCGCTTCGCTGGGACGGGGGTGGTGATGACCTTCAGGATCTCCTCGCGGCTGACGCTCTTCGGCTGCGGGAGGACGGATCCGAACGCGACGGTGCCGGTGAAGTCGTCGGTGATAAGGACTGTCCTGCACTTGGGGCACTCGACCGCATTCTGGCCGGGGAGCAGGTCCTCGTCCCAGCGGTGTTGGCACTTGTGGCAAAGCATCAGCATGTGGGGGTCCTGCCGGGGCCGAGAGGCGCCTGAACGGAATTCAGGGAAAATACAACTTACGACGCGAGGGGTTGTCAAACCGGGTCGCTCGGATCGCGGACGGCGCGGGGCGCGACGCCATGCCTGCTTGACGACAGACGCGCGGGGGGAAACGCTTTGGCCGATAAGTTGAGCTGATCAGGATTCGCCAGAAGATGGGGACCGAGTCGCCGATGACGAGCCGAGCGCTCCACCGGAACTTTGCGCGGGCGGGGGCCGCCGCCGCCGCGGCCGCGCTGCTGATCCCTGCCGTGGCGTTGGCCCAGCGTTCGGAGAAGACGGCGCTGCGCCGGCTGCACCTCCGCGAGCTGGATCTGACGAACCCCAACGGCATCCTCGCAGTCGACCTGGTGGGCGACGACACTCCGGAGGCGGTGGTGACGGACGCCAAGGGCCAGTTGCGGGTCCTGGACGGGGCGACGCTGGAGGTCCTCGGGGCGCTTTCCGTGCCGGGCGACGTGCCGCTTTCGCCGCCGGGCGCGGGCGACTTCGCCGGCCGCGACCGCATCGA
Source organism: Candidatus Sumerlaeia bacterium (assembly GCA_033764015.1). Lineage (GTDB taxonomy): Bacteria > Sumerlaeota > Sumerlaeia > SLMS01 > JANRJK01 > JANRJK01. The sequence continues at coordinate 264,334 of JANRJK010000013.1, read as the reverse complement.
TCTCGCCGTGGGCACCAGCAGCGGGACGGTGCTCTTCATCGAAGGGACATCGTCGCGGCTGCTGGCCCAGTACGTCGTAGAAGGCGTCGAGTTCAACGAACAGCCGACCGCGGCACCGGTCCGGGCGGAGTTGCTGGGGAAAGTGGTGGAGCGGTTCGACCCGCTTTCCGCGGACCTCGACCTGTGCGTGATCGCCGACAGCCGCGGAACGCTGCACGCGCTCCGTCTGGTGGAGGCGGCGGAGGACGCCGAAACGCCCTTCAAAGTCGAGGTCGTGTGGAAGGAGGACTGCAACACGCAGTTCTCCGGTCCGGCGGTGATGGGTTTCCCCCGCTTCAAGGACAAGCCCGACCTCGTCGCCTCCTCCCGTTCCGGCCTGCTGATCATCGCCGACCCGTTCACCGGGAAGCGGGAAAACATCAATGTGAAGGAGCGCAAGCGCATCATCGGCTCGCCATTGCTCGCGGACATGACCGCGAACGGTTTGGACGAGATGGTGGTGGCGTTCGACGAGGGCGAGACGGTGGTCGCCGCGTACAATCCGGCGAACCCGAGGCGGATCGAGGAACTGCACACGGAGCCCATCAACGCGGTTCCGATCCACGGACCGATGCTGGCGCTTCCGACGGGGTCGTCGTCCCCGTTGCTGCTGGTGATCCCCGGGCGCAACCGCCTCGTGGTGAAAGACGCGCGCAACCTCTCGGACTTGGCGGTGACGGACGAGCAGGTCCTGAGCCCGAAGAACGGCGAAATCGCGCTGCTGGCCCGTCCGGGCGGCGCGGGGCAGGACTCGCTCCCGGAACTGGCGCTGGGCGTTGGACAAACAGTCACGGTAACGAACAATTTCGGCGAGTGGTACACCCGCGACGGCGCCACGCTCCTGAAACTCGAGGAGGGCTCGCTCGGGAACGAGACCGTGATGGGAGCCCTCGCGGTCTATACGGACCGCGAGTCCGGGAAGGCGCGCATCCTGGCGGCGACGTCCGGGGGCGATGCGACGCTCTGGCAGTCCGAAGTGCGCACCGTCACCCCGTGGCCCGTCCGCACGATCTGGGCGACTTCGGGCGGCTCCATGTGGCACAACGCGCGGGCGGACTTCGGGCAGGCGGCGCTGCTGCGGGAGCGGGGCGAGCGGCTGCGCAAGGTGCGCGACGGGAAGCTGGAGGAGGTGCGCGCGGCGTCGGAGGCCGGCGACTGGCAGCGTGCGCTCAAGGCGGCGGACTGGCTGCGCGACTTCGACCCGAGGGACTCGGAGTACAGTTCGCTGCGCCAGAGGACCGTGCTGCGGAAGAACCTGCTCGGTATCGTGCTGGGGCTGGCGGGCGGGCTCGCGATCGGCGGCTACGTGGTTCTGCTGGGCGGACGCGTCTTCCTGCGGCGCTCGCGCTTCGCCAAAGCGTCCCAGCTCCGCGCGCAGGGCAAGCTCGCGGAGGCGCGGGCGGCGTACGAGGACCTGCTCCGGCGCTATCCGTCGGAGGCCGGCGTCGCCGTGCCGCTCGCGGGGATCTACCTGGCGCTGGCGGACTTCTCGGCGGAGACCCGCGTGGTGTACCGCGCCGCCCACAAGGCGAAGCCGGACGATCCGGCGCTGCTCCACGGGATGGTGCGCTCGCTGCTGCTGGAGCCGGTGGTGGACGCGGACGCGGAGGCGGCGTACGCGCGCGCCCTTGAGACCTTCCCGGAGCCGGAGCTGCTCGAGTACGGCCTCGGCATGTGCGCCATGGCGAAGAAGGACTACGAAGGCGCGGCCAAGCGCCTGCGCGCGGCGCTCCGCAACGGCCTCGCGACGGACCGGGTCTACGCCGCGCTCTGCGACGTGTACCTCGCGACGAACAACACCTCGGCGAAGGCGCACCCGGTCTACCAGCACGAGTTCGCCCGCCGCTCCGACGACCAGCGTTTCCTCGAGGCCTACCTCGAGTCGTGCATCGACGCCCGCGCGACGGACGGCGAGATCGAGTCGCTTTGCTACCAGGTGCTGGACGGCAACCCCGCCTTCTCGCCCGCCTACTGCCACTTGTGCGCGATCAAGCTGCAGAAGAACGAGATCGGCCCGGCGATCGACGAGGTGCGCAACGCGCTGAAGCACAACCCGGACGATCCGTCGGCGGTCGCGTTGCTGGCGCACTGCTTCCTGCTCGGGGGGCGCCGGGACGACGAGGCGGTGCAGGCCTTCAAGCGGGCGCTGAAGCAGCAGCCGGGGGACCGGGAGCTGCTGCGCACCCTGACCGAGATCCTCCACGACCGCGGCGTCTACGACGCGGAGGCGGTGGAGATCTACACCCGCTCGCACGCGGAAAACCCGGACGATCCGGCGACGCTTCGCGCGGTGGCGCAGACGGCGGTGCTGAAGTCGGACCACGCGCTTTCGGTCCGGGCGCTGGAGGCGCTCGCGCAGCAGGGGCAGATGAACCCGAAGCTCACGCGGCAGCTCGCGCTGTCCTACGTGCGCCTGGGGAGCGCGGAGCCGAGGGCGGAACGCGCGCTGCGCGAGGGGCTCCGGCTGGACCCGAACAACACGGAGATCCTGGGGGCGCTCTCGAAGGTGCTAATGGCGCAGGACCGGAGCGATTCGGAGGCGCTGCCCGTGTACGAGAGCCTGCTCGCAGCCGATCCCTCCGACTCGAAGGTGGGCCGGCAGATGGCGCGCGGGCTACTGGCGCAGAGCCGGCACGACGAGGCGCTGGCGCTGCTGCAGCGGCTGCTGGCCGCCGCGCCGGGCGACGACGAGCTGAAGCGCCTCCAGGCGCAGGCGAGCCTGCACGGGAACCGGATCGACGAGGCCATCGGCGAGTACGAGCGGATCCTGCGGGCGAACCCGAAGGACCAGGACGCGCTGGCGAACCTCGCGTCGGCGTACGCGCAGAAGCGCCGCTCGGACGACGAGGCGCTGGCGCTCTACGAGCGCGCGATCCCCGGCGCGAGCCGTCCGCTGCCGCTGCACCTTGCGGCCGCGCGGTGCCACGCCAAGAAGGACGACCAGCTGCGGGCGATCGAGGCTTACCAGCGGGCGCTGCAGTGCGGCGAGGGCGCGGATTCGGCGGTGCTGGCCCATGCGCGCGAGGTGCTCCACGACCAGCCGGGCGCGCTCCGGCTGCGGTGGCTGGTGGTCGAAATCCTCATCGCGACGAACCGCCTCCGGGAGGCGATGGAGGAGCTGCTGGTCATCTTCGACGGCAATCCCGGCCAGGCGAAGAACGTGCTCAGCGCGCTCGACAAGGTGCTGTCGAAGGACCCGAACAACATCCTGGCGCTGACACAGAAGGGGCGGATGCTCACCTCCTCCGGCGAATCGAAGCTCGCCCGCCGCACGCTCGAGAAGGCGTACCAGCTCCAGCCGACGAACGCCGAGGTGCAGAAGTCGCTGACGACGGCGTACGAGGCGCTACTGAAGGAGAAGGACGACCACGAGGTGCGCTTCAACCTCGGCCGCACGTTCTACCAGATGGGGGAGTTCGACAAGGCGATCGGTTCGTTCCAGCGGACGGCGCAGGACTACCGCTGGGAGGCGGAGTCGGCGAAGGCTCTCGGCAAGTGCTTCACGGCGAAGGGGATGCTCGACCTCGCGCTGCAGGAGTACAAGAAGCTGGTGGTGGACGAGGAGACGAAGGAGTTGCTGTACGACCTGGCGCAGCGCTACGAGGCGAAGAAGGACCTGGTCGGCGCCAAGCAGGTGTACCGGCAGCTCTTCGCGGCGGACATCAATTACAAGGACGTGCAGCGGCGCTTCGAGCTGCTGTCGGGCTCGACGAGCGACCCGGCGGCGTTCGAGCGGACGAGCATCGTGCAGGAGATGAGCGAGGAGGCGGCGCGGCGCTACGAGCTGCTGGACGAGCTGGGGCGCGGCGCCATGGGCATCGTGTACCGCGCGCGCGACAAGGAGCTGGAGGAGGTGGTCGCCCTGAAGATCCTCCCCGACGGCCTTTCGAACAACCCGGAGGCGGTGCGCCGCTTCAAGATCGAGGCGCGCAACGCCCGCAAGCTTTCGCACCCCTACATCGTGCGCATCCACGACATCGGCGAGGAGATGGGCCGCAAGTACATCTCCATGGAGTACGTGGACGGCAGCGACCTGAAGAAGCGCGCGAAGACCGGCGACAAGCTCACGGTGAAGGAGATCCTCCACTACTCGGAGCAGATCGCCGACGCGCTGGCCTACGCGCACCGCCTCGGCATCGTGCACCGCGACATCAAGCCGGCGAACATCATGCTCACCTCCGGCAACGACGTGAAGATCACCGACTTCGGCATCGCGAAGCTGATGGACCAGACGACGGACGGCACGATGGTCGGCGCGGTGATCGGCACGCCGCTCTACATGAGCCCGGAGCAGGTGCAGGGCATCCCGGTGGACAACCGGGCGGACATCTACAGCTTCGGCATCATGCTCTACGAGTTCGTGAACGGAAGGCCCCCCTTCACCGAAGGCGACCTCACCTACCAGCACATCCACCGCGAGCCGGATCCGATCCAAGGGTGCGACCCGAGGCTTTGGCAGGTGATCGCGAAGTGCCTGGCGAAGAAGAAGGAGGACCGCTGGCAGCGGGCCGAGGACCTCACGGCGGCGATCCGGGAGTTGCGCCGCGCGATGGCGTGAGCGGAGATGGCCCGCGGCCCGCGGCCGCGCCATCGCATCCGCAAAGGAACCCCACGGCATGATCGAGGTCATCGCTGGAACAACCCGCCCCGGCAGCGCGACGCTGAAAGTGGCGAAGCTGATCGTCCGCATGTACAACGAGGCCGGAGCCTCCGCGCAGCTCATGGACCTGCAGGCGCTGCCGCAGCAGATCTTCCTGCCGTCCGCCTTCGCCGAGAAGCCCGCCTCCTTCGCGCCCTTCCAGGAGCGCATCCTGCGCGCGCACGGGCTCCACGTGGTTGTGCCGGAGTACAACGGGAGCTTCCCCGGCGTGCTGAAGCACTTCATCGACATGCTGAAGTTCCCCGAGAGCTTCGAGGAGCGGCCGGTCGCCTACACCGGCGTGGCCGCCGGCGTTTGGGGCGGCCTCCGCGCGGTCGAGCAGCTGCAGATGGTGTTCGGCTACCGCAACGGATTCAACCTGCCGCACCGGACGTTCATCAGCGCGGTGCACAAGAAGCTGGACGAGGCGGGCGAGTTGAACGACGCGTTCACCGCGGACCTGCTGAGGACGGAGATCCGGGAGTTCATCAAGTTCGCGGCGGCCCACAAGCGCGCGGACGGGTAATGCGCTAGTAGCGCGGCACAGCCGGGTCGGCCTCGAGCGAGTAGCGGTCGATGCCCCCGGCGAGGTTGCGCACGTTCGCGATCCCCTGCTGGCGGAGGTAGGCTTGCACGCTGCCGGAGCGCACGCCGTGGTGGCACAGGACGACGATGGGGCCGCGCTCGGCGAGGTCCTCGATTTCGCCGAGCCGCCGCGGCACCTCGTCCATGGGGATGAGGACGGACCCCTCGACTCGCGCGGTGGCGTGCTCCTTGGGCGTGCGCACATCGAGGAGCGTGAACGCCTCGCCACGCCCGAGCATCTCCTTCAGTTCCTTCGCCGTGCAGATCAGGTCGCGCATGGGGGCCCTCCTGCGCGAAGGGTCGCGGGCAGCCACCCCGCGGCGCGAATGGAAAGCACGCGGGACGGGAGGCGGAGTTGCTGACCGGCTACTCTCAAACGGTGGCGGTCTGGGAAGCCCTGTTCGCGCTGGGCGGTGCGGGCTTCTTGGCTCTATGCGGGACTTGGCTGTGCGGGACACGGAAGGGGCGAAGGCCGACTGTCTCGGTCGGTGCCGGGCTGGCAGTAGGTCTCCTGAGTTCACTCCCCTTCACTGTCCGTCCTTTTCCATTCATGCTGGCACCACTGGCGTTATTGCTGGTCTTCGCAAATCTAGGCAGTTTGCGGGTGCGATTCCCATGGCTGGGTGGGCGCAACACGCCAATCGCCACCGTGGGCCTCGGGGCAGTGGCTGTAGCTGTCGCCTGGCACCTCTGGGCCGTCTTGGTGGTCCCGGCGAACTACGACGTGTTGAGCTACCATTTGCCGCTGGCTTGGAACTACCAAGCGGCGCTAACGGGCGAGTGGCGCATGTTCTACGCGGACACGCCGCTCGGCGCACCGGCGCTGCAGCGACTCGTCTCCTGGCGGAGCGGCGGCGGCGTCGGCGCGGCGATGGTGCCTGCGATCGCGATGCTCGGCGGCGCATCCTGCGTGGCGTCGTTGGCGCTGCGCTGCGGCGCGCGGCGGAAAGGTAGCGCGCTCGCCGCCGCGCTTTACCTCTGGCACCCGATGGCGACGGGCGCCTCGCTGCAACACCTGACGGACCCCCTCGTCGCGCTGTACGCGCTGGCCGGTGCGGAACTGCTGGTTGCGTCGCGCTCGCAGGCGCCCGGCCGTTCGCGGTGGTTGGCAGGGCTTGGCGGCTTCGTGCTCGCGAGCGCCGCGACGGTGAAGCTCAGCGCCGTCGCGATCACGCTGCTGCCGCTTGCGGGTGCGCTGCTAATCGCACGGCTCATCTCAGGCGACGCGCGGCGCGATCTGGCGCGTGCCGCGGGATTCGCCGCGCTGGGAGGGGCCATCGCCATGGCGCCGTGGATGATCCGCGCCGCATGGTTCTTGGACGCGCCGTTCCCGTGGCTGGTGGCGTGGACCGCGGAGCAGCGCGCCCTCGTCGTCGAGGCGCACGGACCGCAGACGCCGCTCGAGCCTTCGTACTGGGCGAGCGTCCTCGCGAGGCTGGGCGACTTCGGCTTCGCTTTCAGTGCGGGACCAACTCGCGTGAGCGCTGCCGCTGCGGGAGCACTCGCGCTGATGGTGCTGCGGCGGCGGAGCCCGGCGGCGGCGCTCGCCGCGGCGGGGCTGGCCGGGGTGTTCGCGCACGCGCTGCTCGCCGGGCAGCCCGCGCGGTTCCTGCTGCCTAACGTGGGGCTGGCTTGCGCCGCGGTCGGCGTGCTGGCGGGAAGCTTGCGCCCCGCGCGCTGGCGCGGTCCCGCCTTGGCGCTGATTTGCGCGGCGGTCGCCTGGCAGGTGGTCGTCGGGTCGCTGACGCTCCTGCAGGCGCGTCCGGCGATCACCCGCGAAGGGCGCATCGCCGCGCTCGCGGGCTTCCTTGGCGGGCCGCTGATCGAGGCATACCTCGCGGCGGAGTCGCTGCCGAAGGATGCGAAGCTGCTGGTGCTGTTCGACGCGCGCGGCGCGCTGCTGCCGAGGAGCGCGGCCTACACAACGGTCTGGGACCGCTGGGATTGGCTTGCCGAGGGAAGCACGACGGCGCGCTCGGCGTTCGCGTCCGGGTACACGCATGTGCTGGTGAACGAGTTCGAGTGGAACCGGCTCGTGATGTTCTACGGACTGGATCGACACCCCGTCGTCGCGGGGGATTCCGCGTCGGTGCGGAACCGGTACGCGGAGCAATGGCTCCGCGCCTACCCGCCGGCGGGGGGCGCGGACGCGGACGCCGTGCTGCGCTTCCTCCGCCACGCGCGGCTGGGGGCGACGTTCCAAAGCGGTGGCGGCCCGCGCGGTTCCGAGATATGGCTCGCGCCACTGCCGGTCCCGGGGTCCCTTGAGCCGCAATCCTTCGAGGCCCTGCTCTTTCCCCCATGGAACCTATGAAAACCCTCGCCGCGCTGATCGTCGCCTGCTGCCTCGCCCACGGGCTGCCCGGGGAACCCGCGCCGCTCGAGAACCTGCGCGAGGCGGCGCCCGGCATGGCCCGCGAGCGCTCCGGCGCGTGGCTTCTGCGGTACTCGGGGCCGAGCGACCTGCTGGTGCCGCCGCCCGCGCTGACCGCCGACTTTCCCGAGCGGCTGGGCGCCGACTCCGCATTCGTGCTGGAGGCCGACGTGTTCGCCGCCGGACCCGCGCAGGTCCATGCGCGAACCTCGGGCGACTCGGCGCAGCCGACATTGCAGGGCGTCCGCCGGGCGCGCGGCGCCGGCGAGCTGGAGACGCTCCGCTGGCGACTCGACACGCGGGACGGCGCGACGAGCGCGACGCTTTCCATCCGCCCGCGCGACGAGGATTCCGTCCCGGAGGTACGCGCGTTGCGCGTCGTGGCAGAGCAGGAGCTGGGCTTCGCCGAAGCGCTCGACGCCTACGGAGTCGCGCCCGTGATGCCCACGCGGACGTGGACCGGGCTTCAACCCACCGTGCCCGCGCTTGTGTTCCTTCCGTCGTCCCGAGCGGCGCAGCTCGACGGCGCCGAGCTGCAAGTGCTCGTCGAAGACGGCACCGGCGCCTCCGGCGAACCGTTTCTCGCGAAGCTCTCCGCGGACAGCTTCGCGGCGGACACCCCGATGACGTCCTTTTCCGTCGATGTGCCGGCGCCGAAGGCGCTCGCGGAGCCGCTCACCATGAGGGCCGCGGTGCGCCTGGCCAACGGCGACATCGTTGCGCTCGGCGCGGCGCAGCTCGGGGTCTTCCTTGCGCAGAAGGGCGAGTTCCCCAACTGGCACGAGATGCCGATCCAGTCCATCGAGGACTTCTCGGCGTTCGTGTGGAACGGCGAGCTGTTCCTCGCGACGATGTCGGGTCCTCCCGGAACGCCGAGGCGCTGGTCGGAAGAGCGGCTGCCGGCCACCAGCGCGGAGGTGGCGCTGTGGAAGACGCCGATCTTCGCGCCGCTGTCGCAGATCATGGCGCTGCGCGAACGCGATCCGCAGACGGGGGGAGGCTTCGGCTCGCCGTCGGTGATCGTCGACGCCGACGGCTTCAACATCATGGCGTTCACCGCCGCGGCGCCGGATGGCGCGGAGGCGCTGGCCGTGGCGGCGGCGGCGAACTCGACGCGCATGGCGCCGAGCCTCGGCAATCCGGTGTTCGTGCCCGGTCCGAACCGCGAGGGCTCCGCCGCCGTCGCGTGGCGCGGCAACGCGATGCTCCCCTTCCGCGACGGGTTGCTGATGCTGTCGCTGTCGAGGGACGCGGCGGACGCGGCGCGGGTGCACGCCCTGGCGGCGACGATGTTCACGAGCTGGATGGACCTGGGGCCGGTGCCGGCGCCGGTTCCCGAGGGAGCCCGCTGGCTGAGCGCGGCGACGCTTGACTCAGTCAACTATCTGCTGGCGGGACCGGAAGCGGTCCTGCTGCGCACGACGGATCCGCTGCGGGCCTGGGAGCCGGTCGCGCTCACGCTGCCGGAGGGGTGGGGGCGGACGCAGCTCCTCGAGTGGAACGGCAAGCTGATGGCGTTCGGGCTGCGCGAGCGGTTCGGACGCGGCGTGGTGGAGTGGTCGGACCGCGTGACGCTGGACCCGGCGAAGGGGCTGGTGGTGGAGGCGATGCCTCCACCGCCGGCCGAGTAGCCGCGCGTGGCGGGCACCTTCGACAGCGCGGCGCTGCTGGCGGTCCTGCGCGGGATGCCGGAGCCGGCGACGACCGAGGAGCTGCTGCGCGCCATGAAGCTGCGGCCCGGCCACCGGCGGGCGCTGCGGCTCGCGCTGCTCGAGCTTGAGGAGGAAGGCGCGGCGAAGCGCCTGCGCGGCGAGCGCTGGGTGGCCTCCGGGGGCGGGGGGTCGACATTCACGGGCCGTCTCGAGATGACGCGGCGCGGCTTCGGGTTCGTGCGACTGGAGCCGGTCGCGGGCGGGGCCCGTCCGCCGTTCGAGGGCGATGTGTTCATCCCGCCGGAGAACACCGGCGACGCGCTGCACGGCGACCTGGTGCGCGTGGAAGTGCTCCGCATCGACGACCGGGGGCCGCTCGGGCGCGTGAAGGACACGCTGGAGCACACGCACCAGCGCATCGCCGGCTGGTACCAGGCCACGCGCAAGGGTGGCCGCGTGATGCCGCGCAGCCAGCGGATCGAGCGCGAGATCCTCACCCCGCCGCCGGACCAGGCGCTCGGCATCGCCGACTTCGAGTGGGTCGTCGTCGAGGTGACCGAGTTCACGCAGGCGCCGGAGCCGCTCCGCGGGCGCGTGGTCGAGCGCCTCGGCGCCGACGGCGACCGGGGGATCGATGTGCTCCTGCTGCTCCGCGACCGCGGCATCGTCGAGGAGTTCTCCCCCGCCGCGGAGGCGGAGGCCAACGGGGCGGTCGTGGACTGGGACGGCGAGATGCGCCGGCGCACCGACTACCGCGAGCTGACGACGTTCACGATCGACCCGGTGACGGCGAAGGATTTCGACGACGCGCTCAGCATCGAAACGCTGCCGACCGGCTGGCGGCTCTACGTGCATATCGCCGATCCCGCGCACTTCATGCGCATGGGAGGCATCCTCGACGCCGAGGCGCGCGAGCGCTCCACCAGCGTCTACCCGGTGGACCGCGTGGTGCCGATGCTGCCGAACCGGTTGAGCAGCGACCTCTGCTCGCTGCGGCCCGGCGAGGACCGGCTGACGCTCACCGCCGTGATCGAGTTCGACCGCTCGGGAAGCCGCGTCCGGACGGAGTTCCACGAGAGCGCCATCCGCAGCGCGCACCGCACGAACTACGCGGAGATCCAGAAGCTGCTGGACGGGGACGACGCGCTGCGCCTGCAGTACGAGGGCATCCACGACGAGTTGCGGGAGCTGCTGGCCCTGACGCGCCTGATGCGCAAGCGGCGCTTCGAGCGCGGCGCGCTCAACCTCGACATCCCGGAGCTCGAGGTGGTGTTCGACCAGGCGGGGCGCGTGGCGGACCTGCGCTTCTACCCGCGCTACGAGTCGCACCAGTTGATCGAGGAGTGCATGCTGGCGGCGAACGAGGCGGTCGCGGACTTCCTGACGGAGCGCGGCGCCCCGCTGCTTTACCGCATCCACGAGCCGGCGGACGAGGACCGGCTCGGGAAGCTGGAGCCGGTGCTGCGCGCGTTCGGGATCCGGCTGAACCTGCGGGACGGGTCGATGACGCCGGACGCGCTGCAGAAGGCGATCGCGAAGGCGGAGACGATGAAGGGCGGGCACATCGTGCGGCGCCTGATCCTGCGCGCGCTGAAGCGCGCGGAGTACTCGCCCCGCAACGCGGGCCACTTCGGCCTGGCCAGCAAGTGCTACTGTCACTTCACGTCGCCGATCCGCCGCTACCCGGATGTGGTCGTGCACCGCCAGCTCAAGGCGCTGCTCCGCGGCGCGCCGCTCCCCTACCCCGCCGACGACGATGGCACGGCGGAGCTGGTCGAGCTCGGCCGCCACACGAGCGGGCAGGAGCGCGAGGCGCAGGAGGCCGAGTGGGAGGCGCAGCGCATCAAGGCGCTCGAGTACATGAAGCGCCACGAGGGCGACGAGTTCGACGCGCTGATCGCGTCGGTGTCGCAGGCGGGGATGTTCATCGAGCTCGAGTCGCTGCCGGTCGAGGGCTTCGCGCCGGTGCGCACGCTGCGGAGCGACAAGTACGAGCTGGACGACCTCGGCATCCGGCTGGTGGGCAGGAACTCCGGGCGGAGCTACAAGCTGGGCCAGCAGGTGCGGGTGCAGGTGTTGCGCTCGGACCCGATGACGCAGGAGCTTGACCTGCGCGTGCTGGAGGAGGACGCCTTCCCCCCCGCGCGCCGCGCGCCGAAGCGCCATGGTCGGCGATACTAAGCCCGAAGGTCCCCGGATGGCCCCCACGCAGCACAACCCAGCGGCCGATCCGCGCGCGATTGTCGTGCGGGGGGACTGGCGCGTGACCGTGCTCACGCCGCGGCTCTTCCGCATCGAGCACGCGGACGGCGCCTCCTTCGAGGACCGCGCCACGCTCGGCGCCGTGGAGCGGGCGCTGCCGGTGCCGGGCTACACCGCGTCGGGAGAGGGTCGCGAGCTGCGGATCGCCACGGCGGAGGCGGTGCTTTCGCTGACGCTGCTCGGAGGTCCGCGCGCCGAGGGCCTGATCGAGATCGACGGCGCCGAGATCGAGTTCGCGTATCCCTCCGGGGACCCCGCGAACCTGGGGGGGACCACGCGGACGCTTGACAATGTCAACGGTGCCGCGCCGCTGGAGCCGGGTGTGCTAAGCCGCCGCGGGTGGTCCGTGGTGGACGAGACGGCGCGGCCCGTGTTCCGCGCGGACGGCTGGGTGGAGGCGCGCCCCGCCGGGCACCACGCCGACTGGTATCTGTTCGTCTACGGTAGCCGGTTCGCGGATGCGCTGCGCGATTTCACCGCCGTCTTCGGCCGCATCCCCGTCCCGCCGCGCTATGCCTTCGGCATGTGGTGGTCGCGCTACTGGGCGTACTCCGACGCGGAGCTGAAGGACTTGGCCGCGGAGTTCGACGCGCACGGTGCGCCGCTCGACGTGCTCGTGGTCGACATGGATTGGCACCTCGAAGGGTGGACCGGATACACGTGGAATCCGGCGTGCTTTCCCGATCCGGACGGGTTCCTGCGGTGGGCGCGCGGGGCAGGGCTCCGGACGGCGCTCAACCTGCACCCGGCGGACGGCGTGGGCGCGCACGAGGCGGCCCACCCGGCGATGGCGAAGGCGCTCGGCCATGATCTAGACGCCAAGGACGCGGTTCCGTTCGACGCGGCGGACCAGCGCTTCATGCGGGCCTACTTCGACGTGCTGCACCGGCCCATCGAGGCGCAGGGCGTCGACTTCTGGTGGATCGATTGGCAGCAGGAGAAGACGACGTCGATCCGGGGCCTCGATCCGCTGTGGTGGCTGAACCACGCGCACTGGCGGGACCAGGAAGAGAACCCCGCGCGCCGCGAACGCCCGTTGATCCTGAGCCGCTGGGGCGGAATCGGCGGGCACCGGTATCCGCTTGGTTTCAGCGGCGACGTCTTCTCCACGTGGGAGTCGCTCGCGTTCCAGATCGGCTTCACGGCGACGGCGGGGAACGTCGGCTTCGCGTACTGGAGCCACGACATCGGTGGCTTCCAGCCGGGCGCGGTGGAGCCGGAGCTGTACCTTAGGTGGGTGCAGTGGGGCGCGCTGTCGCCGGTGCTCCGGACGCACGGCTCGAACAACCCGCACGCGGAGCGGCGGCTCTGGGCGGCGATGCCGCAGGAGCTGTTCGAGCACGCGCGCGAAGCGGTCTGGCTGCGCTATTCGCTGCTGCCGTACCTCTATTCGCTCGCGCACGAGGCGCACGGGTCTGGCATGCCTCCGCTGCGCCCGATGTACCTGCACTGGCCGCACCAGGAGGACGCCTACGCGTCGCCGGGGCAGTTCATGCTGGGCGCGCAGCTGCTCGTCGCGCCCGTGGTTTCGCGGGTGTCGCCGGATACCGGACTCGCCCTGTGCGAGGTGTGGCTTCCCCCGGGCGCGTGGGTGCGCTGGGACACACGCGAGCGGCACGACGGGGGCGGCCGGCTGCGATTCCTCGCGGGCCTCGAGGCGCTCCCGGTCTTCGTGCGGGCGGGAGCCATCGTGCCTCTCGCGCCGCCGGCGCTGCGCACGCGCGACCATGATCCGTCGGCGCTTCACCTTTACATTTTCCCGGGCGAGCGCGGCGAGTTCACGCTGGCCGAGGACGACGGCGCCACGCCGGCGTACCTCGATGGCGCAGTGGCGCGCACGCGCATCACGCAGCAGCGCGACGGGACGAAGCTCGCGGTGCGCGTCGAAGGCGTCGTCGGCTCCTACGACGGAATGCCCGAGTCGCGCGTCGCCACGATCACGGTCTTGGGTGTGTACCCGCCGCGTTCGGTGAAGCTCGACGGTCGCGAAGTGGAGGCGGAGACGCGCGACACCGCGCCGGAGTGGACCTACGACATCGAAGCGCACGCGCTGCAGGTGTCGGTGCGCCAGCGGAACACGCGCGAGGGATTCGAGCTGGCGATGGACTTCGGGAGGGCGAACGCTCCGCATGTGATCGACGTGAGCGACGAGGCGCGGCTGTCGCCCGGCGGCGCGCACGCGGCGCGGGGCTGCGGGCTTTTCCACCTCGCGGCGTCGGCGGCGACCGCGCTGGGCCCGGTGGAGTGCGAGCCGCTCGTGCGCGCGCTCGAAGGGCTCATGCTCCACCAGCAGCCGTCGCAGAACGACGTGTTCGTGACGGAGGAGCTGTTCTCAACGAACCTTTCGCTGGCGCTGAAGGAGCTGGCGGCGATGCATGGCCGCGAGCCGGACCCGGGGCGGCGGCGGCGCATCGCGGAGGCGTGGTGCCGCATCGCGCGCGTGTCGCCGGCGCTGCGGGTCGACGCGGTCGGCGAGGGTTGCTTCCGCGTGGCCGCGCTCCTCGAGCAGGAGGAGCAGCCGGGATTCGGATCGGTGGACTTCCATCTGCCGCGCGTGGAGGGCTTGGCCGAGCCGGTGTTCGTCGGCGGCGCGAACCAGCTCGTCGACCGGCGCATTCCGTTCGGCGTCGCGCACGTCTACCGCCCCGCCGACGCGCTGATGCCGGCGCGGATCCGGGCCACCGCGGAGCTGACGCTGGACGGCACCTCGATCCGCTTCGAGATGGCGCGCGACGCCTTCCCCTCGGTCAACGGCTGGTGGCTCTGCGGGCCGTTCGACAATCCCTGGGAGGCGGGACTCGACGCGGTGCATCCGCCGGAGCGGGGCTTCGACGAGGCCGCGCGGTTCGCGGGCCAAGGAGGCGTCGAGGTCGGGTGGCGCCGTGTGGAGCGTCCACTCGAGCCGGGCGCGGACCTCGCCGAGGAGTGGTTCGTCGACCTGAACTCGGCGTTCTGCGGATCGTTGGAGTACGCGGTGGGCTACGCGCTGTGCTGGATCATCGCCGACGAGGCGCGGACGGTGCTCCTCGCGGCGGGAAGCGACGACGGCCTCGCGGTGTTCCTGGACGGCGCGCGGTTGCACGCGAACCACGTGGGGCGCGGCTACACGTCGCAGGAGGACCGCGTGGCGCTGCCGCTGCGCGCCGGGCGCAACACGCTGCTGCTGAAGATCAGCCAAGGCGCGCTCGGCTGGGGGTTCTGCGCCCACCTGCTCGAGGCCGACGGGACGCCCGCGCGCGGGGTCCGCGTCACGCTGGAGCCACCGGCGTGAAGGCGCGCGCTGCCGCGATGCTGCTGCTGCTGGCGGCCTGCGCCCACGCGCAGGACGGCGAGTCGCTCACGCGCGACGACGCGACGTCCGCGACTCTGCTCCGGCAGGTGGCGGCGTTCGAATCGTCGGTTGAAGCTGCGTGGCGGCTGCGCGCGAACCCGGCCCCGCCGGAGTCGTCCTCCGCGGTGGTCGACCAGGCGCGCCGCGAGTTGGATGCGCTGCTCTCGCAGACGGAGTCCGTCGGCGGGCTGCGGAGCGTGGACGCGCGCTCGGAGGGCGAGCGGCTACGGCGCCTGCTTCAGCTCTACGAGGGCGACCTGCTGGCGCGGCGCGCGAGGCAGCTCGACGCGTCGGAGCGGCTCGGGCGCGAGTCGGCGGAGCGCCTGGCCGCATTGGCGCGTCTCGCGGTGTTCCCCGCGAGGGGAGGCACCGGGGCGGATGCGCTGCCGGCCGACTGGACAGCCGGAGAGTTCGCGGCGCCGGTTTTCCGTTCGTCGTTGGGACGGCTCTCGTTGGCGGACCTCGCCGCGGAGTCGCGCCGCCGGCTGGCGGAAATGGAGCGGCTCGGCCCCGCGGCGCGGGCGGACGTGCGGCGGGTGGCGGTGGAACTGGCGGAGCTCGCGCGGGAGCTTGCGGCGCGCTCGCCGCGGCTGATGGAAAGTGCGAGGGGCGGCTTCCGCGATACGGCGCTGCAACTCGATGTGGTGGCGGAGAACCTCGCCGAGCTGGCGGTCGAGGGGAGCGAGCCGCATTTCCAGCGGCAGATCAGGCTGGCGCGTGCGCGGGTCGAGGTGATCGAGGAGTACTTGCGGCTCGGCGCTCCATAAGCGCCCTGGCGGCCTCGACGATCGCAGCGGCCCATAAGGCCGCGAGAAGCGGCGCGGCGGGCGCGGCAAGGCGCCAGTCGATGCCTTCCCGGGCCACGAGGCAGAGCGGGATGGCCCACGCGGCGAGCAGCGCCAAGGGGGCGATGAGGTCGCGCCGCCGCCACAAGAGCCACGGCACGCCGAGGAACGGCAGCAGCAGCCAGGCGCCCGCCGGGAACAGCGCCTGCCGCGCGAGGACGATGGCGAAAGCGTTCCACGCGCCGAGAACGGGGCGCGCCACGAAATCGGCCGGACTCCAGCGCGAGAGCCACGCCGCGGTGGACATCGGCCCGCCGGCGTAGGGACCGGCGTCGCCGTCCGGAGCGCCGAGGTGCCGATTGGCGTAGTATCGCGTGTGCATTTCGAGGTTATGGAACGGGCCGCCCGCATCGAGGTTCGCGAGAATCGTGGGGGCCGCCCCGGCGATGGCGAGGCCCGACGCAAGAGCGATGGCCGCGAGGCTCCAGCGTGCGCGGCGGGCGTTCCACGCGATCGCCGCGGCGACCAGCGGCAGCGCGCCGAGCTGCGCCAGCAGCAGCAGGCCGCAGGCGCCGCCAACCGCCGCGGCCTGCGCCGGTCCCGCCATCGGGGGACGCGAGGAAAGCCAAAGCACCGCGGCCACGAGCACCGCGAGCAGGTCGGTCGCCAGGACGGATGGCGCGCCCTCGATCCAGACGGGGCTCAACGCGACCACCGCGGCGGCGGCCAGCCCTGCCAGGGGCGAGTGAAGGCTCCGCCCCAGGCCCCAGGCAGCGGCGATGGCGGCGACGGACAGCAGCGCCGTCGCGAGGCGCGCGGATGCGATGCTGTTGGGCAGCACAAGCCACGCGGCCTTGAGCGACGCGGCGAGGAGCGGCTCGCGAACGTCGGGCGCGCCCTCGACGGCCTGTGTACCCTGCACCGCCTGCTGCAGATACTGCACGGCGTCGGGCCGGAGCGGGAACCAGCGCGCGTCGGCCCATGCGGCGAAGCGCGACTCGGCGCCGACGACAAGGACAACAGCAAGGACCGCTGCTTCCAGAAGCAGCCGCGCGCGCGGCGCCTCGTCTCCGGCGACCAGCTTGCGCACGAGGGCGCTGGCGGAGAGTCCCGCGAGGATGAGCGCGAGCGCCGGGGCGAGCTCGCGCACCATCGGCAACGCCCGCGCGGCGAGCGCCAGGGCGCCGGCGACGCCGAACGCGAAGAGGATCGCGCGGGCGGACTCCCATCCGCGCGCCGCCATCAGCGCGACCGACAGAACGAGGGGCAGCAGGGCCAGCGCCGCCAGCCCGGCGGCTCCGGGAGCGTCGGAAGCGGGCGACAAGGTGAGGCGCAGCCGAGCCGAGCCGAGGGCGCCGGCGGTCGCCGCGTCGCGCGGACCGACGACGAGGGTGGCATCGCGCGCGCCGAGAAGGATCTCCGGCACCCCAGGGCCGGCGATCTCCGCATCGGCTCCGGCGCGGACGCCGAAGACCGTGACGGACGCGCCGCCGCCCGACAGCCGCGCTGTCCACTCGGTGCGGGGGTCGCCTTGCAGGCGGAGCACGAGCCGCTGCGCCTCGCCCGCGGGAACGGCGAACTCGAGAGTCGCCTCCGGCCCGGGAACAAGACCGTCGGGGTCCTCAACCCACGCGCCGTTGAAGCGGGCGCGCGGCTCCGCGGCGACGTCCCGAGAAGAGGCGGCGATGACCAAGTCCTCCGCGGGCGGGTCGGCGAGCAGCGCGGCCCAGAGCGGCGCCGCCAGCCATGCCGCGCAGAGGACGGCGAAGGCGAGGGCAGCCGTATGGGCGGCGGGGAGCGGACGGAACGGCTGTGCGCGGTCGAGGAGCCAGGCGAGGCGGCGGAAATCCGGCCGCGCCGGCGGGGTCGGGTTGCTGGCGGAGGGCAAGCGGGCTGAATCTCTCTTGGCTTGGAGGGGCTGTGCCCGAACGGTTTGGGGCATGAACACGTCGTCGAAGAGCCGCTTGGCGCGGAAGCCGCCGCAACTGTTCCTCTCGCAAGAAGTGGCCCGCAGGGGCGGCGCGGTCCACAGCTTTTCCGCCGGCGAGCAGCTCGGGGCGTTGGCGCGCCGCGGCGCGGAGCTCGCGCTGCTGACGGCGCTCCTCGCCGTCCCGCTGATGTACGTGTACCTCTTCTCGAACGAGACCTCGCTTGAGCTGCTGGACCGGCTCGCGCGGTTCGCGGGAGCGTTCGGCGGGTGGGACCGGGAAGCGCGCGACGCTTTCCAGAAGTGGATCTGGATCGACCAGTTGCAGTTCTACCTGGGCGGCTTCGCCCCGGTGCTCGAGATGAAGTTCTTCGCCTGGGCCGCCTGCACGGTGCTCCTCCTTCCGTTCCTGTTCTTCGGCGTCTGCCTCGAGCGGCTGAAGGTGGCGCGGGTCTTCGAGTTCGCGGCGCCCGATGCGAGCCGTCGCGCGCTCCGCTGGGCGGTGCGCCTTTCCGCACTCGGTTTCCTCGCCTGGTCTGCGCTCAGCCTGCGGCTTTGGCCGCCCGAGTTCGTTCCGGATTTCGCGCTCCCGCAGGGCCTGCCGGATTCCGGGGGCGGTGGGTTCTTCCACTCGCTGACCGCGCTGCTGCAGGTCGCCGCCGGGCTGGCGTTCTACTTCTGCGCGGAGTTCCTGCTGCGCTCGCGGCTGCTGGCGTACAAGGCGGTGGGGCTGCTGATATCGGTGGGCGTGCTCTGCGCGGCGGTTTCCGCGCTGCAGCATGTCGCGCCGGGACTGCTCGATGGCTTCTGGGTGCGGTTCGTCGAGGCGGACCACCGCAACGCGCTGGGCTCCTTCATCGGGCACAACACGGGCCTGAGCAGCTTCCTGATCGCGCCGACGCTGCTTCTGGCCGCGCTGCTGTTCGGCACGCGGAATTCGAGCGAGCGGTGGATGCGCGCCGCGATCGTGGGCGCGCTCGGCCTGATCGGCTACGTGCTTGTGCTCGCCCAAAGCCGCGCGGTGGTGCCGATCCTCGTCCTTTGCCTGCTCTTGTTCCGGATGCTCGCGTGGCGCTTCTCGCTGCTGCGCGTGCCCCGCCACTACATCCTGGGCGGGTTGGCGCTGGCGGCGGTGCTAGTGGTCTCGCAACTCGTGGTGTCGGACCTGAATCCGCTCGCGAGGCGGGACATCACGATCACGCAGCGGCTCAACGATGTTTCGGGCGAGCGGCTGCTCGCGGAGACGCGCCTGCGGATCCTTGCGATCGGCATCCCGATGGTGCTGGACGCCCCGCTGCTGGGGCACGGGTTCGGAGCGTTCCAATACATCTATCCGGACTGGCAGGGCGCGTACTTCGAAGAGCATCCGCGCTCGCTGCTGGCGCCGACGGCGCTGCGCTCCTTCCATGCGCACAACGAGTACCTGCAGACGATGATCGAGACCGGCGCGGTGGGCCTCGGGCTCGCGCTGGCCGGCTTGTTCGCCGCACTGCGGCTTGGATGGCTGGCGATGGGGTCGACGCTGACCCCGACGCGGACGATCCTGCAGGCGGGGATCTTCGCGGCGGCGCTGGGCCTGCTGCTGCACGCGGGGGCGGACTTCCCCCTGCGGATACCCCCGCTGGCGATGACGCTGGCGGTGCTCCTGGCGATGCTCTCCTCGGGCGACCAGCTATGGCTGGCGCCGCTCGCGGATCCGGAGCAGCCGCCCGCCCCGGGGAGCACCGTGCGGGAGCCGGCTCCGGCGAACACGGTGGCCGCGGTGTACCCGGCGCTGCCGACGGCGCTGGCGATGCTGATGACGGTGACGGTCGCGCTTGTGGCTGCGCAGGTCTTCTCGGCGACCGCGTGCCGCTGGTTCAGCGGCACACTGCTCCGTGCGGACGCGCAACGCATGGCGTCCACCGCGGGGGCGTTTGTGGAGCAGCGAACCCGCGAGGGGCTGGACGCCGCCTACGCGGAGCTTGCCGGCGCCAAAGAGCGGGCGAACTCTGCGAGCTACTACATCCCCGCGTCCGGCCCGCTGCAGTCGCTGGAGGGTCAGCTCTATGTGCGTGAGGCGGAACTGGTCTTCCGCGAGGCGGAGGCCGCGGGCCGCTCGGGCGACGAGCGGCGCGCGGCGGAACTCGCCGCCTACGCCACGAACAACGCGCGCACCGGCATCTCCAAGCTTCGCGCCGCCCTTGGCGAGGAGACCTTCCACTTCAGCCACGCGACGCTCTTCCGCTCGCACCGCCTGCTGGCGCGCTACGTGCCGGAAGCGGAGGCGGCGGAGCACCTGGCCGAGTCGATGCGGCACCTGCGCAAGGCGGTGTCGATGAATCCGGGCGACGTGGTCTCGTACTCGACGCTGCTGGAGCTGCTCGCGTCGGCGGCGACCGGCGAGGCGGGCGATCCGTCGGAGGAGGAGGCGGTCGCGGTGGCGGCGACGCTGGACCACTTCGCGCCGCAACACCTGCGCGAGACGCTATACCGCGACGCGCTGGACGCGGCGTACTGGTCGGACTACCGGACGTCGCACGGGCGGATGCGGATCATCGCGCGGGCGGTCGCCCCGCTGCCCGGGCCGGAGCGATGGGCCGAACGGGCGTTCCTGCGCGGGCACCGGGAGGCGGTGCTCGCGCGGCGCCGCGAGTTCCTGGGGGCCTTCGCCACCATCGCGCTCCGCGCGCGGCAGTCCGGCGATGCCCGCGACGCGGTCCGCATGCTGCTCGCCGACGAAACGCGGCCCGGGGACTACCGACTCCTCTCCTCACTGATCGCTGCCCGTGAGGGCGCCTTCGAGGAGGCTTCGCGGCTGCTCGGCGAAGCGGGCGCGGAGACGGAGCCGCTGCACCCCGCCTTCCTCGCGACGTACCGCTACGCACTCGCGCGGCGGCTCGCATCCAGCGAGTCCGGAGTTCCCGAGGCGCTCCGCGAAGCGTTCGGGAAGATCGCCGAGGCCACCCCTCAGGATGTGCAGGTGGCCGCGGCATGCCTGTTCGAGATGTTCGGCGACGAGGCGAACGCCCGCCCGCTGCTGGACCTTCGCATCGGGATCGATTCACCGCCGGCGGACGCGCAGACGCTGACCATGCGGCTGCGGATCGCGCTCGCCGAACGGGACCGCGTGACGGCGGAACGGCTCCTGACGTCGCTTCGCCAGCAGGCGGCGACGCCCTTCCAGCGCGAGCTGTTCCGCCGCCTGCAGCAGGCGGTGTCGGAACTCGGGCAGCCCGAGGCCCCCGCGCCGTGAGCGGCGGGCGTGTGCTTGAAGTCCGCAACGCGGCCTCGGCGGGTCCGGCGGTTGAGCCCGGTGTGCTGCTGGTGCTGCTCGATTCGCACGCCGGCGGCATCTCCGTCGAGCGCCCTGGCGACTCGGAGCTGGTGCGCCTCGGTTACCCGGAGACCAGCGACTACCAGGCGCTCCGCCCGGTCGGGGATGTGTCGGAGAAACCGAACCTTGTCTCGGAGGCGCTCGCGGAGCTGATCGCGGCGCGCGGCGTCCGCGAGCTCCGCTTCCGCGACCGGGCCCTTTGGCCGACGCTGCGCAAGGCGTGCCGTGGACGGGATGTGCGGATCCGCTACGGAGAGACGGAGCTGGCCCCCTCGGAGGCGCGCCCCGTCTGGGATGGGATGCCCGCGCCGTGAGCCTCGCCTCGCCTCCACCCCTGTGGTCGCTGCTGTCGCAGGGGGCCCCTTCGGCCGCGCTTCCGCGCGGGGCGCGCAACACGCTCGCCGCGCTTGGCCTCCTCTACCCGCTCGTGCTGCTGGCCCTGTCGCTGCTGCGTCCCGACTGGGTCCTGCCGATGATCGCGCTGCCCATCGGCGTCGGCGTGATGCTGCTCGGGACCGCGGTGACGCTCCCCTTGTATCTGCTGACGACCTTCGGCGGCGAGATCCTGCTGCCCGGCCTCCCGGTGTCGCTCAATCGCCTGGCGGCGGTGTTCTTCCTCGCATCCGCGCTGATCGAGTTGTACCTGCGCGGCTGGCACGGGCGGATCACCGCGCCGATGGTGGCCTTCGCCGCGTTCCACGCGTACTTCCTGTCGATGGCGGTCGTGAAGCGGCCCGAGGGCGCGGCGCTCTACTACCAGCCCGTGCTGTACTTCTTCCTGCTGCTGGTGCTGGCGGGGAGGTTCCACGAGCGCATGAGGCGGCGGCGCCTGCTCCAGTTCACGCTCGGGATCGCGTTCGCGATGGGCCTCGTGGGGCTCGCGGAGTTCGCCCTCGGGCTCGACTTCCGCACGCTGCCCCGATACGTCACGGCGTGGAACGGGACTCCGCGCATCAACGGCATGGCGAAGGACTCGATCCAATTTGGCTTCATCAACAGCTACTTCGCGCTGATGGGCCTCTACCTGCTGACGACCACGGTGTCGAAGCATCTGCGGCTGGTGTACAGCGGGATCGTGCTGGTGCTGGCGGTGGCGTCGGTGCTGACGCTGAACCGGCAGACGCCGTTCATTCTCGGCGGTATGGTGGCGGTCTTCATCGCCCTTTGCCGGTGGGAGCACCGCCGCCTGCTTGCGGGAGGCGTGCTCGCCACGGCGCTGCTGCTGGCCCCGGTCGTCGGGGTGAAGCTGCTCGAGCGCTTCCAGCGCGCGCAGAGCGTGCGGCTCGACGCATCGCTCGCGCAGCGCCACGACAACCTGACGATCGCCATCGAGATGGTGAAGGCGAACCCGCTTACCGGGATCGGCCACAACTACTACGACCACTTCTGGAAGCAGTACCGCCCCGTCGGCGAAACGTTCGCCATCCAGGACACGTGGCAGGAGCGCTTCTATATCGACCTCGGCTACGTGCAGATGATCACGGAATACGGATTGGCGGGCGTGTCGCTGTGGTTGCTGTTCGTCGCCTCGCTGGCCTGGACGTGGTTTCGCGCGTACCGGACGGCGAAGGCGTTGGACGACCGAGAGTCGATCAACCTGCTGGCCGCGCTCGCCGCGCTGGTCGCGCAGGTCGCGGTGACGATGCTGATGCAGGACACCTTCGGGACGATCCGCACGTACCTGCTGATCGGCGTGCTGCTCGGGGTGGCGGAGACGGTGCGGCGGCTCGCGCGCGAGCCGCTGGAGGCCGGGCGCTCCTCCCCGTGAGGACGGCGTTCGTCTTCCACACGGGCTTCCCCGCGCCGTCCGCGAGGTGGCTGGCGGAGATGATCGCGGAGGACGGCCTCGGCGGGCCCGACGCGCTCGCGGTGTTCCCCAACAAGAGCCCGTTGCGTCCGCGGGTCGAGGCGTCCGGCACCCGTTGCGCCGAGCTGGACCTCGAGGAGTCGGCGTTGGAGGAGGTGCCCGCGGGGGCCCGGGCGGGCCTTGCCGTCGGGAAGGCGCGCTACGGACTGGCGGTCGCGTCGCTCCTCCGCGCGCACCGTTGCGAGGCCGCCTTCATCCTGAGCGGCACCCAGATCATCCCCGGCCTCGCGGCCTCGGCGTTGCGGATTCCGACGCTTTGGTATGTCCCCGAGCGGCACGGCGCCGGACCCGCCTTCCGGGTGAAGCGAGCGGTGATCCGCGCCTGCGCGGGCGTGGTCGCGTTCGCGTCGGCGGAGTGCGCGGAGGCGTTCGTCGCGGGCGACCTCGGCGCGCGGGTGCGCACGATCCGAGCGGGGGCGCCCGATCGGCCCGCGGACGCCGCCGCTCGGCGCGAGCGGCTCCGGGGCGAACTCGGCTGGCGCGCGGAGGAGCTGGTGGCGCTTTACCTCGGGCCGATCTCCGCCGCTGCGGGCGTGCCGGCGCTGCTCGCAGCCTGGGAAGGGGTGCCGGAGGGCTTCCCGATGGCGCGGCTCGCGCTCGCCGGCGACACCTCCGCGGACGAGTCGGACCGCCGGATCGCCGCGCTCCTGGCGGGACGGGCGCCGAAGGCCGCCCACCTCGGAGTCCGTGAAGATGCGATGGCGCTGCTGCTCGCGGCGGATCTCGCGGTGCTGCCACCGGACGGGGAGCCGGTCGGCGGGGCGCTCGAGCTGGCCATGATGGCGGGCTGCCCGGTGCTGAGCACGCAGGCGCGCCACGCCGCCGCCACGCTGGACGAGGGCACGGCGTTCCTCGCGCCGACGGAGGCGAGCCTGCCCGCGGCGCTGCGGATGGCGCTCAACCGGGGCGACCTGCGACGGGAGCGGGCCGCCGCGGCGCAGGCGCTCGCGCTCCGAACCTTGCGCCGGAAGGACGCCGCCGCGACGATCCGGGACCTGCTGGCACAACTCGCGCGTGAGCGGCGCAGTCCGCAAATCCGCACCGGAGCCGACGCCCATGCCGATTGAGATCGAACGCAAGTTCCTCGTGCGCGAGCGCCGTATCGCCTTGCCGGAACGCTCCGAGCCCATCGACCAGGGATACCTGACCGCGACATCGCCGGTGGTGCGCGTCCGCCGCATGGGCGACCGCGGCTACCTGAACATCAAGTCGAAGCAGCTCCCCCCCGGCACGGTGCTGGAGGGCATCGCGGCGGAGGTGGCACGAGCGGAGTACGAGTACGAGATCCCGCTGCGCGACGCGCTCGAACTGCTGGCGCTCTGCCCGTGGAAGCTGGTCAAGCGGCGCCACTACTTCGAGGGCGGGTTCGAGTACGACGTCTTCGCCGGCGCGCTCGATGGGCTGGAGCTGCTCGAGTACGAGTCGCACACGCCGGAGGACATGCCGGCCACGCCGGACGGACTCGTGCTCGAGGAAGTCACCGGCGACCCGCGCTTCAGCAACATCCGGATGGCGCTGGGCGAGCTCCCGGCGAACCTCGCGGAGCTGCGGGTGCGCCTCGGCTGACGATGGAGCCGCGTTGGCCGGCTTCCTGTCCGCCTTGCCCTGCTCCGCGGGTTTGCGCGATATTGAACACCGGTTGACGTGTTGATCGCTCCGCGCCGCGCACCTAGCGACGCGAGGGGGGCACGGCATGATGGACAGACCGGTGGAGCGGTCGCGCGGGTCGGGGGGCGGCGCCGCATTTCCGCGCCGCCGGGCGCGGTCCCGGACGCCGGCACTCTTTCTAGCCGCAGTGGTCTTCTTCGGCATGGCGTTGCTGGGGGCATGCGCCCAAAGGGTGACGCCCGCTCCGCCACGCAAGGGCTCGGTCCAGCTCGTCTCCGCGGCCGACGGCAAGCCGATCGCCGGGGCGCTCGTGGACGTCTCCTCCACGAGCAGCGTGTACGACCTGGATGGTTCGCTGGGCAGTCGACGCCCCGTCCGCAGCCACCGGAAGCTCTGCCTCAGCGACAGCACGGGCACCGTGGAAATCCCTGAGAAATTCTGGCAGGAAGCCGACCTGCGCTTCTTCGTCTGCGCGATCGGCTTCGAGCCGCTTTCGGGGTCCGTCGAGATCAACTCGCCGGGGGTGCCCATCGGGTGGTCCGTGGGGCTGACCCCGCCCACCAAGAACCCCAACTTCACGCTTTCGGCCCCCGGGGTTCCCGAGTCGCTGGTGGTATCGGGCCGCACGACACGGCACAATCTCGGCAAGAACACGATCGAGCTGGCGCCGATTTCTTCCGCACCACCCTCGACTCTGAGGTATTTCGAGGGTCTTCAGATCGCGATGCGGGTGCTGGCGGATGTCCCTTCCCCGGCGTCGCCGGCGCCGATCGATCCGGCCCCTTGGAAGGAGGAGCACGACCGCGCCGCCGCGGCACGGATGAACTTGGGAGACGTCCCCCTGATGCGTGCGGAGCGGGGTAGCCTCACCCTCCAGGTCGCCAACGTCCAGACGGGCGAGCCCGTTCAGCGGTTCTGGGCGCTGGTGACCACGATGGACCGGATGTCCGGCCCCCGGAGCGAGAAGACCGTCGCTGGCCCTGCGGCGGGAATCTATGTCAACGATGCCCCCGGCCAAGTAACGATTCCAGCCCACTTGAACACAACCTACTATCTCGTGGTCTCCATTATCCCCGAGGGGAACCTTTCCGCCAAGGATTGGATCGCTCCCGCCGGAATGGTGGGGCGGAAGGAGGCGATGGTCGGCCTTTACTCCGTTGAGCAGGCGCTCGCCCGCGATCTCGCCGACAAGCGGCCCCTCACCATCGCCACAAACTCCGTGAATGCCCGTCGGGGCATGCTGGATCGAATCCGGGCGGCGTTGGCCGACGACTCGCCATGGGCCAGCCGCGAAGGGCAGGAGCACCTCGAGGCCATCGAGAAGGCGGTGCGAGATCACGAGGCTTGGTTCGCGGGTGCCACCGGCACCGCGACTCCCGCTCGGACCGCTATCCCAGCCGCTCGAACCTCGCCGTGAAGTGGCGCAAGAACGGGGCCTGCTCGACCATGCGCAGGCCCCGCAGCTCTTCGCGGCCTTCGTTCACTTCGAGGATCGCCTCCACGCAGTAGTCGATGTGGCTCTGCGTGTAGACGCGGCGCGGGATCGCGAGGCGCACCAGCTCCATCGGCGCGGGGGTGTCGAGGCCGTCCGGGCCGACCTTGCCGAACATGACGGTGCCGATCTCGACGCCGCGGATGCCGGCGTGCTCGTACAGCGCGCAGGCGAGCGCCTGTCCGGGGTACTCGCGGGGCGGGATGTGCGGCAGCATCGCCTTCGCGTCGATGTAGATCGCGTGGCCGCCGGGGGGCTGGACGATCGGGACGCCGGCGCGGGAGATGTGCTCGCCGAGGTAGCGCGTCGAGGCCGCGCGGTAACGCAGGTAGTCCTCGTCGAGCGCCTCGCGGAGGCCGATGGCGACCGCCTCGAGGTCGCGCCCCGCGAGGCCGCCGTAGGTCGGGAAGCCCTCCGTGAGGATGAGCAGGTTGCGTTCGAGCTGCGCGAGCTTCGGGTCGTTGCCGGCGAGGAACCCGCCGATGTTCGCGAGGCCGTCCTTCTTCGCCGACATGGTGCAGCCGTCCGCCAGCGCGCACATCTCGCGGAGGATTTCCGTGGGCGTGAAGTGCCCGTAGCCCGGCTCGCGCTCGCGGATGAACCACGCGTTCTCCGCGATGCGGCAGGCGTCGAGGTAGAAGGGGATCCCGTGGCGGCGCGCGATGGCGGAGACGGCGGCGCAGTTCTCCATGGAGACCGGCTGGCCGCCGCCGGCGTTGTTGGTCACCGTCAGCATGATGATCGGGATGTTCCCGGCGCCGTGTTCCACGATGGCGCGTTCGAGCGCCGCGAGGTCCATGTTCCCCTTGAAGGGGTGGGTCGAGCGCGGGTCGCGACCCTCGGGGATCACCAGGTCGAGGCACTTTGCGCCGGTGA
This sequence comes from Candidatus Sumerlaeia bacterium, assembly GCA_033764015.1. Lineage (GTDB taxonomy): Bacteria > Sumerlaeota > Sumerlaeia > SLMS01 > JANRJK01 > JANRJK01. Next base: position 237,581 of record JANRJK010000013.1, on the reverse strand, counting down.
ACTCGACGTTGGCGCGGGTGGTGTCGAAGTGCGTGTTGTTGGGCACCACGTGGCCGGGCTTGCAGATGAGCTGGAAGAGGATGCGCTCCGCGGCGCGCCCTTGGTGGGTGGGGATGATGTGCTGGAAGCCGTACAACTCGCGGACGGTCGACTCGAACCGCTGCCACGAGCGGGCGCCGGCGTAGCTCTCGTCTCCGCGCATGATGCCGGCCCACTGCTCCGCGGACATGGCGGAGGTGCCGCTGTCCGTGAGCAGGTCGATCAGCACGTCCTCCGCGCGGAGCAGGAAGGGGTTGTACCCGGCGGCGGCGAGCAGCGCGCGGCGCTCGTCCGCGGTGGTCATGCGGATCGGCTCGACCGCCTTGATCTTGAACGGCTCGATGATCGTCTTCATCGGGGGGCCTCGCGCTGGGATATCCGGCGAGCAAAGCGCGCGGCGCGCGGAGCGGCAAGCGGTTCCCCGCGCGTTCCGCTGGACACCGTGCGCGCCCGGGCGGGCAATGGCCCCGACACTCGTTCCGGGGCATGCAGACCGTGAAAGCACTCGTCACCGGCGCCGCCGGCTTCATCGGATCCAAGCTCTGCGGCGAGCTGCTCGCGCGCGGGTGGGAGGTCGCGGGCCTCGACGCCTTCACCGACTACTACGCTCGCGCGCTGAAGGAGCGGAACCTCGCGCCGCTTCGTGGCCGCCCGGGCTTCGCGTTCCACGAGGCGTGGCTCGCGGAGGCGGACTGGGCGGCGCTCCTGGATGGCGTCTCGGTGGTCTTCCACCAAGCCGCGCAGGCCGGCGTCCGCGCGAGCTGGGGGCGCGACTTCCGCCTCTACACCGATTGGAACGTGCTCGGCACGCAGGTGCTCCTCGAAGCGGCCCGCCACCAGCCCAAGCCCCCCCGCATCGTTTACGCCTCCTCGTCCAGCGTCTACGGCGAGCGCGACACGTTCCCCTTCTACGAGACCGACCGCCCCGAACCGCTGTCGCCCTACGGAGTGACGAAGCTGGCGGCGGAGCACCTGTGCGTGCTATACACGCGCAACTTCGGGCTCGAGACGGCCTCGCTGCGCTACTTCACCGTCTACGGCCCGGGGCAGCGCCCCGACATGGCGTTCCACAAGTTCCTGCGCGCGGCGTTCACCGGCGGACGCATCCCGCTTTACGGCGACGGCGAGCAGACGCGCGACTTCACGTTCATCGCGGACGCGGTGGAGGCGAACATCGCCGCGGCGCTGCACGGGCGCCCGGGCGGCGTCTACAACATCGGCGGCGGCAGCCGCGTCACGGTGAACGAAGTGCTCGCCACGCTGGCCCGTGTCGCCGAAGTGGAACTGAACATTGAACGCCTCCCCCGCCAGCCCGGCGACGTGTCGCACACCGTCGCGGACACGGCGGCGGCGCGCGGCGAACTGCATTGGGAGCCGAAGGTGAAGTTGGAAGAGGGGCTCCGCGCCGAGGCGGAGTACATCCGTCAGTTGCTGGCGGAAGGGCTCTGAGGGCCGAGCGCCGCCGATAGGGCGCCGAGGAGCGCCTCCGGGTCCATCGGCTCGGTGAAGAACGCGGTCGCCTCCGTGAGCCGCGCCCACTCGGCATCGGTGGTTCCGGACTCCGTCGTGACATCGGACAGCAGCAGCACCGGGGTCTTCGCGAGCGCCGAATCGGCGCGCACGGCGCAGAGCAGCTCGTAGCCGTTCAGGCGGGGAAGGCGGACGCTGGCGATGATCGCGGCGGGTGGGGCGGAGCGGGCGCGCTCGAGCAAGGCGGGGCCGGTCCGCTCGACCTCCGTCCGGTAGCCGCGGGCGTCGAGCAGCATGCGGAGCTGGTCCACCGCCTCGCGGTCGTGGGAGGCGATCAGGACGCGGGGGCGCGGGGTCACTTGTCCTCCGCCTCGGGCCAGGGATTCTTGCGGGCGGGCGCGGGCTTGTCGTCCGTGTCCCACTTCCCCTCCGGTTCGCCGTAGATGTCCTCGATGTCCTGGCGCGTGAGGCTTTCGGCCCAGGGCTCCTCCTGGCGCTCGCGGCGGAGCGCGGCGGCGCGCCGCTGGCGGAGGACGAAGAACGCGGCGATGGTGAGGAACGCCGCGAAGACGATGAGCGAGCTTCCGGAACTCAAGGCGATGACTCCGATCGTGGCCCAGCCGCCGAGCGCGTCGACGACCGCGTCGTCGTAGGCATCGCGCCGGAGCGGGTCGCGGAGCGACCGGGAAATGGCCGGACCCTGCCGCGGATCGGCCAGCTTGTTGACCAGCACGGCGACGCGCTCCGGGCCCGGGCTGTACTCCTTCGACATCTCGCCGACGGCGTGGTAGGCGACCGTGTACGCCATCGCGGTGGAGGCGTCCTGCGGGAACGCGCGCTCGAGTTCCGCGAGCGCCGGCACCGTCCCGAAGAGGCGGGCCCGCGCGAAGTCCGCCAGGTCGATCGGCGACCATTGGTTGGCGAGGCGCATCGCGATGCCTTCCTCGGCCCAGAGCGGCAGGTCGCGCCCGCCGGGCAGGTCGTGCAGCAGGATGTGGACGAACTCGTGGGCGAGCACTTGCACCCGCTCGCGGGCGGAGTCGCGGGACCACGCGGCGGGGTTGATCCAGACGGTTTGCCGCGCCGGGGCGGCGGCTGCGGCGAAGTGCTCCGGCCGCGTGCCTGTCTCGCGCAGGTAGTCCGCTTCGGACTCAAGGAAGACGACCAGCACCGTGCCCTCCCAACGCAGGCCGGCGGCGTTGCGCTCCACACGCCGCCAGGCGGCGTAGACCAGGTCGTCGGTCGGGTGGAAGCGCGGATCGTCCTCGGCGATGCCGATGATCTTGTAGGGGCGGATCCCCTCGGGGGTCTGTGCTTGCGCGCCGCCCCACGATGCGTGGAGCAGAAGCGCTGCGAGAAGCGGCAGAAGAATCTTCAAGAGGCGTTGCATCGCGGGACCCTTTCGGGGGGCCGGAGGGGCATGATCCGGGCCAGCGAAGAACCACGCGAATCCATGGTTGGGACGGGGGCTCACCGCCTTGCTCTACTTGCTCAAGAGGGCGGAAACATTGGCCAATCCGCGGAATTCCCGATCTTGGCCGGGAGATTCAACCCAACCGGACCTCTTGAAGTCAGCGCGAAGAGCCTCGCATTCATCAACGGGGACCTTACCCGGCGAACTGGTCGAAGTGTGTCGAATCGCGTCGATCAGTTCGGAGGCGCGGCGGGGCTAAGACGCTGCGCATGGACGCCTTCACGCTGGGCCGTCGCCGCGCAGCGCCCGCGCCAACCGCACGTTCTCCGCAAGGTGCTCCAAGCTGAGCGTCCCCACCACCACCGCGGCCACGTACTCCTTGCCGAGCGCGAAGCGCAGCGCTTCCTCCGGGGCGAGGCGGCCGCTCGCAAACGCCTTCTTCACGAGCACCGGCGCACGGCCGGATTGCTGGCCGGCCAGGATCGCGTCCAGCGGCGCGGCGAGCGGGTTCACTTCCGCCATCAGGATCTGCGCCCAAGGGAGGCATTGGCGCAGGCCCGCCTCCGTCACCGGCGAGGCGCCGACCAAGCCCACCTTGCCTTCCGCCTGCGCGGCGAGCAGCGCGTCGCGGGCCGGCCCGAGGTCGCGCGACTCCGACTCCGCATTGAGGTGCAGCAGCACCGAATCGAGCCGGTCCGTCCGGAGCCGCGCCAGACTTTCGTCGATCGAACGCGCGATAGCGTCGCGGGAGAAGTCGTAGTGGGAGCGTCCGCCCTCGAAGCGCTCACCCGCCTTCGTCGAGAGCCAGAACTCGGCGCGGCGGTGCGCGAGGTAGAGTCCGATGCGTTCCTCGCTCACGCCGTAGGCGGGCGCGGTGTCGATCACGCGCACGCCTAGATCGAGAGCGCCGTTCAGCAGCGCTTCCGCCTCCGCGTCGGAGGGCAGCTCGTAGCCGCTGGGGTACTTGATGCCTTGGTTGCGCCCGATCTTGAACGCGCCGAAGGCGATGGGGCAGGCGCTCAGGCGGGGGTCCATGCGGCGGTCTCCCAAGGTGGCGGGCACACATCCGGACGCGGTGCGTTGGCGGGGAGTTCGCACCGCCCGGTGGGCGGCGCCGCGAGCCGCTCGAGCACCAGCTCCGCCGCGCGCGGCGCCAGCGCGAGCTTCGTCGGCCACACGGTCAGCACGGGGCCCTCCGCGAGCACGGAGGCGTCGTCCGGACGGAAGCCCTGCTCCGTGGCCTCTTCGGCGCGGTTCGCCTCGTAGAACGCCACCTCGAGCCCGGCGAGGTCCACGCCGGGGATCGTCGCGCGGAGTTCCTCGACGACGCGTGCCCGGAGCGCGGCTTCGTCCATGCCGGGGGCATCCTCGGCAATCTGGCCGCCGACCTGCCAAACGGTGCGGCCCTGCGAATCTGTATCCGACGTGATGGTCACGCGCGTCTTGGCGCCGTCAACGCAGTGCCCGCGAAGCGCGGTGAGGCCCGGTCCGCGCACCATGGCCATCTTGAGCGGGCGAATCTGCTGGCGGCGCGGATCGAGGCCGAACGCCCCTCGAAGCGCGGCGTTCCCCGCGCCCGCGCAGAGCACCACGCGCGCGGCCTCGACGACTAGTTCCGAGCCGTCCGGCAGTGTCGCGGCGAAGCGCACTCCGGACGCCTCCGCTGTGGCGTTGGCCAGCGGCGAGGGCGCGATGCGCAGGCACCGCCCGCTGTGCTGCGTGGCGAAGTCCGCGACAAGGCTGTGCGGCGAGACGACCTGCTCGTCGAGGCGGTACACTTCGCCGGGAACGCCGGCGAGCGCGGCGGGCCATTCCGCGCGCGGCAGCTCGACCACAGGCGTCTTGAGCACCTGCCCCGCCGCGCGGATCCCCGCCCAGGACGCCATGCCGCCGGTGCGCCACAGGTGGCAATGGGGCGCGAGCAGCAGCGTCCGCGACAGGTCCGGCCCGGGCCCGCGCCCCGCGAGCGCCTCGGACCACACGCGCGGCATGTCCGCGATCACGCGCGTCACATGCGCCAGCCGGTCCGACAGCCCGCGGAGCGTGTACTTCGCTCCGCCGTGGATGATGCCCTGCGACCAGATGGTCTGCCCCGCGCCAAGCGAAGCCGCCTCGAGCAACACCGCGCCATAGCCCGCGCGCACCAGCGCTTCGAGCGTCCAGAGGCCGGCGATGCCGCCGCCGAAGACGACGACGTCGGCGCGGATCGAGGGTGCGCTCACCGGAACGCTCCGCGCGCGCGGGGGGCTCGTCGGGTACCGTCGTTGAATTGTGGGGTCATTAGGCGCGCCATTCGATTTGCTCCCCACAGTGGCGGAGGCGGATTCGAGAGCAACGGCATAAGCGAGGTGACGGTGGGGCGCGAAGCGGCGGAACGACCAGCTGGGGACTGGCGGTGGACCAGTGGGCTCGCGCTCCTCGCGGGCGCCCTCGCACAGACCCCGCAGTTTTTCACTGGCGGCACCATGTGGGACGAGCGCCTCGGCGACTTCTTCGCATGGCGGGCGGAGGTTGCGCGGCTTTGGGTCACTGACGGGTTCCCGTTTTGGACCGACCGCATCTTTTCCGGAATGCCTGTTTTCTCGACCGGCTACGTCGGCGCGCTCTACCCGCCGAACGCCCTTTACCTCCTATTGGCGCCGGTGGACGCGGGGAATGTGCTCGCGGTGTTCCACTCGCTGCTGGCGGGGGTCGGAATGCTGCTCTACTTGAGGCGCGGTCGGTTGCTGGCGCCGGGACCCGCCCTTTGCGGTGCGCTTGCCTTCCAGCTTTCCGGTTTCTTCCTCGCCCACGCCGGACACGTGTCGATGGCCGAGGCGGGCGCCGCCGCGCCATGGATCGGGTGGCTCGCCCTCCGCGCGCAACGGCGGGCATCCGCGGGATCGACGGCGCTCTTCGCGGCGGCTTTCGCGGCGCACATCTCCATCGGCTACCTGCAGCATACGCTGTTCGCGGTCCTTTGGGTGGGATGGGACTGGGTGGGACGCCTGCGTGTTTCGAGGCGGGCAGCCGCCGGGACCGCCGCGGTCGCATTCGGGGGGCTCCTAGGGGCGGGGTGCATGGTGTTTCTTCTGGTCTCCGGGATCGACCACGCGGCCTCGACGCCGCGCTCGGCGCTCACATTGGCCCAGTGGGCCGACGGGCCCTTCCCCCCCTCGTACCTTGCCATGTTCCTGGCACCGTCCATCTACGGCCTGCCGCTCGCGGGATGGAACGGGTCAAACTACGCCGCCGAGCAGCTCAACCACATCCCCCCCGTCTTCGCGGTCTTCGCGGCCGCCGCGCTCTTGCTGGCCCTGCGCTCGCGCTGGCGCCGCCGGCGCGAGGTGCTGCATCTCACCCTAGGAGGGCTGATCGCGCTGGCGGTCGCCGGCGGAACGGAACTCCCCTATGGAGCGCTCCTGTTCGACACGCCCCCCTTCAGCCTTTTCCGAGTCCCCGCCCGGTGGATGTTCCTGGCCACGGCGTTCGCGGCGACCACCTCCGCATTCGGCTTGGCGGGGCTTTGGAGGCGCCCGGCCCGCGGACGCGCGGCCACGGCGGCGGCGGGGTTCGCGCTCGCCGCCGTAGCGAGCATCGGCGCCGCGACATTCCTCCGTAGCGTGCTCCTCGACGGCCGCACCACAGGCGCCGCCTTGTGGGAGCGCCTCTCGTCCGGCGACGCGCTGCTGCTCGCCCATGCGGCGTTCCTTGCGGGCGGATTCGCGCTGCTCACCGCTGGAAACCGGTTCCCGAGGCTTCGCGTCGCCGCCCTCGCCGCGCTGCTGTGCGCGGAATGGCGCATGATCGCTACCCGCTTCGACTGGGTGCCGCGGCGGCCCGACTTCTTCGCAAGCGCCGCCTCCCACCCTGTGCTTTCGAAAGTGGAGCCAACCACGATCCAACGGCTGGCGATGATCGCACCGCTTGATCCCGCGAACCGGCCCGCATCCGACGTCGCCGGCAACTGCACGGTGTTCATGGGTATCCCGAACCTCGCGGGCGCCTGCCCGATGCTGAGCCGCCGCCTGCCCGAAGCGCTCGGTGTCGGCTCCCATGGGGGCACATGGCTCGGGAGTCTCTACCTCCGGGCGCCCGATGCGCTCGAACTGATGGGGGTCAGCCACTTCCACATCGATACCAAGTTCCTGCGCGGCGAGGACCTGGCGAACTGGGACCTCAATCTCTCGCGAGGGCGCATCGCGGTGGAGGCGCGCGCATCGGGGGGCAGCGAACTCCTCGCAAGGCTCCTGCATGCACGCCCACTGCTCGACTGGGCGCCATCCTGGGAGGCGGTCGCGGCAGGTTGGCAATCGCACCAGCGGCTCCGCAACGAGGACGGCGTCCTGCCCCCGCCGGTCCTGCGGAAGGTCCCCATCGCGGCCGACTACCCGCACCTCGTTTCCCTTCCATCACCCGATTCGGAACTGGAGACGCGCGGCAAGATCACGCCACTCAACAAGGGAGTGTCGTTCCGCCGCTTCCGCCTCGAGACGGAACGCCCGGGGCTGCTCTTGATCCGCCAGGTCCACTGGCCCGGATGCGAGTACCGCTACCCGGAAGCGACCGACGAGTTCGGCGAGTGGCGCCCGACCGCGGTGGCGTACGGGCTGATGCAGGCGGTGCCGGTGCCAGCGGGGAGGACGGTGTTCGAGTGGCGCTACCGCCCGCCGCGCTGGGGTCTCACGGTCCCGGTGTCGCTGGCATTCGCCGCGGCCGTTGTCGGGCTCGCTCTCATCGAGGGAGCCCGGAGGCCCCGCCTCACTCCCCGAGTTGCCGCCAATCCTCCACGCGAGAGGTGATCGAGAGGGCCTCGTCGATCGCGGTCAGGATGTGATCCGGCTCCTCGCGCACGTCCGGGTCCTGCTCGATGTGGATGAAGCGCTCGCTGGCGGGTCCCGCGGCGGCGGTGTTGCACTCGAGGCCCGCGGCGACGCCGTTGGTCACGCGTCCCTGGAGGTTGTTCGTCCCGCCGAGCACGGCCGTGTCAACGCCGTGCAGCGCCGCGGTGGTGAGGTCGCCGCCCGGCATGCCGTCGACGGCGGAGTAGTTCTGCGCGGCGATGCGCGCGGCGATGGTCTCCGCAAGCCCCCCGGGGGACGGCGCGGCGGTGATGCCGTTCGAAACCACCACGTCGTCGGTGAGCGTCGGATAGTCCGCGTCGCCCGGGCAGCAGAATCCGTGGAGCTGGATCGCCGTGAAGCCTGACAGCGCCGCGTCGAGGTGCACGTGCGTGGCGTGGAAGAAGTTGTCGGGATGGTGGGCGACGTCGCTGATGCGGTACGGCGCGCCGCCGGCGAAGGTGCCGTCGCAGAGGGTGGTCGCGGCCGCATTGGTGCGGCGCGCCCCGGCGATCATCACGAGGCGCGGGCGCAGGAACGCGAGCGACCGCCCGGCCTGGTCCAACGTCATGCCGTCGAAGATCGGGTGCGGCGCCTGCACGCAGAGCGCGTTCCGCACGCCCGGGCCGTTGTCGACGATGAAGATGCCCTGCCCGCGGAAGCCCGCGCCGCCGGGAATCACGCGCTCGCGCAGGAGGTACCGCGTGCGGTTGCTTGCGGTGTCGAGGAACTCGACCACTTCGTAGCCTTGCGCGATGGCGTCGGCGAAGGCGCCCTCGTACTCCCCCGCCAGCATCCGGTCGATGATGGCGGTGAAGGCGGCTTGGTCCGTGCCGTCCGCCGTGGCGAACTCGGGCGTCAGCAGGTCCTCGCCGCGGGCGATGCGACGCTCCGGGTGGAAGCTCGAATCAAGCTCGCCAACCCACGCGGCCAAGTCGTCCGTGATGCGGAAGGGCTGGAAACCGTCCGCCGTGGGCACATCGTCCGAGGCATTTCCGAGCGTCGCGCGGTCCCGCGGCAGCGCCTCCCAGTCGGTCGACGCGCGCGGCGCCGAGACGGTGAAGACGCCCGCGGTGGACCTGCGGCGGAGGACGCCTTGTCCGTAGGTGGAGGCACCCGACACCGCCGAGAAGTCGATGGTGTTGGCCTGGTAGGCCGCGAGGTCCGGGATCGCGTCCGGCCCGTTCCAAGCCAGCGTGGCGACGTCCACGCCATGGTCGCCGGTGGGGCCGGTGATCGCGGCGAGGTCCTCAAGGGTGTCCGCCTCCAGCGTGGGGCTCAGCACCGCCGCGGTGTCGTGCCACGCGACGAAGTCGAGCGGCTCGAGGGCCGGGTCGAACAGGCCGAGCTGCTCGTAGGTGTTCGAGAGGAGGTTCTCCCCCGCCGGGACGACGGGCGCGATGATGCGCAGGCCGAAGTTGGTCTCGATGAAGGAAGGGGTCGGGTTCAGCGACTGGTCGACGAAGACGACGACGGCGAACTCGCCGGGCTGAAGCGCCGGCAGCGACAGCGACGCTGGGGCGAAGGTGCCCTCGTTCGCGAGGTTCGACTCGATCGACGCGTCGTCGAAGTCGGTCAGGATGTGGTCCGTGAGGTCGATAGGCGCGACGCCGGCGTTGAACAGCTCGACGGTGTCGCCGGCGTCGCCGGAGGTGACGACGCCGGGAAGGACTTCGGTGATGATGAGCTGGGCGGGGGCGGGGAGGGCGCAAAGCGCCGCGGCCGCCGCAAGGAGGGTTCGCAGGGTCACGGTGGGGTTGCTCCGGTTGGTCTCGAAGCAAGTTGTGCGACAAGCGCGCCGGTTCGGCAACCGGAGGCCCTACCTCGCCGAATCCCGGATCTGCATCTCGAGGGTGATCATCTCGTCGGGGACGCGCAGGCGCCCGTTCTCGTTGACGACGTCGTCGAAGGAGTTGGCGACGCCGTCGCGCCCCGGGGCGACCACCTTGATGAGGTCGCGCCCGAAAATCTCGATCGGGTTGCCGAAGCCGTCCACGGTCTGCGCCTGCGCGACCAGCCCGAGGCCGACGAGCTGGTTGATGGTCGGCACGGGGTTCCCGGCGGAGGCGTGGTTGCTGGCCGCGGTGTAGATGGTGTTCACGCGCTCGCGGGTCAGGAAGTAGGAGCGGTAGGCCGGCTCCATGGACTCGAGCATCGCCACCCGCTCGGAGCGGCTCTGCATGTGCAGGGCCCACGCATAGAGCGGCGCGCTGCGCTCGGTGCCGTACTCGTCGAGCACCGGCACCTTGATGAAGAAGGAGGCCGCGCCGGCGGCGACGGCGAGGAGCACGAAGAACAGGAGGAACTTCACGAGGCCGCTGGCGGGGTTCTTCTGGTTGGCCTGGTAGTCCGCGATCTTCGCGGCGCGCTCCTGCTTCTCGTAGCTCTTCGGCTGCACGTACATCCGCGCGAGGTCGTCGTTGAACCGCTTCTCGCTGCCGAGCTCCGGCACCCGGTCGCCCTGCGCGGCGTAGGAGTAGTCCGGGATGTTCGGGGACTCGAGCTCGGTAACCTCAGGGGCCGAGCCGTCGCCTTTGAATTTCGAGGGGTCGATCTCGTTCATGGGCCAGCCTCCGCGGCTTGCGCGCGCGCGACTTCGGATGTTGGCGCCGACCGCGGCGCGTGCTTCCACCACTAGCCGGTTTGCCGTTGCATCTGTCAACCACGGCGAACCGGAATCGGGTCGGTAGCGTCGGTCCCGCGGATGCCCGCGGGCCCCCCTTCCGCCCCAAATCCCCCACAGTTGCGACCCGCGATGCGTACCGCTGCAAGTGTTCTCGCGCTCCTGCTCTGCCTCTTCGCCACGCTGGCCCCCGCCCCCGCGCAGGACGCCGTCGACCTCGGCGTCATCAAGCCCCGCGCCCTCTACACCAAGTCCTCCATCATGGTGGCCCCCTTCAACGTGGAGGACAACGTCGGCGTGAACATCGAGACGCTCCCCCGCGTCATCCGCCGCGACCTCGAGCTCACCGGCCTCTTCAAGTTCCCCGCCGACACGGTCGAGGCGAACCGCCAGAACCTGCGCGACGGGCGCGGCGGCACGGTGGACTTCGCCGCATGGGAGGCGATGGGCGTCGAGCAGTACCTGATGGGCCGTGTCGCCCGCGAGGGCGGCAACATGCGCGTCCGGGTCCTCCTGTACGACATCGCCACGAGGTCCCTCATCTTCGAGCGCTTCTTCACCGACACCGCCGCGGAGGAGCGCCGCCTCGCGCACCGTATCTCCGACGAGGTCGTCCTCTACGTGAAGGGCATGCAAGGCTTCGCGCAGACCAAGATGCTCTTCGTCAACGAGCAGGTCCGCGGCGTGAAGGAGATCGCCATCGTCGACTCGGACGGCTTCAACCCGCGCGCCCTCACGCGCTTCGGGAGCATCTGCTCCAGCCCCGAGTGGGGCGCCCGCGGCACGGAGTTCTACTACGGCTCCTATGCCGGTAACCGGGCCCGCCTGATGGGCCAGCAACTCACGAGCGGCTCGCAGTGGGTGATCGCGGCGTATGGGGGCACGAACCACTCCCCCGCGTGGAGCGAAGCCGCCGGGCGCCTCCTCATGGTGCTCTCCAAGGACGGCAACTCCGAAATCTACACCGCGAACCGCGAGGGCGGCGGCCTGCGCCGCCTTAGCACCAGCAAGGCCACCGAGGGCAGCGCCGTCTGGTCGCCGGACGGGTCGCGCATCGCCTTCGCCTCCGACGAGGCGGGGGGCGTGCAGATATTCCTCATGGGCGCCGACGGCTCCGGACGGCAGCGCCTCACCCCCAAGGGCTCGTGGAACGACGCGCCCTCCTGGTCCCCCGACGGCAAGCGCATCGCCTTCGTCTCCCGCAGCGGCGGACGCAGCGACATCTACGTTTACGATTTCGAAGCCGCGGAGCCGCAGCGATTCCGCCGCCTCACGCAGAACCAGGGCGACAACGCCAGCCCGTCCTGGGCTCCCGGAGGGAGGCACATCGCCTTCGCATCCAACCGCAGCGGCCAATGGCAGGTCTATTTGATGCTCGACGACGGCACCAACCAGCAACAGATTACCACCATCGGACAGAACCGCCAACCAGACTGGGGCCCCGCGCCCCCGCCCTTGGAGTGACCGCTATGAAGCTTCGCACCGCCGCCATCCTGATCGGCTGCGCCGCCGCCCTCTTCTCCGCCGGGTGCGCCTCGAACGACTCCGCCATGCAGGACGCCGGCGAGATCACGCAACGCGTGCTCGACCCCGGGCAGTGGCCGAAGACCATCTCGCAGGAGCGCCTCGGCATGCGCCTCACGGTCCAACTCGCCGACACCCGCGTCGCCCCCGGGGGCGCCATCTCCGCAAACGTTTCGCTGATGAACAGCTCCGCCGAGCCGCAGCACCTCATGTGGCCCACCAGCCAGCGCTTCGAGATGGTCGTTTCCAAGGACCCCGAGGGCCGCGAACCGGTCGCCTACTGGTCCAAGGGCATGATGTTCCAGCAGATGCAGAGCGAGGTGACGCTCGCGCCCGGCCAGTCCGTCGACGCCAAGCTCGACATCCCGGTCTGGGCCGCGGCCGACAGCTTCGCCGTCGATATGCCCGGCGCCTACTTGGAGCCCGGCTTCTACTTCGTCATCGCCTCGCAGCCCGGCTCGACGAACCTGCGCACACCGGCCCTCGGTGTCGCCGTCGAACTCCCCGTCGCGCAGTAACCCCGCCCGGACGGGTTAGCGGAATGCCGCCGGCCCGTCCACCATCCCCACCAAGCGCGCATCCAGACGCTCGAACACGACCGCCTCGCCGGTCGCGGTGGCGCAGATAATCATGTCGTAGCGACGCGCAAGGTGCACCAGGGTCTGCTCGCTTTCCAAGCGCGGAAGGACGCCGACCAGCCCGCCCTTCTTCAGCCGGTAAACCGCGCCGTTCGGAGGCACCGGCAGCGCGATCGGTCCCTCGTAGTTCGTGGCGACCCCGAGCCCCTGCAGCTTCTTCGCGATGGATTCGACGGTCGCCGCCTGGGGCGCGGCGAGGTAGGGCTGCGGCGCGGCCGGCTCGGGCCCCGCGGCAGGCTCGGGCGCCGCGGCGGGAATCGCGGGCCGTCGCGGCTCCGGCGGCGCCGACGGCGGCGCGCCCGCCTCCGCGGCCTTCGCCGCTTCCCGCGCGAAGCGAGCCTCCTGCTCCTCGAGCTGCGACTGCATCGCGCCGAGCTCGCGCGAGTTCCGCCGAAGCATCACCAGGAAGGCCGCGGCTCCCGCCGCGACGAAGATGACCGGCAACCAGTCGATGATGAGGGTGATCAGGGTGGCCATGGGCTTCGCTCCGTCCGAGTGGAGGTGCTCGCACGGCGCGGCCCCTTGCGTAAAGCGGGGATCCGGCTCACCCCGCCGCGCGGCGGCGCCGGCGCTTCGGCGAGCGCGTCCCGAGCAGCAGCAGCGAACGGGGCGCCGTCACCAGCCGCTGCACGCCTTCGCCGAGTTCCTGCATGAACACGAACATGCCCCGGTTCCGGCGGTCCGGCACCCGCAGGAACAGCAGCAGCGCCCCGTACCGCAGCACCGTCGTCAGGATGAACATCACCTGGTAGTTGTTCCAGGCGTAGCCGAACAGGTCGAGCGTCGAACCCCCGATCGCGTTCGCGACGAAGCCGCCCAGCACGTTCCCCGCGCCCATCCCGATCCCGCCCACCATCGACGTGATCGCGAGGTAGTACGCCCGGTCCCGCAGCGGCACGACCTGCAGCGGCAGGTTGAACAGCGCGACGTTGAACCCCGACCACGCGATGCCCGTCACCACCGCGTCGAACCAGTAGAGCGACAGGTCCTCCGGCGTGATGAACAGGTACAGCAGCGGCAGGCACCCGATCACCAACCCGTTCCCGAGCAGCACCGGCAGCGTCCCCGCCTTGTCGACGATGTGCCCCCAGAAGAACGCGTTCATCAACATGCTCAGGCCCGAGACGATGAGCGTGTACCACAGGATCATGATGAAGCTCAGCTCGAGGTCGTCCATCATGAAAGGGGTGAAGAACGGGCCGCCGACGCCGACGGCGAAGCTCCAGAGCAGCACCGCGGTCTGCAGCCGCTTGACGTCCGCGTTTCGCCAGCAGGCGCCGAGGATCTTGCGCAGCGGCGGCAGCTCGCGCGACGCGAGCGGAGGCTCCCACTGCCGCCGGAACAGGTTCACGCTCACCAGCGCCGCGAACGCGGCGACGCCGAAGATCAGCGCCAGCGCCGCCGTCCGGCCCGCCTCGCCGAAACCGTCGCGCACCGCCGAGGCGCCGAAGTCCGCCAGCGTCGCGATCCCGAGGATCAGCGCGTTGCGCGCGCCGATGATCCGGCCCCGCAGCTGCGTCGGCAGCAGGTCCGCGGTCCAGCTCAGCCACGTGTTGTTCGTGATCTGTCCGGCGAACTGGCTCACCAAGTACATCAGGAAGAAAAGCCCGAACCGCACGGAGCTGTCCAGCGGCAGCAGGATCAGCGGGACCGCAAGCCACCAGATCTGCCGGTTGATGAACGCGGAGACGAGGATGACCTTCTTGCGCGAACCGAAGTGGGTGCAGAGGTAGGCCCCAAGGAGCTGCGCCGGACCGAACAGGAACGGCACCGCGCTGATCAGCGCGATTTCGAGGTCGCCGCCTCCGAGGTGCCGGATGAGGTCCACGAGGAACTTCCCCGCGGTCAGCGTGATCCAAACCTGGGCCCAAGCGCCCTCGAGGAACGAGATGGCGATCCCGTTGCGCCGGTGCACGGCTACGGGTGCGTCCTCCGGCGTTGCGCGTCCGAAGAAGAGGAACTTGAGGAGGTGGAGCTGCAACGGAGGGCGGGGTCCTTGCGCGCGCATTAGCCGCAGCGCGCGTTCAGGATATCGACCGCTCCGCCCCGCGGCGCAAGGATCGCCCTCACTCCGCCGCCGAGGCCCTCCGCAGCCGGTCGCGGATTCCCGCCCACTCCGGCCCCGGAGGCGGCTCCGCCACGACGATCCGCCGCGCGCCGGAACGCTCCGCGCGGCGCAGTTCCGCGAACAACGCCGCAGCGGCGGCCCGTGGCTCCAGCGGCAGGGCCGCATCCGCGGCGCCCGGGCCCCACTGTACCGAGAAGTCGCCCGAGCCCGCCTCGCCGCCCACCACCAGCGGCACCGATGGCGCGTAGTGCCGCGTCAGCAGCCCCGGCGAGCGGGCCGGACCCGGCCCCTGCTCCCCCGCCACCCCCAGCACCGGCGCGCCCAGCGCGTCCGCGAGCTGCTCCGCCGTCAACACACCCGGGCGCAGCACCCGCGGCGGATCGCAGCACGCATCAAGCACGGTCGACTCGATCCCGACCGCGCACGCGCCACCGTCCAGCACCAGGTCGATCAAGCCGTCCAGCGTGTCGAGCACCGCCTCCGCGGTCGTCGGCGACAGGCGTCCGCTCGCGTTCGCGCTCGGCGCCGCCAGCGGCAGCCCGCACTCCCGCAGCAGCGCCAGCGCCACCGGATGGTCCGGCGCGCGAAGGCCCACCGTGTCGCCGCCGCCCAGGGCCCGCGGCGACAGCCCCGCCGCCGCCGGCACCACCAGCGTGAGCGGACCGGGCCAGAACAACCCCGCCAACCGCGCCGCCAACTCCGGCATCGGCGCGGCCCAGCGCTCCGCCGCCCCGAGGTCCGGCACGTGCACAATCAAGGGATTAGTTGCCGGACGCCCCTTCGCCGCGTACAGCCGCGCCACCGCCGCGTCGCTGTCCGCCCGCACCGCGAGGCCGTACACGGTCTCCGTCGGGATCGCGACGAGGCCACCGCCGCGCAGCACCTCGGCGGCGCGCGCGACTGCGTCCGGCGTCGCAGGTAGGATGGGAGTCTTCGACATGCGGGGAGCCTTGCCGCCAGGCGGCTCAGGCGGTCAAGCGCACCGTCTCGCCATCGGCGGGAATCGCCGCCTGGTACAGCACTCCAGCCGCGTCAAATGCCGCCTTCGCCGCCGCGCGGGACTCCGCGCCGCCGCCAAGCGCCTCGAGGTGCGTCACGATGAAGGTCGCCTCGGGCACTATCTTGAAGAGCGGGATCATGCATTCGGCGGTGAGCGTCGCCTCGAAGCCGGCGCCCCCCGCGGCGCCGCCGCCGCTGAGCGCCACCACGTCCGGACGGTAATGACGAAGTGCCGTCACCAGCGCCGGGTCCGCCGGCCGGTCCCCTGCGACCAGCACCGTCGGCTCGCCACGCCCGCGCAGGACCAGCGCCGCCGAACCGCCGCGCTGCGCGGCCGGGACGGGGATGAGCTGTGCGCCACCCACGGTCGAGAACTTCGTGATCGCCTGCGCGCGTTCAAGGCCCGCCGAGCGCAGCCAACCCGCCACCGGCTCCGGTCCCCAAACGCCCACATCCGCCGGCATCCACGACAGCGCCTCGCCGTCGCAGTGGTCCGCCGCCACCTGCGACACCCACACGCCGTCCAGCCCCGCGAGCGCCTCGCCCGCCTGCCGCGGCAACGCCACCCGCGCGGGACCCAGCATCGGGTCCACCAGGAGGCGCATTCCTGCGAATTCCACCACCAGCGTGGCGTGCCTCAACAACGTCAGTCTCATGCGCGGCGGAGCTCCGGAAGCGACACGGCATTTACGCCCGGGGGCGGGACTCCTTCAAGAAGCAAGATCCGCTCCCCGGCGCCCCTGACCCGACAACCAAGGGGTTTCCCGGATTGTCCACCCGCTAACCTCCACCGGACCACCACCGGACTTCGACCGGATGACACGCGGATGATCCCCGCTACCCTGAGGGCCGCCCACGCGACGGCCAAGAATCAGGGACTTCCTGGCTCTCTGTGCCCCCGAGCGGCCGGTCGGAACAGGCTCCCTTCCCAGCGCCCTCCGCGTGGACGCGCCCCGACCTCCCAGAATTCGGCCACGGTAGGGCGCACTTGGATTGCATCGACGCAAGGCCGCGCGGCCCCCGAAACGGCAACTCCGGGCAGGCGAGCGCTGAGGGGAAACGACTTGCGAGCCGGCCATAACACCCGTTGACTTGAATCCAGACATGCGTCATCCTCGGAATGTCCAAAAATCCAAGTTCCGATTGCTCATTCCCGGTGCCCCATCAGGGACCCTTTCGAGATGCTGCTCATGCTCGCTTCCGCTGGCTGCAGACGCGACTTTCGCTTTCTCCTCACGTGCCTCGCGACATTCGTTGGACAGGCGATGCTCCCCGGAGCGGCGCTCGGCGCGTCGCCGGACGAGTTCGAGGCTCTGGCGGACAATGGCCCCGGGACGTTCAATTTCATTCTGGCAAGCCAGTCCCAGTCGCACACGTTTCACTCAACGGGCGACGAGGACTGGATCCGCTTTCAGGTGGTGCAGCCGGGGCTTCCGCACACGGTGCGGGTGACGCAACTCGGCGCAGACGCCGATGTGGTGCTGGAGATCTGGATCGATGGCCAGCCCCCGACGTGCGGAAGCAGCTCCTACTGCATTGACGAGGAGGGAGCCGGCATCGGCGCGGAGGAGACGTGGACGTCGCTCGATCCGCCGGTCGGTGTGCACCTGATCAGGATTCGCAACGTCGGGACAACGGGCGATACAGCCTACACCGTGTCCTTCTCAGGCGACTGGGGCGAGTCGCTCGGGATCGGCAACATCACGCGGGGACGTGCCAAGACGGCTCAGTCCGTGATCGGCGGGCCCGCGCGATCCAGTGCGCCGCGGCCCTCGTCGCCGCGCGGACGGGGTGGTCTGTTCGAGCCGCTTTACGACCGGATCAAGCTGTCCGTACCGGAGGGCGCGCTCTCCGAGGACCACTTCGTCACGATCACGACGCCGTGGGACATCCTGAATCCGGAAGCGCCCGGGCTCCCGGGGACGCGGCCGTGGTCCGCCGCGTGGCCGAGCCGGCTCGCGGGGCTGGGCCTCCCCGCGACGAACGCGACGATCAAGGAGATCGTCTTCTCGAACGCGGAGAACCCCGCGACGCCGCCACCGGCAACGTTCGCGGTCCCGCTCGAGCTGACGCTTGAGCTTGAGAACGACGCTAGCGCCTACGCGGGGACGGTGTTCGTCGACGACATCCCGTCGTCGCGCAGCGTTTCGTCCGCAGACTTCTATTACTGGGATGGCGATTCGTGGGAGCTCTGGGCGGCGGCGGTTTCGACCGACAGCCCCGGGCGTCAGGCGACAACGACGATCACGACGCCAACGTGGATCGACTTCACCTCCGGAGGTACCGCCACGCGAGCGATGATCTTCGCCGTTGTGCCGACGGGGCCCGGGCCGCAACCGACGCCAACGCCGGTGCCGACGCCGACACCGGCGGCTTCGACTCTAAAGCCACGGGTAGATGGGACCCTAGATGCGGAGCATTATGGTTCACCTGTGGCAGTGCAAACCACCAACACAGGTTTCGGTGATCCGATCTCAGGACAACTGGTTGGCGGCGGCGGATCCGAGTTGGATGCCCTTTACCTAACCAGCGACGGGGACATGCTGTACATGTTTTTTGCCGGGAACCTCGAAACGAATCACAACAAACTGCTACTTTTCTTCGACAACCCTGCCGCCGCCGGTGGATATTCGGGGACTTTTCCAGGTGTCGCGGGCGGTGAAGAGCACTTCGCTCCGGGAAATTTAGGAGGGACACAGCTTCCTGCAGGATTCCGGGCGACTACTATACTGTCAGTCGACTTTGGCCCACCGAATTTCCGTTGGACCTACAACCTATTGGCTCCAGGATTAGATGCAGTAGATAGCCACCTGTGGGATTTCTATGACGTCACGGGACCCTCGTTCGCGGATGTCGGCTTGGGATTAGAAGTGGGACTTAACAATTCCAACACACAAGGCGTCCGTTCCGGGTACGCCTTTGGTTGGTCGCAGACAGGAAACCCGGAAAGTGTGGCAACGGGGATAGAGCTGGGAGTACCGCTCTCGATGCTTGGGTTGCCGCCCGCTGGAAGCACCATCAAGCTCTTCGCGGTGATTTCCGACCCGACGTGTCAGGGATTCTCGAATCAATTCCTTCCAGGTCTACCATCCCCGGGGCCAAACCTCGGAGGATCGCAGGATATTGCGGGAAACGGAGTTACACCGCTCCCCTTTGCGATTCCAGAGACGGAGCCTGCTGAGGTTTCGCTTCCCACCCAGCGGGCTGGTGGCGGGTTCCTAGCCGCGTCCGAGGACGATCCCCTAGGACGTTTCGTCTCCTCCGCCAGCGCAGCGGGGATTCTACTTTTTCATCGTGCTACTGGTACCCTCGTCAGAACCTTGACGGGACACAGAAAACCGGTCCTCAATACGAGATTCTCGCCAGACGGGCAGAAGCTCGCGAGCGTCAGCCGCGACGGAACAATTCGAATCTGGGATCCACTCTCGGGAGTTCAGTTGCTGAGGATCGAAGACATCCCTTTTGCAGCATACCCATCCACGTTGGTGTCAGTAGACTGGATGCCCGATCAGTCAAGAATCGCTTACGGAAATCAGAAGGGGGAAGTGGTGATCGCGGATCCGTCCACGGGGCAGAAGGAATTGCGATTCCAAGCGGCGCCGAGTGGGACGCAAGTTATCGAAGTTCGATTCTCGCCCGACGGCACCAAGCTGGCTGTTGCCGCTGCCGACGGAGTCTGCCGAGTGTACGAGACGAGCAATTACTTGCTTGAGCGCACGCTAAACGCCGCCATCGGTACCGTGAATCGCGTGCGCTTCGGTCCGGATTCCGACAAGCTACTAACGGCAGGACAGGACGGGAAGGCATATCTTTGGAGTGTTGCCTCAGGGATCCAGCTCCATGCCTACCCGACCGAACCCACCTCGATCCGCGCAGCTGACTTCTCGCCCGATGGCCTGTTAGTCGCGATCGGGAACGAACGCAGTGACCTTAGCCTCTACCGTACTTCTGATGGATCACTTGTGACTTTCACCCACTTCCTTTCCCCAACCGATTTGGGAATCCCGGATGCCGGGCCTTGTTGGTCCAGCCAGTTCAATTCTGCTTCCACCGAGGTTATCGTCGCAACTGGCGTTAATACGACCTTTCGGATCAGTACCTCTGGGGGAACGATTATGCTTTATGATTCTGCATCTGCCGGCGATACCGGATGCCAATGGTTGAGCGACCATCGCAGACTGGCCGTCTCCGAGTATGACGGTACGATTAGCATCTACGATTCTATTGATGGAACAAGGGTTCGTCGTGTTCCCTATCTGGGCTCGTCAATTCTAGATTTCGTTGTCTCCAGCGACGAGCAGCATGTTTACTCGTCGCTTATCGATGGCCAAGTGGTGAAATGGGACTTCCTCACACCTTCCTTCGAAATGGCCTTCACAGGCCATACTGGAAATGTTGTCGATGTCGCGCTGAGTCCCGATGGAGGACGGTTAGCTACCGCCTGCCCGTCGGATTCAACGGCTCGGATATGGGACACTCAGACTGGTGCACTCCTACAAACATTACCACATGGTGGCCCAGGCGTTTACTGCGTCGCATGGAGTCCCGATGGCCAAACTCTTGCCACGGGAGGCGGAACTGAAATCGAAACGTCCGCTTTTTCCGATAACACAATAAGCATATGGGATTCCACTACAGGAAGCCAACTGCGGTTCTGGGTGGCTGGTTCGCAGCATGTCAGTGGATTGGCCTACTCGCCGGATGGAAGCCGTCTGGCCTCAGCGCAGGACAAGACAATCAAAATGTGGGATCCGGCCAATGGTTCATTGATTGTGACTATGATTGGCCATGATGATGATGTTTCGGAGGTGTGCTTCCTAGGAAATGGTCAACGAATTGTAAGTGGTGGTGGCCAGTTCGAGAATAACCAGAGCGACTTTGCTGCCCGCATTTGGGAAGTCGCAAGCGGTGACCTGGTAGCGGAGTACGGTGCCCACAATGCGAACATCACGGGCCTTTCGTTTGACGCTGCAACGGGAAGACTTGCTCTCGCCTCAAGCGATGGCACGGCTTCAATATGGGATGTGGCCCCCCCCCGCGCGATCATTGTCGCGGGTGGCGGCCCCTATGACGGGAACGGTATTGCCGAGCAGACCGACGAGCTTGGCGCGTACGCCTACCAAGTGCTCCGCGCCCGTGGTTACACGGCGGCGAACATCCTTTACCTTTCCGCGTTCGGCGAGAGAGATGTGGATGGCGATGGCATCAGCGATGTCGATGGCCCCTCGACGGTTGCGGAGTTGAGTGACGCCCTGACCGGATCGTTCGCCGGGGAGGCAGGGCGGCTCCTGGTGCTTATGGTCGACCATGGCTACACGACGGAGGACTTCATGGCGTTCCGCATGAACCCGTCGGAGGGCCTGACGACGACGCAGATGGACACGTGGCTCGACGACCTGCAGGCGACGAGTCCGGTGGATGTGTCGCTCGTGGTGGATTGCTGCTACTCGGGGCGCTTCGTGGACGACTGCGCGAAGGACGCCGGCAACCCCACGGAGCGGAAGCGCATCGTCATCTCCTCGACGACCCGCGACTCGGAAGCGGTGTTCCTGCCGCCTCCGGACCTGTCGTCGTTCATGTACACGTTCCTCGGCTCGGCCTACATGGGCAACTCGCTGGGCGAGGCGTTCCGCTCGGCGGACCTCTTCTTCCAGACGTTCAGCGTGGCCCAGCAGCGCCCGCAGATTGACGACGGCGGCGCCGCGGGGATCGACGTCGCGAACGAGGAGTTCTTCGGCGCGACCTGGGCCTACGGCGTGCAGTCCACCACCGACATCAACCAGTTCTTCCCGGCCTTTGATTCGGTCACGCCCTCCGGCGTGCAGGCGTCGGCGCCGGTGAACCTCTTTGCGCGGATGCTTCCGGGCCAGACGCCGCTCTCCGTCGTCGCGACGATCCGCACGCCGGCGCCCGCGGTGCCCACGGGCGACCCAGTGTCGAACCTTCCCACCATCGAACTCGTTCAGAACCCGGGGGATCCGGCGCTTTGGGAGGCGACGGTGGATGCGGAGCCGTTCACGATCCCGGGGGCGTACAACATCTCCTTCGTCGCGACGTTCCAGAACGAGCGGCTGTCGAACCCGCGCTTCGCGACGGTGACGATCAGCTCCGGCACCGACCCCGATGCGACGGCGATCCGGGCGCTGATCGCGGCGGGAGAGGGCGCGGGGGTACTTGACAACTTGGCTTACCAGGGCATCGCGGCGCTCGCGAAGAACATCTATGAAGTCCGCTTCCAGGATAACAACGGCGTGCCCCAGCCAGCCTGGGTCCGATACCGCACGCCGTCGACGCCGACACCGGTGAGCGCGGCGGAGATCGTTTCGTCGATCAACACCTGGGCGGTCTCGGAACTGCCTTCGGATGGGCGGCTCTTCGTGCACCTGGCGGGCGACCGCGCAGCGGCTGGCGAGCTGCGGCTGTCGGCAGGGGACACACTCACGGCTGCTCAGCTCGACGCGGCGCTGGACAGCTTCCAGACGGCGCGCCCGGCGGCGACCGCGGTCGTCGTGCTCGACACTCCAGGCGCGGGCGAGTGGCTGACGACGCTTTCAGCACCGGGGCGCGTGGTCATCCTCGGCAGCCGAGCGGGCGATTCGGGACTCTACCTCTGGTTCGCGCCGTTCACTTCGTTCTCGCAACGCTTCCTCTCGAGCGCCTACCAGGGCCAACCGCTGCGGACCGCCTACCGCGCCGGGCGCAACTTCTTCGACACATTCCTTCCGGGCCTCGTGCGCCCGCTGCTCGACGACAACGGAGACGGCGTCGCGGACAAGAACGACGGCGCGGTCGCAGGCTCGCTGTTCCTCGGGCGGCGCTACGCGTTCGCCGGCGACGACCCGAGCGGCCTGCCGTTCATCGTCTCGGCTCGGACACCGACCCCGGTGATCGCCGCAGGCGCTTCGGCGATTTTCGAAGCCACACTGCTCGAAGGCGTCGATCCGGTTCGCGTCTACCTGACGCGACGGCTTCCGGACGGCACTCTCGCCTCGCCGGAGGAAGTAGACCTGACGCGCGTCGGCGCGACCTCGGTCTGGCAGACAGCCACGCCGATCACGCCCGCGGAACCGGGCCAGCACATCCTCGCGTTCTATGCGGAGTACGCCGACGGAGCGGAAACGAAACTGAGCGACGCGGCATTTGCGTCCCTCACGGTCGTCGCGGCGCCCGCCGGGTCGGGCAGTTGGATGAGTTATGAGTGAGGCGCAGGACCCCGGAGTTGCGTAGATGGTAGTTTGCCCCGTTTGCGCTGAGGCGCTGGCGGCGAACGCGACCAACTGCCCGTTTTGCGGTTGGAGCGCCACCGCCGCGCCTTCGGCGGCAAGCGCAGCGAAGCCCGCGGACGACATCGAGCGGCGGTTCCGCGAGCAGTTCGACCGGCGCAGCCCAGCGGTCTCCGATGCAGCGCTCGAACGACAGCGCAGACTTCTATCCGAGATGTCGCGCGAGATGCGCGTCGCGACCGCCGTCTTCGCCGACGTCTCGGGGTTCAGCGCGATGAGCCGCGAGTACCACCCGGAGGTGATGGAGAGGCTCATCAACGAGTTCTCCGCGATCGCGATGGAGGAGGCGCTCGCGCACAATGGGTTCGTGGTCGACTTTGCGGGCGATGGCGTCTTCATGGTCTTCGGCGCGCCGTATTCGTTCGGGAACGACGCGGAGAGTGCTGTCGCCGCGGCGACTGGTTTTGTCACGCGCCTCGCGGAAGTCCGCCGGCCCGATGGCAAGGCGCTGTCGGCGCGCGCGGGTGTCGCCACCGGCGAGTTGCTCTCAACCGTCAAGGAGGCAGGCGCCCACCGGCAGTTCGCCGTCATCGGCCCGACGGTGAATCTGGCCGCGCGCTTGGAGCAGAATTCGGTGCCCGGTCAGGTGCTCGTGTGCCAGACAACGGGGCGGCTCGTGGCGCACCGCTGGGACATTGCGGAAACGCAGCCGCTGGTACTCAAGAACATCTCCGATGGTTACGTGGCCCACCGGGTGGGGGCGGAGCGGACTTCGGACAGCTTGGGCGGTCGCCCACCGCTGCCTTTCATCGGTCGTGATCGCGAGCTGGCGAGGCTCCTCGAGTGGTTCGACGCACCCGGGCCGGGTGCTGTCGGTAAGGTCGCGTTGGTCAGCGGTGAGGCGGGCATCGGGAAGAGCCGCCTTCTCGAACAGTTGGGCTATCGTATCGAGGACCGCGCGAAACTGGTCAGCCTGCGCGGGACACCGGAGGGCGAGCACTTCATGCTAGCCCCGTTTGTGGCGTGGCTGCGGGCGGAGGTCGGAAGCGGAGGGGAGGGTTCGGCGGGTGTTCGCGCCTTTTTCGCTGCGCGCCCGGGGCTCGATCCCGAGGACGCTCCGATCATCGGCTATCTGCTCGGGGAGTCGTGGGCCGTCCGGGCGCTCGAGGCCGTCGAGTCCGCGGACCTCCGGGCGTCTGTCTTTCGCGTGCTCGCCGAGGCGCTCGGCCACGGGGCCGCGGGGCGAAGCGTCCTCCTCGTCGTCGACGACTTCCAATGGATCGACGCGCTATCCGCCCGCTTCCTGGAAGAGTTTGCGGCGGGAGGGGGCGGGCGCGCGCTCTTGCTTGCGGGCCGCGATGGGGAGGTTCCCGAAGGGAAGCTCCGGGAATGCACGAGCCTCGTCATGCGGCTTCGCGGGCTGGCGCCGGAGGACTCGTTGAGACTCGCTCGGCGCATCACCGAAGGGCTGGGGCTGCCGGATGAGAAGATCGAGGAGCTTGCCTCGCGGGCCTCGGGGAACCCGCTCTACCAGGCGGAGCTAGTCGCGTTGGAACGCGACGGGGGGGACGATTCCGCCTCGGGATCCGTCCCCGCCACGCTGCGCGGAGTGATTCAGTGGCGCATCGACAGGCTCAGCGCGCGGATGCGGCAGACACTCCAGGCGGGCGCGGTCCTCGGCTACGAGTTTTCGCGCGGCCTTCTGGCTTCGCTGGAGCAGGTCAGGGGGGAGTTGGAGCGCTCGCTCGCGGGACTGCAGGCGAAGGAGTTCCTAGCCGCGAATGGGCGGGGCGGGGACGAGGTGCTACTGCGTTTCATCCAGTCGATCACGCGGGATGTTGCCTACGAAATGCTACTACCCGCACAGCAGCGGCTCCTTCACGAGGAAGCTGCGAGGCGGCTGGAGGAGACCTTCCCGGAGCCTTCCGGTGACGTGTGCGCGGCCATCGCAAGGCACCGGGAACTGGCGGGGCAGACCGCTGCGGCGATTCCCTGGTTGTTGCGTGTGGCGGATCATCGCGAACGGCTTGGCGCATTCAAGGAAGCAGTCGAGTCGTTGCGACGGTTGCTCGCGCTTGCGGAAAAGGAATCGGTGGGGGGGCTGCCCCCCGCAGCCCGTGCGCGGGCGCTCGGGCGCCTCGGCTATCTCCTCCAATCGCTCGGCGAGCATTTGGAAGGTGAGTCCGTGCTGCGGCAATCGCTCGCCGACGCGCGGGCATTGTCGAACGGAATGCTCGAGTGCGAGGCCTCGCTCTGGCTTGGCGCGGCGTTGCTCAGGCAGTCGCGCCATGAGGATGCGGAGCCGCACCTTGAAGCCGCGTTCGCGCATTCGAGAAGCAACGCGATCGACCGCTTGCTCGCGCCGTCGCTGATCGCACGAGGGGAACTGGCTCGTGCCCGGGAGCGGAACGACGAGGCATTGCGGGACTTCGCGGAGGGGTCCGAAGTCGCGAGGCGCTCTGGCCAGCCCTCCGCGGAAGCCGACGCGCTCAACAACGAGGCGATGGTTCGATGGCACCGCGGGGAGGTCGCGGCGGCGCATGACCTGCTGACAGGGGCGGCGCCGATTTACCGCCAGTGCCGCCGCCTGCCGATGCTTGCGGCGACCCTGATCAACCTCGGGATCCTGCGCGAGCGGCTGGGGCGCTACGGCGCCGCGGCGGATGCGTTCTCCCAGGGCCGCGAGTTGTCGCAACGCCTCGGGCAAACCTTACACGCGGCCATCGCGTCGCTCAACGAATCAAACCTGCTGCTACACCTCGAACGCGGCTCGGAGGCGCTGGAGCGTGCCGCCGAGGCCGCGGACTCCGCCCGGCGAATCGGGTCGGCACAGGTCGAGGGCTACGCCCTGAACAACCTTGCGCGGGCGCTGCTCGCGGTGGGGCGTCCCGGCGAGGCGCTGGCACCGGCTCGTCGCGCTCGTGTGCTGCTGAGGCGGGTGAACCGCGCGGGCAAGGAGCCGCTAATCCCCGCGCTGACGGCGGCGGAAGCGCGCGCTCATCCGCTCGCGAGTGCCTCAGCTCGCGATCTCGAGCGAGCCCATCGGATCGTGGCCGCCATACGTGATCGCGCGGCTGGGATGGACGGCGCCGTGGAACTCCGCATCCGGGCGATGCTCGTCGATGCTGCGATTCTCTGGGGGGGGCCGGCACCCGAGGGCCGCCAGCAAGCGGCGGCAGCCGCTCAAGCCGCCGCTGCGCAAGCGGAGGCGCTCGGAATCGCACAGTACTCGGAGGCGGCTCGGCGCCTCCTGCACAAGTTTCAGAAGGGCTAAGCGGCTCTGACCCGGGAGGCCCGCCTAATCGTGGTAATTGCCATGGGTTCCAACCATGGGCTCCAGTACCTCCGAGCCCTCCCCCCCGCGGTCGTGCCCGACTCCGCCAAGCCCTCCACAGCTCGGATTCCGAATAAAGCAGGTGACCAGGGATTCCAAGTCTCCGGTTCGTGTGTTCCGTGGAATGCCATCTCGCCGACACTTACGGGAAGGGCTGGGAGTGGTGCGCGCGGTGGCAAGGGCGGGCCACTCTCACGGTAGGCAGCCCTTAGGGGTGTCGCGATAGTCCGGGGGCGGACTCGATGCCTGCGGTACCTTCTACGCCCGCGCTGGCGAGGGGCGTTCCGGCGAGGGGGCGCGGCTCCGCTTGCCAGCGGCAAGCCGCCGGAGCACGATGCAGCTATCGGGAATCCAGATCGCTCTTTGGTGGAACTCAAGGTGGCCGCTTCGTTGACGTCGGCGCAGTTGGATGAGCTCGATGCGGCTCTCCGCAACAACGACATGATGCTCGCGGTCCGAACGTATCGGGCGTTCACGGGCTCGACGATCTCGCAGGCTGGCGAGTTCCTCCAGGAGCGCGCCCGGGTCCTCCAGGGCGACCAGCTCCCGGACATCGTCCGCAGCTATCTCGCGAGCGCACACGCGCGGCAGGGGGAGCTCGTGGCCTGGTGGCGCGACCGGACGGGGTCGCCTTGCACGCTCGTCCTCTTCCAGCGGACCCCGCAGCCGGCGTTCGAGGTCTCGTTGCTCGAGGGACCAATGTTCGGGCATCAGGCGCACAGTTACACATGCGCGCTCGATGCGGTGCTTGCGGCGGCGGATCGCCCGACGGGGTTTCACGGCGCGGAGTGGGACGGCACCGGCGCCTTCGTCGCGGCGAAGATCCGCAGCTTCGCAGCGGAGCTGGTGACGGCGCCGCCCCGCGCCGATTCCTCCCGGGCCACGACGCTGCACCTGCTGGATGCGGAAGAGTTTGAACGCGATTTCCTCTTCCTGCCCGGAACGGTCGACGCCGGTTGGTGGGCAAGGGCGCGGAACGCGGCACAGACGAGCGCCGAGGTTTCCGATGCCCTCGACGAACTAGACGGGGACTCGGCTAAGTTGCCGCCCCAAGCGGGGCGGCTCGTGCTGGCGCTCTGCGTGGGGGCGTGCTCGCGGCGTTCGGCGCGCACCGGATCGACGGCGCAGTTCTTCGCCGACCTCGAATCGTCGCCGCCGAATTGGAGGTCGCTGCCCCCCGATGCCATGATCGCCTGGGAGCACTTCCTTGCACTGGGTGGCGTTTCCGGTCCTCCGCGGGTTGATCTCCCTTGGTGGCTCAGCTCTGTGCGGCAATGCGGTGGGAGGAACGCGGGGCTCTTGCCGCCGCCGCAGGCGCGACTTGTCGCCCGCCACGGCGCTTCGCTCGCAGCGCTCTTCGGCGGCGGTGGCGACGCGTCGGCGTTGCTCGACTTGGTGAGGGATGCCGCACGGGAGGGCGCCTGGGTTCTCGGCATCGAGCCGCAGGGCTAGAGCACTCTCCTAAGCAACGCAGCTGCATAATGCGAACCATGCTTCGATGTCCCGAGGGGTGACGGCAGCGGAGGTCGAGCGAGATGGTTGCCTTGCCCAACCTCGAAAACAGCCAGGCGAACGCTGGCTAGGAGACTCGATGGAGTGCTCCAGGTTCGCGAGACCCAGCGACGGCGAGGACCAGGACGGGTCCTCAGCAGCTCTCCCCTGTCACTCTTCCGGCGGCGCCGGAGGCGTGACGCCCAACTCCTCGCAGATCGTCAGAAAGCGGGCCTGATCCGGGTCCTCGGGGGAGCTGCCGAAACCACCCCCCGCCGCCGCGGTTGCCTGCTCGCGCGCGAGTTCCAGATCCCCGGTTCGTAGCAGCACCTCGGACATCGCGGCGGCGATCGGCGGCACGCCGCGCGTCGCGTCGAGGTACTCGGCCAGGCACGCTTTCGCGTCGCCCCAGAGCGCGGCGGAATCGGCCCCTGTGCTGTCCGCGAGGCGCGCCTTCTCCATCAATACCTTGAGGAGCGTGGTGCGGGCGTTCATGGTGGCCGGGTGGCTTGGGCCAAGTTTGGCTTCCCTGATCGCAATCGCCTTGCGGGATAGCGGCTCCGCCTCGTCGAGGCGCCCCTGCTCGGATAGCATGCTGCCCTTCGTGGCGAGCATGCCGGCGATGTCCGCGGAATCCGGCCCGGCGGTGTCTTCGATCGAGGCGATGGCGCGGTCCAGCCAATCCATCGCTTCCTCGTCGCGCCCGAGGTCGTCGAGCAGCAAGGCGATGTTGTTCATGGAGATGGCCGTGTCGCGGTGGCCCTCGCCGAAGCGCAGCTTCCGGCGCTCGAAAACATCCATGTGGGCGGCGAGCGCTTCCTCCGTGCGGCCCATGCGCTGCCACATGAGGGCAACGTTGTTCGCGAACATGTCGGTCTCCGGGTGGTCCGGGCCCTGGTGCGTGCGCGCGAGGGCGAGCGCGCGTTCGAGGGGCACCAGCACCTCCGCGGGCGGCTTGCCGCCCATGCGGAGCGCATTCGCGCGGGTGAACAGGAGGCTGATCAGGTCTCGCTCGCGGCCCTCCGGGTGGGCGGCGATGAGCGCCTCCTGCCGGTCGAGGATCGGCATGGCCTCGTCGAGGCGGTTCATTGCCACCAGCGTGCCGGAAACTGTCCCGAGCGCATGGAAGAGGGGGCGCGTATCGTCCTGCGGAAGCGCCTCCGCCTGCGCCAGCGCCTCCTCCGCGAGGGAAAGCGCCTCGGGCAGCTCGCCCTGGCTCCACAGGTGCGCCGCGAGGTTGCTCACCGCGCCGAAGCGCCGCATGTCGCCGGCGGGCAGCCGCTCCGTCAGCGCCACGGCACGCCGCAGGTCCGCGAGCCCACCGGCCAGGTCGCCGAGTTCCTCCCGCGCGGTGCCGGTCACGGAGAGCACTTCGCCGTACTCCGGCGACTCGTCTCCGAACAGGCGCGCACGGATCTCCGCCGCGCTCTCGCCCACCATCAGCGAATCCTCGGGGAGCCCGAGGTCCTTGTACGCGCGCGCGATCGCGAGGAGCTGAGTCGCATGCTCCGCGAGCAGGTCGTCATCGAACGCATCCGTCCCCGCACCGAGGTAGTACTCCGAGGTCCCCCTGGCCACCGTCTGGGCGATCTCGCGGTCGCGCGGCAGCTCCTTGTCGAGCGAGCCCTGAAGATCGTTCAGCATGAACCCCACGAGGCGGCCCGTGCCGCGGTACTGCGTGAGCGCAACCTCGCGGCTCGCTTGCGCCTGCGCGCGTCCCTGCTCCACGAGCGCCTTCTGCGCGCTCAGCTCCTCGTTCTTCTGGCGCATCTCGCGTGAATGGCGGACGCTGATGAAGGCGGTCCCGAGGGCCATCGCGACTACGGCCACCGCCGCCGCGCGGAACAGAAGCGCCCGCCGCCCCCGTGCGCGTTCCTCCGTGTCCACGCGGCGCTCCAGCGCGGTGCGCGCCTCCCCCTGCGCCATCGCCCGCGCCTGCACGCGCGCGAAGGACAGGTCGCCCTGCGCGAGCGCCAGCTCCGCCTGCGCCGCAAGGCATGCCTCGCGCAGCGGCGCGAGGCCCGTGTGCGAGGGCCAGTGACGGGCCGCCTCGTCCAGCGCGGCCGCCGCCTCCGCCAGGTCCGCATAGCCCCGCGGCGTGCGGCGAAGGCACGACTCCGCCGCGAGGACACGCTCGTCCGCGTGTCGGCGCCGACCC
This sequence comes from Candidatus Sumerlaeia bacterium, assembly GCA_033764015.1. Taxonomy (GTDB): domain Bacteria; phylum Sumerlaeota; class Sumerlaeia; order SLMS01; family JANRJK01; genus JANRJK01. Next base: position 207,780 of record JANRJK010000013.1, on the reverse strand, counting down.
GCGCCGCTGAGATAGTCCTGAAGCTGCGCCACAAACGCGCGCGCGGATGGCTGCCGCTCCCCGGGCTTGCGCGCGAGAGCGGTCATGGCGATCTGGCAGAGCTCCTCCGGCAGCGCCACCCCAGGCGTGCGCATCGCCGGCGGCACCACGCGGCACTCGCGCGCCTGGGCGACGGCCCCGGGGCCCCGGGCCGAATCGTAGAGGTACGCACCCGTGAGAATGTGGTACAGCGTGCCGCCGAGCAGGAAGATGTCCGTGTGGGGACCGACGCCGCGCGCGTCGGGCTCCGTCTGCTCCGGAGCCATGAAGGCCGGCGTCCCCGCCGGATTCGTGGCGGTGTCCGGCGAGGGCACGGCATCCGCCCCCACCGTCGCGGTGGGCTGCATCGGAGTCTCGCCGAATCGGATGGCAAGGCCCCAGTCCATGAGCAGCGCCTCGCCAAACTCGCCCACCATCACCTGCGACGGCTTGAGGTCGCGGTGCACGATGCCACGCGAATGTGCGAACGCGACCGCCTGTGCCATCGAAACCAACACAGGGATGTGCTTCGCGAGGTACTCCTCCATGCCGAGGCTCTCGCGGTCCTCGCGGAGCAATTCGCTCCACGGCCGACCGCGCACCATCTTCATCGTCAAGATCGGCTCGCCGTCCGCATCGCGGCCAAAGTCGTACACCGGCGCGATGTTCGGGTGCTCCAGCCATGCCGCCACCAGCGCCTCGCTGCGGAAGTCCCAGAACAGCCGGTCGCGCTCACCGTCGCGGGCGCGGTGCATGCGGTCTTCGCGGATACGCTTGATCGCGACGATGCGCCCAAGGCTGAGCTGGACGCCCTCCCACACCTCGCCCATGCCTCCAACGGCGATGCGCTCGCGCAGCCCATACGCCGCAGTCTGCTCCCGCTCCTGCGCCGCGGGCGCGGAACCGGGAGCCTCGGGACTCGGTGCGAGGGTTGCCAGCGTTACCGGGTGCGCAGCCGTGCGGAACGGCGGCGCGGCACCAGTCTTGGCGGCGGTGTGTGTGGCGGCGGCCCAGGATAAACCCGGGTCGCTCGGCGGTCCATCCTGCGGCTCGAGCATGTGGTCCACTTTCGCTCGCCGAGCTGGGGAGAGGGAGGGCGCTGCTGGCTCGGGGAGTCAACGCGCAGGTTTTGGGAACGCCCCTGGGGGGAGACAACGGGAAACGGCGAGCATGCGATGGTCGGCACACGGGGCCTCCCGCCTCGGCCACCGGGCCGCGCGCAACCGAATCGGGTTGAACAATTCACCCTCCTTCGCTGCATCGGCCGCGGAGGCGCGGGACCAGTCGCACGAATCCGGAGGCATCGCGATGGTCGCGACGGCGGTACGCAAGGCAACGACGCCATGCAGCATCATTATCAGCTACGGGCGAAACGATGCGGACCTTCTCGTCAAGCGATTGGAGCTGGACCTCGAAGCGGCGCGGCACTCGGTGTGCGGAGACCGCGCGGCGGGATCCGCGGCGAGCGACGCGAGCGCCAGCTCCGCCAAGTCGTCCGGGATGCCGGCGCGGGGGAAGAGCGTGCGGGGGTCCTCCACATCGCCCGCCGCCGCGCGCATGAACGCCTGGTGCGACTGCGCGCTTTCGTGCGGCGCCACGCCGGTCAGCACATAGTACAGGCATCCGCCGAGCAGGTACACATCGGTCCAGACGCCGACGCCGGTGGCCTTGCCGCGGGTCTGCTCCGGCGCCATGTAGGCGGGCGTGCCGGCGGGGCTGCTCGCGTTCGCGCGCGTCGGTAGCGAGAACCACGAGGGCTGGTCGTCGTCCACCTCCGCCTCGGCCGCGCCGCCGTCCTCGTCCAACACCATCGCGAGGCCCCAGTCCATCAGGAGCACTTCGCCGAAGTCGCCGACCATCACCTGCGACGGCTTGATGTCGCGGTGGACGATTCCGCGCGAGTGCGCGAAGGCCACCGCGTTCGCCACATCCGAGAGGACGGGAAGGTGCCGCGCGAGGAAATCGTCGAAGCCGGCCCGGCCCCGCTCGTCCTTCATGAGGCGGTCCCATTGGCGCCCGCGCACCAGCTTCATCGACAGCTCCGGCGAACCGTTCCCTCCGAGGCCGTAGTCGTACACCGGCACGATGTTGGGATGGTCCAGGCGCGCGGAAACGAGCGCCTCCTCGCGGAAGTTGCGCACCATGATGGCGCGCTCGCCGCTGTCCGCGCACTCCACCAGCCGGTCCTGGCGGAGCGTCTTGACCGCCACCGGGCGGTCCAACTCGATCTGCACCGCCTCCCACACTTCGCCGCAGCCGCCGCGCCCGATCAGGCGCACCAGGCGGTGGCGCCGGGCGGACTTCGGCGGCGCGCCGGGTTGCTCCGCGACTTCCGGCGCGACCGGGAGGTCCGGCGGCGGCGAGTGCGTCTCGGCCGAATCGTCGTCGGGCCACTGCGGCACGGGGCTTTGCGCCGGGATCGCTTCCGTTTCCAAGTGCTCCGCGACGCCGGTCTCGGGCGCGTCGTCCGGGCCGCCGCGCAGCGTGAAGCGCGACTTGTGCGGGTTGTGGGAAACCAGCGAATCGTGCGGCAGGTCCCCGGGGACGGGGACATCGCAGGACGACGGCAGGTCCCTTTCGATGTCGGGCATCATTGGGGCCTCTAGGTGCTGGGGCGGACACCTCGGTGCGAAATGCAGGTCACCATCGGCGCAACGGACAGCGCTGACAAGTGATCCTAGGGTATCGCGAAGTAGGGGGCGCCGGCCCTTGGCGCCCCCCTCGCCTTGAATTCCCTTCTCCGCCTCGGACTTTCCGCGAGTCTTGAGGTTCGCGAGGTTTGCAGCCCCTTAGTAGAGCAACCAGCCGTTTGTCGCTGAGCTCGGGCCGCCGAGAGTCAGGGCGAAGAATGTCGGTCCCTGCGATGTTGCGAAAGTGCCCCCAGGCACCGTAAGCCCGGACACGCTTCCGAAGGAGCCCGTCAGCGCCGCCGCCTCGACCGCCCGGAAGGTGGTGTTGGGGGGCATCGGCTGCTCCGGGGTGCCGACGAACGAGAGGTTGAAGACTCCGCCAAGCACGATCTCGCCGTCCCCACCGCGATTCGGCGAGCGGCGCCGGGCCTTGAGCTTTCCCGCGCGGGGCGTGGCGCCGCCGACCGTCTCGATGGTGAGCGCGGCGCTCGTGAGGTCGAGCTGCGTCACCGCCGCCGTGAGCGTCGCGCCGGGCTTCACCACGAACTGGTTCGCGGTACCCTCCAGCGTCATGTCGCCGTCGATCTCGCTGTCCGCGGTGACCTGGACAGTCGCGGAGCGGAGGATGATGGGCTCCGCCTGCGGCGCGGGATCCCCTCCCGGCGTCCGGCCCTTGTTGGTGAGCGTGCCGCCGTTGAGGATCGCCTGGCCCTCGATGGTGAGCGGGCCTTCGGTGACGAACGGCGCGCCCTCGACGCGGAGAGTCGCAGAGGTCGTGAGGACCGCCTCGCCGCTGATGGTGCCGCCCTCGCCTTCCACGGTGACTTCGCCGGCGTAGATCGCGGGTTCCTCCTGGGGGGCGGTGGCGCCGCGCGTCGCCGACGCAACCCCGGGCGCGGACACGCCGCGGCCGAAGTGCTGGAGCTCGCACTTGCCATTGAACCTCATGCGGCCGAGGCCCTTGAACGCGCCCGCCACAAGGAATCTCGCGCCGACGACCTCCGTGAAGCTCTGCGGCGTGAAGGTGACATCGCCGAACCACTCGCTGCCAAAGCCCAGCAAGCCGACACGCACGAAGAGCGAGCCTTCGTAGAGCGCGGGTTCCTGCTGCGGCGACGGGAAGCCGTCGAGCCCCTGGCTGAAGTGGACGACCTTGCCGTCGATCACGGTCATCACGCCCTCGATGCCGAACTTGCCGGCGATGATCCAAGTGGTGCCGTTGATGAGCACCTCCGTGTCGCCGTTCACGCGGACTTCGCCCATGATCGTGCCGGGCGCGTTGACGTTGATGGCGCCGTCGTTGAACTGCATCGCGCCGGTTTGGAGGACGGGGGCCCCGTTGCTGTCGATTCCGAGGTGCTGGAGGCTGCCGCCGTTGAAGTTCAGCTCGCCGCCGTTCTGAACAAACGTGCCCTCCACGCGGGCGAGGCCGGATTCGAGCGTGATCGCGCCGGAGTTCGTGAGGTTGAAGCCCAGGCCGGTCTCGTCGGGACCGGTGTCGCCGCGGCGCGCGGCGCCGGGCCCGCGGAGGAGAACCCCTTCGTTCGCGACGGAGATGCGGTTGGCCTCGTTGGTGGTGAAGAAGAGGCGGCCGCGGCCATTGATGAAGAACTCGCCGGTGTCGCGGTTGTTGAAGGCGGCGGGCTTCTCGGCGAAGAGGTTCGCATTGCCTGCGTCGGACCAGATGGCGGTGCCGAAGTTGTCGATGATGCCGCTGCGCCAGAAGTTGTTCAGCGCGAGCGGGTCCGCAGGCTCCATGAGGAGCGTGGCGCCGGGGAGGATCGTGAGGCCGCCGGTGGCGCCCATGTTGATGTCTCCGTCGGCCCAGCGGAACTCGCCATCGACGAGCATGTTCCCTGCGCCGCGGAGCACGCCGATGCCGTTGTCGATGACGACGTTGCGCGCGGGCACGTCGGCCTCGACGAAGACCTCCGCATCGATGCCGAAGGTGCCGTCGCCGGTGAGCGCGCAGCCCTCCGTGAGGCGAACGCCGTTGCTGCCGGCGGTGCGGCCGGTCTCGAGAGTGCGGACCTGCGCGCGCAGCTCGCCGCCGCTGAGCACGAGGCGGCCGGCCTCGTTCTCGATGAGGCCGGACTCGTGTAGGATGTCGCGGAGCACGGAATTGGTGAGCGCGCCGACCTTCTCGATGGTGCCGCGGTTGATGAAGGCGCCGCTGCCGAAAGTGCTGTCGTTCGTGTCGAGGAGCATCGTGCCTTCGTTGACGAAGGACGCGGTCGCGGTGCTGCGGAAGATCGGCGCGAAGGTGCTGGTCCAGGTGATCGCGCCGCGGTTCATGAAGCGCGTGCCGTTGCCGATGCGCACGGCCATTCCGGAGGTGCTCGTGAATTCGCCGTTGAGGATGGCGGTGGCGGTGGCCGCGAGCGTGAAGTCGCCGCCCGGGATCTTCAGCTCGCCGCCCTTCATGCTGAGGAATTCCGTCACCGTGACCGGCGGCCCGGAGATGTTGCAGTCGCCGCTCATGCGCAGGCGCGGGATGGTGAAGGGCGCCTCGATGATGAGTTCCGGGTCGAAGGTTTCGTTGTTGTTCTCGAAGTTTTCGCCGATTATCTCGACGTCCTGCGGGTCGAAGCGCGAACCGTTGCGGATGCGGAAGCGGCCGCGGTCCACGGTGAAGAAGGCGGAGGGGGGCGCGATCAGCTCGCCGAAGAGGTTGCCGTTCGCGACAGTTAGTTCGGAGCCCTCGCCGAGCGTGACTTTGCCGCCGCCGGGCACCTCGAGGGAGGTGCTGCTCGTCACGCTGCCGCCGCTGAAGAACCACTGTGTCAGTTCGGCGACTTCCGCCGTTCCGCCGGGCAGGATCTGCCACTTGCCGGTGCAGGTGACGACCCGATCCGGGTCCGGATCTACGGGGCCGGGGTCCGTCAGGTTCCCGATTTCGATGGCGCCATGGCAGTCGACGGAGAGCTCCACATTGGTTTCGCGCTGGGCCCGGAGGACGCCCCCTTTCTCGATGGTGACGCGGGGCGTGGTCGCGCCGGTCGGATCGGTGATCTTGTGGAACCGGGGCACATGGAGCAGTCCGAATACCTGGGTCGGCGCAGTGAGGAAGTTTTTGGTGCCCGGCACGTCCAGCGAGTCGGCGACGTCAAGCTCGGAGCCGGTCTCGATCTCGAGCGTCCCGGAGCCGATGATGCGCCCATTGTCGATCGTCACTTCGGAGTTCGCAGACTCGCCGAAATTGCTCGCGAGCAGGCTGCTGCCCCCGACGACCTCAACCGTTGCCAGCTCGTTGTCGGGCCGGATGGAGGTTGTGTGGATCACAAGCCCATCCACGAGCGTCAGGCCAACGAGCGTGAGCTTGAGGGACTGCTGGATGGACTCGCCGCGCCCTTCCACGCGCATGTCCCTCATGGTGCAGTCCGTGAGTTGCATCAGCGGAGAGAGCAAGCTCGCGCTTTCGGTGATGATCACGCCATCGAGGTTGCACTCCTCCGCGACGAGGTTTGAGAGGAGGAGGCGCCCGGGGCCTCCGAGGCGCCCGAAGGTGGCGCCCGTCGCGAGCAGGAGCGAGTCGATGCGTGCCTCCTCAGTTCGGTTCTGCATGACAACGAAAGAGCCCTCCTCCATGCGCAGGGTGCCGCCGGACATCACGCCGCCGGGACCGATCTCGAGCGTGGTGCCCAAGGGGAAGCGCAGCTCCGACGCGGTGCCGATGAAGTTCGTGTCCGAGAGCTGGACTTCGCCGGCGAACCACTCCGCGCCGCCGTTGCAGAGCACGTCCGCATTGTTGATGGCGAGGCCGCGCTGGAACGGCGCCGGGCGGTTGATGATGAGCTGCTTCTGGAGGATGAACTCGCCCTCGTTTTGTCCATCGAGGATGCCGCCGTTCGACGTGACCCGCTCGGCGAACACGACAGGATCCAAGCTCGTGAGCGTGGCGCTTTGCTCGAGCGTGACAGGCATCGAAATCGTCGAGGTCGTGTCCGTGTCCGACAGCAGGAGGGCCGTGGCGATAGTGAGCCTGCCATCGCCACCGGTATCGATGCTTCGCGCGAAGGCGGACGCGACATCGATGACCACGGTCTCGTTCGTCTGTGCCACGATCTGCACATCGTCGCTGGCGAGCGGCACGCGGGGAGTCGAGCTCCCGGCCGGCGGGAACCAGTTATTGGCGTCGAACCAGCGGGTGCCGTCGCCGTTGCCGCTCCAGATGATCGTCGCGGACGGAAGGGCGGAGTGGAGAAGAAGCGAGGCGCTGAGCAAGCAGGCGGTGGTGCGGCGCATTCGGGGGACCTCCGGGGCCGGGTGGCCCGCGCGGTGGCGGGACTCGGCGAGGCTGTCCAAAGGGCCGGCTGCTGTCGGTGAGACTTCTCACCGTAGCGTCTCGCGCAACCTCCCAAGGTCGGGAATCTCGATTCTGCGCCGGCCCTGCTCCGCGAGTCCCTGGTCGCGGAGCGCCCCCAGGGCCCTGCTCACCTCCTCCCGCGGCAGCCCGACCATCGCGCCGATTTCGATGTGCGACGGCGCCGGATCAAGCACCACGCGCCCGCCCGGCTTGCGGACGCCGCCATCCTCCGCGAGTTCCAGCAGGATGGACGCGACCTTCGCCTCGTTGCTCCGGAAGAGCACGCCCACCAGCCGCTTCTCGAGCCGCCGGCGGCACTCCGAGAGGTAGCGCATCACATAGCCCGCCACCGCCGGGCGCCGCCCCAGCATCCCGTGGAAGTACTTCTTGGTGAAGGACACCGCTCCGCTCTCTTCGAGCGCGCGCACATGGTTGCAAGTGAACTCGTCCATCGCGTCCCCGACCTCGTCGAACGCCCCGATGACGGAGCCCGGTTCGAGGTGCCCGAGGCAAAGCTGCCTCCCCTGGCTGCTGAGGTGGCTCAGTTCGAGTCGCCCCTCCGTGATGAGGAACACCCTGCCGGAGGCGATCACCGCCGACGCGTCGGTCTTCGCCGCCCACACATGCACCTCCGCGTGCCGCGCCAGCGAAAGGCGCGACTCCTCCCCAAGCTCCTCGAAGAAGTCCATCTGGCTAAGGTACCAGAGGCTCCGCATGGTCGTGCTTTCCCCGTGACGAGGTCGGTCCGCACCGGGAATGTCTTCTCCCAGCCACCCATCCGGCAAGAGGGTTCCCCCTGCGCATGAGCATCGAACAGGAACAGCCCGTTGTGCCCTGTCCGGCCGACCTCCCCGAAAACCCGGGGGACACCTTTCCGCGACGCGCGCCGAGGCCGCCCCACCACGCCACCAGCGCCGGAGAAGCCTGGGTTCCCGAGGCGCTCGTCGCCCGGGGCGGGTTCGCCGAGGTCTGGCGCGCCCGGCAAGTCTCGCTGGACCGGCTAGTCGCTCTCAAGGTGCTGCGCCCCGACGCCGAGGAACAGGCCGGCGCCAGCGGCGGCGGCTCCGATCCGGAAGCCAACCTCCTCGCGGAAGGCCTCATCGCGGCGCGCCTCGACCACCCGAACATCGTGCCGGTCTACGACATCGTCCGGGGCGGCGACGGACGCCCCAGCCTCGCCATGAAGCTCGTCGAGGGGCGCCCTTGGAGCGCCCTGCTCGCGGCCCCGGTGGAGCGCCCCTTCGAGGAGCATCTCGACGAGCACCTCGGCATCCTCCAGCAGGTCGCGCAGGCCGTCGCCTTCGCCCACTCGCGCGGCGTCGTCCACGCCGACCTCAAGCCCCAGCAAGTCGTCGTGGGCGACTTCGGCGAGGTGTTCCTCATGGACTGGGGGCTCGCGGTTTGGATCCCGGCGGAAGGCGTCGCCCCCTCGCCTTGGCTGCCCACACCCGACACCGCCCGCGCCCCCGCGGGAACCCCCGCCTACATGGCGCCGGAGCAAACGCTCCCCAGCGCCCGCGGCGTGGGACCCTGGACGGACGTGTACCTCCTCGGAGGAATCCTCCACACCATCCTGTGCGGCGTCCCCCCGCACCATGCGCCCTCCAGCGCCCAGGCGTTCTACATGGCCCACCGGGGCCGGGTCGTCCCGGTGCGCGAGGCGGCGCCGGGCCGGACGATCCCCGCGGAACTCGAGTCGCTCGCGGCGCGGTCGCTCGACCCCGACCCCGCTCGGCGCCCGCGCAGCGCCGCCGAGCTCCTCGCCCGCGTCCGCGACTTCCGCTCCGGCGCTTCCCGCCGCCGCGAGGCGGAGGCCGCCTTCGGCCGTGCCCAACGCCTGTTCGAGCAGGCGCGGGACTACGCCGGCTACTCGTACTGCCTCGCCGAACTGGAGTTCGTCCGGACGCACTGGGACGCGCACCCGGGCGCGCGGGCGCTGACGGACGAGGTACTGCGCCGCTACGCGGAGGACGCCCTCGCGCACGGCGACTTCGTCCTCGCGCGCGCACAGGCGGACCGGCTCTCCTCGGCGGGAGCGGACAGGCTGCGCGAACGCATCGCAGGACAGGCCGAAATGCGCGCCCGCCGCGAATGCCAGCGGCGCACCTTCGCCATCTCCAGCGCCTGCCTCCTCCTCGGCGTGGGCGCGCTGCTCGCCACGCTGTACGTCACCCAGCGCCGCGCGAACGAGGAGCTGCGCGCCCGGCAGCGCCGCATCGAGGAGGCCCGCGCCCGCGCCGAGCGCGCCCGCGCCGATGCGGAGGGGCTCCTGGATTACATGCTCACCGACCTCCGCGCCCGCCTCGAACCGATCGGCCAGACCGCCGTCCTCGACGGGGTCACCCTCCGCGCGGTGGGCTATTATGGCGCCCTTCCCGAATCGGAGCGCACGCAGCCCGCCCGAACCAACGAGGCCGCCGCGCACATCCACCGGGCGGAGGTCCTCCGGACGCTCGGAAGGACAGAGGAAGCGCGCGCCGCGGTCGGCGCCGCCATCGCGATCGCGCGCCGCGAGCCGCGCATCACGCAGACCCTCGCCGGCGCCCTCGACCGGTTGGGCGATATCGAAGGACAGGTTTCCGAGTGGGAAGCGGCCCATGCCGCCTTCGCGGAATGCGCCTCGCTCCTGCTCGAGCTGCCTGACTCTCCCGCGCGCGAAATCGCGGTGGCCCACACCAAGCAGGCGCACGCGCTCCGCGAACTCGGCAGGCTCGCGGAGGCGCGCGCCGCCGCCCGCGAGGCCCGCACGATCCGTGAGCGCATCGCTGCGCAGGCCGAGCCCGACGACCCGCTCCCCCTGCGCGACCTGCTCTCGGTCTACGGCATGTGCGGGCGCATCGAGGAGATGGCCGGCGATACGGAGGCGGCGCGGCGCGACTTCGACGCGGCCTTCGCCGTCGTGGAACGCCTCCGCGCCCTCGAACCCGACGACTGGATGGTCGAGCGCGACGCCACCGTGCTCGCCGCCAACATCGGCGACCTCCTCTACGGCTCCGGCGACCACGCCGGCGCCGCCCGCGAGTACGCCCGCGCCCTCGCGGCAAGCGCCCGCATGGCGGACCACGACCCCGAAAACGCGGACTGGGCGTACATCCATTGCTGGAACCTCAAGCGCGCCTGCTGGGCCGCGGAGCAACTCGGCGACTTCGATGCCGCCCTCGCCTACGCGGAAGCCGCCCGCGCGCACGTCTGCCCGTGGGCGGCGAAGGAGCCCCCGGACAGCCGCTTCCAACACGAGTGCGCGCTCGCCCACGACTCCATCGGCTACGACGCGCACCGGCTCGGCCGCGTCGACGACGCCCTCGCCGCCCACGCGGCGGCGGCCATCCGCTGGGCGGAGCTGAGGGGACGGGAACCAGGGCGCGCCGCCGTCCCCGCGGCGATGAACGCATTCTGGCATGCGCGCGCCCTCGCCCTCGCGGGGCGCGGCGACGAGGCGCGCAGGATCTTCGAGGAAGGGTGCGCGGTGGCCGGTCTCCCGGACTCCCCCGCCGCGCGCCACCTCTCCGCTCGCCGCCCCCTAGTCGAGTTGCACGCAGGCGATCCGGCCGCGGCGGCGGCATTGCTCGCCGACCTGAACGCGGAGGGGGTTCTGGACGCCACGGTCTTCGCCGACCCCGACTTCGACGCCGCCCGCGCCTCGAACGATCCCGCGGTCGCCCGGGCCGTGGGGCTGATTACCGGTCCGTAGCGGCTCCGGGATCGCAGCGACCTTCGGGGAGGGCTGGAGCCGCTCCGCGCGCTAGGCTGTCCCGACCCGTCCCCCGCGGTTTCGGGCCCGTGGGGCCGGGGGCGCGCTCCACGAGATCATCCATCCCTGCGCTCCCCCGGCTGCGGACGTCAGCGGCACCAACAGCCAGCCGGCGGAAGGGGCGTTCGTACCGTCCCCGCCCCCGATGCCAGCCCATGGAGCCGCCAGCGACCCGGTGAGCGGCGAAGCGCCCGTCCCGTCGAGGCGGATCAGGTCGCCGAGCGACGTCGCGATGTACACTTCGAGCCGCGAGTCGAGGTCGAGGTCGGCGACGGCCGGCGTCGCCTGGATCGCACCGGACAGTTGCGTGGTCAGCTCGGGAAGCGGATCGCCGCTTAGCTTCCAAGTCGCCACCCGTCCATTGGTGGCCGCCACGAGGATCTCGGGCTCGGCGTCGCCGTCGAAGTCGCCGACGACCGGCGAAGCCATCACCTCGCCCGCCGCCGCCACGGGCCAGCCCGCTTGCGGTACTCCGTTCGTGGAGAGCAGGTGGATTGTTCCCGTGCTCGTGGCGACGACCAGGTAGTCCTTCGCCGCCAGCTCGTCGCGGAAGGCGACGACGGGCGCGATGACCGGCTCCCCGAGATGGGCCGGATTGCCGAGCGAGCCCGCCGGCGGCGCCAGCAGCCGCCCCAGGCCGTCCCATACGTACACGCTGCCCGCGACGGTGGCCGTGGCGATTGCCGCCTCGCCCGCCGGCGTCCGCGTGGCCGCCACGCCGCCGATGATCGCGCCGTCCACCGCCCGCGGCCACCCTTGCAGCGGCGCCAGCGTCGACTGAAGCCCTGCAACCTGGGTGCCGGAGGGCGCCGCGGCGTAGATTTCGAGCCGCCCGTCGCCGTCCACGTCCATCACCACGGGCGGACCCGACAGCAGGATGTTCTTGTCGTTCCAGGTCGGGGTGCCGAGCGACACGGGCGACCCCGGATACGGCAGACCGTCCGCGCGGACGACATGCAGCAGGCCCGCCGTGGTGACTACGAGCACCTCAGCCTCTCCATCGGCGTCGAGGTCGGCGATCACCGGTGGCGCCTTCACGCTGGCGCCGACCTCGTTCTGCCAGCGGAGGACGGACGCCGGCGTCAGCTCCCACGCCATCACCCGCGCGGGGACCTCGTAGCTTTCCTCCGCCGTCAAGAGTGTCGGGTGGGGGTCCGAGGGCGACAGGTGGCCGACCGCCGGCGTCGCGCGGAAGCTGTTCGCGTCGATTGGCCAGCCCGCCCTCGACGCCCCTTCCGGTGCGACGAGTCGGACACGCTTGTCGGCGCCCGCCAGCAGGATCGAATCCGCCGGTGCGCCGCTCCCAAGATGCGCGATCGCCTTGGGGGACGCGACGAACGGCGACGCATAGCTGGCAACGGGGATGGACGATCCCGTGCGGGAAACCGGGGGCGACTCCACCCACGAGCGCGCTCCCCCGGGCAGCGGGTACCAGTTGTAGGTCTTGGACGCCACGCGGTTGTCAGGGATGCCCCAGTCGGTGTCCGACTGGCGCCCCGAGAGCATGTGCCTGGTGAACACTTCGGGGTAGGCGTCCCAGATCTTCTGGTTCTCGAGCGGCCAGCGCCATTGGCTCCCCGGCACCACCAGCACGTAGTCGAGGTTGAAGCCGAGCAGCGGGCTCTCGGGCCAGAAAGCCACCACTTCCGTGGAGCCCGGGAATCCTTCGCGCACCTGGTGCACTTCGCCGATGGCGCTCTTCAGGTAGGGATCGAATGGCGGATGGTGGCGCGCGTTGCTTGGGTTGGCCGCGGGGTTCGCCATCGTGATGCGAACGCGGGCCGTCCGGCCGAGCGTCGCCGGATTCTGGCGGTTGAGCGTGTTCGTGAAGTCGTCGCCCGCGGGGGGCGGCAGCGCGTCGCTCGTGTCGGCGAAGAGCGCGATGTCGACGTCGCCGCTCCCCGACTCGCTGCGCGACTCGAGCGGCTCGGCGGCGTTGCGATCCGCGTAGATGTCGACGGTCGCGGTCCAAGCGCCAACGGCGCGGACCCGCAGGCGGAACTCGTTGCGGAAGCGCGCCCCGCGCGCCAGCGCCTCGATGTCGATCCCCACCTCCGCCACGCCTCCTTGCGCGAACACCTCCTCGCTCGAAAGCGCGATCACCCAGTCGTTGTAATCCCAGTCGTTCTTGCCGGGACCGATCTGGTCCTCGTAGGCAAGCGTCCGCACCGTGCTGATGGTCGAGGGCATCGCCGCTTCGACGACCGCTCCGAACTCGGAAAGGTTGTCGCTCGTGTCGATTGCGCGAGCCCGGTAGAAGTACGACCGCCCGTTCCCCACCGTTGTGTCGACGTGGACGGCCCCTGGCTGGACGGGGATCGAGTTGATGCGCGTGAAAACGCCACCGGAGGTGTCGGAGCGGTGGATCCAGTAGCCCTTCAAATCGCCGTCGGCGTCGCCGCCGGAAGGACGAAGCACCACCCGCCCGTCGCCGATTTCGTCCACTGCGAGCGACGGTGGCTCCGGAGGAGTGCGGTCCTCGGCGAGCACGGAGACCGGACCCACGAAGGAGGACGCGCCGAGCGTGTCGATCACTTCGAGGCGGTAGTAGTAGAGCGTGTTCATGTTCGCGGGCCGATCCACATGGAGGTACCGGGCGCCCGTCACAGCGTCGCCGGTCCCGGGGATCGGCTGCGCGGTGAGGAGCGTGAACGGGCCGTCGCCCGAGGTGGAGCGGTACACGCGGAATCCGGCGAGGTCCGGCTCGCGGGTGGTCTGCCAACTGACGTTGATCGAGTTTCCCGCCGGCGTCGCCGCCAGGCCCGAGACCGCGGTCTGCGAGTCGTCGTCGACCGTCAGCGCCAGCGAGGTCTGCGCGGTGAACAGCTCCGCCTCGCCCCCCTGCGCGACCGGCACGCCGAAACCCAGCCCCCGGACCAGCACGGGGAGGCTGATGAAGTCGCGGTTGCGCACCACGCTGCCGTCGGGGCGCCTCGCCCGCACAGTGAAGCAGACGGTCCCCTCGAGGCGGCCGTCCGCGGGGATGGAGAAGCCCTCCCATACAAGGATCTGGGCGCCGGTCTCCGGGTCCGTCTCGATCAGCGGGCTCCCCATGCCGGGGATCGAAAGTTCCGCGGAGGCATAGCTGACCGCGGGATCAAGCGGGATCTCGAGCAACGCCGAATCGAGCGCGCCGGCTCCGGCGTTGTCGGCGACGAAGCTGACGCAGCCCTCCTCCCCCACCACCGCTTGATCGACGGTCGCCGCCGCCGTGAGGAGGGGGTTCGGTAGCACAACGCTCGGAACGAACGTCATCCAGTTGTCGTTGAAGTTCGTCACCATCACGGTGATCAGGTGGTTCGCCGTCACCTTCAGGTAGGGGCGGATCCCCTGCGCGGGACGGTTGAGGGCGGCGAACTCCGCCTCGCTCATCCGCACGTTCGCATAGCCGTCCTTGTTGATGGTGCCGGTGCGGCGGAACAGCGTCCCCTGCGTGTCCGCGTCGACGACTTCGAAGGTCGTCCCGTTCACGTGCCCGAACAGGAACAAGTGACCGTTGTTGCCGATCTTGCGCCCGTTGAACACCACGTTTCCTTGGAAGCCCGGCTGCGGGATGTAGGCGAGGAACTCTTTGCCAGCGCCGTATCCGCTTTCGCTCGACGCGAAGCTCGCGATGTCCTTCGTGCCGGAGAGCCCCTTCGCCTCCAGCCAGCTCGCCGCGAACACCGACACGCGCTTGCCGGGTGTGCAGAGCAGGCGGTAGAACGGGTAGTTGGTTCCCGACTCCACCCAGTCCGCGTGGCCGAACCGGTCGATCTCCCAGTTGGAGATCACGACCCACCGGCCCAGCTCACTGCTCCAGCCTGCGAACTCGACGTTGTTGTCGTCGTCGAAGGAGACCACGCGCACTTCGCGCTCGTCGGGTTGGTCCCGGGGGATGAAGAAGTAGAAGCGCGCCCCGCTCGCGAAGCCGTTCTCCGACGGCACGAAGCCGCCGCCGTCGCGCCCGTTGCCCGCGAGCGAGCCGTACTGGCAGGTCACGCCCTTCGAAGCGCGGATCCAGTAGGTCCGGCCCGGGTCCAGGATATCGATGCCCAGCTTGCGGCGGCCGATCAGGTCCTCGCCCGCGTTCAGAGTGGTCTTCAGGATCTCGACCGGCGCCTCCACATTGACCGTCGTGAGGCCCGTCTCATTGAGCGGCGTCGCGGTGATGTCCAGGACATACACCTCGGTGTTGTCTTCGTACGCCACAAGGTTCACGTCGCGTTGCGAACTCGATGTCGAGGGCGAGTAGATGAAGAACGACTGTCCCCGCATGGTCTTGTTGTCGGCCGGAACGAAGTCCCACTGCCAGTCGCTCTTCGTCGACATTTGGACGACGACGGGGTCGAGGCTTTCGACGAGGAAGTAGTCCCCGTCCCATTTGCCGCCGGCGTCGTCGTTCACCGCGCCGTCTTTGATGTAGCGCACGTAGGACTGGCCGCGATCGAGGACGATGCCCAACACCGTGTCGTCCGTGTCGCCATCCGCTCCGTCATCGATCAGGTCCACCGTCGTGCGGAACGGGGAAACGTTGGTGACGATCAAGGCGACATCGCGACCGACACGGTCGTTGTTCGGCGGCACGAACACTTGGAAGGATGTCGAGGCGTCGCCGACGGCGCCGGCCCGCCCCGCTAGCAGCGCCAACAGCCACAGCGACCACAGTACCCGCGCTAGTATCGTCCTACTCGCCATGTGGGCCACCCGTTTCCCGGTCGCTGGCAGTCTCGCCTTTGGACCGGAGTCTCGCGCAGGCGGGTCTCTCGCAGAGACGCTCCCGGGAATTCCCCTGGAAAAGTCCCGTTTTCCACCCGCTGCGCGGAGAACGGGGCAGCAACCATGCCATGGCGCCGCTTCTTCGGGACCCCCACCCACCCGGTGCTTGCGCGCCGCGGCCCGGGCGCGTCTTGTAGCGGCATGGCCGACCAGTTGGACCCCGTCACCTTGCTCGAAGCCGGCCGCGAGGCGGCCCGTCGGCTGGCCGCGTCGGGACGCATGGCGTACTTCGTGGGTGGGTGTGTGCGCGACCGGCTGCTTGGGCTGCCGGTGAAGGACCTCGATATCGCGACGGACGCGAGACCGCAGGAGGTCGCCGCGTTGTTCCCCGGCACGCAGCTCGTCGGCGCCAGCTTCGGGGTCTGCATCGCGCCGGTCGGACCGCACCGGATCGAGATCGCGACGTTCCGCGCGGAGGGCGACTACCAGGACCACCGGCACCCGGGCTTCGTGCGCTACGGCACGCTCGCGGAGGACGTCCGCCGGCGCGACTTCACGGTCAACGCGCTCTACGAGGATCCCGCAACCGGCGCCATCGTCGACCTGGTCGACGGAAGGGCCGACCTCGATGCGCGCGTGCTCCGCTGCGTCGGCGACCCGGACACGCGCTTCCACGAGGACGCGCTGCGGCTGCTGCGCGCGGTCCGCTTCGCGGCGCGCTTCGGCTTCCGCATCGAGCGCCGCACCTTCGACGCGCTCTGCCAACTCGGCGATCTCGCTATGCACTTGAGCGCGGAGCGCATCCGCGACGAACTCACCGCGATGTGGACCGGACCCGATCCGGCGGGCGCGCTCCTCCTGCTAAGCCGCACCGGCCTGCTCGACATCATCCTGCCGGAGGTCGCCGCCATGCGGGGGGTCGAGCAGGGGCGCGAGTTCCATCCGGAGGGCGACGTCTTCGAGCACACGATGCTCGTGATGGCGAAGCTGGAACCGCGCACGACCCGCGCCGCGTGGGGCGCGCTGCTCCACGATGTCGGCAAGCCGCCCACGTTCGCGCGCGACGCGGCGGGGCGGATCACGTTCCGCGAGCACGAGCGCATCGGCGCCGAGCTGGCCCGCGAGGTCCTCGAACGCTTCCGCCTGCCGTCCAGCGACATCGACCACATCTGCTCGGTCGTGGCGCGGCACATGACCTTCTCCATGCTCCAGCATATGCGCCCCGCCACGTTGCGGCGATTCCTCGCCGCTCCCACGATCGAAGACGACCTGGCGGTGCACCGCGCGGACTGCCTCGGGTCGAACGGACGGCTCGACTATTGGGAGTTCGCGCGGGAAACGATGGCGTCGCTCGGCGAGGGGGCGGCGCGCGCGCTGCCGAAACCGTTCGTCGGCGGCGACGACTTGCTGGCGCTTGGCGTTCCGCCGGGACCCGCGCTTGGAAGGGCGCTGCGCGAGCTGCACGACCGGCAGCTCGACGGGGAATTCCCCGACCGCGAGGCGGCGCTGGCCGCGGCGCGGGCCCTGGTCAGCGGCGCGGGAGCAGGAGGAGCAAGCGGCGCGTCCGCTCCGTGACGCGCGCGCCGGCCGCGCGGCGGATGCCCGGCAGCCAAAGCAGCGCGTCGCCGCACCACACGCCCGCCAACCGGTCGCGCAACGGGCCGGGCACCTTCGCGTCCTTGAGGCATTTCCGCACACTCCGCAGGTGCGGACCCGCGTCGAGCGCGGCATCCAGCGGCGCCGGACGCAGCTCCAACGGCGCGGAGAGCGCGTCCGCGTCGAACGCGGCGGCGGACTCCGCGGCGCGCCCCGCCAGCAGCGCCTCGACGAGGCCGGGGGCGTTCACGAACTCGGCACTGTTGAGGTGTTGATCGAGGGCGGCGCCATCCGGTCGAACGATCCACGGCCAGGGCGCTCGAGCGAGCGCGTCGGCGACCGAATCCTCCGCCCGGTGGATCGTCACGGCGCGCGCGCAGACGTGCGCAGCCACGCCGCAGTCGGGACCGAACGTCCGCTCGTCTCCGCGGCCCGATTCCACACGATCTTCCAAGCACAGTTGCACGGACCAAGACGGCACCGTGCCCGACACCCGCCGCCACGCGACGCGGAGCGCCTCGAGACCAACGGGGGGGGCTTCGGCGCGCAACTGTGCCGCGTCGAGGACCACCACCCCTTGGGATTCGTGCGAGCAGCATCGGCGGAAGGCGGCGCCTGCGGCCTCCTCGAGCGCACCGGACTCCGCCGCGCACCAGCGCGCCGACCGCGCGAGGCACTCCGAGGCCCCCGGCGCAATCTCCTCGAGAAGCGGAAGAACCTCCGCCCGCAGGCGGTTCCGGCGGAAGCGCGGCGAGGCGTTCGAGGAGTCTTCGCGCCAGCCGATTCCACAAGCGCTCAGCCATTCGCGCGGCGTGGCCCGCCGGCAGTCGAGCAGCGGCCTCCAAAGCATCAGGCCATCCTCGACTTCCAACATCGGGCGCATCGAGCCGAGGCCCCCGGGCCCGGAACCGCGCAGCGCCATCAGCAGGAACGACTCCGCCAAGTCGTCGCCGTGGTGCCCGAAAGCGAGGACGCCGGCGCCGGTGCTCCGCGCGAGCGCCTTCAGGGCGCCGAGGCGGGCCTCCCGCAGCGAACCTTCGTTGACTGTGTCAAGCACCTTGGGATCGAGGCGCGCCGCGTGGAGCGGGACTCCGAGGCGCTCGCACTCCCCGCGGACGAACACCTCGTCGGCGTCCGACTCCGCACCGCGCAAGCCGTGGTTGACGTGGGCGCACGCCAGTTCGAAGCCCCGCCGCCCGCTGGCGCGGTGCAGCATGTGCAGGAGAGCGGTCGAGTCCGCCCCTCCCGACACCGCAGCCAACACCCGGGCGCCGCGCAGGACCTCCCAATCCGCCAACAGTGTCGGCGTCATGGGGCCGAAACGCGGAACGCCCCGGCGGACGGGGCCGCCGAGGCGTTCGCTGCGCGGCTCGGGGAAGGCGCGGCTAGTTGTTCGAGACCCATTGCCACGGCTGGAAGAGCGCGAACGACTCGGGACCCCGCACGCGGCGCGCGTCCACCACGCGGCCGTCGCGGCAGGTCACTACGAGGTCGTAGCCGTCGTAGAAGCCGATGAAGATGAAGTAGTTGTTCTCGCGCACCTTGTAGGTGTAGACGTTGTGGTTGTCCACCTCGGCGGCGAACGCGGGCGTGCCGTACTGCTGGAGGACGTTGAGTTCCTCCGCGCCGGGAGCCGGGTCGTTGAGGAACTGGCTCATGTTGCTATGTGTGCCGATGCAGCCGGTCGATAGGAGGAGGGCGGCTGCGGCGATGCTGCCTGCGAGAGTGCGCTTCATGGATGCCATGCGGTTGGTCTCCTTGGAGGGGAAGTGGTGGTCAGGGGAAGAAGCGGTCGGACGGCCACTCGACGACGACCCACTGGTCGCCGCGCTTCTCAAGCACGATGTTCGCGTCGAAGCGATCCGTGAGGTCCCGGTCCGGGCCCTCCATTTCGTTCGTCTTGTCCTTGCCGGTGAGGCCCAAGTTGACGCTGACCATCGCGCGCTTGCCATCGATACGGTAGCCGTCGCTGACCACGGTGTTCGGTGTGTAGAGCAGGCGCATGTTGCCGAATCCCTGCCCAAGGCGCTCGAGACCCTGTATGAAGCGGTCGCGTTCGGGGGCCTCGAGGCCCGAGAGCAGCTTGGCTGCCTCGTCGAAGCGCCCGCGGAAGATCTCCCGGCGCAATCCGTCGACGACCACTTCTTCGATGCTGTTGATCGCTTCCTGCCGCTGCGAGCCGAAGATCTCCGGCCCCCAGGCGTAGATCGGGCGCGAGGGAGTCGGGCTCGGCGACGGTCCCGGCGTCGGCGTCGCGCGCGGGCGCGGCGAAGGGGTCGGGAACGGGGTCGGCACCGGAGAGGGCGTCGTGACGACGACCACCGTCGGGGACGGACGCGGCGTCGGGCTGGGCGACGGGGACGGGGTGGGGCTGGGCGAAGGCGAGGGCGACGGGCTCGGAGTCGGGCGCACCGTCGGGACCGGCGAAGGCGATGGGGTCGGCGCCGGGGTGCGGGTCGGGCCGGGAGCCACCGCGACGTTGTTCCCGCCGCGGCCGCCGGGATCGTCCCCGCCGCCGCGCGTGAGGGCGAACAGGACCGCGACGACGAGGATGATTCCGCCGACCGCGTAGATCGCGGTCTGCTTCTCCTTCGGCTTCTTCGAGGTCATGCGCGGGAGCGCGGCGGTGCGGCTGCCCACGAGCTTCTGCGGCGGCGCGTTCTGCGGGAAGAACGAGGCGAAGGGCTCGCCCATGACGGGGAGCAGCGCGGCTTCGACTTCGTCGATCAGCTTCGAGGCGGTCGCGTGGCGCTTGTCGGGCGTCTTTTCGATGGCGCGGCCGATGGCGTTGCCGAGCGCCTCGGGCCAGAGCGGGTTACGCTCCGAGAGGTGCAGGGGCACCGTGTCGAGGTGCGCGAACAGGAGGCTGTGGGCGCTCGTCATGCGGAAGGGCAGGTCGCGGGCGAGCAGCTTGTAGAGCGTCATGCCGAAAGCGTAGATGTCGGTGGCCGCGCCGATGCCGTCGCCGCGGATCTGCTCCGGCGACATGAAGGCGGGGGTTCCGAGCGCCTGCGTGGCCTGCGTCTCGTAGGCGTTCTCCACGTCGCCCTTCGCGATGCCGAAGTCCATGATCTTCGCGACGCGCTGCGGCATCGTGACGATCAGGTTGGAAGGCTTGATGTCGCGGTGGATGATGCCGGCCTGGTGCGCGGCGTCGAGGCCGCGGGCGATCTGGCGGAAGATGTCCACCACGGCGCGGACGGTGAGGTTGGACTCCTCGGCGCGGAGGAAGTGGTCGAGTTCCGCGCCCTGCACCAGTTCCATGGCGATGTAGTTGAGCTGTCCGGGTTCTTTCGGCACGGAAACGTCGTAGATGGCGGCGATGTTCTCGTGGACGCAACGCGCCATGGTGAGCGCCTCGCGCTCGAAGCGCGCCATGAAGTCCCGGTTCTTCGAGATCTCCGGCTTGGGGACCTTGATCGCCACGGCGCGCCGCAGCCGGAGCTGGCGCCCTCGGTACACATAGCCCATGGCGCCGGCGCCGATGAGTTCCTCGACCTCGTAACGGTCTTCGATCACGCGCCCGATCAGACCAAGCGCATCCACGCGCCCGTCCGCCATGGCGGGGGTTACCGACGCGCTCGCCAGTGTTTCTTCAGACGCCGAACGATCCGCCATGAAGGCGTTGCCCCTTCCAAGCCGCACCCGCTGCGCGGGCGCGGAGATGTTCCGGCGGACCGAGGTCGCCGCCGCAGGCACCGCGCGGCTTCTTGAGCCGACGCCGCGAAACTGAACTGTGGTAAACTACGACCCGGGGGCCCCTGAGCAACCGGAAACCGCCACGGTGCGACTCGCGCCGCATCCCGGGATCAGCCGGCTACCTTCATGGCGCTATCGTCGTCGCATCGCCCCGTGCGGACGATTCGGAGGCCCGTCATGAGAATAGCCGTCCCGGAGCTAATGGACGGCCGTCGCAACGGCGCGCTCCGTACCATAGACGAAGTCGGGATCGGAAGCTGGTTGCGGGAGCGCAGCGGGGTTGACAGCCATGGAACCGCGCATCGGGCTGGACGGCGCTGCCAACCGGTCGACGGGGTCGCCAGTGCGGAAGAGTTAGACCCCGTTTCGTGGATTTTTCCACAAGGTTGATCGATTGAAAATGCGGGCGAAAATCACCGCCCTTCGGGAAGGGCGATCATAAGTCGAACAAGCAAGGGAATCCGCGAACTTTCTTTTTTCGGGATTTTTTGGGTACTTGACGGGAAGCCATCTCGTGCGGTTACTGGACTGTTTTGTCAGAAGCGCACCCCTCGCCACGGAACCCCTCCGATGAACGGCTCCCTTCGCCTCCTCGCGGTCAGCGCAGTCGCGGTAACCTTCCTTTTTGCCAGCAGCACGGTGGCCGCCCAGACGCGCCTCCGCCTCGTCGCCGCCAACATCACCTCGGGCAGCAACCAGGCCTACGAGGCTGAGGGCTCCCGGATCCTCGACGGCCTGAACCCGGACGTCGTGATGATCCAGGAGTTCGAGGTGCCCGGCGACAACTCCGACGCCGGCGTCACGGCGTGGGTGAACTCGACTTTCGGTGCCGGCTACTCGTGGAAGCGCGAAGGCGGCGGCCAGTCGATCCCGAACGGTGTGATCAGCCGCTACCCGATCATCGCCTGGGGCGAGATCGACGACACGTATGTCGCGGACCGTGACTACTTCTGGGCTCGCATCGACGTGCCGGGGAGCAAGGACCTGTGGGCGTTCAGCGTCCACATGAAGTCGGGCAGCTCGTCGGGCACGCGCAACAGCCAGGCCGTGCAGCTCAAGAACGGCATATCGGCGCTCAACATCCCCGCGGGCGACTACGTCACCATCGGCGGCGACTTCAACGCCTACGGCCGCAGCGAAGGCTGGACCTCGACCCTTTCGTCGGTGGTCAACACCGCCAGCCCGTACCCGGTCGACCAGGCCGGCAACGGCAACACGAACGCCAACCGCAACCGCCCCTACGACTGGGTGCTGGTGGATAGCGACCTGACCGCCATCAAGACCTCGGTGGTCATCGGCAGCACCTCCTTCGCCAACGGCCTCGTGTTCGACACGCGCGTCTTCTCTCCGCTTTCCGCCGCATCCCCGGCCCAGTCCGGCGACTCCGGCGCCACCAACATGCAGCACATGGCGATCGTGAAGGACTTCATCCTTCCCTCGGGCACGACCACGCCGACCCCGACCGCCACCGCGACGCCGACTCCTTCGCCCACGGCCACCCCGACGCCGACGGCGACGCCGACCCCGACCCCGACTCCGGGGGGCAACGACGCCTACGAGCCCGACGATTCGACCGCCGCCGCGAAGACGATCACGACGAACGGCGTGGCGCAGACGCACAACATCAACCCGGCCACCGATAACGACTACGTCAAGTTCACCCTCTCCTCGACCTCGACCACGACGATCACCACGAACGGCCCCTCCGGCGGCGACACGGTGATCTACCTGCTCAACTCCTCGGGCGCGCAGGTCGCGACGAACGACGACAACGGGACGAACTACTACTCGCGCATCAGCCAGTCGCTCGCGGCGGGCACCTACTACGTCCGCATCCAGAGCTACAACGGCGGCAGCGTCATCACGGGCTACACGGTCTCGGTGAGCGCCACCGGCGGATCGACGCCCTCCCCGACCGCGACGGCCACACCCACGCCGACGCCGACCGCCACGCCGACTCCGGCCCCGGGCGGCGACAGCTACGAGGAAGACGGCTCGACCGGCACCGCGAAGACCATCACCGTGAACGGCTCAACGCAGAGCCGCAACATCAGCCCGGCGACCGACCTCGACTACATCAAGTTCACCACCACCGCGACGTCGAACATCGCGATCGAGACGGACGGCCCCTCCGGCGGCGACACATACATCTACCTGTACAACGCGAGCGGCACGCAGCTCCGCGCCGACGACGACACGGGCAACGGCAACTACTCGAAGATCACCTACGCGGGCCTTTTCGCGGGCACCTACTACGTCCGCGTCCAGAGCTATAACCAGGCCTCGTCGATCACCGGCTACACCACGCGCGTCTACACGTACTGATCAGCGACCTGATCCAGCGATTCCCGCGGGCGGGGGCTTCGGCCTCCGCCCGCTTTCTATTTGGCGGCGAGCGACGCGGCGATGCGCGCGGCCAGTTCGCGCCCGATACCGGGCACTTCCGCCAGCGCGGAGGAATCCGCGGAGAGCAGCGCGGGGAGCGTGGGGAAGCGCTCGGCGACCGCCTCCGCCTTTGCGATCCCGACGCCGGGAATGTTGACCAGCACCGCGAGCACCGGCGAGGCGGCCTGCGCGGGCGCCTCGCGCCGCGGGCGAGCGTCCTGCCGCGCGGCGATCCCCCGAGCCCGCATCCGTTCCGCGATGGCGACGATGTAGCGCGCGGAGTCCTCGACATCGCGCGTGCGCAGGATCGGTATCCGCCACTCGAGTTCCAGCGAAACGATCGCCCCGCGCAGCGCGGCTCCGCCCATGGCGCCGGCGGCTTCGCGGGTGAAGTCGCCCTCGAGCAGCAGCGCCGTCGAACGGTACGCGCGGCTCAGCCGCGCCGCCTGATCGAAGAGGCGCCCATCCCGGAGCGATGCGCAGAAGTCGTCGGTGCGCTTGCGCTCGACGCCGACCACGCCAGCCACCACGACGTCGCCGATCTCGAGCTGGGCCACTTCGAGGTCCGCGGCCGGGAGCGCGGCGGCAAGCGCGTCGACCATGCCGCCGGCCCGCTCGCGGTGGTCCACGACGACGGGGACGGGGCGCTGCGTAGGCGGCGCCTCCGCGAGAATCGGGGGCGCGGCTTTGTTGCCGAGTAGCTTGTCGAGCCAACCCATCGCGCACCTCTGCGCCGGGCGGCGGTCAGTAGGCCTGCCAGGCCCCGCCGACACCCGCGCTTAGGGGTGCAAGCACGCCATCCACGCGCAACTCGGTCAAGCTGGTCGCGTGGCCGCCGTACTGCCCGGCGAATCCGTAGATGCGGAACTCAACGGGGCTGGCGAGCGCTTCGAACGACGGGATGTCCGGAAGGGTGAAGCGGTGCTCGCTGTCCTCCTCGCCCCCGTCCCGGTCCGTCGTGAACACCTCCGCGCCGGCGGCGAATCCGGCGACGCTTGTCATCACGGCGTAGCGGCGCGGCGCGTGGTAACTGAGGCGGCGGATCGTGAAGCGCACCTCCTTGCCCGCGAGGTCGAGCGTGTGTCCGGCAGGCGGCGTGATCGTGGCGGCGAGGTACTCGTTGTCGGCGACGGCGAGCGCGAGCGTCGAGTCCACCTCGGCGGCGGGCATGTTCTGCGCCCAGGCGTAGGAGTTGTCCGACGTCCGCGTCAGGACTCCCGCCCCGCGCTGCACGCCCGTGTAGGCGAGCCCGGACGCTAGGATGTAGGTCGGCGTCCACGCGAGTTGCGCGGACGGATTCGTGCCCTCGAAGTTCGCTTCGAGGATTGTCTCCGCTCCGCCGACGGTCCGCACCGTGAAGGTGCGCCAGGCGGGGTCGCCATCCGCGTCGGTCACGCGGAGATAGGCGAAGCTGCGTCCGCCCTCGGAGGGGGTTCCCGCGATGCGAACGCGGTCCGGGTCGCCAGGCAGCACGTCCAGCGCGAGCCCGCCCCGGGTCGAACCGGCGATCGGCGTGATGGTGCGCGCGCCGTCGCCGCCGGTAACCACGATGTCCGCCGAGTAGGGTGTGCCGTAAACCGCCACCGGGAGGGTGTGCGGCGTGGCGAAGGAAGGCGCCGCGCCCAGCACGTCGTCGATGTGGCGGAGCGACGCCTGCTCCCCGATCCAGTCCAGCAGGAACTGGTACTTCGGCGCTTGGGAGGGGTTCTGCGAAAGGTACTCGAGGTGGCCCCATTGGCCGAACTTCCCCCAGGGCCCGCTATCGGTGAACATGCTGTGGGAGCGGAGCCCCTTCGACTTCGCCATGTTGAGGTGCATGCGGTAGACGGTCTCGAAGCGCGGGTGCCGGTTGAGCGCCTCCATGAACATGGTGAGCCCGTCGTCCCGCGAGTCGCCGCCGTCGTAGCCGTCCGTGTAGAGAGAGGGCCCGCCCTCGTAGGCGATGATTGGCTTCGGAGTGGGGAAGTAGGTGCGCGCCATGTCGATGATTCCTTGCCCGAAGCCGCCGCCGATGCCGACCGCGTCGGGACCGGCGCCCTCCCGGGCGTCCCCGGAGAGCATGCGGTACTCCCACTCGTCGAAGGTTGCCTGCAGGTGGCGCTCGAGGTCGGCGCCGCTCCAGTACGCGTGCGCGGGATCGACACGAACCGGGCGCATGTTGCCGCCGCCGGCGTCGAAGGTGGCGGTGGTGTTGAACCATTGGTCCGCGGTGCCGGCCTGCTCCAGCGACCGGAGGTACGCCCAGTCTTGGATTCCGTTGCCGAAGTAGGTCGTGACGGCGACGACGTCCGGCTCCGCGGGGGGCGAGAGCGTCGGGCCGTAGGCGGCCATTTCGTTGAGGAAGTCCTGATTGTAGGAGTCGTTCGCGGTGAAGACCGCCGCCACGCGCACCAAGCCATCGGTGCCGCCGAAGACGTCCTGGAAGGTGCTGAACACTTCGCTGAAGCGGCGCCCGTTGAAGCGCCCCTTGGTGATGCCCAGCGCCGTCGCCTGCTGCTGCGCCCAGTCGCCCTGCGGGAACGAGCCGCCGCTGCTCCAGATCTCGTTCGAGTATTCGATGTAGACGCGGCGGCCCGGTTCGAGCGGCGCCCAGACGGGGCTCGCCTGCGTCGAGGTGTACGGCTCGACGCCGTCGCTGCCGTAGCGCACGAGCTGGGCGAGCTTGCGCACGTAGTCGTCCGTCGCGAGGTGCGGCACCGTGAGCCAGAGGTCTTTGTCCGCCTCGTTGCAGAGCGCGACGCAGTACTCCCAGGCCACGCCGGTGACGCGGTAGCCGCCCGCGGTCGCGGATGGTTGGCGGGTGTTCTGGGTGCCGGACATGAACGCGGCGTCCGGCAGCCGCCGGTCGGACCAGTCCTGCTCCGGGGAGGCGTTGGTGCTCGACCAGTTCATGAAGCGGATGAAGCCCCACGGCGCGTCGGCCAGCCGCGCGAGGAAGGTCGGGTGGAAGAGTTGACCCTCGAGCGTGGTGTTCGCCGGATCCGCCGGATCGGGCAGCCACACGTCGATGTCCGTGATCGGGTCGGCGGCGTCGATGCCGTGCACCTCGAGCCAGTTCACCTGCGCGGTGCCGGTGTACAAGTAAGTGCGCCGGCCGTTGTCGAGGAGGCCGGTCGCGGCGCCGTTGGACTCGGCGGAGAGGAAGGTGCCGCCTCCGTTGAGGCGGATGTCGGCGTTGCCGCTCCACGTGAGCGTGACCTTGCCGGTGGCCGCCTGCCCGCGCCGCGGCCAGGTGGCGGGGCGCGAACCGTAATCCGTGTGCAGGCCGTACAGGATCATCCGGTAGTTCATGCCGGGGACCATCGCCCGCGGGTACTGGTTGGCGTCGAAGCCCGGCTGGTTCCAGCTCAGGACCCCGGAGCCCCAGGTGCTGGGCGCGTACGTCATCCAGGCGCTGGAGTTCATCGTGGCGTCCGCAAAGAAGGGCGTGTCCCAGTAGGCGATGCCGCTCGGGTGGTAGCCGACCTGCGGAAGTGTAGCGGGATCGATGGCACGCAGGGGCGAGGCGGC
The DNA here is from genome assembly GCA_033764015.1 of Candidatus Sumerlaeia bacterium. Lineage (GTDB taxonomy): Bacteria > Sumerlaeota > Sumerlaeia > SLMS01 > JANRJK01 > JANRJK01. The sequence continues at coordinate 181,187 of JANRJK010000013.1, read as the reverse complement.
GCCCAAGGTGGCCACGAGCAGAACTGCGAGATGTCGGTTCAAGAAGGTTCCGGCAGGCGTGGGGTTTCGCGGGGGGAGGAGCTGTCCGGTGCTGGGAGAATGCACCCGTTGGCGATGCACGTCAACGGCGGGCTGCGGCGAGCGTCTCGCGGTACACGGCGAGGTTGCCCTCCACCATGGCGTCCTTCGTGAAGCGGTCCGCAACGACGCGGCGGCCGGCTTCGGCGCAGCGCGCGGCGAGCGCGGGATCGCCCGCAAGCCGCACCCAGCTCGCCGCGAGCGCCGCCGCGTCCCCGACTGGGGAGACGAGCCCGTTCACACCGTCCTGGACGATGTCGATCATCCCGCCCGCCGCCGTGATGGCGCACGGCACGCCCGCCGCCTGCGCATCGAGGAGCGAGGTGCAGAGCCCCTCCTCCTTGCTCGACACGCAGAAGAGGTCGAACGCCGCCAGGCAGTCCGCGACATCCTCGCGCCAGCCGGCGAAGTGGATGCGGTCGGGCTGGGGCAGCGCCGCCGCCTGCGAGCGAAGCAGGTGCTCCCCGGGGCCCGAACCCACCAAGGCGACACGCAGGCCGCCAAGGTCCGCCGCGACCGCGAAAGGCACCGCCCGCAGCAGCGTCGGCAGGTCTTTGTGGTCCGCGAAGGCGCCGATGTAGCCGACGAGCGGGCCGGAGCGTCCGCCGAGGAACTCCGCGCGGAGCTTCGCGCGGTCGCCGCCGGCCACGCGGGCGGAGTCGATGCCGCTCGGCACGAGGCGGATGCGCTCCGGCGGGACGCCGCCCTCTTCGAGGATGCGTGCGATGGCGGTCGAGATCGCGATGAACGTCTGGCCGGGCGTCGTGTACTTCCGCCGCGAGAAGAGGTTGGACTGGATGCGGAAGTCGACCCGTCGGGTCGTCACGACCGGCAACCTGCCGCGGAAGGCGGCGACCGCGAGGCTGTGCGCGTTGCCCGCATGGGCGTGGACGATGCTGGCGCCGAACTGCTCCGCCTCGCGCCGGAGCGCGAACACCGCGCGTGGATCCCAAGCGCGCCGGTGCTTGAGGCGCGCTACCGCCACGCCTGCATCGGCGAGGCGTTCCGCGAGCGGGGAGCCTTCGGGGCACGCGATCCGCTGCGGAACGCCGCGGCGGGCGAGCCCCTCCGTGAGCCAAAAGACCTGCTGCTGTCCGCCGCGCCAGCCGGACTCGGTGTCGATGTGGAGGACCCGCGGGTCCTCCGGGTTGGCCACGGTCAGTAGCGCGTCTCGCGCTGCGGCGTGGCGGGGATCGGCGTAGCCTGGGGCGGCACGTTGTTGCCGGGTTGGCGCTCGACGCCGCGTCCGCGCCCGCGACCCTGCGGCGGGCCGCCGCGCTGGCCGGGCTGGGCGGACTGGCCGCCCTGCTGGGCGTCGCCGGGGATTCCGGTGTTCACCGGGACGGACTCCGTGTTGATCGCAGAGGAGGCGCCCTTGCCCTGCGTCGGGGTGTAGTTGGACCCGTCGAAGAGGTCGGCGGGGCCGGACTCCGAATCGTACTGCTGGCGCATCACCTGCAGCATGCGCATCTCCTCGTCCGGGTCGCCCGAGAGCATCGCCGAGCCCCCGTCGCCGGTGCCGAGGCGTTCGAGCGCTTCGTCGAGCCGCTGCTGCGTTTCCGGCGAGACGTTCTCGGGGAGCGGGACGCGCTGGTACTCGCTGATCAGGCGGCCGCGCCGTCCGTTCGTCCCGGTCGCGAGGGGGAGCGTGTCCTCGACGATCGTGGGCGTGATGAAGAGCATCAGGTTCTTGCGTGTTTCGTTGTTGGTGCGCTTGCCGAAGAGCGGGCCGACGACCGGAAGCTTCGAGATGAACGGCAGTCCCGTGTGCGTTTCGCTCTGGTCCGTTGTGATCAGGCCGCCGATCGCCCGCGTCTGGCCGCTGGGGATCTGCAGGATCGTCTCGATGTTCTGGCGCGTCTTGCCGATCAGCGTGATGCCTTCGTTCTCGCCCGCGTTGAACGCCTTGTCGTTGTCGATGGTGATTTCGAGTTCGATGAGGAAGCTGTTCGCGATCGACGGGGTGATCTCGAACTGGAGGCCGTCCGTGATGCGCTGCTGGCTGGTCGACCGCGTCGAGCCGCCCGTGTTGTTGTCGTTGAAAAAGGTGGTGAGGAAGGGCGTTTCGGCGCCGACCTGGATGCGCGAGGACTCCTGGTTCTTCACCAGCAGGTTCGGCTGCAGGAGGATGTTCGTGGAGGCGTCGGAGAACACCGCGCTCGCCTGCAGGAAGATGTTGCTGTTCAGGTAGGAGCCCGAGACGGTCGATCCGGTGAGGTCGAAGATCGGGAAGGTGTCGTCGAGGTTCTGGAACCCGAGGTTGTCGGCGGCGAGGTCGTCGCTGGAAACGCCCGGGATCCCGGTGACGGAGCCGTCCGCGATCGCGGAGGTCAGGTCGTCCGAGTAGATGAAGCGGTCGATTCCGAGGCCGAACGTGCGGACCAGCTCCGTCTGCACGATTTCGCCTTGGATCTGAACCTGCTTCACGGGCCGGTCGAAGCTTTCAAGGATCTGCTCCACCTTCTCGTGGACGCTGGGGACGTCCTCGAGGACGAAGACGCCCTGCTTGGCGTTCACCTCGAACAGCAGGTCCTCGGTGCGGATCGAGTCGATGATGTTCTGGAGGCTCTCGAGGTCGCCGCCGTCGATGCCGATGTTGTTCACGTCGTAGATGACGATTTCCGGCCCGACATCGACGATGTCGATGAGGAGTTCCATCTTTTTGACGTTGGCGAGGAGGTCCGTGACGATGATCTGGCGGGTCTTGGTGTCGACGTCGATGGTGCCCGGGCCGGACTTGTAGTTCTCGATCTTCGAGGCGACGTCGTCGACGTCGGCGTGGCGGATGCGGAAGACGCGGGTGATGAGCTGCACGTCGATCTCGCGAAGCAGCCGCTCGATGCGCTCCATCACGACCGGCATGTCGTTGACGATCAGCTTGTTGGTGCGGTCGTCGGCGACCGCGGTGCCGTTGGCGGCGCCGGAGGTGAGCAGGTCCTGGACGGCCTTCTGGAGTTCGGACGCCTTGAGATTGCGCGGCTGGAAGACCTTTTGGACGAAGCGGCGCGGGAGGATCTCCTGCTCGAAGTACGCGCGGTCGGCGACGCCGTAGCCGCCGTCGTCGAGGCGCCAGTAGATCCACCCTTTCTGGCGCGTCACCGTGGCGAGCGCCTCCTCGAGGGTCGTCTGTTCCTGGAGTACCGTGACGCGCTCGCCGGTGGTCCGGCCGAAGAGGGAGACGCGGATGGGCTGCGAGTCGTTGATCGAGGCGATCACCTGCTCGACCTTCGCGTCGACGAAGGCGACGTCGAAGCGGGGCGCGGCGGCGGCTTGCGCGGCGGGCTGCCCGGAGTCCTGCGCGGGAACCAGCGCCGGCGCCGTCAGCGCGGCCGCTAGCACCCACGCCAGCCCGTTCCGGAGTCGAGTTCCCTGGGCCCCACGCGGGCGGAGTCGAACCGTTGCCATCTTGCGCACCTCGAAGGATTGGAGCGTCCCGCGCCCCCGGCAGAGGCCCGCGTCCCGTTCCTGCCACGTCCAAGCGACCTCTACGACGCCGCTCCGCACCGCAGGGTGTCAGTCGAAAAACACATCGGGCGCAACCTTGGAAAGCGCGTGCGCCGCCCGCGGCGCCGCGGGGAGGCTCGACGGCATCGACCCCCGGCGGCAATGCGGGGAGCAAAGGCGGCGCCAGCTTGGACCGTTGGCAGCGAAACCGGCGGCATTGGGCCGCCACACTCGATGCGCGAAACCTCGCCGCGGAGCGCCGCAGCGACCCGCGCGCGGAGCTGGGACTATACGAAACGCTCGATATCCGCCGCGCCCTGCGCGCGCTCGGCCCGCTTCGCGGCAGACGCGTGCTCGCGCTCGGCGACGGGCTGGGACTCGCGGCCGCGCTCCTCGCGCGCCGCGGCGCCGAGGTCGTGATCGTCGATCTCGCGGCGACGCGCCTGGCGGAGGGTAACCGGAACCTCGCGGTCCTCTCGCCGGGATGCCGCGCCGCCGCGGTCGCCGGGCTCGCGGAATTCCTCCCGCTGGCGGACGCCTCGGTGGATGCGCTGCTGACCAAGAGCGTGCTGATCCACACCGACCTGCCGCGCGCGGCGGCGGAGCTGAACCGCGTGCTGCGTCCCGGCGGCCGGGGTGTCTTCATCGAGCCGACCCCGCACAACCCGTTCGTCCGCGCCTACCGCCGGCTCGCCGCGCCGAAGGTGTGGGAACACATCACTACCTATTTCGGCGATGGCGAGGTGGGGGCGCTCGCGGCGGGATTTCCCGGCGCCCGGGTACGGGTGCGGCGCAGCCACTTCCTCGCGTTCTTCGCGCTCGCCTTCGCGTTCGCGGTTCCGAATGCGGGCCTGTTGCGCCGGAGCGAGGCCGCGCTGGACGGGCTCGACCGGGCGCTCTTCAGGCTTTGGCCCGGATCGCGTCGCCGTTGCTGGTTTGTGATGGTGGTGGTGGAGAAATCCGGCGCTTGAATTTCCTCAAGCGAACTGCGACGCATCTTTAGGTGTGAAATTGCGTGTTTGCGCTTGCCGCCCGCTCGCGACATTCGCCACCGTCCGCGTAATGACCGAGGGTTTCGACCTCCCGGTCACCATGTACTGAGCCGCTGCGGGGCCTGCCGATGGCAGGCCCCGCGGTGTTTCCGGGGATTGCTCCGCTCAGCCGTTGTCGCCGATGGCCTCGACGGGGCAGCCTTCGAGGGCGTCGCGGCAGAGCTGCGCCTCGAGCTGGTTGGCGGGCTGCTTGAAGACGTAGGAGTAACCCTTCTCGTCGTTGCGGGCGAAGTTGTCCGGCGCGGTCGCGCGGCACGCGTCGCAGTCGATGCACTGGTCGTCCACGAAGAATTTGCCGGGGACGTTTTCCGAGAGTCGGTTGTTGAGATCGGCCATGGTGGGCTGGCTAGAGTCCTTTCTTTCCGCGTTGTTTCCATTTTAGCAGCGTCGCGGTCGGCTGCGCAAAGAGTTTCGATCATCGAACCTGCGTTCTTTTGGGCCGCGCAGCCTCCCGGGGGGCAAGCGTTCACGACGCGGCTACTGCCAGGGGCGAAGCACTTCACCGACTGTGCGGGTGTAGTGTTCGTCGTCCGGGACGTCCTCCCCCGCGAGGCGCCGCTGCCATCGCAGCGTGTCCTCGTGGAGCGCGTTGAGCAGCACCACCGTCGCGCTGAAGGCGATCAGCAAGACGCCGACCAGTTGGCAGAGCCAGGCGAAGAACCAGAAGACCGCGATGAAGGCGATGGAGATGAACGTGGCCCGGGCGCGCGCCACCGAGAGCATCGCCGCGAGGCGGAAGAGGCGCCCGAGCGGGCGGTCCTCGCGGGCGGCGAGGACCACGCCGTGCGCTGCGACTCCGGCGAGGAAGAGGAGCATCCACAGCGAGAGGGCGGAGAGCGTGTAGCCGAGGAGCTTGAGCGATTCGGGGAGGACGCCGGAGAAGGCGTAGAACCAGACGCTGCTCCAAAGCGCGGCCGCGATCGCTCCACATGCCGCGAGGAAGCGGAACACCGGGCCGGAACGGGTCCGCAATCCGTCCCACAAGCGGCGCAGCGGCGGAGACTCGCGGCGGAGTTCGACGTTCAGGAACCAGAGGAGCGGCGCGAACCAGAGCGTCCCGAATCCGGACACCGCCGCGAACAGCAGCAGCGACGTGAACAGCACCCAGCCCGCGCCCTCCGGCCCGATGCGTTCAGCGAGGTCGAGGGCGGACATGAACGCGGGCACGGCGATGGCGCACAGCAGCACGTTGACCGCCACGAGGCGGCCGAACTGGTCGAAGCAGTCCCAGGCCCATCGCCTGAGGATCGTTTCCATGCGCGGTCTCTTCCGTTGTGGCCACGGGGCGGCCCGGGGCATTTCCTCGCACGGCGATGCGTCCCGGCAGGGCGCGCGGTCAACGGAATCAACGGCGGAAGGACGCGGGATGCACCTCGGGGAATCGCTCCGGATCGGCTGGCGCGAGCTGGCGATGCACAAGATGCGCAGCTCGCTGACGATGCTAGGCGTGATCTTCGGCGTCGCGGCGGTGATCAGCACCTCGGCGATCGGCGCCGGCGCGCGCGAGGAGCTGGCGCGGCAGCTCGCGGAGCTCGGCTCCAACACGGTGCGGGTCAAGAAGGCCACGCTGCGGGGCGCGGACGAGGCGCTCGCGCAGAGGCAGGCCCCCTGGGGGCTGCGCCGCGTGGACGCCGACGCGCTCGTCGCGGCGGTTCCCGGCATCACGCACGCGGCGCCCCTGAAGATCATCGACGTGCCGGTCGCCGCCGAGGGACGCACCATCACCGCCGAGGTCTACGGCACCAACGAGGCGCTCCCCGACATCGTGGGCTACCGGGTGGACCAGGGGAGGTTCCTCGCGGCGCTGGACCTGGAGGAGGCGAAGCGCGTGGTGGTGATCGGCGACGCGGTGCGGCGCGCGGCGTTCCCGCTGGTCGAGCCCGTCGGCCAGACGCTGCTGGTGGACGGGCGCCCGTTCGCGGTGGTCGGCACCCTGGCGCCCCGGGCGCGGAAGGGCGGCAGCGTGGTCGAGTCCATCGACGTGGACCGCGCGGTGTTCCTGCCGCTCACTTCGGCGCTGCGGCGCGTGGGGACCGACGACCCGCGGAACGAACAGCTCGACGAAATCATCCTCAAGTCGGACGGGACGCAGCCGCTGCGCGAGTCCGCCGCGCTCGCGGAGCGGATCCTCCTGCGCCGCCAGAACAACGTCGCCACCTTCCGCGTGCTGGTGCCGGAGGAGCTGATCCGCCAGCAGCAGCAGACGAAGAACATCCTTTCGCAGGTGCTGGTGTTCATCGCGGCGATCTCGCTGCTGGTGGGCGGCATCGGCATCATGAACATCATGCTGGCGAGCGTCACGCAGCGCACGCGCGAGATCGGCATCCGCCGGGCGCTCGGCGCCACGCAGCGCGACATCCTCTCGCAGTTCATCATCGAGTCGCTGCTGATCAGCATCTTCGGCGGGCTGATCGGCATCGGGCTCGGGACGGGCCTCGCGCGGGGGATTTCGGCCTACGCCGGCTGGACGACCATCGTGCCGCCGGAGGCGGTCGTCATCAGCGTGACGGTCGCCGCCGGCGTCGGCTTCTTCTTCGGCTTCTACCCGTCCTTCAAGGCGTCGCGGCTCGATCCCATCGAGGCGCTGCGGAGCGAGTAGCGGCTCACTCCGGCGGCGGCAGGCCCTCGCGCAGCTTCCGCTCCGCGTAGGCGTAGCCGACGCCCGCGCCCACTAGCAGCAGCCCGACGCCCAGCGCCGCGACGCCCTTCGCCAGAAGGTCGAGCCCCGCGAGGTCCACCAGCAGGAGGCGGGCGACCGCGCACGCGAACACCGCGAGCGCCGCGAGCCGGAGCGGCTTCCGCAGGAACAGCAGGCCCGAGGCCAGCAGCCCCGCCGCGAGGGCGCCCCAGGCGAGCGTCACGAGCGAGCCCGGGAGGAAAGGCTGGTGCCCGAGCAGGAAGAGCGCCGCCGCGCCGCCGAACAGCAGGAGCAGCCCGCCGAGGCCCTGCGCCGCGCGGTCGTCGCCGCCGCGCGCGCCGTCGCGGGCGAAGAGCGCCGCCCCCGCCACAAGGCCCAGCGCCGCCACCGTGAGCGCTTGCGGAGCGGTCGCGTCGATCCGGAGGAACGGCAGCAGGAAGGTCTGCGCGAGCAGCACGGCGGAGCCGGTGAGCGCCAGCTCGCGGCGCGAGGCGACGAGCCCGTAGCCCACCGCCGCCGCCGCCAGCATCGCCGACGGCAGCACCGCCGCGCCGGTTGGTCCCAGCGCGGAGACGCCAGCCGCGAGCGCGGTGACCGCCGCAGCCCCCGCCGCGGCGGCTCCGGCCATCGCGCCATGGCGCGCGGAGAACCGGGGCGCGGCAACCGCCGCCACCGCGAAGGCGGCAACCAGCACCGCCGCGTCGAGCAGCGTCCGGGGCGCGTCGGCGACCGCTCCCGCCAAGGCCAGCGCGGCGAGCAGGACAGCGGACCCGGCGTGCCAGAGGAGCGCCGGCGCCGTTGAGGGGGGCGCTTCGAGGCCGTCCATCCTCGCCCACCAGCGGGCCGCGCGTTCGACCCCCAGCCACGCTGCGCCGAACGCGGCGGCGGCGGCACTGAAGAGCAGCCCGCGGTGTGCCACCACACCAGCCGACTCTTCGAAGATTTCCGTGAGCGCGATGAACGCCAGCAACCCCGGGAGCAGCAGCAGGAGCACGATCGCAACCCGCTCAAGCGTGTTCTCGGCGCGGGTGGCGAGAAGGCTCCACAGCCCCAGCATCGCGGTGACCGCCGCGAGCATCCCGACAAGCGCTCCCGCCGGTGCGGAGGTGGAGAAGTCCCAGGCGACGCCCACGCAGAACACCGCCCCGCAAGACATTGCCCCGAGCGCCCAGCCGCGCGCCCGCAACGCGACGGCACCCGCCGGAAGCGCAAGCGCGAGGAACGCCGCGAGCGGCCATTCCTGCGGGGCTTGCGAGACGGAGGCGGCGTCGTACATGCCGCGCAGGAGCACCGCCGAACCGGCGAGGCCCGCGACCTGCATCGACGCCGCGGTCAAGAGCCGCCCCGCAATTGAAACCGGCGCACCTCCGGCGCGCGATCCGAGCGTGCGCGCCCACGGCCACGCCGCCGCCAGCAGCAACGCCGCTGTCGGCAGCAGCAGCGCCTGGCCGGAAAGCGTCGGCACGCCGGGGATCGACAGCGCGGTGAAGCCCGCCATCAACATGACGGGCACCGCGAGGTACCGCAGCCAGCGCAGCTCGCGAACGAGCCATCCCGCCAGCACCGCGCCCAGCGCGAGCGAGGCGAGCGCCGGCGCCGAAGCCCCCTTCGACAAGCCGGCCGACGCGGCCGCCGACGCCAATCCCAGCGCGAACGCCGCGTGGACCACGAGCAGCCCGCCCCGGCGATGGACGCGCAGCGCGATGCGGCCGCACTCGAGGAGCGCGATCGCCATGTACCAGGGCGAGCGCTCCAGCGCGGACAGCTCCGCCGCCGACATGTACCACAGCGCGACGCCAAGCAGCCCCGCGCTGTTCAGCACCGCGAAGGCGCGTCCGAACGGGGCGCCTTCCACGGGTCCCTCGGGGAGCGCCTCGCGCCCGCGGGCTTCCTCCGCGGCCATCTCGAACGCCACCCAGCGGCGCCCCCAGCGGAGGAACGCCGCCGCGAACACGAGGTGCACCAGCGCGAGCGACCACGCCGCGAGCCCGAGTCCGCTATCGCGCACCGCTGGCGCCAGCATCGGCAGCAGCCCCAACGCGCCGTAGGCGCCGCTGAGCGCAAGCAGCGTGAGCGCGCGCCACTCGTTGCGCAGCAGGAGCGCCGCCGCGCCGAGCGCCAGCACCACCACCCCGACCGGCGCGTAGATGCCCGCCGCCGGCGCCGACGCCAGCACCGCCAGCAGCGCCAGCGCGAAGCCGAACACGCCCGTGGCCTCCGAACGCCAGCGCTCCGCCAGCCAAACGATCGCCGCGGAGAACGCCGCCATGCCGACCAGCGACGCTCCGAGCGGCAGCACGCCGAGCGCCTGGACGAAGTGCCCCGCGTAGGAGGCGAAGAAGCCGACCGCAAGGCCGGTGGCCACCGTCGCCCGGCCCGCCAGTTCGTGCCGCCGCCGGACCACCCGCCCCAGCGCGACGAGCGCGCCGCAAAGCGCGTAGGCGCCCGCCAGCTTGCCCAGCGGCCCGAGCCGGGGCGTCACCACCGCCGCGAGGAACGCCAGCCCCAGCACCACCAGCGCGCCGCCGACCTTGGGCAGCAGCGTGGCGAGGCGGAGCTCGAAGGCCTCGGCGGCGGGCCGCTCCGCGGGGGCCGCCACGGCCACAAGCGCGGGGGCGGGGACGGCGGCGGGGCGAAGCGGGGGCGGCGGCGGGGTCCACTCGGGAGCGGGCACAGGGTCCGCGGGGACCGGCTGCGCGGGCACCGGCGCGGACGGCGCCACCGGGGGCGCCTCGACCGGGAGCGCGTGGTCCTCGACCGTCAGTCCGTGGGGCGTCAGGGCGGACAACCGGCGGACGCGCCGTTCAAGCTGCTCGATCCGCGAGTCGTGCGCGTCGAGGCGAAGGAGGATGACGTTGAGTTCCGGAGTGGCGGTCATGGCCGGTGCTCCTGGTGGCGATGGGGTGGTGTGACCGAGTAGGGGTCGGCGCGTCAATAGTAAATAAACCATTTGTTACTATACCACGCTTGCCAAAGTGGCAAGGCCGTTGCCTACAATGGCGTGGGACCCGCAACGGGAAGCCCGACCGCGCCAACCTCTTCCGCACGAAAGCTCCGCAATGTCCTTGTTTTCGCCCCGTCCGCAGGCCCTCCCCGGCATCGGCACCCTTGAAGAGCTCCTCGAAAGCTCGAAGGCCAGCCGCGAGTTCCGCGAGGCGGTGGTCCACTTCGCCCAGACCCAGCGCCCCAACGAACGGGTCGTGTTCGGTCGGCACAACCCTCCCGTGAAGGTAATGCGCGCGATCATGGGGTTGCTTGAGCGCGCGCCGGGCCTGGCGATCGACTCGGTGCGGGTCGACGGCGAGAGTGGCTGCTCCGACTACCGTGGAAAGGCCGTCGTGAATCCGGGCGAGATCGAGTTCCGCTTCGTCTGGGACTGCGCCTGGCGGGCTCGGCAGGAGGGCTGGGAGGACGCGTTCGGCTACCCCGACCAGCAGCGAGCCGCCCGCGAGTTCGGCTACCGCTGCTTCGAGGTTTTCGAGCGGACCGTCGGCTAAGAGAGTCCCTTTCAAGGCCGGACAGAAGATCTCCCCCGAGGCGGTGCCTCAGGGGGGATCTATAGTTGAAATCATTTATGGTCGACTTCGCCTATCCATCCACGAGCGCCTGAAATTGGCTTAGGGAGACTGGTAGGTCGTCGATGTCACGCAGTCCCTTGATGTCCACAGCGGCCTCCTGCGCCATGAGAAATTCTGGTCTGAGGGTGTGCAGTCGTCTCGCTTCTGCGTCGCCCGCGTTGTCCAAGCTAATTCCAAGGTACTCCATGGGCGACTCGTAGAATCTGCAAATGGCGCGTGAAGTGAGGAACCCGTCCTCGCGCTCGATCTCAAGTGTGTGGTCTGGAAATTCTACTGTCGATCCGCTCGGCGTCGTCACAACCGTGTACCCAACCTGGCGCTTTAGGAGTCCGCTCCCGTCCTCAAACTCTGAGCGAATGCCGCCAAAAGTAGAAAAGCCATTTCCAAAGCTAACGACAGTCCGTCCGCGAACATCGTAAAGAAGCGGTGTATCCGCTACCACCTCGGACAGTTGCCCTCGAACCGACTCTTCGATGAAGCGTTCAGTTTGCTGGGCAGTTCGAATCGATCCATCCGGCCCCCGACTTTGACGCAAATCCGTTTCGATGATCGGAATGAAAGGAAGCGGGTGCGAAGGCGAGGAATCTGGGTGTACGACGCGTGTGCCATCGAAGGCACCGACCAAAACGCCCGATTCGTAGAACCATGCTAGTGTGGGCCCAAGCCGCCTCAGCGACTCCGTGCTGCTGCCTGGTAAGTGATATTGGAAGAGAACCGCAGAGTGAACTCCTGCCAATCGAACACAGACCTCCCCAGACGCTTCGGAAACCAAAGTGCCGGCAGAGTAGTCGCGAATCACAACGCTGTACTTGGTGCTAGTCTCACGTACTGTCAGGGCTACTACGTCTGTCGCGGACGGTGTCGGAGATGGTTGCGCCACCAGAGTGGCTCCACGAAGCAGGATCGCGGCACTCGCAATCGCCAAGTAGTTGTTGACACGCGGGTTAGGCATCACTCGAGTCCTCCTCCTGAAGGAAGTAGAGTTATACACACATTTGTAGCCCATGCTATGGGAGTAGTGGTTGGCGTCAGTACGCAGTAGTAAACACCATTTTGATCCTTCCGCCGCCTACAGTTGGCTGCGTATAGGCAAGGGAACTCCGTTGGCGACGTGTATGACTGACAAGCCAAATCCAACGTGGTACTCCCGCAATTCGCACCGATGCCACTGGTCACATTTCCGGTGAAAGGGCTACATGCTGTCGGCTGGGTCGAGCCGCAAGAACCGGTACTTGCTTCATAACAATTACAGGGCTGTGAACTAGGGACACAAGGGTTTACCCCGTTACACTTCGCCCCTTCGTAGTACGGAGTGTCGGGGACTCCAGCGCCGGCGAGGGCAAGAAGCGCCGTAGCGGCCAGAAGCACCCGGAGAGGGTTGAGGTTGGCTGCACACATAAGCTTGTCCTTTCTAAGGGCATCGTGCCCCTCCCCCCCCCCGTCAAGGTTTTTTTCGTTGGATCTGTCGACTCTTCAAGTGGGCGATCTCGATGCTCCTTTCAGCTCGATCCACTGCCGTCGGGGTTGGAACGGGAAGCTCGTCGTCAACCCCGGCGCGGTTTCCTTCCGCTTCGTCTGGGACTGCGCTTGGCGCGCGCCGGGCAGGAAGGCTGGGAGGACGCGTTCGGCTACCCCGACCAGCAGCGAGCCGCCCGCGAGTTCGGCTACCGCTGCTTCGAGGTGTTCGAGCGCGCCCTGCGCTGATCGCCGGGCAAGCGCTCCCTTGCCACCCCGCGCCCGCCGTGGTGCCCTTGCCCCGGACTGATCCGGTCCGGAGGCCCGCATGACCCGCAAACACACGATTGAAGGCGTCGAACTCACGCTCGCGGTGGAGGATTCGCTACCGCTGCGCTGGATCGGCTCGCGCGAGGTGCTCGAACAGCTCCTTGCTTCGTGGCTGGTGATCGGCGAGGGCGATGTGCCGCTCAACCCGCGCGTTGTCGGCAAGCCCGGCGTCGGCAAGACCACGCTCGGCTACTCCGTCGCGCGCCAGCTCGGCCGCCCGGTCTTCATCGTGCAGTGCACCATGGACACCCGGCCCGAGGACCTACTCGTGACGCCGGTGCTCAACGCGGAGGGGCGCGTCGCGTACCACGCCAGCGGCCTGGTGACCGCGATGATCGTCGGAGGGGTCTGCATCCTGGACGAAGCGAACCGCATGGGCGAAAAGAGCTGGGCGTCGCTGGCGCCGCTGCTTGACGCCCGCCGCTACGTCGAGTCCATCGTCGCCGGCATCAAGATCCCCGCCGCGCCGGACTTCCGGATTTGCGTCACCATGAACGAGGACACGTCGACCTACGACGTGCCCGAGTACATCCAGTCGCGCCTGAAGCCGATCATCGAGGTGGGCTTCCCGTCGCGCCAGGAGGAGCTGGAGATCCTGCACTTCGCGGTGCCGCTCGCGCCGGACTCGCTGCTCGAGTACGTCACGGACTTCCTCCAGAAGGCCCATCGCCGCAACCTGCCCTTCACCAGCCGCGACGGCGTCCACATCGTCCGCTACGCGCTCAAGATGGGGCGCCTCAAGGAAGGCGCGCCGGAGGGTTTCCTGCTCGAAGCGGTCGAGGCGATCCTCGGCGAGGAGGGTCTCGAGTTCGTCGAGTCGGGCGGCACGGACCAGCGCGTGAAGGGGGCCGTCCGCGAGGTGTCGCCGGAGGAGGAGATGCGCCGATTCCTCGAAGGGCTCGGCGCGGAGCTGACGGAAGAGGACCAAGAGGACGACGAGGTTTTCGAGGATGGGCTGGCCGGTGACGACGACGACGACGAGGAAGACGGCAAGCCGCCGTACTAAGCACGCCCTCGCCGCCGCCTGGCTATCCGCCTCCGCCCTTGGCGCGCCCGGCGAGCCGGCCGGGGTGGCGGACCTGGTCGCCCGCGGCGAGGCGCTGACGACCGATTCGGTCGCCTTGCTGCGCGACGGTGAGCTTGTGTACCGGCGCGTGCCGCTTCCGGACGACTTGGCACCGCTCCCCGCGCCGCCAGCCGACTGGCCGGCTCCGCGAACGCAGCCCATCGGGGTAACGATCGCGACGTTGGACCCGTCGCAGGGCCCGTTCGAAGTGCTGCCGATGCCCGGCGCCACGGCGCGCGTGCTCCTTGGCGGCGCGGACGGCCTCATCGAGGCGCGCTCCGGCCAGCGCATACTCGACGGGCGCGTCTCGACGCTCGCCGCGGACGCCTCCGGCGCCCGCGTCCTGGTGGTCCGCAACGAGTCGCCGGAAGTGCTCGTGCTCGACTCCGCGGATCTCGCGCCGCTCGCGCGCTACAGCCCGCCCAACCGCGACCTCCGCGTCGCGGCGTGGCGAACCGCGGATTCGCTGCTGCTCCAGCGCGAGATCATCGACTGGCAGGCGGGGACGGAGCGCCGCATCTACGTGCTCCCGACGCTGCTGCCGCTCGAAACGCTCGCCGAGGAGTCGCCCGCCTGGGACGCCGCGCGCTTCGCCGCGCTCGGCACGCTGCCGGAGGCGGACCTCCAGTGGGCGCACCTGCGGCTCGACTACCAGATCGACCCCGACCCCGCGCCGCTTCTCGAGGTGGAGGACGGACGGGTGCTCGAACCGCTCACGCGGACGCTCGACGGGATCGACCTCTCCCCCGCCGCGACCGGCAGCACGCTGTTCTGGATCCGCAAGCCGCGCCGCGGCGTCGACACCGGAACGCTGATGGGGCGCGATCTCGCCGCGGACGGCCCCGAACGGACGCTTTGCGCGTGGCCCGTGGCCGCGCTCGGCGCATCGCAGGGCCAGGTCGCGTACATCGCCGGGTTCCCCGCCAAGGACGCCGCCACGCTCTTCCTCGCCGACGCCGCCGCGCTCTCCGCCGCGACCGACGGACTTGGCGCCCGCGACGCGTTCTTCCGCGACCGCTGGGGGCGGATCGTCCCGCTGCTCGACGCCGCGTTGGAGGAGGCGGCGCCGCCGGGACTCGTCGAGCGCCAGGCGCGGCAGTGGCGCCTCGCCGCGCTGCCGGAGCCCGCGCTCATGGATTCGCTCGGAGCGCTGCTCGACGCGTCGCTCGATTCCGCGTTCCGCGCGACGCTGCCGCAGGAGGCGCGCGGGCTGCCCGCGCTCGAGCTGCTCGACGCCGCGCTCGCCGGCGCGCCCCGGCTGGGCCGCGACCAGTCGCCCGCGCTGTTCCTCGCCATCACCGGACTCGTGGTGCGCGAGGCCCGCGCACGCGCCGACGCGACGCTCCTATGGCCCGCCGAGACGCCCGGCATCGACCTCGCGGGCGACGACGCCGCCGCGGGGGGCTACGCACTCGCGAACCCCGCCGCGCTCGCGGCGGACGCGCTCCGCGGCAAGCGCGGCCTCGCGCCCACGGTCGCCGCCTGGGCCGCGGGCGAACAGCCGCTCTTCCTGGTTCCGGACGGTTCGCGCGAGACGCGCGCGGCGGTGCGCCGCTTCCTCGCCGGAGCCGCCGGCCTCGCGACCGACAACCCCTCGCCGGCGCAACTCCGCTCCGCGCTCGAACGCTTCCCCTCGAACACGTTCCTGCTCCGAGAGGCGGCCCGCCGCGGCGGCTGGGAAGGCGAACCGGCCCTCGCGCTCGCCGCCGCCGCCACCCTGTGCCAGGCCAACCCCGCGGACGCCTCCGCGTTCGCTCTCCTGGCGGAGAACCTGAACCTCGCCGCCCGCTTCCCCGAGGCGCTCGCCGCCGCCGAGTGGGCGCTCCGCCTCGATCCCGACAACGCCGCCCACGGCGCCCAGTTCGCCGAGGCGCTCCTCGGCCTCCACCGCCTGCCCGAGGCCCGCGACGCGTTCCTCCGCTGCCGGCGCTTGCGCGGGGGCGCCCAAATGGAGGAACTGGTCGAGCGGCGCCTCGCACTCATCGGGCGCCTCCTCGAGGAGAAGCCCTGATGGTGGTCGGCGTGGGTGTGGACCTGATCGAAGCGGAGCGCATCACGGAAGCGCTGGGCCGCCATCCGGAACGCATGAAGGCGCGCCTCTTCACGGACGGCGAGCAGGCCTACTGCGAAGGGCGCCACACGCCCGCGCTCCATTACGCCGCCCGCTTCGCCGCCAAGGAGGCCTTCAGCAAGGCCGTCGGCACCGGCTTCACCGGCAACTTGAAGTGGCGCGAGATCGAGATCGAGAACCTGCCCGGCGGCGAACCGGTCCTGCGGCTCCACGGCGTCGCCGCGGAACTCGCCGCGCGCCGCGGCGCCGACCGCTGTCACGTCTCGCTGTCGCACTCCCGCGGCATGGCGGTCGCCGTCGTGCTGCTCGAAGGCCCCGGCCCCGCCGCGCCCTGACCGGCCCCCTCCACCAGCGCCCGCAACCGCTCGATCTCTTTCTGCTGCTCCAGCAGCACCGACAGCACCAGCGCGTCGAACGGCACCGGCCTCGCGGCCGCCGCGCACTCCGCCATATGCGCCCGGGCGAGCGAAAACAACCGGTCGAACGCCGCCCGGTCCTCCGCCCGCAACGCCCGCCGGAACGGCTGCCACCCCGCCACCTCGCGCTCGAGCGACATGTTGAACGTCGGCACCGTCCGCCCCATGGCCGCATCCCCCTTTGGAGAAGGAAAAGCGAATGTGGGCGCGGGGCGCAAGGGGAAGCGCTGGGGGGGAACGGGGCTTGCGGGGCCGATTCGATGCTGCAACACATGTTGGCGATGAACAGCGTCCCGGATCGAGTGCCGGGATGGGGTTCAACTCGATGGACGGCCAAAGGGAAGATACCGATGACGAAGCACCAAGGTTCCATTCGGCGCCTGCTGGGCATCGCGGCGGCCGCACTTGCGGCAGGAGTGTTGACGGCTTCCGGCATTGCCGGCGAGCCGGCCGAAGCAGGCTACCTGGTGGTCACGGGTGCCCCCGGGCTGGAGGTGCTCCTCAACGGCCAAGCGAAGGGGATGACCCCCCAGGGCGGGTTCGGATTGGTCATTGCGGACATCCCCCCTGGCAGGCACGAGGTCCGACTGATGAAGGAGGGGCTCCATCCCCAGTCGTTCTTCGCTGAAGTGCGCGCCGACGAGGTCGCAGTCATCAATGCGAATGTCTTCACTCCCGATATCACAGTGAGTCAGGAAGGGGAGGTGCTTGGAAGAACCCTCCAAGCGCAGACGGGGAGCTTGCTGATCCGGACAATTCCGAACGACGCCGACATCTCGATTCCAAAGCTCGGGGTCGGCACCAAAGTGACCGGCGGCAAGAAGCGCCCGGATTGGCGCATCCGGGCGATCCCCGTCGGGGATTACGACGCCCAGGTTTCGATACCGGGACACGAGACGGGATTCAAGATCCGCATCGAGGAGGAGTTCGATGCAGAGTACCTCGTGAACGTACTGAGCGGGGAAGTGGCGGACCTCGGCGCGGCGAAGCGCGAGGAGCGGCTCCGCATGCGTGAGCAGTGGTCCTCGAAGTTGGGGCGCCCCGGATCCGAGCCCGGAGAACGCGTGGTCGTGGAACTGGCGGGCGGAGTCCCCATGGCATGGCGATGGTGTCCTCCCGGCGAGATCGCGACGGAAGCGGCATCCGTTAGCGGCTTCTGGATGTCGGAGACCGAGGTGACGCAAGCCCAGTGGCGCGCGGTGATGGGGCCGTGGAGCGGAGATTCGAACTACGAAGGTGCCCGCCGCCCGGTTGACACGGTGTCCCTCGGGGACGTCTGGCCGCCCGGCGGATACCTCGCCGCGGTGCGCCGCCAGACCGGTGTGCAAACCATCCACCTCCCCACCGAGGCGCAGTGGGAGTACGCCTGCCGAGCGGGGACGGCGACGAGGTTCCACTCCGGCGACTCGGAGGCGGACTTGGCCCGGGTCGGCTGGTGTGGACTGCCCATCAACGAGGGCACGCGCGAGGTTGGGCTGAAGGAAGCCAACACCTGGGGCCTGCACGACATGCACGGAAACGTGCAGGAGCTGTGCCGCGATGGGTTCGAAGCGTTGGAACGGGGAGATGATCGTCCGATATCCCCAAGCGAGATCCCACAGATTTTCCGCGGCGGGCACTTTGGCTCCTCGCCCGAGGAGTGCGAGCCGGGGGCGAGAAGCGTCTTCTCGCCCACCGCCAGCGCGCCCAAGAACGGCTTCAGGCTCGTAGTGAACCCATAACCGCCCCGCCCTCCTCCCGCCTCCGCGCGACGCGGCTTGAAGGTGCGCGCCTGCCATCCGTGGCATGGGCGCACTCCGCACGAAGGCCCATCCGACCAAGCGCGTGCTGATGGTGTCGCCGAACTCTACGCCAGCCACTGCCGACGTGCCGGAGAACCAGCTCCCGGGCCGTGTGCTCGGCTACCTTTCCGGCTACGTGCATGTGCCGAGCCTCTTCGAGGAGCAGACCATCGTCGATGCCGCCGCCACGTGGCTCCGCGGGCGCGAGCACGAGCGCGTCGAGTGTCTGTGGGAGCCCTTCGTGTTGCTGGCGGCGCGCCTCCGCGAACGCTTCGGAATCCCGGGTACGAGCTGCGACGTGATCCGCGCCTTTCGCGACAAGGACCCCAAGAAGTAGAAGGTCCGCGCGGCGGGGCTGCTCTTGCGCAACCTTGCAGGCTTCATTCGCGCGGGGCCCGTGCCAAACTCACCGTCTCGTGAATGAGAATCACACGTCGGACTTCGCAAATCGCAGTCCGGCTGTATCGAAACTCCACTTACTGGTAAGCCCGACGCGGTGCCCGCTCCCCCGCTACTCCCTCAGGTCATGCGACCAATCCAGCGCCTGCTTCTTCGCGAATGCTTCCATACCTGAGTCGAAGCTGGCGCGGGTGGCGGCGCCGGCGAAGAAGCCGATGGTCAGCCGCAGGTCGTTCAGCAGCGTCGCCTCCGATGTGATGCGCAGCAGGTCCTTCGTGCGCGCCATGGCGTCGTGCGAGTTCTCCGCCACCAGCCGCTGCGCCAGCACCGTCGCGTACGCCACCGGGTCGCCGTCCACCAAGTGGTGCACGATGCCAAGCGAGTGCGCGTCCCGCGCGCTGATCGAACGTCCGCTGATGAGAAGCTCGCGCGCGGCGGAGGGCGGCATGCGCCGCATCGCCAGCACCGACACCATCGCCGGGATGAAGCCAATCCGCGTCTCCGGCATGGCGATCCGCGCGGACTCGTTGGCCACTACGATGTCGCTGGCCAGCATCAGCGCCGCGCCCCCGCCCATCGCGTCGCCCTTCACCGCGCAGACCACCGGCAGCGGCGACTCGATCAGCGCCGCCAGCATCGCGTACAGCGACTCGGCCACGCCCCGATACGCCACGTAGTCGCGCTTGAGCGCCCGAAGCGCCTTCAGGTCCATCCCCGCGCAGAACGAGGGCCCCTCGCCCGAAAGCACCACCACCTTGTCGCGCGCGCCGGGCATCCCGGTCGCCTGCCGCACCAGGCGGTCCACCTCCTGCATCATCGGCACCGTGAGCGCGTTACGCAGCGCGGGGCGGTTCAGCCGGATCGACCGCACGCGGTCGTCCTCCTCCGACAGCACCAGCTCCTCGCCCTTCACCACGGGCTGCGTGGCGTAGTAGAAGCACTCGCGAGGAATGTCGCCGCCGAAGTGCTCCTCGATCTCCGCGAACAGGTCGTTCGGCACGTCCACCGGATAGCGCAGCAGCGCGTGCGCGTAGGTCTTCCCCTGGGCGTCGATCTTCAACCCCACGGACCCGCCCCCCGCCAGCGCGCCGTCCACCAGGAAGTTCAGCGCGTGCAGGTTGGGCAGTTCGTAGCGCGTCACCGGGCCGTCCGCCATGTGGCGCAGGAAGCGCGCGACCTTGTAGGTGTCCAGCTCCGAGCGGAGGAACTCGTACCAGCGCGGGTCGCGGGCGATCACGCCGATGTTGACCGCGTCCCCCTTGTCGCCGGATCGGCCGTGGGCCAGTGCTAGCAGTGCGATGCGTCGGGACATGGCGCGTTCAGGCCTCGCTCTTCGTGTCGGAGGTGAGGAGTTCGACCACCGGCGCGACGGCGTCGCGGGCGATCAGTCCGGGCCAATAGGCGAGCACCTCGTGCGCCCGCGGACGCCCGCCGGCGAAACCCGTCGCCCCCGGCGGACCCGTCAGCACCAGCGGCACCAGCTCGCGCCCCAACCGGTCCAGGTCCTCGCGGCTCTGGCTGCGGACGGCGACGCGCAGCATCACTTCGCTCGACTCCGCCGGCGGCCCCACCATGCCCTCGTGGCACGCGTAGAAGCCGATGGTCTCGACGCGGAAATCGTCGAAGCGCAGCCCGAGCGTTTCGCCGCGCCGCCGGATCAACTCGCCCGCCGTGCGCGCCTTCTTCACCGCCTCCGGCCAAGTGTACACCAGCGTGCCCGACAGCGCATAGCCGTCCGCGTAGGCGCACGACACCTTCAGCATCGGCGGCGGCGGACCGCCCTGCACGCCATGCACACGCACCCGGTCCGGCCCCGTTTCCTCCAGCCGGATCGAGGTGAAGTCCACCGACACGTCCGGCGTGAGGTATTCCTTCGGATCGCCGATTTCGTAAAGGAGCTGCTCGGAAACCGTCTGCCGCGTCACGCAGCCGCCGAGGCCCGGATGCTTCGTGATCGCCAGCGTGTGCGGGTCGGCGAACTCCGCGATCGGGAAGCCGATCTTGACCATCTCCTCCACCTCGAGGAAGCGCCCGAGGAAGTTGCCGCCGGAGGACTGAGCGCCGCATTCGAGGATGTGCCCCGCGACGACGCCCAGCGCCAGCGCGTCGTGGTCGTCCCGCGATACGTCGAAGCTCGCCAGCAGCGGCCCCAGCACCAGCGCCGTGTCCGTCACGCGGCCCGTGATCACGATGTC
This sequence comes from Candidatus Sumerlaeia bacterium, assembly GCA_033764015.1. Lineage (GTDB taxonomy): Bacteria > Sumerlaeota > Sumerlaeia > SLMS01 > JANRJK01 > JANRJK01. The sequence goes on along the minus strand of JANRJK010000013.1, from coordinate 160,684 downwards.
GGCCCCCATGCGGAGCGCCTCCGCCACCGGCTCGGCGCCGAAGTACACGTTCGCGCTCAGCAGCCGGTCCCTCACCTCGTCCAGCCGCGGCGCCGAAGGATCCAGCGCCTTCAGCTTGAAGTCGCCGATCCGGTCCAGGATCGAATCGCCGCGCACCACCGCCACCTTGAGCGGACGCCCCGGCGCCACCTCGCGCGCCGCCGCCAGCACCGCCTCCGCGCACGCCCGCGGGTTCACACCCCCCGCCGACGACACCACGCGCACCTTTCGGTCCAGCAGCTCCGGCAGCAGCTCGCGCATCGTCGCCACGAAGTCCGTCGCATACCCCAGCGCGGGATCGCGGCGCCGCTGCTTCTCGAGGATGCTCATCGTCACTTCGGCCAGATAGTCGAAGATCAGGAAATCGAGCGGACCCCCGCGGAGCTGCAGCCCCGGCGCCTGCGGCCAGTCGCCCCAGAAACCCTGTGCGGAGCCGATTCGGATCATGGCGTGCCTTTCCGTGGGGACGCCGCGCAGGCGCCCGTCTCGTGCTGCTTGAACGGTTTACTAGCGGACTTCCCGCGCCCGGGCAAGCACCTAAGGCGTGGTGGAGGTGGCAGCTTGCCGCCTATAGAACCGCAGCCGAGTCACCCCGTAGGCGCGTTCGTCCTCGAGCACCCACGTTGCGGGGTCGACGTTCGGGTCGGGTTCGTCGCGGTGCACTTCCACGACCGCCAGCGCGGTCGCCGCGAGGCGCGGGGCGAGGTGCGCGCTGGCGAGCACGGGGTCCGAAAGCGCGCTGTGGTAGGGCGGCATCAGGAACAGCAGGTCGAACGCGCCCGGCGTGCGCGGAAGCTTCGCAAGCGCCTCCGGCACCGCGCCGCGCAGGACCGCCGCGCGGTCCTCGAAACGCAGCTTCGCGATGTTGCGGCGGATCGTCTCGGCGGCATCCGCGCCGGAGTCCACCAGCACCGCGTGCGCGGCGCCGCGGCTGACCGCTTCGAGGCCCACGGCGCCGCTTCCCGCGAACGCGTCGAGCACCACCGCGCCGCTGAGCCGCGGCGCCAGGATGTTGAAGAGCGACTCGCGCACGCGGTCGCGCAGCGGGCGGGTGTCCATTCCCGGCGGGGAGTGCAGGTGCGCGCCGCGGCGGCAGCCGCCGATGATGCGCAGCGTCATGGCGCGGGCTCCTCCGGCGGGAGCACCGGGCTCGCGATGCGGCGCGACAGCGCGAAGAGCCGAGCCTGCATCCGGGCCAGCGCCGCGTCGTCCGGCTCGTCCTCCGCGCGCTCGAACAACTCCGTGGCCATCTCCACGCCAGCGAACGGCCAGGGCAGGTGAGCGCGGTCCCAGGAGCGGAACCGGATGCCGGGCCCGCCGGTGGTCGCGACAAGCAGGATCGGCCCCGGCACCTGCGCGGCGAGGCGCACGATGCCGGGCTTCGCCACCGCGACCGGGCCGCGCGGGCCGTCCACGGCGATCAGCCCGATCTTTCCGCCCCGCACCGCCTTCACGAACTCGATCGAACCGGCCACGCTGCGGCTGCGGCTGGAACCTTCGACGTGGTCCACGCCGAGCAGCCCCAGTAGCCGCGCGAGCAGCTTGCCGTCCTTGCTCGGGCTCGTCATCACCACCAGCCGCCGCCCGTGGTCCTCGATCAGCGGCGCGAACCGCAGCAGATGCAGCAGCATCCCGTGGTACGTCGCGATCACCATGTTCGGCGTCGCGCCGTAGACGCGCAGCTCCTCCGGCGGGCCGTGCTTCCGGGGCCAGCTCCGCACCCAAAGCTTGATCGGAACCACCGCCACCGGGAGGACGATGCGTTCGAGTAGCCAGAACTTGGCGGCGCGCCAGCGTTGCTTATTCATAGAGGCGGCGCAGCTCCGGGTCGGGCTTGAGCGGCACGAGGCCGGGACCGAAGTCGAACCCGGGAACGGCTCCGCCCTCGACCGCGAGCGGGATGCGCCGGCGCGGCAGCGGCTTGCGCGCCTCCTCGCCCACCTGGGCGGCGCGGAGCGCGGGCGCGGCCAGCGCCACGCCGTAGGCCGCCTGCTCCGGCGCCAGCGGGAGCTCCATCAGCACGCCCGTGCCGCGGTCGCGGTACGACATCCCGCCGCCGCGGAGGATCCGGACGCCGTCGCGGTCGATCTCGCCGTTCGCCTTCGAGCCGTCGAGGAGCTCCCGCGGGATGTTGAGACCGCGCTCGAACGCGTAGGCGGGATCCGCGAGCAGCAGGTCCCGCGGCACGGCGAGCACCGCGTCCGCGTCGATCTCCGCGCGCGCGAGCGCGGCCTCCGCGCGGTCGCGGCGGACGTAGTCGGGGTGCGCGGCGAGGAGCCGGCGGTACAGCTCCGCGCGGCGCTGCGGGGTCGGGGCGTCCTCCGCGCGGCGTTCGAGGGCCCGCGCGGCGCGCCGGTCCATGCGCACCGCCGCCACCGGCTCCCCCGCCGCGAGGTAGAGCGCCTTCGCGTCGTCGAAGCGGCGCCGCTCCGCCAGCGTGCCCGCGGCGCGCCGCTGCGCCCGGCGCCCCTCGTCCGTCTCCAGCCACCATGCGGGCGCCTCGTTGATCGCGTCCGCCAGCTCCTGCGCCGGCGGCGGCGGGAGCAGCGGCGACAGGAGCAGCCGCGAAACCATATCGAGCACGAAGAAGGACCGGACGCCGTCCACCCACCGGCGGCGGTCGAGGCGCGCCTCCTCCGGCAGCGCCGCGCCAGGATCCTGGATCGGCACGTTGCCGGTGCGGATGAAGGACCAGAATCCCGCGCGGGAAGCGGCGCGCGCGCGGTCGACCGCCTCCGCGGGATAAAAGCTGGTGCGGTCGCGGAGGCTCTCCGCGGCGCGCCCCCAGAGGCCCGGGCGTCCGGCGATCGACTCGAGCTGCGCCCGCGCGTAGGCGTCCTGGCCGTTCCGCATCGCGACCATCGCCTCCACCGCCGCGAAGGTCTCCGACAGCCCCGACCCCGGTTCGTTGCGGTCGAGCGAACGGGTCTGGATCACCAGGTCCGGCGCGGTTGGATCCGCGAGGACGGTGCGCAGGAGGCTTCCCACCTCCTCCTGCAGCAGCGGCTCCGCGAGCGCGCGCTCGCCGTCGGCCACCTCGAGGGACAGCTCGCGCGCGGCCGCGGCGCCGCGGAGGTCCGCCAGCACCTCCCGGTGCGCTCCGCGGAAGGGCTCCGCCTCGCCCGCGAGCAGCTGCTCTCTTTCGTACCACCATGCCGCCGCGCGGGGGTCGTCCGCTTCCAGCGCGAGCGCCGCGTTGTGCCGCGCCTGTAGCCGCGCCAGCCGCGCGCGCCGCTCCTCCAACCGCTCCACCGCCTGCTCCGCCCGCGCCGCGACCCGGTCGCCGGACTCCATCCGGGTCAGCGCTTCCCGCGCGCGGTGCAGCTCGCGCCGCTCCTCCGGCGTCGCGTAGGGCTGGCCGACCACCAGCGCCTCCGCGCCCTCCAGGGGCAGCGCCAGCAGATCGAGGAACTGCCCCGCGAGCACGTTCGCCAGAGGCGTCACCACGCCGTTGTAGATGCGGCGGAAGCGCTCGTAGCGCCGGTCGCCCTGCGCTTCCAGGAAGCGCTGCCGCGGCTCCACCGTGCGCAGCTGGCGCCGCAGCACGCGAACCGTCTCCGTGCGGGGGAAGTCCTCGAGGTCGGCGTCGAGCTGGCGCAGCGTGGGAGCCCGCATCACCGAGGCGAGCGCCGCCGCGCTGCCGCTCACGCGCCGCACATCGAACCCGCGGTCCCGGAAGATCGACTCGCTCGCGACCACCTCCAGCGCGGTCCGCCGCGCCGCCTCCGCGTCGCCGTCGATCGCCGCGCGCAGCGAACGCGCCGTCAGGCGGTCCAGCGACTGCTCCGGCGTCTCCAGCGGAAGCTGCGCCGGCGACGCGGCGGCGAGCAGCGCCAGCGCCCCGGCCATCAAGAGCCGCCTCACAACTGCCCCGCCTTCGCGCGTTCGACCAGCTCCAGCTCCGCCTTCGACACCATCCCGGCGGAACGCAGGTCCTCGAGCTGCATGGGATCCAGCTTCGCCAGCGGACGCAGTTCCGCGGGCAGCGCATCGACGCCGCGCTTCGATTGCGGGTACCCGAGCTTCTCGCGCGGCGGCGCGTCCGGAGGCTCCCCGGCCCTCGGGGGCATCGCCGCGGGCGCGGCGACCGCCGCCTTCAAGCGCTCCTTGCGGCGCGCGAGGATCGCCTGCCGCTCCTCGTCCGTGAGCCCGCCGCTCGCCACCAGCTTCTCCAGCTCCTCCGCCGTCATCCCGAGGTTGAACATGAGCTGGTCGGATTTCGGACGCGCGCCGCGCAGCTTCCGGTAGGCGCCATAGGAGAGGAACAGCGCGGCGAGGAGCACCGTGCCGATGAAGAGCTCCAGCAGGTCGCGGACCTCCACCGTGGCGCCTCCGCCCGCTCAGGTGGCCTGCGCCTCGAAGAGGCGGTCCACCGTCTGGTTGACGAGTTCCTCCGTCAGCGCCTGCCCGCCGAGCGAGTGCGCCAGCGCGATCTGGTTCAGGGCGCCCTTCAGCTCGCGGACGTTCGACTCGATGCGCTTCGAGAGCAGGCGCACCAGCTCCGACGGCATCCTCAGCTCGGAATGCTTCGTCTGCAGCTCGCGGTGCAGGATCGCGATGCGGGTCTCCTGGTCCGGCGACTGGATGTCCACCACGACGCCGGCGCCGAAGCGCGACTTCAGCCGCTTCTCGAGGTGCGTCAGGTCCTTCGGCGGGCGGTCCGAGGTGACCACGATCTGGCGCTTCGCCTGGAAGAGCGTGTTGAAAATGTGGAACAGCTCCTCCTGGCTGCGCTCCTTGCCGGAGAGGAACTGCACGTCGTCCAGTAGCAGCAGGTCCACGTTCTTGTGCTTCGCGCGGAAGGCGGCGACGGTGTTCGACTCGATCGCCGCGACCAGCTCCGCGGTGAAATCCTCTACGTTGGTGTAGGTGATCCGCGCGCGCGGGTTCGTCTCGAGGATCGCGTTCGCCGCCGCGTGCAGCAGGTGCGTCTTGCCGAGGCCGACGTCGGAGTAGAGGAACACGGGGTTGTAAGCGGTGCCGGGGGACTTGGCGACGGCCCGCATGGTGGCGTGCGCGAAGTTGTTGCGCGTGCCCACGACGAAGCTCTCGAAGGTGTACTCCGGCATGATCTCGAGCGCCGGCGGCAGCAGCTCCGCCGCGCCCGCCCCCACGCGGTCGAGGAACGGCGTCATTTGGCGGAACTCGGCGAGCGCGAGCTTGTCGTCGCCGCGCGCCATGTAGGTTTCCGCCCGGAGGCGCCGCGCCCGCAGGTTGTCCGGCTGGATCGCCAGCAGCTCGTCCAGCGCCTTCAGCGCCTCGTTCGCCTCCGAACGCTCCAGGTACGCCTCCGCGATCGGCAGCAGCTCCTCCGCCGCCTCCTCCGCCCGCCCCGACTTCTTCAGACGGTCCACTAGCTTGCGCCGCAGCGGGACGTCGTTGGGATCGAGCGTGGCCGCCTCCTGCAGCAGCGAGATGCCCGACTCGGAGTCGCCCTCGCGGAAGAGAGCGTCGGCCATGTTCGACAGCTCCTTCACCGCCTCGCCCGCGTTGCCGCTCTCCGTGAGCGCGGTGACGAGCCGCGACCGGAGCTCGCGGTTGGTGGGGTCCATCTCGACCGCGTTGCGCATCGCCTTCACGGCGTCGGCGCGGCGGTCTGCGGCGAGGAGCGCCTCGGCGTACTGCATGAACGCGTCGCCGGCGGCCTCCGCGCGGCCGGCGTTGCGCAGCATCTGCGCCTTCGCCCGGTAGGTGCGCTCCAGCAGCACCTCCTGCCGGATCGCGTCGTCGAAGCGGGCCGAGGCCTCTTCGAGGTTGCCCTGCCGCGCGTGCAGCTCCGCGAGGCCCACCAGCGCGTCGATGGCTCCGGTGCGGTCGCCGATGCGCTTGAGGCATTCGACCATCGACATGCGGGCCACCACGCTGTCGGGCGACACCTGCAGCACGTCGCGGTAGAGCGCGAGGGCCTCCCGCCAGCGCTCCGCGCGCTCGTGCACCTGCACCAGCGACAGCAGCGCGGTCGCCAGCGACGAGCGGTCGCCGCCCTTCCGGAGGACGGCGATGAGGCGGGCGTGGAGCGCCACATCGTCCTGGTGGCGGATCACGAGGTCGCGGAGCGAATTCTCCAGGTCGGATTCGGAGGACGCGGCGGCCAGTTCGTCGAGCCGCTTCGACGCCGCGGCCGTGTCGCCCGCCTCGTAGAGCAGCGCGGTGAGCCGCTCGAGCGCCTCGCGGTCCTTGGGCGCCTGCGCGAGGAGCGCTTCGATGGCGCGGCGCTCCTCGTCGCGGTCCGTTCCACGGCGCAGGGCGAAGGCGCGTCGCCGCAGCGCGTCCGCCGACCGCTGCGCGTCCCCGGCCTTGGCGTGCACCTCGGCGAGAAGCTTGAGCGTCGGGGGATCCTCCGGGCGGAGCGTGAGGATCAGCTCGCCCTGCTTGAGCGCGGCCTCCGCGTCGCCCGCCGTCTTGTGGATCTCCACGATCATGCGCGCGTGCTTGCAGTAGGTCTCCTCGTCCTCGCGCTCGGACGCCAGGTCGATCACGCGCTGCAGCGTGGCCAGGTCGCTCCCCCCCGACTCGGTCACGCGGGCCAGGACCTCCTGCGCCTCATCGAAGGACTTTCCGGCGATCAGCGCGTCCACGAGGCGAAGCAGCACCGCGCGCGCCTCCGCGCGCTTGCCCTGCCGGTCGAGGAGCTGGGCGCGCAGCCGGAGCGCGGCGAGGTGCGAGGGGTTCTCCTCCAGCACCGCCGCGAGCTGCGCCTCCGCCATGTCGACCCGGTCGAGCGCGAGCAGCTTCTCGACGCCGTGTAGCCGCGCGGCGGCGGCTCCCTCCGGGTCGCCGAAGGCGGTGCGGAGGTCCGCGAGCTCCAGGTCGTGCCGCGGCTCCCGCGGTTCGAGGCGTCCCGCCGTCTCCAGCGCGCCGAGGAGGCCCGGCATGTTCTCCGCCTTGCGGAAGCGCTCGATGTGGGCGTGCACGGTCTGCGCCAGCCGCTCCGGGCCGCCCTTCGCGCGGAGGAAGTCGAACAGCTCCGCCGCGTTCTCCGCGCTCTCCGGGAGCAGCTCCGCCGCCTTCTCGAGCACCGAGAACTCCGCGTCGTCGTTCCCTAGCTCCCGCGCGGTCGCCAAGGCGCGCTCGAGCATCACCTGCGCGGCCTCCTCGTCCCCCTCCTTCACGTGGAGCGTGAAGACCAGGCGCATGATTTCGACGCTTTGCGGGAACTCGGAGAGGAGGCTGTCCAGGAGGAGGAGAGCCTTCTCGTAGATGCCGGCCTCCTCGTAGAGGAACGCGAGTCGCATCTCCAGTTCGGCGGCCCGGCGCAGCTCGCCGTGCTGGCGCTCCGCGAAGGTGAGCCGCTCGAGCAGGCCGATGTGGTCCGGTAGCTTCTGCGCGAGCAGACGGAGCACCTCCAGGTAGCGCCGCGGGTCGTTGCGCTCGAGCATCTCGTCCGCCAGCGCAAGGCACCGCTGCGTCGACTCCTCCGAGAGCCCGGAGGCCGCCAGCAGCTTGATCGCCTCGAGGCGCACCACCGTGTTGGGCGGCTCCAGCTCTAGGACCTCCAGGAGCGTCTCCGCCGCCCCGACGAGGTTGCCGCCGTCGCGGAGCTTCGCGGCGCGCCGGACGATCTGCTTCGCGGCGTCCTGCTTGCGGCCGAGCTGCGTGAGGAGCTGCACGATCATCGGGTGCACATCCACGACGTCGCCGCCGACCGTCTCGATGCGGTGGTACATCTCGAGGGCGGCGTCGTACTGCTGCGCCTGCTCCGCGCTGTCGCAGGCGGCCATCAGGAGCTGCACCGCCTCCTCGCGGCGGCCCTGCTGGAGGAACAGCTCCGCCACCTTGCGCCGCAGCCGAACGTCGAACGGGTTCGCCTCGAGGTACTCGGCGAAGTAGCGCGACGCGCGCTCCGCGTCGCCCCGGACCGTGAGCTGCGCGTAGAGCTTCTCGGTCACGTTGCCGAGTTCGAGAAGGTTGGCGCGGTCCTTTTCGACCTCGAAAAGGCCGGCGAGGATCTCGGGGTCGTCCGGGTTGAGCGCCTGCAGCTTGCGCAGGCTGCGCTCCGCGTCGTCCAGGTGCGACACACGGTTGCGGTCGTCCGACTGGGCGCGCCCGAGCGCCTCCATGGCGACCTTCCGAAGGTCGTCCACGGACTCCTTCGAGTCGCCCTTGGCGATGTGGATGCCGAATTCCTCGGCGAGGGTCTCCAACGCCGTGTCGAAGCTCTTGCCGGTGGCGAGCGCATAGAGCGTCACCAGGTCGCAGCCGAAGGACGCGGGGCATCCCGCCTCCTCGCACTTGCAGGCCTTCGTGGCGAGGTCGACTTCGAGGGAGCGCGTGGAGCCCTCCTCCTTGTGGGCCGGGCAGGCGCAGCGGATCGTGGTGCCGGCGCGCTGCATCATCTCCGGCCGGTAGTCCACGAACTCGATCACGTCTTGCGGATCGAGAGCCTTGGACACCTTCGCGATCGTGTCGGGAGAGTACGAAGTCTTCATGCGCGGCGCCCCTGTCGCGGCCCGCCGGCGCCCGGTGCCCGGGTGCGCCCGCGTCGCCCTCGCGTGCGGTTCTGCATCATTCCCCGGGGGATTACAAGGGCGCAGGGCGCCGGGTTAAGGAGAACTTTCGACCGGGGCGTCGCCACTGCGACCCACCACCTGCAGCGACTCCGGGCCCTCGGACAGCCCGTAGCGCCGCGGCAACCGGTCCGAAGGGCCGCGCAGCACCCGCGACAGCTCCCAGTCGTACCGCGAACCCCACCGCGGGCACTCCCAGAACAGCCGTCCGCCCGAGCGCACCGGAAGCAGCTCCGCCCCGGACGCCGCGTCGAGCCGCGAGTACGCCCCGAGGGCCCCGTCGCGCCCCGCCACCAGCAGGACGGGTTCGAGGCCGCCCGCCGGCGTCCCCGCTTCGACCAGCACGGCGACCTCCGGTCCGGGGCGCGGAAGGTTCGCCCGCATCACGACGGCGCCGTCCGGCAGCGCCTCGTGCGGCACGGCGCGGAGCGCCTCCGGAGCCGCCGGCGCGGGGGCCGCGCGCCGCCTCCCCGCGCGCAGCGCGCAGCCCGAAGGCCCGAACAGCGCAAGCAGGCCGAAGGCCCCAAGCAGGCGGATGGCGTCGCGTCGCGTCAACATGCTGCGCAGGCTGGCGGCCCCGCCGGGGCGGCGCAAGGTTCCGCCGCACTGCGCTTGCGAACCATGCCCCGGCCACCGGATGCTTCGGGGACGGCCACCGCCGACGGAACGAATGATGACCGCTAACGCCCCGCCGCCGCTCCGCGGCATGACCCCGGAGGAACTCGCCGAGCTGCTCGCCGCGGCGGGCTACGAACGCTTCCGCGCCAAGCAGCTCTTCCACTGGCTCCACGCACGGGGCGCCCGCTCCTTCGAGGAGATGGCGAACCTCCCGGCGAAGCTGCGCGGCTGGCTCGCGGAGCATACGCGCCTCGGGGGCGTCGAGGAGGCCGTCCGCTCGGTCCCCTCCGGCGACGGCTCCACCAAGTTCCTCTTCCGCCTCGCCGACGGCAGGAAGATCGAGTCGGTCCTGATGCCCGACACGAAGCGGAACTACTACACCCTCTGCCTCAGCTCGCAGGTGGGCTGCGCGGTGGACTGCAAGTTCTGCCTCACCGGCGCGAACGGCTTCTTCCGCCACATGTCCGCGGACGAGATCGTCGACCAGGTGCTCTTCGCGCGCAGGCACCTCAAGGAGCGCGAGCCGGACGCCATCTTCCGCAACCTTGTGTACATGGGCATGGGCGAGCCGCTCCTCAACACGGAGGCGGTGGTGAAGTCGATCCGCCTGCTCACGAACCACGACGGCGTCGACCTGTCGCCGCGCCGCATCACGGTTTCGACCAGCGGCATCATCCCCGGCATCCGCGAACTCGCCGCGGCGGACACCTCGGTGAACCTCGCCGTCAGCCTGAACGCCCCCACGCAGGCGATGCGCGAGGCGATCATGCCGATCACGCGCAAGTACCCGCTCGAGGAGCTGCTCGCCGCGCTCCGCGAGTTCCCGCTGCGCCCGGGGCGCCGCATCACCTACGAGTACGTGCTGCTGAAGGGCCTGAACGACAGCGAGGCCCACGCGCGACAGGTCGCGGAACTGCTGCGGGGAATGCGGGCGAAGGTGAACCTGATCCCCTTCAACACGAACCCCGCGCTGCCGTTCGAGCGCCCCGACACCTCGGCGGTGGACCGGTTCGCCGCGGTGCTGCTGGACGAGTTCTTCACGGTGAGCGTGCGCTGGTCGAAGGCGCAGGACATCAGCGGGGCCTGCGGAAACCTGGCGACGGATTCGCGCCAGCGCGGAGGGGCGAAGGGCGTGGACGCCGCCCCCCCGGCGGCGGCCCCCACGGATGACGATTTGGCATTCTTCGCCGTCGCGGCCGCCGCGGCGGGAAGCAACGAGGAGGAAGAAGATGACTAAGCACTCCGCAACGCTCCGCACCCGCGCCGCCGCCGCGCTGGCCTTCGCGATCGCCGCGGGTAGCGCGACCGCCGAACTCCCCGCGGACGCCGAGGGCTTCCGCCTCGACGGACCGCATCCGCTCGCCGCGGAGCGTCGCTCGTCCGAACTCGCCACCGCCGACCTGAACGGCGACGGGCGCCTCGATATCGCGATGGTCTCGAACGAGAAGGGCGTCCTCGACGTCTACTACGCCGACCGCGGCGAGGAGGCCGGCTACCGCCAGGAGCGCATTCCGCTCACCGCCACGGCCCGCTCCATCACCCCCGCCGACATCGACGGCGACGGGCGCACGGACCTGCTCCTCACGATCCAGGGCACCCGCGTCCTCGCCATGTACCAGGACCGCGACGGCAAGCTGCAGCCGCCGGTCGAAACCGGCCTCGAGGCCGACGTGGCGGTCGCCGGGGAGCTCAACGGCGACCGCGACCCCGACATCCTCGCCTACCGCAAGGGCGTGTTCCAGCTTCTCGCCGGGAAGAAGGGGGCGGTGGACCTCGATCCCGCGGCGACCTTCTTCACCGCCTACGAGCCGACCGCCGAGCCGCTGCTCCTCGACCTCGACCAGGACGGCCTGACCGACATCCTCTTCCAGGACGCGGGCGCGCGCGAGTTCCTCGTGGTCCGCCTGCAATCCCCGGAGAAGACCTTCCCCTCCGAGTTCCGCGTCCGCACCAGCCAGCTCCGCGCGATGGCGCCGCTGCGCGCGCCGGGGGTCCGCGACGGCGTCGCCGGCATCCTCGAGCAGACTCGCGAGCTGGCGCTGCTGCGCCTGGCGGACGCCCCGAAGGACGACGGCTCCGCGAAGGCGATCGACGCGTCGGACCTGCACACCGTGGCCTTCGACCCGGAGTTCCCCGCCGAGCGCGCCGACATGGCGCTCGCGGACGTGGACGGCGACGGGCGCCTCGATGTCGTCGTCTCCAGCGCCCGCGGCGCGAGCCTCCGCGTGCTGCGCCAGACGCGCTCCGGCGGCCTCGACGTCACCGCGCACCCGACCTTCCGCGGCGTCGAGAAGGTGCTCGCGCTCCCCGCGGGGCGCGGGGAACGGACGCCGCTGCTCCTCTTCAGCGGAGCCGAGAAGGCCGCCGGCGTGGTCGAGGCGGCGAAAGACTCCGCCTCGCTTCCGCTCCCCCGCATCCTGCCGCAGCTCGGTGTCGTGAAGGCGACCGCCCTCGCCGACCAGGCGGGCAAGCCGCTCCTCGTCGCGCTGCGCGAGAAGGACGGCGGCTTCGAGCTGGCCGCCTTCGAGCTGAAGGACGGCGCGCCGGAGAACGCGCGCCCCGCCCTCGCCAAGCCGGAGGACGCCGCCGCGCTCGCGCTGAAGGACGCCACCGCCCTCGCCAGCGCCGACGTGAACCGCGACGGGCGCGGCGACCTCGTCGTCTTCTACGAGTTCCAGCCCGCCCGGCTCCTCCTAGCCAACGGGGACGGCGCGTTCGCACCGCTCCCGACCGCTTCGGGCGTGCTCGAAGGAATGATGAAGGACCTCCGCCCCGGACAGCTCCTCCAGGTCGCGCTCGAGGGCGCCAAGGAGCCGGTGGCCCTCGCGGTGAAGAGCGACTTCGCCCGCGCCTTCGCCATCGGCGCCGAAGGCGTGCCCGAGGTCCTCGCGCAGATGAACGGGCGCAACAGCCGCTCGCGCCTCGTCGCCGCGGCCACCGGCTCGTTCCGCGACGGCGGACGCCGCGACGTGGCCCTGCTCGACGCGGCCAACCGCTGCGTGACGTTCTACGGCGTCGAGGAGAAGGACGGCCCCTACGCGCTGCTCGCGAATGTCGATCTGGACCGCGGCGAGTACACCGCGATGCAGGCGCTCGACTTGGACGGCGACAAGCGCGACGACGTGCTGCTCCTCGCGCAGGACCGGCTCGCGGTGATCCACACCCGCCGCATGAACGGCGGCTTCGCCACCGCCGCCATGGCCCGCACCGAGGTCGAGGACGGCGGCTACCACGGCGTGTTCTCGGCGCAGCTCCTCCCTGGCGGCCCCGACGAGATCGTGGCGGTGGAGGCCAAGGAGCACCTGCTCGAGTTCTTCGCGCTCGGCCGCGACGAGGCGAAGGAGGAGGCGCTGCTGCGCTTCTACTCGTTCAAGGCGTTCGACGAGGAGCGCTCCATCGCGGCGCGCTCGAACCTCGATTCGCCGGCGGAGCCGCGCGAGGTGGTCGCCGAGGACATGGACGAGTCGGGCCGCCCGCAGCTCCTCACGCTGATGCACGACCGCCTGGTGCGCTACACGCGCGCGGCGGAGAAGAAGTAGCGCGGTCCCCTCACGCGGGTTGCGATCCGGCCGCCTCCGGCGCGGGGGCGGCCGCGCGCGGCGCCGGCGCGCGCAGCCCCGCGAGGGCCAGCGTCAGACCCGCGGTGCACACGGTCCCGAGGACCGGCAGCCACGCCCAGGAAAGCCATAGCACCTTCGTTTCGATCAGCCAGAGCAGCGCCGCCATCGCGGCGGTGTTGGCCCCCATGGCCCAGAGCGCCGCGTCGCCCGCGCGCCCCTTCCACAGGATGCCCACGAGGAACACGCCGAGCAGCGAGCCGAAGGTGACGCCGCCGATCTTGAACCCCACCCAGAGCGCCCCGTCGAAGCCCGAGAAGAACATCGCCAGCGCGCCGAGCACCGCGCCGAACCCCGCCACCGCGAAGCGCGACACCCGGACGTAGTGCGCCTCGTCCGCGCCGCGGCGCACCAGCGGGCGGTAGAGGTCCGTCACCGCGGAGGTCGAGAGGCTGACGAGCGGCGAGTCGATGCTCGCCAGGACGATGGCGCCGAGCAGGAGGCCCTTGAGGCCCGCCGGCAGCACCGTCGCGATGAAGTGCGGGAACACGTTGTCGGTCTTCTCCGGAAGCGTCGCGGCGGCGTTCGCCAGGTAGTACGCCGCGAGCCCGGAGCCCACCGCGAGGTACACCAGCAGCACGGCGCCGCCCGCGACGATGGTCCACAGGATCATCCGCTGGCTCTGGCGGCGCGTCTCGACGCAGAGCAGCCGCTGCGCGTTCTCCTGATCCGTGCCGAAGGACGCCAGCGAGGTGAAGAAGCCCGCGATCACGCCGGTCCAGAGCGCCGCGCTCGAGCCGAAGACGCCGTGCAGGAACGCCATCGCGCCGCCGGGCTCGTAGGGCCCCGGGTTCCAGGCGAGGTTGAAGAAGTACGGCGCGCGCGAGCCGCTTTCCGCCGCGGCGGCGAAGACCGCCTGCGCCGCGGGGATCGCGCTCGCGGAGGCCCGCGCGGCGGCCTCCGGCCCCACCGGGAACGCGCTCGCGAACGCCGCCGCGATCCCGCCGTCCAGCGACAGGTGCAGGAACGCCAGCACCGCGAGCCCCCCCGCCAGGAACACCACCGCCTGCACCACGCCGGTCCAGATCGCCGCCCGCATCCCCCCGAAGCCCATGAAGAGGATAGGTACGATGGTGAACGCCAGAACGGTCGGCGCGAGGCCCCAGCCCATGATCGTCGCCACCGCGAGCGACGCGAGGTACAGCCGCACGCCCGACGCCAGCAGCCGCGTGGCGAAGAAGAGCCCCGTCGCGCCGTACTGCGTCGGCGCGCCGAAGCGGTCGCGCAGGAATTCGTAGATCGTCGTGCAGTTCGCGGAGAAGAACGCCGGGATGAAGACGAACGCCACCACCACGCGGGCCAGCGCGGAGCCGATGAAGAACTGCGCGTAGTTCCAGTTCGACCGGTAGGAGTCCGCCGGCACGCCCACGATCGTCATCGCACTGATCTCCGCGGCGACGAAGGACAGGCACGCCGCCCACGCCGGCACGCGCCGGCCTCCGAGGAAGAACCCGCCGGTGCCGTCGGACGCGGACCGCGACATGCGCCAGCCCACGAACACCATCAGCGCCACCAGCGCCCCCGACACCGCGTAGTCCAAACCCGCCAATCCGCCGCCAGCCATCGCACGCCCTTCGCCCCACGGGATCGCCTAGCGGGACACCGGGCGCCGCAAGACCGGCAACGGGAAAGGCGGGCTTGGCCCGGGGTTCGCGTCCCCAACCGCCGGCGCACAGGCGCCGACACGACCTAAGGGGCATCGAAATGGGGCGTTTCCAGGGGAAGATCGCCGTCGTCACCGGCGGCAACAGCGGCATCGGGTTCGGCACCGCCGAAGCCTTCATCGGGGAAGGGGCGCAGGTTGTCGTCGTCGGCCGCAACGCGCAAAGGGTGGCGGAGGCGGCGGCGCAGCTTGGCCCCAATGCGACGGGGATTCGCGCCGACATTTCGCGACCAGACGACATTTCCGCACTGTTCGCCGACGTGAAGGCGCGCTTCGGGAGGGTCGATGCGCTGTTCGCGAACGCGGGCGTCGCGCAGTTCGCTACCATCGGGGCCACCACGCCGGAGTTCTTCGACAACCAGTTCAACACGAACGTGCGCGGACTGTACTTCACCATCCGGGACGCGGTGCCTCTGATGCCCCGGGGATCGGCGATCGTCGTGAACGCCAGCGTCGCCGCCCAGCTCGGCTTCCCGCACACGTCGGTCTACAGCGCGACCAAGGCGGCGGTCCGCAGTCTCGCCCGCACGCTGTCCGCGGAACTGCTGCCACTGGGAATCCGGGTCAACTCGGTCAGCCCGGGCCCGATCGAAACGCCGATCTTCGGAAAGCTGGATATGCCCGCGGAGGCGAAGGCGGGCCTCGGCGACACCCTCGTGGCCGGCGTTCCACAGAAGCGCATGGGCACTGTCGCGGAGGTCGCCGCGGCGGTGCTCTTCCTCGCCAGCGCCGACGCAAGCTACACGATCGGCGCGGACCTCGTGGTTGACGGCGGCATGACGCAGCTCTGACGCCGGCTCGCCCGGGACGGGGCTGCGCTTGATGGAACGAGGGGGCCGGCCAGCGCCGGCCCCCTTTGTTGCGTGTGGTGAGCCCGGACCGACCCAACCGCATGGCTATGGGCGGCGGCTATCGCCGGCTCTCACCGCCTCCCGACGGGAACGGTTCCTGCCGAACGCGGGTATCCCATCAGGAGTTCGTTGCATGGCTGCAATGCTGATACTACCTTCGCGCGCCACTTCATTGCTGGAACTGTTGATCTTGGCGGGCATCCTTGGCACCCTCGCCGCAGTTGCGCTCCCGCAATGGGAGCGCGCGCGCGCGAACTCGGTGCTGACGCAGGCGAACGCGGACCTCAACGAGATCTACCAAGCCGTGCTTGCCTACGAAGTGGACACCGGCGAGCTGCCGCTCCAGACTTGGAAGTGCCTCGGGCGCGCGGCTGACTTCCCGGAAGGAGAATGGGGATTCCTGACCCTTTCCACCCAGGTGACCACGCCGGTGGCCTACGTCGCTTCGCTCAAGGACGACGTCTTCCTGAGCCCGGCGCCCTCCGCCCCCCTTTCGCCGAAGTACACCTACGCGACGCGAACGCAGCTCATCTCCCTGTTTTCGCTGGGCTCGACCTGTCCGTTCCCGGGAGGCGGGACCGCGACGCCGCCAACGTCTACCCAGATCACCGTCTTCGGGTCGCGCCTCGGCGATTGGGCCGTCATGTCGGCGGGGCCGGACGGAACGATTGGCGGGTTCAACGATTGGACGCGGGTGTACGATCCAACCAACGGCAGCGAGGCGGGAAATCTGGTACGCAGCCCGCTCTTCCCCGCGCCGACGGCATCGACCGGAGCGAATTGGATGCGGTACGAGTAGGCCCGGCCGGCGGGACCGGCTAGTTGTTCCGGGCCTTCGCGGTCATCGCGCGGCGGAGTTCGGCTCGGATCAGTTCCGAGTCGTCCGCCTCCGGGGCGTGGTGGATGTAGAAGGCGAGGTCGCGGACCGCGCGGGCGAAGTCGCCCATGCGGAGGAGTAGGAGGCCGCGGTTGCGGATCTCGGCCACGTTCGCGGGCTGCACCACGAGGAGCCAGTCGAGCGTGCGCAGGAGCCCCTCCATGTCCTCCTGGAGCGCGTAGGAGTTCTTCAGGTTCTGGAGCATGCGGGCGAGGATGTCGCGGGGGCTGGCGGGGCGCAGGAAGTGGTCGCACACGTCGAGGTCGACGTTGCCGGCGTAGGCGCGGACGCGTTCGCGCGCCTCGTCCAGGTGGACGAGCTGGCCGCGGTTGAAGGGATCCATGAAGACGCGGCGGCCGGGCTCGACTTCGAGCGCGGTGAGGAAGTGGCCGGGGGCGGCGACGCCGTGGACCTTCATGCCGAGGCGCCGCCCGATGGCGATGGCGAGCACGGAGAGCGTGATCGGAATGCCGAGGCGCCGCTCCAGCACCTCCGTCAGGCAACTGTTCCGCGGGTCCGCGTAGGCGGCGAGGTTGCCGGAGAAGCCGCGCTCCTGGAAGAGGTGGCGCCCGAAGCGGGCGAAGCGCTCCGCCGCCGACTCGTCGTCGTGCGCGGGAAGCTGCGCGCCGACCTCGCCGACGAGGCGGTCCAGGCGGGACTGCCAGAGCGACAGCCAGCCGGTGGGCTGCGCGGGGATCACGATGGCGGTGATCTGCAGCGCCGGCGGGAAGATGTCGGCGAGGAGCCCGGGCACCTCGAGCATCGCGGCGAAGGTGGCGAGGTGCTTGTCGGGCTTCGGCGCGCTGGGCTGGTCCACGGGCTGGGGGCGCTCCGGAAAACGATGGGGGCGGCGGACCATCCGGTCCACCGCCCCCGAGGCTAGCGTGGAAGGTGCCGGGTTACAACCGGGCTTTCGACAGCGCGCGCGCGAAGCGCGAGGGGCTGCGGTTCTCGCTGATGTGCGTCTTGGCGAAGCCGTTCTTGTCGAGCACCACGACGTAGGGCGCGCGCTTCACCGCGAAGCGGTCCGTCAGCGCGCGGTTGTCGCGCGTGTCGACCACCACCGGGATCACCTGCGAGAGTTCCGACTTCACGGCGTCGTCCTCGAGGACGGCGGCTTGGAAGGTGCGGCTGGCGGCGGTGTCGGACCAGAAGATCAGGGCGACCACCTTGCCTTCCGCGGCGGCGCGCTTCAGCCCCTCGTCGAGGTCCGCGGCCTGGTTGGCGAAGCTGGGCGCCTCGGCCTCTTCGACGATGACGCTGGGCACGACGATGACTCGGGGCTGGGCGGCGGCCGCGGCGGACGGCTCGGAGCGCTCAGGAGCGGGGGCGGGCTCGGCTTCCGCGTCGTCGAAGGGGTTGGCCAGTTCGGCCACCACCGGCGCTGGAGTCGGCGCTGGAGTCACGGCGCTTTCGAACGGGTTGGCGACGCCGCTGCTCGTTCCCGGGGCGGACGCACCGGTGCCGGCGGGCGCGAAGCCGGGCTGGGAACCGAAGAGGCCTGTCCGACCGCCGGGGGTTCCACTGCCGGCGGGGAGCGCGGAGGCGGAGAACGGGTCCGCGGGCATGTCGCCGGCGGGGGGCGCGGCGGTCGGTGCCGGGGTGGGGGCGGGCGTCGACTCTGGCGTGGGCCGCGGGGCCTGGTTGCCGGTGGAAACGCCGAAGGGATCCGCGAGGATCTCCTCGGCGGCGGGCGTGCCCTCGGGAACGGGGGCGCGGTTCGGCAGCGGGGTCGGCACGGGGGTCGGTGCCGGTGTCGGCGCGGGGGTTCCCGCCGGACGGTTGAAAGGGTTTGCCGCCTGCGCGTCGGACGGGATGACGCGCTCGACGCCGCCTTCCCCGCGGGGGAAGAATCGTACGCCGGAGAAGGCGACCTGGTGCGGGCGCTGCGCGTCGACGGGGCCGGTCGAGGTGGTGGGATCGATGATGATCGCCACCGACTCGCCCTGCGGCACCGGGTAGGTGCCGATGGAGACCCAGGTGTTCGCGCGGGAGCCCTCGACGGAAGCCGGCTCAAGGTCCAACAGCGGTGCTTCTGCGCCCGGGATACCCGCGACGGTGACCTTCACCTGCGCCGCGTTGGCGTCGGACGGCCAGGAAACCTGCAAGTCGTAGGTGCCGGACACGGGGATGATGGGGCGGAACTCCGCGCTACCGTCGAAGGTCGAGCCCAACGGCTTGAGAAGGCGCGAGGATCCGCCGGAAAGGCCCTGCGCGGTGCCGCCGATGGTGCCGTCGACCCAGAAGCCGCTCGGTTCGCGGTAGCGAAACGTCGTGGTGCCGCTAGCCTCGATGATGAGCGAGCCGTCCGGCTGCGGAACTTGGGCGGGAAGCAGCGCGGAAGCCGCCGCGGCGGCGGCGAGGACGGCGAGAGTGCGGAGGCGGGAGAAGGTCATGGGGCGCTCGGGCGTATGGGATGGAGGGCAAGTCGGCGTCGACCCGGCCGGGCGGGCGGGAGTCACTGGATCCGACAACCGAGCGGTCGGTGCAAGTTTGCCCCGCCGCCTCGGCCTTCGGTACCCACCGGTTGCCAAATGCTCTGCGACGCCGGTCCGCTTCCGGCCAAGGGAAACCACACGTTGCGAACCCTCTTCCTGCTGGTGCTCTGCGCCACCCTGCTCGCCCTCGCCGGAAGGGCCCCGGCGCTCGATCCGGCGGAGCGCGAACGGATCGCGAAGGCGATCGCGCTGCCCCCCGCGCCCGCGGAGGAGGACGGCTCGCTCCTCTTCCTGTGGCGACGGCCGGACGAGGCGCTCATCACCGCCGGCGTCGCGCTTCCACCCTACATCAACCTCCGCTCCAGCTTCCGCTTCCGAGGCGAGCCGGGCGCGGCGGAGTTCGAGGGCACCCTCATCGTCCGGGGCGACGAGCTGGAACAGGTGCAGGGCCAAGCGGAGCGCGCGGGCCTCGCGCCGGAGGCGTCCGAGCTCTACTTCTTCGTCTCGCCCAAGGTGTTCACCTTGCGCCTCGCCGGCGCGGGGGACGCCGGGCGCCTCGCCAAGGAGGTGCGCGCGCTGCTGGACCGCATCGCGGACCTGCGGGCGATCCGCGACGGCGACCCCGCCGCCCTCGGAGCGAGCGCGGAGGACCCCGAGGACCCGCTGGCGCAGGCGGTCGCGAAGGGGCGCTTCCGCACCGCCTGCAACTGCTTCATGCACGTCATGGGGCGGGCGTTCCAGGTCGTGGACGATTCCGCGGAGGTGCGCGAGCGCGCCCCGGAGCGCCTCGGCTACGGCGCGCAGCGCGACGCGGCCCTGGCCGGGATGACCGGCGGCGCCACCGGACCTCCGGACTACGTGGCGGGACTAGCCGCCATGGCGCCCGCGAGCTGGCGCGCGCGGAGCGCCGCCGCCGCGGTGCTGGCGGAGAGCGGGTCGCGGCTCGTCACCGGCCTCTTCGCGCCGCGGCTGTTGCGCCGGACCGCCGCACGGCCTTAGAAGTCGCGGTCGCCGCACGCCGCGGCGGCCACTCCCCAACAACCGGACCCGCGAACCGCATGGCCAGGACCCGCATCCACGAGCTGCTCCACAAGACCCCCGTCGGCGCCGACGTCACCGTCCGCGGCTGGGTCCGCACCCGACGCGATTCGAAGGCCGGCGACGCGCAGCGCTTCAGTTTCGTCGAGGTGTACGACGGCTCCTGCTTCGCAAGCATCCAGGTGATCGCCGACGACGGGCTCGCGAACTACGAGGACACCGTGCGGTCGCTGACCACCGGTTGCTCCGTCGAGGTGCGCGGCACCCTGGTCGAATCGCCCGCGAAGGGGCAGCGCGTCGAGGTGCGCGCCGCGTCGCTCGCCCTGCTCGGCGGCGTCGACGCGGAGAAGTACCCGATCCAGAAGAAGCAGACCAGCTTCGAGTACCTCCGCGAGATCGCCCACCTCCGCGCGCGGACCAACACCTTCGGCGCGGTGGCCCGCGTCCGCAACCGCCTCGCCTTCGCGATCCACGAGTTCTTCCAGGCCCGCGGCTTCTACTACATCCACACGCCGATCGTCACCGCGTCCGACTGCGAAGGCGCCGGCGAGATGTTCACCGTGACGAAGCTCGACCTGAAGTCGCCGCCGCTCACCCAGGCGAAGGATGTCGACTTCTCGCAGGACTTCTTCGGGCGCCACGCGCGCCTCACGGTCTCGGGGCAGCTCAACGTCGAGACCTACGCCTGCGCCCTCGGCGACGTGTACACCTTCGGCCCCACGTTCCGCGCGGAGAACTCCAACACGGCGCGGCACCTCGCCGAGTTCTGGATGATCGAACCGGAGCTCGTCTTCGCCGACCTCCGCGACGACATGGCCCTCGCGGAGGAGTTCCTCAAGCACCTCTTCAAGACCGTGCTCGACGACTGCGGCGAGGACCTCGCCTTCTTCAAGCAGCGCATCGAGCCCACGGTCATCGAAACGCTCACACACGTCGTCGAGCAGCCGTTCGAGCACATGACCTACACCGAGGCGGTGAAGACGCTCCTCGCTTCCGGCGAGAAGTTCGAGTACCCGGTCGAGTGGGGCGTGAACCTGCAGAGCGAGCACGAGCGCTGGCTCACCGAGAAGCACGTGCGCAAGCCGCTCATCGTGACCGACTACCCGCGCGACATCAAGGCGTTCTACATGCGGCAGAACGAGGACGGCAGGACGGTCGCCGCGATGGACGTGCTGGTGCCGAAGATCGGCGAGATCATCGGCGGGAGCCAGCGCGAGGAGCGCCTCGACGTCCTGGAAGGCCGCATCCGCGAACTCGGCATGGAGCCCGCCGACTACTGGTGGTACCTCGACCTGCGCCGCTACGGCTCCGTGCCGCACGCCGGGTTCGGCCTCGGCTTCGAGCGCCTGATCCAGTTCTCGACCGGCATGGCGAACATCCGCGACGTGATCCCGTTCCCCCGCACGCCCGGCAACGCGGAGTTCTGATCCGCGGGCCCCGGGGGCGGTAAGGGTTGATGCACGAAAAGCGGCGGGCCGGGGGATCGCTCCCCCGGCCCGCTCTCTTTGCCCTCGCC
Organism: Candidatus Sumerlaeia bacterium; assembly: GCA_033764015.1. Lineage (GTDB taxonomy): Bacteria > Sumerlaeota > Sumerlaeia > SLMS01 > JANRJK01 > JANRJK01. The sequence continues at coordinate 139,520 of JANRJK010000013.1, read as the reverse complement.
TGTGGGCGGGGGGTCGTTACTGGGCGATCTCGAGCAGTAGCTGCGGACGGACGTCGCCGCGGGCGTTGCCCGAGTAGATGTTGATCACGTCCTGCTCGGTGTCGCCGTTGTCCGGCGATTCGAACACGAGGCGGAACTGCGTGTGGCCGAGGCGCTGGATGGCGGCGAGGCCCTCCGCGGTGAGCGGCCAGCAGACCTGGTCGCCGTCCGACTCCGGCAACTGCAGATCGCCGAGCCCGGCGTTCGCGATCCACGCGTAGGCTTCGAAGTCCTCGCGGTCGATGTTGACCGAGGGGCCGAAGTTGTACGCCTGGTTCGGGCACACCATCTCGAGCTGCACGGAGCCGAGGGAACCGGGATCGCCCTCCACGGAGCGACGGGTCACGCAGAGCGAGGCGGAGGTGATCTCCGCGCCCGGATACGTGTTCATGACGGAGGTGTCGAACGCGAGGATCGCCTTCACCTGCTTGCCGTCGGCGAGGTCGCCGAAGCGGGTCGAGGTGTTCGCGTTGTCGCTGAGGCTGCCGACGTAGTAGATCGCCGCGTGTTCGACCACGAAGCCGTCCTGCACGGGGTTGCTGAAGATCGGATCGAGTTCGAAGGGCCGGCCACCGGCGCGCGGGTTCTGGCCGCAGCCGTCCTGCGTCGGAAGCGTGTAGGTGACGACCAGGTCGGAGCGCACCTGCCGGTTGCCGTTCGAGTGGCCGCCAGCTCCGAACCGAACAAGGTCGATCCGGTTATTGCCGTTGGTCGGATTCGCGAAGCGGAACCGGAACTGCACGTTGCCGTTCAGGGGGATGCTCGCGAACGCGGCGGGGTCGAGCGGCACCCAGAGGGCGTCGCCCGGGCGCGCGCCGAGCAGGACATCGTTCGGCACCGTGGCCGCCGGGGTGAAGGTGGGCGGCGACTGGAAGTCCTGGCGCTCCCAGCCCGCGGCGGAACCGTAGAACGGGTTTGCGAGCTCGATGACCAGGTCGCCCAGCGACGAGACGTCGCCGACGTACTGCTCGACGGTAAGCCGGAGCGAGGCGTCCACCGCCTCGGCGCCGCCGATCGCCATCGGGTAGCCGAAGATGCCGCGCTGCTGCAGGTTGCGGCCGTCGTCGCCGACCTCCACCGTACGGCCCGCGATGAGGAAGTTGCCCCCCTCGCCCGGAACCGCCGGGCTCTCGTAGAGCAGCGAGTCCTGGAAGAATGCGGAGTCGACGTATGCGATCCCGCCGATGTCGTTCGTCGGCTCCGGGTCGCCGCAGGTGAGCGTGAGGCTGAAGGTGCCGTACTCCTCGAATTCGCCGGCCAGGCCGGCGCCGTAGACGGCTACGAAGTAGGTCTCCCCGGCGTTGGTCTGGAAGGAGAACTCGCTCGCGCCGGGACTATCGCCGCACTCGCCCGCGTCATTGTTGCTGTCGATACAGAGTGGCTCGCCGCAGTCGCCGGTGAAGACGCTGATTACTGTGTCGAAGTCGGTGTCGGGATGGCAGGTGCTAAGCGTCGCCACCTGGCCGTCGCCGACGAAAGTGTACCAACGGGGGATCTCGGCCCACTCTTCACCGCCGCAGTCGAACGCGGCGGGGAGACCGTTTTCGGTATTGCCGCTGACGAAGCTGTCGCATGCGATCGGAAGCGCCGTCCCGCAGACTTCGCCGGGACCGGGAGGGGGAGGGCCGTCGCACGAGACGGTCAACTCGAAGTTTCCGCCTTCCTCGGAGTTGGCTCCATGGATCGCGATGTAGTACGTTGCATCGTCCTCCGTGAAGATCGTCACCTCGCTCTGGACGCCTTCGGGGCCGGAGCAATCGCTGTCGTCGCTGAAGTCCACGCACGAAAGCTCTTCGCAATTGCCGTCGAAGACGGTGATCACGGTGTCGAAGTTTGTGAACTGCGAGCAGGTGGAGAACGTCACCGGGGCGCCGGTGCCTTGGAACTCGAACCAGACCGCGCCGACATCCTCGAAGTCGGACTCGAAGCAACTGATGAAGTTGGGGTCGCTGTCCAAGTTGTTGCCGGTAAAGCTGTCGCCGCAGGAGATGCCGATGGCGTCGCAGGGGTCCGCGCCCCCGGTGGGAGGCTCGACGCCGCATTCGAGGCTGAGTTCGAAGTTGCCGGTGTCGCCGTCGAAACCGTAGACGGCGATGTAGTATTCCGTGCCCAGCTCGCTGGGGAAGAGTATCTCGCTGCCGAGGCCCTCGATCCCGCAGTCTGCGTCGTCGTTCTCGGCGACGCAGATGGGCATAGCGCAGTTCGTCGCCTCGTACACGGCGAGCCGCGTGTCGTAGTCGGTGCCCGGATTGCATGTCGACACCCGGATCGGCTCCCCCGTGCCCGTGAAGGTGTACCAAAACGCGGACGAGAAGGTGTCCGCATCGTCGCAGTCGAAGTAGTTGATCGGCTGGCCGAAAGTGTTTCCGGAGACTGTCCCGCCGCCGCAAACCATCATCCCGGTCGGGTCGCAGGCGGTGAGCTGCTCGTCGGACACCGAGAGGATGAACTCCCCAGTCTCCGTGCCGTGGACAAGAACCAGGTAGGTGGTCGCGGCGGTGGCGTCGAATTCGACGCGGCTCGCGCCTTCCACGTCGTCGCAACCGTTATCGTCATAGGCCACGCAACTCAGCAACCCGCAACCGCCCTCGTAGACGCTGATCTCGGTGTCGAAGTTGGTTGAGGGATCGCAGGTGGTGACGAGGACCCTCGTCGCGGAGGCCGTGGTGAAGGTGTACCAGATGCCACCCTGCGACGGCGAGCCGCCGTCGCAATCGTCCACCATGTCGACGGTGGCCTCGGTGGTCACACCGAATGAGAAGGACCCGAAAGTCACGGGGGCCGCATTGGCGCAGTCGTCGTTCAGGGGAGCCTGGGCCCCCGCTTGGTTTGCGGCAACCGCCGCGGTCAACATAAGGATCGCGCCCAGCAGGCGCCTCCGTCGGTTCGCCACGTCATGGCTCCTTGAAGGGGGTGGTTTCGTTCCCGGTCGATCCCGACCGGGGAGATTCGGAAGGACTGAAGGGTCGGAGCCCGGCGTGGGAGTAGTCAACCGGATTACCCTCTCCGGCTTTTCCCGTCGATTTCTCAGTAGTCCGCTTGTCAATGCATGCGAAAGAGGAGTCGCGGAGTGGTCCGTATCTCGCCAATGGGTAGGAGCCGATCCTCGATACCATTAGCAAGGAGCTCCCCGACGATGATCCGGCGTTCCACCGCATTCACCCTGATCGAACTGCTTGTTGTTGTGGCGATCATCGCCATCCTGGCGGCCATCGGGCTGCCGAACCTTCTCGAGGCGCAGATGCGCTCGAAGGTCTCCCGTGCGAAGGCCGACCTGCGGTCGCTCGCCACCGCGGTAGAGTCCTACATGGTGGACCAAGGCCGCTACATGCCCTACTGGGTGCCGGTCGGGCTGGGGGGCGAGACGCTCGCGGAGGGGCAGCAGGTGAAGCTGCTCACGACGCCGATCGCCTACATCGTCAGCCTCCCGCCGGACGCCTTCCAGGAGGCGCAGCCGGTCACCTCGCCGAACCCCGAGAAGAACTACCAGCCGCAAGTGGGCCCCTTCCCGCGCTACTTCGTGTTCACGAACCAGTACGTCCCGCAGGGCAGCCGGCTGGTGGACGGGCGCGGCGGATGGGTGCTGCGGTCGATGGGGCCGGACCTCGATTTCGACTTGGTGGACGATCCCGCCGACAACGACACGGCGTTCCTCGGCAACGGCGTGTACGACCCGACGAACGGCACTGTGGCGAGCGGAGACATCGTCCGTTCGGGCGGCGACCTTGAACTGCATCGGGACGACTGAAGTTGTGCAGCCGGTTACACCTTCCCCTGTCACCGCCGGGTGACAGGGGAAGGCGGCTGGACGCCCCGGGCTGCGCCGGCGGACCAAGGGGGGCCGCCGGTTCACTTCTAAGTGGTAAAATCCCCGCGGATCAGTGGGCGTACTTGCGGATCAGCCCCACCACGATGCCCTGCACCTCGCAGTCCTTCGCGTGCACCATGATCGGGGCCATGGAGCTGTTCGCCGGCTGGAGCCGCACGAACTTGCCCTCCTTGTAGAGGCGCTTCACCGTGGTCTCGCAGCCGTTGACGAGGGCGACGACCACTTGGCCGTTGCGCGCCTCCTTGCGGCGTTCGCAGACGATGAAGTCGCCCTCGTGGATGCCGTCCTCGATCATCGAATCGCCGCGCACCAGCAGGACGAAGCTTTCGGAGGCGTTGTGGATCAGGTCGGCGGGGACGGAGAGCCGCTCCTCGTCCTGCTCGTACGCTTCGAGCGGCTGGCCCGCCGCCACAGTGCCCTTGATCGGGAGCGCGTAGCAGGCTTCGATGCTCATGTGAACCAGCTCGGGCTTCTCGAGGCCGGAGGCGAGCTCGATACCGCGACCGCGGTTCCAGTGGCGGGTGATGAGGCCCTTCTCCGCGAGGTTCGTCAGGTGCTTATGGACCGTCGCGAGGGAGCTGAGGTCCATGCCGCGGGCGATCTCCTCGAGGGAGGGCGAGTACTGGTGCTCCTCGATGAAGACGCGGATGAACTCGTAGATTTCGCGCTGCCGCTTGGTGACGTACATGGGCGCCGGACCTTTCGGGGACGTAGTGAAGACTAGGCGAAGACAAGCGCGGGGCGCGGAGGAACGTCAACGGCAAATGGAAGGCGAAAGCGAAAAGACCCCGAAGCGCGCGCTCCCCGGCCGGCGGATCGAGCTCGCCTTCGCGCGCAAGGCGGGCGCCGCGCTGGTGGCGGGCGTCGACGAGGCGGGCCGCGGCCCCCTCGCGGGGCCCGTGGTCGCCGCCGCGGTGGTGTTCGACGGCCGGGCGCCCAAGGGAGTCGACGACTCGAAGCGGCTCACCGAGGCGCGGCGGCTCGAACTCTTCCGCGCCGTCACGCGCACCGCCGCGGCGTGGGCGGTCGCGCTCGCGACGCCGGAGGAGATCGACGCGCTGAACATCCTCGCGGCGACCAAGCTCGCGGCCTGCCGCGCCGTGGCGGCGCTGTCGCCGGCGCCGGGGGCGTTGGTGACGGACGCGCTCGAGCTGCCCTCCGCGCGGCTGCCATGCCTAGCGCTGGTGAAGGGCGACGCGCGCTGCGCCAGCATCGCCGCCGCGAGCATCCTCGCGAAGTGCGCCCGCGACGCCATGATGCTCCGCTACCACGCGGCGTTCCCCGAGTACGGCTGGAAGCGCAACAAAGGCTACCCGGTGCTGGCGCACTACGAGGCCATCGCCCGGCACGGGACGACCGCGCTGCACCGCCGCAGCTTCGCGGGTGTGGCGTTCTTCGACGAGGAGCCGCGCGCCTTCGAGGGGCCCGGGCCGCGGGCGATGCTTGCGGAGTGCCTGGCGGAGATCCGGGGTGGTGGATGATGGACGGGTGGCGGATCCTGGAGGAGCGGGTTTCGGCCGACTCGGAGCACTTCCGCATCCCGATCCGGTTCGATGCGCGGAGCCGCGTGGATCTGGCGGCGCTCGCGGAGGGCAGCCTTGAACTGGTTCCCGCGCCGTTCTTCGAGAAGGACTACGACGCGTTCGCCGAATCGACGATGCGCGAATTCGTGCTCGGCATGGAGACGCGCAACTGGGTGCTGCTGGCGGCGTTCGTAGGCGGGGCGCGCGTTGGGGGCTTGCTCGCCGCCCGCGACACGCCGGGGCTGAATCTGCTCGAGAACCTCCGGGACCACACGGCGATGCTGGATGTCCGCGTGGAGCCCGCATGGCGCGGGCGCGGGGTGGGCGGCGCGCTGGTGCTAGCGGCGCAGGCATGGGCGCGCTCCCGCGGCGATACGCTGCTCACCGTGGAGACGCAGGACACGAATCCGGGCGCGTGCCGGTTCTACCACAGCCTCGGGATGCGTCCCCGGCGGATCGTGCGGGGCGCCTACGCGCACCTGCCCGACGAGGCGCAGCTCATCTGGGAGCTGCGGCTGTAGCCGCCCTCCTCAGAAGAACACCAGCCACGGCGGCAGCATGTCCCGGAAGAAGTACCAGACGAGCAGGTAGGCCACCGCCAGCCCGGCGAGGAAGCGCGGGATGACGATGAACATCGACGAGTTGCGCATGCGCGGGATCTGGCGCGCGTTTTCGGTGGCGGCGAAGTTCATGAAGTTCTGCCGGTGCTGCTCGGAGCAGAAGACCGCCTTGGGGTGCTTGGGGTGCTCGGAGGGGATCGCGCACTCCTCGCAAAGCGGGATGTGGCAGGTCTCGCAGTGGGCGACGGCCTTCTTGCCGGGGTGGTTCTTGCAGAGTTGAAGCGCCATGGCTGGCGGCACCTCGTCGCTTGGGGTAAAGGGTCGCCACCTTCTTGCGACAGCGGGAGCGGAGCGTCCACTGGAAATCGAGGCGCGCAGGCGGCGGACGGGGGCGCGAGGACCACGAAGGGCTGGATTCCCACGAGTTGGATTTGCCTCGAATTTTCCAGATTTCGCGGACAGGCAGACCTCGAAAATCGGAAAAATGCCGGAAGCCGCGGAAAAACCCCACGCAACACGAGACTCCTCAGGAATCCAAAAAGAAACATTTTAAAGAGCTTGCGTGGAAAGGGGTGGGTCGCGTCCACTGGAATGCTTTGGAAGTTAACCCCTCCCCAATAGCAGGTAACGCCCGTGAAGAACACCCGCTCCACGTCGTCCCTGGTTGTATCCACGCTGCTCGCGCTCCTCATGTTCGTCCAGACGGCGCTGGCGCAGTACGCTCCGCCCGCCGGCTACTACACGAGCGCCGAGGGCAAGACCGGCACGCAGCTCAAGAGCGCGCTGCACGACATCATCGACAACCACAGCAAGAAGACCTACACCGAGTGCTGGACCGCGATCCGCCAGCTCGATGAAGACCCGGCGAACGTGAACAACGTCCGCTGCATCTACACGAACAAGTCGATCCCCAAGACCGCTCAGGACGGCAGCTCCTCCGCCGCCGTGAAGTGGAACCGCGAGCACTCCTGGCCGAACAGCTACGGCTTCAACGACAAGACCACATGGGCCGCGTACACCGACCTGCATGCGCTCTACGCCTCGTGGACGAGCGTCAATAGCGCGCGCGGCAACAAGTACTTCGACTGGTCCTCGGGCCTCACCTACCCGGTGGACGGCTCCTCGACGCCGAGCCAGGCGGACAGCGATTCGTTCCAGCCGTGGCCGGCGGTGCGCGGCGACGTGGCGCGCGCGATGATGTACATGGACGTCCGCTACAACGGCGACACGACGAACGAGCCCGACCTGGTGGTCGGCAACTACACCTCGATCGCGACGGACGAGCCCAAGATGTCCCGCCTCACGACGCTGCTCGAGTGGCACAACGCCGATCCCGTCGACGACCGCGAGCGCCGCCGCAACCACCTGATCTGGCAGAACTGGCAGTCGAACCGCAACCCGTTCGTGGACCGCCCCGAGTGGGTCTGCCTCGTTTTTAGCAGCAACTGCGGCGGCACCGTCACCCCGACGCCGACCCCGACCCCGACGCCCACCGCCACGGCAACCCCGACTCCCACCCCCACCGCCACGCCGACCCCGAGCCCGACGCCGAGCGGCACCACAACGCTCACGAGCGGCGTGGCCACGTCGAGCACGGCCGCCCAAGGCGCTTGGCGCCACTACCAGATCTTCGTTCCGTCCAACGCGACGCAGCTTTCCGTCGTGATGACGGGCAACAACGACGCCGACCTGTATGTTCGCCGCGGCAGCCAGCCCACCTCCTCGAGCTGGGACTTCCGCCCCTACGCCGGTGGCTCGAACGAGACGGTGACTGCGAATTCGACCAGCTCGCCGGCACTCGTGGCGAACAGCACCTACTTCATCTCGGTGTACGGCTACAGCGCGACCACCACGAGCTTCACCCTCACCGCCACGGTCAGCACCGGCACCAGCCCGACGCCGACCGCCACGCCGACCCCGACGCCGACGCCCTCCCCGACCGCGACCCCCGCGGGCGGCAGCGTCACGTACTCGAGCACTGTCGCGCAGGGCGCTTGGAAGAACTACACGGTCGTCGTCCCCGCCGGCTCGACGCAGCTGACGATCGCCATGACCGGCACGAACGACGCCGACCTTTACGTGCGCCGCGGCAGCCTCGCGACGCTCACGTCCTACGACTTCCGCCCGTACCTCGGCGGATCGAGCGAGACGGTGACGGTGAACGGTTCCAGCTCGCCGGCGCTGGTCGCCGGCTCGACGTACTATGTCTCGGTCTACGGCTACAGCAGCTCGACGTCGAGCTTCACGCTGAACATCTCCTGGAACTAAGCCACCCCTCCCCGCGACGCAGGCTCCCCGGCGACTCTCGAAGCGACGCCCAATCCCCCGAACGGCGGGGGGCCCGCCCAGCGGACGCAGTGCAGGACGAATCGGCCACCCGGCAACGGGTGGCCGATTCGTTTTCCGCCCGCGCTTGCGCTCCCGCGCCGGCGGCCCGAAGATCGCCACGGCGCGAAGCCGCACCCCCGCGAATCGAGCACCCGACGTGACCCAGCCCACCAGCCCCGCGGCCCCGCGCCGCAACCGTCTCGCGAAGGAGGCGTCGCTCTACCTGCGCCAGCACGGGGAGAACCCGGTGGACTGGTACCCCTGGGGGCCGGAGGCGCTCGGGCGGGCGCGCGCGGAGGACAAGCCGATCTTCCTCTCGATCGGCTACTCCGCCTGCCACTGGTGCCACGTGATGGAGCACGAGTCGTTCACCGATCCGCGCATCGCGGAGCTGATGAACGCGCTGTTCGTGAACATCAAGGTGGACCGCGAGGAGCGTCCGGACCTGGACCAGATCTACATGCAGGCGACGACGCTGATGAACGACGGCCACGGCGGCTGGCCGATGAGCGTCTTCCTCACGCCGGAGCTGAAGCCGTTCTTCACCGGCACCTACTTCCCGCCGGAGGACCGCTACGGGCGTCCCGGTTTCCCCACGGTACTGCAGGCGATCGCCGACGCGTGGCGGAGCCGCCGCGAGTCGCTCCTCGATTCCGCGGAGAAGGTGACGGAGGCCATCGCGCAGGCGACGCGGCTGCGGACCAAGACGCCGGTGGCGCTCTCCGCCGGGGTGGTGGCGAAGGGGGCGGCGGCGTTCGAGTCGCGCTTCGATGCGAGGCACGGGGGCACCATGGGCGCGCCCAAGTTCCCACCCTCCCAGTCGGTGTTCCTGCTGCTGCGCTGCGCGGAACGCTCCGGCCAGGAACGCTTCCGCGAAATGGCGCTCTTCACTCTCGATAAGATGGCCGCGGGCGGCATGTACGACCAGCTCGGCGGCGGCTTCCACCGCTACTCGGTGGACGAGAAGTGGCTCGTGCCGCACTTCGAGAAGATGCTGTACGATAACGCGCTGCTGCTGCGCGCCTACGCGGAGGGCTACGCCGCGAGCGGGCGGGAGGGCTTCGCCCGCGTGGCGCGCGAGATCGTTGACTATGTCAACCGTGAGATGACGCACCCGGACGGGCCGTTCTACTCGACGCAGGATGCGGACTCGGAGGGCGAAGAGGGGAAGTTCTTCGCGTGGAGCGCGGCGGAGTTGCGCGAGGCGCTCGGCGATGATGACGCGGAGTTCGCCGCGCGCGCCTATGGCGTCACCGCGGCGGGGAACTTCGAGCACGGCACCTCGGTGCTCTTCCGAAACTACGGCATCGAGGACCTTGCGAAGCAGACGGGCACGACGCCGGAGGCAGCGGCGGCGCGCGTGGAAGCGGTGCGCGCGAAGCTGTTCGCCGTCCGCGAGCAACGCGTGAAGCCTCTGCGCGACGAGAAGGTGCTGACGGCGTGGAACGGGTTGATGATCGCGGGGCTGGCAGCGGCGGAGCGGCTGGTGGGCCTTGAGGGGCGGGCGGCGCGGCTTGCTGCGCGCGCTGCGGACTTCCTGCTCGCCAACGTGGTCGGAGCGGACGGGCGCGCCAAGGCGGTCTGGTACGCGGGCGAGGCGCGCCTCGACGGCTACCTCGACTGCCACGCATTCCTCGCGTGGGGGCTGCTCGAACTGGCGGCGGCCTCCGGCGAGGTGCGCTACGTCGCCGATGCGGAGCGGATCGCGGGCGCGATGCGGCGGCACTTCGCGGACCCGGAGGGCGGCTACTTCTTCACCGCCGCGGACCACGAGCAGTTGATCGTGCGCTCGCAGGACGCGATGGACAACGCGACGCCGAGCGGCAACGCGATCGCGGCGATGGTGCACCGGCTGCTCTACGAGTGGACCGGGGCGGCGGAGCACCGTGAGGCGGCGCAATCGACGCTCGCCGCATTCAGCGCCGTCGCGGAGCGGTTCCCCAGCGCCTTCCCGATGATGCTGACGGTGGCGGACCGCTGCATCGAGGCGCCGGAATCGGTGGTGGTGGTCGGTGGCGGGCCGGGTGCGAAGTCGCTGCTCGAGGGTGCCCTCAGGCCTTGGCGGCCGAACCGCCTGGTGGTCGCCCGCGCGGCGGAGGAACCGGACGGAGCGCCGTCCCTCGTCGCGGGGAAGACGGCCGCGGATGGCAAGGCGGCGGCGTACTACTGCCACGACTTCGTCTGCGAGCGGCCCCGGACCGCGTAGCGCGGCGCCGCGTTTCCGGCATCCGGCTTGACGCCAGAGGCAACCGCGCGGTTGCTAGGCACAACGACAACACGGACCCCTCGCGATGCCCACGACGAAGCCCCGCATCCTCGCCGTCGACGACGAAAACGATATCCTGCTGATCCTCCGCACCGCGCTGAAGGACGAGTACGAGGTGCTGACCGCCTCGAACGGGCCGGACGCGCTCCATACGATCGAGTCGGAGAAGCCCGAGCTGGTGATCCTCGACATGATGATGCCCGACATGGACGGGCTCGAGGTGCTCCAGGAGATCCGCCGCATGGAGTCGTCGGCGACGATCCCGGTGATCTTCCTGACCGGCGTGTCAGACCGCGCGAAGATCCGCGAGGCGCTGGACAAGGGGACGAACTACTACATCGTGAAGCCTTTCGACTGCACGGAGCTGTCGAACAAGGTTGGGTTCGCGCTGAAAGAGTCGAAGGGCGCCTTCTAGGCGGCGCCCGTTCAGCCCTGTGCGATCAGGGCGAGGCCGGCTAGCCCCACCGCGGCTCCGGTGGCCCGCCAAGTGAGCTGGCGCAGTCGGGAGTCGACTCCTTCACGATGCAGAAGCATTCCCGCCCCGTAGCCCGCGGCTAGCAGCGCGGCGGTCGAGAGCAGGAACCCTGCGCAGTACGCGGCAGCGGAGCCCGACGCACCGAACTCCGCGCCGTGGGCGTGGCCGTGAAAGAACGCGACGGCTGTCGAGAGGCACGCCGCCGCGGGCTTGGAGACGCCCTCGGCGCGCAAGAGCATCATCGCGAGCACGAGAACCGACGCTAGAATGAGGGGTTCGACAAGGGGCAGCACCACGCCCGCCAGCCCGGCGAGTCCCCCCGCCAGCATCCCGAGCAGCGCGCACGCCGGAATGAGGCGCCGCAGCGGGCCGCCTTCCTTCGCCGCCCAGAGCCCGATCGCCGACAGCACCACCAAGTGGTCCAGCCCGGTCCATGGGTGGAACAACCCACTGGCGAACGGCGTCTGGTGCGTGTGCGCTCCATCAGCGTGCGCGTGGGCGAGCATCGGCAAGGCCGCCAGCGCCACCGCGATCGTTCTGTTCACTCGGGCCCCTGCCTTCATGGTCGTCCCCCGCCGCTCCGCTTGGGACTAGTCCAACGCCTCGCCACGCTACCGTCAACCGCTTCCTAAGGAAGTTGTTGAATTCTCCGGGCGGGAGCGCTTGCGTCGGGGGCACCCACGGCGGAAACGATTCGCATGCCGATGGAACCCGAGACGACTGCGCGCATCCACATCGAAGCGGCCCCGGGCGGGGCCGCGAAGGTGACGGTGGAGGGCGAACTCTCCGTGGCGACGCTGCCCGCGCTTTGGGCGGAGCTGGACCGCTCGGCGAAGGCGTCGCCGGGCCCGGTCGTGGTGGACTGCTCGCGGCTGGCGCGCTGCGACCTTTCGGGCGTCGGGCTGCTGCTCGAGATCGATTCGCGCTATCCGGGCGGCGCGACGTTCGAAGGCGCGTCCGAGGAGCTGCGGGGGCTGATCGGCTTGTTCGACCGCGAGCGCGCCCGGCGTCCGGACCCGGCGGCGCGGGAGACGGTGGAGCCGCTCCCCCACCAGGTCGGGAAAGCGACCGTGCGCATCATCGAGGACCTGCGCGGCGAGGTGGCGTTCGTGGGCGAGCTGGCGTCGGCGCTCGGCGCGGCGGCGGCCCGGCCCGGAACGGTCCGTTGGAAGGACGCGCTGCGCGTGGCGGAGCGCGCGGGCGTCGACGCGCTGCCGATCGTGCTGCTGGTCGGCTTCCTCATGGGCCTCATCATGGCCTTCCAGGGCGCCGTCGCGATGAAGCAGTTCGGCGCCGAGATCTTCATCGCCAACCTCACGGCGCTCGCGATCCTGCGCGAGCTGGGGCCGCTGATGACCGCGATCGTGTTCGCGGGGCGAAGCGCTTCCGCCTTCGCCGCCGAGATCGGCACCATGAAGGTGAACGACGAGGTGAACGCGCTGAAGACCATGGGCCTCGAACCGGTTTCCTTCCTCGCGGTGCCGAGGGTTGTGGCGGGCACCCTCGCGGCCCCGTTGCTCGCGGTGTTCGCGAACTTGGCGGGGCTCTTCGGCGGCCTGGTGGTGATGCTGTCGCTGAGATTCCCGGCGGTCACGTTCTGGAACCAGGTGATGGACACGGTCACCATGAAGGACCTGCTCTCGGGCCTCTTCAAGGCGGTCGTCTTCGGGTTCACGGTGAGCGCGGTCGGCTGCCTGCGCGGGCTGCAGACGGCGCTGGGCTCGACGGCGGTCGGCGTCTCGACCACGCGCGCGGTGGTGACGAGCATCCTCTTCATCGTGCTGCTGGACGGCTTGTTCGCAGTCGTGTTCTACATCCTGGATATTTGACCATGTCAACGAACGGCGCGGCCCCGATCATCTCCGTGCGCGGTTTCGAGGCGGCCTACCGCGGCGACGTGGTGCTGCGGGATGTGGACTTCGAGGTTCGGCGCGGCGAGGTGTTCGTGATCCTCGGCGGATCGGGCTGCGGGAAGAGCACGCTGCTGAAGCACATGATCGGCCTCTTCGAGCCCGCCGCCGGCGTGATCCTGATCGAGGGCCGCGACATCGCGAAGTCGCACGGCGCGGAGCGGCGCGCCATCCTCGCGCGCATCGGCGTGATGTACCAGCTCGGCGCGCTGTTCGGCTCGCTGAACCTGCTCGAGAACGTGCGCCTGCCGCTGGAGGAGTTCACCACGCTGCCGCCGGACGCGATGAACCGGATCGCGCGGATGAAGTTGGAGATTGTGGGGCTGGCGGACTACACGGGGCACATGCCGGCGCAGATCAGCGGCGGCATGCAGAAGCGCGCCGCCATCGCCCGCGCCATGGCGCTCGACCCGCCGATCCTCTTCCTCGACGAGCCCTCCGCGGGGCTCGACCCGATCACCTCGGCGGGGCTCGACGACCTGATCCGCCAGCTCTCGCGGACGCTCGGCATCACGTTTGTGGTCGTCACGCACGAGCTGGCGAGCATCTTCGCCATCGCGGACCGCGTGATCATGCTGGAGAAGACCGAGAAGACCATCATCGCGACGGGGACTCCCGCGGAGCTCCGCGACCACGGCACGCACCCGTTCGTGCGCAAATTCTTCCACCGCGAATCGGAGGGCGACTGACCCGTGAGCCAACGACCGAACCACTTCAAGCTTGGCCTGTTCGTCCTCGGGGGGGCGTGCCTGCTGCTGGCCGCCGTGCTGCTCCTCGGCGCCAAGAGCGCCTTCACGGAGGGCCGCATCCTCGAGACATACCTCGACGAATCCGTGCAGGGCCTCGATGTGGGCTCCCCGGTGAAGTACCGCGGCGTCCGCATCGGCTCGGTGAGGACGATCTCCTTCGTCCGGACCGCGTACGAGGAGGCGACGCCGGAGCAGGCGCGCTACGTCCTGATCCGCGCGGAACTGGATCCTTCGGTTTCGGACGAAGCGGACGGCTCCGGGTTCGTCAGTTTCCTCGAGAGCGAGATCGCCCGCGGCATGCGCGTGCGCCCCACGTCGCAGGGAATCACCGGGCTGGTGTACCTCGAGGTCGACTACTTCGGACCCGACCCCGAGCCGGGACTGCCGATCTCATGGGAGCCGGACTACTTCTACGTGCCCTCGATGCCGAGCCGGATCACCGAGATCGCCAGCTCGCTCGAGAGCATGGCGAAGAACCTCGGCGATACGGACTTCGCCGCCCTCGCCGGAAACGTGAACCGCCTTCTCAACACCGTCGAGACGCAGCTCGTCGGCGCGGACGTGGCCGGGCTCACCGGGGAATTCAGGCTGCTCGCGGCGGACCTGCGGCGGACGAACGCCGAAGTGCTCGCCTATCTGAACCGCGAGGAGATCCAACGCCTGCCCGCCGACGCCCGCGACATCCTCGACCGCGTGAACGAAACGTTGACGGGCACCGGCGACGACATCCGCGCTCTGATCGAATCGAGCCGCCGCACGGCGGAGCGCGCCGAATCGCTCACCGCGCGGCTCGACGCGCTCGTGAACGACCCGCGGCTCGATAGCGCGCTCTCGGACGCGAGCGCGTCGGCGTCGAACCTGCGCGAGGCGTCGGCGGCGCTCCCCGCAGCGGCGGCCTCCGGCGAAGCGGTGCTCGCGCGCATGGACCAGTTGCTCGCGCGGCGGGAGGACGACCTCCGCGCCGTCGCGGAGAACCTGCGCGCGCTCACGGCAAACCTGCGCTACCTGTCCGAAGTAGCAAAGCAGTATCCCTCGTCGCTCATCCTAGGCGACCCGCCCAAGCCACCGGAGGAGTAACACACATGAAGCCGATCCTTGCCGCCCTCGCACTCGGCGCGCTCGCCATCACGGGATGCGTTCGCCTCGCGAAGCCCCCCATCGAGACGAAGCACTACCTGCTGGAGGCGCGGCGCGAGGGGCCGCCGCGGGAGGGACTACCCGCTGACACTGTGAACTTGCGCGTGGCGTCGGTTTCGCCGGGATACGAGGGTCAGTTGTTCGTGATCCGCGACAAGGACGGCAGCTATCGTTCGGACCTTGGGCACCGGTTTCTCGCTCCGCCCAAGGATCTGGTGGAGGAACAGGCGAAGGCGTGGATGGGGTCGGCGGGGTTCCAGCGCGCCGTAGAGGGCTCGAAGACCCGGTCCACCCACCTGCCATACCTTCTAGACATCCATCTGATACGGCTGCTTGGCGACTTCCAGCGGGAGCCGGCAGCGGAAGTGGAACTGCAAGCCGTGCTCTCCGCATGGGTAGTGGACGACAGCCCTCGCCGCGTCTGGACACTGCGCCAGCGCGTGCCCATCGACCGCCGCGACCCCGCGCTGCTCGCCGAGGGCTGGTCGCAGGCGCTCGAACAGGCTTTCGCGGAGCTGGAGGTTGGCGTGTCGGAGGCGTTGGCCGAGGCTCGGCGGCGGGAGTAGCGCGCGCGCTCAGGTCTCGAACAGCTCCTCCGCGTCCTGCGGCGGCCGGAGGAGCCATTGGCGCAGCGCGGTGCGGCGCAGTTCCTCCTCGTTCTGCTTCACCGCCAGCGCGAGGGCGCGGTGCGTGCCGATGACGACGACCAGCTTCTTGCCGCGGGTCACCGCCGTGTAGAGCAGGTTACGCCGCAGCATCACGAAGTGCGTGGTGTGCAGCGGCATCACCACGACGGGGTACTCGGAACCCTGCGACTTGTGGACGGTGACCGCGTAGGCGAGGTCGAGCTGGTCCCATTGGTCGCCCGGGTAGGAGACGACGCCGCGGCCGAACTGGACGCGCAGCTCGCCCGTTTCCATGTCCACGCCCGACACCTTGCCGATGTCGCCGTTGAACACGTCGAGGTCGTAGTTGTTGACGGTCTGCATCACGCGGTCGCCGACGCGGACGTGGGTGCCGTTGAGCGGCGGCGCGTCGGGGTTGAGCGTCTGCGCGAGTACGCGGTTCAGCTCGATGGTGCCGATGGGGCCGCGGCGCATCGGCGAAAGGATCTGCACGTCCTCCATCGGGTCGAAGCCGAAGCGCTGCGGGATCCGCTCGGTGACGAGCTTGAGGATCGTCTGGACGATGGCCTCGGGCTCCGGGCGCGGGATGAAGAAGTAGTCGGCGGGCTTGCCGTCCGCCCCTTCGCCGTCGCCCGCGAGCGGCATTTGGCCCGCGAGGATGCGGTGGCTGTTCTGGATGATGAGCGACTGCTGCGCCTGGCGGAAGACGACGTTGAGGCGCACGGTGCGCGCGCGTCCGCTCTCGATCAGGTCCTTCAGCACCGCGCCGGCGCCCACGGAGGGGAGCTGCGCCACGTCGCCCACCAGCACCAGCGACGAGCCGTCCATCACCGCCTGCAGCAGCGAGTACGCGAGCGGCACGTCGAGCATCGACGCCTCGTCCGCGAGCAGCAGCCGCACCGGGAGGCGGTTGTTCGCGTCGTGCGTGAAGCGCCCGGTGGCGGCGTTGAACTTGAGCAGCCGGTGGATGGTGCTGGCTTCGACGCGGGTGGTCTCGGAGAGGCGCTGCGCGGCGCGGCCCGTCGGCGCGGCGAGCGCCACGTCGATCGGCTCGTCGCGCAGGATGTGCAGGAGGCAGCGGACCAGCGTGGTCTTGCCGGTGCCGGGGCCGCCGGTGACGACGCAGACTCCCCCGCCGCAGGCGGCGCGGACCGCGGCGCGCTGGTTGGCGGCGAGCTGGAAGCGGAAGCGCTCCTCGAAGGCGGCGATGCGCGCGTCGATGTCGCCGGCGGCGAGCGGGCGCGCGGTGCGCAGCAGCCGCTCGACCTCGCGCGCGATGCCCCGCTCGCAGTGGTACATCGAGGGCATGAAGAAGGCCGTGGTGCCGTCCGGGAGCTCCTCGCGGCGGACGATGCCCTCGGCGGCGGCGCGCTCGACCGCCTCGGCGACGGGCGCGGGATCGAGGCGCATCAGCTCCGCGCCCTTGGCGACCAGCTCGTCGGCGGTCATGCAGGTGTGGCCCGACTCGGCGGCGGCGGAGAGCGCATGGACGAGGCCGGCGCGGAGCCGCTGTGGCGAGTCGGGCGCGATGCCCATCTTCGCGGCGATCCCGTCCGCCTTGTGGAAGCCGATGAGCGGGACGTCGAGCGCCACCTGGTGCGGATTCGAGCGGAGCACGCGCGCCGCGTCGTTGCCGTAGAACTTCACCAGGCGTCGGGCGACGGCGGGCGAGAGGTCGTGGGACTGGATGAAGATGAGCGCGTCGTGGCGCTCGCGGTTCTCCTCCCAGGAGGCGGCGATGGAGCGCGCGCGCTTCGCGGAGAGCTTGGGCATCTCGGCGAGCCGCTCCGGATGTTCGTTGAGTATGTCAACGATCTCCGTGCCGAAGTGGTCCACCAGCTTGTTCGCCCAGGACTCGCCGACGCCCTTGAGGATGCCGCTGCCGAGGTAGCTCCGGAGGGCCTTCTCCCCCGCCGGGGCGATCGGCAGCACCGCCGTCGCGCCGAAGGTGGGGCCGTACTTCTCGTGGTCCTTCCATTCGCCCTCGACGCGGACGCGCTCGCCCTTGGCGATGCCGAACAGGTTGCCGCTGATCTTGATGGCGCCGTGCTCGGTTTGCAGCCGGGCGACGGCGAAGGAGCCGTCCGGCGACTGGTAGGTGAAGAGGTCGATGGCGCCCTCGATGGACGTGCGGCCGAGCAGGTCTGGCGGCGGGGGGCTGGGGCGGGGTCGGATCGGCGGGGGCACGTGGGGCGTCTCGTGCGGCGAGGATTGCCGCGCGGCGCCCGCTACTCAAGCCCTTCGGACCCGGCGCGGCGCTGCCAGAGCAGCGTGCGCTCGAGCGGCGCTCCGGCGGCGAGCGCGGGATCGTTGGCGCGCAGCTCGCGGAAGCAGCGCACCGTGTCGCCGGGCGCCAGCGCGAGCCCGTTGGCGCGGAGCAGCTCGACGTAGAGCGCGGTCTTGGCGTCGCGCCCCTCGCGCTCCTTCAGCCCCGCCAGCTCAGACGCGAGCGCGACGAAGCGCGGCGAGGGGATCGCGTCGAGCAGGTCGCGCTGGGCGACGAAGTCCACCACGCGCAGGCGGGCGCCGTCGGCGGACACGATCTCGATGGAAAGCCAGCGGCTATGGTCGCGGACCGGGCTGGCGAAGGTGGGATAGCACGCGAAGGGGAACGCCTTCTCGATCTGGAGCACGCCCGCGCCCGCGTTGAGCGCCACGAGCAGCGCGCCGGCCGCGAGCACGGGGCGGACATCCGGCGCCGCGTGGGCGGCCAGGAGGCGCTGCGCCGGCGAGGGGACGCGGCAGGCGCGGCTGTCGGCGACGCGGCGGTAGATGCGCTCGCCGATCCAGCGCACCGGGCCGAGCATCATCACGGGCACCAGCGGCCAGAGGAGCACGTTTCGCGCGGCGAGGCAGCGGTACGCGTCATAGCCGCGCCACACGTCCTTGCCGCGCACCGCGTGCATGTCGGTGGCGAGCGCCTCCGCCTCGAACCCGTGCAGTTCGGCCTTTGCGAGCGCCGCCGGATCGAGCGCGTTGACGTACCGCGTGCGCCCCACGAAATCGATGGACCAAAGCAGCGCGACGGTGCGCCGGCAGATGCCGCAGTTACCGTCGTAGAGGATGAACAGGTCCACGGGGAAGAGCCTGCGCCCGAGGCGCCGCAACAGCATCTGCCAGTTGACGAATGCGACGTAGGCAATCTGGAGGAAGCCGAACTTGATGTTGAGCAGGAGGCCGGTGAGGTTGTGGAAGCTGAGGCCCACGACCGCTGCGCCGGCGCGCGCGAGCGGGTGGAACACCGCGGCGATGAAGAGCAGTTCGAAGAGCACGCCGGAGGCCGCCGCGCCGCGGTAGAGCAGCGGGTACTGGTCCATGCGGAAGGCGGGGGACCAGTCGGGGAACTTGGCCCATTCGCGGTGGAGGATCAGCTTGAACTGGTCGCCGAAGATCCACGCGGCGCCGCCCTCCCAGATCTTCCAGAACCCCGGGAAGAAGTAGAGGACGCCGACCAGGATCCACGCGAAGCGCAGCGGCAGCGCGTAGCCGCGCGCGGCCGGCGGCGGCGCCACAAGGCCGCGGTCCGCGTTGCGGAAAGCCCGCCAGACCGAGTCCACCGACAGCGCATCGCCGCAGCGCGAGCACGCCAGCAGAAGCCCGAACCAGACGAGGTGGTTCACGTGGACGATCTTGCCGACCGTCTGCACCAGCGCGAGAAGCGCCCAGGCGGAGAGGGTCGCGGTCCAGGTGGTGACGCGCGTGGCGGCGCCGAGCGCGGCGGCGAGGGCGCTCGCGACGAACAGGCGGTGCAGCCACTCGGCCGCGGCCGGATGCGCGCGGAGGATCGACGCCGCCGGCTCGAGGCCGAAGACCGGATTCGCGAGGTCGGGGTGGAGTTGGAGGGCGAACTGCACTTCGGACCATCGCAGGTGGAACACGAGGTAGCCGAAGATCGCGACGCGCAGCAGGGCGAGGTTGAGCGGCGTGTCCTCGGCGGCGAAGTACTCGCGGAGGTGCGCGCGGAGAGCGTCGCGGAAACGCCACGCGGCGGCGGCGAGGACGGCGCCTAGGACCACGAGCCAGAGCTGCGTCAGCTCGCGCTGGAACTCGTAGCGCGCCAGCGCCGCGCCGCCGCGGTCGAGATCCTCGGCGTGCAGCGACGAGAGCGGTCCCGAGAGGAACGGCGTCCCACCGTTGGCCGCCGCGGTGAAGGCAGGGACGGCGACGGCGTGGTGGAAGCCCGCGAGGAGGACCGCGAGGGCGGCCACGGCCACGATCGGTAGGAGCGCGCGGAGCGCCTGCTTTCCCACGCCCATGGCCCGCCCGCCGGCTCTACTTTGCGGGGGCCGTGTGGACGGGAACGAGCCCCTTGACCACGCGTGCGGCGGCGACCTCGGCCAGGATGCGGCGGGCGATGGCGCGCTTGCCCGCGTCCGGCACCGGCTCGCGGCGCCCGTCGGCCCAAAGCAGCGTGCCGCGGTTCGTGTCGGTGCCGAACCCGGCGCCGGGTTCGTTGATGGGGTTGGCGAACACGAAGTCGAACCGCTTGCGCGACAGCTTCTCCTCTGCGTTCGCGAGGATGTCGGAGGACTCCGCGGCGAAGCCGACGAAGAGCTGGGACGCCGACTTCTCCAAGGAGGCGGCCAGCGCCACGTCGGGCGTGCGCGCGAGTTCCAACGATTGCGAGTCCGCCTCGCCGCGCTTCTTCAGCTTTCCGGCCACGCGGACCGCGGGCTTCCAGTCGCTGACGGCGGCGGCGAACACGGCGGTGGTGGCCTGGGGGAGCTGCTGGAGCACGGCTGCGAGCATTTCGTCCGCCGTGGTGACGTCGATGCGGCGCGAGACGAGCGGCGGCGTGGGCAGGTCCACGGGGCCGCTAATCAGTGTTACGGCGGCGCCCGCGCGCGCGGCGTCGTCCGCGATCGCGAAAGCCATCTTGCCGGTCGACGGGTTGGAGAGGAAGCGCACGTCGTCGGCGAACTCGCGCGTGGGTCCTGCGGTGACGAGGAAGTGCTCGCGCGAGAGGTCCGGCGCCGGGGGCCAGCCCTCGATCAGCTCCGTGAGCGCCTGCTCGATGTCGGCGACGGCGGCGAGACGGCCGAGGCCGAAGTCGCCGCAGGCGGTGGGGCCGACGACCGGGCCGATGAAGCGGTGGCCGCGGCGCTTCAACGTTTCGACGTTCGCCTGCACGGCGGGATTGCGCCACATCTCCGGGTTCATCGCGGGCGCGATGAGGAAGGGGCGCTCGCGGTTGAAGGCGATGGCGAAGGTGCCGAGCGCGTCCGCGGCGATGCCGTGCGCGAGCGTCGCCAGCGTGTTGGCCGAGGCCGGGACGAAGACCATGTGGTCGGCCCACTTGGTGGTGGCGAGGTGGTCCATTTCGCCGGTGTGGCCGGAGTCCCAGATGGAGGAGATGGCGCGCCGCCCGGTCATGGCTTCGAAGGCCGCCGGGGTGATGAGGTTGGAGGCGTGGCGGGAGAGGACCGCCTGGACCTCGTGGCCCTTCTTGCGGAGGTTGCTCGCGAGGTCGAGGGCGCGGTGGATGGCGATGGAGGACGAGACGCCGAGGAGGATGTTCACGCTGGTGCGCCGGTCCTTGCTCAGTCGCCCTCTTCGGGCGCGGCGGAAGCGGTGGCGGCCATCAGCACCTCGCCGAGCGCGTCGCGCAGCGTGAGGCGCGTCGAGCGGTTGCGCTCGGCGTCGATGATGGTGCGGATCGAACGGATCGTGTCGTCGAGCTTGCGGTTGACGATGACGAAGTCGTACTCGGGCGAGCGGCGCAGCTCGGAGCGCGCGTTGTTGAGGCGGATCTGCATGGTGGACTCGTCGTCGAGGCCGCGGGCGCGCAGGCGCCGCTCGAGCGTCGCGATGGAGGGCGGGAGCACGAACACCAGGACCGCGTCGGGGTAGTCCTGCTTCAGCGCGAGGCTGCCTTGCACGTCGATGTCGAGGATCACGTCGCGCCCCTCGGAGACCTTGGCCTCCACCTCGCGCTTGAGCGTGCCGTAGTAGTTGCCGTGCACGACGGCCCATTCGAAGAAGGCGTCCTCGTCGATGAGCTTCTTGAACTCCTCGACCGTCATGAAGTAGTAGTCGCGGCCCTCGACCTCGCCCTCGCGCGCCTTGCGGGTGGTCGCGCTGACGGAGTAGGAGAGGGAGGCGTCTTCCTTCAGCAGCGTGCGGAGGATCGTGGACTTGCCGCCGCCGCTGGGGGCGGAGACCACGATCAGCATTCCGGAACGCTTGAGGTGGAATTCGAGCACGTTCGGTTGACTCCTGGCCGCGCTGGGAGGGCGGCGGTGACATGCGGGATTATCGGGGCCTTGGGCCCCGGTGTGTCAAGCGGGGGGCCGGGGCGCGGCGCGCCGCCATTGAGCGCTTGTCCCGACCGCTGAAGCGCTTGCTACCCTGCCTGGGCGTCGGTTCGAGCGATTCCACCAGTGGAGCGGCGGCGATGGCGACGAAGCGGGTTCTCACTCTCATTCTCGGTGGCGGGGCCGGGACCCGGCTGTATCCGCTCACAAAGGTCCGGGCCAAGCCGGCGGTGCCCCTCGCGGGCAAGTACCGTCTGGTCGACATCGCCATCTCGAACTGCATCAACTCCGGCATCCGGAAGATCTTCGTCCTCACGCAGTACCTCTCCGCCTCGCTCAACCGGCACATCTCGCAGACCTACAAGTTCGACGACTTCAGCGACGGCTTCGTGGACATCCTCGCCGCGGAGCAGAAGGCCGACTCGACGGGCTGGTACGAGGGCACCGCCGACGCGGTCCGCAAGACCTGGCAGTCGCTCGACAACCACGAATGCGACCTGATCCTGATCCTGCCGGGCGACGCGCTCTATTCGATGGACTACCGACCGCTCCTCGAGCAGCACCTCAAATCGGAGGCCGACGTCACCATCGGCGTCAACACGGTGGACCGGGCGAACGCGCACCACTTCGGCCTCGTGAAGCTCGACCCCTGGGGACGCATCTTCGACTTCGTCGAGAAGCCGAAGAGCGACGAGGCCCGCGCCGGCTTCGAAGCGCCGAAGACGCTCCTCGACCGCTACGGCCTCAGGCTCCCCTTAGGCGACACGTTCCTCGCCTCCATGGGCGTCTACCTCTTCAACCGCTCGACGCTCGACTGGTGGCTGCGCGAGACGAAATGCACCGACTTCGGCAAGGAGATCATCCCCTCCGCGATCAAGCAGAACCGGATTTCGAGCTACGTCTTCTCCGGCTACTGGGAGGACATCGGAACCATCGAGGCGTTCTACGAGGCGCACATGCAGATGCTGGAGGACCAGCCGCCGTTCGACTTCTCCTCGATGTCGGGCCAGACGATCTTCACCCGCTCGCGGAACCTCCCGAACAGCTTCGTCGTGGACACGAAGGTGTCCCGGGCGCTGATTTCGCCCGGGGTGCGCATCATCGGCGCGAACATCTCGCGCTCCGTTGTGGGCCTGCGCAGCCGCGTGGGAGCGGGTTCCTCCGTGGAGGATTCGATCGTGATGGGGAACGACTACTTCGAGACCGAGCCCCGCAACCCCGTGAAGGGCGCCAGCGCGATCCCCGTCGGCATCGGCGAGGGCTGCCACATCAGGCGGGCCATCGTGGACAAGAACGTCCGCATGGGCAACAACGTGAGGATCCTGAACGAGAAAAACGTCCAGCACGCGGACCACGACCTATACGTGATCCGGGGCGGCATCGTCATTATCCCCAAGGACACGGTGCTTCCCGACGGAACCGTCGTCTGACGTCCGACAACCCGAACCCATTGGAGTCCCGAATGACATTCCGCAACCTGGCGGCGACCGCCGCCGCGCTCCTTGTCGCCGCGGCGGCGCACGCCCAGACCGAGCCCGCGCGCGAGACCCGCTACATCCCCGCGGTGCCCGACATCCCCGCCACCACCCCCCGCTACGAATCCGCGATCATCCCGATCGCGGCGGCGCGGCCCACGCCGACGCCCTTCGCCCCGGGCGGCGTCTCCTCCGGAAGCGGTTACGGATTCATCTCGCCCTTGCGCGGGGAGCAGTCCTTCGCCCCGGTCGTCGAGGGCCTCACGCTGGCCCTCCGGCGCCTGGCGTCCGTGCCGCTGGAGCTGGCGGGCGCGGAGGCGGAGGGTTACGAGGCGCAGGCCAACGAGATCGTGAGGCGTTCGCCAAAGGCGCGCCTGCTCGTCCACGTCCGCGACGCCGAGGAGGCGGAGCTGTTCCTCCGGGGCGCCAAGGCGGTCGAGCGCGACATGGTGGTGCTCAGCGAAGTCGAGCCCGGCATGCTGCCGGAGGGCGTCCGCGCGATCCATCTGGACGAGGCGCAGCTTGTCGATGCGGCGGTGAAGGACGCCGCCACGGACTTCCCGCCCGCCGCGCACGACCTCTGGATCATCGGAACCGGGGTCGATCCCGTCGAGGCGGCGCAGGAGCGCGCTAAGGGGCTCTTCACCGCGGAGTCCGCCGACTCGCGCCAGCCGAAGGTGCTCACCACCATGGTGAATCCCGCCGGAAGCCCCGACGCGATGATGGCCTGGCTCGCGCCGGCGAAGGCGCTCGAGAAGCCCGCCGTGGTGCTGCTGCCCGGCGTGCCGGTGCTGCCGGTGCGGCGCGCGCTGCGCAAGATGGGGCTGGAGCCGGCGACGGTGATCGCGGTGGGCGACAGCTCGGAGATTGCGCTAGCGCTCGACAAGGGCGACATCAACACTCGCGTTCGACTGCATTATGACGAGCTCGTGCGCATGGCCCTCGCCGAGTTCGCCCGCGTCGAGCCCTCGGCGGAAGCCACCCCGCTTCCCATCGCTATCGACGACACGACGCGCAAGGGCCGCAGGTAGCCGACGGCGCTCCCCGTTCCGGCACCGCCCATTCCAAAGGAGCCAGATCAAATGGCCGAACAGTTCCGCATCGAGAAGGACTCGCTTGGCGAGCTGAAGATCCCCGCCAACGCCTACTGGGGGACGACGACGCAGCGCGCGATCGAGTCGTACCCCATCAGCGGCATGCGCGCGCACCCGCGCTTCATCACGGCGTTCGTGATGCTCAAGGTCGCCGCCGCGCAGGCGAACAAGAAGAACAAGTCGATCCCCGGCAACCTCGCCGACGCGATCGTGCAGGCGGGCGAGGAGATCCTCGCGGGCGGCCTCGCGGACCAGTTCCCGGTCGACGTCTACCAGATGGGCGCCGGCACGTCCTTCCACATGAACATCAACGAGGTGCTGGCGAACCGCGCCTCCGAGATCCTCGGCGGCAAGCTCGGCGGCTACGAGCCGGTGAACGCGAACGACCACGTGAACTTCGGCCAGTCCACCAACGACGCGTTCCCGACGGCGATCCGCCTGGCGGCGCTGCTCGGCCTCCGCGACGGCCTCCTGAAGGACCTCGAGGACTTCGAGAAGGCGCTCCGCAAGAAGGGGAAGGAGTTCGACTCGATCCTCAAGAGCGCGCGCACCCACCTGCAGGACGCGGTGCCGATCCGCCTCGGCCAGGAGTTCACCGCCTACGCGGAGGCCATCGCGAAGTGCCGCAAGTCGATCCTCTTCGCGCGCGAGAGCGTGACGGAGCTCGGCATCGGCGGCTCTGCGGCGGGCACCGGCCTCAACACGGGACCGGGCTACCGCGAGGCGATCGTCGCCAACCTGCGCAAGATCACCAAGATCGCGGACTTGCAGCCCTCGCCGGACATGTGCGAAGCGATGCAGTCGCAGCGCTGCATCGGCGAGCTCTCCGCCGCGCTCCGCAGCCTCGCCATCGAGGTCTCGCGCATCTCGAACGACCTGCGCCTGCTTTCCTCCGGACCGACCACCGGCCTCGACGAGATCCGCCTGCCGGCGATCGCGCCGGGATCTTCGATCATGCCCGGCAAGATCAACCCCTCGATGCCGGAAATGGCCAACCAGGTCTGCTTCCAGGTGATCGGCAACGACACGGCGATCGCGTGGGCCGTCGGCGCGGGGCAGCTCGAGCTGAACGTGATGATGCCGCTCATGGCGCACAACATCAACTGGTCGATCCACATCATGGGCACCATGCTGCGGCAGATGACCGACCTGTGCGTCCTGGGCATCAAGGCGAACAAGGAGCGCTGCGACTGGTACAACGACCACTCAGTCGGCCTGGCCACGGCGCTCAACACGCACATCGGCTACAAGAACGCCGCGATGGTGGCCAAGGAGGCCGCCGCGACCGGCAAGCGCGTGACCGACGTGCTCCGCGAGAAGGGCATCCTGACGGATGCGCAGATCAGGGAGATCATGGATCCGGTCGGCATGACGAGTCCCGGCATCCCGGGCAAGAAGGACGGCAAGGCGAAGCCCGCCGCCAAGGAGCCGAAGGCTGCGAAAGAGAAGTCCAAGAAGTCGTAACCGGTTGCGGGCCGCGCGCCCGCGTGCGGTGATCGAAGGCGCCGCGCGGCCCGCTCCGCGCGGCGCCTTTCGTTTCCAACGGCAGGAACCAACCCGTGGCCATTGTCCTCTCCATCGCTGTCATCGCCGCCCTGCTGGTCGCGTTCGGCCACGAGTCGCTCGAGTTCAGCCTGGCCCGGCGGCGAGGCGACCTCGCGCCCAAGCACTTCCTTCGGTTCCGCCGCCGGACGCTCGGGCTCTTCCTCGTCGCGGCGCTCACGCTGCTGCTCGCCTTCATGGGCCTGGCGGAGAAGAAGGCGATGGGGGACCACGGCGCGCTGCTCGGCTATTACGGCGTATGCATCCTCGTCGCGGGGTGGATATTGCTGGTGGCGCTGCGGGATATGCGGATCATGGCGCTGGACGCATTGACGGAGAAGCAGCGGATCACCATGGAGCACCTTGAGGACTTCGAAAGGCTGATGGTCGAGCGGGCGGCGGAGTCGAAGCGGGGCCGGGAGGCGGACGCCCGCGGGCCGATGCCGGTGCCTCCGCAGACCGCCCGGGAGCGCTCGCATTGGCGCCGGCCCGTCCCCGCGCGGGCCAAGCGCGGGCGCGGGAAGGGCTGAGCGCGCGCCATGGCGGAGCTCTTCGCGATCTTCGAACCGGAGTTCATGCGCCGCGCGCTCGCGGCGGGACTGCTGCTCGCGCCGCTGACCGCGCTGCTCGGCTGCTTCGTGGTGCTCCGCGGGCTGTCCTTCTTCGGCGAGGCGATCGGGCACTCGACGATCGCCGGCGTCGCGGTGGGGCTCCTCCTCGGCCTTTCGCCACAGGACGACACGGGGCTGTTCCTCGCGACGCTGGTGGGGTTCTCGCTGCTGTGCGCCGTGGCGATCCACATGCTGGAGACCCGGGGCGCGCTCCGCACCGACACGAGCATCGCGATCATCTATTCGAGCACGATCGCGATGGGGAACCTGCTGATCTCGTCGCTCGCGTCGCAGAACAGCAGCATCACCATGGTGGAGGTGCTCTTCGGCAGCATCCTCTTCGTGCAGATGGAGGAGATCGCCTCGCTGGCGGCCCTTCTCGCGCTCGTGGCGCTGTTCCTCGCGAAGCACCGGCACCAACTGACGCTGATGACGCTGCACCCGGAGTACGCGGAGGCGGTCGGGGTGCCCACGCGGCGGCTCTCGCTGCTGTTCCTGCTGCTGCTGACGATGTCGGTCGCGGTGGGCGTGCGGATGATGGGCGCCATCCTGATCACCGCGCTGCTCGTGATTCCGGCGGCGGCGGCGCGCAACATCTCCGCGACGCTTCGGACCATGCTGCTGGCCGGTTGCGTGCTGAGCGCCCTCTCGATCACCGGGGGCATGCTCCTGGCGGACCGCCTGGACGCGCCTGCGGGTTCGACGATCGTGGTGCTCGCGTTCGGGATCTTCCTGGCGAGCCTCGCCTGGGCTGCGAAGAAGCGGTCGCAGCTCCCGGTGGAGGAGTCGGTCTAGGCTATTCGATGCCGAGGCGGGCGAAGGCCCCCTCAAGCGCCTCGTCCGCGGCCGCCATCACCAGCGCGTCGTCCACCTGCCCCACGGCTCCGTGCACATCGTCGTCGATGTGGTCGTCGTCCTTGAGGAGGTAGTGGAAGGCGGCGGCTGCGGTGCGCAGCTCCTCTTCCGTCAGCTCCCCGGCGCGCCCCATAAGGCGTTCGATGCGGTCGCCGCGGCGGAGCATCTCCGCGATGAGCGCGCGGTCGCCGCACGCCCACTTCGAGCGCTCGGCGCGGTACCGGGCCAGGCAGGTGTGCGCGTCTTGGGGCAGCCGGACGCGGGCCATCTCCTCGCGGAGCAGTTGTCTGTGCAGTTCGGTGGAACGGTGCACGGCGCGCCCCTTCCCTAGGCGAGATAACCGAGGCGCCGGAGCGTCGGTTCCAGTCGGTGCACCGCACACTGCACCACGAGCGCGTCATCCGCAAGCCCATGGCGCCCCGAGAAGTCGGGAATCTCGTCGGAAAGGTGCAGGTAGTAGCGAAGTCCCGCGACCGCGGCGCGCTGCTCGTCGTCGGTCAGGAGGTCCGCGGAATCCAAGATTTCGGCGAGGATGCGCACGTGGAAGAGGAGTTGCTTGAGGAGCGGCGAATCATCCACGGCGATCGGCTCGGGGGCCTCGTCGTAGGCGTCGAGCACGCGCTCGAGGTCGCCCGGCAGCGCGACGCGGGCGAGCTCTTGGTTGTACCAGTCGCGGTGGACGCGGGACAGCTCCACGGGGTGTCGCTCCTGCGGCGGTGATGCCGCATGATGGCTTCAGGTGGATTGACTATAGGGCCCGGGACGGGGGGCAAGCGCCGGAGCCGGAAAAAGCGCCGGGCCGGAGCGATTCCGCCCCGGCCCGTGGACAAAGCTGTATCGGACGCGGTTACCCCAGATGGTCCTTCAGGAGTTCTTCCCACGCTTCGAGGGAGCGGCCGCCGACCATTTTGGCCTTCGCGTCGCCCGCCTTGTCGAACACGACGAAGGTCGGGATCGAGTTCGCGCCGCCGATGTCCTTGATAAGCTGCTCGGTGTAGTACAGTTCGGTCGCCTTGCCGCCGTGCTTCTCGATGAACGCCTTCACCGTCTTCGGGTCGTCGTCCACGGAAACGGGAAGGATCACCAGCTTCTCGCCATGCTTCTCGGCGAGCTGCTTGAGGATGGGGCGCTGCTTCACGCAGGGGCCGCACCAGGTGGCCCAGACGTCGAGCAGCACGACCTTGCCTTGGTACTTGGACAGGGCGACTTCGTTGCCTTCCAGATCGAGGGCCTTGAGGTTGGCGAGCTTCAGCCCGGCCGGCACGTCGGTGCGGCTCTGGGCGTTCAGGGCGAACGTCGCCAACAGGATCGGGAGGATCAGGGCGACGAGAATCCAGCGGGACTTGTTCATGGGGGCGTTCTCCTTGCCCGTACCTTACGCATGGCGCGCGCCAGTACTCAAGCCGAACGGCAGAATCCTCAGGCCGGACCGAGCCACTTCTCGAAGTGGTAGACCGCTTGGCGCTGCCACCAGTTCCACTGGTGGGCGGAGTCGTGTCCCCAAACGTCTGTCCAGTTCGGGATGCCTTTCTGGGTGAGGACCTGGCCGAGGCGGCGCGCCTGGTCGGGGCAGCTCCCTTCGTGGTCGCCCTGTCCGACGACCAGCGTGAGGTGGGCGTTCTGGCGCAGGTAGTCGAGGTGCCCGCCCTCGAGGTTGGGGGCGTAGGCGAGGGGATCGTGCCGGTAGACGTCGTCGTTGTAGAAGCCGTCGAACCACGGCCCGAGGTCGTAGCGTCCGCTGAAGCCGAGGCAGCGGCTGAAGAGCTGCGGGTACTTGAGGACGCAGTTCGCGGCGTGGAGCGCGCCGACGCTGACGCCGCTCGCCGTGGGGCGCGCGCCGGGGTCTTGGCAGTCCTCCCGCACGAAGGGGACGAGCTGGTTGAGGATGTAGTCGTAGAAGTGCAGAGCCCGGTGCGCGCGCCACTGGGGCGGCGCGTTCCAGTTCATCCACGCCTCCCACTCGATCGACTGCGTCACGTAGATCTTGCACTTGCCGGCCTCGATCCAGCGGTGGAGGACGTGGATCATGCCTTGGTCCTCCCACTCGCGGTGCGAGGAGCTCATGGAAGGGAAGACGACGATGGGCACGCCGAAATGGCCGTAGACCATGACGGGGAGGTGGCGCCCGACGGCGGGGCTGTAGAGGTTGGCCTCGAAACGGCGCATCGGCGGCTCGCTGCGGGGGATGGGATGGGGGGACTTGTGGAAGGACGCGCCGGTCGCCGCAAGCCGATTCGCGCTTTGGCGTTTCGCCCCGCGGCCGGAGCGGGCACGGTCGCTCCCCGATGAACGCCGCCCCGCTTGTTTCGATCATCACGCCCGCCTACAACGCGGAGCGCTTCCTGCCGGCCACGATCCGGTCGGTGCGGGCGCAGACGCTCGGCGACTGGGAGTGGATCGTCGCCGACGACGGCTCGTCGGATGGCACGCTCGAGCTGCTCCGCGCCGCCGCGGGGGCGGACCCGAGGATCTCCGTGGTCGCGGGGGAGCACGCCGGTAGGCCGGCGGTCGGCCGCAACCGGGCGCTCGCGCACGCGCGCGGGCGCTGGATCGCCTGGCAGGACGCGGACGACCTCTGGGCGCCCGGCCACCTCTCCACGATGCTCAAGGCCCTCGACCGGAGCGCTAAGCGGTGGGGCTTCGCCAACGTGCGCGTGCTGGGCGACGACGGGGAACTCGTTGGTGGCGTGTGGTTCCCTCGCGGCTGGAGGCCACCGGCGCCGCTCGCTCCGCGCCTGCTCGGGGTCGAAGGCATCCCTATCCTCACCACGGTGGTCCGTCGGGACCTGCTCGCCGAGGTCTCCCCCGCCGGGGACCTGTCGCGCGCTTTCGACGAGGGCGAGCTTGTGGAGGACCTGGACCTCTGCCTGCGGCTGGCACTGGTCGAGGAGCCGGTGTACGTGCCGAAGGTGCTCGGCGGTTACCGCCTGCACCCCGGGGGCATCAGCAAGGCGGGCGACCGGGAGTTGGGGCGCCAGCTCGCGGTGGTGGAGAAGTGGCGGAGGCTTGGTGCGGCGGCGCGCCTTTGCCGCAACGCCGAGCTGCTGCACCGGTCCAAGCACGCGGTCCATCTGCTGTTCCGGGGCTCGCCGGGTTGGCGCGAAGGCTTCCTGGGCGCGGCCGGGAAGTGGCCGCCCACCGCGCGGGACCTCTACTTCGCGGCGATGTCGCTGCTGCCCGCGCCGCTGGCGCGCCGGGCCTACCTGCTGGGGCTCGGGCGCCTGCGGCGGGGCTAAGGGATCAGCGCTGCGCGAGGAGCGTCGCGCTCCGCGCGGGGACCGTAACGGTGCCGGTGACGGTTGCCAGCGGCTCGCCGGCGCTCGCCTTGCCATCGTGGATGAACGCGTCCGCCTCGCCGGCGAAGGGGATCTTGAACGTCACGTCCTTCGTCGACGGGTTGAGGAACACGGCGGCGCGGCGCCACGTCTCGCCCGGGAGGTCCGAACCATCGAGGGAGTACACGATGGCGGTGGGCTCCGGGAGGTTTTCGTGGTGGAAGCGCAGGCGCTTGCGGACGTCGTCCGCGGTGCGAAGGCGGAACATCGGGTGGCTGCGGCGGATGTCGATGACCGAGCGGAAGAACTCGTTCACCGGGAGGTAAGTCTCCTTGCGCGTCCAGTCGATCTTGTTGATGCGGTCGCCGCTGGCGTAGCTGTTGTGGTCCTGGAACTTGTAGCGGCAGAAGTCCATGCCGCCGTGCAGCACCATGATGCCCTGCGACGTGCCGAGGATGGCGCCGGCCAGCTTGACCATGCGCATGCGCTCCTCCTCGGAGGTGCCCGGGGCGGAGACCTCGAGCTTGTCCCAAAGGTCGAGGTTGTCGTGGATCGCGCAGTAGTTGATCGACTCCTCGGGCGATGCGGACCAGTCGTCGATGGCTCCGGCGATTCCGAGCACCACGTCGTCGCGGCGCGCGCCGGTCTGGATGTAGGCGGGATCGTCGCCGTTGGTCGACCCCTTGATGGCGTCGCGGATGTGGTCGTTGAAGGCGGCGAGGCCGGTGCCCCGGACCACGTTCTTGTCGACGATCTGCTCGATTCCCGAGGGGCCGGCGGCCCAAGGCTCGCCGTAGATGATGATGCCGGGGTAGATGGCCTCCAGCTCCTCCTTGAGCTGCGTCATCGTCTCGAGGTCGATCAGCCCCATCAGGTCGAAGCGGAAGCCGTCGATGCCGAACTCCTCCACCCAGTACTTGCAGGAGTCGATGAGGTAGCGGCGCGCCATCGGCGACTCGCTGCGGAACTCGTTGCCGGTGCCGGAGCCGTTCCAGAAGGAGCCGTCGTCGCGCATGCGGAGGTAGTAGCCCGGGGCGCCCAATTCGAACGTGGCCTGCGTGCCCGTGTGGTTGTAGACCACGTCGAGGATCGCGCCGATGTTCCGCTCCTTGAGGCCGTGGATCATCTCCTTCGTTTCGCGGAGCTTCGTCTCGTCGCGGAACTCGGTCGCGAACCAGCCATCCGGCGACTCGAAGAAGGACGTCATGTAGCCCCAGCTGTAGTCGGGGTTGTCCTCGTCGTTGTCGAAGTCCTGGAACGGCATGAACTGGACGTGCGTGACGCCGAGCTCGACGAGGTGGTCGAGGCCCGTCTTGATGAGCGGGTTGCCGGGGAGCGTGGCGCCGGGGTGGACGAAGCCGGTGTACTTGCCGGCGATTTCCTCCGGCACTCCGGAGGTCGGGCTGACGGTGAAGTCGCGGACATGGAGTTGGTAGATCACCGCGTCGACCGGCGAGGAGCCGAAGTCGGGGCGTTGGATCGGGCGGAAGCCCGGCGGGTCGGTGGCGCGCAGGTCGGTGATGCGCGCGGCGGACCCGTCGCCGGTGGTGTTGGTGGCCATGGGGTCGATGAACTCGCGGCGGCCGTAGCGCGTGGTTTCGACGGAAAGCCGGTAGTGCTTCCCTTCGAGGTCGCCGCGGACCGTCGCTTCCCAGACGCCGCGCCCGAGGTTCGCCATCTGTACCACGCGGCGGCCCCGCGTCATGTCGCGGTCGTCGTAGAGCACCACATCCGCGTCGACGGCCTGCGGCGAGAAGAAGCGGAACGTGGTCGCCTCCGGCGTGTACAGGGCGCCCATGGGTTCGTCGGTGCCGAAGAGCGAGGCGTCGAACATCACGTTCCGGAGCGTCGTTTCGGTGCTCCGGTAGCCTTCGAGAGAAACCGTGTAGGCGTCGCCGTCCAAGTCGAGGTCCTGCGAGGTGGCGACCTTGAGGAAGCTGGTGTGCGAGGCGCCCTCGTCCGTGGGGGTCACGGAGGCGACGGGAACGCGCCGCCCGCCGGCCTCGCGCACGGTGACGCGCTCCGGCGAGATCAGGTAGGCGGCGACCGGGTGCGAGAGCTTGAGCGTCAGCTCGCGAGGGGAATCGACGTTCGCCGAGAAAACCACCGGCGAGGTTTCGGGGCGTTCCGTGTACAGCTTCGGATCGTTGCCGATGAGCCAGATGGAGCGCGGCATGCGCGTGTTCCACTCGCGGTCGCTGCCGTCGCGCAGGTTCCAGTCCTTGTTGAGCCGGGGGAGGAAGCCGATGCGCTCGCCCGGGCCGTCGTCGGGTCCGTAGGCGGAGAGGTCCAGGTCGAAGTAGACGCCGAAGTCGTCGGTGCCGGTGGGCTCGACCTCGCCGGGCTCGGGCGCCTTGCCGCCGCGGAGGTCCCACGTCCACAGGGTCGCGGCGTCCTGCTGCCCGTCGTAGCGGAAGTAGTGGACCCGCACCTTGCCGTCGGGCACTCCGCTGGATCCCTCGCCGCCGCGGAGGGTCGCGCAGCCGCTCGCGGCGAGCGTCGCGCCGAAGGCGAGCGCGGCGAGCGGATACCGGGTGGAATGGCGGAGACGGCGGCGAAGGCCCATGGTCAACCCCTTTAGCTGCATGTTTGGAGCGGTTCGGAACCGCATTCCGAAGCAAGTGGCCGCAGGCACCGGTGGGCCAAGCGAAAGCGGTCGCGCGAGGTTCCTCTTCACTCGCGCCCACCGGCGCGCGCCACAATCCCGCTCCGCTTCCGCGAGGAGGGGCGGCGCACGATGACCTCCGGACCTCCCACGACCGCGAACGCCCCGCCGGACGCGCCCCGCGTCGTCGCCATCGGTATCGGCGGCAATCTGGGCGATGCGGAGATGGAGCTGGCCACCGCGGTCGAGCTGCTGGTGGGCATGGCCGGGGTAAGTCCCCTCGCACTCTCCTCGCTCTACGCCTCGCCGCCTTGGGGCGATCCGGACCAGGGCGAGTTCCGCAACGCCGTGCTGCTGGGGGAGACGCAGCTCCCGCCCGGGCGGCTCCTCGTCGCCGCGCAGGCGGTCGAAGCGCGCATGGGCAAGCGCCCGGTGCGCCGCTGGGGCCCGCGCGTGATCGATCTCGACCTGCTGCTCTACGAAGGGGCGGAGTCCGCCGCGGACGAGCTGCGGCTGCCGCATCCGCACATCGCGGACCGGCCATTCGTCTACGCGCCGCTGGGGGAGGTCCTCGCTCTGGCGGGCTGCTCGCGCCTTTCCGCTCCGGAGCCGTCGGAGGCTGGCCGCGCGATCGAGCCGACGCTTCGGCGGCTGCCCCCCGCCGGCAGCTTCCCCGCACGGGTCGGCCCGGTTCCGGAATCCCTCAATCTCCGCCTCGACTCGGTCAAGGCGACCCGGGCGCTGGCGGCGGCGCTCGCGCCCGCGGTGCGCCGCGGCGGCGTGGTCGCGCTCGAGGGCCCGCTCGGCGCGGGAAAGTCCGAGTTCGCCCGCGCGCTCCTCCACGCGCTCGGGGTGGAAGGCCCGATCCCCAGCCCCACCTATACGCTGTGCCGCGAGTACCGAGCCCCGGGCCTCGAGATCGCCCATTGGGACTTCTACCGCCTCGGCTCGGAGGACGAGCTGGAGAGCGCGGGCTTCGACGCGCGCGGGAACGCGCTCGTCGTGGTCGAGTGGGCGGACCTGTTCCCCGGCGCGCTGCCGCCGGACGCGCTGCGCGTGCGGCTCTCCCCCGCCGGGGCGGAGTCGCGGGACGCATCGCTCGCCCGCCGCCGGGGCGTGCCGCTCGCGGCGATGGCATACGCGGCCCAGGGGGTGCCCGCGTGAACCTGCTCGCCTTCGAAACCGCCACACCGAGCGGCGGCGTGGCGCTGCTGCGCGGCGGCCGCCTGGCGGGGTGCCTCGCGATCCGCGCGATGCGCCACCACAGCCGACTCGTGCTCGACCTCGCGCGCCAGCTCCTCGAGGTCGAGGGCCTCGGCTGGGGCGACATCGATGTGTTCGCAGCAAGCCACGGTCCCGGCAGCTTCACCGGAGTGCGCATCTCGCTGACCCATGCGAAGGCGTTCGCGTTCGCCACGGGTAAGCGCCTCGTGACGGTGGACACGTTCGCGGTGATGGCGTCGGGCGCGCGCGACGGCAGCGCTCCGGTCCTGGCGCTTCTCGACGCGCGCCGCGGCGAGGTCTACGGTGCGCTCTTCGGGCCGGACGGGCGCGAGCCGCTGTCGCCGCCGTTCTGCGCCGCGCCGGACGCGGTCGCGGCGCACCTCGGCGGCTTCGCGGCGGGTCCGCTCATCGCGTGCGGCGAAGGCGCGCTGGTCGAAGGCGTTGGCGGTTCACTGCCGGGGATGCGGCTGGCGAGCGAAGAGCGGCGGATCGTGTCGCCGGCGCTGACCGCGCTGCTGGCCTCGGAACGAGCGGCACGCGGCGAGTGGGCCGATCCCGCCAGCGCGGCGCCGGTCTACCTGCGGCACCCGATCGAGGGCTGAGGCCGCGGCCTCAGAAGGGAGCCGGGCGTCCTTCGAAGAAAGCCGACTTCCACGACTCCCAGCGGCGCTCGACGATGGCGGCGCGCATCTCCTCGCACTGGCGGATGAGCGTCCGCAGGTTGTGGAGCGAGCACAGGATGCCGCCGAGCATCTCGTCCTGCAGTTGCAGGTGCCGCAGGTACCCGCGCGAGAAGCCCTGCGCGCACGCCTCGCAGTCGCAGGCGGGATCGATGGGCGACGGGTCGTCCGCCCACTTCGCGTTGCGCAGGTTGAGCGGCCCCGCGGAGGAGAACACCTTCGCGTTCCGCGCATTCCGCGTGGGGAGCACGCAGTCGAACAGGTCCACTCCGCGGTCCACCGCGAGGACGAGGTCCTCCGGGGTGCCGATGCCCATCATGTAGCGGGGGCGCCCGGCGGGCAGTTCCGCGACGCTCGCCTGCAGCATCCGGTAGGTGGTTTCCTTGGGCTCGCCGACCGCGAGGCCGCCGACCGCGTAGCCCGCGGCGGCGGGAGCGATGGCGAGCGTGCGCCGCGCGCTCGATGCGCGCAGCTCCGGGTCCATGCCTCCCTGCACGATGGGGAAGAGCGTCTGGTGCGGCTTGAGCGCGACCGAGAGGCAGCGGTCCAGCCAGCGGAGCGTGAGGTCCGTTGACTGTGTCAACGACTCGCCGCGCAGGTCCGCGGAGGGGCACTCGTCGAAGGCCATCACGACGTTCGCTCCGAGCGCGCGCTGGATCTCCATGGAGCGCTCCGGCGAGAGGAAGAGCGGCGCGCCGTCGATCGGCGAGCGGAACCGCACGCCGTCCTCGCCGATCTTGCGCAGCTCCGCGAGCGACCACACCTGGAACCCGCCGGAATCGGTGAGGATCGGCCCGTCGTAGCGCATGAACCCGTGGAGGCCGCCGAGGCGCTCGACGGTCTCCTCCCCGGGGCGCAGATGCAGGTGGAAGGTGTTGGCGAGGATCATGTGCGCGCCCATCGCCTTCAGGTCGCGCGGAAGGATCCCCTTCACGGTGCCCCGCGTGCCGACCGGCATGAAGCAGGGCGTCTCCACAGGCCCGTGGGGCGTGTGGAACGTTCCTCGGCGGGCGGCGCCGTCGGTGGCGTGGAGCTGGAAGGAGAAGGCGTTCATGCGGTTCGCATCCCGTTGCGATCCGACAGGGTGCGCGCGGAGCGGGGCGGGTCCACCGGGATTCGCAGGACTCGGACCGGGGCCGTCGGGCACGGGAGGGTGCTGTCCCGCGGCGCCCGCCGTCAGCCGCGCCGCATCCGCTCGCGCCACGCGCGCAGGAGGTCCTTGGCGGCTTGCGGGAGGAGGCCAGTGACGGGGTGGTCCGCGAGGCCCGGGGGCAACGCCCAGTCGCGGAGGGGAAGCGGCCCGCGGCGGCGGCGGTCCGCGGCGGCGGCGCGGATCGCAGCGGCGAGCCATACCGCCTGCCGCGCGGCGGTGTACCGGGCCGCGCGCACGCGGCACGCCTGCGACATCGCCGCGAGCCGCTTCCGGTCCGCCAGCTCCGCCACCGCCTCCGCGTAGGCCGCCGGCGACCCCTCGGCCGGCAGCAGACCCTCGACGCCTTGATCCACAAGGTCGTCGGTCACGCCCTTCAGGAGCGCGCACACCGGCACGCAGCCGGCCGCCATCGCTTCAAGCAGGCCCATCGGGAATCCCTCCCACCGCGAGGGCATGAGTAGGATGTCGTGGCGGGCGAGGAGCGCGGGCATCTCCGCGCGAGGCACCCGGCCCAGGAAACGCGCGGCGCCGGGCGGCAGCAACTCCTCGAGCCGCGCCCGGTCCGGGCCGTCGCCGGCGATTGTCAGCGTGTGCGCGATGCCGAGGTCCGCGAGACGCTGCAACACCGCCGGTAGCAGTAGAACTCGCTTCGACGCGTCTTCGAGGCGCCCGGCGAAGAGGAGCCGAAGGCGCGCGCCGTCCGCCGGCGCATCCCGTGGGACACGAAGGAACTCGTCCGCGACGCCGTGCGGGACACGGTGCCACGCACCGGCGAAGCCGCGCAGCAGCGAACGGAGGTCTTCCTCCATGCGGCGGCTGGGGCAGACCAGCGCATCGAGCCAGGGCGCCACCGCACGGGCGGCGCGATACGTGCCGTGCGACGTGCTGTGGACGAGGCCGATCACCGCGGGTCGTGGCGGCAGGTGGCGAAGCGCGGCGAGGAACCACCGCTCCGCGAGGATGTTCGCGATCACCGCGTTGTAGCTGGCGCACAGATGGGCGACGAGCGCTTCGCCCGCTTGCGGCCGCGACGGATCCGCAACCTCGATCCACTCACCGCACTCCGCCCCGCAATCCGGGCGGTTCGCCGATGGGCCGACCGCCACCCAGCGCAGGTCGACGCCTTCCGCCGCCAGCGCGGGACGCAGCGTTTCGAACACGCTCCAGGTGCCGCCGAGATGCGGACGGATGCCGTAGGCCACGCGGATCATGGAAGGGCCAGGGTCTCCTCGATGAATCGCCGATACTCCGCCGCGCGGGCGCTCCAGGAGAACTCCGACTCCGCGACCGCGCGCGCCTCCCGCCGGAGCGCGGCGTTCGCATCGGCGTCGCGCATCAGGCGCACTACTTCGCTCGCGATCGGGCGGGCCCCCTCCGCGATCACCACCGCGGCGCGGGCGCGGGGGGAGAGCGCCTCCGCAGCATGGGCGTTCAACACCACGGCGAGGCCCGCCGACATCGCTTCGAGGAGCTTCGTCTTCACACCCGCGCCCTGGAACATGGGGGCGCACCAGACCGTTGACTGTGTCAAGGAGGCGCGCAGGTCGTCCACATGGCCCGGCGCGGAGACGCCGGGGCGGCGAGCGGCCTCCGCGAGCTCCTGGAAGACCGGTCCACCGAGGATCAGGCAGCGCGCCTCGGGGACCTCCTTCCGAACGAGGGGGAATACGTCGCGCGCGACGAAGAGCGCCGATTCGCGGGTCGCCTCGAACGCCATTCCGCCATGGAAGGCAAGCGTCGGCGCCCCCGTCGGCGATGCCAAAGCGGGCACCGACACCCATGCGGTTCCATTTCCGACCACTTCGACGGGCACCCCCGGCGCCAGTCCGCGGAGCGCCGCGGCGTCGGCCTCCGCAGGAACCACGGCCCCGGCGCAGCCGCGCAGGACGCGCCCTTCGATGAGCCGGAAGACGCGCGCCCATGCGGCGCTATTGGCGGCGCGGAGCGGCTGCGAGAGCGCCAGCGCGCGGGACCTCCGAGCGTGATAGAGCGTGGCCGAGTCGCAGCCGTCGTACACGAAACGCCGCGGGCCGACCGCCGCGCAGAGCAATCCCATCCCGGGACGCGTCGCGACCACGCGCACCCTTCTCGCGGCGAACTCGCGGAACAGCAGCATCGTCTGCACCAGCGCGGTGCCGTGGCGGCGCTCGAAGACGCCGGGCACCGCGTCGCGCCGGCGGATGCGCTGGCGCTCCGTGGGTTCCTCCACGACCACCAGGCGGCGCCACGGGAGGCGCGCGGCGAGCGGCGCGCCCGCGCTGCCGATCCCCTTGCGGCGGAAGACGATGTGCTCCGCATCGCCCTGCGCGAGGAGGTTCCACACGCGCAGGTCGAAGCCGTTCACGGGGTCCTCGTGCGACTCGTCGGACAGCAGGACGATGCTCAACGCGCCGCCTCCGCAACCGAGTCGAGCACGGACTCCGCGCCCCGCCGCCAAGCGGCGGACACCTCGGCGAGGTGGACGCGCCAGCGTTGTCGCTCGCGCCAGATCGCGTCGGTCCGGTCGATCCACGTATCGCCTTCAAGCAACTCCTTCGAGTCCGCGCAAGGTGGCGGGCCTCCTTCCCCGGGCGATCCGACGAGACCCGCGAGCCCATGCGCCTTGAGCGAGTACGCCAGGACCATCCCGGGGACGCCGCTGGAGAATGCGCCGACGGCGGCGTGCATGCGCTCCGCCAGGACGAATTCGGCGGAGGCCAGCCGCGCCTTGTACCAGGCGGCGGGTTGGTCCTCCTCGTACACGACGGGTGCGCCGCCGATGCGCTCCGCGAGCTCGGCGGCGATGCGCCGGTCGTCCGCTTCCGGGTTCCGCTCGTGCGTGTGCGCCACGATGCCGACCGGTGCGCCCCACTCGCGCAGGGCGTGCCCGGCGAAGCGCGCCAACGCGTCCAGGTGCGCCGCCCCATCAAGGCCCGACCAGCGCGCGAAGCCCATGCTCGGCGCGATCAGCACGGGCGGCACCGCGGCGGGGCGCTCCGTTGGGCGCAGGAGGACCGCGAGGTCCGGCACGACAGGGGCATCGCGCCGCAGTCCGATGGAGCGCGCAAAGGCCAGCGAGCGCTCCTCGCGGAATGAGAGGTGCGCAAGACGCTCGAACGCCCGGAGCAACCGCACCGGCGACGCGCCCTTCGGCAGAGGCCCCGCGGAGAGCGCGGGCGCAGCCACCGGACGCCCTGTCGCAATCGCCAGTTCGAGTTGGCGGAGGAAGTGCTCGTAGCTGCCGGGGCCATAGCTGTCCGTCAGCACGTCCCCGCCCGTGAACACGATCAGGTCGGCCCCGCGCAGCGTGGCGAAGTGCGGATGCAGGCGCGGCGCGGCGACCCGTCCGATCACGGCCCGCAGGCGGTCGGTTGCGCCCTCGACAATCGAGGACTCGAGCGAAACACACGGATCGCCCGCGCAATAGCGCTTCTCGTAATCGCTCACTTTGGTGAACATCCGGATGCGGGCGTCCGGGTGGCGCGCCTTCAGCCCATCGACAAGCACGGCCACGAGGGCTTCCATGCCGCGGTTGCGGAGCCCCGAGACGCCGATCAGCGCGATCTTCATCCGCGTCTCTCCAGCAGCGACCGGACGAGGCCGCGTGTGCGCCGCAGGACTTCGCGGCCCCTCGGGAACAGGGCCAGGACGGCCGCGTGGCAGGCGGCGCCCACGCACAACGCGACCGCTTTGGTTCCCGATTCCGATGCCATCGGAAGGGCTGCAGCCACGCCGGTGAACGCGCCGAGCCCCGCGACCGTCGCAGCGAGGAACGGGAGAAGCGCGCGGAGGAAGTCCGCGGCGGACACTGGAGTGTGCCGCCCGAGGAACCAGAGGTAGAGCGGCAGCCGCAGGCAGAAGCCGCTCGCGACGAACACCGCGGCGAGCGCGTGCATTCCGTGCGGCGCGGCCAGCACCGCGCCGCCGACCACGAACGCGACGCTGACCACCTGGTAGCGGAGGTAGGCGCGGCTCTTGCCGAGCGCGAGGAAGAGCCAGTTGCTCATGTTGAGGAACGGCTGCACGAGCGCCCACAGCGCGAGCAGCCGGACCAGCCCGGCGGACGCGACCCACTCCGGTCCGAGCACGACTCGCACGAGCAGTTCCGGCACCGCGACCAGCAGCGCGACCAGCGGCAGCAGGTAGAGCGCCGCCTGCTCAATCAGATCGAGGAATGCGCGCGCGAGGCGCTCCGGCTCGCGCTGGAACTTGGAAAGCGCGGGAACGGCGACGTGCTGCAAGGGCGCGGTGCAGAGCTGGAGCGGCATCAGCATCAGCGCGTTGGCCCTCGAGTAGAGGCCCACCTCGTGGGGGCCCCACGCGCGGCCGAGGAGGAGCGACTCGGTGTTGCCGTAGGCGTAGCCGAGGATCCGGACGCCAAGGAGGTCGGCCCCGAAGCGGATCAGGCGGCGGATGCCGGTGCCCCGGATCGGGGCCGAGGGGCGGAATCCGCTGCGCCGCCAGGCGACGGCGCCACACACCGCGCTCGCGGCGAGCGGCTGCGCGACCAACGACCAGGGGCTGCGCGTGGCGAGGGCGATCGTGATGGCGGCGCCGCTCCCGGCGAGGAGCCCGGCGAGGTCCGCGGCGGTGGCGTCGGCGATCCGCAGCTCGCGGCGCAGCAGCGCGAGCGGCACGGCCCCGACGCCGTCGAGCATGAAGACGGCGGCGGCTGCGGCGGCGATCGGCAGGACGGCGGGCTCGCCATAGAACCACGCGGCGAACGGCGCGAGCGCCAACCCCGCGAGCGATAGCGCGCACCCGGCGGCGAGCGCGCACCAGAAGACGTTCGAGGCGAGGCCCGGTGCGAGCACCTCCTCGCGCTGCAGCGCGGTCTCCAGCCCGATGTTGCGGAAGAGGCCCAGGGAGCCGGTGAACACGCCCGCCATGGCGACGAGGCCGAAGTCCTCCGGCGCGACCAGGCGCGCGAGCGCCATGAGCGCGAGGGTCGAGACGGCGGTGCGGAGGAACTGGGCGCCGACGGCGAGCGCGCCGCCTCGGACAACGCGTTCGCGGAGGCCGGTCGGCGGCGCGGCGTCCAAGCGCTACGCCTCGCCCAGGTAGGTCTTCCGCACGTCGTCGTTGGCGAGCAGTTCGGCGCCGGTGCCGCTCAGCGCGAGGCCGCCGACGCTCAGCACGTGGGCGTGGTTCGCGATCTTGAGCGCCATCTGCGCGTTCTGCTCCACGAGGAGCACGCTGGTTCCCGCCTTGTTGATCTCGACGATGATCGAAAAGATCTGCTGCACGATGATCGGCGCGAGCCCGAGGGATGGCTCGTCGAGCAGCAGCAGCGTCGGCCGCCCCATGAGGCCGCGGCCGATTGCGCACATCTGCTGTTCGCCGCCGGAGAGCGAGCCGGCGCGCTGCTTGGCGCGCTCCATGAGGCGCGGGAAGAGCGTGTACACGCGCTCCAAGTCGGCGGCGATCCCCGGCCGGTCGTTGCGCAGGTAGGCGCCGAGCTCCAGGTTCTCGAGAACCGTGAGTTCGGAGAAGAGGCGCCTGCCCTCGGGGACGTGGATGAGGCCGCGGGCGACGAGCTTCTGGGGGGGGAGGTGGTCCACGCGCTCGCCGGCGAAGCGGATTTCGCCGGCGCGGAGCTTCACGATGTTCGAGATGGTGTTGAGCGTGGTGGTCTTGCCGGCGCCGTTGGCGCCGATCAGCGTCAGGATCTCCCCGCGGCGGAGTTGGATCGTGATGTCGCGGAGCACCTGGAGGCTGCCGTAGCCGGAGCACACGCCGCGGAGTTCGAGGAGAGGTTCGGCGTCGCTGGCGGTCATCTCGGTCGGGCGGGTTCCGTTCGTCATCGTTGGCGCCAGCGGCGGTGGGTCCAGAGCCACTGGCCCGGATCGCGGCGGACCAGCGCCTCGATGCGGGCCGTGTAGGCCGCGGTCAGTTCGATCTCCGCCTCGCGGCGCGCGGCGGGCGAAGCCGGAAGTTCGGGCAGGGGGAGCGGGTCGTCAAAGAGAACCTCGACGCGCCCGCGCCCGCGCCGGTAGGGCGCGCCGGTGACGACGAGCGCGCCGGTGCGCAGCGCGAGCGAAGCGGGCGCCAGGAGCGTCTGCGAGGGCCGGCCGAAGAAGGGCACCGCGGCGCTCTCGCCCCGGACGTTGTGGTCCGCCAGCAGCACCACCACCCCGCCGCGCTTCAGGTGCCGGACCAGCGAAAGCGCGGCGTCCCCTCGCCAGACGACCTTCTTGTTCCCCGCCTCGCGCAGCCGGCGCATGGGCTCTTCGAGGGCTGGGCTGTGCGGCGGCGAAGCGACGACCATCAGCTCGCGCCCGAATATTGCGGGGATCCAGGGGCCGAGCAGCTCCCACGCGCCGATGTGGCCGATGAGGAAGACGATGCCGCGCTTCCCGTCCTCCGCGGCCGCGCGGATCCGCTCCACCGCCTCGGGGTTCGCGACGGAGATGCGGGTCAGGTCGCGGACCGGATCCATGCCCGGGGCCCAAAGCGCCTCCATCGCGACCATGCCCATATGGCGGAAGGTCTCGCGTAAGATGCGCGGGTGCTCCCCGGAGCGCTCGGGCATGGCGAGGCGCAGGTGTTCGAGGGCGCGGCGCCGCCGCGAGGGGAGCAGCGTGCGGGCGGCGTCGCCGGCGAAGCACCCGATCGCCTGCGCGGTTTCCAGGGAAAGCCGCGGGACGAGGCTCATCAGCGCGAGCAGGAGGCGGGCGGTGGCGCGGTGGCGGAACGCGCGCGCCCCGCCGATGCGGCGTTCGCGGCGTCCGCTGGGACCGGTCACGGGGTCTCGATCGTGACCCAGCGCGGGCGCATGTAGTCGCTCGCCACGACCGCCACGGCGATCGGGGGCGCGTCCTCCCGCTCGACCACGTCGTTTTGCCCGATGTGCGTGTGTCCGCTCACGACGTAGCGCACCTTGGGGAAGTTCACCACCTCGCCGCCGAGTGTCAGGTGGCCGAAGTAGGCGGTCCCGCGGGACCAGTGCTCGTCGTGGTCGCGCCGCTCGAGCTGCTCCTCGAAGACCGGGACGTGGGTGGCGAAGACGATCTGCTCGACGCGGGGATCGCGCTCGAGCGCCTCGAGGTGCGTCCGTGCCCGCTCGCGGCACTTGAGGGCGAAGCTGCGGTCGTCCCAGCCCCAGTCGATGCGGAAGTCGTCGGCGGCGTGGCGCCGCTTCTCTGCGACGAGTTCCTCGTCGGTTTGGCCCAGATGGCGGGCGCGGGCGCTGTAGTCGTACCAGCCGATGGTGCCCGCGAGGCCGACTCCGCCGGCGAGCACGAGTGGCTTGTCCTCGAGCCAGTGGAAGTTCAGGGCGCGCGTCACCTGGGGCAGCCCGCCGCGCCACAGCTCCTCCGACGTCATGCCGTGGCCGGACCAGACGTCGTGGTTTCCGGCGAGGACGGCGATGGGGCAGTCGAGCTTGAGGAAGCAGGCGAGGCAGTCCTCGAAGAGGTCGAGGGGGTTGCCGATATCGCCCGCGATCACGACGATGTCGGGATGCTCGCGGTCCATGCCGGCGACGAGGCGGCGGATCGGCTCGAGGCCGCAGCTCTCCACGTGCAGGTCGGACGTGACCAGGATGCGCATCGGCGGGGCTCCCCGTCGCTCAGGCGGTGGCGGTCAGCTTGATGAGGTGGTAGCCGAAGTCTGTCTGGACCGGTTGGCTTAGCTGGCCGACGGAGAGGGCGAAGGCCGCCTCCTCGAAGGGGCGGACCATCATGCCGCGCCCGAACCAGCCGAGGTCGCCGCCGGCCTCGCCGCTGGGGCAGTTGCTGTGGGCGGCGGCGAGCTGGCCGAAGTCGGCGCCCGCGGCGATCTTCTCGCGCAGGTCCTGCGCCTCGGCGAGCGTCTCGACAAGGATGTGGCTCGCCTGGACTTTGCTGTAGTTGGCCATGGGACGCCCTTTCCGGCGGTGGGGTCGGTGAAGGGGAGGAACGTCCCCGCCCCCCGCGGGGCCTGTCAAGCCGGGCTTCCGCCGGAATTCCGGCGCGGGCGTGATTCCGCCTACTTTTCCCCGAGGCGGCCGGGCCACGGGCTGGCCGCCCGCCAGCCTCGGGGGCGGGCGGCGCGGGCACCGCGCCGGGCGGCGAGGACTCCTTACCAGTTCGACGCTTCCTCGCGGATCGCGGAGAGCTGCGAGGGGCTTACCGGCTCGGCGAAGTGGGCGAACACAAGCCAGCGGTTGTAGGCGTCGAACTCGTCGCTGTTCGCGAAGGACTGGGGCTTGGAGGAGCGCCCGGTGCGGAGGTGGTCCACGGTGTGGGAGCGGACCGCCTGCGGCGCGAGGTCCACCAGCTTGCCGACCAGCTCGGTGACGGGGCGGCGGGGGCGCTCGATCTGCTCCGGCTCGAGCATCGTCCGGAAGTTGAAGACGCCGTCGGCGAAGCGGAAGTGCTTCAGCGGCGCTCCTGCGAACACGTCCACCACGCCATGCATGTCGAGGGTCGCGCAGGAGATGAGGCGGAAGTCCGCCCAGCGCGCCTTCTTGATGCCCTTCTCGGTGGTCATCCTGATGCCGGGCTCGAGCGCCTCCGCGCCGAGTACGTCGGCGCGCTCGTAGGGGCGCAGCGCCCGCTCGACGTGGACGAACTGGAGCGCCTGGCGGCAGGTGGCGGTGTAGGGCGCCAGCTCGAGCGCGTCCGCCAGCGAGAGGTTGTCGAACACGATTCCCTTTTGCGCGATGGAGAGCTTCTTCGACTCCGCCTCGTCGATCTTCTTGTAGCGGGCGATGAGGTCGGCGACCGCGTCGATGTAGATGCGCTTTCCGATGGGGAGGATGAGGGCGAAGGTGGCGCCGCG
This sequence comes from Candidatus Sumerlaeia bacterium, assembly GCA_033764015.1. Classification (GTDB taxonomy): domain Bacteria; phylum Sumerlaeota; class Sumerlaeia; order SLMS01; family JANRJK01; genus JANRJK01. Next base: position 94,568 of record JANRJK010000013.1, on the reverse strand, counting down.
GAGCCGGAGATAGTCGGAGCGGACCATTTCCGGGTCCTGCTGGAGGTCGTCGACCATGCCGCCGCTCGCGGGAATCGATGCCGGGGGCCTGCGGGTGCTTTCGTCGCCGCCGATGACCGGCTCCGCCGGCGGGAGCACGCGCGCCATGCGGTCGCGGGCGTCGTCCTGGGCCCGGCGCAGCGAGCCCGGCACGGGCGGGGTGCGGGATTCGAAGCGCGCGTCGCCGAGGGAACCCTTCGAGGGTGGTTCCGCGGCGGGGCGGCGGGCGGGCGGGGGCGCGGGCGCGGCGAACGGGTCCATGCCGGAGCGCGAGCTTTTCGGGAGCGCCTCCGCGGAGCGGGACTGGGGCTCGCGCGGCGGCTGTTCTAGGCCCGAGAGGCGCAGCGGCTCGTCGCCGCGGGCCGCGGCCTGGGGCTCGATGTGGTCGCTGGAGGCGAGGCCGGCGAACTCGGAGGCCCGCAGCGGCGCGGGGCGGCGCGCGCCGGGCTTGGGGCGCTTCACCCCGGCGGGCATCCGGCCCAGGATGTCCTCCGCGTCCATGCGCTCCTTCGGCTTGGGATCCGTGTCGAGGAACTGCGTGAGGTAGTCGGCGCAGAGCTCGTACTTCTTCATGCGGAAGCAGAGGTGCCCCGCGTGGCGCAGCGCGTCCGCGCGGAAGGGATCGGAATCCTCCATCTCGAGGAGGGAGTCGAAGGCGACGAGGCCGAGCTCGAGCTCTCCGCCGAGTTCGAGGAGGCGTGCGAGGTCGAACTGCTGGGCCGCCGGGAGGCGCGCCTGGGGGGCGACGTCGAGGAGCGTCTTGTAGTGCCGGGCCGCGGCGCCGCTCTCGCGCGAGAAGATCGCGCGGTTGAGGTCAGCCCCGAGCTGTTGAAAATGAACCGGTAGGCCGTGCATCCCGTCGTCCTCGATTCTGTTCCGCTTTGCTCAAAGCTCCCCCGTGGCGCCCCGGGCTTCAAGTCGAATCGCCGCCGCGCGCGCGTGTTTAGCATATTGAACGGCGCGGGGGCGGGCGCGCTTGACACGGACCGAGCGCCACGCCACAATCAAACGGTTTACGGCGCGCGTTTCCCGCCGCCCGCATCTCCCGCACCGCAGGTACCCGTCCTGATGAATTCCACCGCCACCTTGCCCCGCGGATCAGCCTTTCTCTTCCAGCCCGCCGACCCCGCCGCGATGGCCGCTCCCGAAGCGGTGCCGCAGGAGGCGCGCGAGTTCCAGCGCACGGTCCGCGCGTTCATCGTGGACGAGGTCCAGCCCCGCTTCGACGCGATCGACTCGGACCAGGGCGCGCTCGTGCCGGAACTGCTGAAGGGCCTGGCGGGACTGGGCTTGTTCATGGCGGAGATCCCCGAGGAGCTGGACGGCCTCGGCCTCGGGCTCACGGAGGTGCTCCCGACGCTGGAGGAGCTGGGGCGCGCCAGCTCGCTCGGCGTGGCGGCGATGGTGCACCAGGGGATCGGGATGCAGCCGCTCGTGTTCGCCGGGAGCGACGCGCTGGCGGGGCGATGGGTGGCGCCGCTGATGAGCGCGGAGATCCTCGCCGCCTACGCGCTGACGGAGCCCGGCTACGGCAGCGACGCGCTGGCGGGCATCAGCACCGCCGCGCACGACGCCGCCGCGCGACAGTGGGTCCTCAACGGCTCGAAGCAGTTCATCACCAACGGCCGCTGGGCCGAGGTGTTCCAGGTCTTCGCGCAGGTCGAAGGCAAGGGGCTGAGCGCCTTCATGGTCGAGCGCGGCGCGCCCGGCTTCGAGGTGCTCGCGGAGGAGCACAAGATGGGCATCAAGGGCTCCTCCACCTGCGCGCTGCGGTTCGCCGGGGTCCGCGTGGCGGAGGAGGCGGTGCTAGGCGAGCTGGGGCGCGGCCACAAGCTCGCGCTGAACATGCTGAACCTCGGCCGCCTCAAGCTCGGCACGACGATGATCGGGGCGATGAAGGAGCTGCTGCGGCACTGCTGGCGCTACGGCTCGGAGCGGCGCCAGTTCGGGACGCGCATCATCGACTTCGGCATGCTTCGGCAGAAGGTGGCGGAGATGGGCGCGCTGGCCTTCGGAGCGGAGGCGCTCGCGGCGCGCGTCGGCGGCGAGATCGACCGCCTCACGATGGAGCTGCGCGAGGCCGGGCAGGGGCGGGCGGCGAAGCTCGCCGCCGCGGACGAGTTCTCCGTCGAGTGCTCCATCGCGAAGTTCTGGATGACGGAGGCGGCGAACGTCTGCGCGGACCACGCGGTCCAGCTCTTCGGCGGCTACGGCTTCTCGGAGGAGTACCCCGTGGCGCGCTACTACCGCGACCTGCGCGTGGCGAGGCTCTACGAGGGCACCAACGAGATCAACCGCCTCAACACGGTGAACGCGTTCCTCCGCCGCGTGAAGGGGCCGCACGCGGCGTTCTGGGCGGAGGCGATGGGCGCCGCGCGCGAAGCCGCGCCGACGGACGCCTGCGCCGCCGCGCGCCGCTTCCTCGCCGCCGCGCACCATGCGCTGATCGAGGCTTCCAACGGCTCGCCGAAGCCCTCGCAGCCGGTGACGGCGGGCCTGGCGGAGATCGCGGCGGAGCTGCTGGTGGCGGAGACGGCCCGGCTGCGAGCGAACGCGCTCGCCCACCACCCGGAGGGCGCGCTCGCGGACCGGTTCGCGTCGATCCTCGAGGGCCGCCTCGCGGCGGCGCTGCTGCGCAACGGCCTCGCGGTCGAGGGCGAGCTGGGGCTCGGGGAACTGGATCGGCTCCTGCCCGCCGCGGCGGGCGCGCTCGCGCCCCGTTTCGCGCAGGAGCTTGGCGCCGCGGAACTGCTGCTCGCCCACGAGGGCGAGTGGCCCGCCTTCGCCGACCGCTAAACCCCGGGAGCCCCCTATGGAATCGCAAGCCCCCATCCGCGCGCTCACCGCCGTCGCGCTCTGCGACGGCCACGACGCCGCCATCGTCGCGGTCTCCCGCGCGCTCCGCCTTCATGGGGTCGAGGTGGTCTACATCGGTTTCCACAAGAGCCCCGCGGAGGTGGCCCACGCCGCCGTGCAGGAGGATGTGGACGTGATCGGGCTCAGTTCCTACAACGGCGGCCATGTCGAGTACGTCGCGGACCTCGCGGCGCACCTCCGCCGCGCGGGCGCTTCGCCGGCGATCGTCTGCGGCGGAGGCGGCACGATCACCCCCGAGGACGTGGCGGAGCTGAAGGCTCTCGGCGTCGCGCGGGTGTTCCTTCCCGGCGAAACGCTGGACGACATGGCGAGGGTGGTGCGCCGGATCGCCCGCGACCGAGTCCCCGCGGAGGACCCTCCGGACCTGGCGGCCCGCGCCCTCGAGGGCGAACCGCTCGCGCTGGGCCGTGTGATGACGCTGATCGAGCGGGGCGCCGCGGCGGCGGAGCTGCTCCCCGCGGACGCCACGGACCGGCAGGTGCGCGTGGTCGCGGTCGCGGGCCCCGGCGGCGCGGGCAAGTCCACCCTCATCGACGAGCTGGTGCTCCGGTGGTTGAAGGCCACGGACCAGCCGGTGGCGGTGCTGTGCTCCGACCCGTCCGGCGCGATCGACCGCGAATCGGGCGAGGCGGGCGCGCTGCTGGGCGACCGGATCCGGATGCTCTCCGCGGGCGACCCGCGCGTCTTCGCGCGCAGCCTCGCCACGCGGACTTCCAGCGCGCTCAGCCCCGCGGTCCGCGAGATGGCGGCATTCCTGCGCAAGGGTCCCTTCCCCCTTGTGATCGTCGAGACCGCCGGCATCGGCCAGGCGGACCAGCCCTTCGCCGACGCGTTCGACCTGTCGGTGCTGGTGATGACGGACGAGTTCGGGTCGCCGATCCAGCTCGAGAAGCTGGCGGCGCTGGAGGCGGCGGACGTCGTGGTCCTGAACAAGAGCGACCGCCCCGCGGCGCCCGCGGCGCAAAGCATGATCCGCAGCCGGCTGCGCTCGGTGCGGAGGGAAGGACGGCCGCCGGTGGAGTTCCTCGCGACCGCCGCAAGCCGCCACCGCGATCCGGGCGTGGACCGCCTGTACGCCCTGCTCGCGGAGCGCCTGCGGGTGGGCGCGGAACAGGAAATCTGCTAAGTTCGCGACGGTTTCTCTTTGCGCTGTCCTATAGGCATCCTACCCTGATCACGGTGGTCGTCGCGCGGCCACCGCCTCCGAATCCCGAGGACCGACGCCGACGCCGTTGACGACTCCCCCCCCTTCCGCCACGCCCTCCGCGCACTGCGATGCGGCGACATTGTTCCGCCTGGTCGCCAAGCTGGTCGCGGGGGCGGACTCGCTGCAGGGCGTCCTCGACGCGACCGTCGCCATGATCCGCGAAGTGCTCTCGGTGGACCGCTGCTCGATCATGCTGTTCGACGAGACGAGGAACGCGCTCGCGCTCGCGGCGGCCTGGGGCCTGCCGGAAGGCGTCGCGGACCAGCCGCCCCCGGCCGCCGACGACACGGTGGCGGGCGAGGTGTTCCGGAGCGGCGAGCCCCGCATCGGCGCGGCGCGCAATGTGGACTCCACCCGCTACTCGACGCAGACCTACATTTGCTGCCCGATCAGGTACGAGGGGCGCCGCCTGGGCGTCATCAGCGTCACGAACCGGCGAGAGCGCCCGCCGTTGAACGCCGCGGACCTCGCGCTGCTGCAGTCGGTCGCCGACGTGCTCGCCGTCTCCATCGACCGGGCCCACATCTCCTACGAACTGCAGCGGGCGAACCGGCAGATCGAGCACACGCTCAACCAGCTTCCGCTCGGCATCCTGATCCTGGACGACGATTCGCGGCTGCTGCACGCGAACGCCCCCGCGCTGCACCTTCTCGAACTGCTGAACGCGGAGCCGGGCCTGCCGCTCTCCGACCTGAAGCCCGGCGAGATGGCGCGCCACCTCGGCAAACTGGCCGACCGCGCCGCGCAGAGCGGCTGCCGCGTCGCCACAACGCTGAAGTCCGAACTCGACACCGCGGCCGACGACGAACGCCCCGTGCGCCAGATCCGCATCACCGCCGAGTTCATCGGCATGGGGGTCGGCCTGCTCTTCACGGTCGAAGACCTCACGGTGACGCACGAGATGGCGGAGCTGCGCCGCATCGACCAGATGAAGAGCCACTTCATCAGCGTCGTCTCGCACGAGCTGCGCACCCCGATCACCTCGCTCCGCGGCGCGTCGACGCTCCTCACGCAGCAGTACGCGAAGGGGCTGGACGAGACGCAGGCGAGCCTGCTGCGGATCGTCTCCTCGAGCGCGGAGCGGCTGAGCAACCTGGTGAACATGATCATCGACATCTCGATGATCGAGAACGAGCAGATCGCGCTGTCGCCGGTGCGGGCGCAGCTCGGCGAGGTGATGCACGAAGTGGCGCGGCTGCGCGAGCGCGACATCGCGCAGAAGGGCCTCGTGCTCCGCGAGACCTACTGCCCCGACTGCCCCCCGGTGCTCATCGACGAGGGGCGCATGACGCAGGCGCTCGCCGCGGTCTTCGACAACGCGATCAAGTACGCGACGCAGCGCACGGAGGTCTCCATCCGCATCTGGCACGACGCGGAGGGCTCCGTCCGCCTTTCGATCCGAAACGAGGGCGACGTCATCCCGCTGGAGCAGCGCGAGCGCGTGTTCGAGCGCTTCTCGCAGCTCGAGGACCCGCTCACGCGGCGGCAAGGCGGCGCGGGCCTCGGGCTTTACTTCGCCCGCCGCGTCACGATGCTGCACGGCGGCGTGCTCCAGTTCCTGGACGATCCGAAGGGCACCTGCCTCGAGTTCGTGCTTCCCGAGGCGAGCCCGGAGGACTAGCGCCCGAACGCGGCGAACGGAGGTGGTGCGGTGGCGAACGAAGCCGGCAACACCCGGACCCGCCGCGCCGGCTGCCTCGCGAAGCTGCTGCTGGCGGCGGCGGCGTGCTTCGCCGTTCTGCTCGTGGCCTACGCGTACTTGAGGACGTCGGATGCGGGATACGAGCCGCTGGCGGCGCAGGTGCGCGCAGCCGCGCCGCCCGCCTCCGGCCGCGACTCGACCACGCCCGGGAGTGACGCCCCGCTGATGGTCGACGTGGGCCGGAGGACGCTTCCCGCGTTCATCTCCCGCGCCCCCGGGCGGCCCCGCATCGGCTTCACGGACCTGCACTTGAGCTCGATGCTGCTGCTCGTCGAGGGCGGGTCGGTGCGGTGCGACACCGGTTGGCGATCGACGCTCCACCCGGCTTGGGCGGCCGCCGCTGCGGAGCGCCAACCAGCAGAGGCTCGACTCTTCTCGCCGGACTCGCCGCGCCGTCCGGCGGCGCCGCTCTTCATCGCGCCCGCTGCGAACCCGTATGAAGAAGGCACCCCCGGGTTCGACGCCGCGCACGCATCGGCGTGCGGGGATCCGGCGCTTCTCCGGGAGGACCTGCTGCAGGTCGCGGAGTCGGTTGCGCAAGGCGCGGAGCGGCGGCTCGCCGGCAGCTTCATCGACGCGACGCCAGGCGGCGACCTCGAGCCCTCCCCCGGCGGAGCGCGCGCGGCGATGCGGGTGCTTTCCGCGCTTCGCGTCCTTGGACGCCAGTCCCGCGACCGCGACTTCGACTTACTGCTGGCGCAGGCCCGCGCCTGGCACCGCATCGGCGGGCCCTATGACGGCCCCGACGCGCTCGAAGTGGTTGCGATCCACGGGTGGATCGTCCTGTCCGCGAACCCGTGCACGGAGGAGCAATGGCGCGCGCTGGACGGTGCGCTCGCCGCCGAGCCGCCCGCGGACGAGGTGGAGCGCCACCGCAAGGCGCTCGCCGCCTTCTATGTGGACTCGAAGGTCGACGAACTGCTGGGCACGCCGGACAGCCTCAAGCCGGCCAGCACCACCGTGTGGCGCGCGCTCTACGACGAAAAGCCCGCAGGCTGGTGGCGCGACGCATGGCGCCCGGTGCTCGCAAACGAGTACCGCAAGCTCGGCGCCCGTGTCCTCGAGGGCCGGGCCGACGCGACGGACAAGCTGCGCCTATACGCGTTCTTCACGGTCGCCGACCTCGACAACACGCCGGTCGATGAGTGGAGCCAATACATCGAGGACCCCGATGACGTCACCCCCGGAAATCTGGAGCGTATGGACGCGATGGCGCGCGTGCGCACCCGTGTGATCCTCGCGTTGGCGCGCCACGTCGGCGAGAACGGCGCCCCGGCGCCCGCGCTCGAAGACGCCGTCGCGCACGAGCTGCTCGCGGAGGCGCGCGAGCTCGGCCTCGAGTTCACCTACACGCCGCGCTTCCAGCCAGTGGCCGAACGGGCGGAGAGCTACTCGCTCCTCCGTGTGTCGGGACCGTCGCTCTGGGAGTTATTGGATGATGAACCGTTCCGGTCCGTGTTCGACTACGCGATGCCGCTCGATCCCGATCCGCTGGTGGAAGCGCTGCGGCTCTTGCTGGAGCGCGATCCCGCTACGACGCCAGCCGCCAGCCCAGCGCCTTGAGCACCGCCGCTTCGCTGTTGGTCAGCACCACCACCATCGCGGTCTGGTCGCCGGTTTCGACGAGGTGGAAGGAGTAGCCGGAGGGCTTGACCAACGCGTCGATCGGCTCAAGCACCAGCGGATCGAGCCAGTCGTCGTTCACCACGGGCGTCAGCTCGTGGCGCGTGCCGCCTAGGCGGAACGTGACGCGGACCCGATCGCTGCCCTCCCACTCCTCGCGGATGTCCTCTGCGGGGAAGTGTCCGCGGGAAATCTCGACGAGGCGGCCCAGCCACTCCTCGTAGGCGCGGTTCTCGGGGCAGACGTCCGCCTCGAGGTCGTCCCACCAGATTCGGTCAGGCAGCAGCCAAGCGAGCAGGTAGGAGTCGTGCTGCCAGTCCTCGGGGACGACAGGCGTCGTCTCCTCGAAGCGTGCGAGCAGTTCGTAGGATAGCGCCTCCGGGTCCGCGTCCTCCGGAAAGAAGCCGGCGGGGCGGTACTTGCGGACGAGGTCAGCAAGGTGCCCGGCGGCGAGGGGGGTCTGGGGCGCGGGCTTGTGGAAGAGGCGCTTCAGGAACTCGAACATTGCGCTGCCCTGGGCCCCGGCGGGCCTGGGAAAATGGGAAGGGGCCCCCTCGCGGGAGCCCCTCCGGTTGATTCATGTCCGTTTGCCTATCGGCGCGGTCACTCGATGGTCAAGGTCCACGGCGCGAGCATCAGCGTCACCGGCTTGCCTTCCGAGAGCGTGTCGACGAGGAAGCTCAGCGTGGCGTGCTGCTGCTTGGGGACGATGAGCCGGAGCGCGGCGATGATCTCGGAGCCCGGGTTCGCGGTGGCGCTGGCGGCGATGCGGGCTTCCGCGCCGCCGCTGAGGAGCTCCTCGAACACCTCCATGAAGTCCTTCTCCTTGGGGAAGGTCACCACGTTGGCATCGGGCGCGTCGGCCGCCTCGTGGGCGTAGGCGATCGCTTCGCCAAGGCCGCCGAGCTCGTCCACCAGGCCGTTCTCGAGGGCGTCCACGCCGGACCAGACGCGACCGCCGCCCAGCTCCTTCACGCGATCCTGCGACATGCCGCGGCCCTCGGCGACCTTGCTGGTGAAGGTTTCGTAGATGTCGTCGATCATGGTGCGGACGATTTCCCGCTCGCGCTTGTTCCAGCCGCGGGTGGGGTCCTGCAGGCCGGTGTTGCGGCCGATCGCGATGGTGTGCTGGACGAGGCCGACCTTCTCGTAGAGGCCGCCGAGGATGAAGCGCCCGCCGACCACGCCGATGCTTCCGGTGATCGTGGTGGGCTCGGCGAAGATGCGGTCCGCGCCCATCGAGATGTAGTAGCCGCCGCTGGCCGCGACGTTGCCCATGCTGACGATGACGGGGACGCCGTCCTCCTGGAAGCGCTCCAGCTCGCGCCAGATGCGGTCGCTCGCGTTGGCGCTGCCGCCCGGGCTGTCCACGCGGAGCACAAGCGCCTTGAGGTTCTCCTCCTCGGCGATCTCGTCGAGCGTCTCGATGAAGTCCTCGGAGAAGATGCCTCCGCCGCCGCCGCCGAAGGGGTTCGGTTCGGAGCGGCCGTCGGCGATGGCGCCTTGCGCGAAGACGACCGCGATCTTCGGCGACTTGTCCTCGGCCTTCTTCTTCGCCGCGGCGCCGCTGAAGAGGGTGAAGAGGTTGAGCGGCTCCTTCTTCTTCGGCGGCTTGTGGCTGTACTCCCAGTCGTACTCGAGCTCCTTCCCCGCCTCCTCGTCCCAGGCCGCCATCGCGTCGGGCAGGTATTCCGCCTTGTCGACAAGGCCGGCCTCGATCGCCTGCTTGGCGTTGTAGGGGCCCTCGGTCAGCGCGCGCTTCGCGTCCGCGAGGTCCATTCCGCGGGATTCCGCGACCCCTTCCGCGAACTCCGTGAAGATGTCCTCCATCAGCTCGGAGGTCTGGATGATGGTGCCTTCGCTCATCTCGTTGTGGGTGAAGGGTTCCATGGCCGTCTTGAACTTGCCGGTGTTCACGACCTGCGCGGTGACGCCGATCTTCGCGAGGGTGTCCTTGAAGTACATCATGTCGGCGCGCATGCCGTAGACTTCGAGTCCGCCGCAGGGGGGGACGACCACTTCGTCGGCGACGGAAAGCAGCGCGTACTGCCCCATGCCGGGGAAGTCGGCGCTGGCGTAGATCTTCTTGCCGGAGGCACGGAAGTCCGCCAGCGCGCGGCGGAGCTCGCTGAGCTGCGCGGCGCCGTAGGACGGGCCGTCCAGCTGCAGCAGGATCGCGCGCACCTCGGGGTCCTCCTTGGCCTTCTGGATCGTCAGCACGTAGTCGCGGAGCGTCCAGGCATCGTCCTGCAGTTGGAAGATGTCGGTGCCGTCCTTCATTTCGACCACCGTGCCGACGGTGATGACGGCGACCTTCGCCGCGTCGGCGTTCGATTGCGAAGCGGATGCGAGGGCCGCGGCGGGCGCCGCACCGGCGGTGACGGCCAAACCGGATCCCGCGAGCACGAAGCCGGCGGCGAGGGCGGAGGCGAGCAATTGACGCATTGGGAATCTCCTTCGGGTGGGACGCGCCGTCCGGGTCCATCCGCCGGCCTGTCGCGCAGTCGATGCTCCAGATACAGACTCCCCGGTGGAAACCTTCAAGGGCGCGGTGGATTTCGCCGCCGATCCGCGTTGTCCGGCGGAGGGGCCACGAGTATTGTGAACGTATGGAGTCCGTCACCGCCGACCTGCACACGCATTCGACCGCCTCCGACGGGGTTGATCCGCCGCACCGGGTGGCCGAGCGAGCCGCCGCTGCCCGTCTGGAGGCCTTCGCCCTCACGGACCACGACACAACGGAGGGGCTCGCCGAAGCGGCGGCCCGCGCGCGCGAGGTCGGCGTCGCCTTCCTCCCGGGGATAGAACTCACCTGCTACGCGGCGGGGCGCGAGGTGCACCTGCTTGGCTATGGCGTCCGCGCGGACGACACCGTGCTGGTGGCGCATTGCGCGCGGATCAAGGCGGCCAGGTTGGAGCGGGCCCGGCTGATCGGCGAGCGCCTTGCCGCCGCCGGGGCGCCCCTCGACATGGACGCGGTGGTGGCCTCGGCGGACGGCGGCAATGTGGGGCGCGCGCACATCGCCAAGGCGCTGCTGGACGCCGGCCATGTCGCGACGTGGGACGAGGCGTTCAACCGGTTCCTCGGCGAGGGGAAACCGGCGAACGCGCCGAAGCCGGATGTGCCCCCTGCCGAGGCCATGGGGCTGATCCACGGCGCCGGGGGTTGCGTGTTCGTCGCCCACCCGGCGCTCGGGCGCCAATGGGACCTTCTGCCGCAGTTCGCCGCGCTCGGTCTCGCGGGGGTCGAGGCGTTCCACCCGGAGCACGACGCCACGTCGCAGGCGCGCGCGGCCGTGTTCGCGCTCGACCGCGGGCTCCGCATCAGCGGAGGGAGCGACTGCCACGGCGCACTCGCCGGGCGCGAGCCCGCGCTCGGGCGCTGGGGCCTCGACGAGAGCCGCTGGCGCCCGCTGCGCGAGTTCCTCCGCTCCCGCTGCGCGACCTGCAACGACCTCTGACCGGTGCGCTTCGCCGACGCCTTCGAGCGCATCTTCCCCGCGCCGGACGCGGAGGAGGCGGGGTTTTACGGAGCGCTGCTCCGCGGCGTTCCCGCCGGCGCGCGGGCGCTCGACCTCGGGTGCGGACGCGGGCGGCTCGCCGGGGTATTCCCGCTCGGCGTCCGCGCAACCGGTTGCGACCTTGGCGCCGATTGGCTCGCCCCGGCGGCGGGGCGCTACAGCGGGGCGGTGCTCGGCGACATGCGCGGGCTTCCCTTCCGCGACGGAATCTTCCGTGGAGCCGTGTCGGGGTTGCTGGTGCTCAACCACGCGGGAAGCGCCGAGGGATTCCTCACCGCCCTTCGGGAGTGCGCCCGGATCCTCGCGCCCGGCGGGACGCTCGTCGCGGAGATCGCCGCGGCCCGCGCGCCCCGCAGCCTCCAAGGGCTCGCCGAGACGCACGAGGGCGCGGATGGCGCGCGCTTCCATTTCCGCTACGCGGACGCGCTGGCATCGGACGAACGGGGCGCCACGCTCCGCGCGGGGATCGACATCGACCTGCCGGAGGGGAGCGCTTCCGAGGACTTCGACCTCTTCGTGCCCGCTCTCGGCGCGCTGCCGGGGACGCTGGCGGAGGCGGGCCTCGCGCTGGAGGCGCTCTTCGCGCCGCACGACCTGTCCTCGCGGACGCTGGAGCCGCCGCACGACTGCCTGCGGGCGGTGCTGCTCGCGCGGCGCGGAGCGACTTTTCCCGTGCCCTGAGCGGCGCGCCGCGCCACAATGCGGCCCTGCCCCGTCACGGAGTCCACGCATCCGATGCGCCTGCTACCCACGCTTCCCGAGTTCCTCGAACGCGCCCGCCGCGGAAACCTGATCCCCGTCTTCACCGAGGTCCTGGCGGACCTCGACACGCCGGTCTCGGTGTTCCGCAAGCTCGAAGCGGGGAGCCCCTTCGCCTTCCTGCTCGAGAGCGTCGAGCAGGGCGAGCACCTTGGCCGCTACTCCTTCCTCGGCGCGGACCCGCTGGTCGTGTTCAAGGCGCGCGGCGCGGAGCAGGAGGTCGTCTTCGCCAGCGAAGAGCAGGACTTCCGCACGCGGGAGACGCCGCTGGAGACGCTGCGGCACCTGATGAACCACTACCTCCGCGTGGAGGACGAGCGCCTGCCCGACTTCAGCGGCGGCGCGGTCGGCTACCTGTCCTACGACGTGGTGCGCCAGTTCGAGCGTCTGCCGGACGACTTGCCCGACGAGCTCGGCCTGCCGGATGCGCTCTTCATGATCGCCGACACGCTGGTGGCGTTCGACCATGTGCGGCACCGCATGGTGCTGATCGCGCACGCGCACGTCGCGGAGGACGGCGACGGCGAGCGCGCCTACGAGCGGGCGGCCGCCCGCTTGGAGAAGCTCCTCGCGCGGCTCTCCGCCCCGGAGGAGCGCGGCAAACTGCTCGACGTCTCCGGCGTCGAGCCGACCGCGGACGCCGTGACCAGCAACCCGGTCGCGCGCGAGCACCTCGGCGACTCGACGCTGGCGGTGCGCAGCAGCTTCACGCGCGCCGACTGGTTCAGCGCCATCGCGAAGGCGAAGGAGTACATCCTCGCGGGCGACATCTTCCAGGTGGTGCTGAGCCAGCGGCTGGCATCGCCGCACACCTGCCCGCCCTTCGACTTCTACCGCGCGCTGCGGGCGGTGAACCCGTCGCCCTACATGTTCCACCTGAAGTGCGGCGAACTCGCGATCTCCGGCTCCTCGCCGGAGATCCTCGTGCGCTGCAAAGACCGGCGCGTGACGGTCCGGCCCATCGCCGGCACACGGCGCCGCGGGGCGGACCGCGCCGCGGACGAGGCGCTCGCGGCGGAGCTGCTCGCCGATCCCAAGGAACGCGCGGAGCATGTGATGCTGGTCGACCTCGGCCGCAACGATGTGGGCCGCGTGAGCACACCGGGCACGGTGACGGTCGATGCGTTCATGACGGTCGAGCGCTACAGCCACGTGATGCACATCGTGAGCAACGTGGTCGGTGAACTCGCGGCGGACCACGATGCGCTCGACGCGCTGCGGGTGTGCTTCCCCGCGGGCACGGTGAGCGGCGCGCCGAAGATCCGCGCCATGGAGATCATCGACGAGCTGGAACCGGTGCGGCGCGGACCCTACGCCGGTTCGGTGGTATACTTCGGCTTCGATGGGAACATGGACTCGTGCATCACGCTGCGCACGGCGATCCTCAAGGGAGGCACCGCCTACGTGCAGGCGGGAGCCGGCATCGTCGCCGACAGCGACCCTCAGCTCGAGTATGAAGAGACTCTGAACAAAGCCCGGGCGCTGCTGCGCGCACTGGAATTGGCGGAGGCGGGCCTCGGCTGAGGGCCGCTGGCGCTACTCGGTCGCGGCCGCCGCGGCGTCCGCCTTGGGCTCTTCCGCCACCTTCACAAGCACCTCGTTGCGGCGGAACATCCCGGGCGTGAACGGGGGATCGTAGTAGTAGACCGTCGGCTCGCCCTCGGGACGCCAACCGCTGCCTTCGATCGACTTGAGCAGCTCGGCCTTGCGGGTTTCCACATCGCGCTCCGATGCGACGCCGGCGAAGCGGAGCGTCGCGACGGTCTCGCCGGGCAGCTCCACCAGGCGGACCTTCGGATCGGTGGGCTCGGGCGCCGTCTCCATCGTGAACTCGGCGGGGAGGAAGAAGCGCATGGTGTAGCTGCCCGCCCGGTCGCCCATCACCTCGACCGGAGTCGTCATGTCGATCTTCCGGGATGCGGACTCCTCGCGGACCTCCACGGGAACGGTCATGGAGACCTCGCGGCGCTCGCGATTGGCGCCGCTGATGTAGCGGAACAGGTACCCGAACGCGTCGTTCTCGCCGCGCTTCGCGGTGGCCGCGTCGACGGTGACCTCCGCGACGATTCGAGGCTCGTAGCGGCGGATCTGGACACGCTCGGCAGGGGCGGCGAGGACTTCGTGGGCGGGCTCCTCGTAGGCGGAGCGGGCTCCGACCAGTCCGCCGGCTAAGGCGCACCCCATCGTGGCTGCGGTGATCAACAGGGTTGAAACGCGGAGAGGCATCTTCATTGGGCGGGGGCTTTCCTGAGTGGGGCGGTGAGGCTGTTGGTAGCGTTGGAGCGAGGGCCGTGCCCTTCCGTCGGCTTGTCCGGAAATGGCGGAGTTTCTTCGATTTCCGGGCGAAGTCCGGGCGCCCGAGTGATAGGCTTTATTGTGGCGAGGGGGTGCCGCTATTCCGTTGCCTTTGTGAACGGGGCGGGTCTGCCCTTGTGCCAGTTGGTTGAACGGCGTCGATTTAGCGCCGTTTCTTGCAAGGCCGGGGGCTTTTAAAAACCCTCATGAAAGGTGGACCAGAGACCATGACCGCGATGCCGCGCCACAAATCCGCCGCGAGCGCTTCCCTCTTCGACAAGTGCCGCGATTTCACGCGCGCCGATGAGCTTCGCGCCGTTGGCCTCTATCCGTATTTCCGCACCATCGAGTCGGCCCAGGACACGGAAGTCGTGATCGACGGCCGCACGATGCTGATGCTCGGTTCCAACTCCTACCTCGGCTTGACGATCGACCCGCGCATCAAGGAAGCGGCGAAGGCGGCCGTCGACCTTTACGGCAGCGGATGCGCCGGATCCCGATTCCTGAACGGCACGCTCGATATCCACATCGAGCTGGAGGAGCGCATCGCGCGCTTCATGAATAAGGAGGCGGCCCTCGTCTTCACGACGGGCTTCCAGGTGAACCTCGGCGTCATCGCCGCCCTCGCCGGGCGGGACGACGCGGTGTTCATCGACCGCGCGGACCACGCCTCGATCCTCGACGGCACGCGCCTCGGATTCGGGCGCGTGATGAAGTTCCACCACAACAACATGGCACACCTGGACCGCCTGCTCGGCGCGAGCGACGCCAAGGGGAAGCTGATCGTGGTGGACGGCGTCTACTCGATGGAGGGCGACATCTGCCCGCTCCCCGAGCTGGTCGAAGTGGCCAAGCGCCACGACGCCGCGATCATGGTGGACGACGCGCACTCGATCGGCGTGCTCGGCTCGAAGGGCAACGGCACCGCGAACCATTTCGGCCTCGACGACGAGGTGGCGCTCATCGGCGGCACCTTCTCGAAGTCGCTCGCGTCCATCGGCGGCTTCGTCGTGGGCGACTCGAACACCATCGACTACCTGAAGCACCACGCGCGGGCCCTGATCTTCTCGGCCTCCCCCGCCCCCGCCTGCGTGGCGGCGGCGATCAAGGCGCTCGAAATCCTCGAGACGGAGCCGGAGCACCGCATCCGCCTCTGGGAGAACACGCGCTTCATGCAGGACGGCCTCAGGAACCTCGGCTTCGACATCGGCGCCTCCGCGACGCCGATCATCCCGGTCGCCGTGGGCGAGCTCGAACGCTGCTTCGCCATGTGGCGCCGCCTCCACGACGAGGGGCTCTTCGTGAACCCCGTGGTGCCGCCGGCGACGCCGTCGACGCGATGCCTGATGCGCGTTAGCGTCATGGCCTCGCACACGCGCCCGCAGCTCGAGCGCGCGCTCGACATCATGGAGCGCGCGGGACGCGAGCTGGGCATCATCGGCCCGCCCAGCGAGCCGCACATCCTGAACGGCCACTCCAACGGCCACTCGAACGGCCACCACAACGGCAACGGAAACGGCAACGGCCACCATCGGTGACGGTCCACCGGCTCGGCAACAACCTCACCGTCGTCCTTGTCCCGAACCCGGCCCTTCCGCTCGTCACCGCGGACGCCTGGTTCCGCGTGGGCGCGGGCGATGAGCCCCGGCACCTGGCGGGGGTGTCGCACTACCTGGAGCACATGCTGTTCAAGGGCACCGCGCACCTCGGCCCCGGCGAGTACGACCGCCGGATCGAGGCGCTCGGCGGCTACCTGAACGCCGCCACCAGTTTCGACTACACGCACTATTACATCGAGCTACCGAGCGAGGGGCTCCGCAGGGGGCTCGACGATTTCGCCGACGTGCTTCGCAACTCCTCCATCACGCCGCACGAGGTGGACTCGGAGCGGAAGGTGATCCTGGAGGAGATCGCCCGCAAGAACGACGACCCGACGGGCTTCCTCTACGACAAGGTGCGGACCGAGGCGATGCGGGCGGGCGCCTACAGCCACCCCGTGATCGGCTTCGAGGAGTCGGTCGCCGCGCTCACGCGGGACCAGCTCGCGGACCACTACGAACGCTTCTACGCGCCGGAGAACACCACCCTGGTGCTCGCCGGGGCGTTCGATCGCGGCTCGGCGCTCGCCTCGGTCGAGGAGGCGTTCGGCGGCTGGTCGCGGCCGCTCCGCCCGCACCGGACGGCGGCGCCCGCCAGCGACTTCACCCAGCCCGCGCGGCGGCACTACGAGCGCCCCTGGAGCGACCTCTACTTCGCGCTCACCTTCCCCGCACCCGCGGTTCGCACGGTCGAGGAGGAAGCCGCGGCGGACCTCGCGGGGACGGTCCTCGGCTCGAGCCGCACGACCCGCCTCGTCGCGCGTCTGCGGGAGCAGGACCGCCTTGTGTCCTCCATCAGCGCCTGGGTGCCGACGAACCGCGAGCCGTCGCTCGCGTACATCGGCGGGCGCTGCGCGGCGAAGAACTTCGGAGCGGCGCTCGACGGCGCGTTCGAGGAGGTGGCCGCGCTGCTCCGGGACGGCTTCCGCCCCGGCGAGCTGGGCCGCGCGCGCCGCACCCTGGCCACCTCGCACCTGCTCGCGCGCGAGACGAACTCCGCCACCGCGTCGATCATCGGCCACTCCCGAGTGCTTTACGGCAACGACGACGGCTTCGCGCGCTACGCGGAGGCGCTGCGCGCTTGCCCGCCGGAAGCGGTCCTTGCGCAAATCGGCGCCGTCTTCCGCCGGGAGGCCGCCAGCGTCTTCACCACCGGACCGGAAGCCCCGCCGGACGCCTGAACCGCACTTCCTCCATCGAACGCCGAGGCGACCGCATCCATGGCCGAACTTCTCCCCAACGGATTCCTCCTGCACCACGAGGAGAACAGGGCGGCGCCCTCCGTCGCGTGCTCCCTGCTGGTCGGCGCCGGCGCCCGGGACGAGGACGCGCGACAGCTGGGGCTCACCTCCTTCATGGCGAAGATGCTCGACCGCGGGACCGCCTCGCGGGGCGCGTCCGCCATCGCCGAGGCGTTCGAGGACCTCGGCGCGGTTTACGGCGCCGCGGCGGGGCTCGACGCGACGGGCCTCTCGGTGCAGGCGCTGCGCGAGGACTTCCCCGCCGCGCTCGCGCTGGCCGGCGAACTGTTCCTCGGCGCCACGTTCCCCTGGGACGAGATCGACCGGCTGAAGCCCCGCGTCATCGCCGATCTGAAGGCGCGCGAGGACCGCACGCCGGCGTTCGCGATGAAGCGGCTGCGCGCGGCGCTCTTCCTCCCGCACGCCTACGGCCGCCCCGCCGAAGGCGAGGAGGAGACCGTCCGCGAGCTGGGCCAGCGCGATCTCGCGCTCCGGCACCGGGACCACCTTCTGACGACGGCGGGGACCATCGCGATCGTGGGCGACATCGGGCTGGGCGAGGCGCGGGACTTGGCGCTGCGGCACTTCCCGCTGTCGGAGGGCCGGGCGCGCCGCCCGGCGATCCGGGCCGAGGTGGCCCTCGCGCCGCGGGCCTCGCGGCAAGTCCTCCGCCGCGCGGTCCAGCAGGGCTTCGCCGCCATGGGGTTCGTGGCGCCAGGCTTCGGCGACGCCGACGCGGCGCCCTTGGCGGTCGCCGCGAACATCCTCGGAGGCGGGATGAGCAGCCGCCTGTTCACCGACCTGCGCGACCGGCGGGGGCTCGCCTACGCGGTGGGCTGCTCGACGGTCTTCCAGCAGCTCCACGGCTACTTCTACACGTACATCGGCACTCGCCCGCAGACGCTGGAGGAGGCGGAGAAGGGCCTCTGGGAGCACACCGTGCGCCTGCGCGAGGAAGTGGTCGGCGAAGAGGACCTCGACCGGGCGCGGAACTACCTGACCGGGAACTACCTGCGTGCCATGGAGACGAATCGCGACCGCGCCGGCGTGGCCGCCGCGCACCTGCTGTACGGGTACCCGGCGGAGTTCCACCTTAGCTACCTGGAGCAGGTGAAGGCCGTGACCAGCCGCGACGTGATGCGGGTGGCGAACCGCTATCTGCTCGACCCATGCGTGGTGGTGGTTGAGCCGGAATCCTCCTCCGATTGAGAAGCGTGGTTCACCCAACTTGGGTAATCGCCTTCCCGTTGCTCGTCCCCGCCCAACCGGTCCTTCCGATCGAGGAGATCGAGCCTTCAATCAACGTCAATTATTTCAGATACTCGACAAGATTTTTCCGCCCCTGCGAGTCATCCGTGAAGAATGGCACGTAGCCTGCCACTGATGGGGGGTCCGCAGGACAACAAACACGTTTCTAAGGAGCACTAAGATGCGCAAGGGCTTCACTCTCGTTGAAATCATGATCGTCGTGGCGATCATCGGCATCCTGATCGCGATCGCGGTCCCGGGCTTCCTTCGCGCCCGCCTCATCTCCCAGCAGCAGGCCTGCCAGGAGAACCTGACGAAGATCGACGGCGCCAAGCAGCAGTGGGCGCTTGAGACCCGTCAGGGCCCGACGGCCTCCCCGACCTCGGCCAACCTGTACGCCGAGACGCTGTACGTCCGTCGCGAGCCGACCTGCCCGGGCGGCGGCGCGTACACGATCAACCAGATGGATGCGCTCCCGACCTGCTCGCTCTCCGGCCAGGCCCAGTTCCCCCACACCTTCCCGAACTGATCCAGCTCCGCCTCCGCGTAGCTTGATTGCTTAATACCCCGGCGCGGAGGGGCTCACAACGCTCCTCCGCGCCGTCTCCTTTTCACCATCCCCCGCGAGCGACTCCCCCCGGCCATGCGTAACCTCTCCCGCACCTCGCGCGGCTTTACGATGCTTGAGATCATGATCGTCGTGGGGATCATCGGCATCGTTATCGCCATCGCCCTCCCAGGCTGGTTCCGGCAGCGCCAGCTCAGCCAGCAGCAGATCTGCCAGGAAAACCTGACCAAGATCGACGGCGCGAAGGAGCAGTGGGCCCTCGAGAACAAGATGGGACCCTCCGCGACGCCGACCGATGCCGAGCTGTACGGAATGGATCTGTATCTCCGTTCGGCCCCCAACTGCCCCTCCGGTGGCGCGTACACGATAGGCGACCTTCAAACCCGCCCGACCTGCTCGCAAAGCTCCAACGCCGATTTCCCCCACGTTTTCCCCGACATCTGACCGCCAGCCACGGTCCACATCGCCGTTGCAGCCGTTTCGCGGTTCCCAACCCACCCCCGGACATTGTCTCCGGGGGATTTTCTTTTCGGGCGAGGCGAGTTGTGCACGCGGTTACACCGCGGATGGGTACGCAATCGGCTGATACACCACCGGGATCGGGCCCGGAGCTATTCGCCCCGCTGTCGGAAGAATCGCTAAGTCATTTATCTTCAAAACTCTATTTCGGCGACTGCCCCCCCCAAGAAAGTTGGCATTCCGAATGCATCATGGTTTCCATCCGAAGGACATCAGTCCTACTCCCAGGAGCACTAAGATGCGCAAGGGCTTCACTCTCGTTGAAATCATGATCGTCGTGGCGATCATCGGCATCCTGATCGCGATCGCGGTCCCGGGCTTCCTCCGCGCCCGCCTCATCTCCCAGCAGCAGGCCTGCCAGGAGAACCTGACGAAGATCGACGGCGCCAAGCAGCAGTGGGCGCTTGAGACCCGTCAGGGCCCGACGGCCACCCCGACGACCGCCCAGCTTTACGCTGAGACGCTGTACGTGCGTCGCGCCCCGACCTGCCCGGGCGGCGGCGCCTACGTCGTGAACCCGATGGACACGCTCCCGACCTGCTCGCTCTCCGGCCAGGCCCAGTTCCCCCACACCTTCCCGAACTGATGCGAGCGGCGTGAGCCGCACGCTACAGTGTAGTTCCCGGGGGAGGCCGCGAGGCCTCCCCCGCTTCTTTTCGCTAGTCGTAGTTGACGGGCCAGCGCTCCGGGATCGACGTGTCGAACGGATCGCGCGTCGGCAGCGCCGCCAAGTCCACCCCCGCCATCGCCGCTGCGAACTCATCGAGCCGCGCCTCCGACACGAGCAGGGCCGACACACCGGGATCCTCGTAGACTAGGCGGAACCCGAGGGGACCCAGATCCTCCGGCCGGAGCCGTTCCTGCGCGAGATCCAGCACCACGAAGTCGATGCGGTGGCGGCGGACCACCCCCGCCCAATCCGCGCCCTCCTTGTTGAGGAACGCCTGGTTCGCAAGGAACGACGCCTCCGGGTAGGCGGCTTCGTAGCGCCCGTCCATCGAGACCTTCACCGCCGGATGCAGGCGCCACTTGAGGTAGCAGCCCCAGGCGAACGGCGTCACGACGTTGCCGGCGAGGCCGCTGCGTTCGAGGATATCCGCCTCGCGCACGGGGAACAGGCCCACCGGCGCGCGGACGGACGCGCGGAGTTGCGGCCCGAGGAAGGCCAGCGCGAGGAGCGCCGCGAGCGTGTGCGCCGCTGCCAACGCGGGGAGTCCGCGTGCCGGGAGCCGCTCGTTCCAACGCGCGGCGATGGCGGCAAGGTAGGGCGCCAGCGCGACGACCGCCATGAGCGCGGGGAAGGGCACGTGGCGTCGCGCGCTGAACGGCAGCAGCAGCGTGATCGCCAGCATCGCCAACGCGGGCCAGTCGTGGCGCTCGACGCCGCGCCGGCCTAGGGCCAGCACCGCCGCGATGACGGGAAGGAGCACCCAGTACGTCGCGAAGGAGTTGGCCTCGAAGGCGAGCGGCGCCCACTCGGCGATCATCGGGCGCCCGTGCCGCAGCGCCATCAGGTGGTGCGGCCAGTACTCCCATCCCCATGGGTTCACAAAGGTCGCCGCGAAGCACCCGACAGAAAGCGCCAGCAGGCGGACGAAGACGTGGCGTTCGCGCCAAGCGCCCAGGGTGTAGACGCCGAGCAGCCCGAACCCCGCAACGAAACCACCGTGGCAGTTTGCCCACACAAGCATGAGCAGCACGCCGAGCCCGACGGGACCCCATCGCCGGAGCGGCGGGGCGTCGGAGTGCGTCCGCCGGATCGTGTCCAGCAGGAGCAGCAGCAGCGCGAACCCGAGGTACGTCCACACATGCGCCCGGACGACGGGGACGAATCCGGGCAGCAGCCCGAGGGCCGCCAACGGCGCGATGGCGAGGAGCGCTCCGTGCGGCGCGCCGGCCCGCCTTGCCACGACCAGCACGGCCGCGAGCGCGCCGAACGCGGCGGCGACCTTCCACGCGAGCAGCGCCGCCGATCCGCTCCACAGGAGGAGCAGCCAGTTCCAGACCCCCGCCCCCCACTCGTGGTTGATGACTTGCGGGAGCGTCTCGGTGAAGGCGAAGACCTCCTGCTTCTGAACCTCGCCGGTGCGCCACCAGTGCGCGCCGATGGCGAGCTGGTGCCAGATGTCGCCGTCCGCTTCGCGGAACCAGAGCAGCACAATACCGAACGCCGCGAAGAAGGCGGCCCACGCCCAGCGGATGGAGGCGCGGTTACGGTCGGGCGGGGGTGGGGGCGCGGTATCCATGCAGGGGAGATAGCGGCGCGACGCGCGGGCGAGCAACCGCCATCGGGGTGGAATGCGAAACGCCGGGGGCCGAGGGGCCCCCGGCGTCCGTTCGTCGCGGGGCGGAAAGTGCGGCTGGTCAGTCGCGCTTCGACGCGCGGAGCATCAGCTCCTGCATGCGGGCCACCATCGCGCCGACGTCGGTCAGCAGGCCCGCGCCCAGCAGCGTGCTGTCGAGCAGTTGCTCGGCGAGCGCCTTGGCGAACGCCTCGTCCTGCGCGCGGAGCGCGTGGAGCTGGCGGACGATCGCGTGGCGCGGGTTGATCTCGAGGGTCAGGGAGCCGAGCGGCGCGCCGGCCGAGCGTCCCATCGCGGTCATCACGCGGCGCATGGCATTCGTCATCATGCCGTCGCCGACCACCATGGCGGGACTGTCGACCAGGCGCGCCGAGGAGCGGACGGAACCGACACGGTCACCGAGCGAGGTCTTGAGCCAGCCGCACAGCGCCTTCGCGTCGTCGTCCGACAGCGCCTCGCCCTCCCCCGCCACGTCGTCGAACTTGACTAGCGGCGAGTCGGCGGAGAGCAGGCCCTTGCCCTCGTACTGGCCGAGGTTCGCCAGCACGAAGTCGTCACCGGCGTCCGAGGTGAGGAGCACTTCGTAGCCCTTCGCGCGGAACGCTTCGAGGTAGGGATTCGTCTCCGGGGCGATGCCCTCGGGGAGGCTGAGGAAGTAGATGTCCTTCTGCCCTTCGGGCATGCGCGCCACGTATTCATCGAGGCCGATGCGCTCGTCCGCGCCGGTGCGCGTGGTGCGGAACCGGAGCAGCTTCGCGAGCTGGTCGCGGTGGGCGAAGTCGTTCGCGAGCCCCTCCTTCAGGAACACGCCGAAGGAGTCGTAGAACTCCGCGTAGCGGGCGGGCTCGTCCTTCGCCGTCTCGGCGAGGAAGCGAAGGAAGCGCCCGGTGACGGCGGAGTTGATGCGCCGCAGGAGCGCGGAATCCTGCATCGATTCGCGCGACAGATTGAGGGGCAGGTCTTCGCTGTCCACGACGCCGCGGACGAAGCGAAGCCACTCCGGGAGCAGGTTTTCCGGGTGCTTCTCGATGAGAACCTTGCGGCAGTAGAGGTCGGTTCCGGGCGACATCTTGCCGAAGCCGAGGCGTTCGACGTTCTCCTTCGGAACGTAGAGCAGCGCCTTGAGGTCGATCGGCGAGTCGCTACGGAAGTGGAGCGTGAGGAGCGGCTCGTCGCCGGAGCCGTGGAGGTACTTGTAGAACTCGCGGTGCTCGTCGGCGGAGACGTCTTTGGGGGCCTTGGCCCAGAGCGCCTGCTGCGTGTTGACGACCTCGCCGCCGAGGTGGATCGGGAAGGGGACGAAGCTGGAGTAGCGCTTGACGATGGCGCGGATCGTGGAGGCGCGGGCGAACTCCTCCGCGTCCTCCTTGAGGTGAAGCGTGATGCGGGTGCCGCGGGGCAGGTCGCCGCGCTCCTCGATGGTGAAGGAGCCGTCGCCGGTGCTTTCCCACAGGTAGCCGGGTGCGTCGGGACGATACGAGCGCGTCTCGACCGTCACCTTCTGCGCCACCATGAAGGCGCTGTAGAAGCCGACGCCGAACTTGCCGATCACGGAGACGTCGCGGCGGGCTTCCTCGGCGAGCTGCGCCAGGAAGGAGCGCGTGCCGGAGTGGGCGATGGTTCCCAGGCCGGCCATCAGCTCCTCGCGGGTCATGCCGATGCCGGTGTCGCGGATGATGAAGAGCTTCGCGGCGTCGTCGGTTTCCAGCGTGATTTCCAGCCCGGCGCCGGGATCGGCGACGTCGTCGCCGGCGGTCACGGCGGCGTGGCGGAACTTCTCGAGGGCATCCGCCGCGTTCGACACCAGCTCGCGCACGAAGACGTCGCGGTCCGTGTAGATCGAGTGGGTGACGATGTCGAGGATTTGGCGGACTTCCGCCTGGAAGACATGCGTTTCGGGTGTGGCTGCGGCGGTCATGGGAAACCCCTCGGGGGTGTGTTTTCCCCGGCCGGTTGCAACCGCCGGGCCAGCCCGGCTACAGACGCCGCAGCGGGTTCGGCTGCAGCGCCGCCACCCCCACCTCGACCTCGAAGCCGGCGCCATGCAGTTCCGCCCCGAGCGCCCGGCGGAGCCGCTCGCAGACGATCGCCTCGCTGGCGAAGTGCCCGACCAGCAGGACCGCGATGCCGCGCTCCATGGCTTCCCAGCAGTCGTGGTGGCTCATCTCGCCGGTAACGAAGACATCGGCCCCGCCGACCTCGCCGTTGCGGACGAACTCGCCGCCGGAGCCGGTGCACAGCGAAACCGTCCGCACCACCCGGTCCGGCTCGCCGACGACGCCGATGGAGTCGATGCCGAGCGCGCGCTTCACCTTCTTGGCGAACGCCGCGAGCGTCGCTTCCCTCGGCAATGCCCCGACCAACCCGAGACCGGCGCGCGGCACGGGGTCCGGAGCCAGTTCGAAGAAGTCGAACGCCATTTCCTCGTACGGGTGCGCGGCGCGAACGGCGGCCACGAGCGCCCCGGCGAGCGGCTTCGGGCAGAGCGCCTCGACCCGGAGCTCCGCGGCCTGCTCAAGCCGTCCCGCCACCCCCGTGAAGGGGTTCGCGCCGAGGCCGGGCTTGTAGGTGCCGGTACCGGGCGAACGAAACGTGCAGTGCGTGTACTTGCCGATGACACCGGCGCCCGCGGCGGCGATCGCTTCCGTCACCGCGTCGAGGTGCGTGGCCGGGACGAAGACGGCGAACTTGAGCGCGTCGGCCTGCGCGTCGATCGGGCGCAGGAAGCGCCGCTCCGGGGCGAGGCCGAGCCGGTCGGCCAACTCCTCGTTCGTGCCGCCGCGGACCGAGTCGAGATTCGTGTGCGCCGCGAGCAGCGCGATGCGTCGTCGGACCAGCTCCGCCATCAAGCGCGAGACCGGATCGACGATCTCGTAGGTGGAGCGCGGGCGGAACAGCAGCGGGTGGTGCGTGACCACCAGCTGCGCCTTCGTGGCGGCGGCTTCGGCGAGCACATCGGTGCTCATCTCCAGCGCCACCATCACGCGAAGCACGGGGTCCTGCGCCGCGCCGACCTGCAGGCCGACGTTGTCCCACTCCTCGGCGTAGCGGCTGGGGGCGATACGCTCCAGCGCGGAGCGGATGTCCGCGACCGTGGCCACGGATCGGGGGCGATGCGGCGACTTCGGCATGGCGGGGCTCGCAGGGCGGAAGGTTGGGTGGAGGGTGCGCCGGGGCGGTCCCGCGAAACAAGCGGGATGCGGCGCGCGGCGGCGGCGGGATCGGGGGATTGTCCGAACGCGGGCGAATCCGCTTGCGCTTTCCCCAAATCTTCGCCAAGCCTCCCGCTCATCGCAGCACCACATTTCTCCACTTTGGAGCACCGACCATGGGCAACATCGCCGCATCGATGCTGGGCGAGCTCGAGCACGAGGCCGTCTCGACCCGCAAGTACCTGGAAGCGATCCCCGACGAGAAGCTGGATTGGCAGCCGCACGCGAAGTCGATGACGCTGCGCCAGCTCGCCGCGCACGTCGCCGAGATCCCCGGCTGGACGAAGGAGACGATGACGCTGGAGGTGATGGATTTCGCCAGCGGCGACTACAAGCCGACGGTGATCGCGGGGAAGGCCGACGCGCTGAAGGTGCTCGAAGAGGGCATGGCGGCGGCGCGGTCGATCCTCGGCAAGGCTGGGGACCATGACTTCTTCGTCACGTGGACCATGAAGTCCGGCGACCACGTGCACCTGTCGATGCCCCGGATCGCGGTGATGCGCGGCTTCATCCTGAACCACCTCGTCCACCACCGGGCGCAGCTCGGCGTGTACCTGCGCCTGCTGGATGTGCCGGTGCCGTCCGCTTACGGCCCGACGGCGGACTTCCCGAACTTCTGACGTTGGTTCGCGCGGGCGGGCCCGCGACGGGCCCGCCCGCGATGCGTCAGGGATCGAACTCGGCGAGTTCCGGCAACTCGGCGCGGAGCCGCGCGTTCGCCTCGGCGAGCTCTTCGGCGAAGCGCTCGCGGTCGCGCACCTTGCCGAACTGGTCGAAGGCGGCGAGCAGTTCGCCGTCGTCGAGGAACGCCTGCCCGATGCGGACCAGGGCGAGGTCGTTGGCGGCGTCGCCCTTCGAGAGCTCGTACAGGAAGAGCGTGGTGGCGCGGTCCGCGTTGCCGGCCAGGCGGTGCATTTCCGCGGCGCGCGCGGCGAGCCCCTTGGTCGCTGGGCGGATGGCGAGGGCGAGGTCGTACGCTTGCGCCGCCGCGGCATGGCGTCCGGCGGCTTCGTGGTAGCGGCCCGCCTTTTCCTGGTAGCCGAAAGTGTCGCGCGCACCGGGCCAGCGGCGGGCGAAGTCCTCGATCAGGCGCGAGGCGTCCTCGGCGCGTCCGTCCTCGAACGCGGCGTCCGCCCGCGCGAGGTCGGACTGCCATTCGAT
Source organism: Candidatus Sumerlaeia bacterium (assembly GCA_033764015.1). Classification (GTDB taxonomy): domain Bacteria; phylum Sumerlaeota; class Sumerlaeia; order SLMS01; family JANRJK01; genus JANRJK01. The sequence continues at coordinate 68,695 of JANRJK010000013.1, read as the reverse complement.
GTCGTCGCCGACGCCGTGGAGAAAGAACCAAAGCACGAGGTTGAGGGCGGCGAACGCGCCGACGATCGCGGCGAGGCGCTTCCAGCGCGGCGTGGGCGGCGCGGCGGGGTTCACGCGGCGGGCCCCTCCGCGGCGGGCGCGCGCGCGGCTCGGGGCTTGGGCTCCGCCCCGTGCGGGAAACGGCCGTGGTCGAGGAAGTGCAGCACCGCGCGGGAGACCTTCGGACTTACGAGCTGCCAGGTGTGGTCCGCGCGCACGAGCAGGAAGTCCTTCATGCCGGGGAGGAGCGTCTCCTGCACGCCGACCAAGCGGTCGTTGTCGCCGTCGATGAATGGGTTGAGGCCGCGGGGCTGCCCGCGCCCGCCGGCGATCACGCCCACCTCGACGCCGGGAAGCGTCCCGGCGCGCGCTGCCAGCCCGAGGTCGCCGGTGCGGAGCTGGAGGAACGCGTCGCCAAGCACGGGGCGCGCGAGCCACGGCACCCGGTGGTCGAGGAAGTCGGCGAAGGAGGCGCCGCGGTTGGGCGGGCCGATCATCACGACGCGGCGAAGGCGCGGGATAGGGTGGTTGTTGAATGCCCAGCGCAGGACGATGCCGCCCATGGAGTGGGTCGCCACGTCGAGCGGCCCGGGGCCTAGCTCCGCCATCCGCCGGGCGATCCGCTCGGCGATCTGGGGGATGCCGGGGCCGTAGGAGTTGTATCCGAACACATGCACCTCGCGCCCGGCGCGTCGGAAGCGCCACGCGTGGAGCGTCCACACCTGCGGGACCACGCCGAGGCCATGGATCAGGACGAGCGGGGGCGGTGCGGGCGCCTTCGGGGCGGGCGGTTTCGGGGGGGACGCGGGAGGGGGGCTGGCCATGGAAGGTGTATGCCGCCGATCGGGCGGACGCGCAAGGCCGCCGCGCCCCGGGATTGAAGGTTTCGCGCGCATGCGCGAATGAAACAGTTGGCGCCACCATCCCCGGCGCCGGCTGTCCATCCCGGAGGAGTCACCCACTCCATGAGAAGTTCACCCCTGTTGGCGCGGATCGGAGCCGCGGCGCTCTGCCTCGCGGCGGCGCTTCCCGTCTCCGCGCAGGAAATCAGCGAGCGCCTGGTCGAGTACAAGCTCGACAACGGCATGACGTTCCTCGTGTACCCCCGCGAGGGCGCCCCGGTCTTCGCGGCCACCACGTCGGTCAGCGTCGCCGGCGTCGACGAGGTCTACGGCGAGACCGGCGTCGCCCACATGTTCGAGCACATGGCCTTCAAGGGCACCCACCGCATCGGCACGACGAACCTCGCCGCGGAACTGCCGATCATGGAGGAGATGGACCGCCTCGCCGAGGAGGCCCGCGCCGAGCTCGGCAAGAACCAGCCCGACCGCGCGAAGGTCGAGGAGCTGCGCGCCGGCATCCGCAAGCTGCAGGAGCAGCAGGCCGCCTTCATCGTGAAGGACGAGTTCGACTCGATCATGCAGCGCGAGGGGGCGACCGGCATCAACGCGTCCACCAGCGCGGACTTCACCAACTACTACGCCTCGCTCCCGAGCAACAAGCTCGAGCTCTGGTTCTGGCTCGAGGCGGACCGGATGCGCCAACCGATCATGCGCGAATTCTACAGCGAGCGCGACGTGGTCCGCGAGGAGCGCCGCCAGCGAACCGACGACAGCCCCTTCGGCCTGCTCTACGAGAAGTTCACCACGACCGTCTTCGCCGCCCATCCCTACGGGAAGCCGATCATCGGCTGGGAGAGCGACATCGAGTCGATCACCCGCCCCATGGCGGAGGAGTTCCGGAAGAAGTTCTACGGCCCGCGCTCCGTCGCGGTGGCGATCGTCGGGAACGTCGACCCGGAAGAGGTTAAGCGGCTGGCGGACAAGTACTTCGGCACCTGGGACGCTCCCGGCGCGCCGCAGCGGCTCGCGGTCCGCGAGCCGGCCCCGCGCGCCGAGGCCCGCGTCTCCGTCGAGTTCGACGCGGAACCGAGCATGATCATCGGCTGGCTGAAGCCGACCTCGCCCAGCGACGACGACGCCGCCTTCACGATCCTCGGCTCGGTGCTCGGCGACGGCCGCACCTCGCGGTTCTACCGCGCGCTCGTGGTCGAAAAGCAGATGGCGGTCAGCGTCGACGCGTCGAACGGCACCCCGGGCGACAAGTACATGAACGCCTTCGCGATCTTCGCGACGCCCAAGGCCCCGCACTCGGTCTTCGACCTCGAGAAGGAGATCTACGCGATCCTCGAGGAAGTCGCCGAGAACGGCGTGACGGAGCGTGAGCTGGAGCGCGCTCGCAACAACGTCGAGGCGGGCTTCATCCGCCTGGCGGGGAGCAACATGGGCCTCGCGACGACGCTGGCGCAGGCGCACCACCAGCTCGGCGACGCGCGCCTGCTCGAACAGGAGCGCGACCGGCTCCTCGCGGTCACGTCGGAGGACATCCAGCGCGTCGTGAAGCAGTACCTCACGCGCAACAACCGGACGGTGGCGTGGCTCGAGCGCCCGGAGGCGGCCCAGTGAAGAACCGTATTCCTGCGAAGTTCCTGATCAGCGCGGCGTGCGCCGCGCTCGCGGCGGCCACGCTCTCCGGCTGCGCGCACCTCGGCGGCGCCTCGATCCCCGACCGCCCCGAAAAGCTTGAATTCCCCGCGCTCGTCTTCGACGCGCCCACCGCCGAGGTGACGCAGCTCTCCAACGGCATCAAGGTGTACCTGCTCGCCGACGACTCGCTGCCCGTGTTCAACGCGCGCATCCTCTTCCCGAACGGCGACAACCTCGAACCGGCCTCCGTCACCGGCGTGGGCGGCGTCCTGTCGTCCGCCTGGCGCAACGGCGGGAGCCGCAACTGGCCGGAGGAGAAGCTGAACGACGAGCTCGAGTACCTCGCGGCTTCCGTCGAGACCGGCGTCGGCGGCGAAAGCACCACGATCAGCGTCAGCTCGCTCTCGCGCGACGCCTCGAAGGTGCTCGCCATCGCCTCGGACCTCGCGCGGAATCCGCTCCTGCCGCAGGAGAAGATCGACCTCGCGAAGTCCCAGTCCCTGGAAGGCATCCGCCGCCGCGCGGACAGCCCCGCGGGCCTCGCGCGCCGAGGCTTCCGCCAGGCGCTCTACGGCAAGGACAGCTTCCTCGCCGCGGAGTCCTCCGTCGAGTCGATCAACGCGATCGACCGCGCCGCCGTGGTGGACCTGCACGCACGGATCGTCGGGCCGAAGGACACGCTGATCGCGGCGTGGGGCGACTTCGACCGGGAAGTGCTCCTGCGCGACCTCGAGGCCGCGTTCGGCAGCCTGCCCACCGCCCGCCAGCGGGTCTTCGCCTACCCCGAGCCCCCGGCGCCGCCGAAGCCCGGCGTGTACCTGGTCGCCAAGGACACCACGCAGACGCAGGTCCGCATGGGGCACCTCGGGCTGCCGATGCACGATCCGGATTTCTTCAACGCGCAGGTCTACAACGAGATCTTCGGCACCGGCGGCTTCGGCTCGCGCCTCATGGGCGACATCCGCTCCACGCGCGGCCTCACCTACGGGATCTCCGGCGCCCTCACGATGAGCCAGTACAACGGCTCCTACACCATCGGCTCCTCCACGCGGAACGCCACGGTGCGCGAGCTGCACGACGCGGTGCTCACGCAGGTCGAGCGCATGCGGACGGAACCGGTCACGCCCGAGGAGCTGCAGCAGGCGAAGCGCGCCATCGCGAACAGCTACATCTTCAGCTTCGACTCCGCCGGCGAGATCGTGAACCGGCAGATGCTGAACGACCGCGACGGCTACCCGGCGGACTGGCTCGAGCGCTACCTGCCTGCCATCGAGGCGGTCACCGCCGAGGACATCCAGCGCCTCGCCCGCGAACGCACCAACCCGGAGGACCTCGTGGTGCTCCTGGTCGGCCCGGAAGCGGACATCAAGAGCCAGTTCGAGGACGTGGAGATCACGCGGATCGAACTGGGCGAGTAAGCGCGGCCCCGCCTCCGGCAACCGGAGGCAGGAAGAACAAGACAGCCCGCGGCCGGATCCGGCCGCGGGCTGTCTTCGTTTCCGGGGACGGGAATGGAGCCGGGCCGGCTACGCGCCCATGCCGATTTCGGCGATCAGGCCGCGCACCAGCGCGCACCGGTCCGCTTCGCGGCTGTTGGCGACGGCGATGATCTCGTGCAGGTCGGCGGGCTTCAAAGCGTCCGGCAGGCAGGCGTCTGTCACGGTCGAGAGCGCCACCACGCGCACGCCGGAGTGGACGGCGACGATCACCTCGGGAATCGTCGACATGGTGACCATGTCGGCGCCGATGCGCTGGAACATGCGGTACTCCGCGGCGGTCTCGAGGTTCGGACCGGTGACGGAGACGAGGACGCCGCGGTGGACGCGGATGCGCTTCTCCAGGGCGACGCGCTCGCCGACGGCGATCAGCGCGCGGTTGTAGGGCTCGCTCATGTCCGGGAAGCGCACGCCGAGCCGCTCGTCGTTCGGCCCGATCAGCGGGTTGTCGCCCATCAGGTTGATGTGGTCCGTGACAAGCACCAGCGATCCCGTCGGGATCAGCGGGTTCACGCTGCCGACCGCGTTCATCACGATGAGCGTGTCCACCCCGAGCGCCTTCATCACGCGCACCGGATAGGTGACCTGCTGCATCGTCCACCCTTCGTAGCGGTGGAAGCGGCCCTGCATGACGACGACCTCGACGCCTTCGAGCGTGCCGAAGCAGAGGTTGCCGGGGTGCGACTCGACGGTGGCGACGGGGAAGTGGGGAATCTCCTGGTAGGGGACCTTGACGAGGCCTTCCGGCTGCTCGGCGAGGGCGCCCATGCCGGTGCCGCAGATGACGCCCACGCGGGGCTTGCGGTCCACCTTCGCCTTTAGGAACTGGGCGGTTTCCTGGATCTGGTCGTAAAGGGAGAGCATGGGGAGTCCTCGCGGCAGGGAGTGCGTCAACGCGCGGGAATGTCGCGGCGGCGCGGCAGCGGTGGCAACGCGGAAGCGCGACCGCTCAGGCGGCGCCCGCTTCGATCGCCGTGATCACGGCCACCTGGACGATGTCCTCCGTGGTCGCGCCGCGGCTCAGGTCGTTGACCGGCTTCTCCAACCCCGCCAGCAGCGGTCCAAGCGCCACCGCTCCCGCGAGGCGCTGCGTGAGCTTGTACGCGATGTTGCCCGAATCGAGGTCGGGGAAGACGAGCAAGTTGGCGCGCCCACCCACCGGCGAGCCGGGGCACTTGCGCTCGGCGACGGAGGGAACCAGCGCCGCGTCGCCCTGCAACTCGCCGTCGCAGGCCAGTCCGGGCGCGCGCTCGCGCAGCAGGCGCAGCCCCTCGCGGACCTTGTCGATGCGGGGGTGCTCCGCGCTGCCCTTGGTGGAGAAGCTGAGCATCGCGACGCGGGGCTCGAAGCCGTCGAGGAGCAGCTCCCCGTAGCGCGCGGTGGCGATGGCGATGTCGGCGAGCTGCTCCGGCGACGGGTCGGGGATCACGCCGCAGTCGGCGTAGAGCAGCGCGCCCTCGTGGCCGAACGGCGAGCCCTCGGGCAGCAGCATCAGGAAGAACGACGACACGCTGCCGATGCCCGGCGCGGTGCCGACCAGCTTGATCGCCGCCCGGATCACATCCGCGGTCGCGGTGATGGCGCCGGCCACCATGCCGTCCGCGGCGCCGATGCCGACCAGACCGGCCCCGTAGAGCACCGGATCGCCGAGGAGCTTGGCGCGGATCTGCCCCGGGGAGAGGCCCTCCTTCGCGCGGCGCTCGCCATAGCGGGCGACGATGGCCCCGGTCTCCTTGTCGTCGGGTTCGAACACCGTGTCGCAGCCGACGATCGAGACCCGAAGCACCTCGGCGGTCGTCTCGAGGTCCTGGCGCCGGCCGAGGAGCACTGGCGTTGCGAGGCCCTCCTTGGCGAGGAACGCGGCGGCGCGGAAGGTGCGCTCGTCCGTGGCGGCCTCGGGGAGGACGATGCGGCGCTTGCGGGCGCGCGCCCGGTCGAAAAGGCGCGCGACGCGCGGATCGCCGGCGTTCACGCGCCGCCCCAGCCCATGGACTCGCGAACGCGGGCGCGGATGCGTTGGAACTCCTCGCTGTCCTTCTGCGCGTCGGAGCGGGCGGGGAGCGTCTGGATCTGGGCCTTGATGTTGGCGATGCGCTCGTCGGTGGCGGGGTGGGTCGAGAGGATGCGGCCGAGCAGTCCGGCATCCCGCGCTCCGCCGGAGGCCGCCTTGAGCTTTTCGAAGAACGTAACCGCGCCCTGCGGGTCGTAGCCCGCGTCGTACATCGCCTGGACGCCGTAGCGGTCCGCCTCGCGCTCGTCCTCGCGGCCGAAGCTTCGCACGGTGATCGCGCCGCCGGTCTGCTGGACGACGGCGGCGACGCCCTCCGCGGTCGCGCCGCCGAGCTTCGCGGTGACCTGCTCGATGCCGTACATGCGAACGAGGTTCCGCATGCCGTGGCGGCGTGTGACGTGGTTCACCTCGTGCCCCATGACGGCGGCCAGTTCCGCCTCGCTGTCCGCCGCGGCGATCAGGCCCGTGTGGACGTAGCAGAAGCCCCCTGGCAGCGCGAACGCGTTGAGCGACGGGTCGGACACCGCCTTGAACGAGAAGGCGAAGGGCGACTGGGGCGAGGTGCGCACGAGGCGCTGGCCAAGATCGTTGAGGTAGGCGTCCACCTCCGGGTCGCCGTAGAGCTGCGTCTCGCCCTCGATCTGGGTGGCGTACTGCTCGCCCATGGCGCGCTCCTGCGTGGCGGGTATCAGCGTATCGGCCGCGAGGCGTTCGACGGAGGCGACGGTGGCGCAGCTCCCGATCACGGCGAGAGCGGCGGCGGCGAGGGCGGCGCGGAGTGTGGTCGCGGTTGTGTTCATGGAGGCGTTCCGGAGGGTTGGGGTCATGGCGGTGTATTGCGGGGCGCGGGGGGCGGTGCGTCAAGCGCGTCGCCCGTTGGATACGACGCGGACGCCCCCCCCGGGGGTTTGCCGCGCCACCCCGCCGTTGACCCGCGCGGCGTCCGCTCCCCCAGTAGCGCCATGGCCGCCGCGAGCGGCCCCGAAGGAGACGCGGCATGTCCTGGGAAATGGTCATCGGCTTCGAGGTCCACACGGAGCTCAAGACCCTCACGAAAAACTTCTGCGGCTGCTCGACCGAGTTCGGCGCCCCGCCCAATTCGCAGACCTGCCCCGTTTGCCTCGGCATGCCCGGCACGCTGCCGGTGCTCAACGAGGCCGCCGCGGAGCTGGCGCTCAAGTGCGCCCTCGCCCTCCAGTGCCGCATCCCGGACGCCTGCGCCTTCGACCGCAAGAACTACTACTACCCCGACCTGCCCAAGAACTACCAGATCAGCCAGCACCACCGCCACCTCGGGCGCGACGGCCACTTCGACATCGACCTAGGCGAGGGCCGCACCAAGCGCATCGGCATCCTCGACATCCACCTCGAGGAGGACGCCGGGAAGAACATCCATCCGGAGGACAGCGACGTCGACTACACGCTGGTCGACCTGAACCGCGCCGGCACGCCGCTGCTCGAGATCGTCTCCGCGCCCGACATGCGCTCGAAGGACGAAGCGCTCGCCTTCATGCAGGGCATGCGCCTGTTCCTCGAGTACCTCGAAATCTCCGAGGCGAAGATGCAGGAGGGCCGCCTGCGCTTCGAGCTGAACATCTCCGTCCGCCGCGCCGGCGACGAGAAGCTCGGCACCAAGGTCGAGATCAAGAACCTCAACTCGGTTTCCGTCGTCCTGAAGGCCATCGACCACGAGTTCGAGCGGCAGACCCGCGCGCTCGAGAACGGCGACGAGCTTTGGCAGGAGACGCGCCTTTGGGACGAGGCGGAGGGCATCACGCGCTCGATGCGGCGCAAGGAGGGCTCGTCCGACTACCGCTACTTCCCCGAGCCGGACCTGGTCGAATGGCACATCGCCGCGGAGCGCAAGAGCGCGGTTGCAGCGACGCTGCCGGAGCTGCCGCTCGCGCGGAAGCGGCGCTTCATGCAGGCGCTCGGGCTCAGCGACTACGACGCCGGGCTGCTGACGGCGCGCCGCGAAACAGCGGAGTACTACGAGGCGGCGCTCGCGCTGCACGACAACGCGAAGGGCCTGGCGAACTGGATCACGTCGGAGCTGCTGCGGGCGCTGAACGAGACGGGGGGCGAGGACGCGCGCGTCACCGACCTGAAGGTCACCCCCGCCGCCGTGGCGGAGCTGGTGCGCATGATCGACCGGGAGGAGATCACCGGCAAGATCGGCAAGCAGGTCGTGAAGGACATGCTCGAAACCGGGGAGATGCCCTCGGCGATCGTCGAGAAGAAGGGGCTGAAGCCGCTGGACGAGGGCTCGCTGGGCCCGGTCATCGACGAGGTGCTGGCGACCAACCCCGGGCCGGTGGAGGAGATCAAGGCGGGCAAGATGAAGGCGATGGGGTTCCTGGTGGGCGAGATCATGAAGCGGACCAAGGGTAAGGCGAACCCGGCGCAGGTGCAGCCGCTCTTGAAGTCTAAGCTGGGTATCTGAAGCGGCAACCTCCGGCGCTTGACACGGGGGGAACCGTCCGCGACACTTCCCCGCTTCGCGTAGGAGGCACCATGGCCGCCTCCGCGCCCCGCGCGGCCAGTCCGCGCGCTATTCCGCAGAAAGACGACAAGCCGCCATGTACGCAGTGGTTCGCATCAAAGACTCGCAGTACAAGGTCGCCCCGGGCGACCGGATCCAGGTTCCGCTCCTCGAAGCGGAGGCCGGATCGACGATCACGTTGGAAGAGGTGCTCGCTTTGAGCAACGGCTCGGGCCTGCAGCTCGGCGCTCCGCTCGTCGCGGGCGCCGCCGTGGAGGCGCAGGTGCTGCGCCACGACCGCGGAACGAAGATCCGCGTGTTCACCTACAAGCGCCGCAAGGGCTACGAGAAGCGCCGCGGGCACCGGCAGGACTTCACCGAGCTGAAGGTCTCCGGCGTCACCCTCAACGGTCAGGCTCTCGCCTGATTCCCTCCCAGAAACCAGACGAGAGGATCCTCCCATGGCACACAAGAAGGGCGTAGGCTCGACCAAGAACGGCCGCGACTCGAATTCACAGCGCCGCGGCGCGAAGGAGCCGGACGGCAAGCTCGTTCCCGGCGGCTCCATCATCGTCCGCCAGTGCGGCAACAAGTGGTGGCCAGGCAAGAACGTCGGCCAGGGGCGCGACTTCACGCTGTTCGCGAAGATCGACGGCGTGGTGCGCTTCATCCGCAAGGGCACCGGCCGCAAGTACGTCCACATCGTCCCCGCCACGCCGGAGCCCGCTTCCAACTAAGCGGCCGGCGAGCGGTGGCGCGGCTTCCACGGGCCGGCGGGGCGCTACCCCGCCGGCCCGTTTCCTATTCCGGCATCCCCGCGAAGAGCGCGCTCCCCACGCGCGCCATCGTCGCGCCCTCCTCCACCGCCACCTCGAAGTCGTTCGACATGCCCATGGAGAGTTCCGGCAGCGGATGGCCGACCTCCGCCTCGAGCTGGTGGCGCAACGCGCGCAGCGCGCGGAAGACGGGGCGGGTGGCCTCCGGCTCCGCCTCGAGCGGCGCCATGGTCATCAGGCCACGCACGTCGAGTCCCGGCAGCGCGAGGCAATGGCGCACGAAGTCCTCCGCATCCTCCGGCCCGACGCCGGCCTTCACCTCTTCGCCGCTGACATTGATCTGCAGGCATCCGAGCGCGCGCTTGCCCGCCTTCCAGTAGGCGTCCGACACGCCGTCGGCCAACTCGTGCCGGTCGATGGAGTGGACCCACTCGAAGATCGGCGGCAGGTACTTGCTCTTGTTCGTCTGCAGGCGGCCGATCATGTGCCAGAGCGGGCCGGCGGGTAGCTGGGGCACGCGGTCGCGGGCGTCGAGGGGGCGGTTCTCGGCGAGCTCCAGCGCTCCCGCGCGGATGAGCGCGCGGACCTGTTCCAAGGGCCGCTGCTTCACCACGGCGATCAGGCGCACCGAGGCGGGATCCCGACGGGAGCGGGCGCACGCCGCGGCGATACGCGTCCTCACCGCGGCGAGATTGGCAACCGCGGCCCGGTCGAGTGGCTCCCGCGTTGTGTCATCCATCGCCGCGCCTCCAAGGTGGAAAATGGAACCGCCTCCCCATATTGGGGAGGCGGTCCGGGGCGTGTCGAGGTGAAGCCGAACTGGTGCTACGGCGCCGTGATGCCGGTCACCCGGAGATTGTAGACGTTCGTCGCGCCGCCGGTCCCGTAGACCCGGACGAGGACGCTGGAGCGCCCCGCGAGCGGCAGGTTGTCGATCACCATCGCGCCGGTGTTCGGCGTGTAGAAGCCGGTGATCACGTTGAACGCGCAGGCGTCCTCGAGCACCATGAAGTAGAGCTGGCCGCTCTGCGGGTTGTGCTCCACCTCGATGCGAAGCGCCGAGTACGCCGCGGTGCCGATCCGGTACACGTCGTCGTCCTTGAGGACGAGGTCCGTTGCGGAGGCGGTGCCGAAGGCGCCGGTGGCGAAGAGCCCCGGCGCGCACGGGGAGGAGTTGGGCTCGAAGGCGTCGTCGATCCCGAGGTTGGTCAGCGTGAGGGTGTAGCGCTGGCCGGTGTAGCCGGCGTCGGAATAGACGCGCAGCAGCACGGACCCGGCGGAGCCGAAGCGGTCGACGAACGCGACGGACTCGCGCCCGGCGGTGCTGGAACCCTGCGCGACGAAGAGCGGGAAGCCACCGGTCGACGTGCAGCGGGTTTCGAGGAGCTGGATCCGCAGGTTGCCCTCCGCGGGATTGAAGTCCGCGTCGATGCGGAGCGCTCCGCAGTCGGACAGCGCGATGCGGTACCAGTCCTCATTGGCGAGGACTAGGTTCGGCGTCGGACCGAAGGGCACGATCGGAACGCTGGCGGCCTCGAGCGGGTTGTTGTTCGGCTCGAATGCATCGTCGCTTCCGCGCGCGGCGCCCCGGGGCAGGTCGCGCCAGAGCAGGAACGGGTCGTCGCTCAGGATGAAGTCGGTCGTGGCGCTTTCCTCCGCCTGCGCCACCGGCGAGGCGGACGGCGCGACGAGGAGGCTGTACACGTTGCTGTTCTGCGTCGCGGCGGGATAGACGCGGACGAGGACGCTCGCGAGCCCGGCCACATCAACGCCCTCGATCCGCATGGTGTCGATGTTCGGATCGTAGAACCCGCTGATCGCGTCGTAGGAGCAGCTTCCGTCGTCGCGAAGGATCTGGAAGTAGAGTTGGCCGGAGCCGCTTGGGGCGGCCACCTCGACATCGATCCTCCCCGCGCCCAGCGTCGGCACCCGGAAGATGTCGTCGTCCTTGAGGATCAGGTCGGTGTAGCGCGTACCGAGGGAGATCGAGGAGACCTCGCAAGGCGCGTTGTTCGGCTCGAAGACGTCGTCGATGCCGAGCGGCTGGACCCTGATGTTGTAGGGCAGGCTGGTGACGGGACCTTCGGAGTAGCAGCGCAGGAAGTACTCGCCGGAGGCGCCCCCGCTGCGGTCGGTGTAGACGAGCTCGTCGAAGCCGCCGGGGCGGAAGCTGCCCGCCAGCGAGAGCGGGAAGCCCCCGCCATCGGTGCAGCGCGAGTCGAAGAGTTGCGCGTTGATGTCGCCGAGCGACGGATCGTGGGTGACCGTGACGCGGAACGCGGAGCACGCGGGCAGAACCAGTCGATACCAGTCATCGTCCGCGGTCATCAGCACCGGAACGTTCGGCCCGGACGGGAGCGGCGGGGCCGCGCCACCCTGCGCCGGATCGTTGTTGGGTTCGAACGGATCGGATCCGGCGAAGCGCTGGCTGACCGTCACGTTGCGCCCGGCGATCCGGATCGTGGCGGTGCGGATGTAGGTGGCGTTCGCGGAAGCGGAGAGCGTCACGGTCCCGTTGCCCTGTCCAGAGAGCGGGGCCGCGGCGAGCCATGCCGGAAGGTTCTCGACGGTCCAAACGCACTCGGTCGAGGAAGGCGAGACGGTCACCAGCGAAGAGCCACCGGCGGCGGGGAACTGGGGCACCGAAAGTGGTGTCACCGTGTTGCGGCAGAGCAGAGAGGCCTGCGTCACCGGATATGGCACGCCGGCGATCGTGAAGGTACCCTGCCGGCGCGTCCCCGTGTTGCGGTCGATGCGGACCTTCACAGCGCCTGGTCCGTAGTTCGTCTCGGCGCGAACGGAGATCCAAGCAGAGTCGCTGGTCGCGGTCCAGTCGCAGAGGTCGCGCGTGTCCACATAGTACTCCCGCGACTCCCCGATGTAGGCCACGAGGTCGAACTCCGACATGCTGCCCGGCGGGGGCGGTGTCACTTCGTAGGAACAGAGGTTGCCAGACTGCGACGCGTCGTAGGTCTTGCCCGCGATGGTGAATCGGCCGTTGCGCGTGATCGAGCTATTGCGACTGGCGGTCACCGTGACCATGCCGGGACCGTAGCGCGTCTCCGCCTCGAACGTCAGCCAATCCACGTTTGCGAAGGAACCCCACTCGCAATCCCCGCGCGTCACGACGGTGAACGCCTTGGAGCCGCCACCCGGTGAGAAACGGACGATCCGGCCCGGGGGCGGGAGGACCTCGAAAGCGCATGGGGCGCCGAGCTGGCGCACATTGAAGGTGGCGCCGGCGATGCGGACCGTGCCGGTGCGCTCGCCTCCGGTGTTGGCGGGCGCCGTGACGGTCGCTGTGCCGGGGCCGTAGGCCGTCTCCGGCGCCGCGACGATCCAATCGAAGGCGCTCTCCGTCCCCCACGGGCAATCCGCGCGAGTCGAAACCGAAACAGGCACGCTGCCGCCGGCCTGCGTGAAGAACAGCTCGAGTGACGGGGGCGGATTCAACACGTAGGAGCACGGCGCCGCCAGTTGTCGAAGCTGGTAGCTTGCGCCCGCGATGGTGAAGGAGCCAGTGCGTTCGGCGCCGGAGTTGGAGGCGACGGCGACGCTCACCGCGGAGGGACCGTATGCCGTCTCGGGCGAGACCGTGATCCACGACGCGCTGTCGGAGGTCGTCCAGAAGCAGTCCGCGCGCGTCGCGACGTTGTAGTTGAACGCCGCGCCGGTAGCGCCTGCGAGCAGCTCGCCCGCGGGGGGCGGTGTGACCGCGAACGTGCAGTCGGCGGCGGACTGGCGAAGCTGGTAGCTCGCGCCCGCGATGGTGAAGGAGCCGGTGCGCTCGGCGCCGGAGTTGGAGGCGACGGTGACGCTGACCGCGGAGGGACCGTAGGCGGTCTCGGGAGAAACCGTGATCCACGCCGCGCTGTCCGAGGTCGTCCAGAAGCAGTCGGCCCGCGTCGCGACGTTGTAGTTGAACGAGGCACCGGTAGCGCCCGCGAGTAGCTCGCCCGCGGGGGGCGGCGTCACGGTGTAGGAGCAGTTCGCAGCGGACTGGCGGACTTGGTAGCTTGCGCCCGCGATGGTGAAGGAGCCGGTGCGTTCGGCGCCGGAGTTGGAGGCGACTGCGACGCTCACCGCGGAGGGGCCGTAGGCCGTCTCAGGCGAGACCGTGATCCACGACGCGCTGTCGGAGGTGGTCCAGAAGCAGTCGGCGCGCGTCGCGACGTTGTAGTTGAACGAGGCACCGCCGGCAGCTGCGAGCAATTCGCCAGACGGCGGTGGCGTCACGGTGTAGGAGCAAGGGCCCCCGAGCTGACGCACGTTAAAGGTCGAACCCGCGATGCGGACAGTACCTGTTCGATCGCCGCCGGGGTTGGGTGAAGCGGTGACCGTCGCCGTGCCGGGGCCGTAGGAGGTTTCGGGGGAGATCGTGATCCAACCGAGAGCGCTCTCGGTTCCCCACGGACAGTCTTCTCCTGTCAACACCTCGACGGAAACGTCGCCGCCAGCCGGGGTGAAGAACAACTCCAGCGCGGTGGGCGGGTTGAGCAAGTAGGTGCAGTCGGCGGCGGACTGGCGGACTTGGTAGCTTGCGCCCGCGATGGTGAAGGAGCCGGTGCGTTCGGCGCCGGAGTTGGAGGCGACGGTGACGCTCACCGCGGAGGGGCCGTAGGCGGTCTCGGGAGAGACCGTGATCCACGACGCGCTGTCGGAGGTCGTCCAGAAGCAGTCGGCGCGCGTCGCGACGTTGTAGTTTAGCGAGGCGCCGGTCGCGGCGGCGAGCAGCTCGCCCGCGGAGGGCGGGGTCACAGTGTACGTGCAGTCGGGGGCGGACTGGCGGACTTGGTAGCTCGCCCCCGCGATGGTGAAGGAGCCTGTGCGTTCGGCGCCGCTGTTCGAATCGATGCTGACCGACACAGCAGATGGCCCAGTGTTCGAGGCAGGAGAGACCGTGATCCACGCCGCGCTGTCGGAGGTCGTCCAGAAGCAGTCGGCCCGCGTCGCGACGTTGTAGTTGAACGACGCGCCGCCAGCGGATGCGAGCAACTCGCCCGCGGGGGTCGGTGTGACCGCGAACGTGCAGTCGGCGGCGGATTGGCGGAGCTGGTAGCTCGCGCCCGCGATGGTGAAGGAGCCAGTGCGTTCGGCGCCGGGGTTGGAGGCGACGGTGACGCTCACCGCGGACGGGCCGTAGGCGGTCTCCGGCGAAACGGTGATCCACGCCGCGCTGTCTGACGTGGTCCAGAAGCAGTCCGCGCGCGTCGCGACATTGTAGTTGAATGCCGCGCCGATAGCGCCTGCGAGCAGCTCGCCCGCGGAGGGCGGTGTCACGGTGTAGGTGCAAGGGACGCCGGCTTGATTCGCGGTGAACTGGCCACCGGCGATGGTCACGGTGGTGGACCGTGGCCCGCCGGGATTCGCCTGGGCGGTGACGAAGGCGGCGGAGCTGCCGAAGAATGTCTCCGGAGCGACGGAGAGCCAGGAGGCGCCGGTGTCGGCGTCCCAGAAGCAGCCGGGGGCGGTGGAGACGGTTACCGGGAGGCTGAAGGCGCCGGCGGGGAACTCGAGCGTGGAACCCGCGGTGGGCGCGAGGGTGTAGCTGCATGGCGCGCCGGTGGCGTCGGAACCGCCAAAGCGCTGCTGGGCGTGGACAGGCGAGGCGAGTTGGGTCAAGAGCGCAAGGGCGAGAGCGCCCAAGCCGATGGCGATGCGAATCATGGTGGCCTCCGCGGGCGGGTGCGGTCCAATGGTCGTGCTTGAGGCTGTGGCGCGCCGGAGGATCGCAGAGGTATCGGAGGCCTCATGGGCGAATTGGTCAACCGCCTTCCGGCCTCTCCCTGATTTTTACCAAAGACGGAAAGGAACTTCCCATGCCCACTTTCGACATCGTCAGCAAGCTCGACATGCAGCTTGTGGACAACGCGGTCAACACGGCGACCGCGCGGATCACGCAGCGATTCGACTTCCGCGGCGTGAAGATCACGCTGGAGCTGGACAAGAAGGCGAAAACCCTGAAGGTCGAGGCGCCGGACGACATGAAGATGAAGCACATGCAGGAGGTCGTCCGCGGCTGCTTCATCGATCAGGGGGTGTCGCCAAAGGCGATCGAATGGGGTACCCCCGAGTACGCGTCGCTCGGCGGAGTGCGCCACAACTGCAAGCTGCAGGACGGCCTCGAGAAGGAAATGGTCAAGAAGGTGAACGGGATCATCAAGGACTCGGGGCTGAAGGTGAAGGCGACGACGCAGGGAGAGCAGGTCCGCGTCGAGTCGAAGAGCATCGACGACCTGCAGGCGGTGATGCGGGCGCTGGAGGAGGCGAACCTGCCGGTGCCGCTCCAGTATGTGAACATGAAGCGCTGAAGCTACGCGCGGGGCGGTGGCGCGGGGGGCGGCGGCGACTGGGGCGCGAAGGCTTTCGCGCGCGGGACGGGCTGGGGCAGCGAGAGCCGGAGCGGGCGCAGCGCGAACCAGTAGCCCGCGCCGAGGGCTCCGGCCACCACCAGCGCCTCGAGTCCGAACGCGACCGCCGCCCACGGGGTGAAGATCCGCTCGCCGCGGGATGGCTCGAGCAGGTCGCCGCCCAAGAGGAAGGCGAGCATCGCGGCGGCCGCCACGCGGGGGGCCCGCGCGCCGCGCATCCCTCCGCCGAACGCCATCATCAGCCCTGCTCCGACCAGGACGACCGCGAACCCCGCGACCGTGAAGCCTGTCCCGTTCATCGTCTGCCCTCCGAGCGAGGCGCCGCAGGCGGCGATGCAGACACCCGCGGCGACGCGGACCGGGTCGCCGCTGCCAAGCCAATCGCGCGAGGCGAGGAACGCCGCGACGCCCGCCGCCAACCCGGCGACGAGAAGCCGCGCCGCGACGTCGCCGAGACGGAAGACCCGGTCGGCGCCCGGCTGCGCGGCGAGCGCGCCCATCTCGGGGGGGATCAGCTCCGCTTCGGCGAGCTGCGGCAGGATGAGGCCCGCCATCGCCATCCAGACCAGCGGCAGCATCACGATGGCGAGCACCGCGTTGGTGGTCACGTAGCAGGCGCCGATGACGTGCGGCGGCGATTCGAGGCCGGGGTCCTCGCGGTCGGTGGCGGCGAGGGTCCGCGCCGCGAGCCACGCGGCGCCCGCGGCGGCGAGCGCGAAGAAGGTGTTCGCCGCCGGCGGCGACAGCGGTCGCAATGGCATGGTCAGCAGCGCGTACGCCGCGAGCGCGACGGCCGCGGCGGCGCGCGGCGAGGGGAAGGCGCTCGCCGCGAGCAGCGACGCCGCGAGCGCGCCGCCCATCGGGAACGCCAGCGCGACGACGCCGGGGGCGACCTCCGCGAAGTCGGAGGCGAAGGGGAAGCCGCAGAGGACCGCGGGCGCGACCACCAGAAGGTGGATGTTGTAGGCGTGTCGCGGTCCTGCGGGGAGCCGGGCGCCAAGCGCCGCCACCGCCGCCGCCGCCCCGCCCATGGCGGCCCAGGCTAGGAGCCACCATCCCGGTAGGCCGCGCGAGGGCACCGCCTGGGCCCGGACAAGCAGCACCAGACTAGCGGCGGCGAGGGCCAGCGCCGGCGCGAGGACCGTCGCGAGCAGCCGGAAGAGCGGCTGCCCGCCATCTTTGGTTGACGGTATCATCGGCGGCGGAGGTGCTTTCCCATGGTCCGGCGAGCCTTGCGGCGCGCGGGCCGGTCCGCAAGCCGATGCGGCGCCATGGCGTGCCGCGCGAACCGATTTACCCGGGCGAAGCAGATGGCGGTCACCACAAGCAGCAGGCCGGGCCAGACGGCGGAGGCACCCTTCGACGAGCTGCTCCACGGCGGTCCCGCCGCCCGCGGGCAGTGGGCGCGCGTGCTCGGCGCGCTCGAGGCGCTCGGGGCGGCGGAGCTGGGGCAGCGCTTCGACGAGGCGCGCTCGGTTTTCCGGAACGCCCGCCGGCACGAACGCCAGAGCGGTGTCGAGCACGCGGACCGGCTGCCGGAGCTGGACCCGTACCCGCTGGTGCTCGGGGAGGCGGACTGGGCGGTGCTCGAGGCGGGCGCGCGCCAGCTCGCCCGGCTGCGCGAGGCGTTGATGCGCGACCTCTACGGACCGCAGCGCCTGCTGCGGGCGGGGCTGATCCCCCCGGGCGCGGTCTACGGCAACCCGCGCTTCCTCCGCCCGTGCCACGGGACCGCGGCGACCGGCGGCGTCTTCCTGCGCTTCCAGGCCTTCGAGGTTTCCCGCGCGCCGGACGGGACCTGGCGCCTGCGGCGGTGTCTGTCGGATGTCGTCTCGGGGCTGGGCCGCACGATGGAGTGCCGCTTGGCGCTCCTGCGCCAACTCCCGGAGACGCTCCACGAATGCCACGTCCGCCGGCTGCTTCCGTTCTTCTCGCGGATCACGACGGAACTGCACGCGGCGCTTCCGAAGCCCCGCGAGCATCCGCGCGTCGCGATCCTCTCGCGCGGGCCCGACGCGGAGGACGCGCACGAGCTGGCGAACCTCGCGGCGCACCTCGGCGTGGCGCTCCTGGAAGGCTCCGATCTCGCGGTGCGCGACGGCGCGCTCTTCGTCAAGACGCTGGCGGGGCTGCTCCCGGTGGACGCGCTGATCCGGCAGGTCCCGGACATCGACTGCGATCCGCTCGAGCTGGACTACGCGAGCGAGCACGGCGTGCCCGGCCTGGTGCAGGCGGCGCACGAGGGCACCATCCTGCTCGCGAACGCGCTCGGCGCGGGCGCGCTGGAGGATCCGCGGATCGACGCGCTGCTGCCGGAACTCTGCCTCGAGGTGCTCGGCGAGCAGTGCCTGCTCGCGCCGGACGCGGGGGCGCCGATGTCGCTCACCCCGTCCTGGGAGGGCGGCGCGGTGATCGGCCGCCCGGTGGCGCTGCGGCTTTTCGCGCACGCGGCGGGGGGCGGCTACGACGTGCTGCCGGGCGCGCTGGGATTCATCCACGGCGCGCAGGGCATCCGGCTCGCGCTGAAGGACGTCTGGGTGCTTTCGGACCGTCCGGAGCCGCCGCGGACGCTGCTCTCGCCGGGAGGTCCGCCGGTGGCGCTGCGGCGGAGCGGCCTCGATCTGCCAAGCCGCATCGCCGACGACTTCTTCTGGCTCGGACGATATGTCGAAAGGCTCGACGGCTTTTCACGGCTGCTGCGGAACGGGTTCCGCAGGCTCGCCTCGGAGGAAGCGACCTCGGATCTGCCGGAGATGGCGGCGCTGCTGCAGCTCCTGCGCAACGCGGGGCTCGCGGTGCGGCCGTCGCTGCAGCGCATGGACGAGGGCGAGCTGGAGGACCTGCTGCTGCGGGAGTCCTTCGCCCCCTCGGAAGGGCATCCGCTGCACGCGTCGCTGGACGGGCTGGGCCGCATCGCGCGGCGCCTGCGCGACCGGCTGGGCGCGGACGCGTTCCGGACGCTGGAGTTGATCGCCGCCGCGCGGCCCGCGTTCGCCGCGCGCCCCCCCGCCTCGACGGCCGACGCGATCGAGGTCTTCGACAACCTGGTGCAGCTCTGCGCCGGCCTCCACGGCTACGTCGCGGAGGGCATGACGCGCGGCCCGTCCTGGCGCTTCCTCGACATGGGCATCCGCATCGAGCGCGCGCTGCGCTCCGTGGCGACGATGCGCTCCGTGCTCGATGCGCCCGGGGAGCGCGAGGCCGCCCTCCTCGCCGCGCTCCTCGAGTTCGCCGACAGCATCCTCACGCACCGGTTGCGCTACGGTCCGCGTCTCGAACCCGCCGGGGTGGTGGACCTGCTGCTCCACGACGATACGAATCCGCGCTCGACCGCCTATCAGCTGCTGCGGCTGCGCGAGCACCTCCAGGCGCTCTCCCCCACCACCGCGGAGGCGCCGCAGCCGCGCGCGGAGCTCCGCCTCGCCACGCGGCTCGTCACCACCGTCGAGACCGCCAGCGTCCAGGAGCTGTGCGCGGTCAACGGCTACGGGCACCGTGTCGGCCTCGGGCAGGTGCTGGACGAGGTTTCGCGCACGGCGGGGCAGCTCGCCTACGAGGTCGAGCGGCGCTACTTCCGCCACCACGCCGACGGGATGCAGGCGGCGATCCGCCGCGAGGACCTGCCGACGTGACGCGCTACCGGGTCTCGCACGCGACGCGGTACCGCTACGCGGAGGCGGTGTCGCAGTCCTACCACAAGCTGCACCTGGTCCCCCGGGCGACGGCGCGGCAGCGCGTGGAGCGGGCGGAACTGCTGGTGCGTCCGCACCCGTCCTTCCAGCGGAGCCGCCGCGACTTCTACGGGAACACGGTTTCCGTGCTGTCGATCCAGGAGCCGCACCACGACTTGGAGGCGGTGCTCGACGCGGAGCTCGCGGTCATGGCGCCGTCGCTGGGCGACCCGTCGGACACGCCCTCGTGGGAGTTCGCGCGCGAGCTGCTGCGCTCAGACCTTTCGCCGGAAGGTGTGGAGGCGGTCGAGTTCGCGCACGCCTCGCCGCACGTGCCGCTGCTGGCCGACGCGGCGGCGCTGGCCGCTCCGTGCTTCACGCCGGGGCGCCCCGTGCTCGAGGCCGCGCTCGCCCTCAACGAGGCGATCCACCGCGGATTCTCGTACTCGCCGCTGGCGACGGATGTGTCGACGCCGGTGGAGGAGGTGCTGCGGAGCCGGCGCGGCGTGTGCCAGGACTTCGCGCACCTGATGATCTCCTGCCTGCGTTCCGTGGGCCTCGCCGCCCGCTACGTCAGCGGGTACCTGGCGACCGACCCGGAGCCCGGAGCGCGTCGGCTCGTGGGGGCGGACGCATCCCATGCGTGGCTTGCGCTGATGGTGCCGGGGACCGGGTGGGTGGACCTGGACCCGACGAACGACGCGCTGGTGCGCGACCGGCACCTGACGCTGGCGTGGGGGCGGGACTACGGGGACGTCAGTCCGCTGCGCGGCGTGATCCAGGGCGGCGGGCGCCAACAACTCTCCGTCGCGGTGACGGTCGTTCCTGCCTAGTCGCCACCGCGCAGCTCCGCCTGCCGCATCGGCATCGAATCGATCAGATCGAAGACCACCGACGGGTCCACGGGGTCGGAGGCGCGCAGTTTGACGCCGCCGTCCTTCCCGACGAGCGCGAGCTGGAATCCGCCCGGTTCGAGCCCGAAGCGCCCGCGCAGCCCGGCGCCGGAACCTTGGACGGGGACAATGAGGGTCTGGCGCTCCTCTAGGCCGTCGCGCTCGAGGTTGAGCAGCGTCAGTTGGCGGAGGTACTCGGGGTCCTTGGTGTCCTCCGCGAAGAGAACCACTAGGCGGTTCTTCCACAGGAACTGGTCGAGGGAGTCCTCCACGGGGGTGCCCTTGGGACCGCGGCGGCAGGCACCGGCAGCGAGGGCGAGGACCAGCACGAGCGCGGCGAGGGCCCGGGGCGAGCCCGCCCGGGTTGGGATACGGACGTCCGCGGAAAGCACAGCCTTGCGTTTTCTCGATGTCCGTGTTTTGCTCACGCTGCGTATGGTCTCCGTTGGACTGCCGAGGCATTAGTAGCCGTTGGGCGGGTGATGGCAAGTGGAGGTACTTGCGAGTATGGGCACCGCTTGGCTAGATTATATAGTTCCGCCGTGAGAAAGGAAGTCCGTTGCCATGGCTAATCATTGGTAATAGGGATTTATCCCGATTGGTAACAGGAGATGCTGTTCCCCTAGCAGAACCGCCGGGGGATTGAGATTAATGAAGTCTGAATTGGACCTGATGGGCGAGGAGAGCCGCTTGAGCGCAGAGTTCGCCAAGTTTCGCAGCAAGAAGGAGGTAACTTGCGGGGAAATCCGCGAGCGCATCCTTGATGGCCGATTGGCACCCGGCCAGAAAATCACGATCGACGCCATTTCGGCGGAGTTGGGCGTGAGCCACATCCCAATCCGGGAGGCGTTCACCCAGCTCTCGGCGGAGGGCCTCGTGTTTTACCGCTCCTACTCCGGCGTGAGCGTTTCCCCGCTCAACCGCGCGGTCGCCCTTGAGGTGCTCCTGCTGATCGAGTTGTTCGAGTCGGCATTCGCGCAGCGCAAGGACGGGGAGCAAATCGCCGTGCGGCTGGCCCCGCTCCTTGACCGCTTGGCGGAGCCCGAACTTCCTGCGGATCGGTTCCAGCTCGTCCGGGACGAGTTTTCGTGCGTTCTTTGCGATCCCGATGGCGGCATGGAGTTCTCGCTCTCGCGGCTGCTCCACACGCGGGTGGTGGAGCATTGGCGGCGGGTGGAGGCTCTCGCAGGTCTTTGCCTGTCCGCGGCGCGGCGCGCCCTGCTGGTGGACGAGCATTTCAAGTTCGTCGATGCGATGCGGGCGGGGAACGCCCGCGAGTCCTTGGACCTCCGCCTTGCGGAGATCCACCGCCGCCGCGAGGACATCGACGCCGCGATGCCCGCCCCCCGGGGTTAATCCTCCGCTGCCGCGGCGAAGTCCGCGATGAGTTGTTCCCAATCGTAGACTCGGGCCCACTCGATCCCGGCTGCGCGCGCCGCGGCGCCGGGGGTTTCGGCGTCGGCGAGCGCCTTAGCCCACCCGGCGGGCCCGTCGGCGAGCGTCGCGGGCGCCTGCAACGCCTCGAGCTCGCGCCAGCGGGTGGCGATCACCGGGAGCCCGGCGGCGAGGTACTCGAAGAGCTTGAGCGGCGAGACGGACTCGATGAGCGGCGTGCGCCGGAAGGGGATCACGCCGGCGTCGGCGTGCCAGAGGTAGGGGGGAACCTGTTCCTGCGGCTTCGGCCCCAGGAAGTGGACCCGCGGGTGCTCCCGGAGCCGGGAGAGCCGCGCGCCCGGAGGCCCGATCAACACTGCACGCCAGCTCGGCGAGGCATCGAGCGACGCTGCCAAGAGGCCGTCGTCGAACCACGAATCGAGCGCGCCGACATAGACGGCGACAGGGCCGGG
This sequence comes from Candidatus Sumerlaeia bacterium, assembly GCA_033764015.1. Classification (GTDB taxonomy): domain Bacteria; phylum Sumerlaeota; class Sumerlaeia; order SLMS01; family JANRJK01; genus JANRJK01. The sequence goes on along the minus strand of JANRJK010000013.1, from coordinate 46,623 downwards.
CGGCAGGTCGGCGGGGCGCGGCGGCAGCGACGCGGGCCGCCGGAACCGGGCGAAGGCGACGCCGTTCGGGAAGTTGCGGACCGACCGGGCGCCGCGCCCGGTGGCCCAGGATTCGAGCGAGCGGGCGGTCACGGTCACGAGGTCCGCGCGTTCGAGGGCCTCGGGAAAGTGGCGGAGCGCCACGCGGGGCATGCCGTCGAAGTGGTCGAGCGCGTCCTCGATGCGGACCACGAGGCGCCGCGCGCCGAGGGCGGCGGCGAGCGGCGCGAGCAGCGGGCTCTGGAGGCATACCACGTCGGGATTGGAGAAGCCCTCCGCCGCGAGGACGCCCGCGGCGTCCGGCAGTGTCAGCCGGTGGGAGAGGCGCCATGCGGCCTCGTTGTCGAAGAGCGGCCCGCGCGCGACCGGCAGCAGGGTGCGCGGGATGTAGGCGAACAGGTTGGGGCCGTGCCAGCGTCCGCGGGAACCCTCCTGCGACCAACGGCGCCGCGCGAGTGGACGCGCGGCGCGGGAGAGGAAGTGCCAAGGGCTGACGGGGACGGATACGTAGGCGACCTTGCGCCCGCGCGCGGCGAGCCACTCCGCCAGGTGGTGCCCCGGCAGGCGCATGCGGTGCCCCGGCGGGGCGGTCTCCAGAAGGACCCAGCGTGTCACGCGGGATGACTACATCGGGGCCAGTGCGCGGGTCAGCTCCCCTTTGCGAGTGCGCGGCACATCGCCTTCGCTGGCGGTTCCGTTGGTGGGATCGTACACATAGTCGCCGGTCGCCATCTCGAGCACCGCGGCGCGGATCGTCTCCGGGGTGAACGCCCGCGTCGCCTTGTCCTGCGACTCGAGGAATCCATCGGGGCCGCGGCTGACGAGGAGCCAGGCGCAGTCCTTGACCGCGAGGCCCGCGGCGCCGGGGAGCACGGGAAACACGAAGAACTCGGAAGCGCCGGGCTCCCAGAAGTTCATGTAGCCGTAGCCGCTGGCGTTCACATCGGGATCCGTGGTCGGAGCGAACGGATCCCATAGCGGCGTCGTGGTCACATACGCCAACGGGGTGCTGAGCGCGACGACCGACCGTCCGTTCGTTGGATAGTGGCCGCTATCGACGCAGTACGACTCCATGGCGGTGGCGATCGTCGCGAAGTCGCCCTTAACGCGGGAAATCTTCGCGCGGGTCTGCGCCTCGAGGAAGTTGGGCACCGCGATGGCGGCGAGCACGGCGATGATCGCGACGACGATCAGCAACTCGATGAGGGTGAATGCCGACATGGTCTTCATGCGCTGCGCTCCAGCACCGCCGCGGGCAGCGAAAAGCGGAAGACCGAGCCGCGCCCGACCTCGCTCTCGCAACCGATGGTTCCGCCATGGGCGGCTACGACCTTCCGGCAGATGGCGAGGCCGAGGCCGGTGCTCTGCTCGCCGTCCGTGGGCTTCACGGAGCAGCGGCCGAATTCGGTGAAGAGACGGTCGCGCTCCTCCTGCGGGATGCCGAGTCCCTCGTCCTCCACCTCCATCCAGACCATGCCGGCGGAGGCGGGGAGGGCGCGCATGACGACGCGCGAGCCGGGGTTCGAGTACTTGATGGCGTTCGTGAGGAGGTTCTCGAGGACATGCTCGATATGGTCCGGGTCGAAGAGGCCGACGCCCGCCTCCCCGGAGCATTCGGCGTCGATCCGGATGCGCTTGCGCTCCCCGAGGATCGCGTGGAGGTCGCGGAAGCGGAGGAGGAACTCCGCCACGGGCATCCGCACGCGTTCGAGCGCGAGCGCGCCGGCTTCGATGGCGTTGAAGTCGAGCGTGTCGCCGACGATCGACTGGAGCTTGTCGCAGGCGCGTTCGATGCGGGCGAGCATGTCGAGGTGGTGCGGCTCGAAGCTGATCTTCATGTCGTCGCGCAGGAGGGCGGTGTAGCCCTTGATGACGGTCAGCGGGTTCCGGAGGTCGTGGACGAGGATGCCGACGCACTTGTTCTTGAGGGCGAGCGCGTCGCGGAGTTCGCGCTCGCGATGCTTCTCCGTGGTGATGTCGCAGGCGGTCCCGGCGGCCACCAGCGGTTCGGCGGCGGGGCCGTAGTAGCAACTTCCCCATTCGCGCAGCCAGTAGACGCTTCCGTCGGGCCGCACGCGGCGATACTCGTATACCTCCGACTGGACGTCGTGGGGGACCGCCCTCTTGTGCATGGAGGTGAGGCTCGCGGCGACCCGCTCGCGGTCGCCAGAGTGTATGTTCGCGATGTTTTGTTCGAAGCTCATCGCCATCCACGTCTCATGCGGGATGCCGCTGATTCGCTCGTGGTTGGGGCTCATGTACACGAAGCGATGGTCGCGGACGTCGAGCACGAACAGGATGTGGTTCGCGCGCTCGAGCGCGTCCATCCAAAGGGAGTGGATGTCGAGGTGCTCGCGCTGCCATAGGCTGAGGCCCTCCCGGACCGCCGGAGAGAGCGACCCCACGACCGAGCGGAGGATTTCCGAGTGGTCGTGCAGGGGTTTGACCCGGTCGTACCATGGGGGGGGCGCTGCTGGTTCCGAGCGCTCGCTGCGCATGGCGTTGCCCAGCAGTTCTTGGGGTTCGCTCATTGTTTCCAAGGTGGATTCCCGAGTGGCGCTACTGTACGGTGGTTAGCGTCAGGCTGGAGATCAGGCCGGGCAAGACAATAACGTTATTATGGATTTCGCATCTCCGCAACATCGGCGCCTGGGCAGGCGCCCACTCTTTCCATCCGGGTTGACCGCCAAGCCACGCGGGGGGTGCCTATCGCCTCGAGGAATCCGGATGCCCCCCCGTCGCAAAGCCGCCAGCCGAGCCAAGCCCTCCGCCCGCCGCCGCGGCGGGCGTGGCGGGGGATCCTGGAAGGTGCGCGCGCTGGGGCTGCTGGGGAGCTTGCTGCTGTTCCTGGCGGCCGGCGCGTACCATTACCTCGGCGGAGACACCGCGCCCCGGCCCGGTATCGAGTCGCAGCCCGACGGGACCGGGTCGGCGGCGGTCGCGCTCACGCCGACCGCGACCGAGTATGTGGTCGCCTATGTGGAGCGCGTGGTGGACGGGGACACACTCCTGGTGACGGCGGGCGGGCGCGAGGAGCGTGTGCGCCTGCTGTGCGTGGACACGGAGGAATCGGTCCACCCCGATGCGTCGAAGAACACTGAGTTCGGGAGGGATGCGGCGCGCTACACCCGCTCGAGGCTGGAGGGGCGGCAGGTGCGGCTGCTGGCGGATGCGGAGGGCGACGCCCGGGACCGCTACCAGCGATTGCTCGCCTACGTGTTGGTGGACGGCGAGAACTTCAACATCGAACTGGTGCGCCGCGGCTACTCGCGCTACGAGACGAAGTGGGGGCGGAGCGGCAGCCACGACGCGGAGTTCCGGGCGGCGGAGGCGGCGGCGCGGCGCGAACGGCTGGGGCTCTGGCGCTAAAGGAAGTCCTCGCAGCCTTCCTCCGTCGGCTCCGCGCCGGCGTGGAACGCGCGGAGCGATACCGCCACTTCCGCGTCCTGCACTTGGCGGAAGTCCTCGTAGCACGCTGCGACGCTGAAGAAGGGGACTTGGGCGCGTACCAGCACGACGCCGTCCGCTTCGCCGTCGAAGCGCGCCACCACTTCGCGCGGGGCGACAGGCGCCGCGACGAGGAGCCGCGCGGGCTTGGCGGTGCGCAGCGCCCGCGCCGCGGCGAGGAGCGTCGCGCCGGTCGCGATGCCGTCGTCGACGAGCACCGCCACGCGTCCCGCCGCGGGGACCGGCGCGGAGCCGGCGCGGTAGAGCGCCTCGCGGCGGGCGAGTTCGCGGGTCTCGCGCTCGAGCGTTTCGAGCATCGGCGCCTCGCGGATGTTGAGCGACTCGATGATGGCGCCGTTCCAGACGACTAGGCCGCCGGTGGCGACGGCGCCCATGGCGAGTTCCGGGCGCCCCGGCACGCCGAGCTTGCGGACCGTGAAGAGATCGAGTTCCGCGCGGAGGAGAGCGGCCGCTTCCGCCGCGACCACCACCCCGCCCCGGGGGATGGCGAGCAGGAGGGCGTCCCTACCCACTCCCTCGGCGGCGAGGGCTTCGGCCAGCTTGGCGCCGGCGTGGCGGCGGTCGCGGAAGAGCGGCACGGCGGGCGACTCGCGGCTACTGGGCCGGGGCGCGCTCGGCGGCCTTCGCCTTGTTCCAGAGCGCGTCGAGTTCTTCGAGCGTGCACTCGGCGGGCTGGCGGCCCTGGGCGCGGAGCGCATCCTCCATGTGGTGGAACCGGCGGAGGAACTTGGCGTTGGTGCGTTGAATCGCGGCCTCGGAATCGACCTTGAGGAAGCGGCCGAGGTTGACGAGGGCGAAGAGCAGGTCGCCGAACTCGTCCTCGACGCGCGAGTGGTCGGCGGCGTCGCCGGCGGCGGCTTCGCGTTCGAGTTCCTCGACCTCTTCGCGCACCTTGGCGAAGACGTCGCGGATGTCGGTCCAGTCGAAGTTGACGCGGCGGGCCTTGTCCTGCAGGCGGGAGGCGCGCTGGAGGCCGGGCAGCGCGCGGGGCACGCCGTCCAGCGCGGAGACGGGGCGCTCCGCCTCGCCCTTGGCGGTGCGTTCCGCGCGCTTGATCGCCTCCCAGTTCCTGAGCACCTGGCCGGAGCCGTCCACCTCGGTGTCGCCGAAGACGTGCGGGTGGCGGCGGATGAGCTTCTCGCAGATGGCGCGGTAGACGCCGTCCACATCGAAGGCGCCGCGCCGCCGGGCGAGCGCCGCGTGGAAGACGATCTGGAGGCCGAGGTCGCCCAGCTCGTGGCGCAGCTCCTCGTCGTCGCCGTCGTCGATGGCGTCCACCACCTCGCACGCTTCCTCGACCACGTAGGGGCGGAGCGTGCGGTGCGACTGCTCCCGGTCCCATGGGCAGCCCTGCTCCGAGAGGAGCGCCTCCATGATGTCGACGAGGCGGCGGAACTGGTCGTCCTGCGAGGGGACCGGGAGGGGCATGGTCAGGCCACCGGCTCGGGTGCTTCCAGCTTCACACCCGCGGCGCGCAGGCGCGCGCGGAGCGACTCCGCGAGCGCCTCGTCCTTGAGGTCGATGATCGGCTCCGAGTCGTACTGCTCGAAGAAGAAGCTGGCGTGCGTGGCGTCGGGGATGTGGAGCGCGCGGCGGATCTTGCGGTCCTCGGGGACGAAGCCGCGGTCGAGGAGCTGCATCAGGCAGTTGGCGATGGTGCCCTGGAGGCCGCAGAGGAACACGACGGCGTTCTCGGGGCGGAGGTGGCCGGGCTGGAAGCCGAGCTTGCGCTCGAAGGCCGCGAGGCGCTCGCCCTCGAAGTGCGTCTCGACGCGGCCGCGCTCGCCGGTCCAGGAGGCGTCCGGGCGCGAGAGCGTCGGCACGTAGCGCGTGCGCCCGCCGCTGTTCATGATCCGCTCGAGCTCCTCGCGGTAGCCGAGGTCCGTGGCGTAGCTGGCGCCGTGGGCGATGATGTGGCGCTCGTCCACCGCGCCGTGGCGCAGGTAGTGGCTCTTGACCATGGAGGTGAAGGGGGCGAGGCCGGTGCCGGCGGCGATGAAGACCTTGTGGCGCGGGTCCTCGGCGCCGACGGCCTTCTCGATGGTGAAGTGGCCGCGGGGCTTGGCGGCGCACCAGAGGCGCTCTCCCGCCTTGAGGTTGAAGAGCAGGTGCGTGAGCGCCACGTCGCCCTTCGGCTCGGGCACGCGGCGGATGTAGAATTCGAGTCCCTCGGCGATGGTCTCCGGCGCGGAGCCGATCGAGTAGGCGCGGCTCACGGAGCCCGCCTCATAGTTGATGCCGAGCACCGTGTACTGCCCCGGCGTGAAGCCGTCGAAGGGGGTGTCCTGCTTGAGGCGGAAGACCACGAGCTGGTCCGTGAGGAGGTTCCAGTCGGTGATCGTCGCATTGTAGTCGAGGGGCTTCTGGGCCATCACATTCCTGCGTGCGTGGGGAGTCGGCGCGCGGCGTCCGCGCGGATGGACGAGGTTGCGGAGCGGCCCTCGCGGTTGGCAAGCGCAGGGAGGGGCTTATCCGTGCGTGGGCCTGGGCGGCGGCGGAGGCGCGATGCGCTGGACGCGCTCGGCGACGCGGGTGAAGCGGGGCTTGGGGATCGGGAGCAGCACGCCGCCGCTGTGCGCGGGTGGGGCGAGCTCCGGGTCGGTCCAGTCCGGCTCGCCGTACACGTTGAGCGCCATGTACTTCTCGTGCATGCCGGCGAGGGCGGCGTGCCAATGGTCGAGGTGCGCCTCGATGGTGGCGCGGGCGCGGGGGCGCCTGATGCCGAGCCCGATGACTCCGAGGAAGCCGAGGGCGAGGCCACCGAGGCCGCGGAAGTGCGCCCCCGAGAGGCCGATTCTGGGAATGAAGTGAACGGCCAACCCGATCACGAGGATGCCGACGTAGAGTGCGATCAGCGTGCCGAACGCCCCGAGGACTTGCATCGCAGTGCGCGTCATCAGGTGCGCGGAGTGCTTCTTGAGAAGGCCCCCCACTCCGATGGCGCGCCGCTCCATGTTCAGTTCCATCTTGGCGAGCGTCTGGCGGATGTACTGCGCCTTGAGCGTGGTCCCGCGCAGCAGCGTCGCGGCCACACCCGCGGCGAAGGCGAGCGCCCCGAGGACCAGCAGCGTGTCGCCGAAGAGGCTGAAGCGGGTGCTCACGCCGATGATCACCGCGGGCAGGACCAGCATCAGCAGGCCCAGCAGCACCGCCTGCGGCAGGCGCGCGCAGCTGCGCACCAGGTAGTCCGCTTCGAGAACATCGTCGAAGCCGACGCCCGCGAGCTTGAGATCCGTGAAGATCGTGTTCGCGTCGGGGCGCTTCCGGATGCGCGCGACCAGCGACCGCGGCGGGACGGCGCACGCCATCATCACCACGAGCAGGATGAGGAACGTGGCAAGCAACCAGGGCAGGTCGTCCACGAAGCGGAACAAGTAGACGTTGATGGACAGCATCGCGAGGCACGCGAAGAAGCCGGCGACGCGGGCCTTCGGCCACGGAGTGAACTTGAGCACGCGCAGCACGAGCGGCACCGCGGGATTGGTCTCCGCGCGGAGCAGGTACGGGTCCATCCGCCCCAGCCACGCGGGGTAGAAAAGCGGCGGGCGCTCGATGATGGTGGGGGACTCTCCCATTCGTTGTTCTCCCGCTGTGAGTGTCACCGGCCCCCTACTCCCCCTTCGCCAGCCGCTCGGCCAGTTGCGCCACTTCCGCGTCGCGGTCCTTGGCGAGGCGGCGGGCGGCGCGGCGGAGTTCGCGCGGGCTTTCGACCAAGGCGTACCATCGCAAGGCCTCGGTGCGGATGTCGACGTCTTCGAGGACGTCTTGCGCGAGGGCGCGGAACTCGGCGAGGGACGCGGCGCGGAGTTCGATGAGGCGGTTGCGGGCGGCGATGCGGCGCTGCTGGTCGAAGGGGTTGCGCGTGTCGCGCAGGAGTGCGCGGAGCGTATCGGGTTCCGGCGCGGGGGGCGCCGGCGGGCCCGCGGCACGGCGGCGGCGGACGTCGGGGGCGCTGGGGGCGAAGCCGCGCGCGGCGTCGGACGCGGCCCACTCGCGGAGCTGCCCGCGGTGCTGGTCCAGCCGTGCGTCGGAGGTGACGGAGGTGACGCCGTAGTTGCGCGCGGTGATGTAGTAGGCGGCTTGGAACGCGGCGCTGGCGAGGGGGCGGTCGTCGGATGCGGCCGCTTCGACCACGTAGGAGAGGCCCGCGCCGCTACCCGTCATGGCGAGCGCGATGGCCGCCTCCAAGCGCGTGGCCGGTTCGTCGGCGGCGGCGAGCACTTGCTCAAGCGCGGGGCGCGAGGCGGGGTCGCCGAGGAGCCCGAGCGACACCGTGGCGTTGCGGACCACCAGCCGCAGGAAGCCGGCGCGCACGGTGTCGTGCATGCCGATGGGCTGGCGCTCGAGATCGCGCTCGAGGATGGAGCGGACGCCGGGGGTCGGTTCGCCGATGGCCAGGCGCTGCAGCAGCGGAGCAAGCGCGCGGTGTCCGCCGATGCCCGCCTCCTGGATCGCGGAGAGGACGATCTGCGTCTTCAGTTCAGGGGTGGGCGGGACGGTGAATCCGGGTGGGAATCCCGCTTCGAGGAAGGCCGCGAGCGCTTCCGCCTCGGGATCGACGCCGTGCGTGGTGAGCAGTTCGCGCCGGTCGGGCGGGCGGGGGGGCTCGGTGGATTGGGCGGCGGGCGAGGCCGCGGCCGCGAGCGCCGCGGCGAGGAGGAGTGCTGCGAGGCGGCGGCGGAGTTGCATGCGCGGGGTCCGATGGTTGGCTGCGCGGGAGGCGCCGATGCGCCCCCCGCGCGGCCGCGGCATTAGAATTCGATGCCAGTCCCGTTGGTCGAATCGACGTAGACGCCGATGATGAAGCCGAAGAAGTAGCTGGACTGCGGGTGGACGTTGATCATCGCCTCCGCGCCCTTCTCCTTCGTCTTGTTGGCGGCTTCGAGGAGGAGCGCCTCGTTGGTGGTGGCGGGATACAGCTCCATCAGCTTGAAGGTGAACACGCCGAGGCCGAGGCCGATCTCGGTCGCGCGCTCGTGGCTGACGGCGGTGTAGTTCTCGTAGGTGCCGTCGCCGGTGGTGACGTTGTCGAAGCCGGCGTCCTTGGCGACTTCGCCGAGGTTCGTGCCGGACTTGAGGACGCAGCCGCTGGCGAGCAGCAGCGTGGATGCGGCCGCGAAGGCGCGCAGGAAAGCGGAGGACATGGGGTCGTACCTCATGCTTGGGATACGACGACGGTAGCCTTGAAGCAGCCGTCAGCGTCAAGCGAGACGCCGCGCCGGCAGGCCGCGAGGTGGCGCAGCGCGAGGAAGACGGTTTCCGCGGCGTCCGGCGCCCCGATGGCCGATGCGACCGCGTCCGCGTCGAAGCGGCTGTCGGAGTTGGCGCGCAGGTGGGCGACGGCGGCTGCCTGCAGCTTGAGCACGCGGGCGGCGGCCTTCTTCCCCGCCTCGACTCCGGGCTGGTGGTACGCGTTGATCCCGACGAGGCTGGCGTAGAAGCCCACCGCGCGCTCGAACATGGCGATCAGCGCCCCGAGCGCGTGCGCGTCCACGCGGTCCAGCGAGATCGTCATCGATTGCCTGCCGTTCTCGTGGAGCGCCTCGCGGGTTCCGAGCAGGAAGCCGTTCAGGTAGTCGCCGCTGGTGACGCCCGGCTCGACCTCGACGGTGTCGGGGCCCTTGTCGAGCGCCTCGATGAAGACCGCGAAGAAGTTCGGCACGCCGTCGCGGAGCTGCTGCACGTAGGCGTGCTGGTCCGTGGACCCCTTGTTGCCGTAAACGGCGATGCCCTGGTGGACGATGTCGCCGCCGAGGTCGCGCTCCTTGCCGAGCGACTCCATGACGAGCTGCTGCAGGTACCGCGAGAACAGGAGCAGGCGGTCGGCGTAGGGGAGCACGACCATGTCCTTCTTCCCGGCGCCGCCGGTGCCGTGGTGCCACATGAGGGCGAGCAGCGCGGCGGGGTTCTGGCGCGTCGTCTTCGAGCGCGTGAGCGCGTCCATCTCGCGGGCGCCGCGGAGGAGCTCCTTCACATCGAGTCCTTGCAACGCGGCGGGGAGCAGGCCGACGGGGCACCAGAGGCTGGTGCGGCCGCCGATGAAATCGTACATGGGGAAGCGGGCGAGGAAGTGGCGCTGGCGGGCGTACTGGTCGAGGTGGCTGCCGGCGCCGGTGACCGCGGCGGCGTTGCGCCCGAAGTCGATGCCGGCGCGGCGGCAGGCATCCTCGGCGACGATCATGCCGTTGCGGGGTTCGGGCGTGCTTCCGGACTTGCTGATCACGACGAAGAGCGTGCGGTCGAGCCCCGCGCCGATGTCGCCCAGCGTGCGCGCCATGCCGTCCGGGTCGGTGTTGTCGAAGAAGTAGGGGCGCAGGCGGTCACCCGCGGGGTCGCGGAGCGCGTCGGCGAGGAGCTGCGGGCCGAGGGCGCTGCCGCCGATGCCGATCACGAGGAGGTTCTGGAAGGGCGCGCCGGAACCGGAAACGATCTCGCCGCGGTGGACCGCGCCGGCGAATTCGAGCACCGCGCCGAGGTCGTCGGTGAGGGACTTCGCGATGTCCGGGGCGGGCGAGCGCTCCGGCGCGCGGAGCCAATAGTGGCCGACCATGCGGTTCTCGTCCGGGTTCGCGATCGCGCCCGCCTCGAGCGCGTCCATCGCGGCGTAGGCGGACTGCATGGCGGGCTCCATGGCGTCGAAGAAGCCGTCGGCGAAGTCCATGCGGCTGATGTCGAGCTGGAGCGGAGCGCCGGCGGGGGCGCAGAGGTACTTGCGGAAGCGGTCGAAGGTGCCCATGGAATCGATCCCGGAGGAGATGGAGTATCCTCTTCCCCCGCCGCGGGGGCGGGCAAGGGCCGCCCTCAATCCAGGTGGAGCAGCAGCGCCACGCCCACCACGATGCGGTACACGCCGAACGGCACCATGCCGACGCGGCCGACGAGCTTGATGAAGCCCCAAATCGCGAGGAATCCGACGACGAAGGCGACCGCGTTGCCGAGCACGAGCGCCTCCGCGGCGCCGTCGATGGCGGCGATCGCCTCGCGCCCCTTCAGCACCTTGTAGGCGGTCGCCGAGGTGAGCACCGGCAGCGCGAGCAGGAACGTGAAGTCCGCCGCGGTGCGGTTCGAAAGGCCCGCGAGGCGCCCGCCGACGATGGTGCTCATGCTGCGCGACATGCCGGGCCAGAGGGAGAAGCACTGGGCCACGCCGACGGCGAGCGCGTGGCGCGTGGTCATCTCGTCCAGGCTGTCCGTGTCGTCTGCGCGCTCGCGTCCGCGCCACAGCTCGACCGCGATCATCGCCACGCCTCCCACGATCAGCGCCCACGCGACCGGTCGGGAGCCGAAGAAGCGCGCCTCGATGTAGTCGTCGAAGGCCAGGCCCACGAACACCACGGGAAGGAACGCGATGAGGAGGTGCTTGAGCAGACGAAGGCCGCCCGGCTCGCGCCGCAGCACGCCGCCGAGAAGCTGCCGCATGCGGTCGCGGTAGTAGGCCGCCACGGCGAGCGCGGCGCCGAACTGGATCGCCACCACGTAGGTGTCGAGGATCGCGGGATCGAGGCGGAGCCATTCCGCGGCGACGATCAGGTGCCCCGTCGAGGAGACCGGAAGGAACTCGGTCAGACCCTCGACTATGCCGAGGACGACCGCTTGGAACGGGGTGACAGCGGCCACCGGCTCAGCCTGTGAAGCGGATCTTCGCGAGTGTCCAGAGGCTCGCGAAGCCGTCCCCCCAGTAGATCTTCTTCCCCTCCGCCTTGCCGCGCGGGAAGTAGCTGATGGGGATTTCGACGATGCGGTGGCCGGCGAGGATCAGCCGCACCGTGAGCTCCACCGTGAAGGCGAAATTGTTGTTCTCGATTCGGAGTCCGTCGAAGCACTCGCGGCGGAAAATCTGGTAGCAAGTTTCCACGTCGGTGAGGCGGGTGCCTTTCAACTCGCGAGCGTAGAGCGTGTTGACCGAGATGTTGATCGTCTGGTTTCCCCAGTACTGGAGGAAGGTCATGGCGGGCTTGCCGCGCAGGAAGCGGGATCCGAAGACGACGTTCGCCTCGCCGCGCTCGATGGGCGCCAGCAGCGCCGGGTAGTCGAACGGATCGAGCTCGAGGTCGGCGTCCTGGAAGATGACGACGTCGCCGGTCGCGGCGGCGATGCCCTCCTTGAGCGCGTTGCCGCGCCCGCGGCGCTCCGTCTGGAAGATCACGCGCGTTTCGGGGAACTCGGCCTGGCGCTCGAGCAGCTCGCGCGTGCCGTCAACGCTGGCGCCGTCCACGACGATGATCTCCTTGTCGATCGGCACGGCGCGGACGCGTTCGAGCAGCACCTCTACGGTGCGGCGCTCGTTGTAGACGGGGACGATGACGGAGGCTTTCACGGCGTGGCTGCGGCGGGGATTCGGAAGAGGCGCGGTGGCGGCACGCCGCGGCCAGCGGACAGGAGCGTTTCCAATTCCTGCGGGGTCAAGAGCACGGCGACCGGCTCGGGGCGGAAGCGCTCGAACCAGATCGGCCCCACGATGCCGTCCGGCTCCATCATGAAGACGTCGCCGGCGCCGAGGAGCGGGCGGATCGCCTGCCGCTCGACGAGGGAGGCGAAGGCCCCGGGACCGAGCGGGGGTCCGGCGGCTTCGAAGCGGACGACGCCCGCGGCGGGATGCTCCCGCGGCAGCGTCCGGGCGAACCAGGGGAAGCGGAGGAAGTTGGTGCCAATCACGAGCAGGTCGGGGCGAGAGCGCTCGGCGAGGGCGGCGTACCAGAGCGCGTAGGTGTCCGCGTCGCCGTGCGTCAGGACCGCGGCGCCCTCCGGGAGCGCCGCGAGCGCACGGTCGAGCCAGGGGCGGGCGTCGAGCTCGGCGTTTCGCGCGAGGGAGGCCGACCCGTTGCCGATCGCGGTGGAAGCGGCCAGCGCGCCGGCGGCGATTCCCGCAATCATGGGACGTCCGGGTCGGCGCGCCCATTCGATGACTAAGTCAAGCATCGACGCGGCGCCCGCCAGCCAGACCGGCGACGACGCGACGACGATTCCGAGGAGGTAGTCCTGGAAGTCCGGAATGACGTACAGGAAAAGGAAGGCGGTCTGCGCGCCGGCCGCGCCGGCGGACGCGAGCACCAGCACCGGGTCGCGCGGCCACAGCGCCGAGGCGCCAAGCCCAAGAACCAGCGACGCGAGGATCGCCCCCGGCACCGCGGCCCGGGAGAGCTGTGTGGAAGCGGCGCCCGCGAGTTCCCAAGCGCGGGCTGAAGCGAAGTGGGCGAACTCCCGGGCCGTCAGGCGACGGTCGAGCCGCGCGGGGCGGAGCAGCGCGCGGGAGTACTCGCCGCCACGGGCGTGCGCCAGCAGCGCGGGAAGATTCGACGTGCCACCCCAGGCGATGCGCCGCCCCTCACGCCCCGCCGAGACCAGCAGCGTGCCGTAGAGCAGCGCCGCCACCGTCACCGCGAGCGCGGCGGCGGCCAGCGGCGGCCAGGCGGAGCGTCCGGCGCGGCGAAGCTGGATCGCCCGGGCCGCGAGGACCAGGGCCACGCTGACGGAGGGCAGGTGGTTCGCCGCGAGGCAACCGAGCAGGATGCCCGCGAGGAGGAAGCGCCGCGCGGAAAGTCGCGCGCCGTCCTCCGCCAGCACGAGCAGGAAGCCCGCTCCGAGCATGGCTCCGAGCGCGTAGACCTCGACGATCGTGCCTGATTCCCAGAACGAGCGCAGCAGCGCCGCGGCGGCGGTCAACAGGCCGGCGGTCCAGCCCGCGGCCCCGGGGGTGCCGGGGGCGCGGTGGCGGGCCCAGAGCGACGCGCCGAGCAGCCCGAGCAGCGCGGCCGCAAATGCGGCGAACAGGCAGTTGAGCAACGCCAGGGCCGCATACGGCGGCAGCGCGCCGCCTGACACTGTCAACCAACCGCCGCCGAGAAGCGCGTAGAGCGGATAGCCCGGCGGATGCGCCACGCCGAAGTGCGACGCCACCGAGGCCAGCTCGAGGCCGTCGCCCCAGAGGATGTCGCGCGGCGCGGTCAGCGCATAGGCCGCGAACGCCCCGGCTCCCGCCACGGCCGCGCCCCGGGCCGCGCTCAACGCCGCGCCCCGCGCACCACGTAGACGGTGGTGAGGAACCGCTGCCACTCGTAGCGGAAGATCCACGCGGCGGGGTTCTGCTCCACGCCGGGGCGCTTCATGATCTCGGTGAAGTACGGCAGGACCGCAGCCTCCTCCGCGCCCGCGAACTCGAGCAGGTAGCGGCGCTCCAGCTCCGGCATGACCGACTCGGGGAAGAAGCGGTCCGACAGCACGAGCACGTCGCCGGGGCGGAGCGCCTCTCGTCCGTCGAAGAACTCCGGGCCGAGGTAGCGTACCTCGCGGCCCCGGGCGAAGAATTCGACCTTGGTGGCGGCGATCAGGGAGTCGCCGCGCTGGCGGTAGAACTCGTTGGTGAAGATGCGCCCGCCGCCGCCGGTGAGTTCCACGGCGAGGTCGGTGCCGCGGCGCAGGTCGCCGAAGGTCTGCCGCGTGCCGAGCAGCACCACGGCGGAGACGATGATGGATGCGCCGACGACCAGCCCCGCCAGCACCCGCGCCGCGAAGGGGCGCCGCGCCGCCTCGAGCTTCGCGAGCGCCTCCGCCATCCCCGCGCCGCCGAACAGGAACAGCAGCCCGTACCACGGCAGCAGGTAGCGCTCCTGGAACGCGCTGAAGAGGCCCTGCAGCGCGAGGATCTCGACGCCGATGAACGCCGTTGCGGCGACGAGCAGCGGCGCCTCGTCGAGCCCCCTCCGCAGCAGGCCGTAAAGCACGACCGCGGCGACTGGGAGCGTGAGGTAGAACGGCGAAAGCAGGAGGAAGGGCTCGGCGTTGGCGACGAGGACATAGAGCGATTGCTGCCAGCCACCCCCCGCGCGGTCGGCGAACTGCTCGCCGTGGATCGTGCCGCTGAAGGCGGTCCATAGCGGGTTGAGCGCGAAGGCGCCGAACGCCGCCACCGCGGGGAACGACAGGTGCCCGCGGCGCCACAGCGCGATCGCGAGGCCCCCGAGAAGCGGAGTCAGGAGCACGCCCTGGTGGCGCGTGAGGAACGAGAGCGCCCCGAGGAGCGCGGCTCCCGCGAACGCGTGCGACGCCGCCGCGCGGTCCGGCGCCCGCAGCGCGGCGTCCATGCGTTCGATGGACCACCAGAAGAAGAGGCTGAAGGTGGCTTCGGTCATCACCCGCGGAGCCCAGCGGATCGCGGCGGGCGCGAGGATGTAGAGCGCTCCCGCCCACAGGGCCGCCTCGGGGCCGAAGTGGCGCTTCGCGAGCTGGTAAAGGGGGATGACGCAGAGGATCGACGCGAGCGCGCTGACGAGGCGCCCGGACCAGAGCGGCCCGACGAGCTGGCCGAACGGCCAGCACAGCGCCGTGTATAGCGGTGGCCAGATGCCGGTGGGGTACTCGAACTGGATGAGCTGGAGGATGCCGTCCGTGTATTCCGCCTCGTTTAGCCCGAGGAGCGGCAGCCGCGTCGCGGCGGCGAGCAGCAGCAGGACGGCGAGCGGGGCGCGGAGCGCGTCCTTCACGGGCGCTGCCCCCAGCGGTCCGGGCTCTCGCGCGGAAAGAGGCGGCGCCACCAGTAGAGGTCGTTGTAGCCGAGCGCCGCCATCGCGGGGTAGACGGCCCACTGCGTGTGCTGCGGAACGTAGAGCGAGTCGCTGAGCGGCGCGGGCATGAGCGACGCCGCGAGCCGGCGCCCCGTGGTGGCGTCGGTGACGACATTCACGCCGGCGATCACCGCCTCCTCGCCGGGGCGGTAGGGGACCGTGAGGTACTCGCCGTCCGCGGGGGTGTTGAAGTACTCGGTGAAGAACTCGAGCGGCGACTGCCACGCGCCGTAGAGCTGGACGGCGAGGCCGACCGCCGCGATCGTTGACACAGTCAAGCGTCTCGCCGCGCCGAGCGGGCCGCGGAGCAGGAACGCCGCGCCCAGCATGATGGGGGCGTGCACCTGGACGATGTGCCGCGGCCCCCAGCACCATCCGCCCTCCCAGTTCTGCCACAGCGCCATCGCCAGGAAGAAGGGCAGCATGCCGAGCAGCGCGGCCTGCGCGGCCGCCTTGGCCTCCGCTCCACCGCGGAGCCAGCCCCAGGCGCCGAGCAGCAGCCCCGGGGAGAAGAACAGCAGCCCCTTGCCCGGAGAGAAGAGGAGGCCCTGCAGCCCGATCAGCAGCGGCGTGCTGAACTTCACGCCCTCCGACTGGTCGCCGTAGCCCGCCGTCAGGTCGATGCCGCCGAGGCGCCACAACTGGAACTTCTGGAGGAGGAGGAAGCTCGCGAGCGACAGCGCCGCCGGCACCGCCACGGGGACGAGCGCCGTGCGGACCGCCTTCCCGCCGCGGGCGTCGAGCGCCGACCACCACGCCATCACCGCGAGCAGCCCGGCGGCGATCAGCGGGAAGTCGACGCGCACCCAGACGCCGAGCGAGAGCCACGCGGCCATGCGCAGCGGCGCCCGCTCCGCGCCGGGCCGCGCGAGGCGCCAGCGCAGCAGTTCGCCGATCGCGAGCACCGCGAAGAGCTGCGCGAGGGGTTCGGTGAAGTAGGTCCGCGCGTGGGCGAAGCCGATGGTGGCGAAGGCCCAGAGGAGCGCCGTGCCGGTCCGCGCCCGCGCGCCGGCCCCGAGAAGACCCGCGACCCAGGCGAGCGCCAGCGCGGTCGCGCCGGAGACGAGCGGGTTGAAGAACGCGGCGACGACCGCGCGGTGGTAGAACTCCGCGGGCGTCCCGGTGTGCCACTGGTGCGCCATGGAGGGCCACGTTCCCTCCGCGAACCATTCGGCGAAGAGCCCCTCCGTGGCGTGCGCGCCCCAGACCAGCGGCGCGCTCAGCAGCGGCTGCAGCGGCAGGTACTGGGCGAAGAAGCGCCCGTCCGCGCCCTGCCGCGTGGCGAAGGTCGCCTCCGGCGGCACGAGAAGGCGCCCCTGCTCCGCGTCCCATTCGATGGGGCGGATCGAGCTGCTGCCGCGGAGCGCCATCGACTCCGCCATGCGGAACATCAGCTCCTCGTCCGGCGAGGTGAGGTGCCCCGGCGTGATGAGGGTGTGCGCGAAGAAGACGAGCAGGAACAGCGCGATCCGTTGCCGGACCGACGGGCACCGCGGCTCCTGCGTGGCACCGCTCAAGGGAGCGGCGCCGCTCCCGGCTCCGGTGCGGCCGGCGCGTAGTCGAGCCGCGTGTCGAACAGGCGGCGGTTGGGGCCGATCAGCGCGTTGCGCAGCGCCTGCACCGATTCGTTGACGGAGCGGAACAAGGAGGGATCGTTCACGAGAAGGCCGACGGTGCCGTCGCCGCGGTCCACCTTGGCGAGGATGCGCTCCAGCGCGTCGCTGGTGCGCGCGAGGCTCTGGGCGGTGCGGGCGAACTCGGTATCAACGGTTGCGGCGAGGCGGTTCGCGCTCTCGCCGAGAGCAGCCTGCCGCTCGTCCAGCGAGCTGATGAGCGTCGCGCTCCGGGCGCGGAGGTCGCCGACCGCCTCGCGCAGCTCGGCCACGAGCGCCTCCGACTCGCCGCCGAGGGAGTCGACCCGCGCGGTCGCGGAGTCGAGGAGGGCGGTCGCCTTGCGCTGCATTCCGGGAAGCTCGGCGGTCGCCTCGCGCGTGTTGGCGAGGATGGCGCCGATGTTCTCCTCGTTCTCTTCCAGGAGCCGGGCGACCACCTCCATCGATCGTCCGAGGTCGGCGAGCGACTTCTCGACGGCGGCGCGGTTCTGCTCGCTGGAGACGAGTTCGCTGACCGCCCTGGTAGTGACCGCGAGGTCCTTGACGATGTCGTTCACCTGGCCGATGGCGGCTTCCAAGCTGGGAGCCGGGACGCCCTCGATGAAGGCCCCGTCCCGCACCGGCCCGGCCGCCTCGGTGCCGGGGCGCACATCGAGCCGCTTGTCGCCGATGAAGCCCTGCTGGGCGATCACGGCGCGGGCGTCGGCGTAGACGGGGAGCGCCTTGCCGACCTGGAACTTCACGACGATGTTGGGCTTTTCGGGGCGGCCCTCGATGGAGACCACCCGGCCCGCGCGAACGCCCGAGACCATGACGGCGGAGCCGACCTCCAGGCCGCCGACCTCGTCGTACGCGGCGAACAGCGTTGTGCGGCGAACGTCGACGCCGCCCCTGATCAGCAACGTGATGGCGAGCAGCACGCCCGCGGCCACCATCACGAACAGCCCCACCACGATGTTGCGCCTGCGTTCCGAGGTCATTCCGCCCCCTCTCCGAGGTCGCTTTGGATTTCCTGCAGCCGGATGGCGACCTGCGTGCTCAACCGCCTGCTGTCCTGGTTGGTGATCGGTCCTTCCGAAAGGCCGTTGACGAACTGGTGCACGTAGGGATCGCGGGAATCGCGGATCGCCTCCGGCGCGCCGGTAGCGATCAGCCGTCCCTCGTAGAGCATGCTGATGCGGTCGCCCACCTTGTAGGCCGACTTCATATCGTGGGTGACGACGATGGAGGTGACTTGGTGGCGTTCCGCGGTGAGCACGATCAGGTCGTTGATGACGTCGCTGGTGACGGGGTCGAGGCCCGTGGTGGGCTCGTCGTAAAGGACGATTTCCGGCTCCATGGCCAGTGCGCGGGCAAGCCCCACGCGCTTGCGCATCCCGCCGGAGAGCTCCGCGGGCATCAGCTTCTCGGTTCCCGGGAGGTTCACCTCGTCGAGCAGCTCCGCGACGCGGCGGTCCACCTCGGCCTTGTCGAGCTCCCCCGCCTCGTCGAGGTAGAACCCGACGTTGCGCCGCACATTGAGCGAGTCGAACAGGGCCGCGGACTGGAAGACCATGGAGACCTTGCCGCGGATGTAGCGCAGGGAGGCGGGGTCGCGCAGGTCGAGCGCGCGGCCCGCGATGGAGACCGCGCCGCCGTCCGGCGCGAGGAGGCCGCACAGGTGCTTGAGGAGCACGCTCTTCCCCTCGCCGCTGCGCCCGATGACGACGTGGGTCTCTCCGCGCGCGATATCGAGCGACACGTTGTCGAGGACCACCTTGGGGCCGAAGGCCTTGCGCAGGCCGCGGATCTCGATCATGGCGCCGCCGCCCCCGCGGGGGGCGCTTCGAGGACCGCGGCGTCCCACGGCTCCACGGCCGCGCGCAGTTCCTTGAACGCCGCGGGACGCGGGTCCACGGGTGCCGCCGGGGTCGGGTGCGCCTGGTTCGACAGGTACACGAGCACGACCCACTCGTCCGGCAAGAGCCAGAGCGAGCAGCCCTCGGCGCCGTCGCGGCCGATCGACCCCTCGCCGAAGCCGCCGCGCGCCAGCGCCCCTTCCCACTGTTCCGCGTCGCCGCCGCCCTGGCGCATCATCGCGACCAGCGCCACGGCAAGGCGTCCGAGGTCTTCCGCGGTCGAAACCAGTCCGCCGGAAAGCGCGTCCCCGCCGAAGGCCGCGGCGAGCGGGTCCTCCGTCTCTCCCCAGGCGAGCCGCCCGCGGAAGTTCGAGTAGGAGCCGGGTGCGATGCGGTAGCGGTCGCCCTGCGCGCCGAAGCTGGTTTCGGCCATGCCGAGCGGCGCGAAGAGCCGTTCCCGCGCGAGGACTTGCGCGGGCTCCTGGTACACCTGCGAAAGGACGAGGCCCAGCAAGAGGTCGTTGTGGCGCGAGAAGCCCGGCTCGCCGAGCGGCGCCGCGGCGAGCGCGGCCCGGGCGCGCTCCGGCGTCGGCTCGCCGTCGAGGCCGATCTCCCCTGGCAGGCCCGTGCGGTGGCGGAGCGCGTCGCCGACGGTGCGCCCGCCGAGGGCCGTCCCCGCAAGCCATGGGAGGTGCGAATCGAGTGTGGACTCCGCGTCGAGACGGCCTTCCATGAGGGCTCCAAGCGCGATCGGCAGCGCGGTCGCGAGGCCGGTGAGTTCGCCCAGCTCGTAGCGCGTCGAGTACTGGGCGTGGGCGCGCTGCGGGTCGGTCATCATCCAGCCGGCGGCGATGGGGAGCATCTCGCCGAGCGGGCGACGGAGCAAGATAACGGCGCCGGGGGTTTCGCCGCGCTCGACCGCGTCGGCGACAGCCAGGATCCCATTGGCGAAAGGCTCGCGGGCGATGCCCGAGTCCACCAGCCAGGCGGTGTTGATGCCGAGGGAGACGATGCCGCGACGGGCGTCGAGGCGGGCCTGGGTGGCGGGCGCGAAGGGCTCGACGCCTCCCGTGAGGTAGCGCGCGGTGGGGGGCGCGTCCCCTTCGAGGAGGAAGTCGGGGGCAGCCGGAGCGGTGGCCCCGAGCATGAGGCAGGCTGCAGCGAACGCGAGACGCCTCATGCGCCGCTCCGCCGCACGGTGAGCACCGGCGTCGTGGCGTCGCGCCGCGGCGCATCCGCCAGCTCGACCGGTGTGCTCACGCGGTGGATGGCGCCGTCGTCGCCACGCACCAGGAGGAAGCCTTCCTCGTCGATGTCGATGGCGGTGCCGGAGAGCTGGCGCTCGCCGGGGCGTTCGCGGACGCGGGCGCCTGGCGAGCACCACCGCTTCTTGAACGCGCCGAGCGCGAGCGGGGCGGGAAGCGCATGTTCGAAGGCGTCGATCAGCCGCTCGCAAAGCGCGACCACCACCGCCTCGCGCGGGGGCAGCATCTCGCCCAGCTCGACCGCGAGCGAGGTCGGCTGCGGGAAGCCGGCGGGGACGGTGGGGAGCTGTTCGCTGGACTGGAGGAGGTTGACGCCGACGCCGGCGGCGATCCAGCCGCCGCCGAGGTCTTCCATCAGGATGCCGCCCAGCTTGCGCCCTCCGACCAGCAGGTCGTTCGGCCACTTGAGCCCGACCGGCAGCAGGGCGCCGAGTTCCAGCGCTTCGGCGCAGGCCACGGCGATGCGTAGGGGCCAGAGCGAGCGCGGACCGGCGTCTACGGCGCGCGCGCACGCGGTGCCCAGGAACGAAAGCCCGGCGCCGGACTCCCAGCGCGTGCCGGTGCGTCCCCGCCCCGAAGTCTGGAGGTCCGCGAGGACCAGGAAGGGGGGCCGCCCGGGCGCCGCGTCGATCAGGCGGCGGGCCTCGGCGCTGGTCGAGTCGATCTCCGCGTGGGCGAGCACCTCCCAGTGCGGGCGCGCGGCGGCGACGGCGCGCGCCGCGAGGTCGAGCGGCTCGGAAAGCTTCTGCGCCACTGCGTCAGGATGCCGGGTCGGGGTGGGTGCCGGCGGGGTCGCGCGACGGGGCGGTCAGGTCGAACCACTCCTGCGCGGAAGGGACCCGGCCCTCGATGCGCCGCAGGACGGTGCCGCCCTGCGTGTGCAGGATGAAGGCGGGCGTGGCCTGCACCCCGAAGCGGGCGCTATCCTCCTGCGCCTCCGCACCCGTCGCGAGGAAGGGCGTGAGCGCGGACCAGTAGGGGCGGATGGAGCCCCCGCGGGCGAGGCGGAGCAGCAGTTCCTCGCCCCCGGGCCCTTCCCCGGGGATCATCGTGAGCAGGTATTGGCCGCGTTCCGCGGCGATGCGTTCGGCATCGGCGCGCGGCTTCGGGTCGAGCATCTCCATCGCGCGGTCCAACTCCTCGCGGCGGAGGTCCTCCGCCGTGGGGCGGCGCAGCGTCGCGCCGGCCGGGTAAGGGAACGCGGCGATGCGCGCGTGCGGCGCGCCGTCCGCCAGCTCGCCGCCCACGACGAGCAACTGCGCGTGGACGCTGTCGTTGACGAGGACGGCGCCCTCCGGCGCGGGGTAGTCGGTGTCGGCGGCGCGGAAGCTGCGGAAGGCGCCGTCGCCCAGATCGCCGGCGACGAGGATCCGCAACGCGCCCTCGGGCGACTCGTCGGCGAGCACCGCGTAGGAGCCGAGCACCAGCCCCTGCGCTCTTCCGGGGGCGGTCGGCAGCGGCAGCGGCTCGCGCTCCCAGGACCCCGCGTTGGGATAGCGGATCTCGGTGCCGAGGGGCAGGCGCGCGGGCCGGCCGCCCTGCTCGAGGCCGCCGACAAGCGTCGCGCGGTTGTGTTGCAGCAAGAGCGCGGCACCATCCAGCGCGACCGGGGCGGGCATGGTGGCGATCCACTCGGCCGCCTCCGAACCGGTCCAGGCGGATGCGAAGAGGCTGGTGGCGGGCGGTCTACCTTGCGGTTCGCGGGCCAGGAGGACGAGCAGTTCCGGTCCCGCGGCGAGATCCACCAAGCGCTCCGAGCCTTCGGGAAGCGGAAGCGCGGTCGCTTCGCCCGGGCGGCCGTCGGCGAGCGCGGGGGCGCGGTAGAGCGACGCGCCGCCGCTTTCGCGGGATGCGAGCAGGTAGTACGCGTTCTGGGGGGGCACGAC
This sequence comes from Candidatus Sumerlaeia bacterium, assembly GCA_033764015.1. Lineage (GTDB taxonomy): Bacteria > Sumerlaeota > Sumerlaeia > SLMS01 > JANRJK01 > JANRJK01. Next base: position 24,953 of record JANRJK010000013.1, on the reverse strand, counting down.
GGCGAGGCGCACGGCACGCTCGCCGGCGCGGAGCCCGGGCGCGGGGAGCAGCTCGAGCGTCCCGGAGGTGCCGGTCGCGGTGAGTTCGAGAACGGCCCAGCGCGGCTCCGCGCCGCTGTCCTCAAGCGCGACGAGGTTCTTGCGGAAGGCGGCAAGGGTCCGCGCGGAGCTGATCTGGGCGGGGACGTCCTCGGCCCAGGCGTGCTTCCAGGCGGGGTCGCTCCAATCGACCGCCGCTTCGGTCTGGGCGTGCGCGTGGGCTGCGAGCGCTGCGGCGCAGGCGGCCGCGAACACGCGGGTGCGGACCTTGCGGGGTGTCGCCATGGGGGGCGTCGCTGCTCCTTCGCGGGGGCCGAAGTTCATTGCCTTGCCTCGCCTTGGGGCCCCCAGAATGCCCGCTCCATGAAGGGCGCCGGACCCTTGCGCGGCAAGGAGACAATCACCCGCCCCGGGACGTTTGGAGGTTCCGACTTGAGAACACGAATTCCCCTCGGGCTGCTGGCCGCCGCGGCGTTCGCCGCGGGTCCCGCCGCCGCCGAGCCAGCCCGCCGCGAGCGCCCGCCGCTCCTGAGCCCCGCCGAGCTCGCGCCCGGCATTAAGGGCTACGGCCTCACCGTGTTCAACGGCACCGAGCCGGAGCGCTTCGATGTGACGATCGTCGGAGTTGCGAAGAACTATCGCCCGGGGCGCGACATGATCCTCGCGGACCTCGACCACCCGCTGATCCGCGAGCACGGCGTCGTCGCCGGCATGAGCGGCAGCCCGGTCTACATCGACGGCAAGCTCATCGGCGCAGTCGCTTACGGCTGGGGCTTCTCGATCCGTCCACTCGCCGGCATCCAGCCGATCGAGTACATGCTCGATGTCATGGACCTCGTCACGGACGAGCCCGCTGTCGACCGCGCGCTGCCGATGGACCTGTCGCAGTGGCCCGCCGCCGCGGAGGTGCTCTCCCCCGCCGCCCGATCGCCGTTCGCGCCCGGCCCTTCGGTTTCGCTCCCCGGCGAGTTCCTCCGCAGCCTCGGCGTCGAGGAAGCCACGGGGCGCGTCACGGTGACGCTGCAGCCGCTGTCTCCGATGCTGCTCCTCGGGACCGACTCGCCGGAGGTGCTCGAGATTTTCAACGAGCGCTTCGGCCAGCTCGGAGTGCGCGCCACGGCGGCGGGCGGGATGGGATCGAGCCACCTGACGGGCAGCCTCGATACGACGAGGATGGTGCCCGGCGGCGCCATGGGCGCGGCGATGGTCGAGGGCGACATGACGCTCGGCGCCATCGGCACCGCCACTTGGGTCGAGGAGGACCGCCTCGTCGCGTTCGGCCATCCGATGAGCTTCATCGGCAAGTCCGACATGCCGGTATCGAGCGCGCACATCGACGCGGTGATTCCGTCGCTGGGTTCGCCGTTCAAGCTTGGCCGGCTGCTGGAACCGCTCGGCGCACTGCGTCAGGACCGGATGCCGGCGATCGGAATCACGCGCACGCGGCGGCCGGAGATGCGCCCCGTCACGGTACGCATCGAGGCGCCGGAGGTCGGGGAGGCACGCAACTTCTCGTATCGCATTTGGCCCGACCGGACCGTCTTCCATCCGATGACCGACGTGGTCTTCGCCGAGTCGCTGTCGAACACCGTGCGCGAGTCCGGTCCGATGTCGATCGACGCGGAGATGACGATCACGCTCGCGGATGGAACCGTTGTGCGGCGGCGCACCTACCAGAGCGCCTTCAGCTTCACTGGTTTCTTCGCGTCGTCCACGCTCTCTCGGGACCTCGGGCTGATCACCGCCAACGCGGTGGCCGACATGCCGGTCGCGGCGGTGGACATCGTCGCGCGCGTCGGCTCGGCGCTCCAGCTCCGCGTGGTGGAGGAGGCGCGCCTCGACGCGTTCGAAGCGCGCCCGGGGCAGACACTGCACGGCACGGTGCGCCTCGGCGCCTGGCGCGCGGAGGACGAGACGGTCCGCTTCGAACTCACGGTCCCCAAGGACGCGCGGCCGGGGAGCTATACCGTCGCGCTGCTTGATGCACGGGAACGCGAGGCGCTCGAGTATGCGGTCCGCCCCGAGCTGCGCCGCCTCGACACGCCAGCGCAGATCCTCGACCGCCTTTCCGTCGAGTTCCCCGAGAACACGCTTTACGCGGTGCTGCTCGACACCGCGGAGGGTCTCGCGGTCTCGAATCAGGACATGTCGGGAATGCCGCGGAGCCTCGAATCGCTGACGCGCGGCACGATCCGCCAGTCGAACCTCTTCTCGTCCACCGGCGGCCGCATCCTTTCCGAAACGCTGATCGAGCGCCCCGCGCAAGTGGGGGGCTCGCGGCGGTTCGGCGTGATCGTCCGCCCCGCGACCGACGCCTCCGGCGAAGGTGGCGGCGAATCGTGAAGCCCAACACCAACAGCGCAGGAGCCCACGCGTTGACCCGATCCCTCCGATTCCTCGCGGTGGCTTTCGCCGCCGCGGCGCCCTCCGCCTGGGCCGCCACCACCCAAGTCTCCGTGGACGACCGCCCCGGCGACTTCCTCCGGGGCGAGCTGACCACCGCCACGCTTTCGCACGAAGGCGTCCTCGAACGTCCGCCGCACCGCGCGAAGCTGGTAGAGGTCGACGCGGAGATCGTCTGGGACGCGCTGCGCACGCGGCGCGGAATCCTGATGGCGACCGGGCACGAAGGGAAGCTGTTCGAGCTGCGCGACGGCGAAGCGCGGGAACTCGCGACGCTGGAGGAGCCCGCATCCTACGCGCTGCTGGAGCGCGCGGACGGCACGGTGCTCGTCGCGGCCAGCCCCTCGGGCACGATCTACCGGCTGGACGGCGCCGAACTCGAACCGTTCGCCGAAACCGGCCAGCGGTTCCTTTGGCGCATGATCGACGACCCGGAACGCGGCATCGTCGCGGCCACGGGGCCGGAGGGGATGCTGCTTTCGGTCCGCGACGACGGCACCACGACGACGATCGCCAAGTTGGACGGCGTGGCGAACATCATGGACCTGCGGCGCGAGGCGAACGGCGACCTGCTGCTCGGCACGCAGGGCCGCGGGCGCGTCGTCGTGGTCGCCAAGGACAACGAGGTGTCGGTCCTGCTCGATGTCGAGGAGGAGGAAGTGCGCCGCGTCGCCAGCTCGCCGGACGGCTCCGTCTACGCGGCGGTGAACGGACAGCGCGCCCCGGGCGAAAGCTACCTCGGCAAGAACGACGACCCCAAGCGGCCCCGCGATGCGAAGGCCCGCGACGCCTCCTTCATCATCCGCCTGCATCCGGACGGGTTCAGCGAGGAGTTCTGGACCTCGCCCTTCGCCCCGATCCACGACATGGCCCTGCTTGGCGACGGCTCGCTGCTGGTCTCCGCGGGGGACAAAGGCGCGCTAATGCGCGTCGGCGCCGACGGGCGGGCCAGCCTGCTTTCGATGTCGGAGCGCAAGATCGCCGTGCGGCTGGTGCCGGACGGGGCGGAGCGCTTCCTGGTGGCCACCGCGAACAAGGCGGGGCTGGAGGAGCTGGACCTGTCGCGCCGCGTCGATGCCGAGTACCTCTCGCGGGTGTTCAACACGAAGACAGCCGCGGTTTGGGGGCGCCTGCACCCGGTGCTCGCACCGCTGGGCGGCGGCCGCGTGACGATCAGCACGCGCACAGGCAACACTCCCGCCCCGGACAGCGGCTGGTCCGCCTGGTCCCGCCCCGCGGCGGTCGAGGGCCGGACCGTGCTGGCGCCGAGCGCGCCGGCTCGGTTCTTCCAATACCGCGCGCAGTTGCTCGAAGGGGACGGCGGCGAACCGCGGCTCGATGCGATGCGGGTGTTCTACACCGAGTCGAACCAGCAGCCGACGATCGTCTCGTTGGAGGTCGCTGCGGAGCCCGCGCCGAAGGCCGAGGGGGGCCGTCCGCCCGCCGGCGGCGCCGCCAACTCCGCCGCGCGCTCGGGGCCGCTCGACACCGCGCGCGGGGCGCAGACCTCGATCCTCAACCTGAAGTGGACCGCTAGCGATCCGAATGGCGACCGCCTGCTCTTCACGATCGAAGCGCAAGAGGCGGGCAGCGACCGGTGGATCCTCCTCGAGGAAGGGATCACCGCGAACACCGCGAAGGTGGACACCGCCGGGATGCCGGACGGGATGCACCGCTTCCGGCTCACGGTTTCCGACGAGTTGTCGAACGCGCGCGGCACGGAACGGCGCTTCCAGTACATCGGCGACTACTTCACGGTGGACCAGACGGCGCCGGAGCTGGTCCGCCTCGAGGCGGAGCCGCTTTCCGGTTCGCGGCGGCGCGTCTCCGCGCGGGCGATCGACTCGTCGAGCGTCCTCACGAGCGCGTGGTGGCGCGCGGACGCTGGAGAGTGGCGTCCCCTCTTGCCGATCGACGGCATCTTCGACGACTATGCCGAGAGCTTCGACTGGGTCCTGCTGGACGCCGAGTCGGCCCCCGGCACCGTGGTCACGGTCTTCGCCACGGACGACGCGGGGAACACCGCGGTGCGGAGCCTCCGCCTTGAGTAACCCGCAAACGCTTCGCGAGCGCCTCCAGCGACACGATCCCACGCTCACGATCCCCGCGAGCGTCTCGGTCGCGGAGCTCCCGCCCGGCGTCACCATCATCTCGATGAACCCGGAGGGCATCGGCGCGCAGGCCGGGCTCCTCGTGGGCGACAAGCTGCTCCGCATCAACGGCAAGGGCGTGCGCGACACGCTCGACTTCTACTTCCACGGCGCGGACGAGGAGCTCGAGCTCGAGTTGGAGCGCGACGGAAAGCCGCTCGCCATCGCCATCGCCAAGGAATGGCCGGAACAGTCGCTCGAGATCGAGATCGAGCAGTTCACCACGCAGAATTGCGGCTGCAACTGCGTGTTCTGCTTCGTGCACCAGCTCCCCGACAACATGCGCAAGACCCTCTATGTGAAGGACGAGGACTACCGGCTCTCGTTCCTGCAGGGGAGCTACGTGACGGGCGTGACGCTGAAGGAGGCGGACCTCGCGCGGATCGCCGAGCAGCGGCTGATGCCGCTGTACATCAGCGTGCACGCGATCGACGAGGAGCTCCGGCGCTGGCTGCTGGGCATCAAGAAGGCGTATCCGATCCGCCAACTGCTGGACTTCATCCGCGACAACCGCCTCGAGATCCACACGCAGATCGTGCTCTGCCCGGGGAAGAACGACGGGGAGAAACTGGCGGAAACGCTGGACGCGCTGCTCTCCTACCACCCGTTCGTCGCGAGCATCGCGATCGTGCCGCTGGGGATGACGAAATGGCGCGACGGACTTCCGGAGCTGCAGCCCGTGACTCCGGAGTACGCCCGCGGCTTCATCCGGTCGCTGAAGCCCCGCATGAAGGACATCCAGGAGCGCTTCGGCGAACCGGTCGCGCTGCTCGCGGACGAATGGTACCTGATCGCGGGCCTGAAGCCGCCCGCCTACTCCCGCTTCCCGGACATGCCGCAGCTCGAGAACGGCGTCGGCATGGTGTACCACTTCTACAAGGACTTTGCGAAGGCGCGCCGCGCGCTGCCGCCGAAGCTGGACCGCAAGTGGCGGGTGGCCGCCATCACCAGCACGCTCTCGCCGCCGGTGCTGAAGAAGGTCCACGACCTGTGCGAGACGTGCGAGGGCCTCGAGGTCGACATCCTGCCCACGGTCAACACGCTCTTCGGCGAGACGATCCACGTGACGGGCCTGCTCGGCGGCGGCGACATCGGCAAGGCGATCCGCCACAACCCGTTCTACGACCAGTACCTGCTGCCGGGGAACTGCCTCCGCAAGGAGGACGCGAAGTTCATCGACGACATGCCGCTCGACGACCTGCGCGCGCAGACGAAGAAGCTGGTGACGCCGGTGCTGGGGGGATCGCTCGATTTCGTCGAGACGATCCTGGAGGCGGCGACGGGGCGGCCGAAGCAACGGCTCGGCGACCACCCCTTCCTGCGCCCGCACTGGAGCAACTCGTAGGTTCGGGGCGCGACCGGTGGGCGCTGCCGCGGCGTCCCGCGGTTCCACAGGCGCCGGCGCGGCGCACCGTGCGGCGGGCCTCGCCGGTGCGTTCGCGCTCGCGCTGCTGGCGGGCCTGCTCCCGGTGGCGGTCTTCCCGGGCCTGGCCACCGCCGAAGCTCCGGTTCTGGCGGGAAAGCGCGCGCTCTTCGGCGCCCTCGCATGCGTGGCGCTGCTGTGCGCGGCGTGGCGCCTGGCGGACCGCCGCGGCGCGGCGCCGCGGCTCGACGCGCCGCAGGCGGCGCTCCTCGCGTGCATCGCCTGGAGCGCGTTGGCCCTCGCCTGGTCCGGCCCCGCCGCCGATGCGCTGCGCGGGGCGTCCCTCTGGTTCGGCGGAATGTTGGTGGCCGCCGCCGCGCCCCTGCTGCTCGACGGGCGCGGCGCGCTGCGCTCCGTGCTGGCGGCGGCGGCGCTGGGCGGCCTTGTCGCCGGTGGAGTCGCGGCGGCGTCCGCGGCCGGGGACCGCGCCTTCAACAACTTCGCCTACGGGTACGATCCCCGCGACCTCGCGGAGGCCAGCGACAGCCAGCGCGAGGCGCTCCGGAGCGCGCTCCTCCTGGCAAGCGGCCGTCGGCACGTGCTCTCCACGCTCGGGAACCCGGAGTACGTCGGGACCTATCTGGCCGCGGTGGGCTCGCTGGGCCTCGCGTTGGCGCTGGGCGGCGCGGCGACGCGGCGCTGGTGGCTGGCGGGCCTCGGCGCGGCGGCGCTGCTGGCGGCGCTGGGCGGCATCGCCGCCAGCCAGACCCGCAACGCGCTGCTGGGCCTCGGCGCGGGCGGCGCGGCGGCGTGCCTGCCGATGGTGCTGCGCCGGCGAGGGATGACGGCGGGGCGGTCGCTCGCGGCCCTCGGCGCGCTCGCGGCGCTGCTCGCCGCGCTGGCGCTCGCCGTGCCCGGGCTGCGCGAGCGGCTCGCCCGCGGCGCGAGCCCGCTCGACGACTCGGCGCGCGGGCGCCTCACGCTCTACCTCGCGGGGAGCGCCATGCTCGCCGCGCACCCGGCCACCGGCGTCGGGCACGGGCGCTTCGGCCCCTCGGTCCAGGACGCGCTGGCGCGCCTCGCCGCGGATGATGCGACGGGAGCGCTGGGCTGGGCGCAGGGGTCCTTCGTGGGCATCTCCGCCAGCTTCGCGCACAGCGACTATGTCGAGATCGCGGCGGAACTCGGCCTTCCGGGCCTGGCGCTGTACCTGCTGTTCCTGTCGGCCCTCGCGGCGTCGCTGCTTCGGAGGATGCGGGAGGGGAGTCGGGAGGACGCGTGGCTCGCGGCGGCGCTGCTGGCGGCGCTGGCGTCCACCGCAGCGGTGTCGGTGCTGAGCGGTCCGCTCCAGTTCGCCGACCGCGCCGCGCTGTTCTGGGTGGCGGCGGGAGGCGCTCTCGCGCTCGCCCGCATGTCGCCGGTACCCGAGGCCCCCGATGCGTCGGCGTGACGCGGCGGCGGCCGCGCTGCTCGCCGCCTGGCTCGCCTTCGCGGTCCTCCTGCTCTTCGTCCGCGACTGGTACGGGATCGAGACGGCCGCGGACTGGTGGTGGGCCGGCATCCAGACATGGCAGTATCCCTGGTACCTGAGGGCGCTGGTGGTGGCGCTGCCGGTGGCGGCGCTCCTCGCGCCGCGGCGACTGCTCGACGCTCTGCACCACGACGCCGCGCGGACGCTCGGCGACGTCTCCTCGCGGTCGCCGTTCCTGCTGTTCACCGCGGCGCTCGCCGCCTTGTGGGCGTTCCGCCAGACGGACCTGCGCTACGCGGACTCGCTCTTCTACGCGGGCGAGCTGGTGCCGCGGGAGGCGTTCTCGGCGCGCGGGCTGTGGCTTTCCTACGACGAAGTCTTCGCTTCGGTCACCGGGACGTGGGGCCACCGCTGGCTGAGCCGGCTGCTGCATTTCGACCCCTCGACGACGTACAACTTCATCGGCATCGCGGTGACGGCTTCGCTGCTGGCGCTCCTGTGGCATTGGCGTGGCCGGCGCATGGCGATGCTGGGCGCGGGAGCCGCGGCGATGTTCGCGCTCGGCAACTGGAACCAGGTGATGCTGGGACAGGTGGAGCACTACGGCCCGGCGGTCGCGCTGAACTTCCTGTTCGTGGTGCTCGCGGTGGAATCGGTCCGCGGCCGCGCGCCGCTCTGGCAGCCTTGCGCCGCGTTCGGCGCCAGCGCCGCGTTCCACCTGCAGATCGGCTTCTACTTCCCGGCGCTGCTCTACCTGCTTTGGCGGCGGTTCCGCGCGGAGCCCCCCGCCGGGCGCCAGCTCGCCGTCGCGGCGCTGGTCCTTCCCGCGATGTTCACGCTCACCTCGGCCTACTTCTTCGGATTCGACCTCGCGTTCTTCTTCGGATCCCACGCCTCGCAGGGGAAACTGCTGCCGTTCGTGGACCGCTCCAACCCGCTGCTGGCGGGGAACATCCTCTACGACAGCACGCTCGACCCGCGGCGGCTGGCGCATGTGCTCTGCCAGTCGTGCTTCGCGGCGTGGCCCGGGACGCTGGCCCTGACGACGGCGGCGGTGTACGCGCCGCGGGAGGCGTGGCGCGATCCGGTGGTGCGCCTGTGCGCGGCGCTCTGCGTGTGCGGCGGGGCCTTCATGCTGCTCTGGAACAACGAGCTGCCGTACTACATGGACAGCAACCTGTACAGCAGCGCGGGCATCGGCATCACGGCGCTGGCGGTCGCGCTGCTGCGCAACCCGGAGGTGGAGGCGCGCATGGGGGCGATGCGGCGGCGCCTGCTGTTCGCGGTGCTCCTCTCGGGGCTTGCCTGGAAGGTGCTCGTGGTGCTGCACCACAGCGTCTTGTCGCCGAACTACGCGCAGCCGTGGGTTATCCAGAAGCGGGTGCTCTACGAGATCGAGTTCTGACGCAAAAGGAAGCCGCCGCCGGAACGGGTCCGGCGGCGGCTGTGTTCCACTGCGGGTTGGCGGGGTCAGGGGATCACGACGACAAGCTCGCGCACGTCGTTCGTGTCGATGACTCCGTTACCGTCGACGTCGAGGCCCGGGTGGGGCGTTTCGTGCCCGAGGATCGCGTTGAACACTTCGGACGCGGGACGGAGGAGGCCGGTCTGGACGAAGGCTTCCTCCTTGCCGGTTTCGAACGTGAGCCAGCCGACGTTGGCGGACCAGGCGCGGCCCTTCAGGAGGCCGGTGTTCTTCTCGATTCGGGGCAGGTCTTCCGCCGCGGCGCCCTCGGGGGCGTCGAAGCTGATCCAGCCGAGGTTGGCGGACCAGGCGAGGCCGCTGAGGAGGAAGTGGCCGCGGTCGCTGGTGGCGTCCACGTTCACGCCGAAGTCCTCGCCGGCCTCATTGGCGTACTTGTGCCCGTTGGCGGGCGAGCCGTCGCCGAGGTTGATCCAGCCGGCGTTGGCGCTCCAGACGAGGCCGGAGCCGTGCCAGCGGTTGAAGGACGCGCTCTGTTCCCCGGCCGCGTCCCAGCGAAGCCAGCCGATACTGGCCCCCCAAGAGTGGTCGCCCGGGTCCGTTGGCGGCGTGGCGGCGAAGGCGCCGCCCGCGAGCACGGCGGCTGAGGCCAGCACTGCGCGCAGGTTGGATGCCGTCATGGTTGCAGGCTCCTGGAAAAGAGGTTGCAAGGCATCAATTCTGTTCGAAGAGCTCGAAGTTGTCCCACGGGCCCGCGGTGAACGTCGGGCCGCCGCGGAGCGGACTCGCGACAAATCCGAGTGTGCTGACGGGCGCGAAAGCGTTGCGGGAGGTGTCCACGACGTAGTTGCCGGCGACGTTGCCGCCGGAGTTGTTCTTCACGACGAGGTTGCCGAAGCCGTTCGAATCCACCGAGACACCCTTGATGTTGCTCATGGTGGTGTTGGATTCGAGGCGGTTGCGGCCGACCGTGGCGCGGACGCCGGAGCCGACGCCGGTGGTGCCGTTGAAGTTCGCGGTGCACCCCTCGACCACCGAATCGTTCACGACGCGGATGCCGTCCTGCCCGTTGAGAGTCGCGACGCAGTTCCGGATTCGCGTGCTGTCGCCCATGCCGTAGATGCCGTTCTGGAGATTCTCGTAGGCGTTGGAGTTGGTGATGGTTCCACCGGGGCCGACGCAGAAGCCGCTGAAGCCGTTGAGGCCCGCGGTGCAGCCGTCGAGCGTCGAGTACTCGCGCGAGAGGATGCCGTCGCGGCCGTTGAGCAGCGCGGTGCAGTTCCGAATCACGCCGCCGGGGCCGAGCCGCGCGCCGTCGTTGCCGTTCTGGCGGAAGTGCATGTTCTCGAGGACGGCCGCGTAGCCCTCGTCGCCGCTATAGCCCTCCCCGGGGAAGCCGACGATGCTGCCGTTGGTGACGCGGATTCCCGAGAGTCCAAAGAAGAACCCGGTATCGCTCCCCTTGGGGGTGAACTGGCCGAAATCGAAGAAGACCCGGATTCCGGCGGGTAGGAATCCGCGGGCTTCGCCATCCTGTTGCGACTTGGTGACGCCCCGCGATGCGTAGATGAGGCTGAAGCCGTTCATGTCCAGCGTCACGTTGTCCGAGGTGATCGTGATCGCGTCGGAGGTCAGCGAGTCGTCGAAGAAGACGGTCTCGGTGAGGTAATAGGATCCCGGCTGGCTGATGATCAGAGGGAAGTCGACGGCGGCGACGGGGACCGACGGGGCGATCTGGTCGAGCGTCTTCATGCACGGCTCGATGGGGCCGGGGGGCGGTGTGAGAGCGCCCTGGGCAAGGACGCGCGGCACCGCCGCGGTCATGAGGCCGAGTACGGCGACGCAGGCGCTGACTGCGAGCACGCGGAATCCGGCAAAGGTCATGGGGGAAACCTCGAACAGCGGGATGGAGGCTGGAAGTGCTGCGTAACGGTGATGCAGGGGAGGCATCCCTGCAATCGTAAAAAATGTGTCGATCTCGTGGTGGTCCCGCGCGGGCTTCACCGCGGATCGACGAGAGGCCGGGCCGGGTGCGAATTTCCGGTTGCGACCGTCCAACGCCGCGGCCTTGCTAACAGTCACGTTGCAGGCAGTTGATGCGAATCTGCCGGATTATCCGGAGGTGCCCCGCATGGTTTACTCCACGGCGACAAGGCGGACCGCCCTGCGTTTCGGATGCGCGCTCGCCGCCGCCGCCGCGCTTGCCGCGCCCGCGCTGGTATCCGCGACCGGACCGCTGTACGGCTCGACCTATCCCAGCAAGGCGTCCACGAAGCTCTTCCGCGGCGTGGGAAACGTCCTGTTCTGCTGGGTCGAGCTTCCGCTCGAGATCAACCGCGAAATCCAGAACACGGACAACGTCTCGGGCGTGTTCGTCGGCACCGGCCAGGGCCTCTGGTACACCGTGCGCCGCTTCGCGCTCGGCGCGGTGGACGTCGCGACGTTCCCGGTGGACGTGTACGACAACAACTACCAGTCGGTCCAGCGCACTGAGTTTCCCTTCATCGACGAAGTCGAATAACCCCCGCGCCGCCCAGCGCGGCCGCCTTCCCAGGAGCGACGCCAGCATGAGCCGTATCCGCCGCATCACCCTCGCAGCCGCAGCCGCCGCAGTCACCGCGGCCATGGTCGTGCCCACCGCCGCGACGGCAGGCTACGACACCCCGGACGATGCCTACCGCGAGCAGACCGACATCTCGAAGATGTTCCACAAGCTCGGGCGCGGCGTCTCCAACGTCCTGTTCGGCTGGATCGAGGTCCCGCGCAACATCGCCAAGGAGTGGCGCAAGACCGACCCCTTCACCGGCACGATCCTCGGCACCGTCCAAGGCGTCGTCTGGACCGTCGGGCGCACGCTTGGCGGCGTGTACGACGTCGTCAGCTTCCCCTTCCCGATCCCGAACGACTACCAGCCGCTCATGGAGCCGGAGTTCGTCCTGCCGACCGTCTGGGGCGACCGCCTTCCGCTCTACCGCGACGAGTACATGGCCGGCTCGCAGAACCTCGGCGCCGCGGTGGACTACGGCCGCACGGTCTCGACGCCGCGCACGGATTCCCGCACGAACACCGGCACGACGACGACCTACTAAGTCGCTCGGCTCCACCTCCAGGAAACAGCGAGCCGCCCCGGCGACGGGGCGGCTCTCGTTTTGTTCCGGTTCAAGGCGGATCGCTTCAACCGCGGCGGTCGTCTCCACGGCTCTTGCGGAAGGAGACGAACTTGCGTGGCTTCTGCGGGCCGTCCGCGGGACCGCGGCGCGCCAGCGGGTCGCCCGGGGTGGCCTCGCGGATCCGCAGCGGCCGTCCGCACACGCGCGCGTCCGAAACCAGTTCGAGGATATCGTCCGGCAGTCCGGCGGGGAGCTCGACGAAGCTGAACGTGTCGCGGATCGTGATGGCGCCGATGAACTCGCCGGAAACGCCCGCTTCGTTGGCGATCGCGCCGACGATCTGAGAGGGGCGGACGCCGTCGCGGTGGCCGACGTCGAGGCGGTACAGGCGTGTGGCTTCGCCTTCGAGGCGGCGCTTGCGCGGCGGTCCCGAGGGCGCCTCGTCGCGCTCCGCGGGTGTGGAGGCGGCGGGTTTCCAACCGGGGCGCTCCGGCGAGAGCAGCAGCGGCTCCTCGCCGTGCGCCATCTTCGCCAGGGCGGCGGCGATGGTGATCGCGGGGATGTTCTGGCTTTGGCGGATGTCCTCGACGATCTGCTGGTACTCGCCGAGTTCCTCGACCGCGAGCGTGTCGAGGATGCGCTGCTTGAACTTGGCGACGCGGATGTCGTTGATGGCGGCCGCGGAGGGCAGCTCCATCAGGGCGATGGGCTGGCGGGTCGCCTTTTCGATGGCTTGCAGGAGGCGGCGCTCGCGGGGCGCGACGAAGAGGATCGCCTCGCCCGCGCGACCGGCCCGGCCGGTGCGCCCGATGCGGTGGATGTAGGATTCGTAGTCGGTGGGGATGTCGTAGTTCACCACGTGCGAGACGCGCGCCACGTCGAGCCCGCGGGCCGCCACGTCGGTGGCCACGATGATGTCGAGCTCGCTGTTGCGGAGCTTCTCGACGGTGGCTTCGCGCTCGCGCTGCGGGACGTCGCCGTTGAGCGGCGCGCAAGCGAAGCCGCGCGCCTCGAGCCGGCGGGCGAGATCCAGCGCCGCCGTCTTGGTCCGCACGAACACCAGCATCGCATCGAAGGTCTCGCCTTCGAGGATGCGCGTGAGGGCGTCGAGCTTATGCAGGCCGGCGACCATCCAGTAGCGCTGGCGGATCGTGGAGGCGGTGGCGGTGCGCTGGCGGATCGTCGCCTCCGCCGCGTTGGCCATGTAGCGCGACGCGATGCGGCGGATCGGCTCCGGCATCGTCGCGGAGAACAGTGCTGTCTGCCTGCCTTCCGGCGTGTGCCCGAGGATGAACTCCACCTCTTCGAGGAAGCCCATGCGGAGCATTTCGTCCGCCTCGTCGATGACGAGGAAGCGGAGCTTGGCCAGGTCGAGCGTGCCGCGGCGCAGGTGGTCCGCGAGGCGGCCGGGCGTGCCGACGACCACCTGGGTGGCGCGGCGGAGCTGGCGGAGCTGCGGTTCGTAGCTCTGTCCGCCGTAGACCGGCAGCACGTGGAAGCCGGGCATGTGGGTGGCGTACTTCTGGAAGGCTTCGGAAACCTGGATCGCCAGCTCGCGCGTGGGCACCAGGACGAGCGCCTGCGGTTCGGTCTGTCCGCGCTCGACCCGCTGGAGGATGGGCAGCGCGAAGGCGCCGGTCTTGCCGGTGCCGGTGGCGGCCTGGCCGACCACGTCGCGGCCGCCGAGCAGCAGCGGGATGACGGCGTCTTGGATCGGGGTGGGGGACTCGTAGCCAACGTCGTCCAGCGCGCGGAGGAGCTCCGGCGAAAGACCGAGTGCTTGGAATGTGGCGGTGGGTGCTTCTTCGGTGGTGCTCATGGAACTCCGGTGCTGGCGCGTGGGCGCGTTTGGCTGCCGGGGAGCGTCGGGGGGGGCTCCCCCGCCGCGCGAGCGGAATCGGGCGCGGAAGCGCTTAACGTGCGTCGGGAGGCGCGGCGGGGGCTTCCGAGAGCGTGGCGAAAAGCAGCGACCGGAGTTCCGCGTCCCCCGCAGTCGCGGGGAAGAACGCCCGGTGGATGTCGTAGCGCTGCGTGAACGCGGCGATGGTGGGCGAAACGTCCTGCACCTCGCGGAGCACCGAGGGGTCGCGTTCGTCTTCGATCCAGATGGCGGACTTGGCGCCGCGCCCGGCGTACGGCTTGTACGGCGTGTCCGCGGACTTCGAGAGGAGCAGGTAGAAGCGGGGGTCGAGCCCCGTGCGCGAGATGATTTCGCGGGCGTGCTCCATGCGGCCCGCCATGAACATGTCGTTCTCCGGGTCCGCGATCTCGACCGCCTTGAAGAGGCGTCGGTTGAGGAGCCGGTTCGACAGGTCGCGGAGCACCGGATCGGCGCCGCGGCTCCAGTCGTTGAGCGCGCCGAGCACCACGCTGTCGTCGAGCGCGAGGTAGTCCGCCACGGCGAGGTCGCTTTGGCCCGCGAGGACGCGGCGGAAGGGGGACCGCCCGGGCAGCTCCTCGAGGCGCCCCTCGCGGGCGAGGTCGCTGGCGCGGCGCAGCGCCGCCATCAGCATCGCCTCCGCGGAGGTGACCGTCTTGTGGAAGTACACCTGGCGGTACATCTGGTAGCGCGACTGTAGGTACTTCTCGAGGGGGAGGAGCCCCTTGGCGGCGACGACGACGCGCTCCTGGTCCTCGTGGACGCGGAGCATGAGCATCAGCCGTTCGAGGTCGAAGACGCCGTAGCGGGCGCCCGTCATGTGCGAGTCGCGCAGCAGGTAGTCGAAGCGGTCCGCGTCGAGTTGGCTGGAGATGAGGGAGCAGAGCCAGCGCGGCTTCAGTTCGTTGGTGAGCGCGGCGGCGACGTCCGCGGGGAACTCGCGGTCGTAGCTCGCGAGGACCCGGTGCACTTCGGTGTCGGGATCGAGGATCGCCAGCCGCGTCCACTCCTCGTGGTGGCGGGTGAAGAACTTCTCGATCACATGCGAGAAGGGGCCGTGGCCGAGGTCGTGGAGGAGGGCGGCGCACTGCACCGCGAGCGCCTTGCGGGGCTCGACGAAGTGGTGCCGGCGCAGGCGCTCCAGGAGTCGGCGCGCGAGGTGCATGACGCCGATCGAATGGGTGAAGCGCGAGTGCTCGGCACCTTGGAAGGCCATGTGGGCCATGCCGAGCTGGCGGATGCGGCGGAGGCGCTGGAACTCGCAGGTGTCGATCAGCGCGGAGAGGACGCGGTCCTCCTCCGTGGAGAGGTCGAGGGTGATGATGTTGTGGATGGGGTCGCGGTAGTGCTTTTCGCGCGGGGCGGCCGGTAGCGGGGCTGGCATCGCGTCAGGCGCCGGCCGCCTCCGCGGCGGCGGCGGCGACGTACTTGCGGAGGACGACGCAGTTCTCGCCGCGTTCGGTGCGCTGGTAGCCGATGGAGTCGGCGCCCTTGGCCGCGAGGAAAAGGCCGAGGCCGCCGATCTGGCGCTGGCTGAGCTCGCAGGAGGTGTTCGGAGCGGGCACGTCGGCGGGCTCGAAGGCGGGGCCCGTGTCGTACACGCGGACCACGAGCTGCGATTCGTCGTGGAGGAACTCCATGGTCACCCAGTAGCGCCGGTCCGCGTCCCTCTCATAGGCGTGCGTGACGCAATTCGTGCAGACCTCGTCGACCGCGAGTTCGAGTCGGTCGCATTCCCGCGGCCCGAGACCGCAGGATTCCGCGAAGGAGCGCACCGACTTGCAGGCGACCACCAGCATCGCCGCCTCCGCGGGCAACTCCAGCCGGAGGTGCCGCGAGCCCTCGCAGGGGCAGGGACGGGTCGCGTGGTCGCGGGGCTTCACTTCGCTGCGAGGGACTCCGAGGCTTCGCGCTCCGTCGCGTAGATGCGGAAGACCGCATCGAGACCGGCGAATCGGAAGACCTCCTCGACGGAGACGTTCATTTCGCAGAGCACCATGTGTCCGCCTTTCGCCTGAAGGTCTTTGAACGCGGCGAGCAGGACGCGCAGGCCGCTGGAACTGATATAGAGCAGGTCGCGGAAACTGACCACCAAGGCGGTGCCGCTCGTGACGGACTTGCGGAACTTTGCGAAGAACTCCTCGGCGACCTCGGCGCCCGCGAGGTCGAGCCGCCCCTTCAGGCGGACGACGTCGAGTTCCCCGGTGCTGTCGTGCTTGATCTCCATGCTGTTCCTTGCCGTTGGCGGATTAGTGCCCAACCTTCCCGGCAAAGTGGCCCGGAAGGATCAATCCCCGCAAGGGATTTCAGGGGGCGTTCGGAATGTGGAAACGCGTTCCGTCGGCGCCGCGTCCGGCGTCACCCCTCGGCGCTGTCGCCCTTCTTCTGGGGACCGACGCCGGCGCTGGTCCAGTTCTGGAGCGCCTGGTCGAGGCTGATGTAGAACGTGAAGAGCTGGTCGAGGCGGGCGTTCTCGAAGATCTCGTAGACGGCGGTGGGGGGCTTGACGACGCGGAGTTCGCCGCCGCTGGAGAGGAGCGTGCGGGCGAGCTTGAGCAGCACGCGGAGACCGGCCGACGAGATGAAGTCCACACGCTTGAGGTCGATCGCGAAGTGGTGGATGCTCTTGCGGTGCTCGGCCTCGATGGCGGCGTCGAGGGCGTCGGCGCCGGCGAGGTCGAGGCGCCCTTCGGGGGCGATGACGGCGCACATGCCGATGTGGACAGCGTTGACTTTCATGCGTGCACTTCCATGGGTGGCTGGGTATCTATCGGGCGGTGCGGGCGGACGGCGCGCAAGCGGACTTGTGCCGGAGCGCCGAGCGGCTTGACTTCGCACCTCCGCCGCGCGCCAAGTAGGAAGCGAATCGACACACGAGCCGTCCGCGACAGGACGGCACCGGAGAATCCCCATGGTTGGTCCGAAGCTTGACGCCCGCGCCTACACGACGCTCCTGCTGGCGGTCATCGCCGTGCTGCTGACGGTGAACATCGTGGCGCAAAGCAGCGTGGACCGCAGCGCGCAGTCCACGCCGGCGGCGACCCTCGAGGTGGCGGCCGCCACCCGCGAAGTGGCCCGCTCGAACGAGCAGGTGGCCCGCTCGCTTTCCGACATCGCGACCGCCATCCGCGGCCTCAAGTTCGAAGTGAACGTCCCGCCCCCGATGGCGGCGGCGCCCGCCGCGACCGGCGGCACCGACATCGGCGGCGCGCCCGCCGCCGGCGACGCCCCGGCCCGCGGCCGCGGCAACGAAGAGATCATCTTCGACATGGGCGGCGCCCGCCGCTAACGCGGCGCCACAGCCGTCCGCCTCCGTTGCGGGGAGCCGCCCTCGGCGGCTTCCCGCAGCACCGCCGCGAGCCTGTCCGCGGTGTCCCGCCAGCGGTAGCGCGCTCGCACCGCCGAAAGCCCTTCCTGGCCAAGGCGCGCCGCTCCGGCTTCGTCCTCCGCCACCGCCAGCACAGCACGGTCGAACGTCTCCGCCGAGTCCGGATCGAAGTAGAGGCACCCGGATCCGGACAGCTCGTTCATGGGCGAGCGGTCCGCGAGAACCACCGGTGTGCCCTGCCACAGCGCCTCGAGGACCGGAAGGCCGAACCCCTCCGCGCGCGACGGGAACAGCAGCGCGCGCGCGCCGGCGTACAGGCGCATGAGTTCCGGCGGCTCCATGCGCGCCTCGACCCGGACGCGGCGGTCGAGCCCGACGTCGCGGAGCCATTCCCGGAACGACGATGTCTCGGCGCCGAGCCCGGCGACGACGAGCGGGAGCGCGAGGCGATCCTCGCGCCACAGGCCGGCGAGGCGCTTCAGCAGGAAGTCCCAGTTCTTGTGCGGCTTCATGAGGCCGACCGCGAGCAGGTAGTCGCGCGGGCCGGCTCCCGGCGACGGAGCCGTTCCCTCCGCCAGACCGGCGCCGGACGGGATGTGCAGCACGCGCTCCGCCGGGAAGCGCCAAAGCGTCTGGAGCTGGACCTTCACATGGCGGGAGGGGACGATCGTGTAGGCGGCGCGGCTGCGTAGGATGCGGAGCGCGAGGCCGGCGTAGGTGGCGGTTCCCGAGCGGGGCGGATGGGTCGCGTGCAGGAGGTCGTGGACGTAGCAGACCAGCGGCACGCCTGGGAAGTAGGATGTGGCGTAGTGGAAGCCCAGGAAGGCGTCGCCGCGCCGGGCGCCGAGCGCGCGGGCGGACTTGAACCAGGCGGCGGGGGAATAGATGGCCGCGTTCCAGGGGACGAGGCGGATTCGCTGCGCGGCGCCGTCGCTTAGCGCGGCGACCTCGCTGCGGAGCTCCTGCCCCGCGCCCATCAGGAGCAGGTCGAAGTCGGGCGGCGCGGCGAACCATTGGCGCAGCACCTCGGAGAGCACCACGCCGACGCCGCTGCGACCGGTCATCCTGGCGTCGATGAAGACGCGCACGGGGGCCTCCTCGGTCCAAAGGAAAAGGCTCCCGCGCGCTTCGCGGCGCGCGGGAGCCGGTGCTCATGCCAAGGCGGGGTCAGGATTCGACGGAACGGAAGTCCGGCGCAGCGTCGCCATCGACGGACTGGCGGTAGCGCCAGGTGAACTTGCCGGTGCGGAACTCGCCGAGGGCCGCGTCCATCGGGTCGAACATGTTCGCCTCGTCGAAGTTCATCGGCGCCCGATCCTGGTTCAACTGCCGGGCGCGGCGGGCCGCCAGGTTGATCATCATGTAGCGGCCGTCGCCGTCCGGGAGGCGCTTCTCGTCCAGCACGCGCTGTCCATTGTTGTTGCTCATGGTTCCATCATCTCCGAGGGGATCGACTCGAGCGGTGGCTGCGAGCCGGAAGTGTCTTCGCCCGTGTGGCTCCACGAGGCAGTGGCGAGGAGTTCCTCGCGGATCGATTCCGTTCCCTTGTTGACCGCCTCCGACTCGGCGATCTGCCGCAAGCGGTCTGTCGCCTCCTCGAAGGGCATCACCCGCTCCGGCGTCAGCTCCGACATCCAGGCGTAGGTGACGCCCTGGACGTTGGTGATGGGGCCGAGCAGTTCGTTTTCCCGGCCGGCTTCGAGGGCGCGGGCGAAGTCCGACTCCTGGGCGGAGAGCAGCGAGCGCCCGAGGTTTGTCTCGCTGACGCCGCGCATCAGGCGGGCGCCGCGCTTGGCAGCCTCGGCGAACTGCTCGCTGTTCTCGACGCCCGCGAAGAGGTCCCGCGCCAGTTCGTTGAAGCGGCGCAGCTTCTCTTCGCGTTGCTCGGGAACGCTCTTCAGTTCCTCCTCGGTGACGCGCATGATGTGGATCTGCGCGGCGGGGCGCTCCGTGAAGAGCGTGTCCTTCCGCTCCCCGTAGATCCGCGCGAGGTCCTCGTCGGTGACCTCCGGCGCGCGGCTGCGGGACTCGCGGGAAATGAGGTCCTGCGCCAGCATTCCGGTCTCGGCTTCGCGCGCCCAGCTCTTGTTCTCCTCGCGCTCGGCGAACGCCTCGTCCTTGAGGACTTGGCTGATGATCGCCTCGCGGGTGGCGGGGTGAGTCGGGAGCGTCTGGAGCACCTGCTCGCGTGTCATCGCGACCAGTTCCTTGGTTTCGAACCCCTTCACCGCGGGAAGGGCCTCGCGGTACTGCGCGCGGCTCACGGTGAAGTCGCCGAACCGCAGAACCACCACTTCGGAATCCGGGGTTCCCTCGGGGCCGCCCTTGGCGAGCGCGTCCATATCCACTTCGAACTTGGCGACGAGCGGCTTCGAGACGCGCTCGAGGTACTCGTTGACGATCGCCTCCGAGTCGCGGTTGCGGATCAGGCGCTCGACGGTCGAGCGCACCTCCTCGAGGGCACGGTAGCCCTCCTCCTGGCGCGACACGACCATCACCATGTGGATGCCGTGGCGGGTCTCGATCGGATCGCTGACGACGCCCGGCTCCTGCGATTCGATGGCCTTCATGATGTCCGGATGGTAGGGGCGGTCGGCGCTCTTCGGGCGGTAGACGATCTCGCCGCCCGGAGAGGACGTCTCGCTGTGCTGCTCGGCGAGCATGACGAAGGGGTGTGCGTCGTCCACCTGGGCCTTGAAGGCGCTCGCGCGCTCCTTGAGGCGTTTGCGCGCTTCGGGGGACATTCGGACCAGGAGCGCTTCGCCGGCGACGAGCGCGCGCGTGGCGCCCTCGGCCGTCGCCTCGTCGGTCGTCTTCACCTCGCGCGCTTCGATGCGCGGCGTGGGCGGGTCGGTGTCGCGCGTGAGGATCTCCGCGGCGCGCGAGGCGTCGCCGGATACGGCCGCGGCGATCGACTCGAGGGTGTCGCCCTCCTTCACCACGTACGGCTCGTAGGCGCTGAGGTAGAGCGTGCGGAAGCGGATGTAGGGTTCGATCTTGAAGCGGCTGTCCTTGAACTCTTCGTAGGCCGCGAGGATTTCCTCCTCGGTGGGGGCCTCCAGGCGGCTTTCGATCTCCTCGCCGTAAAGCTGCCCGGTGAGGCGGCGCTGGAGCTGGCTCTCGATGGCGGCCTTCTGCTCGTCGTTGAGTGTGGCGCCTTCGGCGCGGGCGCGGTCGGCGGCCGCCTCCTGCAGCGCGAGCTCCTTGAGGATCTCCTCCTGCTGGGCGGGGGCGAGGCGGAGGTACATCTGCGCGCTGCGGATGCGGACGCCCGGGGGGCGGCGCGCGCTGAGGATGAGGTCGAGGTCCTCGACCGTGATGGAGCGGCCGTTGACAGTGCCGAGCACTTGCTCGAGCTCTGTGGTTTCCGCGGCGGCGGGAGCCTCCTGGGCGTGGATCGTCACGGGGAGGGCGGCGGAGATGGCGAGCGCCGCGGCGAGCGCGAGGCTCTTACGAAGCAACGACTTCATCGAGGGGTGATCCTCCATGGGACCGGAAGGTTCTGGGGCTGCCCGGGGCGCCAAGGCGCCGCGTGGCTCCGGATGTGCCCACGAACGGATCGTCCGAAGGGCGTAACGGTTTGCCCGCCGGAGCGCGCACGCAGCGGCAGCGATTAGGGGAGCCCCTATCGGGCTGGAGTGCAAAGCGAAATCCGCACCGGATCGCGGGGCGTCAGGACCCGCTCTTGGTCGTCTTGCGTGCGGGTTTCTTGGCGGGGGCCTTCCCGGCGGACTTGGGCGGAGCTTTGGCCGCCGCCTTCGGAGCCGCCTTCGCCGCGCCCTTGCCGGCGGCTCGACCGGCTCCCCGCGCGGGTGCCTTGGTCGAGGGCCCCTTTGCGGCCTTCTCCTCGAGCAGGCGGAGCGCCTCCTCGAGGGTGAGCGCCTCGGGTTTGGTCGACTTCGGCAGCGTGGCGTTCGTGGTGCCGTCCGTCACATACGGACCGAACCGCCCGCTGAGCACCTTGACCGCGGCGCCGCTCGCGGGGTGCTTGCCCAGCTCCGCCATCGCGGCGGGCGCGGCGGCCTGCCGGCGCATGAACTTCTTCGGCGAGGCGAAGATCTCCACCGCCCGCGCCAGGTCCACCGTGTACACGTCGTCCGATTCCTCCAGCGAGCGGAACTCCTCGCCGTGGCGGACATAGGGGCCGTAACGACCTAGGCCGGCTACGACTTCCGCGCCGCTGTCGGGATGCGCGCCGAGCGTGCGGGGCAGAGCGAGGAGCTGTAGCGCCTGCTCGAGCGTCACGGCGTCCTCCGACACGCCGGCGGGGAGCGACGCGCGACGGGGCTTCTCGGCGCCCTTCTCAGTGCTCGCCTCGCCGAGTTGGACGTAGGCGCCGAAGCGCCCCTTCGCCGCGAAGACGGGCTCGCCCGTGTCGGGGTGCGTGCCGACGACGCGGGGGCCCTGCGACTTGAGCGCGAGCAGTTCGAGCGCCCGCTCGACCGTGAGGTCCGCCGGCGCGGTCTCCGGCGGGATGGTGACGATGTTGTCGCTGCCCCCCTCGCCGCGCTGGAGATAGGGGCCGTAGCGCCCGATGCGCGCCACCATGGGGAGGTCCGACGCCGGATCGATCCCGATGGGGATCGTGGGGAAGTTGATGCGCTTCTCCGAATCGGCGATGCGCTTCAGGAGCCCTTCGCGGTCGCCGTCGCCATCGCGGAAGAACGCCTTCAGGAAGGCGAGCGACTCGCGGGAACCCTCGGCGATGAGGTCGAGGTCCTCCTCCATGCGGGCCGTGAACTTCAGGTCGACGTACTCGTTGAAGTGCTCGCGGAGCAGATTCACCACGGCCATCGCGGTGAACGTGGGCACAAGCGCGCCGGAGAGGCGCGTCACATAGCCGCGGTCCTGGATGGTGCCGATGATCGATGCGTAGGTGGAGGGCCGCCCGATGCCTTCCTCCTCGAGCTTTTTGACCAGCGACGCTTCCGTGTAGCGCGCGGGGGGCTGGGTTTCGTGGTTGCGCGCTTCGATCTTCTCGAGGCGGGCGGCGGCCTTGGCGTCCGTGGTCGAGCCGATCAGGTCGCCGACGGAGAGCTTCGGAAGCAGCGTCTCCTGGTCGCCGAGCGCCTCCGACGGATCGTCGCTGCCCTCGACGTAGGCGCGGAGGAAGCCGGGGAAGAGGATGGCGGTGCCGTTCGCCTGAAGGATCGATTGCTGGCCGGGGCGGGGTTCCGCGGTGATCTCGATCGCGGTTCGGAGCAGCTTCGCGTCCGCCATCTGGGAGGCGATGGTCCGCTTCCAGATCAGCTCGTAGAGGCGCAGCTCCGGGCCGTCGAGGAACGGCTCGAGTTCCTTCGGCGTCCGGCGCAGGTCGGTGGGGCGGATCGCCTCGTGGGCTTCCTGCGCGTTGCGCGTCTTGGTCTTATAGCGCCGCTCGCCTTCGTGGTACTCGGCGCCGTAAAGCTCCTGGATCACGCGGCCCGCCTGCCCGAGCGCCTTTTCGCTCAGCGTCGTCGAGTCGGTTCGCATATAGGTGATCACACCTTCGCGCTCGCCATGGCCGAGATCGACGCCTTCGTAGAGCCGCTGGGCGATGGACATGGTCCGCTGCGCGGTGAACTTGAGCTTGCGGTTCGCCTCCTGCTGCAGCGTGGAGGTGGTGAAGGGCGCCGAGGGGCGCCGAGTCGCCGGCTTCTCCTCGACGGACGAGACGCGCCAGGGCAACGCGGCCCCGAGCGACTGCGCCAAATTGACCGCCCCCGCCGCATCCAGCAGGAAGACCTTCGAGTCCTTCTTCAGCTTGCCGGTGGCCGAATCGAAGTCGCGCCCCTCCGCCAGCCGCTGCCCCGCGTGGCGGGCGAGCTGCGCCTTGAACCGAGCCGGACCGGACGTGAGCGACGCCTCGATGGACGAGTACGCCGACTTGACGAACGCGCGGCGCTCCTCCTCGCGCTCGACGAGCAGCCGCACGGCGACGCTCTGGACGCGCCCGGCGCTCAGTCCGCCCTGGATCTTCTTCCAGAGCACCGGCGACAGCGAATAACCATATAGCCGGTCGAGGATGCGCCGGCTCTCCTGGGCCTTCACGAGGTTCTCGTCCACTTCGCGCGGCGAGCGGACCGCCTCCTTGATGGCCTCCTCCGTGATCTCGTGGAACACGATGCGGTGGACGGGCACCTTCGGCTGGAGAATCTGCAGGAGGTGCCAGGAGATCGACTCCCCTTCGCGGTCTTCGTCGGTCGCGAGGAGCAGTTCCGTGGAGTTCTTCAGGTGCTTCTTCAGTTCGGCGATGTGCTTCGCCTTGTCGCGGGAGACAACGTAGTAGGGGGTGAAGTCGCCGTCGATATCGACCGCCATGCGGGACCAGTGCTTGGACTTGATCTCCTCGGGCACGTCCTCGCCGCGCTCGGGAAGGTCGCGCACATGGCCGAAGCTCGCCTCGACCCGGTACTTGGGACCGAGGAAGCGGGAGATGGTCTTGGCCTTCGCGGGCGATTCGACAATGACGAGTGCGGGCATCGCGGGTCCGGTGTGGTCGGGGGTCGGGAACGGCAAGTGGGAACGGGCCGCCGGGCCGGAGAGGCAAGCGAAACTCGTGACGGTTCCGCGGGCGGCCACCGCCCTTGACGGCGGCTGCGCGGCGCGCAACCCTCCCTGTACGGGTAGTTGGCCAGCCCGATCCCGCCGCGGGACTCCCAGCCGCATGACCATCGCCGCACTCGCCATCGCCGCCGCCGCCCTGCTTTGGGCGCTGCTGCTCAACGTCAGGCTCAACCGGCTGGCGGACGACTACCACCACCTGCGCCGCACGTCGCGCGCGAACGCGGACCGGGCCGAGGTGCTGATCCAGCAGGTCCGCGCGGACCTGGAGGCGCGCATCGCCAAGGGCCGCGCCGCCACCGGCAAGCCATCCTGGTTCTCCCCCGCCATGACGATCAACGACGCGCTCAAGCTGCACCCGGGGGTGAAGGAGGTGCTGGCGTCGCTCCACATCGGCGGGTGCAGCTCGTGCTCCGCCAGCGCGTCGGAGACTCTCGAGCAGGCGGCGAAGGGGCATCGGGTGGACCTGGACGAGATGCTGGACAAGATGAACGCGCTGATGGACGCGCCTCCCGCCGCGGTGCCGACGGCGGCGGAGGCGGAACGCGAAGCACTGGAGCGGGCCGGGGCGCAGCTTCCTCCGCCGACGGGGGGGCGCGTGCTCCTCGGGGTGGGAAAGGTTGGCTGACGGGCCGGGCTACGCGCTGCGCGTGGGCGCGGCGGTGCTGCTCTCGGCCGCGGGGACGTTCTTCGCGGTTTCCTCTTGGCGCGAGCTCGGCCGCCAGCAGGTGCTGCGCGCGGCGCTGGACGCCCGGCGCGGCGTCGACAATCCGAACATCGGCCGCGTCGAGGTCCGCGCGGCGCGGGCCGCGGCGCCGCGCGACGCGGAGGCGGCGCAGCTCTTCGCCGAGCTGATCCTCGTCGCCGAGTCGCAAACGGCCGCCTCCGGTCGACCGGCGCAGGTGTCCGACGCCGCCCTCGGCGAGGCGGTGGAGGCGCTCGAGACGGCGGCCCGGACATCCAACACGCCGTCCGAGCCGCTGCGGCGCCTGGGCGAGGCGGCGACGTTGCGCGCGCAGGTGGCGGCGACGCGCGGCGACCGGGCGGCGGCGCAGGCCGCTGCGCGGGAGGCGCTCGGGCACTACGCGGAGTCCTTCCGCCTGTCGCCGCAGCGGCGCGACGAGCCGGCGGCGGCGTTCGCCGACGCGTTGGTGGCGGCGGGGCTTGCGGGAGACGCGGAAGCGGCGGTTTGGTACGCCCGCGAGGCGGTGCGCACCGGGGGCCACGCGGCGCTGGACGGCCGG
>JANRJK010000012.1:0-56985 GCA_033764015.1 Candidatus Sumerlaeia bacterium | reverse complement strand
GGCGCTCCGCGTCGGCGGCGTCCTCCCCGGAAGCGCGGAGCGCCCGCGGCAGCAGCGGCCACGCGAGCAGCAGCGCGGCCAGCGCGAGCGCCGCCAGCGTGCCCGCCGCGCCCAGCGCCGCCGCCGCGTCGTAGCGGACGCCGAACTGCACGTACACGTCGCCGGCGAGCACGGGGAGCGCGCGAAGCGATTCGGGGATGCTGAACTCGATCACCGCGAGCAGGAATACGAGCGCCGCGCCGAGCGCCGTCCAGGGCGCGGCGGCGGGGAGGCGCACGGCGAGCCACACCGCGCGGCGCCCGCCATCGAGGAAGGCGGCGTCCTCCTCCTCCCGCGACGCCCGCCGCAGTCCCGCGAGCACGCATGCGAGCAGCGCGGGCGCGTAGGCGGCGGCGGTGGCGAGTCCCGCGCCCGCGATCGTGTAGACGGGCGCGAAGTCCGCGGCCCAGCCCGCGGAGGCGATTTCGGA
Source organism: Candidatus Sumerlaeia bacterium (assembly GCA_033764015.1). Classification (GTDB taxonomy): domain Bacteria; phylum Sumerlaeota; class Sumerlaeia; order SLMS01; family JANRJK01; genus JANRJK01. The sequence continues at coordinate 56,516 of JANRJK010000012.1, read as the reverse complement.
TCCCGGCCGCGCGGCGCCGGAGCGAAGGAACTCCGTGAGCACGCCTCCGGCGCCGAGCAGCATGGTGGCCCCGACGGCCACGACGCCGGGCGGCACGAAGAGCGGCAGCGCGGCGAGGGCGGCGGCGGCGCCCCGCAGGCGCGGCGGCAGCTCGGCCAGCGCGAACGCCGCAGGCACCGCGAGCGCCAGCGCGCCGGCGACCGCCCACAGCGCGAGGCGCACGGAGTTCCAGCCGAGCGCCGTCCACCGCTGCGCACGCTGTCCCGCGGCGTCCTCGACCGTGGTCGAGAAGCCCGCTCCGGCGGTTAGCAGGGGCAGCAGCGCCACCGCCGCGGCGAGGAACCACAGCGCGAGGAGGACGGCGGCCGGCCTCCTCACGGGCGGCGGCGGACTCCTCGCGCGCACCAGAACTCGCCCGGCTCCGTGAGGAGGACCGCGCGCTCCCAGGTCCACGCGGCGGCCTTGGCGCACCACGCGAGGCCGCGCCGCTTCCCGTGGGCGAAGTACACCAGCGCCTCCGCGCTCAGGTAGAACCAGTGCGCGCGGTGGCTCCGCGTGATGCGGAACCGCTTCTCCAGCTCCGGCACCACCGCGTGCATCGAGACATCCTCGTTCGCGGAGTCGCGCAGCAGCTCCTGCGGGATCGGCACGTTGGCGTAGCTGGCGCGGATCTTCGGGATCAGCGGCGCGGCGACGCGGCGGCCGAACCACTCGCGGGCGCGGGACTTGCCGACGTGCTCCTGCACCACCAGTTCCGCGTCCTGCTCCAGCAGCGGCATGAGCGCCTCGTCGAGGACGCGGCCGAGCTCCGGCACGTGGTGCAGCGCGTCCTTGGCGAGCAGGACGCCGAAGGCGGCGGGGGCGAAGGGCGGCAGGTCGGGCGCCGCGCGGACGTAGTCCACGTTCCACACGCCCGCCTTCCGGGCGACCTCCCGCGCGATGGAGACCTCCTCGAAGCTGGGGTCCATGCCGAGCACGTCGAGACCCAGCTTGGCGAACTTGAGCGCGAACTGGCCGCCGCCGGTGCCGACATCGAGCGCGCGCCGCCCGCGCAGGCGCTTGGCATCGCCGAACAGCACGTTCCCCGCCGCGGTGGGGAAGAACGAGTGGCGCCGGCGCGCGTCGCGGTCGTCGCGCTCCAGCAGACCCGCCACGTAAAAGCGCGGGTGGCGCCCCTTCACATCCATGTCGAAGATCGAACCGTCGTCCACATCGTGGAAGTGCCGCATGAAGCGGCCCCAGTGGCGGCCCTCCTCGACCACGCGGCGCTCCTCCGGGGTGCGCGCCGGCTCGGCGCCGGAGAACGGGTCGGGCGCGAGGCCCTCGAAGAAGGCGGGGCCCAGCGCCGCGCGGTGAGCTGAGAGGAAGGCGCGCTCGTCCGCCCACTCGCGGAGGCCGTCCGCGACGAGGTCCGGGATGCCCTGCTCGATGCGGAACCAGCGGCGGCACCCCGGGCAGCGCAGCACGCCGTCGACGGTCTCGCCGCGGTCGCCGGCCAGCAGCTCGCGCTCCAGCGCGAGCGGCGCGCGGTCCACGGGGCAGCGGAGGAGTTCGAGGGTCTTGCGGAGCATCGTCGCCTAGTGCGGGTGCGTGTGCGGGAGGGCGTGGTCGTGCGCGTGGTCGTGCCCGTGGTCGTGGCTGTGGGCGCCCGGTTCGGAGGCGTGGTGGTGCGCGGGGATCAGCTTGCGCGGCACGTCGGCGAGCACGATGCGGAGGAGGTTGCAGAACTCGCGAGGGTCGCTGGCGCCGGCGCCGTAGCCGACGCGGCGCGGCACTAGGACGAGGGGCTCGACGAAGCCGGTGGCGAGCGCGGCGATGATCGCCGCGCCGGTCGGCGTGGTCATCTCGTGGTTGATGGAGGTCTTGCGGACGGGGAAGCCTTCGAGGATCGCGAGGGTGCCGGGCGCGGGGCTGGGCATCTTGCCGTGGGCGCAGGCGATGGTGCCGGTGCCGAGGGAGACCGGGCCCGAGTAGATGCGGTCGACCGCGAGGATCTCGAGCGCGGCGCAGGTCCCGACCACGTCGACGAGGGCGTCGAGGCCGCCGACCTCGTGGAGGTGGACGCGCTCGACGGGCATGCGGTGGACGGCGGCCTCGGCGCGGGCGAGCCGCCCGAGGACGGCGCGCGAGCGCTGCTTCACGCGCTCAGGCAGCGCGGCGGCGTCGACGATCGCGAGCAGGTCGCCCACGTGCCGGTGCGGATGCGGCGCGTCCTCGACGACCACGTCCACCTTGGTGCCGCCGATGGTCTGGCGGAACGCGGGGGCGCGCTCCAGGCGGAAGCCGGGAACGTTGAGTGTGTCAAGCATCGCGCGGAGCGCGTCGAAGTCGGCGCCGAGGTCCACGAGCGCGCCGAGGAACATGTCGCCGCTCGCTCCCGCGACCGGATCGATGTAGAGGACTGGGACGTTGGCGCTCACGGGGCGGCCTCCGGCGGGGGTTCGGACGGGACCCAGCGCAGGCCCCGCCACGCGACGCCGAGCATCCGCGCGTCGGAACCGGTGCCAAGGGACTTCGGCGAGCGCGTGCGGGCGGCGCGGAACTCGAGCGTGTTCCAGCCGCGCACGAAGACCGCGGCGCCCGGCACGGGCACCTTGATCGTCTCGAAGGTGCCGGGCGTCGGCACCCACCGGCCGAGCGGCTCGCCGTTGAGCGAGATGGTGACCGGGTTGAAGGGCGCGTACTCGCCGCCGGTCTGGCCGAGGCTGATCTCGAGCGTGCCGGGCGAGGGCCTGTTCATGGGGAAGTGGACCGCGGCGATGGGCTCCGCCGACCAGGTCTGGGCGCCCTCCGTGCCGTGCCATCCGGCGCCGAGCCAGCGGTCGGGCGCGAGGAGGCGGGTTTCGTCGAGCGCGTCGGGGAGCGGGCGGGCGAGCACCAGGGCGGCGGGCGCGGCGGCGGCCGCGGCGAGGGCGGCGGCGAGCGCGGCGGGGCCGGCGGAGGGCGCGGCGGGATCGTTGACTGTGTCAAGGGAGTCGGCGGCCCAGAGCCCCGCCAGGAGCATCGCGTGGCCGAACCAGTGGAACGCGTAGACCGAGGGGCCGCACAGCAGCACGAGCCCGGCGGCGGCGGCGAAGAGGCGGACCGCCGCGCGCCCGTCCTCCGCGCGCGCGATGCCCCGCGCAACCACCCAGAGCGCCGCCGGCAGCCAGAGCAGCAGCGCGGGGGCCATCTTCATCCCGACCAGCATCCCCATGAGCGACGGCCAGCGGTGCGGCAGCACCTCGCCGATGCTCTTCGGGTCGGCGCGGTAGAACGCGGCGGCGGTGGCGTCGGCGAGGAAGTCCCCCAGCCGGTCGCCCTGCGCGCCGTAGACGACCGCGGGGACAAGCAGCGCCGCGAGCACGGCGGGCCACGCCGGCGCCCCGCCCAGCCTGACGAGCAGCAGCACGCCCAGCGGCAGCAGCACCAGCCAGCCGATGGAGCAGGCGGCCAGGGCGCCGAGCGCGAGGCCGGCGAGCAGGTGCGAGCGCTCCGCGAGCGCGAGGCCGAACACCGCGAGCGCGGGCCAGAGCGGCGCCGCGGCGCCGTAGGACTGGAACCCGGCGAAGGAGTCGAGCGCGAAGACGGCGGCGAGCGACGCGGCGACCGCCCACAGGCCCGCCCCGCCGCGTCCGCGCCAGAGCGCCATCAGCAGGAACGCCAGCGCCAGCGCCGCCGAGCCGACCGTCGCCACGCGGAGGTCCTCGCCCAGCACGCGGACGGACCAGAACGGCAGCAGCACGCCGGGCGGGATGAAGGAGGAGGATGTCCAGCCGTGCATCGCGAACTCGACGCCGTAGGGCGAGTTCCCCTGGCCGAGGCGGACGACGGACTGGGCGGCGACGCCGAGCTGGGCGGCGCCGCGCGGGTCGACGGCCCAGGCGCGCACTCCCTCCGCCATCGCATGGAGCGCCCACGCGGCGGCTCCCGCCACGGCGGCGGACGTCGCGAGCCGCTCCCACCAGCGGGGATCTCGGGGCTCCTCCGGAGGCGGCGGGGTGCGGACCAGTCCCGCGTGCGAGGCGACGAGCAGCAGCACGGCGAGCGGCGCGAGGGCGCTGCCGCCGCGCGCGGCGTCGTTCGTCAGCTCGAGCAGCCAGAGCGCGGCCGCCGTTCCCGCGGCGGCGAAGGCGAAGGGGTGCGCCGCGGGCAGCCGCTTCATGGACGCGCGTTGACCCGCGCGCTCGGCGCGCGAAGCGTGGCGGAGGGGATGGGCGCGCGGGCCGTTCGACGCATGGCGCCACACCACCGCCGCGACTCCAGAGGGACAAGGCCAACACCCGCGCATGGCGTCCATCGCGTTGATCGTCCGCTGCGAGGGCCCGCCCTCCGCGCTGCCCGGCGTGCTCGGGCCGTTGCGCGGCGACGCGGGCGGCGCGCGGGTCGAGCTGTTCCTGGCGGTCGATTCGGTGGCGCGCGCCCACGAGGACAGCCTTGCGGCCGCGCGGCTTCCCGCATCGTGGCGCGCGGAGGTCGTCCCGGGCGGCGAAGGCGGCGCGGTGGCCGCGGTCAACGGAGCCCTTGCTCGGTCGGAGGCGGATCGCGTGGTGCTGCTGGATGGCGCGTGCGAGCCGGCGGAGGGGCTGCTGGCGGCGCACCTGGCGTTCCACGGGCGGCGGGCGGGCGCGCTCGCGGCGGGAAACGTCCGCTGGCGTCCGGACGCGGTGGAGACGCCGTTCATGCACTGGTTCGCGTACCGGCTGCACCGCTTCCATGTGTACGCGCCGGGCGGACCGGTGCCGGTGGCGGAGGTGGACGCGGCGCATTGGAGCGCGCCGCGGGAGCTGCTGGCGGAGGCGCGCTTCGACCCGGCGCTGCGGATGTTCCCGGTGGAGACCGCGGAGCTGCTGTACCGGCTCGGCGCCCGCGGGGCGCAGGCGTTCTTCCTGGCGGAGGCGTCGGCGGCGGACACGCGGCGGCGGACGTTGGTTGACTTTGTCAAGGAACAGCACCGCCTGGGGGGCGCGCTGCGCGACGCGTTCCACCGGCACGGCGCGGCGCCGCCCAGGGCGCTGTCGGAGCGCGCGGGGCGCGAGGCGGCGGCGCGTCCGCCCTGGGTGCTGCGGGCGCGTCCGTGGCTCGGGATGCCGGACGGGCCGCCGGAATGGGCCGCGCGCGGCGCGCACGCGTTCCTCGCGGGCCTGAAGGGGCGCGCCATGCCGGGCGAGTCGCTCGCGATCGGCTACGGCGACGATGTCTGAGGCGGCGCGGGAGGCGAAGCGCGCGCTCCGCCGCGACCTGCGGGCTCGCCTCGCCGCCGTCGCGCCGGAAGAGGCGCGGGCCGCGACGGAGCGGCTGGCGGCGCTGCTGCTCGCGCAGGCGGAGACGCGGGGCGCATCCGTGCTGGCCGCCTACGCGGCGATGCCCGGCGAGCTGGATTGCGCGCCGTATCTCGAGGCGCGCCAGGCGGCGGGCGCGGCGCTGTACCTGCCGCGCGTCGTCGGCCGCGAGTCGCTCGCGTTCCACCGCGTGGAGGACCTCGGCGGGCTCGAGCCGCTCGGCCCCTTCGGCATCCGCGAGCCGGACGCGGACGCGCCGTTGCTCGATGCGGGCGCGCTGCGCTTGGTGCTGGTGCCGGGGCTTGCGTTCACGGCGCGCGGCGCCCGGCTCGGGCGCGGACGGGGCTACTACGACCGATTCCTGGCGGGGCTCCCCCCGGAGTGCCTGCGCGTCGGCGTTGCGTACGACTGGCAGGTGCTCGACGATCTGCCCACCGAGGCGCACGACGCGCGCCTGGACGCCCTTGCGACGCCGACCCGATGGATGACGCGACCCACCGCCTAGCGCCCCCCGTGCGGCGACCGCTCCCTCCCCTGCCGCCGCGGGTGATCGAGGAGAACGGCGCGGCGCGCGCGCTGCTGTCGCTGCCGCTTGGACTGATGGGTCTTGGTGGAATCGTGGCGGCTTACGTCCTACCGCATGTGGACCTACCGTTCGGCGCGTGCACCTTCTACACCTCGACGCGTCTGCCCTGCCCGGGTTGCGGGCTGACGCGGTCGGTGTCGGGGATCTTCCACGGGGACTTCGCGCTGGCGTGGGCGTTCAACCCGTTCGGGTATGTGTTCGCGGCGCTGTTCACCGCGCTTGCGGCGGGGTTGTTCATTCCGCGCGGTTGGAAGCGGCGCATCATCGAGCGCCCGCCGTTCAGCGACCGGGCGGCGGGGCTCGCGATGGGCGCGGTGCTGCTGCTGATGATCGTGCACGGGGCGTGGCGGCTGTGGCGCGAGTACGACCGCGCGGACGAGCGCCCCTGGTGGATGGACCGCGCGCCGGTGTCGGTGCCGGCGCGCGGGTGATCCGGCGCTACTTGCGGAGTTCTTCCGACATGGCGGCGAAGGTGGGCACAAGTTCGGGCCTTGCGGTCGCATCCACGAAGACAACCTTCCCCGCACTGTCGAACACGACCACGGCAACCTCGCGCTCGGGCAGGCCGAAGAGCTGGCGAAGCGTTCCGGAGGTTTCCTGCGGCGTTGTGTAGGAAACCGGGCTCCTCGGAAGGAACTCGACCTGTAGTGGATCCACGGGATCGGACAGTATCGCGAATGCGGGTTCGACCCCGCGCAAGTCCGCGTAAAGGAATTCGAGTGGGAGTACTCCGGTGACAATGGCCAGTTTGGCTCCCGGAAGGAAGATCTCGAGCTGCCGTTCGACTTCTTGGACCGGGAGTTCGAGCGTGCCGGGCGGTTGGCGGCCGCTCCACCCCGGCGGGTCGGGAGACGGAAGATTGCCGAAGACGAATACGCAGTGGGATCCGCCGGGCACCTGCGCCAGAATCGACTCCCTCGTCTGGGTGTTCCGCGTCACAAGGTCCACGGTGGCGAAAGCTGGAATCGACTCCCCGCGCTGCAGCTCGGAATCCACCATTTCGGCGAGGCTCCCTGACAGTTGGGCAATACTCGCGGATGAATAGTCGGCCGCGATGGACTCTACCGCGAAGCGCGCATTCCCCAAGCTGAGGGTCTCGGTGATGGCGGCCTGCGCGCTACGCGGCGGCAGCCCGGGCATGAATGGCTCGAACGACAGCGTCACCGGCGTGCCGGGCAGCGGCGCAGTTGTGCCCCCGACCGGGATCGACAGCCTGAGCCGCCCCTCTTCGAGCAGTGCGCTCCCCGATGCGGTCCCCATGGAAACGGTGTAGTCGATGTCTTCAACACCGCTGATGAAGTGGAATTCGAGACGGACCCTGACGGTGCCCAGCGGCGTTTCCACCGCATCCTCGACCTCGATCCCGTTGGTGTCGTGGTATCCATCCATCAGCACCATCACGTCCCCCGACGGGCCCAACCTCAGCAGCTTGGACTCGAAGAGCCGCGTCCCGCCCCAATTCTTCCGGTTCACGATGGGAATCTCCACGGCCTCCCTGGATGCCAAGAAGATGCGGTTGGTTCCCTCGGGTTGCGTCGCGAGGAAGACCTCCCACTGCTTACCGGCCAACAGCACCTGGATCGGATCCGGGACCGAGTCCTTGCGGACCGGTACCAAGGGGATATCGCCGGGCCATCCTGCCCTCCCTTGTCCTGCGGCTTCGAGCCGCAAGGGAATCTCGAAGCGCTTCGTATCCGCTGGTGCGGTCTGCAGTACGATCCGATCCGCCGCGCCTGCCAACGATGCGGTGGCAGAGAGAACCAGCATGGCGATTGCCGAACAACGGAGTTTCATGGAGCGACCTCCTTCGATTCTTGTTCCGCTCGAACGCGCCACAGAGGCGCGGCCGGACGGAACCCTTGCGGGGGTTGTCAACCGCCTGCTGGCACGCCACCGTTACGACGTAGCGCCGGAAAAATTCAACCAACTGTCGAAATCCGCGCGGACGGTCCGTCATCATGGCAGGAGGGCGCATCCGCCACTCCGCATCCCGACGGTACGAGGCAGACTTCCATGAAGGTGACCTTCCTGATCCGAGAGACTTCCGAGGGGTTCGCGTCGCGGACCGATCCGGAGCGCGCGCCCGCCTACTGGGCCGCTTACGCGGCGTACTTCGACGCGCTGCGCGAGGCCGGGTTCCAGATCCAAGGCGGCGCGCTGCAGCCTCCCCACGCCGCCACGACGGTGCGCGTCCGCGACGGCAAGCGCGTGGTGCAAGACGGCCCGCACGCGACGTCGAAGGAGGAGCTGGGCGGCTACTTCACCACCGAAATGCCCGACCTGGAGACGGCGCTGCGCTGGGCGGAGCGGTGCCCCGCGGCGGAGTACGGCTGCGTCGAGGTGGTGCCGAACCTCGAGATGGCGCCGCGTGGCTGAGGACGCGCTGCGGGCGGCGGAGGCGTCCGCGCGCGACGCGTACGGGCGCCTCCTGGCCCGACTGGCGCTCCGTGCGCGCGACATCGACACGGCGGAGGACGCGCTATCGGACGCCTTCGCCGACGCGCTGCGCGCGTGGCCGCGCGACGGGGTGCCGCGCAATCCGGAGGCGTGGCTGCTGACGGCGGCGCGCCGGCGGCTGCTGGACGGGGCGCGCCGCGAGGGCGCCCGGCGCCGCCTGTCGGAAGCCGCCGCCGCGTTGCTCGCCGCCACGGAGCAGCCCATGCCGGGAGACACGCCGTTCGCCGACGAGCGCCTCGAGATGATGTTCCTGTGCGCGCATCCGGCGCTTTCGCAGGAGGTGCGCGCGCCGCTCATGCTGCAGGTGGTGCTGGGCTTCGACGCCGCCGCCATCGGGTCCGTGTTCCTAGTGCCTCCCTCGACCATGGGGCAGCGGCTGGTGCGCGCGAAGGCGCGGATCCGGGACAGCGGGATGCGGTTCGAGCGGCCCTCCGGATCGGAGCTGGCCGAGCGGCTGCCGTTCGTGCTCGACGCGGTCTATGCCGCCTACGGGGCCGCCTGGGAGGACGCGGCGCCGGGCGGCGGCGGGGGCCTCGGGGGCGAGGCGCTCGCGCTGGCGGAGGTCGCCGCGGAGCACCTCCCCGGCGAGGCGGAGGCGAAGGGGCTCCTGGCGCTGATCCTGTATTGCGAGTCGCGCCGCCGCGCCCGGCGGAGCGAGGGCGGGGAGTTCGTGCCAGTCTCGGAGCAGGACGCGGCGCTCTGGGACCGCGGGGCGCACCAGCGGGCGGAGGGACTGCTCCGGGACGCGGCGAGGCTGGGGCGGCCGGGGCGCTACCAGACGGAGGCGGCGATCCAATCGGCGCTGATGGCGCGGGCGTTCGGCCCGCCGGCGGACTCGGCGATGGTGGCCGCGCTGCACGACGCGCTTCTGCGGACGGAGATTTCCGCCGGGGCATGGGTGGCGCGCGCCGCGGCGCGCGGGGCGGCGTTCGGTCCCGGGGCGGGGCTGGCGGCGCTGGAGGCGGGGGGGCCGGCGGGGCTCGCGGACTACCAGCCGTACTGGGCGGTGCGGGCGGATCTGCTGGCCCGGGCGGGGCGGCGGGAGGAGGCGGAGCGCGCCTACGAGCGCGCGGCGGGACTCGCCACGGACCCCGCAGTCCGACGGTTCCTGCGCCGGCGGGGCGGAATCGGCTAGCCCGGCGCAGGCGGCCCTTGGCCGGTTTCGTTTTGACACCTTGGTCGGGATTCCCTCGACTTTCCCTTCCTACCGACGCCCCCTTGCATTCTCCACGCGAAAAGCCCCCGAGCCGATGAGCCAAGCCGCCCCTTCGACCAAACCCCTGCTGCAGGTGAAGAACCTCAAGAAGTGGTTCCCTATCCGCAAGGGGCTGTTCTCTCGCGTGGTGGGGAACGTGAAGGCGGTCGACGGCATATCGTTCGAGATCGAGCGGGGCACCACGATGGCGCTGGTGGGCGAGTCGGGCTGCGGGAAGACGACCGCGGGGCGCCTGATCATGAACCTGATCCATGCCACCGAGGGTGAGGTCTACCTGGGCGACTCGCCGAACCTGACGACCCTGTCGCACGGCGAGATGCTGCCGTTCCGGCGCCGCATCCAGATGATTTTCCAGGATCCGTACAGCTCGCTGAACCCGCGCATGCCCGTCGGCGGGATCATCGGCGAGGCCCTCGGCATCCACGGAATCGTGCCGCGCGGTCCCGAGCGGCAGAAGCGCGTGGAGGACCTGCTGGTGAGCGTGGGCCTGGCGCGCGACGCGGCGCGGCGCTTTCCGCACGAGTTCTCGGGCGGCCAGCGCCAGCGCATCGGCATCGCCCGGGCGCTCGCGGTCGAGCCGGAGCTGATCATCGCGGACGAGCCGGTCTCGGCGCTCGACGTCTCGATCCAGGCGCAGGTGATCAACCTGCTGGAGGAGCTGCAGTCGCGGATCGGACTGGCCTACCTGTTCATCAGCCACGACCTGTCGGTGGTGGCGCACCTCTCCACCAAGATCGGCGTGATGTACCTCGGGCGCATGGTCGAGCTCGGCCCGACGAAGCCGGTGTTCGACACGCCGAAGCACCCCTATACGGTGGCGTTGCTGTCGGCGGTGCCGCAAATCGACAAGGCGGCGCGGCGGAAGCGGATCATCCTCGAGGGCGACGTGCCGAGCCCGGTGAACCCGCCGCCCGGCTGCCACTTCCACCCGCGCTGCCCGGCGCGCTTCGCGCCGTGCGACAAGGTCGCGCCGCGGCTGCTCGATGTGGAGGGCGGGGTGAAGGTGGCGTGCCACCTGTACGATCCGGAGTTCAAGGACCAGGCGAAGAAGTCGAGCGGGAACTTCTCGAAGCCCTCGGGTGTGCCGGCAAGCGGCGTCTGAGTCCTTCCTAGGAATCCCGATGGAAGACAACAACGGCCCGGGAGCTCGCGCTCCCGGGCCGTCCGGTTTCCTGGGATCGAGTCTGCGGTCAGGGCTTGCTGATCTTCCCGGTGCGGACCACGTCGCCGGTCGAAGTGGTGCCGTTCGTCGGATCGTAGAAGAACGACGAGGCGGGGAAGCTGTTCAGGTCGGCGTCGCTGGTGAGCGCGTTGTAGGCGAGGCCGAAGTTCTGCGAGGCGCCGAGGGCGGGATCCACCGCTGACGCGAGGGCGAAGTTGATCTTGTCGGGGCCGACGCTCTGGAGCACCCAGGAATGGGTGAGGAAGAGGGGCACGTTGGCGAGCACCGTGGCTGCGGGCAGGCCGGTGGGGGTCGTGGCGGCGACGATGGAGGGGGCGCCCAAGGCGGTGTCGCTCGAGGAGGCCTCCGCGCTGGCGTAGCCGTAGAAGTTGGTCGCCGTCGAGCCGACCGCGAACGGGTCGGTCAGGAGGCCGCCGGTAAGGTACGAGATCGGGGTGGAAAGGAGGGTGAGGGTGCGGCGCGAGTAGTTGATGCCGAGCTTGATCGGCGGCAGCGGCAGGGCGGAGGACGGCACGTCGGGGTAGCGGTTGTTGTCGACGCGGTACGCCTCGAGGCCGGTGGCGATGGTTCGCATGTCGGCCTTGGCGCGGGAGACCTTCGAGCGCACTTGCGCTTCGAGGAAGTTGGGCACGGCGATCGCCGCCAGGATCGCGATGATGGCCACCACGATCAGCAGCTCGATCAGCGTGAAGCCAAAGTTCTTCTTCATTTACGTAAGCCCTTTACCGATGGAGGGGAGGTTGGTGCTACAGGGTATTAAACACTTTACCGGGCCGAATAGACCCGACCGGCGCAAGCCGGAAAATCGGCCCGGATGCGTTTCCATTCAGGGATTGTACGGACAAAACACCTACCGGGTGGTGGCTATAGGGTATCGGCGGGCGCTAGCCCCGGGCCGCGCCGTCCACGCGAATCTCGTACTCTTCCGTGTTCGGGTTTGCGAGCACTCGGTCCGCCACCTTGGTCAGCAGCGCCTCCGCGGCGGCGGCGTCGGGCGCGACGACGGAGAGTTCGACCACCTTCCCGACGCGGGCCTTGGCGAGGCTCCCCGCCGCGGACTGCGATTCGAGCCAATGGTTGACGGCTTCGACGACCGCCTGCCCCTGCGGGTCGGCGACCTCGCGCTTGATGGTGATGTAGACTCGTGCGTCGAAGCGGGGGCTCATGGGTCGAGTTCCTTGCCTAGGATGCGGCGGGCGATGTCGAGGTAGCGTTGCGAGGTCTGGCGCACCACGTCGTCCGGAAGCGCGGGGGCGGGGGGCTGGCGGTTCCAGCCGCTGGCGAGGCACCAGTCGCGGACGAACTGCTTGTCCATGGAGACCGGCGCGCCGTCGGGGCCGGGAACCAGGAAGCGCGACGAGTCGGGCGTGAGCGCCTCGTCGATCAGGATGATGGAGCCTTCCCGGCGGCCGAACTCGAACTTGGTGTCGGCGAGCGTGATGCCGCTTTCCGCGAGGTGCGCCCGGGCGCCCCGGTAGAGTTCGAGGCTCTTCCGGCGGAGGAAGTCGGCCGCTTCGGCGCCGATGATGGACTCCATGCGCTCGTAGGGGATGTTCTCGTCGTGGCCGCTTTCCGCCTTGGTGGCGGGGGTGAAGAGCGGCTCCGGCAATTCGTCGTGGAGGCGGAGCCCGGCGGGCATCGGGTGGCCGCCGACGGTCCCGGCGGCGGAGTATTCGGCCCAGGCGCTGCCCTCGAGGTAGCCGCGGACGACGCATTCGACGGGGAAGGGATCGGCCTTCTTCACGAGGAGCGAGCGGCCCGAGTAGAGGGCCGGGTCGGCGCCGATGGCTTCGAGGAAGTTGGCGTCCGGCGCGCCGAGGAGGTGGTTGCCGACGACGTCGCGGAGCACCTGCATCCAATAGACCGTCAGCGCGGTGAGCACGCGGCCCTTCCCCGGGACCGGGGTGGGGAAGACGACGTCGAAGGCGCTGAGGCGGTCGCTGGCGATCATGAGCCAGGCGTCGCCGAAGTCGTAGAGTTCCCGGACCTTGCCGCCGCGGGCGGCGGCGCGGCCCGGGAGGGCGCTCTGGACGAGGGTGCGCTCGATGCCCACGGGGCGGCTACTTGCCCATGCCGATGTTCTGGGCGCGCTGGAAGATCTTCCCTTCGCTCTTGATGGCGGGGGCGATCACCAGTTCGGCCAGGTGCATGTCGCGGAGCTGCCGGGCGCCGAGGTAACCCATGCAGGTGCGCAGGGCGCCGAGGAGGTTCTGGCTGCCGTCGTCCACGCGGGCGGGGCCGACGATGATCTCCTCGAGGGTGCCGGTGGTGCCGACGTGCACCCGGGTGCCGCGGGGGAGGTTCGAGTGGGGCGTGGCCATGCCCCAGTGGAAGCCGTGGCCGGGGGCCTCGATGGAGCGCGCGAAGGCGGAGCCGATGATGACGGCGTCGGCGCCGCAGGCGAAGGCCTTGCAGATGTCGCCGCCGTGGCTCATGCCGCCGTCGGTGACGATCGGCACGTAGCGGCCGGTCCGGGTGTAGTGGAAGTTGCGCGCGGCCGCGGCGTCGGCGGTGGCGGTCACCTGGGGCACGCCGACCCCGAGGACGCCGCGCGTGGTGCAGGCGGCGCCGGGTCCGATGCCGATGATGACGGCGGCGCAGCCGGTCTCCATCAGCTCGAGCGTGGCCTCGTAGGTGACGCAGTTGCCGATGAGCACGGGCACGGGGGCCATCGCCTTGACGAAGGCGCCGAGGTCGAGCGGCGCGAAGTGCGTGGATTCGTGGCGGACCGTCGAGACGGTGGACTGGACGACGAAGTAGTCGACGCCGGCTTCCTTGGCGATGGCGCCGTAGCGGGCGGCGCGCTGCGGCGTGCTCGAGACGATGGCGGGGGCGCCGGTCGCCTTGATCTCCTGGATGCGCCGCGCGACCAGGTCCTCGCGCAGGGGCGGGACGTAGAGCTTCTGGACCAGCTCCGTGGCCTTCTCGGGCGTGGCCTTGGAAATCTCCGTGAGCGTCGGCTCCGGATCGTCGTAGCGGGACCAGACGCCCTCGAGGTTGAGGATGCCGAGGCCGCCGAACTTCCAGAACTGGGAAGCGAAGCGCGGGCTCACGACGCCGTCCATCGCCGCGGCCATGATGGGCAGCGGGATCCGGGTGCCGTCCAGGACCCAGGACGGATCCGTGTCGTCGGGGTCGATGGTGATGCCGCCGGGAACAATCGCGATTTCGTCGAAGCCGTATGCGCGCCGCGCCTTGCGACCGCGCCCAATCCATTCGCCCATGTGCCTTGTCACCGTCCTTGCGTTGTACAGGATATCGAATGGCGGACGAGTCCTCGGAGCAAGGGCTCTGTCGCGCGAGGCCCTCCCGGAGCGCACGGGCATGGACGCATTTCCACCGGAGTTGAGGGAGTTGGAGTTGGCCGCCGCGGAGGCGGGCGCTGGGGCGGAGCCGCGGCTGGCGGCGGGGCGCGCCTGGGGCTCGCGGCGGGAGGGCTCGCAGCGCGAGAACCTCGAGCGCGCGGCGGCGCACTTCGAGGCGGCGGCGGCGCTGCTCGGCGTGGCGGGCGACGCCTCCGGCGAAGCGCGCGCGCTCCGCGAGCTGGCCGAGGCGCTGCTCGTTTCGCCGGATATGGACCGGGCGGCGCCGCTGGCCCGCGCGGAGGAGGCGCTGCGCCGGGCGCTCGGGCTGCTGCCTCCCGGCGAGCACCGCGAGCGCGGGCTCGCCGAGCAGGACCTGGCGTTCTCCTATGTGCTCCTGCCGGAGGGGAACCGGCAGTACAACATGGTCCGCGCGGTGTCCGCCCTCGAGCGCGCGGAGGCGGAGTTCGAGGCGCTCGGCGATCCCGCGGCGCTGGACCAGGTGCGCGCGAACCTCGCCATCGCGCGGGAGCAGCTGCGCCATGCGTCGCGGCTCTGACGCAAACTGGTGGCGTTCCCGGGCGCGGAGTGCTTGAATCGAAAGCTGACCGGATAGGGGCCGCGACACGACGTGTTCACCGGACTGATCGAAACGCTCGGAACCATCGACTCGCTGTCGAACAGCGGGCGCGGCGCGCGCGCCTCCGTCTCCGCGCGCTTCGCGGGGGAGCCGCTGGCGCTCGGCGAGAGCATCGCCGTGGACGGCGCGTGCCTCACGGTCGAGTCCATCCTGCCGGGCGGATTCGCCGCGTTCGCCTCCGACGAGACATTGCGCAAGACGACGCTCGGCGCGCGGCGCCCCGGGGACGCGGTGAACCTGGAGCGGGCGCTGCCGCTGGGCGCGCGGCTCGGCGGGCACCTGGTCTCCGGGCACATCGACGGCGCGGGGTCGTTCCTTTCCGCGAAGCCGGTCGACGAGGCGTGGGAGCTGTGGGTCGGACTGCCGGCGGAGCTCGCCCGCCAGTGCATCGCGAAGGGATCGCTCGCGGTCGACGGCGTGTCGCTCACGATCGCGGAGCTGCGCGCGGACCGGGCGAGCTTCTGGATCATCCCCGAGACGTGGAAGCGCACGACGCTGTCGCTTCGCCGCCCCGGGGAGGCGGTGAACATCGAGACCGACCTGATCGGGAAGTACGTGTTCCGGTTCCTCGAGACGCAGGGCGGGACCGCGGGCGCGTCGGACGACCGGATGCGCGCGCTGCTTTCCGGCGGCGGCTGGGGCGCGCGGTGAGGCGCGCGGCGGCGTTCGCGCTGGCGTGCGCGCTCGCGGCGGCGGGCGCGGCGCAGGACCCCGCCGTGCGGCACGAGTCGTCGCGCATCGCGCTCGCGCTGCTTTCCGGGGCGGAGTCCCCCGCCGGCGCGTTCCCTTCGCCGGAGGCGTCGGGCGACGCGGCGCTCGCGGCGCAGGCGCTGGCGGCGCAGGGGGTGGCGAAGCGCGTGCTCGGGCCCCAGTGGCGCGGCGGCGCCGGGGACGATTGCGTCGTGCTGGTGCCGGTGGAGTTCCCCGGGGCGACGCTGGCGGTCGAGCTGGCGTGGTCCGGTTGCGCGGCCAAGGCGGGGAGCCTCGCGTCGATCGACGTCGTTCCCTACGTCCCCGCGCCGAAGTCGACGCCGGCGCCGCCGGAGCCGGGGCGCGCGCCGTACGTGGATCCGCTCCTGTACCGCGAGACGGAACTGGCGCTGGCGGCGGGGAGCGCGGAGCTGGCGGCGGTGTTCGCGGAGCCGGCGCGCGCCGCGCCGGGCGCCCGCGCGCCGGCGGCGCTGCTGCTCGCCGCCGACGGCCCGCGCGACGCGGACGGGACCGACGGGATGGCGAAGCCCCTGCGGGACATCGCGCAGGCGCTCGCGTGCAACGGCGTGGCGAGCCTGCGCGCGGACAAGCGGACGCTCCATCCGCGCGCGCTGGACCCGGTGCTGGCGACCTTCGAGGACGAGTACCTGGCGGACGCGCGGGAGGCGCTGGCGCTGCTGCGCGCGCAGCCGTCCGTCGATCCCGCGCGCATCGCGGTGGTCGGCCACGGTCTCGGCGCCTGGGCGGCGCTGCGGCTCGCCGCGGAGGATCCGGACATCGCGGCGGTGGCGCTGCTGAATCCGCCGGTGGAGTTCTCGCCGGCGACGCTGCTGGAGCGCATCGAGGCGGCGAAGCCCGCGGACGCGGCCGGGCGCGAGCGGCTGCGGCTCGCGCGCGAGGTCGCGGGGCGGTGGCGCCAAGGCTCCATGGGCGCGGTCGAGACCTTCGAGGGCTTCGGGCGCAACTACTGGGAGTCCGTCGGCGCGCTGCGCCCGCTGGAGGACGCGCGGCTCTTCTCGGGGCGGCTTTTCGCCGCGTTCGGCGGCAAGGATGCGGAGCTGTCGCGCGCGGCGGTGGCCGGGTGGCGCGAGGCGCTGGCGGCGAACCCGAACGCGAAGGCGGCGTGGTTCCCCGAGGCGGACGGGCGATTCGTGTACGCGGGCGAGGGAGCGCCGGAGGCGCCCTGGGTGATGCCCGAGGCGCTGGTGGAGCTGCTCGCGTTCCTGCGCGCGGAGCGGAGGGCGCCGTGATTCCGCAGGAGCTCGGCTTCGCCTTCGCGCTGCTGGCGCTCCTGCACCTCTACCTGCAGGGGCTCAACCGCCATTACCTGGTGATGGACGACGGGCCGCTGAAGACACCGCTGAACATCGGCTGGTTCATCGCGTCGGTGCTGCTGCCCGCGCTGGGGTTCGCCGCGTTCTGGAGCGCGCCGCCGGTGCGCGACGCGCTCACTTTCGCCCCGCGCGGCCTGGTCTCCAGCATCCTGCTGGGGGGCGTCGCGGGGCTCGGCGGGCTGATGCTGTGGCGCGCCGCGCTCTGGCTGTGGGACCGGGCGCATCCGCGCCGCACGCCGCACCTGCTCGCGGAGGAGGTCTCCTACCCCCGCATCGAGAACCCCGTGCGGAAGCTGCCCTGCCTGCCGCGCTCCTGGGAAACGACCACCTCGCTCGAGATCATCCGCCGCGAACTCGAGGTGCCCGGCCTGCCGCCGGAGTTCGACGGCCTGGTGATCGCGCACATCGGCGACATCCACTACGACCCGCCGAGCGGCCTCGTCGACTACTACGAGGAGGTGTGCGACTATGTGAACGACCTGCGCCCGGACCTGGTGGCGCACACGGGCGACTTCGTGAGCGCGGCGCGGCACATCGCGCGCGCGGCGAACCACGCGGCGCGCTACCGGGGACGGCTCGGCTCCTACGCGGTGCTCGGGAACCACGACTACTGGACGCGCCCGGGGCGGCTCGTGAAGGCGCTGGGCCGCACGCCGATCGTGTACCTTGGCAACTCGCGGCGCGTGTTCACGCGCGGCGGGCGGCGCCTCGTGCTCGCCGGGACGGACGCGCCCTGGGACCACCAGGCGCCCGACTGGCCGCGGCTGCTGGCGAAGGGCCCGGCGGACGCGGCGGTGCTCCTCAGCCACACGCCGGACAACGCGCCGGAGGCCGCCCGCCACGGCGCGAACCTGGTCCTTTCCGGCCACAACCACGGCGGCCAGGTCTGCCTGCCGCTCCTCGGCCCCGTCGTGGTGCCCTCGCGGACCGGCCACTCGTACGTCTCGGGGGTCTACCGCGTCTCCGACACGTGCCTCCTGAATGTGACGCGGGGCGTCGGCGTGACGAACGTGCACTTCCGGGTGCTCTGCCCGCCGGAGGTGACGGTGCTGCGGCTGCGGGCGGTGACGGCGGAGGCGATGGTGGGCGCGACGGCGCTGCGGCGGCTGCCGAACGCGGCGCCGGTCTCCGCCGCCGGGGGGTTCGCGTGAGCGCCGGGGAAGTGGTTCCCGCGTTGGCCGGCGCCCTGCCCCCGGGCACGGGACGCTACCCGATCGAGACTCGGGCCGCGCTGCTGCCCTCGCACCGGCAGGCGGGCGAGGCGCGAGTGCGCGACCACCTCGATGCGCTGGCGCGGCGCGGGTACAACACGGTCGCGCTCCCGGTGCTCGCGAACGGCGAGCTGCTGGTCGACTACGACAACGCGATGGGCGGGGTGGCGCTGGACTGCCCCAGCGCGTCGCTGGCGCAGCACGCGCGCCAGGAGGAGCTGTCGATCTGGCTGTACGCGGATCTTCTCGCGGCGGGGCGGCCCGGTTCGGACCGGCTGGGAAGGCTGGCGAGGCTGCACCCGGACTGGCTGATGCGCGGCGCGCGCGGGCAGCGGCGCGCGCCCTCGGAGTCCGGCGCGCCCGCGCTCTTCTGCTGGATGACGGAGGCGTTCCGGCGCCTCGCGGGCGAGCGCCTCTTCGCCTCCGCGCTCTCGATCCCGGCGGACGCCATGGTGATCGACCTGCGCCACCTTCCCGCGCACCGCTCGGATCCGCGCGAGTGGACGTTTTTCGGCACCGAATCGCTGGAGGGCATCCAGAAGGAGCTGAAGATCAACATCGACGACCTGCTCTCGACCGCCGACCCGGACGACGTGGCGGCGGTGGAGGAGTGGCGATTCAAGGCGCTGGACGGGTTCCTGCGGCGGCTGCGGGCGCGGCTGAACACGGCGCGCGGCGACCTGCCGATCCACATCGCCGTGTCGCCGCGCCGCTCCAGCGACGGAAGCTGGCACCGCCCGTGGGTGCGGTGGCTCGAGGACGGCGTCGCGCAGGGCGTCGTCATCGCGGGCGGAGCGGAGGACGCCGGCGACCTGTTGGCGGAGATCGACGCGGACGTGGACCATCCGGTGCCGGTGCTGGCGGGGCCCGCGGAGGAGGACGGGTACCTCGCGGAGCCCGCCGCCTGGGAGGCGCTCCCCGCGCACGGCTGGCTCGCGCTGTCCGCGCGCCCGGAGGCGAACCCGCTGCCGAAGGGGAACCCTTGGCTGCGCTGGGACCGCGCGCACTGCGTGGAGGCCGCGCCGCTCGAGGCCGCCTCCGCGATCGTGACCTGGCTGGTGAAGGGATTCGCGGAGGAGGAGGAGGCCGCGCGGTTCTTCCGCGAGCTCGAGGCGTACCTGCACGTGACGAAGCTGTCGATCGGCCCCAAGCAGGTGCGGCAGCTCCGGACCGACATCGCCGGGCTCCGCGCGCGCCTGGAGTCCGGCGACATCAAGGTGCCGGAGGACCACGCGTTCCTGCACACGGCGGTGGACCGGCTGGGGCGCCTGCTGACGCTGGTGCCGATCCCGCAGCTCGTGTACTGAGGCCGCCGTGACGGAGTCCGGACCACGCCGCGACGCGCTCGCGCTCCTCGCGCTCGCCCTTCTCGCGTGGCTTCAAACAGCGGTTTTCGTCGAGCGCTCGACGATCGAGCCCTCGTTCCTCTTCGGCACCGACACGGTGGCGCACGACGCGGTGGCGCACCTTTGGATCCGCGGCTGGCTGGAGCGCGATCCGGGGACGGTTCCGCTGTGGATGGCGCCGCTGCAGGGCGGCCTGCCGACGCTCGGCGCCTTCCTGTGGACGCCGTTCGCGCCGCCGCTCTGGCCGCACTACGCGCTCGAATACCCGGCGGCGCAGCGCGGCGCGTGGCTGCTGGCGCTGTGGATCGCGGGGTGCGGCGGCTACGCGGCGGCGCGGGCGCTCGCGCTGCGGCGCGGTCCGGCGCTGTTCGCCGCGGCCGCGTGGATGCTCTGCGGCCACGCGGTGACGCTGATCCACGCGGGGCATCTGCAGAAGGTGATGGCGCTGTCGTGGGTCGGCTTCGCGGCGGCGGGCTTCTGGCGCGCGGGGGCGTCGTCGGGCGCGCGCGCCGCGCGCGGAGCGGCGCTCGCCGGCGCCGCGCTGGGAATGATGTTCCTTTCGGGGCATCCGCAGATCGCGTACGGGAGCGCGGCGGCGGGCCTCGCGCTGCTCGCGGCGCGGGCGGGGCGGCGCCTGCCGCGGCGGCTCGCGCACGGGGCGGCGGCGGTGCTGCTCGGCGCGCTCGCCGGCGCGCCGCAGCTCCTCCCCGGGCTCGAGATGGCCGCGCTGTCGAACCGCGCGGCGGGGGTCGGCTTCGAAGAGGCGGTGGCGACGAGCTACCCGCCGCGGGAGCTGCTCGAGTTCGCGGCGCCGCGCTTCCTCGGCAGCAACACCCCCGCGGACGCCGGCGCGTACCACGGCGCGTGGGGCGAGCGCATCGTGTCGGACTACTCGGGAGGCGTCGTGCTGGCGTTGGCGTTCGCGGCGCTGGCGGCTCGCGGCGCGCGGAGGCGTCCGGTGCGGGCGTTGGCCGCGCTGGCCGCGCTGTCGATCCTCGTGGGCCTCGGTTCGCACACGCCATTCTATCGGATTCTCTACGACCACCTGCCGGGATTCGCGGGGTTCCGCTCACCGGCGACGTTCTTCTTCGTGGCGGCGTTCGCCGCCGCGATGCTGGCGGGCTTCGGCGCGCAGGCCGCGCTGCGCGGCGGCGCCCGCGCGCGGATCGCGACCGCCGCCGGCGCCTTGGCGGTCGCGCTGCTGTACGGCGCCGCGCTGCGCGGAGCCGCCGCGATCCCGGGCTGGAGCTGGAGCGACCCGGTGCGCGGGCTGGCGCTGCCGCTGGCCGCGGCGCTGCTGCTCGCGCTGCCGGGGCGCGCGCTCACCGCCCGGCTCGCGCTGGCGGGAGCGCTCGCGGCGCTGGACCTGATGGGGGCGAACCGGGCTTTCCTGCGCGAGGAGCCCTGGGAGCGCTTCGCCGCCTTCCTGGCGCCCACGCCGGCGGAGGCGGCCATCGCCGCCGCCTACTCCGAGCCGCGCCGCGTCTGGTACCCCGGCCGCGAGCTGTCGCTGCGGCCGGTCCTGTCCGGCATCGACGCGCTGAACGGATACCATCCGTTGCGGTTCGCGTGGAAGGACGCGGACGACGCGGCGCTGGGCCTCGGCTCGCCCGCGTGGCGCGCCCGCTGGGGGGTGCTCGGCGCGATCCCGGCGCCGCCGGAGGGGCGGTTCGAGCCGGAGACCCCCGTGCGCGTGCTGCTCCCGGACGGGACGGAGGCCGCGCCCCGTTCGGCCCGGCTGGCGCAGCGGGCGAACAGCGCGCGGCTGGAGCTGGAGGCGGACGCCGCGGGCGAGGCGCGCTGGGCGGCGAACACGCCCCCCGGCTGGACGCTGCGCGTGGACGGCCAATTGGTCGGCTCGGTCAAGCATGGGCTTTGGCGCGCGTCGCCCGCCCCGGCGGGGCGCTCCGTGGCGGAGTGGCGCTACGAGCCCGCCTCGTACCGGACGGGGCTGTTCCTGGGCGCGGCGGGCTTCGGGCTGGCGCTGTTCGCGGCGGGCGCTACTCGGCGAGTTCGGGCGCCACGTCCTCGCTGAAGCGGGGCACCTCGCCCATGGGGCGCCCGCCGTAGGCGTCGACGCCCTGGTTGAGCATCTCGCACAGCTTCCGCGCAAGGCGGCGGCGCTCGAAGTTGCGGATCAGGCGGTTGTCGGGCAGCTCGGGGCGCCCGTGCACGTGCCAGGTGAGCAGCATCTTGTCGACCGCGTTGGCGACCCCTTCGGCGGAGCGCGGGTTGACGACGACGCCCTCGCCGATGAGGTCGAGGAAGTCGCGCACGGCGCCCTCCGGCACGAGCGCCAGGATGGGACGGCGGGCGGCGACGTACTCGAAGACCTTCTGGGTCATCATGATGTGGCTGCCCTCGACGGGGGCGACGACGAGGAGCAGCGCGTCGGCGTCCATCATCGCCTGGAGCGCCCACTCGTGGGGCACGTAGGACTCGACGCTCGTGTACTTCCGCAGGCGGAAGGCGTCGATCATCTCCTCGTAGGGCTCGATCAGGGAGCCGACGAAGCGGAGGCGGAGCGACTTCTTCCAGCGGGGCTCGCGGTCTAGGAGCAGGCGGATGCCCTGGAGGAAGACCTCCGGGGAGGTCTGGCCGTACATGAGGCCCACGTAGCTGATGGTGAAGTGCTGGCGGTCCGGCTTGGGCTCCTTGCCGCGGTAGTCGCGGCTGTCGAAGCCGTTCGTGATGGTGGCGAACTTCTCCGGGTTCTCCTCCGGGTAGCGGCGGCGGAAGTCCTCGCTGATCGGTTCCGTGGCGGAGACGACGCGGAAGGCGCGGCGGACGACGTTGCGCTCCATGCGGCGGTGGAGGCTGTCGTGGAAGCCGGTGGGCGGCTTGTAGAACTGGTAGTTCTCGATCCAGATGTCGCGGTAGTCGGCGATGAAGGGGAGGTTGGCGTGCTCCGCCAGGCGGCGCCCGATCAGGTGGGCGCTGTGCGGATAGGACGTGCTGTAGACGGCGTCGAAACCGCCGTCGGCCAGCCAGCGCTTCCCCTCGCCGACGGCGTAGGGGTACCATCCGATGCGGTCGTCGGGCACAAGGACCCATGCTCGGAGCAGGTCCATCACGCGGCGTCCGAGCGGGTGCGTGGCCTTCGCGGCCGCGCCCTTGTCCGCGGGCGCCTCGATGTCGTCGGGGCGGAAGCGGCGCCGGTACTTGTCGGCGATGTAGGCGAGGCGATAGGCGTCGGCGGTGCCGGTGCGGCGGATCTCGGTGCCGGGCGGCAGCTCGCGGAGGGGGCCCTCGTCCCAGAGCGGCCCGCGGATTCCGCGCACCGTGAGGATCGCGGGCATCCAGCCGTTCTCGCGCATATAGCGGCAGAACTTCAGCGTGCGCCAAATGCCCACGGCGGAGGGCGGGAAGTCGTAGCAGACCATCAGCAGCCGGCGCATTTTCTGGCGGTCCAGGGCTCCTTGGCGTTCCGCTCCATGTTGGGGTTGGCTTGGCGCAAGGCAAGCGCCGCAATGTCTCCAACCCACACGAGGAGCCGCGCAGCCCCCATGACGGCGACCATCCTCCCAGCCGCCACCGCGCCGGAGGGCGCCGTCCGCCCGGGGAAGCCACGCGTTCTCGTCGTCCTGAATAGCTACCTCCAGGACGGGCCGGGCAACCTGATGTTCCAGGTCTGCCGCCGGCTGGCGGCGGACGGCGACCTTGCCTTGGAGGTGGTGGCGCTCAGCCGCGGCGGCGACCTGCAGTGGGAGTTCCGCCGCATCGGCCTCGCCGCGGAGGTGGTCCGCACGCGCGGGCCGCTGGGCCTGGTCCGCCTGCGGGAATGGGCGCGGCGTCTGGGCGCCGACCCGCGACGACGGCCGGATGTGGTCCACACGAACCTGCTTTGGCCCGACCTGGTGGCGCGCCTGGTGCTGCGCGAGCTGGGCTCGCCGGTGCTCGCCTCGACGATCCACGGCCTCCACGCGGTGGACGAGAAGGGGCGTCTGAAGGGGCTCGGCTACCGGGCGCTGGACCGCCTGACGCGGCGGCGGGCGGCGCGCTTCGTCGCCATTTCGGAGGAGACGCGGCGGCGCATGGTGGCCGCGGGCTACGACGCGGGGCGCATCTCGGTGATCCCGAACGGCATCGACGCGGTCGAGGTGTTCCCGCCGTCGGAGGGCACGCGGGCGTCGGTGCGCGAGCTGCTCGCGGTGCCGGAGGGGGCGCCTTTGGTGGTCCAGGCCGGGCAGCTCATCGAGCGCAAGTCGGTGGCGGAGACGCTGGAGGGCTTCGCCCGGATCGCGGGCCGGTTCCCGGCGGCGGTGCTGGCGTTCGTCGGCGACGGTCCGCTGCGGGAGGCGCTCGAGGCGCGCGCGGCGGAGCTGGGCGTCGCGGAGCGGGTGCGCTTCATCGGGCACCTGAACGTGATGGTGCAGCGGGTGATGGGGAGCGCGGACGCGGTGCTGCTGCCGAGCCGCGACGAGCCGTTCGGGCTGGTGATCGCGGAGGCGATGGCGGCCGGCGCGCCGGTGGCGGTGACGCCGGTGGGGGGCCTGCGGGAGCTGGTGCGCGACGGCGAGACGGGGGTGGTGGTGGCGTCGCACGATCCGGAGCGGATAGCGGAGGGGCTGGCGCGGCTGCTCGGCGATCCCGCCGCGGCGCGGGCGATGGGCATGGCGGGGCGCGACTTCATCACCGCGCAGTTCGAGATCAACCGCACCGCGAACGGCTACCGCGAGCTCTGGAAGGAGCTGTGCGGCGCCGGGCGGTAGCGGGCGTTCAGGCGCGGAACTGGAAGAAGGCGCGGGAGACGGCGGCGCCGGACTCGTTGAGCCGCGCCTGCAACCGGTCGATGTACTCGTGGAGCCCCACCTCGAACACCTCGTCGATGGTGCCGAACTTCAGGTCCGCGGCGAGGCGCCCGAGGACCATTTCCGGCTCCGTGCGCGGGCGGTCCAGGGGGTTGCCGGTGATGGCGTGGAGAGCGCCGCGGGCGTCGGCGACGCACTTGGCGGCGCTGCGGGGGAAGTCCGGGTCGAGGAGGAGGTACTCCGCGATGTCGCGGGGCCGGATGCGGTGGTGGCGCTTGCGGTAGCTCTCCAGCGCGGAGGCGGACTTGAGCACCGCGGCCCATTGCACGTCGTCGAGCGTGGTGCCGACGTACTCCGCCCCGGGGAGCAGCAGGAAGTACTTCACATCGAGCACGCGCGAGGTCTGGTCCGCGCGCTCGAGGTACTCCGCCAGCTTGATGAAGTGGTAGCCCTGGCCGTGCTCGAGGGTGCCGTCCACGAGGCCCGAGAACAGGTGGCCGTGGTTGCGGACGCGGGCGAAGAAACCGTGCGGGTCCTCCTTGGCGTGGACCGGCGCGCGCTCCGAGACGACGAAGTGGTAGAACTCGTTCACCTGCTCCCAGATCTCCGCGGAGATGAAGTCGCGGACCGTGCGGGCGTTCTCGCGGGCGGCGCGGAGCGAGTTGGCGATGGAGCTGGGGTACTGGTTGTCGAAGACGAGGAATTCGAGGACGTTGCGCTGCGTGGCGTCGCCGTAGCGGGAGGCGAAGTAGTCCTGCTCCGCGGTGATCGTGACGAGGGGCTCCCACTGGTCCGCGAGCGCGCCGGGCAGGTCGAGGAGGAGCTGCAGGTTGATGTCCACCAGGCGGGCGGTGTGCTCCGCGCGGTGGATGTAGCGCGACATCCAGAAGACCGATTCGGCGACGCGGCTCAGCATGGGGTCAGATCTCCTGGAACCGTGGTAGCGCCACCTCGCCGGTGGGGAAGTCCTCGAAGAGCACCCAGGTGTCCTTGCTGCCGCCGCCCTGGGAGGAGTTGACGACGAGCGATCCCTTGCGGAGCGCGACGCGGGTGAGGCCGCCCGGAAGCACGTACGTTTCGCGGCCGCTGAGGATGTAGGGGCGCAGGTCGACGTGGCGGCCCTCGAGGCGGCCGTCCACGAGGCAGGGGACCCGCGAGAGCGAGAGCGTGGGCTGCGCGATGAAGTTGCGCGGGTTCGCGGCGATCTTCCCGGCGAACTCCTCGCGCTGCTCCTTGGTGGAGTGCGGTCCGATCAGCATCCCGTAGCCGCCCGACTCGTTGACCGACTTGACCACGAGCTTGTCGAGGTTGGCGAGCGTGTGGTCGCGGTCCTTCTCCTCGGCGCAGATGAACGTCGGCACGTTGGGCAGGATCGCGTCCTCCGCGAGGTAGTACTTGATGATGCGCTCCGCGTAGGCGTAGACGGCCTTGTCGTCGGCGACGCCGCAGCCGGGGGCGTTCGCCAGCGACACGCGCCCGGCGCGGTAGGCCTCCATCAGGCCCGGCACCCCGAGCAGCGAATCCTGCCGGAACGCCAGCGGATCGAGGAAGTCGTCGTCGATGCGGCGGTAGACCACGTCCACGCGCTTCGGCCCCATGGTGGTCTTCATGTAGACGAAGCCGTCGCGGACGATCAGGTCGCTGCCTTCCACCAGGTAGACTCCCATCTGGCCCGCGAGGAAGGAGTGCTCGAAGTAGGCGGAGTTGTAGATGCCCGGCGTCAGGAGCACCACGGTCGGGTTCTCGACGCCGGGCGGCGCGATCTGCGTGAGCGTCTCGAGCAGCCGCGTCGGGTAGTCGTCGACGGGGCGCACGTCGAGCGCCTTGAACACGTAGGGGAAGGTGCGCTTGAGCACCTGGCGGTTCTCGAGGACGTAGGAGACGCCGGAGGGCGTGCGCAGGTTGTCCTCGAGCACGTACATCGCGCCGTCCTTGTCGCGGACCAGGTCGGTGCCGGTGACGTGGCACCAGATGCCCTGCGGCGGCCTGAGGCCCTCGCACTGCGGGCGGTAGGTCTTGCAGCTCCGGACCAGCTCCTCCGGGACGACGCCGTCCTTGATGATGCGGCGGTCGGAGTAGATGTCCTGGAGGAAGAGGTTGAGGGCCTGGATGCGCTGGCGGAGGCCGGCTTCGAGGCGGCGCCACTCGGAGCCCTTGACGATGCGCGGCAGGATGTCGAAGGGGAAGATGCGCTCGGTGCCGCCCTCGTCGCCGTAGACGGTGAAGGTGATGCCCATGCGGTGGAGCGCGGCCTCGGCGGTGCGCTGGCGGCGGAGCAGCTCGCCGTCGGCGAGGCTTTCGATGCGCTGCAGGAGCGGCTCGACGTGGGGGCGCGGCTCGTTGCCGGGGCCGAAGTACTCGTCGAAGAAGTCGCCCGGATCGTAGTCGAGCTTGGGCATGGGACCATCTCCGGCGGCGTGGCGTTGCATCGGGTGCGGGGCACCAGTCAAGCGCGCGGCGCGGCGTTTGCCAACCTAGGGTTCCGCGCGGGGGAAACGCTTTATCGGCTGATTGCGGTTTCGATGGATTCCCGCACCGGCGACGATGGCATCATCGAAAGGCGCGCGCGCCGAGACTGGACGTCCCCCGATGACCGACCGACACGATCCCCTGCACAACGCCCCGCCGCTGTACCGCCCGGAGGACGAGCGGGACGCCTGCGGCGTGGGCTTCGTGGCGCGGATCGACGGGGCGCCCTCGCCGCGGATCCTGGAGCTGGCGGTGCGCGCGCTCGAGAACCTGACGCACCGCGGCGCGGTGGACATGGACGCGCGCACCGGCGACGGCGCGGGAATCCTGACGCAGATCCCCCGCCGCGTCTTCGAGCCGCACCTCTCGCGCCAGGGCGTGCGCCTCGGGCACGACGACCTGTTCGGGGTCGGCATGGTGTTCCTCCCGATGCAGGACATGATGGCGCGGGAGAAGGCGCGCCTGATCGTCGAGGAGGCGCTGCGCCACAACGAGCTCGAATTCTGGGGCTGGCGGAAGGTGCCCATCGACGAAGGCGCCATCGGCGACACGGCGGCGGCCTCGCGTCCCGACATCGAGCAGGTGCTGTTCGGCGCGCCGGGGGACATGTCCGAGGAGGAGTTCGAGCGCACGATCTACCTGTGCCGCAAGGCGGTCGAGGCGTCCGCGGAGGCGCGCAAGCTGCAGGGATTCTACATCTGCTCCATGAGCTGCCGCTCGATCGTCTACAAGGGGATGTTCGTGGGGCCCCAGCTCCGGGCCTTCTACGACGACCTGAGCGACCCCGGCTTCGCGACGTCCTTCGCGGTCTTCCACCAGCGCTACTCGACGAACACCTTCCCGCAGTGGCGCCTCGCGCACCCGTACCGGGTGCTGGGGCACAACGGGGAGATCAACACGCTGAGCGGGAACACGAACTCGATCCGCGGGCGCGAGCGGGAGCTCGAGTCGCCGCTGCTCGGGCGCCGCGCGTCGCGGCTCGCCCCGCTGGTGCAGCCCCGCATGTCCGACTCCGGCGCGCTGGACAACGTGCTGGAGGCGCTCGTGATGGGCGGGCGCGACGTGCTGCACGCGGTCCGGATGCTCGTGCCGCAGGCGTGGGAGCACGACCCCGAGCTCTCGGACGACCTCCGCGCCTTCTACCAGTACCACTCCTGCGTGGCGGAGCCGTGGGACGGGCCCGCGGCGCTGGTGTTCGCGGACGGTCGCTACGTCGGCGGGGCGCTGGACCGCAACGGGCTCCGGCCCGCGCGCTACAAGGTGACCGCGGACGGCCACATCGTCTTCGGCTCCGAGGTCGGCATCCTGAACCTGGACGACGACGAGGTGGTGGAGAAGGGCCGCCTGGGCCCCGGGCGCATGATCGCCGTGGACCTGGCGCAGGGGCGCCTGCTGCACGACGGCGAGATCAAGGCGGAGCTGGCCGCCCGCCGCCCGTGGCGCGAGTGGCTCCGGGCGCGGCAGCTCGAGATGCCCGCCGCGCTCCCGGAGGCCGCCGGGCGCGCCGGGGCCGCCCCGAGCCTCCCGCTCGCGCAGCGGCAGATGATGCTCGGCTACACGCAGGAGGACCTTTCGCGGCTGCTCCACCCGATGTTCAAGAGCGGCAAGGAGGCGGTCGGCTCCATGGGCGACGACACGCCGCTCGCGGTGCTGAGCATGTTGCCGCGCCCGCTCGACCACTTCTTCAAGCAGCGCTTCGCGCAGGTGACGAACCCGCCGATCGATCCGATCCGCGAGCATGTCGCCATGTCGCTCTTCGTGAACCTCGGGCGGCGGCGCCCGCTGCTCTCCGAGGGGGAGGAGCACGCGGAGATGGTCCGCATCCCGTCGCCGGTGCTGACGCCCGCGCGGATGGAGTGGCTGGAGTCGGCGCGCCACCCAGCGCTGAAGGCGCAGCGGATCGACGCCACGTTCGCGGCGGAGGACGGCGCGCGGGGGCTGGCGCGGGCGCTGGAGCGCATCTGCGACACGGCGCGGGCCGCGGCGCTCCGCGGGGCGACGGTGCTCTTGCTGACGGACCGGGCGATGAACGGCGGCGTGGCGCCGGTGCCGGCGCTGCTCGCGGTCGGGGCGCTGCACCACTTCCTGATCCGCGAGGGGCTTCGCGCGCGCGTGTCGATCGTCGCGGAGAGCGGCGAGGTGCGCACCACGCACCTGCTGGCGGCGCTGCTCGGCTACGGCGCCAGCGCGGTCCATCCGCACCTGGTGTACGAGGAGCTGGAGCACGTGCTCGAGCGGACGCCGGCGCTGCTGGACGGCGTGGACCGCGCCGCCGGCGTGGCGAACGCGGCGCACGCGTTCGAGGACGGGCTGAAGAAGATCATGTCGAAGATGGGCGTCTCGACGCTGGAGAGCTACATCGGCGCGCAGGTGTTCGAGGCGGTGGGCGTCTCGCGCGACCTGCTGCAGCTCGCGTTCGCGGGCACGCACTCGCCGCTCGGCGGCATCACGCTGGAGGACGTCGCGGAGATCTACCTCGCGTTCCACCGCGCGGCGCTGGAGGCGGGCGGCGGGGCGCGCCTCGAGAGCGCCGGCTTCTTCACCTACCGCTCGAAGGGGGAGCACCACGCGTACAATCCGCCGGTGGTGAAGGCGCTCCACAACGCGGTGCGCAAGGGCGAGGCGGACGAGTACAAGCGCTTCGCCGACGAGTCGAACGGGCGCCACGTCGTGAACCTGCGCGACCTCGTCGAGTTCGCGCCGGACCGCGACCCGCTCGACCTGGACGACGTCGAACCGGTCGAGTCGATCATGAAGCGCTTCTGCACCGCGGCGATGAGCCACGGCTCGCTTTCCCGCGAGGCGCACGAGGGGCTGGCCGTCGCGATGAACATGATCGGCGGCAAGAGCAACAGCGGCGAGGGCGGCGAGGACCCGGAGCGCTTCCACCCGCGCGAGGACGGCACCAGCGCCAACAGCGCGATCAAGCAGGTGGCGAGCGGGCGCTTCGGCGTGACGACGGAGTACCTGGTGCGCGCGAAGGTGCTCGAGATCAAGATGGCG
This sequence comes from Candidatus Sumerlaeia bacterium, assembly GCA_033764015.1. GTDB lineage: Bacteria > Sumerlaeota > Sumerlaeia > SLMS01 > JANRJK01 > JANRJK01. The sequence goes on along the minus strand of JANRJK010000012.1, from coordinate 27,046 downwards.
CAGGGCAGCAAGCCCGGCGAAGGCGGCCAGCTACCGGGGCACAAGGTCTCCGGGGAGATCGCGCGGATCCGGCACAGCTCGCCCGGCGTGACGCTGATCAGCCCGCCGCCGCACCACGACATCTACTCGATCGAGGACCTTGCGCAGCTCATCTCGGACCTGAAGGCGGTGAATCCGCGGGCGCGCGTCTGCGTGAAGCTGGTGGCCTCCGCGGGCGTCGGCACGATCGCGGTGGGCGTGGCGAAGGCCGCCGCGGACATCATCCACATCAGCGGCCACGACGGCGGCACCGGGGCCTCGCCCCTTTCGAGCATCAAGCACGCGGGCGCGCCCTGGGAGCTCGGCCTCGCGGAGGCGCACCAGGTGCTGGTGCACAACAACCGCCGCGGGCACGTGACGCTCCGCACGGACGGCGGCCTGCGGACGGGGCGCGACGTGCTGGTGGCGGCGCTGCTCGGCGCGGAGGAGTACGTCTTCGGCACCGCCGCGCTGGTGGCGCTCGGCTGCGTGATGGCGCGCCAGTGCCACATGAACACCTGCCCCGTCGGCATCGCGACGTCGAAGGCGGAGCTGAGGGCGAAGTACCAGGGGGCGCCGGAGAACCTGATCGCCTACTTCCAGTTCGTCGCCGCCGAGACGCGCCAGCTCATGGCGCGGCTCGGGTACGACTCGCTGAACGAGCTGATCGGGCGCGTGGACCTGCTGCGGCAGGTCGGGCGTCCGGAGCTGCCCCGCGCGGGGCGGCTCGACCTGTCGCCGATCCTGTCGCCGATCGACCCCGACGTGAAGCGCCCCCGCCGCCGCGTGCGCGCGCACAACCGCAGCGCCCACGAGAACAACCGCATCGACGACGCGCTGATCGTCGACGCGCACGACATCATCGTCGAACGCGAGGGGCGCGCGCGCCTCTCCGCGGAAATCCAGAACACGGACCGCGCGGTGGGCGCGCGGCTCGCCGGCGAGATCGCCTACCTGCACGGCAACGACGGGCTGGGGGACGGCGCCGGCATCGCGGTGGACTTCCGCGGCACCGCGGGGCAGAGCTTCGGCGCCTTCTGCGTGCGCGGCCTCGAGCTGCGGCTCGCGGGCGAGGCGAACGACTACGTCGCCAAGGGCATGACGGGGGGCCTCATCGCCATCGCGCCCCCCGGCGGCGCGCCCTTCGCCGCGGAGGAGAACGTCATCATCGGCAACACGACGCTCTACGGCGCGACCGGGGGCCGGCTCTTCGCGAGCGGACGCGCGGGCGAGCGCTTCGCCGTGCGCAACTCCGGCGCCACCGCCGTCGTCGAGGGCGCCGGCGACCATTGCTGCGAGTACATGACGAACGGCGCGGTGGCGGTGCTCGGGCCCTTCGGGCGCAACTTCGGCGCCGGCATGACGGGCGGCGAAGCCTTCGTCCACGACCCCGGGGACCTCCTCGAGATCCGCGCGAACCGCGAGACGGTCGCCATCGAACCGGTGGCGGGCGCCGCCGCGGAGCGCCTCCGCGCCCTCATCGAGGAGCACGCGCGCGAGACGGGCTCGGCGCTCGCCGCGCGCCTCCTCGCCGCGTGGGAGGCGGAGCTGCCGCGATTCCGCTGGGTGGTGCCGCACGACGCGCGCGAGCGCCTCGAAGGCGCCGCCGCTCCGCGCGAGGGGGCCGGCGTATGATCGCGAAGCTGCTCCGCCGGCACGGCGTGCTCGCCGTGACGGGCACGGACACGGACGCGGGGAAGACGCGCTGCTGCGTGGCGCTGCTGCGGAGCGCCGCGCGCGAGGGCTTGGCGGCCGCCGCCGTGAAGCCCGTCGCGAGCGGCGGCGAATTCGCGCACGGCGTGTGGCGCCACGACGACGCGCTCGCGCTCCACGCGGCGATGGAGGAGGACGCCCGCGCGTTCCTCCGCGGCGCCGGCGTCGATCCCGCGCAGCCCCTCCTCGCGTTCCGCGAGCCGATGGCGCCGGTCAGCGCGGCGCTGCTCGAGGGGCGCAAGCTGCCGCTGGGAGCGCTGCGCCGCAGGCTTGGATCGCTGGCGGAGGCGGCGCGCGAAGAGCGCATGCCGTTGCTGATCGAGGGCGTCGGCGGCGCGCTGGTGCCGCTTTCGCGCAAGAGCACGTTCGCCGACTTGGTGGCGGACCTCGGCGTTCCGGCGCTGGTGGTGGGGCGCACGCACCTCGGCGCGATCAACCACATGCTGCTCACGCTGGAGGCGCTCGCGTCGCGCGGCGTGCCGGTCGCCGCGGTGGTGCTCTCGCGGACGGCGCCGGACGTGCCGCCGGAGATCGAGCGCTCCGCCTTCCGCGAGATCCGCCCGCGGCTCCCCGCGCGCGCGCCGTTCTTGCTCCTGCGCCACGGATCGGAGAGCTTCGAGCCCGTCCCCCGGGACTGATCGGAGCCCCGCGTGCCCTTCCCAGTCCGAGTGCCCTGGCCCGCGCCGCTCGTGGAGGGGCGTCTGCTGGGGCGCCGCAACCGCTTCCTCGCCGACATCGAGCTGCCCGGCGGCCGCGTCGCGACCGCGCACTGCGTGAACACGGGGCGCATGGAGGCGCTCGTGATCCGCGGCGCGCGCGCGTGGGTCTCGCACCACCCCGGCGGCGGGCGCGCGCTCGAGTGGACGTGGCGCATGGTCGAGGAGGACGGCGTGCTGGTGGGCTGCGACACGTCGATGCCGAACCGGATCGTGGCGGCGTGCATCGAGGCGCGCGCGGTGCCGGGGCTCGCGGCGTGGCGGGCGTTCCGCGCGGAGGCGCGCTACGGCGAACGCTCGCGCGTGGACTTCCTGCTCGAGGAGCGCGGCGGGCGGCCGCACTTCGTCGAGGTGAAGAACTGCCACCTTGCCTACCCGGACGGGCGCGGCTACTTCCCCGACAGCGTGAGCGAGCGCGCCACGGGGCATCTGCGCGAGCTGGCGCGCGAGGCCGCCGCGGGCGCGCGGGCGACGGTGCTCTTCACCGCGCAGCGCGCCGACATCCGCGCGATCCGCCCCAGCGACCTGCACGATCCCGCGTTCGCCGGGGCCGCGCGCGAAGCCGCGGCGGCGGGCGTGCGGTTCCGCGCGATCTCCTGCGCGCCGACGCTCGGAGGCATCGAGGTGCGCGGCACACTGCCGGTGGAACTGAAGCCGTACCGCCTCGAGCGCCACCGCCGCTGGTTCGAGGAGCGCCGCGCCACGTCCGGGTGGTCGAGGCGCGCGGAGCCGTTCCCCTTGCTGGACGCCGCTCCGTGACGCGCGCCGCGCGGTGCGGACTGCTCGCGGCGGCGCTGGGGCTGCTGCCCTACGCGGCGATGCTGCTGCGCGCGCCGGGGCTCACCTGGGACGAGGCGTACTACTACCCCACGTTCCTCGATGTCCGGGGGTGGGTCGTGATGCTGCTGCAGGATCCCGGCGCCGCGCTCTCCGGCGCGGGAATCCGCGCGGGTTGGGAGCGCATCAACGAGCTGCCGCCGCTGCTGAAGTGGCTCGGCGCGCTCGCGCTCGCGGGGGACGAGGGCTCCCCCGCGACGCTGTGGCGGCTGCGGCTGCTGCCGGCGGCGTGCTTCGCGGCGACGCTTTGGCTGCTGTGGGCCACGGCGCGGCGATGGCTCGGTGCGGAGCGCGCACTGCTCGCCCCGGCGCTCTACGCCGCGCACCCGGTGCTGTTCGGGCACGCGCAGCTGGCCGCGTCCGAGACGCCCATGGCGATGCTGGTGGCGCTGGCGCTGTGGCTCGGCACCGGAGGCGCCTACGGGCGGCGGGCGCTCGCGGTGGCGGCCGTCCTGGGCCTCGCGCTGGCGACGAAGGTGAACGGCTTGGTGCTCCTCGTGGCGTTCGCCGCGTGGACGCTGGCGGCGCCGGCGCTCTCGCGGCGGAGTCCGGGAGCGCCGCGCGGCAGCGACTTGTTGACTGTGTCAATGATCGTGCTGCTGCCGCCGCTGCTGGCGTTCGCGCTGTGGCCGTGGATGTGGCACGGGACCGCCGCGCGGTTGGCGGAGTACCGCGACTTCGCCTTCGCGCACGCGCACTACACCGTGTGGTTCCTGTGGGAGCGCCGCGGCCTCGGCGGCGAGCCGCTCACGCCGCTGTATCCCTGGACGATGCTGGCGGCGACGGCGCCCGTGTGGTGGCTGGCGGCGGTGGCCGGGGGCATCGGCCTGCGGCTCCGCCGGCACCTGGGGAGGCGCCGCATCGACCGCGCGGACCTGCTGCTGCTGCTTGCGGCCGCGGGACCGATGGCGGCGGCGTCGCTGCCCGGCACGCCGCGCTACGACGGCATCCGGCTGTTCCTGCCGGCCTTCGCGCCGGCGGTGCTGCTGGCGGCGCGCGGGCTCGGGCCGTGGCTCGGCGGGCTTGCGCAGGCGCGCCGCCGCGTGGGGGCGGGGCTCCTCGCCGCCGCCCTCGCGGCCAACGCGCTTCCTGGCCATCTCAACCCGTTCCCGCTCTCGTTCCACAACCTGCCCGCGCGCGCGCTCGGCGTCCGGGACGGCGAGTTCGCCTTCGAGCGCACCTTCTGGGGCGACGCGCTGGACCGCGAGGTGCTTGACAGTCTCAACGAATCGGTGCCGCCGGGCGCCCGGGTGAAGACGCTCGCCCTGCAGGGGGACGCCTTCGCGATCCTGCAGTCCTGGGGGATTCTGCGCACCGACATCGTGTTCGACGGCCCGCCGCCGTACGACGCGCACCTGGTGCAGGACCGGAAGGGGTTCTGGGGGAATTCGGAGTGGTTGATCGCCGGACGCCGCGAGCCGCTCGCCGCGTGGCACCGTTCGGGATTCGAGCGCGCGCCGCTGGTGCTGCTCTTCGACGGCCGCCCGCCGGGCGCGGACTGAGCCGCTACGGGGCGCGCTCGATCCACGCCGCCTGGAAGAGGAACGTCAGCCGCCGTCCGTCGGGGTCGCCGGGGATGAAGTCGCCGGGGCGCCAATCCGGCGTGATGATGCGCAGCTCGGGCGCCGCGTCCGGCTCGTCGATGCGGAGCGGGAGGTCGACGGTCCCCGCGCCGGCGGGCATCTCGACGACGCGCGGAACGCCACGGTACCAGTACTCGATGGGCACCGTTTCCTTCGGATACGGCTGGCGGAAGTAGCGGATCCGCGCGACGTAGTCGCCGGGCTGCTTCACGTCGCCGTCGAAGCGCAGGGTGAGCGTCTTGTACCCGGTGCCCCAGCGGTAGCTGCGGCCGTCGCGGTCGATCTCGATCACCGACCATCCGTCGCGGTGCCGCTGGCCCTCGGGGAAGGCTGTGCATGCCGCACCCGGCGGGGTGTCGTGGGGGACGGGAAGCGGGCCGTTGGCGAACAGGGTGGGAAACTCTTCCACGCGCGGGTTCTCGATCACCGTGGCGTGGGCGAGCGCCATGCCGCCTTGCGGCAGAGCGCGCCGCTTCTGCGCTTCGCCGAGCCGGGCGTTGAGCAGCCGCTCCAGCACGAGGAGGTCTTCCGGCTGCTTGTCGAAGGGGAACGGCGACGCCTCGAAGACGATGAGCCGCTCGACCGGTTCCGCCCAGGTCGAGAGCGCGGTGCCCGGGTGCGCGTTCCACCCGTCGAGCGCTGGGGCGAGATACTGGAAGAGGTTGGCGGGCACGACGAAAACTGGCGTCGCGGGATCGAAGGGGGGTTGGGCGTTCTTGAGGTAGCCCGCGCTCCCGGCGTGGTGCTCCTGGCGCGCGACGGCGTTGGCCCCGAGGAACGAGGCGGCGAGCAGCGGGGCCGCAAGCGCCCACGCCAGCCAAGGAGACCGTCCGCGCGACGCCGCGACGGCCATCGCCACGATGCCGAACGCGAACGGGCCCGCCGCGAGGAACGTGTAGCGCGGCCCGTGGAACGTGCGGGCGATCTCGAGCGCGGCGATGAACCAGGTCAGCACGACGTAGGCGGCGGCGAGCAGCAGGCTCGCGCCGGCGGCCCGCGCGGCCGCGGGCGCCTGCTCCGCCGCGCCGTCGCGGGCGGGAAGGAACCGCAGCGCCAGGGCCGGGACCAGCAGCACGGTGAGCGGCAGCAGCGTGGCGGCGCCGGTCCAGCGGTCGAACACCCGCCCGACCGGGAGCCACCAGGCGAAGACCGAGTAGAGTTCGGAGAGCGTCGCGGGGGTCATCCACGCGGTCCCCTGGTCGATGTGGAGGCGGCGCTGGAGGAGGATCTCGGGCACCCAGGGCAGGAAGCCGACGACGATGGCGGCCTGCGCCGCGAAGCCGCAGGCGAGCAAGGGACGGCGGCGCTCCGCGGGGACGCCGGCGAGCGCCGCGAACCAGCCCGCGCCGAGCACCGCCAGCCAGAACGCGGCGAGCTGGTGCGACCAGAGGCAGAGCGATCCGAGAAGGGCGTAGGCGCTCCAAAAGGCCGCCTGCCGCGGCCAGCGCGTGTCGGCCTCCGAGGCGCCGGCGGCGGCCCTGAGCAGGAGCAGGAGCAGCACCAGCGCCCCGGGCACCACGATCGCATAGGCGCGGATGTCCTGCGTCGAGTCGGTCATGGGGCTCGAGATGGCGACGGCGAGCAGCGCGAGCCAGGCGCCGGGCGCGCCGAGGAGCGGTCGTGCGAGGAGGAAAGCCGCGGGAATCATCGGCAGCCAGAAGAGGAGTCCGAAAAGGCGCGCCCACAGGGCGGGCTCGGCGCCGAGACGCTCTCCGAGGATGATCCAGCCCCGCAGGATCAGGAACGACGCGGGAGGCAGCGTGTCGCGCGAGAGGTTGTCGATCATCTCGGCGCGCGGCAGCACCGCCTGCGCCAGCGTGCCGTACTCGTCGATCCAGATGCTGTCGAGGTTGGCGAGGCGGGGCAGCTTGATGAAGGCGGCGAAGAGGAGGAGCAGCGCCAGCGCGGCGATGGCGTGGGGAGTCGCGGCGCGTCCGCCGGGTTGGGCCACGGGAGGCGGCTACTTCGACTTGGCGACGATAAGCTTGGCGAGCTCGAGGGCGCGGCGGTCCGGCTCGTCGCCCAGTGCGATATCGAGCATGGAGCAGAGGAGGAGGTGGCCCGCGGGGTCGGCGCCGATGCCTTCGAAGTTGAACACGCCGGAGGCGCCCATGACGAGCGACGCCCACTCTTTGCGCTCGCCTTCCGGCGCGGTGGCGTAGCGGTCGACGCCGTGGGCGAGGTCCCGGATCGTGGGGTGCGCGGTTAGGCCCGCGGCGTTGTCGAGCTTCCAGCGGCTGCCCTGCCGCTCCATGGCGATGCCGAGCCCTTCGAGCGCGCGGGGAGGCGCCTCGCCGCGGACGATGCGGATCACCAGCTCGGTGGCGGCGGAGGTTTCGGGCATGGGATGCGACCTCGGGGTCGGGATTGCGGTCAGAACTCGTGCGCGGCCCAGCGGCGGAGACCCAGCCGGAGCGGCACCAGGATCACCGCCGCGTGCATCAGCGCGACAACAGCCACGTAGAGCGCTCCGAACCGCTCCCACAGTGCGCCGGCCCATTCGGAGCGGGGCACGAAATGGATGGGAACCGCAAGCAACCACACGCCGACGCCGATGTAAAGCAGCGAGAGGATCACGTTCAGCGTGCCGCCCAGCCCGTTCGCGATGCGCGCCGGGTTGTCCTCGGTGAAGTTCGGCACGATCGCGCCCAGCCCGACGGAAAGCGAGGTGAGCCCAACCGAAAGGACCGTGACCATTCCGTGCGTGAGCAGCATGTATGCGGGGTCCACCTCGAGGACCGCGTTCGAGATTGCGGTGAGCGTGTGGCTCACCACGAGGCATCCGGCGAGGCAGAGGACGTACTTCTGCCAGACGATGCGCGTGCGCGGGATCGGCGCGAGTCCCACGGTCCAGAAGCCGCGCCCCTCCAGCGAGAGCATCGGGTAGACGAAGCGCGTGGTGAGGATCGACAGGATGAAGCAGCTCGCCGCCAGGTTGAAGAGGACCAGGATCGACTTCCATTCGTTGACGATGAACTCGACAGCGGCCTGCGACCGGGCCGCCCCGCGCAGGTTCATCATGTAGACGGTCATGAGCCCGACCAGGATGACGATCTGCGTCCATTGGGAAGGGTCGCGCCAGAAGGTCTTCAGGTCCTTGGAGAGCAGCCCGGCGACCGGCCCGGGAAAGCGCTCGAGGAGCGAATCGATGCGCGAGAAGGCGGGCGCGCGGGAGAGGTCGGCCTCGCTGCGCGGCGCCATGGCGGTGTCCTTGGCGAGCGTCCAGCCGCGGTAGTAGAGCCGGGGCACCAGCCAGCGCGTGGTCTCGAGCAGGAACAGCCCGGTCGCCAGCAGCATCGCGGTCCAGTAGGCGTACTGCGCGAGGTCCACGTCGGCGGAGTCGGCGGGGCCGATGGCGCGGAGGGCGTTGCCGAGCCAGGCGCTCGGCAGCAGCGGCATGTTGCCGACGGAGAGCACCGTGAGGATCTGGTCGAACTGCTGCTCGTCGGCGCTGCGCAGCAGCCGGCCGATGCCCAGCATCCGCCCCACCAGCACCGACGCGCCCATCGAGACGAGGCCCAGCACGATGCAGAGGGTGCGCGTCTTGCGCGCGGGGAAGAACGCCGCGAGGAACATCGTCACGATCGCGCCGAGCGACGCGGGGATCATGAGGAAGGGCGCCACGGCGACGACGACGAGGGGATAGAAGTACCACACCGCGTGCCGCGAGACGCCGTAGCTCGCGAAGAGCGGCAGCGACAGCAGCGCGAACGCCCAGGAGCTGTAGAGCACGGTCTCGAGCAGCTTCATGCGGAAGATCGCCTGCCGCGAGACGGGCTGCCCCATGAGGAACTCCACCTCCTTCGACAGGTAGGTGGTGGAGAGCGTGATGATCAGGTTCGAGAAGACGAGCAGCGAGAAGAAGATCAGGATGACGAGGTCCACCAGCCGGTCCATCAGGATCGGTCCGAAGACGTCCTGCCGCATGAGGTAGCGGAAGAGGCCGTAGAAGAGCATGGAGCCGAGGCCCAGCATCCCGAAGAGCGTGGCGAGGCCGACGCCGAGGTGGATGTACATGTGGCGGCGGATGTTGCGCAGCGCGTTGTCCGCCATGCGGAACTTCGCGCCCAGGACGAGCCGCGTGTGGAGGCGCTCCGCCGCGGTGGACTCGCGGACGGCCTTCGGCGGGGGTGGCGCGGCGGCGGCGGCGCTGGCGGACATGGCGCGCGCTACTCCGCCGCCGGCTGCTGGAGGAACGGCGACTGCGAATCGTCCGTCACGCCGTCCGCGGTCAGCTCGAGGAACAGCTCCTCGAGGTTGCCGGAGCGCTCCATGGACTGGCGCAGGCCGTCGACGGTGCCGATGTAGCGGAGCTTGCCGCGCGTGATGATGCCCATGCGGTCGCACAGCTCCTCCGCGATCGCGAGCAGGTGCGTGCTGAGGAAGACCGTCCCGCCGTTGCGGCAGAAGTCCTTCAGCAGGTTCTTGACGGTCTTCGCGCTGCGCGGGTCGAGCCCCACCATGGGCTCGTCGACCACGAGGAGCTTCGGCCGGTGCATCAGCGCGACGGAGAAGCAGAGCTTCTGGCGCATGCCGAAGCTGTAGTTCTCGATCAGCGTGTCGGCGACGGCGGAGAGGCTGAAGACTTCGAAGTAGTGCTTCATGGAGGCCTCGCGCTCGGCGCGGGGGATCTCGAAGAGGTTGCCGACGAAGTGGAAGAAGTCGCGTCCGCTGAGCTTCTCGTAGAGGTAGGGCTGGTCGGGGATGTAGCCGATGCGGCGCTTCGCCTCGATGGGGTCGCGCTGGATGTCGCGCCCGTCGATGCGGGCGCATCCCTTGGTGGGGCGCAGGAGTCCGGTGATGATCTTGATGGTGGTCGTCTTGCCGGCGCCGTTGGGGCCGAGGAAGCAGAAGAACTCGCCCGGCGGCACCGTCAGCGAGAGGTCCTCGAGCGCGAGGAACTCGTCGTAGGTCTTCGAGAGGTTTTCCAGTTCGAGCACCGGGTCACGGCTCCTCGGCGGGGTCGGGTTCGTCGATGGCGGGTGCGAGCGGGGTTCCCTTCAGCAGGGCGAGGAAGCCGCCGGCGTTCGGCGGTATCTTGCCGGCGGGTCCGATCAGGCCCGCCGCCTCCACGTCCGGGATCGGCGGTAGCTGGCGCAAGGCCGGGTAGCGCTCGCGCATCCGGAGCGGGTCCTCCAGCGTGAGCACGAGCAGCGGCGCGGTATTGCGCTGCGACGCGCGCAGCACCGACTGGTTGCGCGACACGAGGCGGATCTCGCGGCGGTAGACGCGCCCGCTGTCGAGCATCCAGTAGCTGGAGTCGACGGGGCCGAGGAGCACGCTGAACTTCGACGCGGGCGCCATGCGGTCGTCCGCCGCCCCTTCGCCGGCGCTGAGGTGCGGGGGCAGCTCGACATCCTCCACGCCTTCGAAGGTGACCAGCGCGGCGTCCGGCTGGCCGCCGAAGAGCGGGTCGACCACATCGACGCGGAACACCTGGCCCGGCTTGCGCATCACCTGGAAGAGCGACGTCTCGAGCGAGTCGGCGAGGCGGATCGGGGCGAGGAGCGGCTGGCGGAGGAACCGCTCGCCCTGGGCGTCCTCGAAGCGCACGAGCAGCTCGGGGCCGGCGACGCGCCCGCTCACGGTGGCGAGCGGCGCGCCCTCGGCGTCGTCCGGACCGCGGAGGCGCGGCACATCGACCGTGGCCTCGAACTGCTCCAGTTCCATGCGGCGGTTCGCGGTGGCGGCGGCGACCAGCGTGCCGCTGAGGAAGGGGGTCCGGATCGAGAGCTGCGCCGTGAAGAGGTACCGCGGCGGGTCCTCCTCGATCCGCGTCGAGTTGATGCGCAGGCCGCCCCGCTCCTGCCCCGAGAAGCGCACCGCCAGGAAATCGTCGCGGTCCGCCCAGGCGTCCTGCACCAGCGTCGAGTCGACATTCAGGCGTTCGCCCTGCATGAGCGAGGGCAGGACGTGGTCGCGGAAGAGGAGCCCCATCATCGCGACGAAGAAGAGCGTGACGAGGACGGGCCGGGCGCTCTTGATCACAGGGTTGGCCTTGGAGGTGCGGGTCTCGCGAGCAGTCCGTACGGCTCGGCTCCGGCGGGGCAAGGATCACGCCAAGCGACACGGGCGCGCCGGCGCAACGGTAGCCGGGCTAGGAGTATTCGGCCAGCGTCGCCAGCGCCTGCTCGAGGTAGTGCGCGCCGAAGAGGTTGGCGTGGTTCAGCATGTGGTAGAGCTGGTAAATCGGCATGCGCTCGCGCCAGCCGGGCGCGAGCGGCCACTCCTCGTCGTAGCCTTGCAGGAAACTCCCGGGGAAGCCGCCGTACAGCTGCGTCATCGCGAGGTCCATTTCGCGGTGGCCGTGGTAGGCTGCGGGATCGATCAGCACCGGTTCGCCGCGCTCGTCGACCAGGTAGTTGCCGCCCCACAGGTCGCCGTGGAGGAGGACCGCCGGCTCCCGGGCGCTCTCGCCGAGCAGCTCCGGCAGGCGCCCGAGGAGGCGGTCCGTGAGGTGGCGGAGCTTCCGGGACGAGAGGCCGTTGCGTTCGAGGAGGGCGAGCTGGGGGAGGAAGCGGCGCTCGCGGAGGAAATCGAGCCAATCGTCCATCCAGCCGTTCCGCTGCGGCGTCGCGCCGATGTAGTTGTCGTGCGCGAAGCCGAACGCCCCGCCCGAGGTGGCGCGGTGCAGGCGGTTGAGCGCGGCGCCGAACCGGGCGTGGAATCCCGGGCCGCGCTGGCCGGACTCCACCAGTTCGAGCGCGAGGAAGGGGGCGTCCTCCGGCCCGGTGGCGAGCACGGCGGGCACTCGGAGGACACCGGCGCGGCCGAGCGCTTCGAGGCCGGCGGCCTCGCACTCGAAGAAGCGGGGCGGGGGCGCGGGGTGCGTCTTGAGGAAGATGCGCCGTCCATCCGCCAGCGCGACGATCCGGGCTTCGGCGATGCACCCGCCGCCGACGGCGCGGGATGCGGCGGGCGGGGAGCCGAGGGCGGCCTCCAGTGCTTGGTCGAGGTTCGTCAAGGCTGCGCGCCCCCTCCGGCGGGACCGGTCCAACGGGCGCGCCGGGCGCGGGGGAAGGCAAGCGCGGCGTGGCGGCGCGGGGTCGGGGCCCGTTTCCGCTTGTGGCGCGGGAGGCAGGGTTCCTAGCTTGACGGGCTTCGCGCGGCGATGCCGCGCCCCGGTCGCCGCGCGCCGCCCCGAGGCCGCCCGCGGACCCCCTGGCGAACCCATGGATTTTCCCCGAAGGAGTACGTTCGTGTCCGATCAGTCCCAGACCGCCGTTGCGGAGTCGGAAAAGGGCTCGGTCCTCGAGGCCCTGCTTGAGAAGAAGTCGCGCGCCCTCGGCTTCACGAAGGTCGCCGCGGAAAAGCTCCCCGGCTCGCGCTGGCGCTTCAAGGTCACCGTCGAGGAGGCCGATGCGGAGCTGGTCCTCAAGGAGATCATGAAGGAGTTCGTCAAGTTCGCCGCGCTGCCGGGCTTCCGTCCGGGCAAGGCGCCCGCCGCGCTCGTGCACAAGCGCTTCGAGAAGCAGGCGCGCGAGGAGATGGTGCGCCGCATCACGCCGCGCCTCGCCGAGCTCGCCGCCGAGGCCGAAGGGCTCGAACTGCTCGGGAACCCCTTCCTCATGTCGTTCCATAGCGACAAGGAGATCGGCACCCACGTCGAGTTCGCCATCGAGGTGCGCCCGAACGTGGTGCTCGAGGCCGGCACGCTCGACGCCCTGAAGGTCGAGGTCGCCAAGCTGAACGTCGACGACTCGACGGTGGCCGCCGCGCTGGAGCAGCTCCGCGCGCGCAACGCCACCTACGAGCCCGCGAAGGGCGACTACGCGTTCCAGACCGGCGACGGCCTGCTGTTCGACTGCGCCGCCACCAACGAGCACGGGATGCTGATCCCCGACCTCTCCGACAAGAACTTCTACACGCAGGAGCTCGAGAAGTTCCTGCCGAAGTCGGTCCTCGACGGGCTCTCCGGCCACAAGCGCGGCGAGACGGTCCAGATCAAGGACACGTACACGCACACGGCGAAGCACGAGGGCGACGCAGAGGCCCACGAGCATTCGCACACGATCAACTACGAGATCACGATCCGCGAGATCAAGCGGCGCGTCCTCCCCGCCCTGGACGACGAGTTCGCCAAGGACGTGGACGCGGAGGTGGAGTCGCTCGGCCAGCTCAAGGAGCGGCTCGCGAAGCAGCTCCGCGAGAACGCGGAGGAGCGCACGCGCCGCGAGGTGCTCACGCGCGTCTACAACATGATCGGCGAGCGCGCGAAGGTCGAGCTGCCGCAGTCGCTCCTCGAGCGCGCCTTCCAGAACAACGTGATGGACGTGGAGCGCCGCCTCCGCAGCCAGAACATGACGCTGAACCAGGTGGACGGGCAGCAGCGCCAGCAGCTCCTCGGCCAGATGGCGAGCAACACGCGCACGGACCTGCGGAACTTCTTCATCGCCAACGCCGTCGCCAAGGCGAACGGCATCGAGGTGACCGAGGACGCGGTGAACGCGGAGCTCGCCCGCGTCGCGGAGCGCTCCGGCCGCAAGCCGCTCGCGATCCGCGCGCAGCTCGAGGCGAACAAGACCATGGACAAGTTCAAGGAGGACCTCCGCGTGAAGCTGGTGAACGACTTCCTGTTCGCCAAGGCGGAGATCCACTACAACGAGCAGAAGTCCGGCCAGGACGTCGTGGACGCCACCGCGCCGGACGAGGAACAGCAGGTCTGATGCCCCCCCGCCCCGGCGGGACGCTTTCCCCCGGAGGCCCCGCGCCTCCGGGGGATTTCCTTTTGTCCCCCGCCCGGCCGCGCCGCAGCCTCCATCCGCTTGATTGCGCCTAGACGAACGCCCCGCGGCGACCGCGGGACCACAGGACGGCTATGACCCGGAGACAGCTCGGAACCGCGTTGATGCTGCTGGCGGCGGCGCTCTCGGGAGCGGCGCTCGCCTGGGGCCTCGCCACGCTCGGCGGCGGGCGCTGGCTTCCCACCCTCGAGGACCGCGGCGTCCTGCCCGCGGACCTCGCGGAGAACGCGTGGCGCGTGCTGACCGCCTCCGTGTTCGCGTGGCTGCTGGGCTACGCGCTCTCCTTCGACAGCGGAGCCAAGTCGCGCCCGCTCCGGATCGCCATCCCCAGCGCCGCGGTGATCCCGATGCTGGCGGCGCTGCCGCTGCGGTGGATCGTCTTCCGCGAGGACCTGATGCTGGATCCGCCGCGGACGGACGCGGCGGCGATCGCGTTCCTGGGGCTGCTCGGGGCCGCCGGAGGAGGGCTGGTCGCGGGCTTCGAGTTCGGCAACCGGCTCCTCTGGCGAGAGGTTTCCCGCCGCGCCGACGCCGCCGGCAACGAGTCCCTCGCGCTCTTCGCCGGCCGCATGCTCCTCCTTTTCCAGCCGGGCCAGCCCGGAATCCTGCGCGCCACCGCGCTGGCCGACTTCCGCAACGGCGACCGCGGGCGCGCCGCGGAAATCCTCGAGCGCATGCACGCCGAGGGACGGCGCGACCCCGACGTGCTCGAGTGCCTCTGCCAGCTCGCCAGCGAGCGCAAGCTGCCCGACCGCTACCTCGACTACCTGCGCGAACTCCAGCGGCTCGTCCCCGGCGACCCGGTGCTGCTGCGCGGGCTCTTCGAGGAGCTGGCGGAGCAGGGGCACCAGGCGGAGGCGCTCGAACTGCTGGCCGGCAACGACCTGCCGGAGGACCCGCTGTTCCTCGAACGCGCCGGGCTGTTCGTGCTCGAAGCCGGCGACTTCGAGGCCGCGGTCGTCCTCGCGCGCGGCCTCGCCCGCCTCGAAGGCATCCCCTTCAAGGGGAGCCAGAAGATCGCCAAGGCGGTCCTGGAACGCTCCGGCGAGTTCGTCCCCGCGCTCAACCTGATGGCGGACCAGGCGGAACGCATGGCGAACCACGAGGCCCGCGTGAAGTGGCTCGAGAAGAGCATCGAGGCGGACTGGTCGCAGGAGGCGGTGCGCGAGAAGCTGCTCGACACCTACCGGCGGCAGCGCCTGCCGATCAAGCTGGCGAGGCTCCTGCGCCGCCTGGTGGACGAAGGCTCCGCCGACGCCGAGACGTGGTTCGAACTCGCCGACGCCTACCTCGCCACGGGGCGCTTCGACGAGGCTCTCGAGGTGGTCAACGAGTGGCACCGGCGCTCGAAGAGGACGCCGCGCTCCGGCATCCTGCTCGCCCGCGTCCAGTTCGAGCGCGGCGCGCTGGACGAAGCGCGCGAGGCCGCCCGCTGGGTGCTCGCGCAGGACCCGCTCGCCGACGCGCTGCGCGACCAGGCGGAGGACTTCGTCCGCCGTGTCGAGCGCGCCCAGCTCTCCTCCGACCTGGCCGGGCTCGTCGACCGCGCCACCGCCGCGCCCGACGACCTCAAGCTCCAGCTGGAACTCCTGGACCGGCTGCTCGCCAGCGGTCCCGTCGAGCGGGCGCTTTCGCACGCGGACCGGCTGCTGCACCTGAACGACCGCCTGCGCGCGGATGTGCAGGAGCGGTTCCTCGCGCACCTGCACGATCCGGACTTCCACTTCGCGTACCTCGACTTCCTCGCGGACCTGCAGGTGCGCGGCGGCCGGCTCGACGACGCGCTCGAGACGGTGCAGGTGATGGTCGGGCGCTCCGTCAACCAGCTCGGGACGCTCCGGGAAAGCGTCCAGCGCATCCTGCGGCGGGACCCGAGCCACCTGCCCACGCTGCGGCTGCTGGCGGAATGCCACGCGTCGGAGCGCCTCTACCCGGAGGCGATCCAGTACTACTCGCTCTACCTGGCGAACGGGGGGAAGGAGGACGCCGGGTGCCGGCGCTTCCTGGCGAAGGCGTACATGGCGCTCGACAACTACGCGAACGCGCGGCGGTTCCTGCTGCGCATGGCGGAGGCCGGCGAGCAGATCGAGGCGGGCCTGCTGCAGCAGATCATCGCGCTGGCGGTGACGCACGGCACGCCGGAGGACGCGCGGCAGTACCTCAAGCAGCTCGAGACGGCCGAGATCGAGCCCTTCAAGCTGCAGCAGCTCCGCGAGGAGGTGGACAAGGGCCTCGGCAAGAAGCGCTTCGAGCACTTGCGGCGCGAGACCGAGGAGGGGCGCGGATCGCCGGAGACGCTGGAGGAGCTGGGCGACATCGCGCGGGCGCTCGCGAACCTGAACGACGCGATCACGTTCTACCAGCGCGCCTCGCGGGAGCCGGCGACGGCGCGCCGCGCGAAGGTGAAGCTCGCCCACGTCTTCGCGCAGAAGAAGCTCTACGACGTCGCGTGGGAGACGCTTTCGGAAGTGCAGCTGTCCCTGTCCGACAACCAGGAGGAGCTGCGCGGGCTGATGGACCTGATCTACGAGATCGCCGACATGTTCTACCAGTCGCGGATCCACGACCGGTCGCTGTCGCTCTTCAAGCTGCTGCTGCGCATCGACGCCGGCTACCGCGACGTGCTCGCGCGCGTCGAGTCGCTGAACTGATCCGCGTCAGGCGGATTCCTTCTTCGCGCGGAGCGTGAAGACGGGCTCCGCCCCGCCGCTGATCACCTCGGGGGTGATGCGGACCTCGGCGAGCTCCGCGGCGCGGTCGGGCAGCGAGAACTGGATGCCGAGCATGAGGCTTTCGAGCACCGCGCGGAGGCCGCGCGCGCCGGTCTCCATGTCGATCACCTTCTTGGCGACCTCCTCGATCGCGTCGTCGTCGAACACGAGCGAGACGCCTTCGAGCTCGAACATCTTCTGGTACTGCTTCACGAGCGCGTTCTTCGGCTTCGTGAGGATGTCCGTCAGCTCGCTGGTGCCGAGCTTGTCGAGCGTGCAGACGACGGGGAAGCGGCCGAGGAATTCCGGGATCATGCCGAAGCGGAGCAGGTCGCGGTAGGTGACCTGCTGGAGTATCTCGCCGATGTTCTGGTCGTTGCGCGACTTGACGTCGGCGCCGAAGCCCATGGTGCGCTGCTCGACGCGCGAGCGGATGATCTCGACGATGCCGTTGAAGGCGCCGCCCGCGATGAAGAGGATGTTGGTGGTGTCGATGCGGATGTATTCCTGGTGCGGGTGCTTGCGGCCGCCCGTCGGGGGCACGTTGGCGATGGTGCCCTCGAGGATCTTGAGCAGCGCCTGCTGCACGCCTTCGCCGGAGACGTCGCGCGTGATCGAGACGTTGTGGCTGGTCTTCGCGATCTTGTCGATCTCGTCGATGTAGACGATGCCGCGCTGGGCCTTCTCGATGTCGCCGTTGGCGGCCTGGAGGAGGCGCAGGAGGATGTTCTCCACGTCCTCGCCGACGTAGCCCGCCTGCGTCAGCGTGGTGGCGTCGGCGATGGCGAAGGGCACATCGAGCGCCTTCGCGAGCGACTGCGCGAGGAGCGTCTTCCCGCTGCCCGTGGGGCCGAGGAGGATGATGTTCGACTTCTGCAGCTCGACGTCGTCGCTGGTGGAGTTGAAGAGCACGCGCTTGTAGTGGTTGTAGACGGCGACGGCGAGGGCGCGCTTCGGCTCCTCCTGCGAGATGACGTAGCGGTCGAGGTGCGCCTTGATGCTGGCGGGGGACGGCACCTTCTTGAGCGAATCCACGGCCTCCTCGTCGGCGCGCGCGAGTTCCTCGCGCTTCAGCCGCTCGCCGCACATCACGACGCATTCGTCGCAGATGTACACGCTGCCGGAGGACTCCCGGTTCGAGAGTCCCTTGAAGAGTGTCTTCACCTGGTGCTGGTCACGCCCGCAGAAGGAGCAACGAAGTCGCATACGGATCCCTGTTCTTTCCTCGTGTCACGCGTGGGAGGTTCGCGCGCGCTCGAAGCCTCGCGCAATCCGAATGCCGCAATGCGCCCGCGGCGCGGAAAAGCGCCGCCCCCGCCGGGGCAGGGCGGGGGCGGCTGGGCGGGGATTGATGCGATGAAGCTTTGGCGGGGGGCGCTCAGGCGATGAGCAGGTCGCGCAGCGGCGCCGAGACGGCGGGGCGCCCGAGCTTGCCGAGCGCGCGCATCTCGACGCGGCGCACGCCTTCCTGGCTGAGGCCGACGATCGCCGACGTCTTGCGGAGGCTCAGCGCGCGGCCGTCCTCGCGGAAGCCGTAGCGGTGCGAGACCACTTCGCGCTCGCGGTCCGACAGGTGGCGGAAGGCGTCGCGCACCAGGCGGCAGCGCTCCTCCTCGAGCAGGTCGTCGCCGGGCGCGGGGGCGCCCTCGTCGCACATCGCGTCGAGGAGGCACGCGCCGTCCTCGGAGCGCTCCGCCTCGAGCGACATCACGGCGTCGCGGAAGGGGAGCAGCGCTTCGATCTTCTCCACCTCGACGGCGAGCTCCGCGGCGAGTTCCTCGACGTTGGGCTCGCGCCCTTCGCGCATGGCGAACGCCTTGGACTGCTCCTCCATCTTGGCGAGGAGGCGCGCCTTGCGCACCGGGAGGCGGATCAGGTTCGCGCGCTGGCGGACTGCCGCCTGGATCTCCTGCCGGATCCAGAACGCGGCGTAGGTCGAGAACCGGTACCCGCGGCGCCAGTCGAACTTGTCGAGCACCGTCAGCAGGCCGATGTTCCCTTCCTGGATCAGGTCGGCGAGGGGCACGCCGCAGTGGCGGTACTTGAGGGCGATCTTCACCACGAACCGCAGGTTGCAGCGCACCAGCTCCTCGCGCGCGGCGTCGTCGCCGGTTTCGAGGCGCTGGAAGAGCGCCTGCTCCTCCTCGCGGGTCAGGACCGGGTGGTCGCCGACTTCGCCGAGATAGGTCGAAACGCCGTCCTCGAAGCAGTTTGCGCGGTTCCGGGTAGCCATGTTGCCAACCTCGTTCGGGTGTGCCAGTAACTACGGGACGCCTAGTGCAAGCGCCCTGCCGCGGCTCCGCCCCCCACGCATTCACCACCGACTGTTGTGGTGATTAGGCTTGCAAGATTCCAGCACCGATCCTCGGCGCTCTCGATGCCACCTTGCTTACCCAACACGCCGTGCGGAAACCCGCACGCGTGCGGATCGCCGCACATCCCCCCTCCAAAATGAACACCCCGACGGGCACCTAGGCCCGGCGGGGTGTGCGGCGCGGAACGCCGGTCAGTTCGAGTTCAACCGGTCCAGTTCGCCGAGCAGCGTGATCGTCGAGGGGCGGTCGTCGAAGCGCTTCCCCACGTAGGCCCAGCGGACGACGCCCTGCTTGTCGATGATGAGGGAGGTGGGCTTCGCGAGGCTGCCTTCGATCATGAAGGACTTCACCGCCTTGAGGTTCACATCGAGGAGGATCGGGTACGGCAGCTCGAAGCCGCCGTCGAGGCTTTGCACCGCCTTGATGAACTGCGGCACGGAGGACGCCTCGCCGGGGTAGACGATCAGCACCTGCGTGTCGCGGTGGGCGAAGTCGTCCGCGTGCCGCGCGAGCGAGACCATCTGCGTGGAGCAGCCGATGCACACGCTGCCGGAGAAGCCGCGCATGAAGACGAGCACCACGTTCTTCTCCCCGCGGAAGGAATCGAGGTCGACGATCTCGCCGGTGGGGCCGAGGAAGCGGGTTTGCGGCAGCGTGTCGCCGATGAATCCGACATCGTCCTTCGGAGCGGGGGTCGCGGCGGCTTCGTCGAGCTTGGCGACGAACTTCTTGTAGAAGTTGCGGTGCCAGTTCCCCCAGGCGGCGGCGGTGAGCCGCGGGTCGGGCGTGGTGAGGACCACCGGCGCGGTCGCCGGGGTGTCCGGCGCGACGGGTGTTTCCGTCGGCTTGGCGGAGTCGGACTGTTCGAGGACCTGGACGATGCGGGCGAGCTGCGCCTCGGTGTCCGCCAGGCGCTGCGCGGTGTTCTCGCGCTCGATGCGCGCGGCGCGCTCGGCGGCGAGCTGGTTCTCGAGCGCGATGATGCGCGCCTCGAGTTCGGGATCGCGCGGCGGCGGCGTGTAGCGCGCGCAGCCGCCGAGCACGGCGAGCCCGGCGACCGCGCCGAGGATCAGGTAGCGGATAGTCATGGAGATGCCCCTTTGGATTGCGCGAGGATTACGGAGAATCCCCTCGGTGAGGCTGGGAGGGCAACGGGCGCGCCAAACGGGCGACGGGAAATCGGCGCTTGGCACCCGGCTTGCCGCCGCGTTGCCTGTCCCCGGCCCCGGGGAGCGATTCCGGGGCCGGATTGGCTTCCCGACAGCTTCCGGGCGGCGCATTCGGCTACACTTGCAAGGTGTCCATGACCGCTAAGCGCGACTACTACGAGGTCCTAGGCGTCCAGAAGACCGCCGACCCGGCCGAGATCAAGAAGGCGTTCCGCGCCAAGGCGATGCAGTACCATCCGGACCGGAATCCCGAGAATTCGGAAGAGGCCGCCGAAAAGTTCAAAGAGGCGAGCGAGGCGTACGAGGTCCTGAGCGACGCCGACAAGCGCGCCCGCTACGACCGCTTCGGCCATGAGGGCGTGAAGACGGCCTTCGGCCACGACGGCAACTTCGACTGGTCGGACTTCACGCACGCCTCGGACGTGGAGGACATCTTCGGCAGCCTGTTCGGGGCGTTCTTCGGCGGGCGCCAGGGCCGCGGCGGACGCCCCCGCGGGCGCGACGTGCGCGCCTCCGTGCGCCTCACGCTCGAGGAGGCGTTCACCGGCAAGGAGGTCGAGGTCTCCTACAACCGCCTCGAGGTGTGCGAGACCTGCGCGGGCAACGGCGCCGCGCCGGGCTCGAAGATCGGCCGCTGCTCCGCCTGCGGCGGCGCGGGGCAGCGCCGCGTCCAGCAGGGCTTCTTCGTCCTCACGGCGCCGTGCAACGTCTGCGGCGGGTCCGGCCAGCGCATCGAGCAGGTCTGCGACTCCTGCCACGGGCGCGGGCTGGCGGAGCGCCGCCGCTCCGTCACCGTCACGATTCCGAAGGGCGTCGATTCGGGCATGATGCTCCGCCTGCGCGGCGAGGGCGAGGACGCCCCCGGCGGCAAGGGCGAGCGCGGCGACCTGATGCTCGCCATCGAGGTGAAGGAGGACAAACGCTTCGTCCGCGACGGGGCGAACATCCTCTTCGAGCGGGCGGTGCACTACACGCAGGCGACGCTCGGCGCGAAGATCGCCGTGCCCACGCTGCACGGCGAGGAGGAGCTGGAGATCCCCGCCGGCACCGCCTCGCACACGGTCTTCAAGCTGCCCCGCAAGGGGATGCCGTCCGGGCCCAACTCGGAGGCGTTCGGCGACCAGTACGTGCGCATCGCCGTGCAAGTGCCCAAGAAGCTGACGGAGCGGCAGCGCGAGCTGCTGACGGAGCTGGCCGGGGAGTTCGGCGACGCGCCCCCGGCGCACGAGGGGGGCTTCTTCGATTCCGTGAAGGAAACCATCAAGGACATCTTCCGCTAAGGCGGGCGCGCCCTTGGACCTCAAATTCGCCATCGGCATCGCGCTCGCGATCCTAGCGATCAGCGCGGTGCTCTCGCGTCCGCTCTCCTTCGCCCACAAGTTCCTCTGGATCACGGGAATCCTCGTGGTGCCGTTCATCGGCCCCTGCGCGTGGTTCGCGTGGGACTACGGGAGGCGCCGTTGAGCGCGGTCGAACGCCTGTTCGAAGCGGTCGCGCGGGGGGAGCTCTCCCCCGCCGAGGCGGCGGCGCGGCTGCCGGAAGTCGAGCTGGCCCAGCTCGGCGACGCGGCGCTCGACCTCGCCCGCGAGGCGCGCCGCGGACGCCCCGAGGCGATCTATGGCGAAGGCAAGACGCCCGACCAAGTAGCCCGCATCGCCCGCCGGCTCCTCGAAGCGGGCCAGAACGTCATCGCCACGCGCATTTCCGCCGAAGCGTTCCGCGAGGTGGAGCCGCTGCTGGCGGGGTTGCCGCTCGATTACGCGGAGGACGCGCGGCTGCTGCGCATCATGCCGCGCCCGGTCCCCCGGCGGAGCGGGCTGGTCGCGGTGCTCTGCGCGGGGACCACGGACCTGCCGGTGGCGCGCGAGGCGGCGCTCACGGCGGAGTTCCACGGCAGCCCGGTCGAACTGGCGGCGGACGTCGGCGTGGCGGGGCTGCACCGGCTGCTGGGGCGGAGCGACCTGCTGCGCCGCGCGCGGGTGCTGGTGGTGGTCGCCGGCATGGAGGGCGCGCTGCCCAGCGTGGTCGCCGGGCTGGTCAAGGCGCCGGTCATCGCCGTGCCGACGAGCGTTGGCTACGGCGCGCACCTGGGCGGCGTGGCGCCGCTGCTTACGATGTTGAGCAGTTGCGCACCGGGGATCGCCGTCGTGAACATCGACAACGGCTTCGGCGCGGGTTACCTCGCCGACGCCATCAACGCGCTCGGCGACGGGGTGGCGGGCTGATGGACTTGGCGCGGGTGGTCGGGACGGTGGTGGCGACGCAGCGCGATCCGGCGCTGGCGGGGTACAAGCTCGCCCTGGTGCAGCCGCTGGACAGCGCGCTGAAGCCGGTGGGCGGGCCCGTGGTCGCGCTCGACGCGACGAACCGCAACCGCGGCGAGATCGTCTACCTGGTCCGCAGCGGCGACGCCATGTTCGCGCATCCCGGCGACCATCTGCCGCCGGTCGATTGCGCCATCGGCGGGCAGGTGGACCGGTTGGACCGCGAGGACGGCACGTCCGAGGTGTTCGCGTGAAGCTGGCCCGCGTCGTCGGCACCGTCGTCTCGAGCGACAAGCTCCCGGCCTTCGAGGCGCGGACGCTGCTGCTGGTGCAGCCGCTCCATCCGGACGGCGCGCCGGCGGGGCCGGGCACCATGGCGATCGACTATGTCGGCGCCGGCGTGGGCGACACGGTGCTGATGGGCGCGGCGCCGGGCCTCGCCTCGGTGGTCTTCAAGATCGAGAAGGCGCCGATCAACGAGATGCTGATGGGCGTGGTGGACGAGGTCTCCGTCGGCGGCGGGCGCACCATCGGAATCAGCGTCCCGCCGCGCGGCGAAGGGCGCCCATGATCACCGAGCGGGAAGTCCTCGAGTCGGTGCTGGGCGAACCCCTGCGCCGCACGCGCGAGGTCGAGGTGGAGGAGGAGCAGGAGCGCGAGCTGGCGCCCGGCGTCCTCTGGCGCCGCTGCCGCCTGCGCTTCCACCCGGAGCGCTCCGACCGCCCGGAGCGCCTCTGCGTGAACGAGATCGAGGCGGACGCGAACGTGGCGAGCCTGGAACCGGTGTTCGCGCTGGACCACACGCACCTGTGCGACACGGAGGAGATCGAGGACGCGTACTGGGCGACGCGGTGGGCCTCCGCGGAGTTCCGCACGAGCGGCGGCCTGCGCGAGCCGCGCCTCTACGTCGGCACGGCGCCGCTGCTGAACGCATGGGTCAGCGAGGGCTGGCGCGTGGCGGGGACGCTCGCGGCGGAATCCGGCGCGGACCAGACGCTGCAGCACCTGCACTCGCTCGAGGAGCGGCTGCATCCGCTGCCGGCGTTCGTGGCGCCCGGGCACAACCCGACGGGGCGCGCGGGGATCGCCCGGTGGCTGCCCGCGATGCCGCCCTCGCGCCTGGCGCTGGCGCGGCCCGACGTGATCGCCGCGCTGCCCGCGGGCTTCTTCCTGAACTTCCCCGAGGAGTTCGAGGACGGCCACTCGGCGCTGCACCAGCCGGTCGGCCTTCTGAAGACCTCCGAGGATTTCGTGATGCCGCCCTGGGTGGAGCGGCCCTGCTTCATCGAGTCGGGGCGCGGCGGGGGCCGCTTGGCGATGGTCGGGCCCGGGGCGGTCCGCCTCGAGGTGGGCGGCTTCGCGGTGCCGCTGCACCGGGGCTCGGACCAGCCGGACGCGCCGCACGGCGCGGTGTGGCTGGCGTGGGACGCGCCGGAGCGGCGGCCCAACCCGCCGCACGACGCGGC
Organism: Candidatus Sumerlaeia bacterium; assembly: GCA_033764015.1. Lineage (GTDB taxonomy): Bacteria > Sumerlaeota > Sumerlaeia > SLMS01 > JANRJK01 > JANRJK01. The sequence continues at coordinate 3,510 of JANRJK010000012.1, read as the reverse complement.
GGCGCTGGTGTTCTCCGGCAAGGTGCTGGTGGGCTGGGGCGCGGCGAAGCGCGGCCAGCGGCCGCCGGTCGGCGGCGCCCTGGTGTGGCTCACCGGCGAGCCCGCCCGCCACGTGCTCGCGCACTCGGAGGAGCCGGTGCGCCGCCCGCCGTCGCACGAGCTGGGGCTGGACGCGGAGCTGGAGGCGGCGGTGAGCGCCTTCGCCGCCGGCCCGGTGCTGGTCCGCGACGGGCGCGCGCTTGCGCGGGACGAGATCTTCTCGCGCGGCGCGGCGGGCGAGTTCCACCCGCAGGGCCCGCCGCCGATGCGGTTCCGCCACGGCGCGGAGGATTCGCCGGCGCCGCGCGCCGCGCTCTGCCTGCGCGAAGGGGGCTGGCGCCTGCTGGTGGTGGACGGCCGGCGCGCCGCGGAGCACAGCGCCGGCCTGCGCCTGGAAGGGCTCGCGAAGCTGTGCGAGCTGCGCGGCGCCCGCGAGGCGCTCAACCTCGACGGCGGCGGCTCCGCGGTGCTCGCCATCGAAGGAGCCCATCCCGGCGACGCCATCACCGGGGGACTCGCCCGCGGCGTCGTCAGCTACCCCTCCGACGACGGCGGGCGGGAACGGATCGTGCCCACGATCCTCGCCGTCACCGCGCCGCACGGCCACTGCCCCCTCTAGCCCCCGCGAGACCCACCGATGCCCGCACCCTCCGCCGAACTCGCGCCCATGCGCCGCCTCTCGCTCGTCATCCCGATCTACAACGAGCTCCACCTGCTCCCCGTCGTCCTCGAACGCATCCGAGAGGTCGCCATGCCGCTCGAGCTGGAGCTGGTGCTGGTCGACGACTGCTCGAAGGACGGCACGCGCCAGTGGCTGAAGGCGAACATGGCCGGTAAGCCCGGCGTCACGGTGCTCTTCCACAAGCGCAACCGCGGCAAGGGCGCCGCGCTCCGCACCGGCTTCAAGCGCGCCACCGGCGACATCATCCTGGTGCAGGACGCCGATCTCGAGTACGACCCCCGCGAGATCCCCGACATCATCCAGCCGATCATCGACCGCCGCTGCCAGGTCAGCTACGGCTCGCGCTTCCTCGGCAAGAACCCCACCGGGATGCGGCTGCCGAACTACGTGGCGAACCGGCTCCTCGCGTGGACCGTCACGCTCATGTACGGCCAGGTGATCACGGACGAGGCGACCGCCTACAAGGCCTTCGACGCGGAGGTGCTCCGCCGCATCCCGCTCAAGTGCGAGCGCTTCGAGTTCTGCCCGGAAGTGACCGCGAAGGTGCTTCGCCTCGGCTACCGCATCCACGAAGTGCCGGTGACGTTCTTCGCCCGCACGCACGCGGAAGGGAAGAAGATCGGGTGGCGCGACTTCTTCGAGGCGGTGTGGACGCTGCTGCGCTGCTGGGTGGGCCGGATGTGACGGCTAAAACACTTTTCCGGGGGCCAAACGGGGATTCGCTGTTGGCGCTCTTCTTCGACGGGCACAGCTTTAGCCCATGACGTCGCCGGGAGCATCGGACTCCCGAGAGACCGATGCACGAGGGCACCACGCCGATGCAGAAGCGACACACTCAGGAACTCGTCGAAACCGCGCTCGAAGCAGCGGTCGAGGCGCTCGACCTGGTCGCGACGGACGACCGGCTCGACGCGCGGCTGCGCGAGGTGCAGGGGCTCTGCAACAAGGCGCTCGAGGAACTGCGCGGCTACCCGCACGAAGTGCCGAAGGAAGACTGGCAGAAATAGCCCCCGACCGGGACCGCGGGGCTCCGCACCGGCTGTCCCCGATTCCCGTTGCCGAAACCCCACCCGGCGCGCTTTCCTCGCCGCCACGGAGGATGCCGACGACGTGCGATTCACGAGGGCGATGACGACGGAGCACTTGACGCTCGGGCCCGGGGTGATTGGGCATATCTGGCGGCAGCGGTCGACGGATTGTGCAACGTACGCGGCGACGGATCGTTGGTTCCACTATGACCAGGTGGGCTCCGTCCTATCAGAATCCTGCTCCGCAGGCACCCTCGGCCAACGCCACGAACAGGACGCCTTCGGCAACACCGTCGCCAACTGGCAAAGCTACACTTGGGGCGGCGACCAAGCAGGCTGGCACCATAACTCGAAGGAGTATGATGGGGAGCTGGGGGTGGTGTATATGTATCAAAGGTGGTATGATGGGAAGTTGGGGGCGTTTAGCAGTAGTGTGCCGTTTCCGCCGATGGTGGAGCATCGGTATGGTTTTGTGATAAGTCAGCCCAACAGGCTTACCGATCCAGAAGGTAGAGGGCCAGACGGTCCTAATGGAGAATGGAACTGTCACGGTTGGTCGCCCCCTGGAGCGTGTACTTGGGTGCCTCCTGAGCCTCCTACAATCAATGGAGCACCGAACCCAAACTATGAGGACGGGAACTACGTCGGGCCTATGCCTCCCCAAGAAGAGAAGTATCCTGTCCCGGTAGTGTGGGATTCTCCGTCCGGAGACGAGATCATGGACTTCGCACATCATATGTACTTGGCTGGCCGGTGCCTCCAGGTGAACTCTCTTAGGATAGGTTCCTTTCCGCACCTTATCCTTGGGTCAGGATTGGTTGTCGGCGGTGAGCTTGCCTATAGTCTGGGATGGCTCCAGAAGAAGGTAGGGTACTAGCATCATGTTGCTCGAAGCCCTTGGCTCTGTTCTAGGTGTGTTCCTGATGCTCGTGTTGTTGACAAGATACGAGCGCTTTGCGTCCAGTGTTCTATTGGAAAGGGGGTTCAGGAAAATGACGTTAAGCGAGAGGAGCAAAGTCTTGATGAAGATTAGCCCCTTCGATCTTTGGCGGTTACCTTCTAGGTTCGAACTGGAAGAACGGCTGGGCCATGAAGCTTCGGACTATGAATTGCTACTAGGCTATATTGCTTCGTCATCCTCTGAGAAGCGATAGTCTCTTCGTGGTGGCCTTGCTGAGATTCCATTCGTAAAGCCTCCCTACCCCCTCGCGAGCCTGCGGAGCATGAAGCCGATCATGCGCACATGCAGCTGCGCGCGGGCGCCCGAGATGGTGCGTTAAAGGTCCTTGGCCAGTCGGCGGCAGCGGAGGAGCCGTGCGAAGGTGCGGTCGACGATCCAGTGTTTGGGCAACGGCTTTAAGCCTTCTTGGTCCGGGCGCCTGGGGGACGACCTCAATGGCGCGGGCGCGGAAGAAGGCGGCGAAGCCTGCCAGCGGAACACCCATGTTTGCCGAGGCGGCGAGCGTCCTCGCGAGACGGAGAAGACCGAGTAATGTCCTTGGGGTCTAGCAACCGAGAGTCGTTTTTCACGATTTCTCAGACCATCGTCGTCCCCCATCTGGAGCATGCCATAACTAAGCCTCTGCTTGCCATACTGGAAGTCAAAATCTCACGCGGAACGTCGGCGACTCCTCCACCCTGCTCCGCCTCCGGTCATAGAGCCGCGTCGTGCTGACGTTGGCGTGGCCGAGCCACTCCTGGACCTTCGCGATGTCGGCTTGGTGCTCCAGGGCGTTCGTTGCGGCGGTTGCTCTAAGCGAA
>JANRJK010000011.1:0-18938 GCA_033764015.1 Candidatus Sumerlaeia bacterium | reverse complement strand
CCGCCGGCCGGGCGCGCCGCTCCGCCGCCGCTGCCTCCGGTGCCGGGCATGCCGAACCTGACCGCCGCGCCCGCCCCCCCGCAGCCCGGCGGCGCTCCCGCGGGCGCCGGCGCGATGCCGCCGATCGCGCTGCTGCGCGCGATGGTCGCGGCCGCCAACGCGGACCACGACATCGACGCGGAGGAGCGCGCCGCGATCGTGCAGGCGGCGTCGGAGATGGAGCTCGCGCCGGAGGAGCGCGCGCTGCTGGAGCAGGAACTGGCGCGCCCGCTCACGTTGGCCGCGCTCGCCGCGGAGGCGCGCACCCCGCAGGACGCCCGCGCGCTCTACGCGGCCGCGCTGCTCGTCCTCGAGGTGGACACGGAGGAGGAGCGCGGGTGGCTGCGGCGGCTCGCGGAGCGCCTGGGCCTCGCGCCGGACGCCGTCGCCGCGATCCACGCGGATCTCGGCCATTCGCCGCTTTGATCGCGGACCCGGGCACATTCCGTTGCCGCGGGTGCGCCGCGGGTCCATGCTCGAAATCGTCCAAACCGCATGCAAGGAGCCCACGCCCGTGCCCGAAAAGGTCGCCGTTTTCGTTGATGGAGTCCCCTCCAGCTACGGCCACTTCTCGCAAGCCATCAAGTACGGCGACGCGATCCACATCTCGGGCCAGCTCCCGATCGACGGGAAGACCAACAAGCTGGTCTCGACGGAGGTCGACGCGCAGGCGCGCAAGGTCTTCGAGCACCTGACCGCGGTGATGCAGGCGTGCGGCGGCGCGCTGACCAACGTCCTGTCGATCACGTTGTACCTGGTGGACCTTCGCGACCACGCGGTGGTGGACAAGGTCTCGCGCGACTACTTCTTCTTCATGCCGCCGGCGCGGAGCGTGGTGGCGGTGGCGGCGCTGCCCTTCGGCGCGCGCCTGTGCATCGACGCGGTGGCGCAGCTTCCCTCCGGCGAGCTGCCGGGCGGCGGCGGCGGGCTCCGCCGCATCTGAGCCGGCCCCCCCGGTGAAGAAGTTCCTCAAGGCGCTCGCGGTCGGGGCGGCGGTCGCGATCCTCGCGGTCGGCACCGTCACGGGCCTGATCGACTGGGGTCGCCTCGGGATGATCGCGCGCGGGCATTTTTCGAACGTGAAGCACGCGACCGGGGCGGTGGACCTGAAGCCGTCCGGTCCGCCGTCGGCGGCGCCCGAGGCGCTGAAGGCTGCGCACGCCTGCCGCGAGAACCTGCGCCGGATCCGCACCGCCAAGGAAGCGGTCCGCAAGCGCCTCGGCTACGAGGTGCAGCACGTGCCCGAGGCGGCGGTGCTCGAGGCGATGGGCGTGCGCGCACTGCCCAAGTGCCCGTCGGGCGGGACCTACATCATCGGATCGCTGCAGGAGTCGCCCCGCTGCACCGTGGGCGCCGGCGGCAAGACGGATCCGGGGCTGTACCACGCGCTGCCGGACTGACGATGCGCGTTCGACAAGAGGCGGCGGGCGGAAGTCCGGCGGTGGGGCAAAAGGATCGGGGCCGGACTTGCGTCCGGCCCCGCTGTTCTTGCGTAGGTTGCGCGCCGTGGGATCAGGGCGTCGGCGGGGTGAGCGCCTCGATCTTCAGGTTGCGCAGGTAGACGAACTCGTCTGCCAGCGACCCGTCGTTGCGGTACGCGTCGAAGGCCACGATCACGTCGCGCCCGGCGGTGGCCGGCGGGAACGCGAAGTAGTTCACGAACGTCGAGTCGTCGCCAGCGACGGGCATCGCCTGCTCGTCGCCGATCGCCGTGTTGATCGTCAGGTAGGCGTAGTCGAAGGTGCCGCCGACGAGGAAGCGGAGGCGGACCGACGAAACCGTGTCGCGGTTCGCATTGTCGGTGCCGATCGTGTAGGTGACGCGGTAGATCTTGCTCGGATCGACCGTGAAGAGCGCGGGGCGCTCCCAGAAGCCGAAGCTGATCACCGTGCCGCCCTCGGTCGGGGCGCCCTGCGTCTGGATGCCGAGGCCGTTCGAGCCGCTGCTGTAGTTGACCGGCAGCACCGGGGCGTCGCCGGGGAAGGTGAAGGAGGCGAAGCCGTTGGTCCCCGCGGTGAAGTTGAAGTCGCCGAGCGTCGTCGCGGCCGAAAGCGAAGCCGGGTTGATGATCGACGTCACGAGCGACTTGACGCGCAGCGAGCTGCCCTGTGTGCCGCGGCCCGTGTAGTAGAAGTCGAAGGAGGAGTTGAAGCCCGCCGGGTTGCCGGTGGTCGGCGTGCCGTCCGCGGCGAAATCCGGGAAGAGCGTCCACGTGGTGAGGCCGCGCGGGTTGCCCGCGGAAGGCATCGTGTTGTTCGCCGGGGGAATCGTCGGGATCTGCTCGAAGGACTGGTAGACCGACTCGGTCGAGACGCTGTTGTCGGCGGCGTTGATGCGGATGCGCGCCGTCGGGAGGTCCCAGGGCACAGCGACGTCGGACTCGGTGTTCCAGGTGGTCTGGATGATCTGGCCGACGGCGGGCGGGTTGATGTTACCCTCCGTGCGGGTGAGGAAGCCGAAGTCGTAGGTGAGGACGCCGAAGAACACGCGGCCCGGCGACGTCGAGACGTCGGCCGTGTCGGCGAGCGTGAGCGTGAAGCCGCTGCCCGCGTTCGCGGCGCCGGTCATCTTGGTGCCGGTCTCCGAGAAGGTCGGGAGGAACTGGCGGTAGATGAAGTCGGTCACCGTGCCCGTGGGGACGAAGTCGAGGGCCTCCGGGTAGCCGGAGTAGCCGACCGTGGCCGCTCCGTTCGTGGCGAGCGGACGGTCCAGTTCCGGGTCGCGCGTGCCGCTCGCGTCCGAGTCGGCGACGATCGAGTTGCCTGCGTTGTCGGAGACGCCGAGGTAGCCGATCTTGGTGCCCGGCACCGAGGTGTCGAAGCCGTTCACGCTGCCGGAGGGCACGATCAGGTCGAGCACGCGGCCGATGGGGGCGTTGGCGGCGACGGGGATCGTCACGCGGGCGATTTCCACCTTGGCGGTCGTATTGAACGTGGCGGAGCCGCTAGTCGTGGGATAGACGACCATGCGGTACTCGCTGCCGGACGCGGTGGTGAGGTTGTTTTCCTGGAAGACGTATCCGGCGCCCTGGTTGATGACACCGGTGATCGCGCCGTTAAGGAGCGAAGCCTGGGCGGTGGGGACGCGGAGCGTGAGGTTGTATCCTTGCGTGTTCGCGACGCCACCTTCGAGGAAGACGGGCACTTCGACCGAGCCGCCCGGCGCGACGAAGATATTCTGGCCGAGGCTGAACGTCGGCGTTTGGGCCATCGCGGTCGAGCTGAGCGCGACCACCGCCGCCGTGGCTGCAAGGGCTGTGAAACGCAGTCCCTTCATTGTTGCTCTCCTTTTCGACATGGAGGCTTCCGAAGCGCCTCGCAAAGCTGCCTTTGGTGAGGTCCCGACGGAACCCTCATTTACCGCGTCAGTCAATCCTCGGATCGACCTTAGGTCAAGGTGGATCGGGCGGGCCTTCTGGGGTCGGCGATATCCGCTTTCCCCGGGACCTTTCCGGTTGCCGCCTAAGTCCTTTAATCCGCTCTCTACCCGCCATGGAGCGCTGGGTTACGCAAGCCGAAATGATCCGCCGCGTCGCCGACGAGGTCGCCGCGCGCTTGGGCGCGCACGCCTCCCGGCACGCTCCGCAGGGCTCCGGCGCGGTGCTGGAGGAGGCGGAGGACACGGGGCGCTGCGAGATCTTCCCGGACCCCGGGCCGGAGCGCACCTTGGAGCGGGGCTACATCCCCATCGGGGTTTCCGCGCGCCACTGCCATGTGACGGCGGAGCAGGTGGAGATCCTCTTCGGCAAGGGCGCGGCGCTGGAGCCGCTGAAGCCGCTGAAGCAGACCGGCCAGTTCGCCGCGAAGCAGACCGTCTCCATCATCGGCCCGCGCGGGCGCGCCCTCGAGCGCGTGCGCATCCTCGGCCCGGCGCGCAGCGAAACGCAGGTCGAGGTGTCGCTCACCGACTGCATCCAGCTCGGCATCGAGCCGCCGGTGCGCCCCAGTGGCGACCACCGCGGGACGCCGGGGCTGCTGATGGTCGGCCCCGCGGGGCACCTCGCGATGGAGCGCGGCGTGATCCGCGCGAACCGCCATGTGCACCTTTCGACGGAGGAGGCCGCGCTGCTCGGGCTGCGCGACCGGCAGACGGTGCTGCTCAAGGTCGACGGCGACCGGCCGGTGCTGTTCTACGACGTGCAGGTGCGCGTGGCGCCGAACTTCCGCGCGGAGCTGCACCTCGACACGGACGACGCCAACGCGGTGGGGCTCGGCGCGGGCGCCGTCGCGCAGCTCGTCCGCTCGCTCGGCGACATCCCCGACTGCGGCTGCCTGGTCCGCGGCGGCTGAGATCGTGCCACGGGGCCCCGTAAAGGTCCGCGTGGACCAGTTGCTCGCGCAGCTCGGCCTCGCGGAGTCGCGCGAGCAGGCGCAGCGCCTGATCCGCGCCGGGCTGGTCGTGGGCCCCGACAAGCGATTCGACAAACCGGGGCACCTCATCGACGCGGACACGGCGCTGCGGGTGCTCGGCGCGGAGCACCCCTACGTCTCCCGCGGCGGGGTGAAGCTGGCGGGCGCGCTCGACGCCTTCGCGCTCGATCCGGCCGGGGCGGTGGCGCTGGACCTCGGGGCGAGCACCGGGGGCTTCACGGACTGCCTGCTGCAGCGCGGCGCGGCGAAGGTCTACGCCATCGACGTGGGGCGCGGGCAGTTGCACGCGCGGCTCGCCGCCGACCCGCGCGTGGACGCCCGCGAGCGCACGCACCTGGACGCGCTCGAGCCGGAGCAGTTCGACCCGCGCCCCGCTCTCGCGGTGGCGGACCTCAGCTTCATCTCCGCGACGCGGGCGCTGGGGCCGCTGGAGCGCGTGCTGGCGCGGCCGGCGGCGGCGGCGCTCCTGGTGAAGCCGCAGTTCGAGCTGGGCCGCGGTCGCATCCCCCGCGGCGGCGTCGTGACGGACCCGGCGGCGCACCGGGAAGCCGTTGACATGGTCAAGCAATCCGCCGCGGCGCGCGGCTGGGAGGTCGCGGCGGAGGCCCCCTCGCCGATCGCCGGCGGCGACGGGAACCGCGAGTTCTTCCTGCTGCTGCGCCTCGCGTAGCGCGCCGCGCGCAAGGCCCCGCTTGCCCACCGCGCGCCCCGGGGCAAGCTGCTCGCACAATCCCCCACGCCCGGAACCACCTCCAATGGAAGCACGCGAGACACGCCACGGAATCGTCGCCGTCGTCGGCGACGGCAACGCGAAGCCCGGCACGCCGAAGTACACGCTCGCGGAGGACATCGGCGAGGAGCTGGTCTCCGCCGGCTTCCGCGTGCTCACCGGCGGACTCGGCGGCGTGATGGAGGCGGCGTCGAAGGGCGCCAAGCGCTCCGGCCGCTACATCACCGGCGACGTGGTCGCGCTGGTTCCCGCGCTCGACCGCGACTCGGCGAACCAGCACGCCGACATCGTGCTGCCGACCGGCATGGGCCACATGCGCAACTGCCTGGTCGCGTACGCCGACGCGCTGATCGCGGTGGGCGGCGGCGCGGGCACGCTTTCGGAGATCGCGCAGGCGTGGCTGGCGAACCGCCTGGTGGTGGCGATGCGCATCGACGGCTGGAGCGGAAAGCTCTCCGACCGCCCGCTGGACGACCGGGTGCGCTTCACGAACCTGCGCGAGGACATGGTCTTCGGCGCGAACCAGCCGCGGGAGGCCGCGCTTCTGGTCCGGGAACTGCTCCCGAGGTACCGGGCGGGCAACGAGCTCGCCGCCGAAGACCTCCGCCCGCTCCGCCGGCGGACCAACATTTCACAGGACCTGAGGTGACGCACATGGCATCGGAAGCGATCGGACGGCGCGACTTTCTGGCGGGGGCGGCGGTGTTCGGCGCGGCGGCGGCGCTCTCCCCGCTCGGCGCGGCGGCGCAGGAGGCGGCCGCCGGCAAGGGCTTCGCCGCCCTCTTTCCCGGCGCCGCCGGCGCGGACGGCAAGTACGCGCTCCCGGCGCTGCCCTACGCCTACGACGCGCTGGAAGCGGCGATCGACGCGCAGACGATGGAACTGCACCACTCGAAGCACCACGCGGGCTATGTGAACGGCGCGAACGCGAACCTCGCCGCGCTGGCGAAGGCGCGCGAAACGGGCGACTTCGCGCAGGTCGAGGCGCTCTCGAAGAAGCTCACCTTCAACGCGGGCGGCCACCTGCTCCACTGCGTCTTCTGGGACTGCATGGGCCCGGACGGCGGCGGCGCCCCGACGGGGGACCTGGCGAAGGCGCTCGATGCGGAGTTCGGTTCCTTCGACGCCTTCTGGGCGCACTTCGCCGCCGCGACGAAGGCGGTCGAGGGCTCCGGCTGGGGCAAGCTCTCCTACGACCTGTCGACCGGACGCCTCTTCATCAGCCAGGGGCAGAACCAGAACCTGCTGACCACCTTCGGCGAGGTGCCGCTGCTGGCCCTCGACGTGTGGGAGCACGCCTACTACCTGCGCTACCAGAACCGGCGCGCGGACTACGTGGACGCGTGGCGCAACGTGGTGGACTGGCGGCGCGTGGGCGCCCGCTACGAGGCGCTGCGGACGGCGGGGTGAGGGATTAGCCCCCCGCCCCCTTGCGGTAGGACGTCTTCCCCTCGATTTCGACCGTGTCGACGATGGCGATGATGCTGGCGTCGAGGGGGCGGTTCTTGAGCGTGGAGGCCATGCGGGCGCTCGAGCCGGTGACCACCAGCACCACGTCGCCCTCGCCGGCGCCGACGCCGTCCGCGGCGATGGTGTAGGCGGAGAGCGGCTTCGCCGCGGGGTCGCAGTGCTGCACGACGAGCAGCTTGGTGCCTTCGAGGCCCTCGTCCTTGCGCGTGGCGACGACGGTTCCGACGATGCGTCCGAGGATCATGGGGTTCCTTTGGCTTCGGGCGGGCGGGCCGGCCCGCGCTGGGCCCGCGGCGGGTGCCGGTCGATTTTTGCGCTGGGCGAATCGACCATTGCTTGACGGGCCCGTGCGCCTATACCATGCTCGACAATGCGGGAGTGCACGGGGCAAGTTCGATTCCGCCCCGGGCCCGCGAAAGGCGCTTAGATGGCCATCAAGGCAGCTCGCGAGCATTTCACCAAGGACGAGATCATCGACATCTTGAAGAGGAACGTGTCCCTCTACAAGAACGAGCGTGATTTCGTCGAGTACATCGCGAACCTCGCCGCCTACCTGGCCGAGGTCTCCGCCCGCTCGGAAATCTCGAACCTGAGCCTGGACGGCGACCTGCCGCACCCGGAGCCGGACGACCTGACGCCGATCCCGGTGACGGGCCAGTTCAACTTCCCGGGCGTCGTGCCGGGCACGCCGCTGCCGGCGCAGCAGCCGCCTTCGCCGGTGCCGGGCACCCCGCCCGGCGTGCAGCCGGGGGGCGGCTACTACCAGCACGCGCCGCCCACGGCGCCCGCGCCGCAGCGGTCGCAGCCGTCGATCCCCGCCGCCTACGGGCGCGGCGGCTCGTACGGCTCGGCGGCGCCGCCTCCCCAGTTCCCCGCGCAGCCCGCCGCCTCCCAGTTCCCCAGCGCCGCGCACCCGCCGCGCATCCCCGCGGCGGTCCCGATCGGCTCGCAGCCCGCGGCGCCGATGCCGGCGACCGGCGTCTACAACTTCAGCAACCTCGCCCCCGTGCGTCCCCCCGCGCCCGCGCCGCACGCGCAGCTGCCGGGGCAGCTCCCGCTGCAACAGCCGCAGCAGCAGCCGACCGCGCCGCTCCCCATGGCTCCGCAAGGACAGGGCGCCGGCGGCTACGCGCCGCAGCACACGCCGATCCCGATGTCGCCCGGTGGCGGAGGCGGCATGAGGCTCCCCGGCGGCGACAACTCCCTGCCGCAGGCGGTCCCCCCGAGCGGCGCCATCCCGCGCCAACCGCGCGTCGTGGCGCCGGCGTCGCGCTTCGATGTCGAGAAGCGCGCGCTCGGGCCGCAGTCGAGCCGCCTCAACGACACCACGGGGACCGGGTACGGGCAGGCGAAGATGAACAACTTCACCCCCACGCCGATCCCCCCGACCTCGCGCCGGCCCGACGTCCCCATGCCCGACCGCCCGCCGATCCCCCGCGCGAACCTGGAGGAGCCGACGCAGAAGGCCGCCCCGTCCCTCGGCGACCCCGCCAAGACCCGCGTGTACAAGGTCATCAAGTCCTACGCCACGCAGTCCGACGCCTCGGGGAAGCCGAGCTGCCCCGTCTGCGGCTCCGACGACGTCTACGGCCGCAAGTGCAACCATTGCGGGCACATGCTGTAGCGCAGGGGGGCCGACGCGTTACGCCCCGTTCATCCGCGAGCGGACCGGCTTTGAGCCGCGGCGCGACCTTGATGAACCGCCTCGCGGCCGGCTTGCGCGGCGCGCCCCGGTTAGATCAGCACGTGTTGGTGGAAATGTTTGCGGGTGGACAAGCCGCCCACTGGCGCAAGCGCATCGGAGCAAGGTCAAGGGGTCAGGGTGATGTCAGTAGTTCTGAACCGTGAGGAGGTTGGAGTGCATCAATCTGGCCAGCATGGGATCCCCGTCGGGCCAGTCTTGAAGAAAACCAAAGACCACCATGTTCCTACCTTCCAACAGATGGCCGACATGAAACTCGATCCGGATATAAATGGGTCGACCCATTTCCCGAGCAAGGACGGCGGAAGACGCCTGAAACTCGGGTAGCGACTTGAGTTTTCCGTCCGATCCACCATTCAAGATTTCGACCTTGGAATGCTCTAGATTGATACTCTTCCAATGGAAGTTGGGAGACTGGTTCTGATAGTGTTGGATTACCTCGGATATCGGGTTTCCGTTTTCGTCGGATGCCCCCAGCGAACTGAGGCCTTCGAAGTTCTGCAGAACAAGGCCTTCCATCAGGCGGTTTGCCAATGTTGCTGCCCATGCTTCCAATGCCGCCGCATCGGTCGCTTCGTTTTCTGCAATGCGGATATGTCCTGCTATTTCCCCGATGTTGGAAGCCGTCAGATCCGTGTACTCCCCCGAAATCGACTCGGAAACAACGGACTCTGCGGAAACAGTGGAGAATCGAGGCGAGCCAGCGGCTGGCTGCGCCGGTTCCCTCTCGCATGATATGGCGAATGCGAGGAGCAGAGCCGTGGACATGGTGAGTATAGTACGAAGCGTCCGCATGGGGTTCCTCTTCGACGAATGGTTTGGCGGGCGAAGCCGAAAGACTGGCTTCGCCCGCGCGATTAGGGTCATACTTGACAGTCCACTACTGTGGATACCCAAGTTCCCGTGTGGGTGATGGAGCAATCTCGATTCACGTTTGTGCTGCACCCTGCTACGCAAACATAGCAGGTCTGTTTGCCAAACACCACGCGAGGTGGTGGGATAACGTAGCGGTTTGCCAAGCAGCGAGTACAGTACTGGTACCCGGAACCATGGGAAACCGAAGTCTCCTCACATTCGATCTCAACCGGTGGAACCTCGCCAATGGGGGTGGGTCTTGTGCTACCGTGCGATATTGCGACACAAAATGTCGCGATTAGCACGGGCGCGGCGGCCACTAGACCGCTCAATGCCTGCATGCGTCCTGTAGGGTTCACTGGAACCTCCTTTGGGAGAAAATTGAACTAAGTTACGAGACGAAGCCAAAGATTTTGGTCGAGGCAAGGAGAATCCACGTTTGGGCGATCGCTCGCGGTGGACACTGGCGCTCGATACCGACCTCCCCCTGACCTCCTGACGTAGGTCTAGCGCGTTTGCGCCAGTGGGCGGTATGTCCACCCGCAAACCCTGCCCTTACCACATGCTAGTCGATCCGGAGCGCGCCGCGCGGACTCGCCGCGATGCGGTCTTCGGGGACGACCGGGGCGCGGCGAGTCCGCGTGGCGCGCCAAGACGGCGTCAGCCCCCAGGCCTTCGACAATTGGTGCAAGCCCGCCGATCCCGAGACGCGCGAGGTGCCGCTCAAGCCCGACGCGCCGAGGCGCCGCGTGGCGCTGGACGTGCCCGCACTGAAGGTCGCGCCGCGGCTCGACGCCGGGCCGCACGCATGCGGCCCCGATGGGGAATCCGCGGAGGCGGAGGGAACCGGCGCCGAACTCCTGTGGCGGCGTGCCGGACCGGCGCGGCCGCCCTCGCCCGCGCCGCCGCGTCCGCCGCACCGTCCTGTTGACCGCCCGGGGCCGGGCCTGCCTTGATCGCTCGAATCGAAGGGCCGGGCGCGCGCGAGCGCGCCGGGGGAACCGGAGCGCCGCCGCGTGAAGCCGTCCGACCGGAAACTGATCGCCCGCCTGGTCCAGCTTGGCGCCCTCGCGCCCGTGAACGTCGAGAAGGTCGTCCAGGCGCACGACTCCGGAAAGCGCCGCTTCCTCCACGACACCATCGTCTCCGGCGGCTTCGCGAGCAGCCGCGCGGTGTTCCGGGCCATGGCGGAGCAGGACGGCTACCAATTCGTCGATGTGCTCGAGGTGCATCCGGAGGACGACGCGCTGAGCCTGGTCGAGCCGGCCTGGGCGGCGAAGCACCGGGTACTGCCGATCTCGCGCGGCGAGTCGGAGCTGATCGTCGCGATGACGATCCCGGTGGACGTTTTCGTGTGCGACTTCCTGAAGGCGCGCACGCGGCTGCCGCAGCGGATCCTGATCGCGGAGCCGGGGGAGCTGCAGCAGGCGATCCGGCGCCACTACCACGGCACGCAGGACGGCAACGAGGCGATCGCGCCGGAGGACCGGGCGCGGGCGCGGGACGAGAACTCCTCGCAGTCCGGCCTCGAGGAGGCGCAGCGGCTGCGCGCCGCGCGCATGTCCGCCGCCGAGACCATCAACGGCTCCCAGTCCGACGCCGCGACGATGATGGAGACCGGCGTGCACGGCGCGGAGACGGTCTTCGAGGAGAGCGATCCGACGCTGCTGGACGAGGCGGAGCGCCGCCGCATGGCGTCCGGCGCGTACCTGGTGCGCGACGCGGACGCGCCCGGCGCCGACTCGGTGGCGAAGGCGGACGAGCTGCTGGCGGCGCTGATCGACGGCGCGCTGGGGGCGAACGCGGAGGCGCTGGAGCTGACGCCGCAGGAGCTGGCGGTGCGGGCGCGGGCGCGCTACGGCACCGAATGGCGCCCCGCGCAGGCATACCCGATGCGCCACCACGCGGAAGTGGTGAACCGCGCGCGCAAGATGGCCGGCGCGCTCGAACTGCCCCGCGGCGAAGCGGTCGAGCGCCGCTTCATCCTGCCGCTCGCCCGCGGCCAGCACCAGTGCGTCGCCCACTTCCTCCCGACGCCGCACGGCGAGCAGGTGCTGCTGCGCTTCCCGGAGAACGTGCCGCTGCTGGCGGATCCGCTCGGGGCGCTGGCGCTGCCGGCGCAGGCGGTGGCGCGAATCGACCGCTTCCTCGGCGGCAACGCGGCGGGGCTGCTGTTCCTCACGGCGCCCAACGAGCGCAGCCTGCACCGCTTCTACTTCAGCCTGCTGCGCCGCCATGTGCACCCCTCGCGCGAGGTGGTGTCGCTCGAGCGCGCGGTGGAGCGGTCGCTGCCGGGCCTCACGCAGCTCACGGTGCCGACCGCGGACCTCGAGCTGGCCGCGCTCGCCAACTCCGGCTTCATGGCGCCGGACCTGCTCGGCGTCCTGGCGGTGAGCAACGGAACGGTGCTCCGCGCGGTGATCGAAACCGCGCAGCGCGGCATCACCTGCGTCGGCGCGTACACGGTGCGCGACTCGGCGGCGGGGCTCGCGTGCCTGGCGGCGGCGGGGTGCGACCTCGCGACGCTGCGCCGCGGCCTGATGGGCTACCTGCATGTCGAGGAGCTGGCGCTGCTGTGCCCCGTGTGCGCGATGCCGATGCCCGACCACGCGCGCGGAGAACTCCCCTCCTGGGCGGACCGCGAGGGCGGCTACAGCGAGGCGACCGGCTGCGCGTCGTGCTCGGAGACGGGGCGCTGCGGCACGGTCTGGGCCGCGGACCTGCACCTGCCGGACGGGTCGCGCATCGACGAGTGGGTGTGGGTGAACGAGGCCCCGCGCACGGCGCGCCTGCGCGAGCTGGCGCTCGCGGGACGGATCGACCCGCGCGACTTCCCGGGATGACGCCGGAGCGCCGCCTCGCGGTGGCGGACGCGTGGGCCCGCGCCGCGGAGGCGCTGGCCGCCGCATCGCCGACCATCGCAAGGCACCTCGCGGAACGCCCCGAGCGCGACTGGCGCGGGCACTCCGCCACGGAGCGGCAGGTGCTGCTCGCCGCCGCGGTCCTGCGGCTGGACCCCGCGGTGTCCGCGACGCGGCGCCGGCTGCGCGCCCTGGTGGCCGCGCGCGAGGAGGCCCGCGCGCACGGCTCCGGCACGGTCGCCGAGGACGGTCCCACCGACGCGCAGTTCGCCGCCGTGCGCGACGAGTGGCTGGCCGCGGCGGGATCGCCGGCGCTGCCCGCGGCGCTGGCGGAGGCCGCCGGCCCCGCCGCGGCGCTGCGCGCCGCGCGCAAGCAGCTGAAGGGGCTGCCGGAAGCCGCCGCGGTGCGCTTCCTGCGCCTGCTGCCGTACCCCGCGGCGACCGCCGATCCCGCGCGGCTCCGGTGGCTGGGCCGCATGGGGCTTATCGATCCGTCGTCGAAGACGCGGCGCGAGGACGGCCCGCGCGCGCTCGCGGAGCTGGCCGAGCTGACCGCCGCGCCGCTCGACACGGTGGACCTGCTGCTGGGCGCGTTCACGGGCGCGGAGAAGGTTGACACAGTCAACGGCTGGTGCCTTGCGCGTCCGCGCTGCGGGTCGTGCCCCATGGCGCCGGCGTGCCCGGCGTCGCGGACGCTGCTCGAGGCGGGCTACGCGTCGGAGGCGGCCGCGGAGCCCTCGCGCTCGCTCGCCGCGACGATGCTCCCGCAGGACCGCCCGCGCGAGAAGCTCGCGGCGCGCGGCGGCGAGTCGCTCACGGACGCGGAGCTGGTGGCGATCCTGCTCCGCACCGGCGGCGGCGGCGACAACGCGGTGACGCTCGCCAACCGGCTGATCGCGAAGTTCGGCTCGCTGGACCGCGTGGCGGACGCCAGCGTGGCGGAGATCTCGCGACTGCGCGGCCTCGGTCCGGTCAAGGCGATCACCGTGAAGGCGGCGCTCGAGCTGGCCCGCCGGCTCGAACGCCGCGACCCGCGCCTGAGCGGCACCTTCT
The DNA here is from genome assembly GCA_033764015.1 of Candidatus Sumerlaeia bacterium. Taxonomy (GTDB): domain Bacteria; phylum Sumerlaeota; class Sumerlaeia; order SLMS01; family JANRJK01; genus JANRJK01. The sequence goes on along the minus strand of JANRJK010000011.1, from coordinate 5,858 downwards.
CCGACTCGAAGTCGGTCTTCCAGTTCCTCCGCGGCGAGTTCCTCGGCAAGAAGCAGGAGGCGTTCGTGGCGCTGCTGCTGAACCAGAAGTCGCAGCTGATCCGCATGGTGAAGGTGACCGAGGGGACGCTGACGCAATCGCTGGTGCACCCGCGGGAGGCGTTCAAGGAGGCGATCCGGGACGCGGCGGCCTCGGTGATCTTCGCGCACAACCACCCGAGCGGCGACCCCGCCCCCTCGCGGGACGACCGGTTGATCACGGGGCGGCTGGTGAAGGCGGGCGAGCTGGTGGGGGTCCGGGTGCTGGACCACATCGTGGTGGGGCGGGACAGCTACTACAGCTTCGCGGACGACGGGCGCCTCGCGCCGGAGTGAACGGGGAATCTTGCCGTTGCGGCGCACGGGGGGGCGGCGCGATGGAAACACGCTTGGCCCCGCGCGGGGCCCCAGCCGCCGCCGGACGCAACCCATGGCCACCCGCCGCCAAGCACGCGAAAACGCCTTCCACGTCGTCTTCTCCCAGCTCTTCACCGGCTATGGGCTCGATCTCGCGCTCCAGCGCGCGGACCAGCTCGCCGAGGACCAGCGCCCCGAGCTGGACGACCTGGCGCGGCGCCTCCTCGGCCATGTCGAGAACCACCGCGCGCGCATCGAGGAGTGCGTCTCCGGCTTTCTGAAGGGCTGGACCCTCGAACGCCTCGCGCCGACGGAGGGCGCGCTGCTGCGCCTCGGCGTGGCGGAGCTGCTCTTCGAGCGCGACATCCCCCCCGCGTCCACCATCAACGAGTACGTCGAGCTGGCGAAGCGCTACGGCGACGAGAAGGCGCCGGGCTTCGTGAACGCCGTGCTGGACAACGTCCGCAAGGCGCACCGCGCCGACCGTTGAGCGCCCCCGCGCCGGGCACCGGGGCCGCCGCCGCCCCATGATCCTGCCGCACCGCGTCCCGGGCCTGCTGCGGCGGGCGGTGCGCATCGGCCTGCCGATCAGCGTCGCCAATTTCGTCGTCGCCGCGTCGCAGATGGTCGAGCTGCTGATCGTGGGCCGGCACCTCGGGACCGACGCCTTCGGCGGCGTGAGCCTGGCCGCCACGTTCACGCTGGTGCTGGTGCTGGCGTTCTACTCGCTCCAGATCGCGGTGCAGGCGGTGGTGTCGCGGCGCCACGGCGCGCGCGACCACGGCGCCGCGGGCGCCGCGCTCAACACGGCGCTCGCGATCGGCGCCGGGTGCGGCGCGGCGGTGTTCCTCGTGTTCCAGCTCCTCGGTCCGGAGGTCTTCGTCGCGGAGCGGGCGGAGATCAGCACCCTCGCCTTCCAGTACTTCCGCTGGCGGCTGCCCAGCATCCCGATGCTGGTGCTGATCCTGTCGATCGTCGGCTTCTTCAACGGGATCGGGCGCCCCGACGTGACGCTGCGGGTCTACGCGCCGGTGCTGGTGGCGCACTTGGCGATGGTGTGGGCGTTCACGGGGGGGCTCGGGGCGGAGCATTCGCTGGGCGTGCGCGGGGCGGGCCTGGCCTCGACGCTCTCGACGGCGATGGGGCTGGGGCTGTTCCTGTGGCACCTGGCGCGTCCGGCGCTGCGCGAGCGCTACGGGCTGCTGCGCTTCCGGACCGGCGTCACCGCGCAGGCGGCGCGCTCCATCGTGGCGATCGGCCTGCCGATCTTCTTCCAGCAGATCCTGGGCAACTTTTCGATCTACCTGTTCCAGGTGATCGCGGCGCAGGTGCCGGACCACGCGGCGACGCTGGTGGCGACGAACATCGCGCTGCTCTTCATCAACATCTCGACGCTGCCGGGGCTCGGGTTCGGGACGGCGGCGGCGACCATGGCGGGGCAGGCGCTCGGCGCGGGGCAGCCCGCCCGCGCGGACGCGGCGGTGCGCCTGTGCTGGCTGCTCGGCGCGTGCTGGATGTTCGCGCTGGGGGCGTTCTACGCGCTCGGCGGCGAATGGATCGCCTCGCAGTTCCTCGCCCGCGCCGGCGATCCGCGCGTCACCGCGGAGCAGCACGCCACGGTGCTCGCGCTCTCCTCCACGTTCTTCCTCATCGCCGGGCTCCAGCAGTTCTTCGACTCCTTCAACACGATCCTCGGCAAGGCGCTCCAAGGCCTCGGGCTGACACGGTTCGTGCTGACGCGGAACATGGTGTCGCAGTGGGGCTTCTTCCTGCCTGTGGCCTACATCCTTGCCCTGCCGATGGGCATGGGTGGTACCGGTGCATGGCTCGGCATGATGGGTTACCTCGCCTTGAACGCCGCGATGTTCCTCCACCGCTTCCTTTCCGGGAAGTGGAAGACCCACAAGGTGTGATCCATGCCGAAGTTCGTCATCATCGGAGCGGGACCCACGGGACTCGGCGCGGCGCGCCGCCTCGAGGAGCACGGCGAGCGCGACTGGCTGCTGTTCGAGGCCGACGCGGTGGCGGGGGGCCTCGCCAAGTCCATCGTCGACGACGCCGGCTTCACCTGGGACCTCGGCGGCCACGTGCAGTTCAGCCACTACAAGTACTTCGACCGCCTCATGGACGAGCTGCTGCCCGACGGGTGGCTGCACCACGAGCGCGAGTCCTGGGTCTGGATCAACCAGCGCTTCGTCCCCTACCCGTTCCAGAACAACATCTGGCGGCTGCCGGAGGCGGAGCGCCTCGAGTGCCTGAAGGGCATCATCCGCCTGTACAAGAACCCGCCCGCGGGAAGGCCGGCGCACTTCGCCGACTGGATCGACCGCACCTTCGGCGAGGGCCTGGCGCGCGTGTTCATGCGCCCGTACAACTTCAAGGTTTGGGCCTACCCGCCGGAGGAGATGCAGTTCGGCTGGGTCGGCGAGCGCGTCGCCGTCGTGGACCTGGAGCGCGTCGTCGAGAACGTGCTGCTGTCCCGCGACGATGTGAGCTGGGGGCCGAACAACACGTTCCGCTTCCCGAAGCGCGGCGGCACCGGCGCGGTGTGGCGCGCGCTGAGCGCGAAGCTCCCCGCGGAGCGCCAGCGCTTCGACTCGCGCATCGAGCGCATCGACACCGCCGCGAAGAGGCTGCACCTCGCGGGGGGCGAGGCGGTGGAGTACCAGCACCTCGTGAGCACGATGCCGCTGGACCTGTTCGTCCAGCGCTCCGACCTCGCGCAGAAGCACGGCGCGGCGGCGGCGAACCTGCTCCACAGCAGCACGCACATCTTCGGCCTCGGCCTGCGCGGCGCGCCGCCGGAGCACCTCAAGACGAAGTGCTGGATGTACTTCCCGGAGGACGACTGCCCGTTCTACCGCGTGACGGTGTTCACGAACTACTCGCCGAACAACGCGCCGGACCCGGCGTCGCAATGGTCGCTGATGGCGGAGGTCTCCGAATCGCCGCGCAAGCCGGTGGACCACGCCAGGGTTTTCGAGGAAGTGATCCAGGGCGCGCTGAACACGAAGCTGATCGCCACGCGGGACGACATCGTTTCGACGTGGTGCAAGCGGCTGGAGCACGGCTACCCGACGCCGTCGCTCGGGCGCGACGCGGCGCTCGGCGAGCTGCTGCCGGCGCTGATGGAGCGCGGGGTGTACTCGCGCGGGCGCTTCGGCGCGTGGAAGTACGAGGTGTCGAACCAGGACCATTCGCTGATGCAGGGCGTGGAAGTGGTGGACCACCTGCTGATGGGCGCGCCGGAACTGACGCTCTGGTATCCGAACACGGTGAACGGTCCGCGCCCCGTGAAGGCGGGGCTGGACATCTCGAATTATTAGACTTACGCTCAATAAAAATCAACCGCGAAATTTCTTGCGGTTGTGAGCGCGGCGCGCGCCCACTGGGAACACTGCCTGTCTGTCGCGACGATATCCGTTGACTTGTTCAACCACCGTGCGGCGAGGCCCATTCCCTTCACAGGAGAACGCCCCGATGCGCGTCCGCGGCCTGTTCCTGACGGCCTCCCTTGCCGGCGCAGTTCTGCTCGCCGGTTGCAATGCCAAGCCCGAGAACTCCCCCGTCATCCGCAAGAAGTTCGCGGAGATGGACCAGATGAAGAGCGATGTGGACCAGATGCAGGTGTCGCTCACCAGCATTTCGGCCGACATTCGCGTCATGACGGACCAGCTTTCGGAGATGCGGGCGCTGAATCCCGACTCGCCGGGCTCGTCGGAGATCATCAACCGCCTGAACACCCTCGAGGAGCGCTTGAAGTCCTCAGAGGACAACGCGCAGAAGCTGGTCGCCGCGGCATCCGTGCAGAAGGCGTCGGCGCCCGCGCCCGCCCCGGCGGCGAACACGTCGCCCGCCCCGGCCAAGGCGGCGGAGCCCGCCCCCGCCGCGAAGCCCCGCGCCGAAGTCGCCAAGGCCTCGACGCAGCCGAAGGCCGCGCCGAAGCCGCAGCCGAAGAGCGGCGCCGCGCTGAGCCCGAAGCAGGCCTCCGGCAAGTCGACCGCCTCCGCCACCTCCTACCACAAGGTGGCCTCGGGCGACACGCTCGCGGCGATCTCGCGCCGCTACAACGTCAGCGTCGCGGACATCATGAAGGCGAACCGCCTGCCCGAGGGCGCCAAGCTGCTTCAGGGGCAGACGCTCTACATCCCGAAGCGCTAAGGCGCCAGGGACCGGACCAGCCGCATCGAAGGATTCCGGCGCCCCCCGCGGGGCGCGGGAACGGGAAGCTCCGCCGGGCGCGCCGCAAGGCCGCCCGGCGGAGTTCGTTCAGGGACCCGCGCCCATCTCCCCTTTGACGTCGCGGCGGGCGCGTTCCGATGCTGCGCCCGCGGGTCCGATCCCAGGGCGGTGGCGAGGAAGTGGCCGAGTTTCCCGACGATCCCACCATGAGCTGCTTCGCGGAGTCGGCGGGCGTGGACGCGCCGACGCCGGACGCGGGCGCGCTGCTGTCGCGCTGGAGCGTGGCGGAGCCGGCGGGCGGGCCCTCCTCCGGGGCGGCGGCGGACGCGGGCGGCTACGTGCTTCGCCGCGTCATCGGGCGCGGCGGCATGGGCGAGGTCTGGGAAGCGCTGCAGGTTTCGCTCGGGCGCGTGGTGGCGGTGAAGCGCGCCCGCTCCGCCGCCGGCGAGGACACCGGCGGGGAGCACCGCAAGGACTCCTTCCGCCGCGAGGCGGCCTTCGCGGCGCTGCTCGAGCATCCCAACATCGTCCCGGTCCACGACCTCGGGCGCGACGACGCGGGCAACCTGCTGCTCGCGATGAAGCTGGTGGACGGGCGCCCCTGGGACCGGCTGCTGGCGGAGGACCTCCCCGCGCTGGCGCCGGAGGAGCTGCTGGCGAAGCACCTGCCGATCCTCGCCGCCACGGCGCAGGCGGTCGCCTTCGCCCACGCGAAGGGGGTGGTGCACCGGGACCTGAAGCCGGCGCAGGTGATGGTGGGGGCCTTCGGCGAAGTGCTGCTGATGGATTGGGGGCTCGCGTTCTTCACGCCGGAGGCGCCGCTCGCGGACGACGCGGCGGAGGCCGCCCGCTCGCTCGGCCTCACCACGCGGGAAACGGCGGCGAACCCGAGCGGCACGCCCGCCCTGATGGCCCCGGAGCAAACCGGGCGCGACACCTCGCGGCTTGGCCCCTGGACCGACGTCTACCTGCTGGGCGGAACGCTGTACTACCTGCTCACGGGGACCTACCCGCACCGCGGCAGGACGGCGATGGCGGCGCTGCACTCGGCGGCGCGGGGTGAGATCGAGCCCCCCTCCCGGCGGGCCCCGGGGCGTCCGGTGCCGCCGGAGCTGGAGGCGCTCTGCCTGCGCGCGCTGGCGGCGGATCCGCAGTCGCGGCACCGGGACGGGGGAGGATTCCTCGCGGAGCTGCAGGACTACCTGACGGGCGCGGGGCGGCGGCGCGAGTCCGCCGCGCTGGCGGGGGCCGCGGCCGGGGCGCCGGGGCGCGCCGGGGGCG
>JANRJK010000010.1:0-21336 GCA_033764015.1 Candidatus Sumerlaeia bacterium | reverse complement strand
CGCCCCCCGGAACGCTCCTCGCCGGGCCCTCACAGACACTCGCCGGAGCCAAGAAACGCCCCGGAAAACCACGGAACCGAAAAAACCGCCCCGGAATCGCAAATCGGCGCCGCCAGCGCCGCCAGTTCGACAGGCTGCTAGATAATGCTGTGGCATCCTCAAGCCCATGGAAAGATGAAGGAGCATTTTGGGCACCTGATGTAGAATACATCGGTGGCAGTTTCTACATGTTTTACACTGCTGGTCCGGATTCACCGATAGATGTGAGCACGCAAGCTCTAGGGGTCGCGAAGTTCACTCCCGCGAACTCTTCACAAGCAACGCCCTTTGGCCTTTTCAGCGATATCACAATACAGTCTCCCTTACCTCAGCCCATTGGAGTACCGGCGGGCGCGATCGATGCGGATGCTTTTGTTGATCATGACGGTACTCCTTACCTCTACTGGGCACAGTATCAGGACAGGGCGATCTATGCACAACGGCTCGATGCCTCGGATCCTACCCAATTCGCGCCCGGAACTATTCCATCGAGAGTTCTATTTGCTGAGCCGGGAACATGGGAAGGGGTAGAACCGATTCCTGGGTTGCGATTTGGGGTAGCTGAGGCGCCTCACGTCTACCGAAAGGGCAATTTGTACTACATGCTATACTCGGGGAATTTTGCCCATACTGCTTCGTATGCAGTCGGTGTTGCCTCTTCAGTGCATCCGCTCCAAGGGTGGACCAAGCACAATCTAGGTTCCACTGCAAATCCATTTCTGAAGAGCGTGATGTCACCGCGAATCCCATGGACAAGCGAAGTTTACGGACCGGGTCATGGCGCCTTAGTTAAGGCACCCTCGGGATTTCATGACTGGTTTGTGTATCATCAAAAGATTTCTCCAACCAGTGGGTTTGAAGATTGCAGCCTTCCTGGACAGACGCTCGTTGACTATAGGCGAGTGATCGCGGCTTCCAGATTCGACCATATAACCACACACTATTCTTATCCTCGCCAAGAGTTCTTGGCCGAGCCGACATCCTCCCGACTCCCATCGCCCTTTCCCCTTCCCAGCGCTCCATCATCGCCGACGACACTCCCTATCAGTAGGCCCAGGCTTGCAACGCAGGCGGTCTTCTTTGATGACAACCGGCCTACCTTTCCACTTCGAGTAAGGCTACCGGAAAACTTCCCCTCCAGTTTGAGCGCGGATGTCCAATTCAGCCCTGATGGATCAGGGGCCTTGAGGTTGAACGGTGGCGCACGGATGATAATCGACTACGACGGTGACCTAGATGGGGATGGCGTTGTGGAGAGTTATAAGATTACGGATACGATGTTTGACAATTTCCGTATGAGCCTTTGGGTAGCCTCGGAGAGCGGACAATTTGCCGGGCAGCACTTTCGATTTGGCATTCGCTCAATGGTCCCCCAGGAATTGCCCCCAGCATATCGCGCAGATGGGGCTGGCGTCTCACCTAGGCTAGTTCGCCCTCCTGTTGGAATATCGATGGAAGAAGGATTCGTGGGGATCGACTATTCTCTGGAGACTGGTGAATTGCAATTTCTGACTAGAGGCGTCAGTTCTGAGTACGATACTATACAGCGTGTTCTCACAACCAACGCTGCAGGTGTTTCTGCCCCTGCATTCACCTCGGTTCAAGAGTGGAAGAAGATAACCATTTCTAGAGTTGGACGGAAGTGGCAAGTGCAGGTGGGTCCTTGGACCAGCGATCCATTCCTGTTCAAAACGGATAGCGATCTTGGAGCGGTTGAGTGGCAAGACTCCGGGACAACAGAAACTCTCTTAGTGGATGGATACGCATTCACAGTGGGGGCCGAGGAATCGTTCGACTTTTATGACAATCCTGTTGCATTCCAAGCACTAAGGGGAAACTGGCTCACTTCGGCGGGAGTGTGGGAGAGTGTTCAGAAACAGCCATCTCCTTCAGGCTCCCCAGACAGATGGTGTCTTGTCAGTGGAAACTATTCATCACCGCAGGGCGCTCTTATCACTTCGTCTTTCGATGTGGGGAGGCCGACGCTATCAATGGAGCTGCGCGTACTTAATAGTGACATTCCAGGAACTACCGGTACGGCAACCTCCAAGACGGGCGTTGTGTTCAATGTGCGGAAGGCTCAGCTTCAGTATAACGGGACGCCCCACGAGCAACTTGAGTTTGGATTTGCAGGGTTCAATCTCGACCAGAATCCTCCTCGATTGGAGGTATCCCGAGTTCGCCGTCTCAGGCGCCTATCCGACAATCAGATAACCCTCGAGTTTCTGGAGCAACAACTGCTAAATACTACCGTAAGCCCTTACGTCTCTAACTCCATTTGTGTGTCAGAGCTCTTGCGTCCTGACGAGATTGACAACAACCATTACTTTGAGGTCTACCTAAACGGTGTGCGACAGACGGCGATTCGGTTGAACCCACCTCCAGCTGGTGGTACCAACCTTGAAAGCCACGGGGCTTTCGGAGTATGGTCAACTAAGAGGCGGGTTGGTTGGGACAATCTGGAGGTGTCCAGTATGCCGACTACTTACGGGTGGAACGGATTGAATGTACACTAAGTTGTTCTCCAGATGGAAGGCGGGGTTGCGGTGGTATCCGCCTGCTGCACCACTTAGGGCTCGGTAACTTCACTCTAGCGGAGTGTGGCTGTCAGCGCTGGTGCCTGCGCAAGAACAAGCTTTCAGTCCAGCTGCGCAAAAGTGTAGGCTCGCGAAATCCGTCTACTTGACCGGTATGGAGTTGAAGCAGTGCGACTCCGAATCCCTCCGGAGTTGGCAGATTGACTACTGTTATGTCTACCTTGTGGGAGTCTAGCACAGCCTCCACCACGCGTCTCGGCCCTAGCCAGCCGCACGCCTCCGGCATCGTATCGTGCAGCATGATGAATCCGCCAGGCCGCAGGTGCGGTAGGATCGCGTTGATGTCGCGGATGGCGCCCTTCTCCGTATGGTCACCGTCCACGTAGGCTAGATCGATGGTCAACTTGGTCTCGGCGAAGAAGGCGGCGATGTGCGCCGCCGAGTCGCCCTTGTGCATCGTGATCCGGTGCGCCAGCCCTGCGGCCCCGATGTGCGCGGAGGCGACGCGGTACGAATCCGCGCACTCGCCGATGACTGGCGACTTCTCGCCGGGACGGTCCATGAAAATGTCGAATGTATGCAGGTGCCCCATGCCGTTGTCTTCGAGCGCTTGCGCCATCGTGATCGTCGAGTACGCGCGGTAGGTGCCAGTCTCGACCAGGACATGCGGGCGGATGCTTCGAACCACGCTGTAAACGAAGCGTCCGACCTCCGGGAAACTCGAGTACGGATACATGCCGGGCCACGACTCGAGGGTTTCGAGCGCGCTGTTGAAAGCGCGGACCGGCTGCGGCGGCGGGGGGAGCTCGGAGTATGCGGGTCGGCGCTCTTCGAGGCCGAGCGACGCAGCCGCGGAGCGCAAAATGCTGAACACTGCTCCGTTCGTCGGATGCTCCGCGTAGAGCCGCGCCAGCCGCGCCACTGCGTCGGCCCCGCGCCCCTCGAAGCGATCCAGATCAATGAGCAGCGCCTCGACCTCGGCATTGCCGGGGCGCAACTCCATCAGCCGACGATAGGCGGCGCGCGCCTCGTCGAAACGCCCTGCGGCGCGCAGCAGCCACGCCCGGTGCCCGAGCGCCTCGGCCTCACCGCTGGCGCCGCGCCGGGCGAGCGGCTCGAGCGCAGTGATCGAATCCTCGATGCGCCCGGCCCTCGCGGGCGCCAAGGCGCGTTCCAAATGACTCTGCGATCCCACCGGCGAAGCGCCCCTTTGGCTGCTTTCCCCTTGCCGGACGGGCCCCTTGCGGGCGCCTTAGCCCGCGCAGCCCACCCCTCCCTGCAAAGGTGTCCCCATGTTCCGCCTCCTAGCCGCCGTTGCAACCGTCGTTTCGCTCCTTGCGGCGGCCCCGGCCCAGCCCCCGGCGCCCGTCCTCCTCGAACGCATCGCTGTCGGCTCCTGCGCCCATCAGGACAAGCCCCAGCCCATCTGGCGCGAAGTCCTCGCCGCCAAACCCGACCTCTTCCTCTTCCTCGGCGACAACGTGTACGGCAAGGACGGCGACCCGGAGCACCTCGGCGTCGCTTACGAAACGCTCGCGGGCGTGCCGGGGTTCCAGCTCCTGCGCGAAACCACGCCGATGCTCGCCACCTGGGACGACCACGACTTTGGCCTGAACGACGCCGGCGCGGACTACGAGCACCGCGAGGATTCGCTCGCCAAGTTCCACGCGTTCTTCCAGACGCCGGAGGCGGACCGCCGTCCCGACGGCGTGTACCACGCGCGCGTCTACGGCCCCGAGGGCCGCCGCACGCAGGTCCTCATGCTCGACACGCGCTTCAACCGCTCCCCCCTCGAGCGCGAGGCCGAGCCTACGAGCGGGCGCTACCGGGCGTACCTCCCGACGACCACGGAGGGCGCCACGTTCCTCGGCGAGGCGCAGTGGAAGTGGCTCGAGGAGCAGCTCCGCCAGCCCGCCGAGCTGCGACTCGTCGTCTCCAGCATCCAGGTCGTCCCGGAGGACCACCCGTTCGAGAAGTGGTCGAACATCCCCGCGGAGCGCGAGCGCCTCTTCAAGCTCATCGCCGACACCGGCGCCGACGGCGTGGTCTTCGTCACCGGCGACCGGCACCTCGCGGAGATCTCCATGATCGACGGCGGCGTCGGCTATCCGCTCTACGACCTCACCGCGAGCGCGCTCACCAACAGCTCGCCGCGCTGGCGCCCGCAGGAGCCCAACCGCCACCGCGTCGCCACCATGAACTGGGGGAACAACTTCGGTCTGATCGAGGTGGACTGGCACCGCGAGGACCCGCTCGTGCGCCTCAAGATCGTCGATGCGGACGGCGAGACGACGCTCCAGCAGAAGTTCCCCCTCTCGACGCTGCGCCGCGGCTTCTTGCGCCCCCCCGCGCAGTGAGCCCAGCCTCGCGTCCTACCCCACCCCGAGGAACACCATGCGCGCGCTGATTTCCGTCCACGACAAGACCGGCCTCGCCGACTTCGCCCGCACGCTCGCGGAGGCCGGCGTCGAGCTGCTCTCGACCGGCGGCACCGCGCGCCACCTGCGCGAGGCGGGCCTCGCGGTGCGCGACGTGGCCGACGTCACCGGCGCGCCGGAGATGCTCGACGGGCGCGTGAAGACGCTCCACCCCGCGGTCCACGGCGGCATCCTCGCGCGCCGCGACCGGCCGGAGCACCTCGCCCAGCTCGAAGCCCACGGCATGGCGCCGATCGACCTCGTGGTGGTGAACCTCTACTCGTTCCGCGAGACGGCGGCGGACCCGCGCGCAACGCCGGAGGACGTCATCGAGCAGATCGACATCGGCGGCGTGGCGCTGCTGCGCGCGGCGGCGAAGAACTTCGCCGCCGTCGCCGTCGTCTGCGATCCGTCCGACTACGCGGCGGTCGCCGCGTCGGTCCGCCACGGCGGCGCGGTGCCGGAGCCGCTCCGGCGCCAGCTCGCCGCCAAGGCTTTCCGCCACACGGCGGACTACGACGCCGCCATCGCGGGCTGGTTCCACAGCGGCGCGGGCACCGAGTCCGGCGCCACGGAGGGGGGCGCCGCGCCCTTCCTCGAACTGCGCTGGCCGCTCGCCACCAGCCTGCGCTACGGCGAGAACCCGCACCAGGCCGCGGCCCTCTACCGCGATCCCCAGTGCCGCGAGACGAACCTCGCCGCCGCGCGCCAGCTCCAGGGCAAGGAGCTGTCCTACAACAACATCCTGGACGGCGACGGCGCGCTCGAAACCGCGCGCGACTTCCTCGATTTCCCCGAACCGGTCGTTGTCATTGTCAAGCATGGCAACCCGTGCGGCATCGCGCGCGGGGCGACGGTGCTCGAGGCGTACCGCCGCGCGCTCGAGTGCGACCCGGTGTCCGCCTTCGGCGGCATCATCGCCATCACGCAAGGGGTCGATGGCGACGCCGCCGCCGAGATGGCCGAGCTGTTCCTCGAAGTCGTCATCGCGCCGTCGTTCACCGACGCCGCGCGCGAGGCGTTCGCGAAGAAGAAGAACCTGCGCCTGCTCGAGACCGGCGCGTTCACGCCCAAGATGCCCGCGCGGCAGCTCCGCAGCATCACCGGCGGCCTGCTCGCGATGGACCGCGACCTGGGCCACGTCACGGCGCAGCAGCTCCGCGCGGTGACGAAGGCGAAGCCGTCGGAGGAGGACCTCGCCGCCCTGCTCTTCTCCTGGCGCTGCGCCAAGTGGGTGAAGTCGAACGCCATCGTGTACACCGACGGCATGGCGACGGTCGGGATCGGCGCGGGGCAGATGTCGCGCGTCGATTCAGCGCGCTTCGGCGCCGAGAAGGCGCGCAAGCCGCTCGCCGGCGGATACCTCGCCAGCGACGCCTTCTTCCCCTTCCGCGACGGCATCGACGCCGCCGCCGCGCACGGCGTGAAGGCGGTGATCCAGCCGGGCGGCTCCATGCGCGACGACGAGGTGATCGCCGCCGCGGACGAGCACGGCATGGTGATGGTCTTCACGGGGATGCGCCACTTCAGGCATTGAGGGGAAGCGGGGGCGGTCAGGTGGCCTTCCGCTTCTTCCTCACCGGCTTGTACGACATGCTCTCATCGAGCGAGAGGATCGGCACGAACACCTTCGCCGTCTTCGCCGGCTCCTCGGCGTCGAGCTCGCGCCACCAGCTGCTGGGCATCAGCAGCGAGATCGGGGTGTCGCACTGGAGCGAGCCCTTGAACTGGCGCACCTCGTACTCGGGCAGGAAGTCCTGCGCCAGCTTCCAGATCACGTCGTGGGCGGAGCTCCCCTGGCGCTGGTCCGCGAGCAACGGCAACTCAAGCAGGATCGCTTTGCCGAGCAGCGATACCTGGAACTTCCGCGTCTCGCCCTCGATGGGAGACATGAAGAACTGCAGCTCCGGCAGATCAAGGGCCAGTGTATCGAACGCTTCCACCTCGGAATCGCGCCAGTCGAAGATGAAGAGTTGGGGAGCGTCGTAGGGGATTTCGCCGTCGAGGAACTTGCGGTTTAGGACGATCTGCTTCAGCTTCGCGGGCGGTGTGCGCTCGGGCTTCGGATCCGGTGGCTCGGGGATGAAGAAGGGGTGCTTGTATAGTTCTTGCCACCGCGCATCCATGTCGAATCCAGCCAGATAGACCTCGCGGATCTTCTCCAGAAAGGGATCCGGCAGTGGTTCCACGGGGCCGGGGGCCGGTATCGCGTAGGGGTTGCCTTGCAGATAGGGGTGATCTGGAAATCGGACCTCGGACTTGCCAAGCTGCCGACGCACCGCGTTGAACGCCTCGTACTCGAACGGGATCAATTGGCATTCCGACGAGAACACTTCGCGGGTGATCCTCATGGTGTGGGGCATCTCCATCTCTTCCAGCCGCCAATCCAATAGAATCCGCGCGCTAGTTTCCAGCCTCTCGTCCGAGTCCCAATCGTCGAAGATCGCCCGGAATCTGCCCATGTCTTGAATCTTGGCAAATTGATCGAAGTCTTCCCGGCGCCCGGCACGGTGGAGAACCAGCCCGATCAGGAAGGAGACGGCCTTCCCGAGCCTACCCTTATTGTTCACTATAGAGGAGTCTGTTATCCTATTCCGGATCGCATAGTCAACAACCATCTCGGCTTCCTTGAGTCGATCCGTCGCCAACAACGTCGAAAGGGATGGGATTAGTTCAGCCGCACTTTCGTAGGCCTTCGCTTCGAATGGAGCCTGCCTTAGGCGAAGTAGGATGCTCATCAGGACATAGCTGGCACCGAGAGACATGAACTTCCAGAAATCCGAAGAATTGCCAAAAAGCACCCGTTTGCGCGCAATACCAAACAGGCCCCAGGTGCAAAACACCGGAGCATGCCATTTTATGTAGCCCTTCTTTTGAAATTCCTTAAGCGAAAACTCACCGAACAAACTATCGTGCGGAAATCCAATCTCCTCGAGGGTATTCTTGTGGTGCTCCAAGCGTTTCCTTTGGCTTTCGACTTCCTTCTCGATGACAGTCATGGTTGGATCCTTGATGAAAAGTTGGTGGCGCGCCGCGTCGGGAGCGCTAGAGATGCAGCCACTACAGAATATCATTGAATCATCGTCGCGGGAAGGCGCGGGCAAGCCAATTCCGGCCGGGCTCACCGGCACGCGTCGCCGCTCCCCAAAAAGCACCCGCCCCCGGAGGCGCGTGGCCTCCGGGGGCGGGGATTGATGCCTTGGGTGGTGCCGGGCGACTTAGAAGTCGTCCATGCCGCCGCCCATGCCGCCCATGCCGGGCATGCCGCCGGGCATGCCCGCGGCGCCGGCCTTCTTCTCCTCGGGCTTCTCGGTCACCGCAGCTTCGCTGGTGAGGAGCAGGCCCGCGGCGGAGACCGCGTTCTCGAGCGCCATGCGGACGACCTTCGTCGGGTCCACGACGCCGGTCTTCATCAGGTCGCCGTACTCGCCGGTGGCGGCGTTGTAGCCGTGGGCGCCGGTGCCTTCGAGGATCTTCTCGACCACGAGCGCCCCGTTCTCGCCGGCGTTCTGCGCGATCAGGCGGGCCGGTGCGCGGAGCGCGCGGGCCACCACGCGGGCGCCGAGCGCCTCGTCGCCCTCGAGCTTGAGCGCCTCGACCGCCGCGATGGAGCGCAGGAGCGCCACGCCGCCGCCGGGGACGATGCCTTCCTCGGCCGCCGCGCGCGTCGCGTGCAGCGCGTCGTCCACGCGGTCCTTGCGCTCCTTCAGCTCGACCTCCGTGGCCGCGCCGACGCGGACCACGGCGACGCCGCCGGTCAACTTCGCAAGGCGCTCCTGGAGCTTCTCCTTGTCGTAGTCGCTGGTGGAGTCCTCGATCTGGCGGCGGATCTGGGCGATGCGGCCGTCGATCGCGTCCTTCTTGCCGTTCCCGCCGATGATCGTGGTGTTGTCCTTCTCGATCACGACGCGCTTGGCGGCGCCGAGGTCCTCGAGGCGGGTGTTCTCGAGCTTGAGGCCGGCCTCTTCGCTGATGACCTGGCCGCCGGTGAGGGCGGCGATGTCCTCGAGCATCGCCTTGCGGCGGTCGCCGAAGCCGGGGGCCTTCACCGCGGCCACGCGCAGCACGCCGCGCAGGCGGTTCACCACGAGCGTGGCGAGCGCCTCGCCGTCGATGTCCTCCGAGATGATCACCAGCGGGCGGCCCGCCTGGACGACCTGCTCGAGCGGACGGATCAGCTCCTTCATCGAGCTGATCTTCTTGTCGTGGATCAGGATGTAGGGGTTCTCGAACTCGGCGACCATGCGCTCCGCGTCCGTCGCGAAGTACGCCGAGATGTAGCCGCGGTCGAACTGCATGCCCTCGACCGTGTCGACCTCGGTCTGGAGGCCCTTGCCTTCCTCAATGGTGACGACGCCGTGGTCGCCGACCTTCGCGAGGGCGTCGGCCAGCATGCGGCCGATCTCCGTGTCGCCGTTGGCCGAGATGGTGGCGACGCGCTCGAGGTCGGCGCGGCCTTCCACCTTCTTGCTCATGCCCTTGAGCGACTCGCGGACCGCGTTGAGGCCCTTCTCCATGCCGCGGTAGAGCTCGATCGGGTTCGCGCCGGCGGCGGCGTACTTGAAGCCCTCGTGGGCGATCGCCTGCGCCAGCACGACGGCCGTCGTGGTGCCGTCGCCGGCGTTCTTGCCGCTCTTCTCCGCGGCTTCGCGCACCAGGCGCGCGCCGAGGTTCTCGAGCGCGTCCTTCAGCTCGATCTCCTTGGCGACCGTGACGCCGTCCTTCGTGATGCGGGGGGCGCCGTACTTCTTATCGATCACAACATTGCGGCCCTTCGGGCCAAGGGTGGTGCGGACGGCGTTGGCGAGCTTGTCGACGCCGGCGAGGAGCCCGTGGCGGGCGTTCTCGGAGTAGTGGATCAGCTTGGACATTGGGAGTAATCCTCGGAATGGGGTGGTTTAGGGGTGGCCGGGCGCGTGGATCAGTCGGGCAGGAGCACGGCGAGGACGTCATCCTCGCGCATGATGATGTATTCCTTGCCGTCGATCTTCACTTCGGTGCCGCTCCACTTGCCGAAGAGGATCTTGTCGCCGGCCTTCACCGCGAGCGGCGACAGCTTGCCGCTTTCCAAGCGCTTGCCTTCGCCGGCGGCGATCACGAGGCCCTCCGTCGGGCGCTCCTTCGCCGTGTCCGGAATGATGATGCCGCCCGAGGACTTCTGCTCGGCGGATTCGAGGCGGTCGACCAGCAGGCGGTCGCCGAGGGGAGTGACTTTGGTGGCCATGCCACGTCCTCCGTGGAGGGGTTGGTTGTTCGGCCGGGGCGCCTAGCGGCGGCGGAGGCGGAAAACCGCGTCACCGCGCCACACAGGAGCCCTCGGCTCCGTCGTTCGCCCGGCAAGGGCGCAAGCGCGGTGCCAACGGCGCCGGGACCCCGCCGAATCGCACGCACCCGCCGCGCCGTCCCCTCGGCGAGCGCCCCGTGATGATTTCTGAATAACTCGGATTATTTATCTTAGGTCGCGCTTCATGCGCGCCAGCGCCACCCGCGCGGCCGCCTTCCGCTCCGGGGTCACCGCGCGCCAATCGCACCCCTCGATGGCACCGATCAGCGCGCACGCCATGGTCAAATGGAGTCGCTCGGGGAACCGCTCGCATACCCGCCAGAGCGCCTCCTCCCAACCCGCCTCGACCAGATCCGCAAGGGTGGCGATGCCGACGGTGCGCAGTTCCGCGCCGGTCGTCGGGCCCAGGTTGCGCGCCTCCTCGATCGGCGTCGCGGCGCTCACGGGGCGGGCTCCGCGGGGGCCGCTTCCAAGGCCTCGCGCTGCGGCACCGCGTGCAGCAGCACCAGCCCCCCGGAGACCGGGAAGCTGACGCGCGGCGAGGGCGAGCGCCGCGGGATCAGCGGGAAGCTCGAACGCGCCTCCGGCGCCGGCACCTCGACCGCCCGCCACAGCGGCACCTGCGAGTACGTCTCGTTCGTGGTGATCGGGAACTCGAAGCGCTCGCCGCCGGATTCGATGGTCCAGCCAAGCTGGAAATCCGCCATGCCGCGCGGCCAAAGGCTCCACGCGAGGAAGTACGGCCCCTCCGCGTCCGGGCAATCGAGCGACAACGCGAACCCGTCGGTGCCCAGCACCGGCGCCACCTCGCCGGGCCACACGCGCCCGTTCCCGCCGCCGCATTCGACCAGCTCGTAGGCGTTGGTCTCCGGGTTGGCGGGGGCGGGGCGGAGTTGGATGCTCGAGATGATCATGTCCGGTGGGAGGGGCGAGTTCATCATCGAAGCGGCAACCGTAAGCTGGAGAGCGCCCCCCGACTCCAAGACCTGCCCGGGGATGAGGCCGCTCAGTGTGAAGTGACCCGCTTTCGAAGCTGGGGACACCTGCCAAAGTAGCAAGGGCCCGGTACGAATCGCCCCAAGCAGAACCATGGCCGTCCCGGTCTCAGGAGTTCCTTTCACATAGACGACCAAGCTCACCTGAACCAATTCCGGAAGTTCCCCCCTAGGGCGGTCAAAGGTCTGGACATCTCCGACCTCCAGAAAGTGTTCAAAAAACTTCACGCCGAATCCCCGGTCGACCGAAGTGAAGTTCAGGTGCGGGAGCCTTGCTTCAAGAGCATAGCGTCCGTCCTCCCTCAGATTTTCGGAGTAGTGGTAGAGCCATTCGACATCCGGCATCGCCGGACGGCGCTCCTCGAAGTCGCCGATCCCTATCCATTGAAGGTCAAAAGACAGAGTTTCCTTTACCGAAGTCTGCGATGGATAGGAACGCGCGTCTGACAACTCCAAAGGCGCCACGAAGATTGCGGGGTGCTCCGCCAGTTTCCGCGCCGCGATGCCTTCCTCGTAGCCGAGATCAAGGACTCCCGACTCCGTCGTGTAGGCGAACGGCCAGAACTCGCGCGCCGCCGGCGGTAGCAGCCAGCGGCGGTAGAACTCGATGCCGCGGGCCAGCTTGTTGTCCGACACCGTGTAGATGCGGTTCTGCGGTGCGAGGGAGCTGGAGGCTTGGCGGAGGAACTGCTCGAGGCTGGGCGCCTGCGGCGCGGCGCGGTTGCTCCAAAGCACCGCGCCGAGCCCTGCCAAGGTGAAGAGCAGCGACGCGGCCCCAAGTGCGGGGAGCGCCAGCTGGCGCTTCGTCCGCAGCTTGCCCGGGATTCGCCGCAACACCCGATGCGCCAGCATCGCCAGGAGGAGGGTGGCGGGTACCGGCAGGGCTGCCAGCGAGAGGTTGGCAACCAGCGGCCAAGGAGTCACGCTATGGACCGCCACGCACGCCGTCGCCCCAAGGCCGAGAAGCAGCGCGCCGCGGCGCTTCCTCGAGCCCCGCGCGGCTACCCATGCACCAAGCCAACCCAGCGCCGAAAGTCCCGCGGCAAGCACCGCTGCCGCAGTGTCGTCGCCGAACGCGCCGGCCCCGAGCCGGGAGCGGGCGACCTCCAACGCCGGATTCACTGAAACAGCATAAAGTAGGGTGGTTTCGAGAAGCGGGCCCGTTACAAGTGCCGACGCTCCAGCCACCACCAGCAATCCCACCAACCCCGCCACCGCCAACCACGGACGCCGACGGAACGGCAGCCGCACCGTGATCGCAGCCGCCACGCCGAACAGCAGCAGCGCCAGCATCGGCGGCCATGCCATCAGCGCCGTCGCCGCGCCGAGCACCCACACGGCGAGCGCGAGTCCGTGCGGGCGGCGGCCTGCGCACTCCTCCGCCAGCCGCGCCATCAGGACCGACGCGAAGAACACCCACGGAACCGGTCCCGCCGCGACCGCGAGGTGCGTCCAGAGCGGTGTCGCGGCGAGCGCAAGACCCCCCGCCGCCATGCCCTTGAACCGGCCCGCCCGCCAGAGCGCCGGCAGCAGCAGCGCCACGCCGCCGAGCCACGCGAGCAGGCTTGGCAGCCGCAGCACGAAGAGCGAGGTCGCGTCGATCAGCAGCGCGAGGCGCGACAGCAGCGTCACCAGCGGGAGGTCGCCGAGGTTCGCATTCTCGAGCGCCGTCTCCCAAAGGATCAGCTCGTCGAGCAGCACCGAGGTCGCCATGTGCCGCGAGATCCACGCGGCGAATGCCGACGCCAGCACCACACCGGCGAGCGCGGCCGGGCGCCGGTCCGGCGGAAGGTCGGGCTTCGGCGCCGGCCCGGTGCGGAGCGGCGGGGGCGGCGCGCTGGGCGGGCGCGGAGCGATTGGCGGCGGCGGAACCTCCGCGGGTGGCGCAGGTGCCGACGCCGCCCCGGCGGAATCCCCGGAGCCGCGGATCTCCGCGAGCGACGGCGAGCGGCGCGGCGGCGCGGGGCGGTCCTCAGCCAACGGCCCGGCCCGCCGCGATCCCCGCCGCCACGGCGAGCGCGCCCAGCACCATCTGGCCGCCGAGGTACGCCGCGAACGCCGCCACGCGGTCCTCGCGCATCAACTCCGACGACTCGAACATCAGCGTCGAGAACGTCGTGAACGCCCCCATGAAGCCGGTCAGGATGTAGAAGCGCAGCTCGAGCGACATTGCTCCGCGCGAGCCGAGCAGCATCCAAACGAAGCCGAACAGGAACGCGCCAGCCACGTTGACCAGGAAGGTGCCGTAGGGGAACGACTCGCCGAGGACGCGCTGCGTCAGCAGCGTCGCGCCGTAGCGCGCCCACGTCCCGAGGGCGCCCGCTAGGCCCAGCGCGGCAAGGTGCAGGAGGATCGCCTTCGTGTTCATGCGCTAAGCGTAGCGCCGCCCGCCCGCACGGCAACAGGTCTCAAAGCAGCGCCAGCACGCGCTCCGCCACGCGGCGGCCCACCTGCCCGTCCACGGGGCCGTAGCGCTCGCGGATGAACGCCTCGCGCGCGGCGGCGACCTCATCGGCGGGCTTCGCGAGCCACTCCGCAACCAGGCGCTCCAGCGAATCGCCCTCCCCGAGCACCGTCGCCACCCCGCGCCCGAGGATCCCGTGCGGGTCCCCCGCCTGCGACGCGCCAGCGACGATGTTCGGGCGCCCGTGCAGCACCGCTTCCGACAGCACGGTGGAGGAAATCGAGAGGTGGACGTCGCAGGCGTCGAGCGCCTCCGCGATGCCTCCGGACGCATCCACGCGGGCGCGCTCCGCGAGGCCATGCGCGGCGAGCGCCCGCTCCCAGAAGCCGCCCGCCTCGGACGGGTGCGGGCGCACCAGCAGCGCATAGCTGGCCGGAGCCGCGGCCACCGCGCGCAGCAGCATCGGCACCACGCTGTCGCGGTAGAGCCCCTGCGACGTGTAGAGCAGCAAGGTGTCGCAACCCGCCGGCAGCAGCGCGCGCCGCCGCGCCTCGCCGCGCTCCGAGCGCGCGCGCCAACGCGGTAGCCCGCACAGTGCGTCCGTCTGCGGCTGCCCCACCGGGGCCACCGATGCGGCCGGGTAGATGCTCCCGTCCACCAGCAGCCGCTCCTCGTGCGCGCCGTACACGCAGGTCAGCGTGGGCAGCGGCACCTCCTCCGGCGCGGTCCCGCGCGGGAATGCGTAGTGCAAGTGGTCGGCGTGGATGATGCCGTGCTGCAGCGCGACCACCGGGATTCCCCCCGCGAGCAGTCCCATCTTGAGCGCTTGGCTGCCGCCGTTCTCGTCCGTGAGCACCGCCGCGCGCACCCCTAGCCGCCGGAGCAGCGGCGGGAACGCGTCGAGCGCCACGCGCTGCTGCGGGTGCCAGTCGCGCAGCCATCCCGCGCAAAGCGGCGCGACGATCGCCGCCCAGTCGACGCCCTCCGCCTCGAACCGCCCGGGGGCGGTGAACGGCGGCGCCTTCGGCAGCCCGCGCCGCAGCAGGTGCCGCGGCAGCAGCGCGTCGGCGAACAAGTGCGTTTCCGGGCGCGTGCGGAACGCGCGCTCGCCGGCGTCGAAGCGGTGCAGCGAGGTCGACATCAACAGCACATCGCAGCCGGCGTCCCGGAGCGCGCGCTCGACGCTGTGCGTCTCCTCGTCGCGCTCGCCGTTCCAGAGGCGGTCGCGGCTCAGCAGTAGCACGCGGGGGCGCCGCGGGTCTGGAGCCGGCAGGCGGGCGATGCGGCGCTCCGTCGCCACGGCGCGCCGCAGCCGGAGCGCCCACCAGCGGAGCTGCTCCGCGCGCGCACCGGGAGCGGCGGGCGGGGCGGGCGTCTCGATGCGCGCGTCCGGCGCCGCCCCCCGCAGCAGCGGAAGCCACCAGCCGTGCGGCGGCGGCGTTTCGAGCACGATCCGCGCGGGCGGCCCGCCTGCCTCGCTCGCGCGGCGCAGCACCGCCGCCGGACCGAGCATGCCGAGCAGCGCAGCGTGCAGCGCGAAGCGCGCGGTCCACCAGAAGCGCGCGGCGCCGAGCGCGGGGAAGGCGTCCGCCAGCCCCTCGGCCCCCCACCGGTCCGCGACCGCGTGCGCGGCGGCGGCGTCCGGCGCGGGGGTGCGCTCCGCCGGGGAGAGGAGCTCCTCGAATCCGCGCAGCTCCGCGCCGTGGAAGGAGAGGCGCCACACGCGATCAGTCGAGGGCATCGGCGAGCGGCTCCGCGGGACCGACTTGGCTTTCGGCGCGGCGGCGGTGGGCGTCGCGCGCCGCGGAGTCCGCGGCCTGGTCGCCGGGTAGGACCGGCTCGGCGGCGGGGTCGCGGGCGAGCTGTTCAAGGATCGACGCGAGGCGCGGGCGGCACCAGCCGCAGCCGGTGCCGGCGCCGTGGCACTCCGCGAGCTGCGCGGCGTGGCGCGGGCGCCGGCGGCGGATGTGCGCCGCCAGCTTCGCCAGCCCCACGTGGAAGCAGAAACAGACGGGCCGCTCCCCACCGGGGAGCGGCCCGCCGCGATCCGCTTCCTTCGCCTCCATGTGCGCCGCGCCTATGCCGCGCGTCACTCCGCGTCGAGCAACCGGCGCGCTTCCTCCAGCTCCTTGATGATGTCCTCCTGGTCCTCGTCGATCTCCAAGGACTTCTCCCAGCACTTGATCGCCGCGTCCAGGTTGTTGCGCATCATGTACAGGATCGCGAGGCCGTTGAGCGCGTTCGCGTGGTCCGGCTTGAGCTGCACCGCCTCGTCGAGCGAAGTGACGGCGGACTCGTAGGTCTCGACCATGTCCTCGTCCGCGGTCCATTCCTCGTTGTCGGCGATGTCGTCGCGGAACATCTCGAGGCCCGCGAGGCCGAGCAAGTAGTGGAGCTCCGCCTCCTCGGGGAACTCCTCGACGGCGCGCTGCAGGAGCGCGATGGCGCGGCGGTACTCGCCCGCGTCGATCATCTCCTCCGCTTCCTCGGCGACGCTCGCCGCGTCGGCGAAGTCGCTCGCATCCTCCGCGAAGGAGTCGTCGTCGTCCTCGCCGTCGTCGAAGTACTCCTCTTCCTCGTCCTCGAGTTCGAGGCTGTCGTCTTCGAGGCTTTCCTCTTCCTCGAATCCGAGGTCGTCGTCTTCATCCGAAAATCGGGGGGCCATGCTGCTGTCTCCGTGTGGCGGCGCGCGGGAGTCCGGCGCGAGCGCGAGGCACCGGCTAACGACGGTGTCGGACCCGATGCAAGGAGATTATTCGGCCTCCCGCGCGGCCCTTCTTACAGCTTGCACCGGTGGGGGGTCGGGGGCTCCGGGCGGACGGTCCTCCGCTCAGGTCGCTTCCTGCCCGGTGGAGCCCGGCGGACGCCGTTCGATGCGCTTGCGGCGCTCGGCCGCGACGCGCCGGGCGTGCTCCCGCATATCCACGTGCTTGTCGTGCGGGTCGACGATCTCCTCGCCGAGGAGGAACTCGAGCAGGTCCTCCAGCGTGATGATGCCCTCCATCGAGCCGTACTCGTTGACCACCACGAAGAACTGCTCGCGCTCCTTCAGCGCCCGCTCCAGCAGCTTGTCGCCGGTCGTGCTCTCCGCCACGAACGCGGGCGCGTGCATCAGGTCGCGCAGCCGGACCTGCTCCGTCTCCTCGCGCGTCTTCATCAGGAGCTGGTCGAACACCTCGCGGCGGTAGATCACCCCGACGATCGCGTCCGGGTTGCTCGATTCGCACACCGGCAGCCGGCTGTGCGTCCAGTGCGACGCGTGCAGCTTCACCGCGTTCAGCGGCATGTTCTCCGGCAGCAGGTACACCACGGTGCGCGGCGTCATCAGCTCCCGCACCTCGACCTTGTCGAGCAGCAGCGCGTTGGTGGCCCACTTGGCCTCCGCGGCGCTCAGCGTGCCCTGCTCCGCGCCAATGCGCGCCATCGCCAGCAGATCCGCCTCCGTCGGGCCGCTCGCCTGCTTCGCCGAGGCCTTCAGGATCCCCGAGGTGATCCATTCCGAGAGCTTCACGAAGGGCCAAACCGCGAAAATCAGCGCCTTGATCCACGGCGCGCTCGCGGGCGCCACCCGGTCCGCGAAAACAACGCCGACGGTCTTAGGAATGATCTCTGTCGCGACCAGGATGTGCATCGTGAAGAGCGCCGAGAAAATGGCGAGGGCCCACGCGGAATCGCCGCCGTACTTCTGCTCCACCAGCGCGCCGGCGACCGAGGCTCCGACCGTGTGGGCGATAGTGTTGAATGCGAGGATCGCACTGATCGGTTCGTCGATCTTGGCACGGAGCTTCGACAGCAGCGCCGCCCCCGCGACGCCCCGCTCCTTCATGGTCTCGATGCGGCTCACCGGGATCGAGCAGAGCGCCGCCTCCCAGAGCGAACACAGGAAGCTGACAAGGGAGGCGATGCCGACAACCAGCAGGATCGCGGTCACAGTCGGACCTCCCGCAGGCGGCATTCGAACGTCTCTCGCCGTCCGTCGAAGCGGGCGGCGGTGGTACTAGGGGCTGGTTCGGGCATGGTGCTTGGATTCTTCTCCGCGCCGATGGGCGGTGGGATGGGGAGTCAGTTGTCGAAGAGGTCGGCTTCGACGCGGGAGATCGCGGCCTCGCGGGGCGCTGGGCGTCCGAGGTGCGCGTACGCCGCCGGCAGCGCCTGCCGCCCGCGCGGAGTCCTCACCAGGAAGCCGAGCTGGATGAGGTACGGCTCCACCATGTCGAGCAGCGTGTCCTCGTCCTCCGAAAGCGCCACCGCCAGCGTGTTCAGCCCCACCGGTCCGCCGCCGAACTTGTCCAGCAGCGCCGCCAGGAACGCGCGGTCCTGCGCGTCGAGGCCCGCGCCGTCCACATCGAGGATCGCCATCGCCTGCTCCGCGATCTCCGCGTCGATCCCCGGCGCGCGGCGCACCTGCGCGATGTCGCGCACGCGGCGCAGCAGCCGGTTCGCGATGCGCGGCGTCCCGCGCGAGCGCCCCGCCACCACGCGCACGCCTTCCGGGTCGATCCGCGCGCCGAGCAGCCGCGCGCTCCGCTCCACGATCGCGGACATCTCCTCCAGCGAGTAGTAGTTCAGCCGGAACGTCATGCCGAAGCGCGTGCGCAGCGGCCCCGTCACCATCCCCGCGCGCGTCGTCGCGCCGACCAGCGTGAACGGCTCGATGTCCAGCTTGATCGACTTCGCGTGCGGGCCCTCGCCGATCATGATGTCGATCTTCCGGTCCTCGAGCGCGGGGTACAGGCACTCCTCCACGATCCGGTTCAGCCGGTGGATCTCGTCGATGAAGAGGACGTCGCCGCGCTTCAGGTCCGTCAGGATCGCCGCCAGGTCGTCCTTGCGCTCGATCACCGGCCCGCTGGTAGCGCGCAGGTTCGAGCCCATCTCGCGCGCGATGATCGCCGCGAGCGTCGTCTTGCCGAGCCCCGGGGGCCCATAGAGCAGCACATGGTCGAGCGCCTCCGCCCGCTCGCGGGCGGCGGTGACGAAGGTGCGCAGGTTCTCGACGATCGCGGACTGGCCAACGAAGTCGCCAAGCTCGCGCGGGCGCAGCACCAGGTCGTCTTGTCGGTCGGGGTCGGCGGGGCGCCCGTCTAGGTGGGGCGATTTCGCGGGCGGTTCGGCCATCACAGCGTCATAGGCTTGCGGCGCGCGCGCCGCCGTCAAGGGGATTGGAGCGCCGCGCGCGCGCGGCGGCGCCTCCTCGCCAACGTGGCGGCGCATAGAACCAGCCCCGCCAGAAACGCCCCTTGGTATGCGAAGAAATGCGAGAAGGCCACGGGTGCCAGCCTCGGCATCCGCTCCTCGGGGGACACGTAGCCGCGAAGGAACCCCGGATCGATGGACCCGTGCACCGCGTAGCCGAGCAGTCCCCCCGCGAGCGCGGAGGCCGCCGTCGCCGCCACCGTCGCCGCCACACCGCCCCTCAGGTCCGCGGCCCCGAGCTTCGGCCACGAGCCGGCCCGCGAGGACACCGCCAGCGCGATCCCCGCTCCGGCCCCGACCCACCACGTCGCGACGACTCCCCACGCCAGCGCCACCAGCTGCGGCTGCCGGAGGCCGAACAGCCTTGGGTGCCAATCCACCAGGTACTCGGGCGCGATCAGCACGGACACCTGGTCGTGCGCGACCCCGTAGCCGACCGCCGCGGCCACGCAAAGGAAGACAATTCGGAAGAACTCGCGCATCGTGTCCGCCACCCTGCGGCAGCCCGCCGGCGGACTCAAGCGCACCCCGCGCCCCGAATCGCATTGCCGCCCGGCGCCCCGCCGCGAGAGCCCTTGTGGCCCGGCGGCCGATTCGCCGCCGAATCCCGAAAGAGGCAACGCTCCATGGGCACGCAGCACGACGAGTGGGCCGAGTTCCGCGCCGAGATGAACAAGCGCATCCTCGACCGCGGCAACCTCCAGGTGAAGCGCTTCTTCGCCCTCGACGGCGCCGCATACACCCCGGGGGCGCTCGACGAGTTCACCAAGGAGCTCATGGGACTCGCCGCCTCCACGGTCCTGCGCTGCGACGATTGCATCGCCTACCACGTCCGACGCTGCCACAAGCTCGGCATGGACGAGCCGCAATTCTGGGAGGCGATGAACGTCGGCCTCATCGTCGGCGGCTCCATCGTCATCCCCCACCTCCGCCGCGCGGTCGCGGTCTGGGACCGGCTCCAGTCGGGGGAGATCGTTGGCGAGTAGCGCGCAGAACCCCTTCGGCGAGCGCCCGCTCGCCTACGGCGCGGACGGCGCCCTCGCGATGGACGGCCACTCCCTCGAGGCCATCGCGCGCGACGCCGGCACGCCGTGCTACGTCTACAGCGCCGCCGCGCTCCGCGCCCGCGCGCGCAGACTGAAGGCGCTCCTCGCGCCCGGCGACCAGCCCGCCTTCAGCGTCAAGGCGTGCTCCTCCCTCGGCGTCCTCAAGGTCTTCGCCGACGAGGGGCTCTCCTTCGACATCGTCTCCGGCGGAGAACTCGCTCGGCTGCGGCGGCTCGGTGTCGAGGGCGCGCGCATCGTCTTCTCCGGCGCCGGGAAGTCCGCCGCCGAGCTGCAGGCCGCCCTCGAAGCCCGCGTGCGCCTCGTCAACATCGAGTCCCTGGGCGAGCTCGACCGGCTCCGCGCGTTCGCCCGCGGCTCCCGCATCACCGCCACCGTCGCCCTCCGCGTGAACCCCGACGTCGCCGCCGACACGCACGAGAAGATCGCCACCGGGCACGCGGGCGCCAAGTTCGGCCTGACGCCGGGGGAGGCGCGCCAAGCCGCCGCCGCGCTCGCCGGCGACCCCTGGGTGCGCCTCGAAGGACTCCACATCCACCTCGGGTCGATGCTCCGCCGCGGCGACGAGTTCGCCCGCGCGCTCCAGCGCCTCGAACCGGTCCTGCTCTCCGAGGAGATGCGCCCCCACAAGCTGCAGTGGTTCAACCTCGGCGGCGGCGTCGCCATCCCGTACCGACTCGAGGAACCCGCCACGGACCCGAAGCCGCTCCTCTCCCCGGGCATCGGCTTCGCCCGGCGGCACAAGCTCCGCCTCATGATCGAACCGGGCCGCTACCTCGTCGGGCCCTGCGGCGTCCTGCTCACCGCCGTCGAATACGTCAAGGACCGCGGAGAGCGATGCTTCGTGGTCGCCGACGCCGCCATGACCGAACTGCTCCGCCCGGCGCTCTACGGCGCATGGCATGAAATCGTCCCGGTCCGCCCCGCGCGCGGCCGCGGGCTGCGCACCTTCGACGTCGTGGGGCCCGTCTGCGAAACCGGCGACACACTCGGCGCGGCGCGCACCATGCCGCTCCCCAATCCCGGCGACCTGCTCGCGGTGCTCGACTGCGGCGCCTACGCCAGCTCCATGGCGAGCGGCTACAACTCGCGCCCCCTCGCCGCCGAGGTGCTCGTCGACGGCGAGACGATCCGCAGGATCCGCCGACGCCAGAGCGCCGAGGAGCTGCTCGGCCTTGAAACCCCGTAAGGCAGCGCGTTAGGCTTCGCGCCGCTTCCGCGCGAAATGATCTGTTCGCGTTGGAGCGATGCCAACCCCCGTGCGCGCGTCTCACTCGGGCCTTGTTGCTGTGGCTTGTAGATTTTTCTCGAAGAGTGGAGGACTTTGGTTGGGGGGGGGGGGGGGGGGGGGGGGGGGGGGGGGGGGGGGGGGGGGGGGGGGGGGGGGGGGGGGGGGGGGG
>JANRJK010000009.1:0-8573 GCA_033764015.1 Candidatus Sumerlaeia bacterium | reverse complement strand
GGCGCAGGGGGCGGCGGCGCTCGGCGGCGACCCGACCGGCGCGGACCCCGGGGCGTCCGGCCCGGCGGCCGCGGCCACCGCCGCGGAGGAGCGCGCCCGCTGGCGATAGGGCCCGCTTTGGACCTTGTCGCGCGGCGACAGGGCCGGTAGCCTTGCAGGCCACTGAATTCCAAGTGGAACC
Source organism: Candidatus Sumerlaeia bacterium (assembly GCA_033764015.1). Classification (GTDB taxonomy): domain Bacteria; phylum Sumerlaeota; class Sumerlaeia; order SLMS01; family JANRJK01; genus JANRJK01. The sequence continues at coordinate 8,392 of JANRJK010000009.1, read as the reverse complement.
TCCCAGGCGGGACGATGCCGCAGCAGCGCACCTATCAATTCAATGGAATCGGCGTGGCCCCTGGCATCGCCATCGGCCCCGCCTACGTCATTGAGCCGAAGGCTGAGCCCCAGGAGGGCTACACCATCGAGGATTCGGAGGTGGAGGAGGAGACCGCCCGGTTGCACAAGGCGATCGGGCTCGCGCGCGACGAGATCACGCGCATCGGCGAGATGGTCTCGACCCGCATCGATCCGCAGCAGGCGGCGATCTTCGACGCGCACCGCTACATGCTCGACGATCCGATCATCGTGGGGACCACGGAGCAGCGGATCCGGGCGGAGCGGCTGAACGCGGAGTACGTGTTCTGGACCGTGGTGCAGGGCGTCGCCGCGCAGATCCGCGACATCGGCGACCAGTACCTCGCCGAGCGCAGCAACGACCTGTTCGACATCGGGCGGCGCGTGCTGAAGTTCCTCACGATCCTGAACAGCGGCGACGCGGCCCCGCCGAAGGAGGGCGCCATCGTGGTGGCGCCGGAGCTGGGCCCGGCGGACGCGGCGGAGTACCACCACGCCGGCATCGCCGCGATCTGCCTGAACCAGGGCGGACCGACGGGGCACACGGCGATCCTGGCGCGCTCCTTCGGAATGCCGGCGGCGTTCGGCCTCGAGGACATCACCTACTACGTCCGCACCGGCAACCTCCTCATCGTGGACGGCAACGCGGGGAAGGTGATCCTGAACCCGTCGCCGGAGCAGGTGTCGCACTACCGCACGCTGCAGAAGGGCTACCTCGAACGCCGGCTCCGGCTCGAGTCGCTGCGCGAGCTGCCCGCGGAGACCCGCGACGGGTGCCGCATCCACCTCTTCGCCAACATCGAATTCCCGGAGGAGGTAGAGGCGGCGCTCCACAATGGCGCCGAAGGCATCGGCCTCTACCGGACGGAGTTCCTCTACCTCGAGAAGACGCACCTGCCGTCCGAGGACGACCAGTACCGGGCGTACCGCCACGTGCTCGACCGGGTGGACGGCCCGGTGACGTTCCGCACGCTGGACCTGGGCGGCGACAAGCTGCCGGAGGCGATGCCGTTCAACCGCGAGGAGAATCCCTTCCTGGGGCTGCGCGCGCTGCGGTTCTGCCTCGCGCAGCCGAAGGTCTTCCGAGCGCAGCTCCGCGCGCTGATCCGCGCCGCCGAGGGGCGCGTGCTGCGCATCATGCTGCCGATGGTCTGCTGCCTGGAGGAGGTCGAGAAGGCGCTCGCCTTCATCCAGCGCGTCGAGTCGGAGCTGGTCGCCTACGGCCACGCGCCGGTCGCGGAGATGCACATCGGCATCATGGTCGAGGTGCCCTCGGCGGCGCTGATGGCTGACGTCTTCGCGGAGCGGGTGGACTTCTTCAGCATCGGGACCAACGACCTGACGCAGTACACGCTCGCGGTGGACCGCATGAGCCAGTCGGTCGCGCACCTCTACCAGCCGACGCATCCCGCGGTGCTCGCGCTGGTTCGGCAGGTGATCGAGGCGGGGCGCCGCGGCGACGTGCCGGTGAGCGTCTGCGGCGAAATCGCCGGCGACCCGACCTTGGCGCTGCTGCTGGTCGGCATGGGTGTGCGCGAGCTGTCGCTCAGCCCCTCGTCGCTGCCGGAGGTGAAGCGGGCGATCCGCGCTTCGAACCTTTCGGACCTTGAGGCGGCGGCGCGCTCGGCGCTCGCCGCGCCCTCCGCCGCGGTCGTGCTGGAGCAGCTCCAGCGCGGCGCCCTCGCCCGGATCGTCGCGCAATCGGAGTGACCGGCGGGGGCTGTCAGATCGTCACAACACGCTGGATCTCGAAGAAGTTGTTGTCGGTTTCCTGAAGCTCGACAGAGACCGTGTAGGTGACGCCGCGGCCGGGGAACTTTGTTTCGATGTGCTTCAGCACGTTCTCGAAGATGTGCAGCGTGACATTCTCGACGGAAGGGCCCGCGCCGGGGATCACGACGACTCCCTTGGGGTCGAATTGCCCGGGGTCGAGGAAGCGCGCGTCCGAAGCGGAGACGAGGAACTTGTGGTCGAGATCGCGGGCGTAGGCCTTGAGTTCGCCGAAATCGAGCGACATGTCGATGTTGTCGCGCGGGAGCTCGTCGGCGGAAACGACGATGCGCGCCCGCCAGGTGTGGCCGTGGATCCACTCGCACTTGCCGGGGTAGTCGAGCTGCCGGTGGCCCGCGTGGAAGTGGGCCGTCACCGTGACGCGTTCGCGCGTTGAGAGCACCTTCAAAGCTGCACCTTCATGCCTTCCGCGCGGCGGGGGAAGCCGCGCCGGTCACTCGTCTCCGGAGGCTTCGTCAGCGGCTTCGCCGACTTCCGTCGCGACGGAACTCAGCTTGATCGGCATCAGCAGCGCAAGGCGATCCGGCTCCTTGGCGGAGCGGAAGATGACCGGCGCGTTGCTGTTCTTCAAGTGCACCTTCAGGTTCGGATCGGGGAAGCAGCCGAGCGTCTCCGTGAGGTAGTCGCAGTTGAAGCCGACCCGGATCTGGTCGCCGGTGTACTCGATCGGCGCCTTGCCGCTGAAGCTGCCGACATCGTAGGCCATGGACTTGAATACGCAGTTGCCCGGCTCGAACTGCAGGATGATCGAGCGGTTCGAGTCGTTGGCCACGATGCCCGCGCGGCGCACCGCCGAGAGGATGCGGTCGCGGTCGAAGCCCGCCTCGAAGGCGAACTCCTTGGGGATCACGGCGTCGCAGTCGGGGTACTTGCCGTCGATCGCCTGCGTACGGATCGTGATGTTGTCCATGGTGAAGCTGATCTGGCGGGCGGAGAGCTCGATGTCGATCGGCCCGGAGTCGCCCAGCACGCGGCGGAGCTCGCCGGCGGGCTTGATCGGCAGCGTGATGGACGCGGTGCCGGCGCCGTCCACTTCGCCGACGGAGACCGAGATGCGGGCGAGCTTCTTGCCGTCCGTGGCGGTCATGCGGAGCTGGTTGTCGCGCAGTTCGACGTGGATTCCGAAGAGGACGCGGCGGCCGTCCTTGCCCGATGCCACCGCGTAGTCCACCGCGGCCAGCATGTTACGCAGCACCTTCTGCTCGATGCGGAGCCGCGTCGTCGCGGGCTCGCGCATCCAGTCGGGGAAGTCCTCCACCGGCATCGTGAGGAGCTTGTACTCGTTGGTCTCGCAGGTGATCTGCGCCTTGGATCCCTTCGCCTCCAGCAGCACGTCGGAGCCCGCGGGGAACAGCTTCACGAGCTGGGAGAGGCGTCCCGCTTCGATCGTCGTGCGCCCCTCCTCCTCGATGACGCCGGGAACGGTTGCGACGACCTGCGTTTCGATGTCGGTGCCTTCGAGTCGGACGACCCCTTTCTCGGCGATGAAGAGGATGTTGCCGAGCGCCGGCATGGGGGTGTTGGCCTTGGTGGCCACAGCGGCGACGACGGCGGTCGCGGCTTGGAGATCCTTGAGGGGGAGGCGCAGGCGCATGATGGGCGGGGCGGTGTCTCGCGGGATGGATACGGGCTGTCTGCGTCGATAGTGCGCCCGCGCCCGCTTGGGTCAAGCGCTTGGCGGGCGCCCCGCTTCCGCGGCCAGCGACGCGCCGCGGGCCCGTGCCGCCGCGACGCAGGCGGCGACTGCGCGCGCGAAGCCCTCCCCTTCCAAGGCGGCCAGCCCGGCCGCGGTCGTCCCGTTCGGCGACGTGACCGCCTCGCGCAGTTCCGCGGGGGGGCGGGTGCTGCGCTCCGCGAGCGTGGCCGCGCCGAGCAGCGTGCGCTTCGCGAGGCGCTCCGCGACATCGCGGGGCATTCCCTCCGCCTGCGCGGCGTCCACCAGCGCCTCGATGAGGCGGAAGACGTAGGCCGGGCCGCTGCCGCTCAGCGCCGTCACCGTGTCCATCTGGTCCTCGCCCAGAACCTCGACGATGCCGAGCGGCTCGAAGAGCGCCCAAGCGGTGGTGAGATCCCGGGCCGTGGCATGGCGCCCGGCGCAGAGTCCGGTCGCGCCGAGGCCGATCAGCGCCGGCGTGTTGGGCATCGCCCGGACCACGCGGACGCCGGGCGCGCGGGCTTCGAGGAAGGCGGTGGGCAGGCCCGCGCAGATGCTCACCAGGAGGTGGCCCGCGCCAACCCCGGGGGCGATTCCATCCAGGACCGCGGCGGCGTGCTGCGGCTTCACCGCCAGCACCAGGGTGCGGCAGCGCGCCGCCACCTCGCGGTTATCCGCCGCAAGCACGGCTCCGCACTCCGCGGCGAGCGATCCGGCGATGTGCGCCCTCGGTTCGTGGACGAGGATGTCGGCGGCGGGCGCGGCGCCCGAGGCGACGATGCCGCGGACCAGGGCGCCACCCATGTTGCCGGCGCCGAGGAAGCCGAGCGGGAGCGCGTCGGGTGGTAGCGTCCGGTTGGGCGCGCCGTCGGCGGGCTGCATGGGGTGGTTAGTCGGCGAAGGTGTTGTAATGGGCGGTCAGCGCGACCGCGACGGCGCCGGCGACGCCCGCCTGGCCCCCGAAGCTCCCGCGCTCGAACCGCACGGCGTTCCCGAGCAGCGGATTGAGCAGCGCGCGCGTGCGCTCCTCGATCCGGGCCACCAGGCGCTCGCCATCCGCGGTCATGGTGCCGCCGAGAAGGATCGCCTCGGGTGCGAGGATCGAGCCGACCGCGGCGAGCGCCACCGAGACGCCCTCGGCCGCTTCGTCGACGATGCGCTGCGCGAGCGGGTCGCCCATGTCGCCGGCGCCGAAGATCGCGGACACCGTGATCGCGTCGCCGTCCTCGACGTGGTTCGGGATCTCCGATGCCCCGCCCGCGGCGATCGCCTCGCCCGCGCGGCGCACCATGGAGGAGGCGCTCGCGAGCTGCGCGAGGCGGAGCGGCTCGCCGCCGGGGCCGGGCACGATGACCTGGCCCAGTTCGCCGACGAGCGGCAGCCGTCCCCGGTACACGTCGCCGCCGACCACGGGGCAGCAGGCCAGCGCGGGGCCGAGCTGCACCACGAGCATCTCGCGCAGGTCGCGATGCGCGCCGGACAGAGTCTCCGCGAGCGCGACCGCGACCGGCTGCGAGCCGAGGTCCGCCGGCACGTCGAATTCGTCCGCGAGCATCGGCCCGATCGGCACGTTGTCCCAGCCCGGGAATCCGTTGATGGAGAGCGAGACCCCGTTCGCCTCGTCGACCGGGCCGTTCGTCACGATGCCGATGCGGAGGAGGGGCAGGCCCTCGTCCTCCTTGAGGAACTCGATCTGGTGCTGGACCGCGTCGATGAGGGCGCGGATGGCTTCGTTCATGCCGAGGGAGAAGTCGAAGCGCCGGGCGACGTGGTTCGAGAGGCGCCCCTTCGAGTCGGCGGCGGCGGAGAGGATTCCGCTGGAGGAGAACTCGATCGCGACGACGCCGCCGCGCCGGGGATTCACATCGAGGAGCTGCGCCTTCCGCCCGCCGGTCGAGGTCGCGTAGCCCTCCTCCACCAGTTCGCCCAGCTTGATCAGCTCCTGCACGACCGCCGAGACCATCGGGAGGTTCAGGTCCATGGCTTCGGCGAGAGTTCCGCGCGAAATGGGCCCTTCCTTCCAGAGCTGCTGGAGGATGGCGGAGCGGCGCGAATCGGTGCGCCGGCGGTAGGGCGGCGTGGGCCGGGCCGGGCCGGCGGACGGCGCGGCGCCCTCTTCGGGCTCTTGGGTGGCAAGGGGCGCTTTACCCATAAAGCTCAAAAAGAACGGGGAATCCGCCTAGGTCAACCGCTTTCTAAATCGGACCTAAGTTGGAGCACTCACGGCGGCGCGTCAGGTGAACTCCAAGACGACCGAGTCCGAGTCGTGGCGCCCCTCGCGGAAGAACTCGGGGATGGTGAAGTAGCAGCGGGCGAGATGGTCGCGGCGCATGGAGTTGTTGGCGAGCAGGTCGCCGCGGGCGCGGGCCTCCTGCACGCGCATCAGCTCGCGCAGCGCGCGGGTGCCGGCGCGGGCGTCGGTGTAGGCACGTTCGTGGTTGCCGGCGGCGAGTTCCCCCTGCGCGGCCTCCGACGCCTTGCGGGCGGCCTCGAGCCAGGTGCCCGGGGGGACGCCGGCGCGGAGCTCGTGGAGGCGCTCCTCGACCCAGCCCGTCTTCGCCAGTAGGTGCCGCAGGCAGTCGACCGCCGCGCGGGCGGCGAGGGGGAGGCGCTCCGCCAGCCCGCGCGCCAGCGCCTCGGCGCGCTGCCGCCCCGGCGTCAGCAGCACCAGCGCCGTGGTGTCGACGGTGCCGACGGAGAGCCGCAGGGCGCGCTGCGCGTCCTCGACGTGCGCAATCGGGTGGGCGCTCGGGAAGTCCATCCGCCAGCCGGTCCAGGCGCGCGGCGCCGTGGGGCGGATGTCGACCTCCACGCGCAGGAAGAGGTTCTCCCCCGGCGAATGCGTCGGGCTGTCGTCGATGGCGCGCAGCAGCACCAAGTGGTCTTCGCCGTGGCGGAGCACCGCGGCGGCGAGCTTCGGGTGGCCGGATTCGAGCATGCACAGCTCCGGCGTCCCTTCGGCGAAGAAGTCGCGCAGGACGGCGATCTCCTGCGCGAGGATCGTGGCCTCCGCCAGGCGGTCGCGCCCGGTGTGCGGGGGCGTGCCGCGCATCGCCTCCCAGAAGTCCAGGAGGACGCCCCGGACGCCCTGCATCAGCAGCTCGTAGGTCCGCAGCCGCAGTTGCGAGGGCTCCGGCGCGAGCCAGTCCTCGCGCGCCTCCGAATCGAATGCGGTGAACCCGGGGAACCAGTTCTCGTACTCGCGCGGCAGGATGCGCACGTTGGGATCATGGTCGTAGAGCCCCGCCAACCGGTCGGAGTCGGACGACAGGACCGGCAGCGAGGCGCAGAAGAGCGGGCGCGGAACGGACGGCGGGCGGCTGAGCCGGGCGACTTCCGCGAGCCGGTTCGCCGCCGTGGGGCCGGGCTTCATCGACGCGTGCCACGGCTCCTGGCCCGCCGCGTACAAGTCCATGGAACGCAGCCAGAACGAGTTCGACCGGCGCGCGCCGATGTTGGCCCAGATCGGGTGGAAGAGGTCGCGCGCGCGGATCTCGTCGCGCTCCGAGGTGAAGCGCTCCTCCATGTCGGCGAGGTCGTCGTACCACGGCAGCCCGTAGGAATGCAGGTTGGGCCGCCAGCGGAACCGGTCCGCGAGGTAGCGCCCGTGGCGGGGAAGCCGCCGGTCGCCGAGCAGCACGACGAACAGGCCGTGCTCCTGCGCCGCTTCGAACAGGCTTTCGAGCATCGGCAGCGTCGCGGGGCTGGCGGGGGGCGAGCCGACGCAGGTGAAGCCCGCGGCGGCGATCTCGCGGCACGCGTCGCGGTAGTGCCCCGGCGGCGTCAGCAGCAGCCGCGGGCCGAACGTGAAGAACGGCAAGCCGTCCACGCGGATGATCGAGCGGTCCACGAGGAGCCGCGAACTGGCTTCGGGCATGGGAGGCCTGCGAGGGCTGGCGCCGGGTGTCGCGAGATGGGCGCCGCACGGCCAATCAGGCCCGCCCGGGCCCCGCAACGCAAGCGCGAGTGGGGCGGCAGGGGCGCGCAGAGGTAGTTGGCGGGCCACTTTCCAGCGCGAGATCCTCCGCTCCGCGCCTTCGCGTGGGGATCACTCCTCATCGCCGCAGCCCCAGCTCGACAAGCCGCTCCACCCCGAATCCGTCCTCCGCGACATCGTCCAACACCACGCCCGCCGGCATCGATATCCGCGGCCTCTGCGTCCACTCGCTGAGAGCAACCGCCGCCACGAACGCCCTGGAGCACCAAGCCGACATCGCGAAGGTGCAAGAGTGGCTCGGCCACGCGAACGTCAGCACGACCAGACTCTACGACCGGAGACGGAGCAGGGTGGAGGAGTCGCCGACTTGGCGGGTGAGGTATTGAGGGCCCGGCCTCAGCACATGGAGGTGCCGCGTCTTGGGGCGCAGGCTCCCCTGAGACGCAGCGACGAAAGTTCGTCTATCGACAACACAGCAGAAAGCAGCAACACCATCATCGCCCGATGGCACAGGATCGAAGTTCGGGCTCGCGCGTCGCACCGCGGGAGCAGCGCCGAGAGGTCCAAGCTGTCCACCGCTTCAACCGCGATCCGCATCCGATGGTCCCGCGGTAACAGGTCGACGACCGACGGCGGCAGCACGAGCAGCTGCTCGCGGCAAATGGGTGCCTAGTTTATCATCGCCAATGCCTCGCCCTTGGAGCTGTCATCAGGCGAGCGAAAGGGGGGAGAAAGCCCGAAAGGCTGCTACGGCTGCTTATGCAGAACTGGTCCTGCGCAAGTAACTGCCACTCACCGACACGGCAATACTCTAGCAGCCTGTCGGACTTTGGCCCCTCGTTCGCTCGCCCGAGGGTAGCTCCCGAGGCGCGAGGCATTGGCGATGAAGAACTGGGCTCCCATGGACCGCGAGCAGCTGCTCGTGCTGCCGCCGTCGGTCGACGATTTGCT
>JANRJK010000008.1:0-98684 GCA_033764015.1 Candidatus Sumerlaeia bacterium | reverse complement strand
AGCAAATCGTCGACCGACGGCGGCAGCACGAGCAGCTGCTCGCGGTCCATGGGAGCCCAGTTCTTCATCGCCAATGCCTCGCGCCTCGGGAGCTACCCTCGGGCGAGCGAACGAGGGGCCAAAGTCCGACAGGCTGCTAGATGGAGTGGATTTCGTTGCACTTTGGTCTCCCCCCTGAAAACATCAACTAGGTAGGAGAGGGTCTGGAACGTAAAAAAAGAAATACCTATGGGCAGGTGCGGGGCAGTGAATCCATCCTCCGAAGCAATTCCTTGGGCGAAGCGTTGCAGTACGGAGTCATAGAAGAAGCCAGCATACTTGTAATATCCAAGGAGACCCAGATTGAATAGTATCGCCACTGCCATGAGCGGCTTGCCGAAAGGGCCCTCGCGTGACCGATGAATACCCAACCCAAAAAGGTAGTTAGCGACAATGGAGGCGATCATCAAAAGCACATAACCGCCTTCACCCCATGAGTAAAAGAGCAGGCTGGCACAGAGGAGGAGGAAATTCTGTAGCGATGCCCGAATCAGGAAATAACCGAGGAGGACCGCCGGTAGGAAGTAGAATAGGAAGATGATGGAGCTGAAGACCACGTTGTCCGGCACCTTCTTGCGCGTGATGATAACTGGCTAGGTGCCCGGCGATGGGGGCGCAAGACGATTCGCCACCGGCGTCTGCGAAGGGGGTCGAGCTCCGTATCGTCGGAAGGCCCGCCTTCAGTCCTGCTTTGCGCCGTCGGCTGCCTGTGGGCGTCCCGTATCGAGACTCGAAATCTCTCCGCGAACCGCCGCCGACGATGGAGGGGTGGTATGCCCGGGCGGGATCGAACCGCCGGCCTGAGGTTTAGGAAACCTCCGCTCTATCCAACTGAGCTACGGGCACACAGCGATCCGCACCATCTACGAGGGGCTGAGCGGGCTCAAGGCGGAAGTGCCTTCCGCTTCGGCCATGCTGGCGCGCTGATTGCCCATTGGGCGGCGCCGTGCCCATGCCCGCAAGGAGACAACCCCATGGTTCCAGATGCACCCCGTTCAACTCGTCCGCTCCGCTCAGCGGAGCGGTTGCATGTCCTCAGTCTAGGCGATCTGGAGATGGAGCGCGAACTCGCGGCCGTGTTCCTCGAACACCTCGCCGTGATGGTCGACAAGGTCGAGACAGCATTCGCGGCGCGCGACGGCGCGGCCACCCTCCGCGCGCTCCACACGCTGCGCGGAGCGAGCGCCAATCTCGGGGCGGACGCCTTGGCGGAGCTCGCGGCGATGGTTGAGCAGCCGGTCACCGCGGGCCTGTGGTTCGAGGCGGAGGCGCAGCTCAAGGAGCTCCGTCCCCTTGCGGAACGCACGGGTGCGGATTTCGATGCCGCCTACTTCGAGGACTAGCCTAGGCGCCGGACTCGTCCACCTCGATGGGGCAGCCGAGCGGTTCGAAGTACGGCGGCTCCATCGGCTTTCCGGAGCGCACCGCGTCTACGGCCTCGCGCAGCAGGTAGCGGTGGCCCGGCGCACCTGGGAACAACGTGCTTTCCGGCGCCCCGACGAACGCCACGCGCCCGGCCTTGTCGACCACCCAGATGGTTGGCGTGCGCTTCGCCCCCAGCAGTTCCTTCACCTTCAGGCCCGGATCTCGGTAAACGGGGAAGGAGACGACCTTCTGGTCGATCTGCTCGCGCACTCGCTCGACCAGCGTCTCGATGCGGTCCGCGCCGGAGAGGATCCCGATGATCTGGGCATCGCCGTAACCGGCGGTGGCCATCTCGTTGATGAGCTCCGCGCAGTTCGCCGCGCAGGGACAATCCGGCGAGTGGACGTTCAGCACGAGCACCTTCGCCGGGTCGCGATCCTCCGGGTAGCGGAAGGGCGCGCCGCCCTCTTCGAGCGCGGGCAGTTCGAATGGCGGCATCGCGTCGCCGGCCCAGACATTCACAAACCGCACCGTGGTCTCGGCCGCGGCTGCGGGCTTTGGTTGCTGCCTTGAAAGCTCCAACCAGACTCCGGCGGCGATTCCCGCGGCGAGGCATGCGGCGCCCACGATCATCGCCAGCGCCTTCTGCCCGGCCGCTCCCCTTGCCATCTTCTTCACGCGCATCGTTCCAACCTCCGAGGCGCTAGATAGCGGCGCCCGTGCAGCGGGGCAACCGCAGGCGAGCGTGTTGCGCCCTTCGAACCCGCGGGTGAAGGTTTCGCGCCCGGCATCGTAAACCCACCGGGGACGCGCGCCCGGGCCGCGCCCCAGACCCCGACGAGGTGCCGAGTGAACCAACGGGCCGTGATGCTACTGGCGGGCGCTTGCGCCCTGACGCTTCTGGGCGGCTGCAAGCCTCCCGAAGGGATGAGGCAGGGCCGTGGCTCCAAGGGTGAGGACGTCCGCGCCCCGCGCGTGTTCCTCGCGCCCGCGATGGTCCAGACCGTCCGCCGGAGCGACATAGAAGAGGTGGTCGCCACCACGGGATCGATCGTCCCGGCGCGCTCGCGAATGCTCCGCGCCGAAGAGGGCGGACGGCTCCTCTTCACCAAGGACTGGCACGAGGCGGACCTCGTCGAGAAGGGCGAGCTGATCGCGACGATCGAGTCGGAGTCGCTCGAAGGGGAAATCAAGCGCGCCGAGGCGGACATCGAGCTGGCGCGCAAGACGCTCGATATCGGGCGCCGCTCGATGGAATCGTCCATCCGCGAGTTCCGCACCCTCCAAGGGCTCTACGCCCGCGGCGTCGCGGCGCAGCGCGAAGTGGACTCCTCCGAGATCTCCATGGAACGCGCCATCAACCAGCACAAGCAGAACGAAATCAATCTGGAGAAGGCGCTCGCAAGCCTCGCGCAGCTTCGATCCCGGGAGGAGCGCCTCGAGATCCGATCGCCGTTCAAGGGGCTCATCGTGAACTCCTCCACACTGAGCGGCACCGGGACGTTCACCTCGACCTTCGGCCGCGAATCCATCACGGACCAGAACAACCGCCTAATCCCGGGCGAGTTCCAGGTGTGCGGCGTCATCGACCCGGCGACGGTCTTCCTGCGCTGCGACGTCACCAGCAAGGACATCGAGCGCGTCCGCGTCGGGCAGCCGGTGAAGGCTTCCATCTTCGCCACCGAGGACTTCACCGCGGAAGGCACGGTCGCCGTGATCGCGGGAGCCATGAGCGCAGACACGCGCGCCTTCACGGTCGATATCGAACTCGACAACCGCGACGGACGGCTCCGTCCCGGAATGTTCGGCCGCGCCGAGGTCGTAGTGGACCGGCGCCGCGACACCGTCTCGATCCCGAAGTCGATCATCAGCCGCCGCAACAACCGCAGCGTGGTCTTCGTCGCCGCCAGGCAGTCCGACGCGACCTACGACGTCGCGGAGGAGCGCGAGGTGGTCCTTGGCCTCGAAGGGCGGGACGAAGTCGAGGTGACCTTCGGGCTCCGCGAGGGCGACCGGCTCGTCGTGCGCGGCTTCGAGGTGCTCCAGGACCGCACGCCGCTCAGCGTCCTCGATCTCGATGCGGCGACCACGGGGACGCTCGAGGTCGAGCAGGTCGCGGAAGATCCGGTCGCGTCCGGGGGCTGAGGCGGCTTAGCGGAGGTCCAGTTCCATCTGGGCGAGGACGCTTCGCCGGGCGTCTTCGACCGCTTTCCGCTCCAGCTCCGCGCGCAGTGCTTGCGCGACTGCGTCGTATGGCTCCGTCCGGCCCGGGATCGCAGCCACCTTATCCACGATGAACACTCCGGCTGGTGTCTCGACGGTCCCGGTTCCGCCCGGTTCGAGTCGGAACGCCAGCGCCTCCAGCTCCGCGATGCCGAGCGTGCCTCGCGGGAAGGGCGCCATCAGGCCGCCGTTCTCGCGGCTCGCGTGGCGGCTCTCCGCCAGCGCCAGCGCCGCGAACTCCTCGCCCGCCTTGAAGCGCGCCAGCAGCGCCGCCGCCGCCGTTGGCGTGTCCACTTGGATCATGCGGATGCGGACCATCTCGGGCGTTTGGTAGTCGCGGATGCGGCGCTGGTACTCCGCGCGGACATCCGCTTCGCCGACGGGGCGCACGATCTCCGCCGCGAGCCTGCCGACCACGCCCTCGGCGAGCGCCTCGCGCAGCCGCGCGCGCAGCGCCGCCCGCACCGCGGGATCCTCCGCGGCCGATGTGCCTTCCAGCCACCGCAGCGCCAGCAGCTGCCGGCGCACCCGCTCGCGGTAGGCCGCGTCGTCCTCCCCCTCCGCGCGCCGCCGCCCCGCCTCGAATTCGACGCGGCTCACCGCCAAGCCGTATGCCTCGAGCGCCAGCCCGCCCTCATCGCGCAGCTCCTCCTCGTCGATGAAGAAGCCGAACCAGTCGCGTGTGGGATCGACGGCCGCTTGCGGCGGCCATGCGGGCGCTTCCAGCGGCGGAGGCGCGCCATCCCCCGAGGGAGGCGCGGCGATCCGCGGCGGGGGAGCGGCGGAGCGGCAGCCGGCGGACGCGAGCAGCGCGAAGAGCAGGGCGTGGCGGATGTGCTTCATGGGTGGCCGGGGGAGTCGTTGGGTTCGTCCGCTAGCGTTGGGGCGATGCGGGCCGCTGGCGACAAGAAACGACCCGCCCGGCGCCGGTTTGCTCCGGGTCCGCCGGTTCGCCGGGCCGCTGGCGGGGGGTTAAGCGATTCACTTGCGTCCCTTCGCGGGTCCATGGTCGATTGTCCGGGATCGTTCGATATCTTGAACGCCTGAAGTCCCCACCCCACTCGCCGAGTGCCATCCATGAGTTCACCCGTTGTCGCCATGCTGACCGACTACGGCCGCAACGATATCTACGCGGGCGTCCTCGAAGCGACGCTGCTCCGCTACGCCCCGTCCGCGCGCGTCATCTCCCTCACCCACGACGTCCCCCCCCAGAACCTGCTTTCGGGCGCATACCTCCTGGCCTCCGCCGTGCCCTACCTGCCGAAGGGATCGACCGTCCTCGCGGTCGTCGACCCCGGCGTCGGCACCGGGCGCCGCGCCGTCGCCGTCCGCACCGAGCACGGCACACTGGTCGGCCCGGACAACGGGCTTTTCGACCTCGTCCTCGCGGACTTCCCCGCGGTCGAGATCGTCGAACTGAAGGAGCGCAAGTACTGGGCGGAGCACATCAGCCAGACGTTCCACGGCCGCGACATCTTCGCACCGGTCGCCGGGCACATCGCGAACGGCGTCCCCCTGCGCAGCTTCGGCCCGTCGCTGGACCGGGCCGACCTCGCCCCCCTCGATCTGTCGCCGGTCCACGTCGAGTCCTCCCGGGTCCTCGGCACCGTCATCCACACGGACCACTTCGGCAATGTCGTCACCTCGATCCGCAAGAACGACATCGCCGAGATCCTCGTCAAGAACGTCCGCGTCGGCGCCCAGAAGGCGCCGCTCCGCGAGCGCTACTCCGACGTCGAGGAGGGCGACTTGGTCTCCTACATCGGAAGCGCCGGCTACATGGAGATCGCCGTGCGCAACGGCAACGCCGCGCAGCGCCTCCAGGCCGAACAGGGCAGCGTGGTGATGGTCGCCATCGAGGGCGAGTTCCTCAGCGGCGTCCATTCGCTACCGAAGTTCTAAGGGTCCGCCGGCTCCCGTGAACGGGCGCGCCGCCGGAGCCTCGATGGCTCCGGCGGCGCGATCATTTCCGTGCGGCGCGGGAAGGGCGCTCAGGCCCAGTGCGCGTCGCCCTCCCCGCGGGCGGGCGACGCGTCGGCGTACTTCTGCGCTTCCTCGAACGTCATCGACGGGTTCTTGTGCGTGGCGCCGAAGAACTTCGTGATGATGTCGTAGGCGGCGGTGTTCGGCTGCAGCTTGTCGAAGTGCTCCTGCCCCGGTCCGATCGCCGTGACCAGCGCGTAGTCCTCGGTGTGCGTAGAGCTGAGGAACGCGATGCCGCAGTAGTTGGCCATGATCTGGCCAAAGAGGCCCGAGAAGCCACCGAGGCTGCGGTTCCAGTTCGGAACGATCTCGCGGTTCGCAAGCTTCGCGAGCGCCTCCGCCTCGTTCTCGAAGAGGCTTACCGCGGCGAGCTCTTGGACCACGTCCGCCACGTCCTTCGCGGAGACCGTGCCGCTGGCCTTGCGGATGTCGTCCAGCGTGCCTTGCGCGCGGCCGTAGGATCCGCGCGCCTCCAGGAGCTTTTCAAAAGCGGCGTTGGAGCCGCCGTACGACTCGCCGCCGCCTCCGCTGATGCCGAACAATCCGGGGTTGGCGTTCCCGTGGTCCGTCGTGAGGACGATCAACGTGTCGGGGCGCTTCTCCTGGTAGGCCAGCGCGACGCGGATGGCGTCGTCGAAGGCGACCTGGTCCCAGATGAGGCCCGTCGCGTCGTTGCCGTGCGCCGCGTGGTCCACGCGTCCGCCTTCGACCTGCATGAGGAATCCGTTGGGGCTGTCGTCCAGCGCGTCGAGCGCCGCCTGCGTCATCTCCGCCAGCGTCGGCACCTCGTCCTGCAGCTTCTCATCGTGCATGTGGTCGATGGTGAAGGGGACATGGCTGCCCGAGAACAGGCCGAGGAGCTTCTTCTTGCCGGCGAAGCCGGCCATTTCCGACTTGTTCGCGGCGAAAGTGTAGCCCGCCTCCTTGTACTTCGCCACCACGTCCGCCTTGTCCTTGCGACGGCCCGGATCGAAGTTGCCGCGCCCGCCGCCGAGGATCACGTCCACGCGGTCCAGGTACTGTGGCGCGATCGCGTCCTCGTTTTCGCGCGATTGCTCGTGGGCGGCGAAGCTCGCGGGAGTCGCATGCGTCACGCGAGTCGTGGTCACGAGCCCGATGCGGACGCCCTTTTCGCCTAGCACCTCGGCGATAGTGCTGAGCTTCGTGCCATCCGGGAGGAAGTTGAGCACGCCGTTCAAGCAACGGCTGCCGGTGCTCCACGCCACGCCGCCGGCGGCGCTATCGGTCACAAGGCCCGTCAGCGAGTGCGTCTCGAAGAAGCCGCGGGGCACGTTCGGATCCTGCAGCAGTTCGGCCCAGGCGGTGCCTTTGCCGCGGGCCCGCCGGGCGAGCTGCTCCGCGAGCGAAACGACGCCCATGCTCATGCCGTCGGAGACCATGAAGATCACGCGGGTGGGGGTTCCCTTCGCTTCCGCCGCCTGCGCGAACGACGCGCGCGGCGCGACCAGTCCCGTTCCGGCGAGGCCAAGGCCCGCGAGGCCCGCTCCGCCCAGTTTCAGAAACCCGCGCCGATCCAACCGCTGGAAGTCCGCCATCGCTAGTCACCTCGAGTCAGGGGAAGTTGTCTGCCGCTCTGGTTGCGGGATGCCCTTGCCGCAGGCTCCGGCGGGCGGGAATGTCTGCCCTGTCCTCGCGGGTCGCCAAGCGGAGAATGGCCGCGATCGGTTCCGCCGCGGCCACCGGACAGAAGGACCGCCCACTGCGCCGCGATGTTGGCGCGGAAGCGGGAACAAGCGGGAGTTTCCGAAGTAAAACGTTTTTTCTGCTGGTCTTCCACTCCCCATTGCGCTACACCTCGGCAAGCACCAACCCAACCGGGACCAAGCGCGATGCACCCCACGACGATCGAAAGGCAACGGCGAATGCAAGGAGGCTTGGTCAACCCGGCCTGGAGTCTTGTGGGCACCCTCTTCAAGACCCACCCTTGGCACGGCATCCCCATCGGACCCAAGGCGCCGCACATCTGCACCGCCTTCATCGAAATGGTCCCCACGGACACGGTGAAGTTCGAGATCGACAAGGTGACCGGGCACCTCCGGCTCGACCGGCCCCAGCGCTACTCGAACGTCTGCCCCGCCATGTACGGATTCCTCCCGCAGACCTACTGCGGCGAGAACCTCGCCAAGCTCACCCGCGAGCACACCCGCCGCACCAGCATCGTCGGCGACGGCGACCCGCTCGACATCTGCGTCCTCACCGAGAAGGACATATCCCACGGCGAGATCACCTGCAACGTGATCCCCATCGGCGGCCTCCGGATGCTCGACGGCAACGAGGCGGACGACAAGATCATCGCGGTGCTGGACGGAGACGCGGTGTACGGGGGCCTGACGGACCTGACCGAGGCGCCGCTCCCGCTCATCGTCCGGCTGAAGCACTACTTCCTCACCTACAAGCAATCCCCCGAGAACCCGCGCAAGGACGTGGAAATCGTCGAGGTGTACCGCCGCGAGGCCGCCCACGAGGTGATCCACGCCACGCGGCTCGACTACCGCGAGCGCTACCGCGACCTCGAGAACTGCCTCGCCGCGGCCACCGAGAAGCGCTGAGGCCGGCGCCCGCCTCCCACCAACACGAAGGCCCCGGTCGTGAGACCGGGGCCTTCGTCGTTACAACCGCTGGTACCGTGGCGCGGACTACATGCGCTCGAGACGGCGGCGCTGCTTCATCATGCGGCGGCGCATCTTACGGCGCGCTGCCTCTTCCTTGCGCTTGCGCTTCACGGAAGGCTTCTCGTGGAACTCACGGCGGCGAACCTCTGCGGGAATGCCGGCCTTCTGGCATTCCTTCTTGAAGCGCTTGAGCGCCCGGTCGATGGGTTCGTCGGCTTCGAGGACGATGAAAGTCATGCGGTTGAATCACTCCCCTCTCGCGGGGCGCCAGATGCGGTTCGATCCCGAACCAAGCTGAACAGAACGCCCCCTCCGCCGGTCCGGGTCAATGCCGGAGTCCCCGCCAATCGTGACTTCCCGCAAGCCATGGAATCCGCCGCGAACGCCTTAAGAAGCTTGCGGCTGTGACACCCTTGCACAGAAGAGCGACAGGAAGAGTCCGCGTCGGCGGGTGTTCGGGCGGGGCCGCCGCAAGTCCCGTGCTCCAACCACCCGATTTCCGCCCCTTCGCCCATTACCGGGCGTCCGGCTCCTTGCCGAAATGCGGCACGATGCTTGATTCCACTCGCCATCGCTGGACTCGATGCCCGGCGCCCCTTAGGAGGAATCCCCCACGATGCTCCGCCGCCTGACCACACTCCTCGCGCTCTCCGCCCTGCTCGCCGCGGGCCCGGTCGCCGCCCAGACGACCGACGAGGTTCTCACCCCAAAGACCTTCATCAAGGTCTCGAAGCAAGTCCTGCCCTCCGTGGTGAGCATCAGCGTCCGCAACCAGCAGGTCACCCAGCTCCTGCAGTCCCAGGATCCGCAGATGGAGGAGTTCCTCCGCTTCTTCGGCCGGACCCCGGGCCAATCGCTCGAGGACATCAACTCCTCCGCCGGCAGCGGCTTCATCATCCGCGTGGACGGCTCGACCGCCTACGTCCTGACCAACAACCACGTCGTGCAGCGAACCGAGTCGGACGCCGACATCGCGCTTCAACTCGACGCGTCGAGCTGGACCACGGACACCGACACGGGCCCGCGGATCGGCTACGGCAACGTCCGGGTGGTCGGACGTGATTCGCTGGCGGACTTGGCCGTGCTGGCGTTCGATATCCCGGAGGGCGTGACCGCCCGCCCGCTCGATTTCGCCGACTCGGACATGGCAGAGGTGGGGGAGTGGGTGCTCGTCCTCGGCAACCCGCTCGAATTCAACAACTCCGTCTCGGAGGGGATCATCTCCGCCCGCGGGCGCTACCTCGGCAGCAGCATCACGATCCAGAACCTGCTGCAGACCACTGCGAGCATCAACCCCGGCAACAGCGGCGGTCCGATGGTCAACCTCGAGGGGCGCGTGGTCGGCGTGAGCAACGCCATCGCCAGCCGCAACGGCCTCTGGCAGGGGGTCGGCTTCGCGATCCCCTCGAACGACGCGCGCCGCATCTCCACGGAACTCCTCGACCACGGCCGCGTGCGCCGCGGGTACCTCGGCGTCCAGATGATGGCGCTCGCCATGGAGCCGGACCTCGCGCGGCGCTACGGCATCGAGGACTTCGCCGGCGTCCTCGTCGAGTCCGTCCAGGCCGACACTCCCGCGCTGGCCGCCGGCCTCGAACCCGCGGACCTGATCCGCGCCGTGGACTCGCGCCCGGTGAAGGACCCGGACGACATGCTGCGCGCGATCGCGGCGCGCGGCGCCGGCGACACGATCAAGCTCGATGTCCTCCGCCTCGACGAGGACGGCGAGCCCGTCCAGATCATCATCGAGACCAGCCTCATGGAGCGCCCGTCGGAGCAGGACCTAGCCTCGGCGCAGCGCAATAGCGACGGCCTCCCCGGGCTGCTGCTGCCGGAGCGCGACGACGAGTTCTTCGGCCTCGCCGTCCGCGAATCGCGCACCAGCGGCGGCGTCGTCGTGGAGAGCGTCGCGCCCGGAAGCCCCGCGGCGCGCGCCGGCATCCGCGAGGGCGACGTCCTGCGGCGCATCAGCGGAGTCCGGGTCCGCGGCGTCGAGGACTTCCGCGAGGCGATGAAGTCCGCGACTCCGCAGAAGCCCCCCGTGGTCAGCTACGAGCGCGACGGCAGCAGCATGTTCGCCACCATCACACCCTGAACGGAACCCGCCAAGGCATCCCTATGAGCGTCGATATCCAGCAAGTCACCCGGGAAGTGGCCGCGGCCTCCGCCTTCGTCGAACGCCTCGAGGCCGAGGTGGGGAAGGTGGTCGTCGGCCAGAAGGCGATGATCGAGCGCCTGCTGATCGGCATCCTCGCGAACGGCCACGTGCTGCTCGAAGGCGTGCCCGGCCTCGCGAAGACCCTCACCTGCAAGGCGCTCTCGTCGGCTATCCAAGCGAAGTTCTCCCGCGTGCAGTTCACGCCGGACCTGCTCCCCGCGGACGTGATCGGCACGCTGATCTACAACCAGCGCGAGCAGACCTTCGAGCCGCGCCTCGGGCCGATCTTCGCCAACATCGTCCTCGCGGACGAAATCAACCGCGCCCCCGCCAAGGTCCAGAGCGCGCTCCTCGAAGCAATGCAGGAGCGCCAGGTCACCATCGGCGACACCACGTACCCGCTGAACGACCCGTTCCTCGTGCTCGCCACGCAGAACCCGATCGAGCAGGAAGGCACCTACCCGCTGCCCGAGGCGCAGGTGGACCGCTTCCTCTTCAAGCTGAAGGTCACCTACCCGAGCCGCGACGAGGAGCGCCGCGTGCTCGACCGCATGGGCTTCTCGAACTCCTCGTCCATGGCGGTGGACTCGATCCAGCCGGTGCTCGAACCGGCGCAGATCTCGGAGGCCCGCGCCGTCGTGGACCGGATCTACATGGATGACAAAGTCAAGGAATACGTCCTCGACCTCGTGCAGGCCACCCGCGACCCGCGCAAGAAGGGGATCAAGTTCCACACCCCGGACGCGAACGGGCGCCGCTCGCCGATGGAGAAGGTCGTCGAGGTGGGAGGCTCCCCGCGCGCGACGCTCTCCCTCGCGCTCGCCTCGCGCGCCCACGCGTTCCTGCGCCACCGGGGCCACGTGACGCCGGACGACGTGAAGGCGATCGCCCCCGACGTGCTACGCCACCGCATCCTCGTCACCTACGAGGCCGAGGCCGAGCAGATGACCAGCGACGATGTGGTGCGCCAGATCGTCGACCAGGTCGAAGTGCCCTAAGGCCCCCGCCCGATGCCCGTACCGGACCTGCTGGAGAACGCCGCCGACGTCCGCCGCCTCGAGATCATGACGAGGCGGCTGGTCAACTCCGTCATGGCCGGCGAGTACCACGCCGTGTTCAAGGGCCAGGGCATGGAGTTCAACGAGGTCCGCGAGTACCAGCCCGGCGACGACGTCCGCTTCATCGACTGGAACGTGACGGCCCGCTCCGGCACCCCCTTCATCAAGCGGTACATCGAGCAGCGCGAGCTCACGGTCATCTTCGCCGTCGACATCTCCGCCTCGACGCTCTTCGGGTCCGTGCCCCGGCGGAAGCGCCCCCTCGCCACCGTCGTCACGTCGGTCCTGGCCTTTTCCGCGATCCGCAACAACGACCGCGTGGGGCTGATGCTCTTCAGCGACGACGTGGAGCTGTACATGCAGCCGCGCAAGGGGCGCGGCCACGGCCTCCTGGTGGTGCGCGAGCTGATGACCGCCCCGCGCCGCCAGCGCACCGACATCGTCGGCGCGCTCACGACGCTCACCCGCCTCCAGCGCCGCAAGGCGGTGATCTTCCTGATCTCCGACTTCCAGCAACCCGGCCTTCGCCGCGCGCTCGCGGCCGCCAACTCGCGCCACGACCTCATCGCGGTCACCGTCTCCGACCCGAGGGAGGAGTCGCTCCCCGACGCGGGGCTGGTGAACCTGGAGGACGCGGAGACCGGCGAGACGGTGCTGGTGGACACCTCCAGCGCGCGGGTCCGCCAAGCGGTCGAGGCGCGCTTCCGGGCCCGCCGCGAGGAGCTGCGCCGCGAGTTCCGATCCCTCGCCATCGACCACATCGAGCTGCGCACCGACAAGGACTTCGCGCCCGAGCTGATCGGCTTCTTCCAGAAGCGCGCCGCGCGCCTGGGGTCCGGCCGGTGAAGACCGCGCGCCCGCTCTTCGCGGCGCTCCTCCTCGCCGCCGCCCTCCATGCTCAGGAGGCCGTCATGGCGCCGAAGGCGGTGCTCAAGCCGGAGCCCGTCGCGGCGCCGGAAGTCGGCGTCCCGATCCCGCTGCGGATCTACCTCCCCGCGGGCACCGAGGCCGAGGCGGTTGAGGTTTCCCTTCCGAAGGACCAGTCCTTCCTCGCGCTGGTGGGCGCCGCGCGCCGCGACGGCACGTCGTTCCTCGCCGAACTGCGGGTGCTCAAGACCGGCGACGTCTCGCTCGGCCCCGCGACGGTCACCGCGACGCTGGCGGACGGGCGACGCGTCGAGTTCCCGACCGCGGAGGTCGCCCTCGCGGTGGCGGAGCTCGCCGGAGAGGCCGGCGAGGCGCGCGACTACACCGCGCCGGCGATCATGCCGTACGACTGGTTCTGGCGGAACCTCGCCTATGGTGCGGGCGCGCTGCTCATCGCGGCGGCCGGTGGCTACGCCGTCGGGGCCTGGCTGGACCGCCGCAAGGCGGTCGCCCTCCCCGCCGCGCAGGCGCTACTGCCGCCGATCGACGAGGCGCTCCAGGCCGTCCGCGGTCTCCGCACCATGCGCGTCTTCGACGCGAGCGGTCCCGAGCAGCACTACACCGCGCTCTCCATGGCGGTCCGCCGCTACATCGAACGCGCCTACGGGGTGGCGGCGATGGAGCTGTCCGACGATGAAATGGTGCGGATGCTGCGACGCGACTTCGCCCACCGCGCCGCGTCGGAACCGCTTTCCGAGCTCTTCACCCGCTCGTCGCTGGCGAAGTTCGCGCGCCAACCGCTGGAGCGCGAGGTAGCCTCCGCCGACGCCGCCGCCGCCGAGCTCTTCCTCGACGCGGAGCGGGCCCGCGGGCGCGCCGCCGAGACCGCGGGAGGCGCGGCCGCGTGATCAACGAGTTCCGCTTCCTCCACCCCTGG
The DNA here is from genome assembly GCA_033764015.1 of Candidatus Sumerlaeia bacterium. Classification (GTDB taxonomy): domain Bacteria; phylum Sumerlaeota; class Sumerlaeia; order SLMS01; family JANRJK01; genus JANRJK01. The sequence continues at coordinate 85,421 of JANRJK010000008.1, read as the reverse complement.
GTCCTCGCGGGCATCGTGCTCGTTCCCCTCCTGCTTTGGCGCCAATTGCGCGCCGCGCGTCGCGAAACGCCCACGTTCCTGTTCAGCGACACCGCCGTGCTGAGGGGTCTCGGCGCCACCTGGAGGACCCGGGCGGTGGCCTCGCTCCCGTGGCTGCGCGCGATGGTGCTCTCGCTCGGAGTGGTGGCGCTCGCGAGGCCCCAACTCGGGACCATCGAGCGCAACGTCCAGTCCCTCGGCGTGGACATCGCCCTGGTGCTCGACGTGTCCGGTTCCATGCAGGCGGTCGACCTGAAGCCGAACAGGCTCGAGGCGGCGAAGCTCGCCGCGACGGAGTTCGTCCGCAACCGCCCGTCGGACCGGCTCTCGGTGGTCGTCTTCGCGACCTCCGCCGCGCTCCTTTGTCCGCCCACCATGGACCGGGGGGCGGTCGAAACGTTCATCAACACGATCTACCAAGGCATCATCACGAACGAAAGCACGGCGATCGGCACCGGCCTCGGCCTTGGCGTGAGCCAGCTGAAGGACAGCGAGGCCAAGTCGCGCGTCGTCATCCTGCTCACCGACGGCGTGAACAACTCCGGGCGCATCACTCCCGCGCAGGCCGCGGAGGCGGCGCAGGCGCTCGGCGTACGCGTCTATACCATCGGCGTCGGCGGCGAGGGCCCGGCCTACATCCCGCAGAAGACCCCCTTCGGCGGCATCGTGAACCAGCCGATCAACGCCGAAGTGGACGAGCGCGGACTCACGGAGATCGCCGAGGCCACCGGCGGACGCTACTTCCGCGCCGTGGACACCGAAAGCCTCCTGCGCATCTACGACGAGATCAACGCGATGGAGAAGACGGAGATCTCCGTGGACGAAACCGCGGACTTCAACGAACGCTTCGCGGGGCTCTGGGTCCCCGCGCTGCTGCTTCTCGGCCTCGAACTCCTGCTGCGGGCGTTCCTGCTCGTGCGGATTCCCTGAGGGCGGCGCGCATGGGCTTCATTTCTCCCGAGTACCTCTGGCTGCTGCTGCTGCTGGCGCCGCTCGCGCTCGCGGGCATCTGGTCGCGGCGGCGGCGCCTCGCGAAGATGGAGGCGTTCGCGCACCGCGACACTTGGCGGGTGCTCGCGCCGCACGCGTCCCCTGGGCGCCGCTTCCACAAGGCGGTGTTCCTCTACGCCGCGTTCGCCTTCAGCGTGCTCGCCGTGGCGCGGCCCTACTGGGGGACGCGCGAGCGCGAGCTGCAACGCAGCGGCCTCGACATCATGCTCGCCGTCGACGTCAGCCGCTCGATGCTCGCGACGGACCTAGCCCCGACGCGACTGGACCAGGCGCGCACTGTTGTCCGCGACGTCCTCTCGCGCTTCCCCGGGCAACGCGTCGGCCTGATGCCCTTCGCCGGAGAGCCGTTCCTCCAGTGCCCCCTCACAACCGACTACGGCCTACTCCTCGACTTGGTGCGGCAGCTCCGCCCCGACGTGGTCATGACCCCCGGCACCAACATCGCCGGAGCGATCCGCAAGGGCGTCGAGGCTTTCGAGCGCGCCGGGCAGGGCACGCGGATCCTCATCCTCGTCACGGACGGCGAAGACCACAGCGGCGAGGCGGAAGCCGCCGCCCGCGAAGCCGCCGCCAAGAACGTCGTCGTGTACACCGTCGGCCTCGGGTCCGCGGAGGGAAGCCTCCTCCGCAACCCCGACGGCTCCATCGTGGAGGACGAGGACGGGGCGAAGGTGGTCTCCCGCCTCGGCATCGAGACGCTCGCCTCCGTGGCGAGGCTCACCGGCGGCGACGCCTACGTCGTGCAGCCCGGGGCGAGCTTCGACGCGCGCCCGCTGATCGCCACGCTCGCCGATTACGAGAAGAGCGACTTCGAAGCGACGCGGCGCATCGTCCGCGAGGAGCGCTTCCAGTGGCCCCTCGCCATCGCGCTCTTGTTCCTGCTGCTCGAGGCGCTTTTCGGCGAACGCCGGAGCGCCGCGGCCGCGCAGCCCCCGAAGGAGGTGCCCGCATGACGCGCTCCGCGCTGGCGGCCGTCCTCGCGCTCGCCGCGTTCCCCGCCGCGGCGCAATCCCCGGCGCCCACGCCCGCGCCGCTGGGCTTCACCTGGGGCAACGACGTGCCCGCACGGATCGAGCGCGGCGCCCAGAGCTACGAGGCGCAGGACTTCGACGCGGCCGCCGGCGAGTTCGAAGCCGCGCGCCTGCGCGATCCCGCGCTCGCCGAGCCGATCTTCAACCTCGGCCTCACCGCCGCCCGCCAGGGGCGCCTGGAGGAGGCCGCCGAGCTATTCCGGCGCTCCGCGGACCTCGCGCGCGAGAACCCGGAGCTGAGCGCCCGCGCCCTCTACAACCGCGGGCGCGTCCTTTTCGACGAGGCCCGCAAGTCCCTCGAAGGCGAGGAGCCCGACCGCGGCGCTGCGCTGGAGCGAGGCATCCAGGCGCTCGACAGCCTCGACGCGGCGCGCCGGCTCTCACCCCAGTGGGACGACGCCCAAGTGAACCGCGGCGTGGTTCAGCGGTTCCTGAACGACCTTGCGGTCGCTCCCGTTCCACCACCCCAGCAGGGGCAGTCCGACCAGCAGGAGCAGCAGGAGCAGGAACAGCAAGAGCAGCAGGAGCAGCAGGAGAACCAGGGCGGCGGCCAAGGGCAGCAGCAGGACCAGGAACAGCAGCAGGAGTCCGGTGCCGACCAGCAGGGCGAGCAGCAGGAAAGCCCCCAGACGGGCCAGCCCCAGGCGGATCCGCAGCAGTCGGAGCAGCCCCCTTCCGCGGACCAGCAGGAAGGCAACAAGGAGCAGGAGCAGCAGACCGGGCAGCAGGGGGAGGAGCAGCAGTCCGAAGCCAACCCGCAAGGCGAAGGCGACCGCGACGAGCAGGGCGGGCAGGATGGCCGAGAGGACGAGAAGATGACCGAGGAGGAAGCGCGCCGACTGCTAAACCTTCTCGGCGACACCGAGAACGTGACGCTTCGCCAAGGGCGGAACCCCAACACCCCGCCGGATCGGTTCAAGCAATGGTGACGCGATCCTTCGCCCTGCTCTGGCTGCTCCTCCTCGCGCTGCTCCCGGCCGCCCGCGCGCAGGAACTCACCGCGGAGCTCTCCGACCCGGAACCCACCGTGGGCGGCACGCTCCAGTACGTCATCACATACAAGGGCCGCGAGCGCCTCGAGATCACCTATCCGGACATCGAAGCGTCGAAGAACATCTCCGTGGTCGCGGGGCCGTCGCGCAGCAGCACCCAGGTGATCGTGAACGGGCGGGAAGAATTCACCCAGCGATGGACCTTCGCGCTGTCGGCGAAGGCGGTGGGTGACTTCGCCATCGGCCCCGCGACGGGGCGCGTGGGCTCGCGCGAGGTCCAGAGCAACCCGGTCGCCGGCCGCGTGAAGGAGGTGCCGACGGTCGACGCCAGCGGCCTCTCCGGGGTCATCTCCGCGCGCACCGAGAGCCGCGAGGTCAACGAGCAGCTGGAAGGCCGATACTTTGTTTTCACCGAGCACGACACCGGCCTCTTCGAGCAGCAGGCGATGCGCGTGCGGACGTTCCTCTACCGGGATCCGTCGCTGCCCGCCCCAGTCAGCATCGCGCGGGACGACACGCTCGGCGGCGCGGACTTCGTCGAGCTGTCGAGCAACGACGCCTGGCAGCGGAACGTCGGCCTCCAATGGCAGGCGGTCCAGTTCCAGGGCAGGCGGATGGTGCGCGCGCTCATCAACGAGACATATCTCCTCGCCACCAAGTCGGGCAAACGATTCATCGATGGAGTCACCTACCGCGTCGGACTTCCCACGCAGAACAACGCGGACCGCCAATTCCTCTTCCTCACGCCACGCTCGATCACGGCGGTGATGCGCACCGTGCCCGTCGAGATCGACGTGCGAGAACTTCCAAAGCCCCCGGAGCCGGTGCTGGGGACGACGGTTGGATCGGGACGGTTCACCGCGACCGTGGACCGCGCTAACGTCGCGGAGAACGACGTGGTGACGCTCCGCCTCCGGATCGAGGGCGAGGGCTACTACGAAGCGCTTTCGCCCCCGGCGCTTCCGGGGATCGACGGGCTCGCGCTCGTGGAGACCACCGCCTCCGGGGCCGCGCGCGAGAACGGCGGCAGGTTCTACTCCTCCCGCGAGTTCGAGTACATCTTCCGGGCCGAGCGCGACGGCGCCGTCCGCGTGCCGCCGCTGGCGTTCGCATTCTTCGACCCGGCGACGGAGCGCCACACCATCGCCCGGACCGAGCCGGTCGCGATCACGATCACCCCTTCGACCGCGGCGAGCATCGCCATCGCCACGACGGCCCGCGGCGCCGCCGCGGAGGCGGAGCGGGAGGGCGCCCGCCAGCTCGGGGACGACATCGCCTTCATCGACCGGCGCTCGGTCCAGCCGGGCGACGCGCGCCTCACGGATCGTCCGCTCTACACACGCCCCTGGTTCCTCGCCGCGCACCTTGTCCTTCCGCTCGGCGCCGCCGGCGCCGGCCTCGCGGTCCATTGGACGCGCCGCCGCCGGGCGGGGGCCGACGCGGGGCGGACGCTCGCGAAGCGCTGGCGCCAGGAAGCCGACGCCGCGGTGCGAAAGGCGCGCGCCGGCATGGCGAAGGCCACCGGCGAGGAGTTCTACGCCGAGCTGCGGCGCGGCGCGATGTTCATGGCCGCCGCGCTCCTCGGCCGCTCGCCGCAGGGACTCACGCTCGACGAGGCGGTCGCCGGCCTCCGCGAGCATGGTGTGGGCGACGATGCGCTGGATGCCTTCCGCACCGTCGTTTCGCGCGCCGACAGCGCGCGCTACGCCCCGGGATCCGACGACCCCGCAGCGCGGCAGGACGCGCTCGGCGCCGCGGAACGCGCGCTGGGCCTTCTCTCCAAGGCGGTGCGCGCATGAGGCTCCCGCGATTCCTGTTCCTCCTGCCCGCGCTGCTCCTCGCGGCCTCCGCCCTCTTCGCGCAGTCCGCCGCCCCGGAGCGCATCGATACCGTCGCCGATGCCGCGTCGCTGGTGGAACGCGCGAACAAGCTCTACGAGGATGGCGATTTCAAGGGTGCGCTCGGCATTTACGAGCGCGTCGCGCGGTCCGGCTATTCAACCGCGGCGGTGCTTGGCAACGCCGGGGCGGCGGCGTACCGCGATGGCGACCCGGGGCGCGCGGTCCTCTACTACCGCCGGGCCCTGCGTGTGGATCCCGGCTACGACCGGGCGCTCCAGAGCCTCCGTGTCGTGTCCCCCGCGTCCAACGACGCCGGCTCCTCGTTCTGGCAGGGCGCCGTCGAGGGGCTCTTCCGCCTCGCGCCGCCCGGCCTATGGCTCGGGCTTTCGCAGCTCCTGCTGCTGTTCTTCTCGTTCGCCGTGTACCGGGCGCTGGCTTCTGAGGACCCCGACGCGCGCTCGCATTGGTTCGCGGTCGGCGCCTACGCGGCGCTGGTCCTCGCCGCCGTCGCCGCGTGCGGGTACGGCAGCTACCGCTTCCGCACGGGAGGGGGCGACGCGGTGATCCTCGCGCCCGACACGGTGCTGCGGAGCGCCCCCGCCGCCGCGTCGTCGGAGCTGTTCGCGCTGCCCGCCGGAACCGTGGTGCGCCTGCTCGAGGAGCCCGTGTCCGGCTTCGTGCGCTGCCGGCTCGCGGACGGCTCCACGGGCTACGCGCCCACGGCGGGCCTCGAGCCGATCTGAGGCCCGCCGCGGGCTGTCAGGCGATCACGTTCACCAGCCGGCCCGGCACCACCACGACGCGCTTCGGGGCTGCGCCCTTCAGCACCGCCTGGACCGAGGCGTCCGCCAGCGCGAGCCGCTCCAGCTCCTCCTTCGGCGCCTCGCGGGGCACCACCAGGCGGCTGCGGATCTTGCCGTTCACCTGCACCGCGACTTCGATTTCGTCCAGCACCGTGAGCGCCGGGTCGAAGGCTGGGTAGCGCCCCTCGAAGACCGACGTCGAGTGCCCGAGCCCGTTGCGCCAGCACTCCTCCGCCAGATGGGGCGCGAAGGGCGCCAGCATCAGCGCCACCGCCTCCTTCGCGGAGCGCGAGCACGCCTCGGCGGACTTGAGTTCGTTGTGCAGCTCCATCAGCGCGGCGATGGCGGTGTTGTAGCTGAGCGCCTCGATATCCTCGGCGACCTTCTTGATGGTCTGGTGCAGCTTCACACGCACCGGCTTCGGCAACTCCGCCTCCGGGACCTCCGGCTGCGGATTGTCGAAGTACCACAGGAAGATGCGGTTGAGGAAGCGGCGGACTCCCTGGAGGTCGGAATCGCGGAAGTCGCCGCCCTGCAGGTACGGCCCAAGGAACATCAGGTACATGCGGAGCGTGTCGGCCCCGTGGTCCTCGACGTACTCGTCGGGGTTCACCACGTTGCCTTTGCTCTTCGACATCTTGGAGCCCTCCTTGATGAGGAGGCCGTGCGCGCGGAAGTGGCGGAAGGGCTCGGCCAAGTCGCGCATCTCCGGGCGCTCGCCCATGCGGAGCGCGCCCGCCTGGTGCAGGCCCATGCAGATGAATCGCGTGTAGAGCAGGTGGAGCACCGCGTGCTCGTTGCCGCCGATATACATGTCGACCGGGAGCCAGCGCTCGATCAGCGCCGGGTCGTAGGGGCGGTCCGGATCGCTGGTCGAGACGTAGCGGAGGTAGTACCACGCGGAGTCCAGGAAGTTGTCCATCACATCGGTCTCGCGGCGTCCCGGGCGCCCGTCCGGGAGCGTGGTGCGCACCCAGTCCTCCGCGGTGGCCAGCGGCCCGCGGCCGTCGCCCTTGGGGCGGTAGTCGTCGAGCGGCGGTAGGAGCACCGGGAGCTGGTCCTCCGGGACCGGGTGCGGGTTGCCTTCCTCGTCGTAGATGATCGGGAGCGGCGGCCCCCAGTAGCGCTGGCGGCTGATGCCCCAGTCGCGGAGCCGGTACGTCTCCTGCCGCCGGCCGAGGTCCATGCCTTCGAGGAGCGCGCAGACCCTCTCCTTCGCTTCCTCGATGCCGAGGCCGTTGATCGAAAGCTTACCGGCGGAGGAGTTGATCACGGCGCCCGGGCCGCTGTAGCAGGCGGCCCCTTCGAGCACCATCGTCCGCAGGCGGGCCTTCCCCTCCTCCGTGGCGAGCAGTTCGTTGACATTGTCAACGCCCGAGAAGTCCTCCGCGGCGGCGGCGCCCATGTCCGGATCGACCGTCGCGACGATCGGAAGGCGGTACTTCTTCGCGAACGCGAAGTCGCGGTGGTCGCCGCCCGGCACGGCCATGATCGCTCCGGTGCCGTAGCCGGAAAGCACGTAGTCGCCGATGAACACGGGAACCGCCTGCCCGGTCGCCGGGTTGATGGCGGTGGCGCCGGTGAAGACGCCCGTCTTCTCCTGCGCGGCGCCCTTCACCGCCTCGGCTTCGGCTCGGGCCGCGATCGCACCTCGGTACTCGTCCACCGCCGCTCGCAGTTGCGGCAGCGTGATCTCGTCCACCAGCGCGTGGTCCGGCGCCAGGACCAGGTAGGTCGCACCGAACAGCGTGTCCGGCCGCGTCGTGAACACCGGGATCTTCTGCGACCTGCCCTGCACGGTGAACACGACCTCCGCGCCGGTGCTGCGCCCGATCCAGTTCCGCTGCGCGAGCTTGGTCCGGTCCGACCAGTCGAGCCAGTCGAGGTTGTCGAGGAGGCGCCCGGCGAACTTCGTGATCGCGAAGAACCAGCACGGCATCCGGCGCCGCTCCACCTCCGTGTCGGGATGGCGCTCGCACTTCCCGTCGATCACCATCTCGTCCGAGATGACAGTCCCGCACTTGGGGCAGAAGTTCACTTCCTTGATGTCGCGGTAGACGAGGCCGGCCTTGTAGAGCTGGAGAAAGACCCACTGCGTCCACTTGTAGTACTCGGGGGTCGTCGTATCGATGGTCCGCTCCCAGTCGAACATGAAGCCCATCATCTTGAGTTGGCGTGTGAAGTTCGCCACATTCGAGGGAATCAGCTCGCTCGGGTGGCGGTTCACCTTCATCGCGAAGTTTTCGGAGTGGATGCCGAAGGCGTCGAAGCCGATGGGCTCGAAGACCTGGTGCCCCTTGAGGCGGCGGTAGCGCGCCTGGATGTCGGCGCCGGTGAAGGCGAACACGTTGCCGACGTGGAGTCCCTCCGCGCTCGGATAGGGGAACATCATCAGCACATAGTAGGGGTTGTCGGCGGCCGCCAGATCGATGCGGTTGGTGCCGTTCTCCTCCCACCACTGCTGGCAGCGGGCTTCGATCAGCTTCGGGTCGTAGATGGCTTCGGCCATTTGTCGTCGGGGTTCGGTTTCTCGGGGAATGCGCCCGCAACCTCCGGGCAGGGCAGTATGGTTCGGGCGGGGTAGGGGAGCGGCGCGACGGTTTTCTAGGGCCTAACGCTTGACGCCCCAAGCGCTGGGCCCTTCGACTGGTCCCAGCAATTGAAGTCCGCCACGCGTCCCGCCCCTTCCGGGCGTGGATGCCGCCTTGGAGCCCGCTTCCCATGACACCGCGCCGCGCCCTTCTGCTCGCCGCCTTCGCCGCCGCCGCAACGACAGCTTCCGCCGACGACGCCCGCACGCCCAACAGCGCGCGCTACTTCTTCGGCGTCGAGGGGCCCACGCGCCCGCTGGCGCTCTTCGTGGCGGAGGAGCTGATCGCCTTCGATCCCAACACCGGCACCACGCTCAAAGTGCAGCCGCGGTCCCTAACCACGACCGTCGGTGGCGGGATCAAGGGGAGCGTCGACCTCCTAGTTGTCGTTGGCGAAACGCCGATCAGCGCCGTGAAGAACATTCCCATCGAGGGCCAGTTCCGGATCCGCGAGGACGTGGCGGAGGAGTACTTCGACAGCGCCGCGCCCGGGTTCAACTTCGGCATGGTACGCCGCGAGCGCGTCGGCTACGAGTTCACATTCAACGGCCTCAAGGAGCCCGCCGCGCTTCTCGTCACCGGGCGCATGAACTTCACCCGCGAGAGCCGGGGACTCGACGGCGAGTACACCAATTCCTTCATTTCCGGCATCGACACCTTCACCGCTGAATTCAAGGGCCGCTGCGAGAATTTCCGCGGCGAGTCGCGCCCCACGCTCGATAATGTGACCACGCTCCGCGGGCGCTTCCTCGAAAGCGCCGCCACCTTCAAGAACACCGACGGCTTCTTCCGGGACTGGGAGGGCGACGGCGTCGTCCAGCAGTTCACGAACCTTGCCGGCACCACATCGACCTTCTCGCAGGCCGGCGCGTCGCGGATCCGCACCGACTGGTGGGGGGGCGACGGCTCCCGCCCGGGCTTCTTGAACGTCCGCAACCTCAACGAACGCGCCGAGTTCAAGGGCAGTTTCCAAGCCTACCTCGGGACCACCCGCGACGAGGCCGTCACCGCCCTCGAGATGAGCGCCTTCAATGGGGTCGATACGCCGCTGAAGTTCTGGCCCACCGCCGCCGACTGGAATGCCAAGGGTGCGGTGCTCACAACCTACCGGGCCACTTACCAGCCCGAACTGGTTACCGAGTGGCTCCTGCTCGGTACCGCGATGGATGGGGAGTAAGGAAGCCTTCCCTCCATCGTCCCCTCGAACACCAATGAACGCAGGCCGCCGCCATGATGCTTGAAGTCGTGGTGGTTCTTCTGCTGCTTGGCGCGAACGCCTTCTTCGCGCTCTCGGAAATGAGTGTTGTCTCGAGCAAGCGCGCCAAGCTGCACGCGCTGGCGGAGCGGGGCACCCCCGGCGCCAAGGCCGCCCTCGCGCTCTCCGACGCCCCCGAGGCATTCCTGCCCGCCACGCAGCTCGGCATCACGCTGGTCGGAATCCTCACGGGCCTGATCGGCGGCGTCGCTTTCGCGGGCGACTTGGCGGTGGTCATCGGCCGCGTGCCAGGACTGGAGCCGTACGCCCTCTACGCCTCCTTCCCGACCATTGTCATCCTTCTCACTTACCTCGCCGCGGTGGTTGGCGAACTGGTCCCGAAGCAATTCGCGCTCCGCTCGCCGGAGCGCGCCGCCTGCCTGGTCGCACCGCTGCTGCGCCTCGTCGTCGCCCTTACCAGCCCATTCACCCGAGCGATGGGCTGGTCCTCCGAACTCATCCTGCGCCTCCTCGGCCAGGGCCCCGCCGTCCGGAACATCGTGACGGAGGAGGAAGTGAACCTCATCATGTCGGAGGCCGCCAAATCGGGCACCATCGCCGAGGCGGAGCAAGAGATCGCCGAGCGGGCGCTCCGCCTGCACGACCGCTCCGCCGCCTCGATCATGACGCCGCGCATGGATGTGGTCTGGCTTCGCAACGACGAGGCCCTCCCGTCGCTGCTCGACAAGCTGCTCAACAGCGGCCACTCCCACTTCCCCGTCTGCCGACGGACGGTCGACGAGATCATCGGCGTGCTGACGTTCCGCGACGCGGTTAGGCTCCTCGTCAACAAAGGCTTCTCCGCGAACGGCGCGGAGCGCCAACGCCAGATCCAGAGCCTGGTGGTGCCGCCGGTGATCCTGCCGCGGAACGCCACCGCCGCCTCCGCGCTCGACATCATGAAGAGCGAGAAGACGCACTTCGCCATCGTCGCGGACGAGTACGGCGGCCTCGAGGGCGTCGTCACGAACCACGACCTCCTGGAAGCCCTCGTCGGCCACGTGCCCGGCGAAAAGTCGGAAGAGGACGCTATCGTCACGCGCGAGGATGGCAGCCTCCTTGTTTCGAGCTGGGTTTCGCTGGACGACGTGCTCCGGGAAGCGGACCTGCCGCGGTCGCCCGAATTCGGCGGCGAATCGATCGCGGCGGTCATCATGCGCCAGATGGGACGCCTCCCGAACGTCGGTGAACATTGCGAGGCGTTCGGCTTGCGCATCGAGGTGGTCGACAAGGACGGTGCCCGCGTGGATCGGGTGCTTGTTACGGTCGTGGCGCCCGCCGTTTCCGATTCCGAGGTTGACGACTAGGGGGAAGAATGGCTGGCGCAACCGGATCCCTGCGGCGCAAGTCCCTGACACTCGGCCCGCTAGCGGCCAATTGCCACCTGCTCTTCACGCGTGGCGATGGCCGCGCGGTCGTCTGCGACCCGGGCTCGGAGCCCGAGGCGATCATCGAGACGGTCGAGTCGCTGGGGCTCACCGTCGAAGCCTTCTTCCTGACCCACGCGCACATCGACCACATCGGCGCGCTCGCCGCGCTCAAGCGCGAGTTCCCCGCAGCCCCCGTCTACCTGCACGCGGAGGAACTGGCCTGGCTCGAAGACCCGGTGTTGAACGGCGCGGAGTGGCTCGGCCTCCCCTTCGAGCCAGTCTCCGGCGCGCTGCCTTGGCCGGAGAGCCACAGTGTGGAGGCGCTGGGCCGCACCTTCCGCCTGTTCCATTCGCCCGGCCACTCGCCGGGATCGACCGTCATCTACTCGCAGGCGGACGACCTCGCGGTCGGGGGCGATGTGTTGTTCCGTGGCTCCATCGGGCGCACCGACCTGCCGGGGGGCGATCCGCGCGCGATGTCCAAGTCGCTGCGGGCGCTCGCCGACGAGCTGCCGCCGGGAACGCTCTTCCTCACCGGGCACGGGCCGGAGACGACGCTTGCGGTGGAACTGCTCGAGAATCCCTACGTCAAGCTCGCGTCGGGCGGGTCGGCGGTGTAGGTCCGAGCCGCTTCACCACGCGAGCCGGATTCCCCGCGACCACGCAGTCGCCCTCGGGAAAGCTCTTCGTCACCACCGCCCCCGCGCCCACCACCGTGCGGTCGCCAAGCGTGACGCCGGGGAGTACCACCGCGTTCATTCCGATCCAGCAGTCGCGCCCGATCCGGATCGGCGGAGCGGGCAGGTAGCGCTTGTTGTCCGCCGGATCGTGGTTGGCGCTCACCAGCCCCGCGCCCGGCCCGATGTTCGTGCGGTCCCCGACGACGATCCCGTTCATCGCGTTGATGTAGCAGTGCGGCGAGTCGCCCGGGAAGGTCTCCGCGCCCAGCCGCACACGCCTTGGCCAATGCACCGTCGAGGTCCAATGCACGGGCCACGGCACGCCGCTGTTGAAGCCGACCAACTGGCCGACGCGCCAGCGCGCTCCGAACCCGATACCGCAGCCCGGCGGGATGCGCAGCAGCGCGCGGAGGATCCGCTTCATCAGGTTCATCCGGGCGCGTCAGATCCCGAAGCGGAACCCGCCGTCTACCGGCAGGAACACGCCCGTCACATAATCGTTCGCCGCGAAGTAGCGCACCGCGCGCGCGATGTCGGCGGGGGAGCCCTCGCGCCGGAGTAGCGTCGCCTCGAGGTCCTTCTCCTTCAAGTCGTCCGGGTAGTCCGGTGGGAAGATCATGGGGCCCGGCCCGATGGCGTTCACGCGGACCTTGGGCGCGAGCGCCTTCGCGAGCCCGTACGTCATCGCGACCACGCCCGCCTTCGCCATGCAGTAGGGAATGCTGTCGGCCCACGGGCGGTCCGCGGTCACGTCCGCGATGTTCACGATGCACCCGCCGCGCGCGCGCATCGCCGGGCCGAGGTGCCGCGCCCAGAAGAACGGCCCGCGCAGGTTCACCTCCAGCGCCAGGTCGAAGTCCTCCTGCGCGCAGGAGTCCAGCTCGACGTGCGGCCAGATCGCCGCGCTGTTCACGAGGATGTCCACCGGCCCGCCCGCCAGCGCCTCGGCGCAGGCGCGCTCGACCGCCGCCACGTCGCGCTGGTCCGCGCGCACCACGGAGGCCCGGCGCCCCAAGGCGCGCACCGCCGCCGCGGTCGCCTCTCCCTCCGTCGGCGAACTGTTCACATGCACGACGAGGTCGGCGCCGGCGCGCGCGAGTTCCAGCGCGATCTCCTTGCCGATCCGCTTTCCCGCGCCGGTCACCAGCGCCCGCTTCCCGAGAAGTTCCTCAGCCACCGGCCCTTCCTCCTTCCGCCGCGAGCACGCGGTCCATGAACGCGCGCTTGGTCTCCAACTCCGTCCACTCGTCCGCGGCGACGCTGTCGTAAACGATCCCGCCGCCGACGGGATAGAGGAGAGTTCCATCGGCGAAGCGGGTCGCGGTGCGGATCGGCAGGTTGAACTCGAAGTCGCCCCGCGCGTCCACCCACCCGAGCGCGCCGCAGAAGATCCCGCGCGGGGTCCGCTCGATGTCGCGGATCACTTCCAGCGCGCGGCGCTTCGGCGCGCCGGTCACGCTGCCCCCGGGGAAGAGCGCGGCGAACACGTCGTGCAGCCCCGCTCCCTCCCGCAAGTAGCCGACCACCGTCGACTCCATGTGGACCAGCGTGGGATGGACCGTGACCTCGAACAGCGGTTCCACGCGGACGGATCCCGGTTCGCAGACGCGTCCCAGGTCGTTGCGCTCGAGGTCCACGATCATCAAGTGCTCCGCCCTGTCCTTCCGAGAAGCGAGCAAACGCGCGCCAGCGTCCTCCGGGCCCTCGCCGACACCGATCCGCGCGGTGCCCTTGATGGGCCGCGTCTCGATCCGGCGCCCGCGCACGCGCACAAAGAGCTCCGGCGAGAAGCTCACGACTTCAACATCCCCCGCCCGGAGGTACGCGGCGAAGTCCGCGCCCCCGTATGCGAGGCCCCGCTCCCAGAGCTCGCGACCCGAAGAGGTGCCTACCGCCCGGAACGGGACGGCGAGGTTCGCTTGGTACAGGTCGCCCGCCGAGATAAGCCTGCGGATCGCTTCGACTTGGGCCTCGTGAGCCGACGGGCCGACCGTGCTCCGGAGGTGCGTGTCCGCGTTCACGGACGGCGGGGGAGGGCTGGATTCGTCCCCGCCCTCGTCCAACAGCAGGAGAAGCTCCGGCAGGATATCCTGCTCCTCCGCCACGAAGGCGTGGCCCAGTGGATCGAAGCGGCGGCCGAATTCATAAGTCGCGGCAAGTACGGCGCGTGGCGCCGCGCCCTCCGCGAGGAGCCGCTCCACGCCGCGTAGCGGCTCCGTCTCGGACCGAAGGGCCGATGGCACCGGTCCCTCCAGCGCGCGCCAACGTCCCGCCGACCAAGTGAACTCCTGGCCACCCGCGTTCCGGGGGGCTCCATCGCACCAGCCCCGCTCGGAGCGCGCGGCGAACTGGGCCATGGGGGTGTGGCTGTTTCGGGTCATCCGGTGAAACAACGCCTGACTGTCGACAGCGGACTGTGAAGAATTCGGAAGGACGGTAGAAAATTACCCATTGCGCTTCTGAGGATCGAGGTGCAACATCGGTTACATTCCAACAAAGCCCCCACCCACCTATGAGCAACCAACGAGCCTTCACCCTGATAGAGTTGCTGATCGTCGTGGCGATCATCGCGATTCTCGCCGCGATCGCGGTCCCCAACTTCCTTGAGGCGCAGACCCGGAGCAAGGTGTCGCGCGCGAAGGCTGACCTGCGCGCGGTCCAGCTCGCGCTCGAGTCCTACGCGGTGGACAACAACACCTACCCCTACACCGAGTCGATCGGCCCGACGATTTGGCTCCCCGCCGGCGGCTTCCCCCGCAGCAATGCCACGGCGCGCCCCGGCGGCCTCACCAGCCCCGTGGCCTACATCACCACTCTACCAAACGACGCCTTCAAGCACTCCGACACCGACCCGGCGACGGGGCTGCCGAACTTCGTCGACGCTCCGCTCTATTATGAGCGCGCGGGCTTCGGCTACACGGACGGCAATCAGCTCGTCGACAAGCACTCGTTCGTTCCCGCCGACGCCGTCGGCAACCAGTCGCTGGTCGGCACCGGCGCCGACACCCAGGTCCGCGATCCGCGCCAGACCCCCGCCGCGTACATCCTTTACAGCATCGGCCCCGACCTGACGCCGCTGCTCGTGGACAACTCCACGGGCAACATTGTGTCGCGTTCGCGCTGGAATCTGAACAACCGGTACGATCCCACCAACGGGACCGTATCGCCGGGCAACATCCTACGTCTCCCCGGCGGCCAGAGCTTCCCCTGATGCCGCGGCGCCATCGAGGAGGGAGCGCTCGGTGCGCGTGTGCGCCGGGTCCCCTCCGACGATGCGCTCGTGCGTCCAGCCGGTCGGCCAGCGAACCTCGCGGCGCTTATGCTCGGTGTGGCACGACCAGCAAGTCTCGGTAGCCACCTCGCGGTGCATCTTCTGCAGCGCCTCGATCGCCGGCGTCGGCTTCTCCAACCCCGCGAAGCTGCGGAACTTGAGGCGGATTTCCTCGGGATCCGTCGGCGCGGGCGCCGACAGCTCCCCGTGGCATCCGCTCGTGGTGCAGTTCATCGACGTGCCGAAGGAGCGCGGGTTGCCTTGCTCGGGGACGTGGCAGGCGTAGCACCGCACCTTCACTTCGTAACCGAAGCCGTGAGGCGAAAGCGTCATGCGCCCGAGGACGCGGTCCACATTCTGCGGCGTCGAACCCACCCACCAGAGCGCGGCCGTCGTCGCCAACGCGACGAAGGATGCTCCGTAGCTGAGCTGGCGGTTGACTTGTTTCTCTCGAGCGGCCATGGCTCAGTTCCCCGACAAGCGCAGGCTGACGTAGATATGGAGGATCGACAACGCGACCATGAACACCGCGAGCGGGTAGTGGACCAGGCGCCAGCCGGAAAGCAGTTCCGCCCCGAGGGCGAGTCGCATCGCCTCCGCGGGATCCAGCTTCGCGCCGCGCAGATTCAGCTCTTGGAGCTGCAACTGGCGCCTCAGCGAGCGGAAGATCACCAGCCCCGCCGTGCCGCTCACCGCCGTTGCCAGCATCGCCACACCGAGCAGCGCCGTCAGCAGCGGTGACGACGCGGGGCCGCCGGTCAGAAGTCCCCTCACGAAGTGCCCCGAGTGCAGCAGCAGCATGGCCACCGCGGGCACCGCCGTGGAGATGTGCGTGATGAGCACCGCGCGCACGTTGAGCACCGGGCGCAGCCACTGGCGGCGCACGGCGGCGACGTAGGCGATGCAGCTCAGTGAGAAGACCAGGAGCCAGGTGCCCCAGTCGCCGCAGGCGTCCATCAGCACGAGTCCCCAGTCCGTGCGGCTCAAGCGCAGGTCGGCGAATCCCGCCCCGATTGCGAACACGAACCACAGCATGGCCAAGGCGATGCCCTGCTTCCAAAGTCCCGCCGCCTCCGCCCTTCCCAGCCGGAGCAGGCTGGCGCCCATGAGCTGCTTCGTCGCAACGGTCGACTTCGCGGGGCCGGCGGAGCGCAGCACATCCGCCCACGCCTCGTAGCACGCGTCGAAATCCTTGTACCGGTCCTCCGGCTTCTTCGCGAGCATCTTGAGCAGCACGCGGTCGATTGCGGCGGGCAGCGACTCGTTGCGCTTCGAAGGCGCGACCGGCGCCTCGTTCATTTGCTTGAAGAGGAGGTCGGTGACCGTCGTCCCGCTGAACGTCTGCTCGCCGGTGAGCGCGTAGTAGAGCGTCAGTCCGAGCGCGTACTGGTCGCTCGCGGGGCCGAGGTCCTGCAGCGCGGCCTGCTCCGGCGAGGCGTAGGCCGGCGTGCCGGAGAAGCGCTTCTCGCCGACGATCAGCGACGCGGAGGCGCTCGCGAGGCCGAAGTCCACGATCTTCAGGTCGCCGTTCTGGTCCAGCATCATGTTGGCGGGCTTGATGTCCCGGTGCACGAGGCCCTGCTCGGCGGTGAGCGCGAGCGCATTGCACGCCTGGCAGGCGAGGTTCGCGACCACCTCGACCGGCATCGCGCCGCCGTCCTTCACCAGCTCCCGGATCGTGCGGCCGTTGATGTGCTCCATCGTGAAGTAGGCGCCGTCGCCCTCTTCGAAGATGTCGAACACCTTCACGATGCTGGCGTGGTTCAACGCCGCGAGGGTCTGCGCTTCCGCGCGGAAGCCCTCGATGAAGCGCTGTGCCAGCGCAGGCACCGGCACCTCGAGCTTCTTCAGCGCCACATAGCGGTTCAGCGAAACCTGCTTGGCTAGGTAAACGTCGCCCTGGCCGCCGCCACCGATCTTGTCGAGGACGATGTGCCCTGCGAGGACGCCACCGACAAGCGCGCTCTTCTTTTTCGCGGACTCGAGCCGCGTGAGCTCATCCTGCGTGAGGTGTGTCGCGGAGAGCGTCGCGCTCAGGCGGGTGATGCCGGTCGTGCGCTGCGTGGAACCCACAGATACCGGGCCGCCGCCGATCGTGGGCGCGTCCGCTTCGGCTCCGGCGACCTCGGTCGCCTCCGGATCCGCCAACGTCTTCGCGAGTACCGTCTCGACCGGGGGCAGTTCGCTGGGAAGCAGCTTGCGCAGCTTCGGCTCCGCGAGCACGTCCAGCAGATCCTGCATGTCCTTGCGCGCCTTCTCCGGCAACTTGTTCGCGTCGGCTAGGAGTACGAGGAGCGTCGGCCTGCCGGGCTGCTGCGATTGCGCGGCGACCAGCGTGGTGTAGTCGGACGGCTTGCACAAGCCGTGGCGCACTAGCATGCCGAACAGCAGATAGTCTTCGCGGTAGGCGAAGTGCTCTCCGTCCGGCGCTGAGGCAACGAGCGTCTTTTCCGTCATGATCCAAGCCTCCGGAGTCGCCGCTTGTTGTCAAGGGGCCGTTGCCGCGCTAGGCGGTGTTTCGCGGGCGCTCCTTGAGCGCGGCCCGCCGCTCCGCATCGCGCGCCCGCGTGGACTCCAATTCAGCGGCGACCGCGCGCTCGAAGGAATCCGCGTCGAACGGGGCGATTTCGGAGTTCGAGTAGCAGGCTCGGTCGAAGGCGTCCGCCTCTGGCCCGGGAACGTGGATGCGGTCGAGGTACTCGGCCGCGGTTTCGGCGTCGCGGCGGCTGTCGCCGAAGGGCCGCATCGCGCGTGTGAAATTGGCGAACGCCCGGAGGATGCGCGCACGGTCCCCCGCGCCGGGATCAACCACGGCCGCGGCGCCCGCCGCGGAGCCATCCGGGATCGATTGCCGGAAGGCGCCTCCCAGGGTCACGACGTCGCCCCCGGCCTTGCGGCGCGAACGCAGCCACTTGTCCATCCAGTTCACCAGCACCAGCAGCCCGAGCACGAGCGCCAACAGGACCACGCCGTCGAAGAGCGCTTCGTTCATCGAAAACCAGGACTGGCCCGGCGTGCGCCGCACGGCGGGGGAGGGCGCGTCGAAGGCCAAGGCGCGTGGCACGAGATAGTCGCGCCCGACGGCGTAGACCGCCGCGCCGACGGCGACCGGGAGCAGCAACGCCACCGCCAGCTCGCGCCACGCGCCGAGTAGCGGAGGGCCGAACTGCTCGTCGTGGTCCTCCAGCAGGAACCTCACGTGCTGCGCCCGCGCCGCGAACAGCGCGGCCGCGAGCCAAGGGAACACCAGCCACTCGAGCGGCGACGCCGGGGGCATCAGCGCCGCGAGCGCCAGCCCCGCGCACAACCCGATGAACCGCCCGCCATGCCGCGGGCCGACCACATGCAGCGCGACGAGCAGCAGCACCGCGAGGAACGCATGGAACCAACCGCGCACGCGGAAGAACAGCAGCGGCACGATCAGGAAGAAGCAGTGGAGCAGAAACGCGCCGAAGCGCTCGCGGTAGGTGAACTGGGCGAACAGCTCGCCGAGCAGGACATGGTACCGCGCGGAAACGGAAAGCGCCAACGCGAAGAGCCCGGACCACACGGCCGCTTGGAGGATCCATCTTGGCGAGTCGCCCGCAAGGCACAGGACCGTGGTGAGCACCGCCAGGATCCAAAGCGAGGCGAGGTGCGTGAAGCGCCACGCGTCCGGCGAGCGGCCCATGGCGGCGGATCAGGGCTTGTCGGGCTGGTTCTCGCGCGGCTGCTCGGCGAGCTGGTCGCGCAGCGCCTGGATCTGGTTCTTCCAGGTGTTCCGGTCCGCGGGCTTCGCGGGTTCCGGCGCGGGCTTCTTGGCGGGCTTCTGCGTGTCGCCGAAGGTCCGCTTCGACATGTCCCGCCCGGTCACGGGGCACGTCTCGTCGGGCTCGAGCTCGCAGGCGGGAAACGGCGGCATCTCCAGCAGCAGCACCTCGCGCAGCTCCGGCGCGGGGGCGACGACTTCGCCGTCGAAGTACGCGGTGTCCTCGCCGAACAGCTCCGGATATCGATCCAACTGCAGCATCCGGGGATCGTGGATGTAGCTAAGTTCGACCTTCGCGCGCACAGGTACCCGGACCGGGTCGAGGCACCGCGAGCACGCCGCCGTGACAAAGGTCCGTAGCTCCCCCCGGATGATCACCGTTTGCGAGGCGATCATGGCGGTGAGCTCGCCGACGATCGGATCCTCGAAGCGCACCATTTCCTCGTCCTCGATCCCGAAGGCCTTCGGCGTCTCCTTCACGGGAAAGGAGACCGGCCCTTGGCGGAGCTGCTCGGCCACAATGCGGAAGACGTTCATAGGGGCGGGCTCCCTTTAGGGGGATCGGTGGCGGACTGAAGCCGCAGGAGAGAGCCAACGTAGCCGGCTCCGGTAAGGCAACGCGCATTTGGGCCGGGCGCCGCCCGCTATGGGCGCGAGCCGCCGCCGAAGGGCTGGAACACGGGGCGCCCGTCACGGGTCGCCCGCTCGAGAGTGATCGTCGGCGGTTCGGTCTCCGCCCACGCGGAGTGCGCGGGTTCGGGCAGCACCAGCAGCGCCCCCTCCGGCAGCGAAGCGGCGGCGGCCCCCGGCGGCGCGATCCGCGTTCGCAGCGCCGCGAGGCCAAGTTCCTGGAAGCGCGCGGGATCGGGCTGCTCGACGAAGAGCGCGAAGTACGGCGCGTAGGGGACCGCGGCGGAGATGAAAACGGGGCGCGTCGGGTCGGCGGCGAGGGCTCCGCGCAACGACGGGATCACATCCGCCTGCCAGGCATCGGGCCGGTGCGTGGCGAAGTTCCGGACCCCGAGCCACGCGAAGGCGAAGTTCACGACCACCACCGCCGCCAGCAGCGCCGTCCCTCGCGGGACCCGCCGCTTGTCCGCGAGCCCGAACCAGGAGGGCCCCTCCGCTGCGAGCAGGCACCAGGCGGGGACGAACAGGATCGACCGGAGCGCATGCGGAATGCCTCCCGTGGTGAACGCCGCGGCCAGCGGCGCGCCCAGCAGCCACGCCCCCAGAAGCAGCCAGCGCGCGAGGTCCTCCCGGGTCGCTTGGCCCGATCGGAACCGTTGCCATACCCCGTAGCCGGAAGCGAGCAGGAGCACTGCGAAAGTGCTCGCCATGATGCCGATCCCCGGCGCGACGAGCTGATGGCGTGGATTCGTGTCGCCGCCAAAGAACAGGAACCGGGGGTGGAAGTGCTCCAGGTACTGCGACGCCGCGGTCGCGATACCGGGTCCGAGGCCATCGGCGAACACGCTGACGCGTCGGAAACGGTAAGATCCGTCGTCCCCTATCGCATACAAGAACACCGGCAAGGCGACTGCGAAGAACGTCCCGGCCCAAAGGGCAGCATGGCGGCGATGCTCCGTGAGCCCCGCCCTCCCCAGCCCCGCCGCAAGCGCGAGCACAATCAGTGGCACTCCGACCCGCGCCGGGTCGTAGGCGTAGAACGCCACCCCGAGCAGGAACCCCGACAGCACCGCAAGGCCGGTCCGGTGGCGCGACGCCCCGTGGAAGCAGCTCCAAAACGCCGCGACCCCGAGCGCGGCGAAAAACGGCACGGTGACTCCCTGCTGCGCCCAGCGGCTGAAGACGACCGCCTGCGGCATGGTCGCCACCAGTCCCGCCGCGAACACCCCGACAACCGGACCATGCCACCGCCGCGCCAGCGCCCACACCGCCAGCACCGTCGCGATGCCGCAAAGCGCGGCCGCCAGCCGCACCGTCGTCCCGTCGAGCCCGAAGATCCCAACGATCGGCGCCGAGAGGTACTGGTAAATCGCGGAGGTCTGGTCGCCGAACACGTTAATGAAGGCGGGCATCGGCCCCGACTGCACGATCTCCGCCCCGTCGAAGTAGCCGTGCCGACCCGTGCGCCACAACTCGAGCGCGGTGTAGCCCTTCTCGAGTTCGTCGCGGAAAAGGCCGGGTGGGTTGGTCCCGAGGTTCTGGAGGCGCAGCACCGCCGCCAACGCAAGGACGCCGAACAGGCCGACGGCTTCGGCGCGGTGCCGTGGGGTGGTGTCGGGCTCGCTCACGCTACCGGGCGCGGACCAGCGCCCATCAGACGTCGTTCTTGATCAGCTCGAAGGCGTTCTTGTTGTCCGAGCGCGAGTACGCCTCGGGGCCGCTGATGACGCCCGCCTGGTACAACTCCATCAACGAATCGTCCATCAGGCACATGCCCAGCTTCTTGCCCGACTGGATCTGGTTCTGGAGCTGGTAGGTCTTTCCCTCGCGGACGAGTTGGGCGACGCCGCTCGTGAAAATCAGGATCTCGAGCGCGAGCGCCACGCCGCTGCCGTCGCGCTTCGGCACGAGCTGCTGCGAGAGGATTCCGCGGATCGACTCCGAGATCATGGTGCAGATCTGCGTCTGCTGCGTCGGCGGGAACACGTCGAGGATGCGGCTCACGGTGCGCGCGGCGGAGCTGGTGTGCAGGGAGCCGAACACCAAGTGGCCGGTTTCCGCCGCGGAGATCGAGATCGATACCGTCTCGCGGTCGCGCAGTTCGCCGATCATGATGATGTCCGGGTCTTCGCGAAGCGCCGCGCGCAGCGCCTTGCCGAAGCTATCCGTGTGTCGCCCGACCTCGCGCTGCGTCACTTGGCAGCGCTTGCGCGCGTGGACGTACTCGATCGGGTCCTCAACGGTGATGATGTGGTCGTCTCGGTCCGCGTTCACCATATCCACCATGGCCGCGAGCGTCGTCGTCTTCCCGCTGTTCGTCGGCCCCGTCACCAGCACCATCCCCTGATGGTACTCCGTGAGCGTGCGGCACACCGGGGGCAGCCCAAGCTCCTCCGCCGAAGGCACGGAGGACCGCACCACGCGGTACGATCCGTCCCAGCCCAGCCGCTGGTGGAAGATGTTGCAGCGATACCGACCGTCGGCGGGGATCTGGAGCGCGAAGTCGAGCGACAGCTTCTCGCGCAGTAGTTCGGCCTGAACCTTGGTGAGTGCCGAGAAATTGAGCTGCTCCGAGCGCTCCGGCGAAATCGGCGCGTACTCCATGTAGAAGAGCTGCCCTGCGAGGCGCACGAACGGTGGCTTCCCCACGGAGAGGTGCAGGTCCGACGCCTCCCAGGCGCGCGCGATGCGCAGGAGCTGCAGCAGGTCCGGCGCGGGAGGGAAGTGCCGGTACTGCTCGATGATCGATACCGGCGCCGCCTTCGGTTCGGGTGCGGGAGCCGGGGCCTGCTGCTGCGCGGGGGCCGCTTGCTGCTGGGCGGGCTGTTGCTGCGGCTGAGAGGCGCCCTGCTTGGGGGCTGCGGCCGCGGCGGGTTGCTTCGCCGCGGCGGGGGCGGCCGCCGGCGCCGCTTGGGTCACCGGGGCGGGCGCGGGCTCCGGCGGCGCCTCTTCCACTTCCGTGGAAGGCGCGGCGCTCCCGGTGTACATCTGCACTTCGTTCTGGAGCTTCTTGAGCTGCTTCTGGGTCAGCAGCATCCTGCCAAGCAGCAGGTCGGCGAGGTAGGCGCCGGTGGCATCCGCTTCGCCGCGGACTTCGAGCGCCTGCGCGGGGGTGAGGAACCGGTAGTTCCGCGCGAGGTCGAGCAGGACTTCTTCGGACTGGTTCACGGTCGCTCCGCCGCGCGTCAGCCCGCGGACTTGCCGGAGGCGGTCCGCCGGTGCATGTCGACGGCGATGCAGAAAGCCTTGTAGAAGTCCTTGATCGTGCGCATCTCCCAGTCGGACAGCAGGCCGTCCTCGTAGGTCTTCCGCACGTCGGTGAACATCGTGACGAGCTGCTGGCGCATCGCCTCGATCTGGCTGTTGTCGAGTTCCTTCATGTCGTTCAGGCACATGGCGACGCGCCGGTCCTCCGGCGAAATGTCGCTGCTGTCGGAACTCTGCGGCGTGCCGAGCGCGCCGCCCTGCGCGGACGGGGCGGCCGCCTTCGGCTTGTCCGAAACCGCGCGGACCGTTTCCTCGTCCGCCATTTCGTCGAAGAGCGGGATATCGACCGCCAATTCCTTCGACTGGCGCGGAGGATCGGACTTCGGGATCTTCACCGGACCGCTCACGCGGGCGATGGTGGGATCGAAGGCGACCTCCTCGCCGAGCGCGAGCTTCTTGTCCACTTCCGAAAGCCAACTGATGAATTCTTCCTCTTGCTGCCCGAGCGCGCCCATCGACGAGCCGCCCGCGGGGGCCTCGGATGCCAGCCGCGCCTCGGCCTGCTCCAGCATTTCCTTCAGTCGCGGGCTGCCCGGCGCTACTTCAAGCGCTTCCTCGATGAAGGTGACGGCACGGCTCGCGTCGGATTGCTCGAGGAGCAGCCGGGCGCCCTGCTCGAAGTTCTGCATCGCGGGCACACGGCGACCCGCCTGGTGGAGCAGCTTGCCGAGGAGGATGTAGGAGACCGGATTCGTGGAGTCGAGCTCGATGAGCTGCTCGCAGGCCTCTTGCGCCCCTTTGATTTGGTTGTACTTAAGGTAGAAATCGACCACCCACTTGATCTGCTCCGCGGCGGCGTCGGGCCGCCCCATGCGGGAGAAGAGGAAGGCCAGTTCCTTGCGCGCCTTCACCGCCCCCGGCTGGAGCATGATGAGGATGTTGTAGATAGCGAGCGTCTTCTCGAGTTCGCCGCGGACCGCGTAGCTTTCCGCCGCCTGCAGGTACTCGCGGTAGGCGTCGTCCTTGCGGTTCAGCTCCAGATACAGCGCGGCGAGCTTGCATCGCGTGACCTCGTTGCGCGGATCGAGGTCGCACGCCTGCTCGAGGTACGGGAGCGCCTCGTTGTGGCGCCCCTGGTTGATGAACATTTCACCGCGGAACAGAAGGTCGCTGGACTTGTCCTCCTGGCCGAAGAGCGCCCGCGCCACGTCGTCGATGGAGCAGTCGTAGTAGAGCGCGACCAGCTCGATCAGCAGGCCGCCTTCGTGCGCCTCGCAGTTCGAGTACTGGCAGCGGTAGGTCTTTTCCGAGACATCGATGATGAGCGACTTGCGCACCAAGTCCTTGTGGATGGGGCAGTGGACGCGGACGATGTCGCCTTCCTGGTACACGGAGTTTTCCGTGAATCCCATCTTCTTCAGGACGAGGAAGGGGTCCAGCGAGGCGTTGAAGGAGTAGTCCGAGTCGCGAAGATCGTAGCGCGTCATGGCGTCCAGAGGTCGCGTGGAGTGCGGTGGAGACCGCGTTTCGGTTCCCCGATGCGTCCTCCCACGGAACCGTATGGCGCCTTCCGCGGCAAGACATTTCGCGGTTTCCATGGGGCGGCGCGCTCTCCCCGCGCGCCGGGCAAGAACACGCCGCCCGCGCGGGAGCGCGGGCGGCGGGGTGTCGGGTCCGCAGGGATTAAGCCCCCGGCGGCGTGTCTAGCGGGCGTACTCCGTCTTGCGGACCTCCCGCAGGACGGTGACCTTGATCTGGCCGGGGTATTGGAGCTCCTGTTCGATCTTCTTGGAGATGTCGCGCGCGAGCAGCGAGCACTCCTGGTCGCCGAGCTTGTCGGGCTGGACGATGATGCGGAGCTCGCGCCCCGCCTGCAGCGCGTAGGACTTCTCGACGCCGTCGAAGCCGCTGGCGATCGCCTCGAGGGACTCGAGGCGCTTGATGTAAGATTCGAGCGATTCGCGCCGGGCGCCGGGGCGGCTGGCGGAGATCGCGTCGGCGGCGACGACGATGATGGCGGTGAGGGTGCGGGGCTCCACCTCGTAATGGTGGGCCTCGATGGCGTGGACGACTTCCGGGCGCTCGCGGTACTTCTTGGCGAGGGAGGCGCCGATGGCGGCGTGGGTGCCTTCGACTTCGTGCGAGACCGCCTTGCCGATGTCGTGCAGGAAGGTGGCGCGCTTGGCGAGCCGGGCGTCGAGGCCCAGCTCGCTGGCGATGATCTCGGCGATGTGGCCGCACTCCGTGGAGTGCGCGAGGATGTTCTGGCCGTAGGACGTTCGGTACTTGAGGCGGCCCATGAGCTTGACCAGCTCCGGGTGCAGGTCGTGGAGGCCCAGTTCGAGGCACGCCTTTTCGGCGGCCTCGCGGGCGGCATCGAGGACGTTCCGTTCGGTCTTCTCGACCAGTTCCTCGATGCGGGCGGGATGGATGCGGCCGTCGGCCATGAGTGCTTCCAGGACCAGACGGGCGATTTCGCGGCGCATCGGATCGAAGCAGGAAAGGACGACCGCTTCCGGCGTGTCGTCGATGATGAAGTTGACGCCCGTCAGTTGCTCGAGGGTGCGGATGTTCCGCCCCTCGCGCCCGATGATGCGCCCCTTCATGTCGTCGGAGGGCAGCGTCACGACGGAAACCGTCGTTTCGCTGACGTGGTCGCTGGCCAGCCGCTGGACCGCCAGGGTGATCACCTGGCGGGCCTTCTTCTCGGCCTGCTCCTTCGCCTCCTGCTCCGCGCGGTGGACCAGCGCCGCGGCATCCTGGCGGACTTCGTTTTCGAGGTTTTCGAGCAGCAGCTTCCGAGCCTGCTCGGCGGACATGCCGGCGACCGTTTCCGCCCGTCGGACGAGTTCCCGCTGCAGTTCTTCGCCGCGGGTCTCCTGCTCCTCGATGCGGCGCAGTTTCGCCGCCACCTCCTCCTCGCGCTTCGTGGCCTCGTCGAGCTTCTTCTGGATTTTTTCCTCCGAACGCTCGAGCTGTTCCTCCCGCTTGCGGAGGCGGCCTTCCGTCCGGTCGATCTCGCTCCGGCGCCGCCCCAACTCGCGTTCGAACCGCTTCTCGTTTTCCGCCTGCGACGCCTCGCGCTCGGCTTCCGCATCCTTTCGGATCCGGTCCGCCTCTTCATGCGCGCGGGCGCGCTCCTGCTCTGCAAGTCGTTGTGCTTCTTCGAGTTCCCTCGAAGCCGCCTTGGCTTGCCGGCCGCCCCAGAACCACGCCCCGCCGATCGCCCCGGCCACCAATGCCAACAATGGAATCAGGTAATCCATCGGGGTCATCCGGCTTGGGCTCCTTTCGGGTGGAATGGTGAATGGCAACGAAACCCCGACGGCTCCGGCTCGCGAGCCGGGACCGCCGGGGTAAACTCATTTAGAGACACCGCGCGCCGCAAGCGGTCAACAGTGAAGCGAAGACCCATCCGGAACACGGGTCCCCAGTGCAAGTATCTGGCAGGAAAGAACTTACTGGAGGTTCACGCGCGCCTAATGGACGTAACATCCTTGGAGGTGGCCTCGCGATTCGCCTTCCCCTTCGCCTCGAGGCGGGGGCTGCGGCGGCGGAATCCGCGCGTTTCCCGGGGACTTCTAAAAAGCTTTAGTCGCCACAATAATTGATTGCGTGGAGGACGATTTGGCGCCAGACTGGTTCATCATTGATCATTTCCGACGGCCCCTCGGGCCCAGGGAATACCCCCCAGCCAGAGAGGAACCTCATGGCTTCCACGTATCATTTTCCCCGCGTCACCCGGACGCGGCTCCGTCGCGCACTAGCGGCCGCCGCGGCGTTCGCGGCGCTCGCCGCCGCCCCCCTCCAAGCCCAGACCGTCCTCCTCTCGGAGGACTTCTCCACCGCGTCGGGCACCACCCCGCCCTTGAATTGGACGAACAACGACCTCGTTGGCAGCTCGGGCCTTTGGGAGTTCTCCAACTCCCGCCCGTTCACAGTCACGGCCGTTAGCCCGCCCTTCGCCGGCAACTTCGCGGCGTTCGACTCGGACGGCCTCGGCCTGTCCGGTGGCGAGGACACTGCCTTGGAGTCCGCCGCCTTCGACGCGACCGGCGCGGCTTCGGTGAAGCTCAAGTTCGATCACCACTTCCGTAGCGGCTTTGGCGGTGCGTGGGAGGTGGAGGTGTTCAACGGTACCGCTTGGGTGGCGCCGTCGAATCCAGGGCAGGCGGCCTCGGGCACGGCCACCGTCGGCGCCAACACGACGAGCACGATCACCGCGGTCGCTGCGGCGGACATCGACATCACAACGGAGGCTTTGGCCGCCGGCGCAGCCTGCCGTGTCCGCTTCCGTTGGACCGGCGACTTCTCCTGGTGGTGGCTCGTTGACAATGTCCGTGTCGAAGGCAACTTCGGAAACGCCGTGAACGTCGCGAACCTGTCACAGGCCGAAGGCTCCGGCGGCGGCACCACACCCTTCAACTTCGCCGTTACGGCCACCCCGGCGCCGACCGACAACTTCACGGTCGACTACACGATCACACCAGTGGGCTCGACCGATTCGACGGACATCTCGACGCCGTTTACGGGTACCTTCACCTTCACCGCCGACGGAGTGGCCACTTCGCGGAACTTCACGGTCGACGTGTTCGCCGATAGCTTCCCGGAGGCGGACGAGGCGTTCACCGTCACGTTCTCCAACCTCGTCAACGCGGGCAGCGGCGCGGCATTCCTCAACGATGGCGTCGCCAACGGCACCATCCAGGACGACGACTTCACCTGCGGCGCCACTCAGGATTTCGCGACCGCGAGCGGCACCACGCCGCCCGCCGGTTGGACCGTCGTGGACGACGACACCTTCGGCGTCGTGTGGGAGTTCCAGAACCCGGTCTCCTACAGCACGACGACGTACACGACAACAGCGCCGATCGTCGCCCCGTTCGCCATCGCCGACTCCGATGCGGCCGGCAATGGCTCCACCGGCGACACGTCGTTGGTTTCACCATCGGTCGCCGTGACCGGCGAGTTCGCCAAGGTGGCCTTCGACGTCCAGTATCGCGATGTGGGCGATCCGGCTGAGTTCCTCGCCGTCGAGTGGTCCCCGAACGGCACGACTTGGAACACGGTGGCGACCTTCAACGCGTCGACCCCGGCGACCGCCTCCACCGGCGGCAACCTCCGGTTCGAGACCGACACGTTCCCGCTCGGATCCGCAACCAACCTCCAAGTCCGCTTCCGGTACGTGTCGGAATGGGCGTGGTTCGCCATCATCGACAACATCCAGATCTGCCAAGGCTCGCTCCCCGCAGGCATCGCGCAGGTCAGCGTCGCGGACGCCTCGGCGGCGGAGGGCGCGGGGGATATCACCTTCACCGTCACCGTCGATCCGCCGAACACCTCCGGCGCGGCGATCTCGCTCGAGTACGAGACGTCGAACGGCACCGCCACGGAGCCCGGGGACTACACCGCCACCAGCGGCATCCTCAACATCCCGAGCGTCGCCGGACCCGCAGCGCAGACGTTCACCATCGACGTGCCCGTCGCCCAGGACACGCTGCTAGAGGGCGCCGAAACCTTCACCATGACCCTCTCGAACCTGTCCGACCCGTTCAACGCCCTCTTCGGCGACGATGTGGCCACGGGCACGATCACCGACGACGACTTCCCCCCCCCGGCCAACTTCGCGCTCGCCGAGGACCGCACGCTCCGCCGCTTCGTCGTAGTTGACACGTCGAACGCTGCTAAAGCGGGCCTCTCCGGCTTCGCCGATCCGGCCGACTTCTACAACGGCGGCGATTTCAACGGGTCGAATCTGGACGAGTTCGTCGCTTGGAACGGGAACACCGGCAACCTTGAGACGATCAACCCCGATACCGGCGCGATCACGACAGGCCCGCCGCTGACAGGTCTTCCGACGGACTTCTTCCCGATCGACTTCGAGTACAACTTCGCGAACGACCAGATGTACATCCTGCTGTTCGACTTCAACACGTTCGCGGCGGGCCGCATCGGCACTGTGAATCTCTCCACAGGCGTCTACACGAACATCGCGACGACGCTCGACTTTACGGCCTTGGCGATCGATCCGGCGGGCAATGGCTACGCTGCCGGCTTCGGTCCGTCGCCGGACTTCGACAACGACTTCTACACGCTGAACGTGGCGACCGGCGCCTCGACGCTTGTGGCCGCTTCGGTGGCCGCGAACACGGGCTTCTTCTTCGCCTGGGACTACGATCCGCTCCAGAACCGCATTCTTGCCGCCTACCTCGACTCCACCGCCGGCACGGATCTGGTCGAGTTCGATCCATCCACCGGCGCGGCGACGAATCTCGGTCAACTTACCGCCACGGAGCGCTACCGCGCATTCGGTGTGCGCCTCGACGATTCCCCCGCGTCCGCCAGCAAGAACTGGATGATGCTCGAGTAACCCGGCCCCGCGCCGAACCCCCGACAACAGAACGGCCCCGGCGATCCGCCGGGGCCGTCACTCGTTTTCAGAGAATCTGGCCGAAGGCGATGTCGTGACCATCCGGGTCCTGGATGCCAAACTCGCGCGTACCCCACGGCGTGTCGTAAATCGTGAAGTCGATCGCGGCGCCTTGGGCTTGGAACTCGGCATAGAGGGCGGCCGCATCGCCAACCCAGATGTACGCGCTGTTGCACTTCGGCAAAACGCGCCAGTTCGGAACGATCACAGCCCCCGCGGGCGCGAGGGCGTACATCAAACGCGCGCCGCCACGGGAGCAGATCGCGAACTGTGGCGGCTCGCCGAAGCAATCGACCTCGAAGCCGCAGCGATCCCGCCAGAAGGCGCAGGCGCCGGGGATGTCCGTCGAAAGCAGCACCGGAGCCGCGGGGCCAAGCCCTTGGTCGTGGTTACTCGACGACATCATCGACCACCGCCCGCTCCAGCCGCTCGGGCGCCGAGATGCCCAACAGCGCCAAGCTGTTCCGCAGCGCCTGCCGCACCGACACCGCCAACCGCAGGCGCGCCGCCGTCTGCTCCGGGCGGTCCGGCTGCAGGATTCGGAGCGAGTCGTCCGTCTTTGCCGCGGACCAGTAGCGGTTCCACAGCTCGGCGAGCCCCAACGCATAGCGCGTCAGGTGGTGCGGGGCGTGTTCGGCGGCGCTGCGCTCCACGAGGCGGGGCAGTTCGGCCACCGCGAGCAGCAGCTCGCGTTCGATCGCGTGCCCCAGATGCGCGGCGGCGGCAGGCGAGGGCTCGGCGGCGGTGAACCCCGCCTCGCGCGCCTTCGCCACCACCGAGCAGACGCGCGCGTGCGCGTATTGCGCCTTGAAGACGGGGTTGAGGTCGGACTGCTGGCGCGCCAGCGCGAGGTCGAACTCGATCTCCGAGTCGGTCGACCGCGCGAGGAGGAAGAAGCGGGCCGCGTCCATGCCGACGTCTCGCGCCACTTCCATCGCCTCGACAATGTCGCCCTTGCGCTTGCTGCCTTTCGTGCGCTCGCCCTTCTCGTCGAGCAGGAACACGAGGCGGAGCGTGACGATCTCGAGTTTCGACGGGTCGTGTCCGAGGGCCTTGATTCCGGAGCGCAACCGCGCCGCGTACCCGATATGGTCCGCGCCGAACATGTTGATGCAGCCGTCGAACCCGCGGTCGAACTTGTCGGCGTGGTACGCGAGGTCGGGCACGAGGTACGTCAGCGAGCCGTCGCTCTTGACGAGGACGCGGTCCTGGTCGTCGCCGTCGTCGGTGGTGCGCAGCCAGACCGCGCCCTCCTTCTCGAACGTCGCCCCGCTGGCCTTCAGCCGTTCGACGGTGGCTGCCACGGTGCCGTTGTCGTAGAGGGCCTTCTCGCTGACGAAGTTGTGGAACTCGACGCCCAGCCCCGCGAGGTCGCGGCGGACGAGCACCAGGCAGCGGTTGCGCGCCTCCCAGGCGATGTCCGCGTCGGGCATGGCGCGGATCGCGGCGGCGTCGAGGCCCGCCTCGGCGACGAACTCACGCGCGAGCACTTCGAGGTACTCGCCGGGATACATCCCTTCCTCGATCTGCGCGGCCTCGCCGACCGCCTGCAGGCAGCGCGTGCGGAAGGAGCGGCCCAGAGTCTGGACCTGGTTGCCGGCGTCGTTGATGTAGAACTCCCGCGTCACCGCATAGCCCGCCGCGGACAGGATCCGCGCGAGGACGTCGCCGCTCACCGCGTGGCGCAGGTGGCCGACGTGCATGGGGCCTGTCGGGTTGGCGGACACGAATTCGAGCAGGATGCGCCGGCCCCGTCCGTAGCTGGTTTCGCCGTAGTGGTCGCCCTCCGCAGCCGCGTCCGCCAAGACGCGCCCGTAGGCGGCGGGGGAGAGGCGCAGGTTGACGAAGCCGGGCGCCGCGGGCTCCGCGGACGACACCAGCGGCGACAGCGCCATGTGCGCGGCGATCTCCGCGGCGACCTCCAGCGGCTTGCGCTTGAGCAGCTTGCCCAGCGACAGCGCCGCGCTCGTCGCGACGTCTCCCAGTTCGATGCTCTTGGGCGCGCCGAAGAGGTAGGATTCGCGCTTCGGCGGTTCCACTCCGCCCTGCCGGGCGGCGGGGATCAGCCACTGGTCCAAGTGGTCGGTGAGGGTCTCGTTGAGCGGAAGGGACATGGGCTTGCCTAGGGTGCGTTGGTACTGCGGGGAGCGAGGGTGGGGAGCGCGGCGCGCTGGCGCTAGCGCGATCCGACTCTATCCGTGCGCCTATCCTCCGGGGTTGTCCCCGCGGGGCGCGACGCTAATGATCCACCCAATCCAATCCAGGGGCGCCAGCCCGTGAGACGCGAACTCCGGAGAGCGATCATGACGACAGTGGCAGGGGCGGCCCTCGCGGCCGCGGCGAACGGCAATCCCATCATCGAGGGCAACGCGCGCTTCACCGTCGTCGCCCCGGAGTGCGTCCGCCTCGAGTACGCTCCCGACGGCAAGTTCACCGACGAGCCATCGCTGTTCGCCATCGAACGATCCTCCCGCGCCGATTCCGTCGCCGTGCGCCGCGATCCGGACGGCGCGCTCCTGATCGACACCGGGCGCATGGCGATCCGATACGCCCCGGATGGCACCCCGTTCTCATCCACGAACCTCTTCGTCACGATCGGCGGGGGAGCGCACCCGATCGAGTGGAACCCCTCCTCGCGCCAGACCGGCAACCTGGGCGGCACCATTGCCACCTTGGACCAAGTGCGCGGTCCGGTGCCCCTCGGCGAGGGGCTGCTTTCCCGCGACGGCTGGTTCCTGATCGACGACTCGAAGACACACCTGCTGGTGGACGGCTGGGCACAGCCGCGCCGCCCCGATGCCGGGACCGATTGGTTCCTCTTCGGCTACGGCTCGGATTACGAAGCAGCCTTCCGGGCATTCGCCGCAGCCGCCGGCAAGGTGCCGATGCCCCGCAAGCAAGTGCTCGGGAGCTGGTACTCCCGCTGGTGGCACTACTCCTCCGACGACTACAAGCAGATCGTCGAGGAGTACGCCGAACACGACTTCCCCCTCGATGTCATGGTGATGGACATGGAGTGGCACACGGGCGAGTGGACCGGTTGGTCGTGGAACTATGAGCTGCTTCCGGATCCGCCCGCATTGCTGAAGTACTTTCGAGAGCAGGGGCTCCTCGTCACGCTCAATGTCCATCCGGCGGATGGCGTGCTGCCGACCGAGACGATGTACCCCGAGTTCATGGCGACGCTCGGGCAGAATCCCGCCTCGGGAGAGACGGTCACCTTCGACGCCGCCGACCGGAAGTACATGGAGGCGCTCTTCGCCCACACGCACCACCCCCGCGAGGATGAGGGCGTCGACTTCTGGTGGCTCGACTGGCAGCAGTATCCCTTCACGATCGGCATCGGCGACCTGCTCAACTTGAAGTGGCTAAACTACCTGTACTTCGAGAACTCCAAGCGCGGCGGTAAGCGTGGACTCCAGTTCTCCCGCTGGGGGGGCTGGGGCGACCACCGGCACCCGATCCACTTCTCGGGCGACGCGGACACCGGATGGCGGATGCTGAGCTTCGAGGTGCCATTCACCAGCACCGCAGGCAATGTGGGGTGTTTCTACTGGAGCCACGACATCGGCGGGCATTTCGGCGAGCGCAACGAGGAGCCGTACACGCGCTGGGTGCAGTTCTCCGCCACCACCGCCGCCATGCGGATGCACTCCGGGATCATCGAGTACTTGGACCGCCGCCCGTGGCGCTGGCCCGATTGGGCGACAGCATCGATGCGGCGCGCTTTCCACTTCCGGGCCGAGCTGATGCCCTACGTCTACAGTTCCGCGTGGCAGTGCACAGCGGATGGTCTCCCGCTCAACCGCCCAATGTATCTGGCCTACCCGGAGGCTCCCGAGGCGTACCTGGTGCCTGCACAGTACCTGTTTGGCGAGAACATCCTGGTCGCCCCGGCGACCGCCGCCGGAGCGGGTCCGGGCCGGGTGGCTGCGCAGCTCGTCTGGTTCCCCGAGGGAACTTGGTACAACTACTTCACCTCGGAGAAGTTCGAGGGGCCGCAGTGGCGAGTGGTCTGCGCCGACATCAACGAGTGGCCGATGTTCGTCCGCGCGGGCGCGCCGCTGCCTATGCAGCGCTACAACGCGCGACCCACGACGGCGCCGCTTGACGAGCTGGTGATCAAACTCTGGCCCGCGCCGGAGGAGACCATCGAGGCGTTCACGCTCTACGAGGACGACGGCGAGTCATCCGACTACGGGAGCGACTCCTACGGGCAGACGATCCTCGTCGCGTCCTTCCGGGAGGGGGGCCTCGACCTCGATATCCATCCCACGGTGGGGGAGTACGACGGCCAGCCCGCGGAACGCGCCTACTCGATCCAAGTCCATTCCGTCGGGCGGCCGAGCCGCGTCGTCGTGGACGGACAGGCCGGTGACTGGAGCTTGGATGAAGGCTCCGGAATACTTGAGGTTAAGGTTGCCAAGCGCAGCATTCACAAGGCGATGCGCATCGAGATGGACTGCGCGGAGGCTGCACCCGAAGTCGCCTCCTCCCGTGCCGCCGGACGCCGGCTCGAAGGAATCCTCGGTGCTGGGGCGCCGGACAATCTGGCTGAAGCCCTCGCATCCATCGATGCCTCGACGCCGGACGACGTCGCTTCCGCGCTCCTCGCGATGGCGGGTCTGGCGGTGATCGACAACGAAACGCACTATCCCTTCGTGGGCACGCTCCGGCGGTTGGTACGGAATGCGGACTCCCCCATCGCACCCGACTTGATCGACGTGGCGTGGCGTCGAGAGATGAAGCCCTCCGGCGAGGTGATCGACGGCGGCACGTTCCGCTTCGACGGCCTGGCAGGCCCCATGGAGCTATCCGACCCGGAGATCCTCAAGCAGCCGATCCCCTTCCTGACCGAGGCCACCGACGTCCGCGCCCTGACCGCCAGGGTGGGGGAGCGGCGGGTCACAGCGGAACTGAAGCTCCCGATGCGCTACGGGAACATCGATTCGTGGCTCGTCTCCCCGTCGTTCCCCTTCGACATCAAGGGCAAGATCGCCGAGCAGAACTACCCGCCGCAGGAGATCCCGTGGGCGGAACTCCCCCAGTTCGCCGCCCGGGACGGCTGGACGGTCGCCCGCCCGAACGGGCACGGCCTCATCAACATCAAGCAGATCAACCCCGAAGAGGAGCGCATCGCCTACGCGGTCGGCACCTTCGACGCCGATGGGGGAGCGGCCGTGCTCGGTTTCCGGACCGACGACGGGTGCGAGGTGTGGCTGAACGGCGAGAAGATCCACAGCGTCGATGCTTTCCGCGGGATCAACCACCCCTGGGAAGAGGCGCGCGTCACGCTCCGCAAGGGGAGGAACGTGCTGCTCCTGAAGGTCTCTCAGGGCACCTTGGAGTGGGAGTTCATGGTGCGGGGAAATCCGGCACCGTGAAGTGGTGCTTCAAGAAGCCTCGGTCAACGTGAACAAGGTCAGTTCTGGACGCACGTTGAACCGAGCGCTCATGAGGTAGCCCAGCCCCGGGTTGATGTAGAGGCGCCGCTTGGCGTCTAGAATGAACTCGCCCTGCGTGTAGCGACGGTTCAGCACCGGGAGGAACGGTGGTGGCAGGAAGGGCGGCCTGCATTGGCCACCGTGTGTGTGACCGGAAAGCGTATAGGATGGGTGCGGGCCCCAGACCCCCATGTCGCAGACGTCGGGGTTGTGGCAAAGGACGATGCGCGGGGCGGGGAGTTCCAGCAACCGGGCGGCGGCGTCGGGATCCCAGTTCGGCGACCAAGCGTCATCGAAGCCGACCACCTCGAGGCCATCCAGATCGACCGCCGAGTACCGGAGGAGGGTGACCGCCTCGGTTTCCAGAACGCGCGCTACCCCATCGGCGGCGCTCCGATCAGCGAAGCTGTCGCCATAGTCATGGTTGCCGAGGATCGCCAGCGTCGCGCGACTGCCGCGGGGAAGATGGTCGAGCACGCGGGTCAGCAATTGTGTGTCGTGCGCGTCCGCCCCGTGGGTGAAGTCGCCCGTGACGACGACCAGGTCGGGCGCCAGGGCCTTCGCCTCCTCCAACGTCCGGATCAAGTACCCCGTGTCGACCACCTTGCCGACGTGGAGATCGCTGATCTGGAGGAGGGTCTTGCCCAGCCAGTTCTGCGGCAGACCGGTGATCGGGAGTGGCCGCCGTACCAAGCTCACCCAGTGCGGCTCGATGCGAGTCGCGTAGCCGTAAAGGCCAAGCCCCGTAACAGCAGTAGCGCCAAGCATCTTGAGGAATCGCCGCCGGTCGAATCGCTTCGCCGTCGCGGGGTTGATGGCGTCGTCCACTTCAACAGGGATCGGCCGGGGATGTTTGATATCGTTGAAAATGACAGGCTCCTTCTAAAGCAACGTCGCAGTTGAGCAGCTCAACATGATTAATACTAATAGTTTATGCTTACGTCGTTAAATTTGCATTTAACGACGTAAGCTGGGGGTGGAAGCGGGCGCCGGCCCCCCTCCCCCCGGCGCCCCGCAGCACCCCGTGGCGTCACGAGTTGTCGCCGTCCAGCAGGCCGCCGAGACCGCCCAGAACCGAACCCTCGCCCCGGCCTCCACCATTGGTCTGCGGTGCCGCCGCGTAGATGCGCATCGCAAGCCGCGAGAATGGGAGCGACTGGAGGAAGACGCGCCCCGGCCCGCGAAGCGTGGCGAAGAACAGGCCTTCACCGCCGAACAGGGCCGACTTGATGCCGCCCACCATTTGGATGTCGTACTCGACCGACTGCTGGAAGGCGACGATGCAGCCGGTGTCGACGCGGACCACTTCCCCGGGCGCGAGGTCCATGAACATGACGGTGCCTCCCGCATGGACGAAGGCCAGGCCATCGCCTTGGAGCTTCTGCAGGATGAAGCCCTCGCCGCCGAACAGGCCCGCGCCGAACTTCTTGGTGAAGCCCACGCTCACGTCCACGCCGACGGCGGAGCAGAGGTAGCTGTCCTTCTGGCACATCATGGTGCCGTACTGCTTCAGGTCGATGGGGACGATCTTGCCGGGGTAGGGCGCGGCGAAGGCGACGCGCGACTTCCCGGTGCCTTTGTGCGTGAACAGGGTGAGGAAGAGCGACTCGCCGGTGATCATGCGCTTGCCGGCGCTCAGCAGCTTGCCCATGAAGCCCTTCTCTTCGGTGGTGCCGAAGCGGGTCTCCATGTCGATGCCGTCGCGCATGTACATCATGTTGCCGGGCTCGGCGGTGACCGCTTCTCCCGGGTCGAGGATGATGTCGACGAACTGCATGGTCTCGCCGTGGATCTCGTATTCGATCTCGTGGGCCTTCATGGCGGAGTGGCTCCTCGCTAGGGTGTGAGGGATCTACGCGGAATGTGGCGCCGGCATTCAATGCGGCGCGAGCCGATTCCGGCTCCGGGAGAGCGCGCACGTTATTGGCTTCGGGGTTGCCGCACTCCCCTGCCGGGCGCCATGATGATCCGTTGACGCCCGGACAATCCCCTCCCGCCGAAGGACCCCGCAAACGCCGATGACGCAGACCGAAACCGCACGCATCAAGGACCAGGTTCGGGCAGCGCTCGCCACGGTCCAGGATCCGGACCTGCACAAGGACATCGTGACGCTCGGGATGCTGAAGGAACTCGAGGTCTCCGAGTCCGGTTCGGTGTCCGCGACGGTGGAACTGACGACGCCCGCCTGCCCGATGAAGGAGAAAATCAAGGGCGACTGCGAAGCGGCGATCCGTTCGGTCCCGGGGGTCGCCTCGGTGGACGTGAAGATGACGGCGAACGTGCGCGCCGCCGACCCGGCCGGGGGACGCAACCGCATCGAGGGCGTCAAGAACATCATCGCGGTCGGCTCCGGCAAGGGTGGCGTCGGCAAGAGCACGACGGCGGTGAACCTCGCGATTTCCTTGGCGAATCTCGGCGCGAAGGTGGCCTTGCTGGACGCGGATATCTACGGCCCGAACATTCCGGGAATGGTGGGCGCGATGGGTCGGCCGAAGGTGGTCGAGAACCGCATCATCCCCATGAAGGCGCGCGGCCTCTCCGTCATGTCCATGGGCTTCATGGTCAACGAGGACCAGCCCCTGGTCTGGCGCGGGCCGATGCTGCACGGCGTGCTCAAGCAGTTGCTGCACGATGTGTTGTGGGGTGAGCAGGACTACATGATCATCGACCTCCCCCCGGGAACCGGCGATGTGCAGCTTTCGCTGGTCCAGGCGGTCCCGGTGACCGGCGCCGTGGTGGTGACGACGCCGCAGAACGTGGCGCTGCAGGACGCCCGCAAGGGCATCGTGATGTTCCAGACGACGAAGCTGCCGATCCTCGGCATCGTCGAGAACATGGCGTACTACCTCTGCCCGAAGTGCGGACACCGCGACGAGGTCTTCGACGCGAACGGCGGCGAGCTGGCCGCCAAGAAGTACGGCGTGCCGTTCCTCGGCAGGCTGCCGCTCAACACGAAGATCCGCGAGTCGATGGACAAGGGCGAGCCGGTGGCGACGGACCCCAACTCGGAATTCGGCAAGGTCTACCGCGAGATCGCCGAGAAGGTCGCGCAGCAGGTGAGCATCCTGAACGCGAAGAAGCCCTTCGCGGTGATCCCCGCCTAAGGGCGCGACTGCCCCGCGCTCCCCCGCCGTTCCCTCTGTAGCGGGCTCAGTCGCGCTCCCAGCGCAGATCGTTGCGCCGGCGTGTGACGCGCAGCGTGTGGTCGTCGAGCGCACGGATCTTCCGGTAGCCGAAGAGGCGGAAGATGCGCCCGGCGGACCAGCGGGCGACTCCGCGGTCCACGAGCAGCGAGTTCGCCGATCCCGGATCCCGCCGCACGCCCGGCAGCAGATGCAGGAAGCGCCAGAGCTCGAGCCGCCGCAGGAACTGGGAGAGTGCGAGCCAAGCGTTACCGACCGGCTTGGTGGCGAAGAATCCATCGTCGCCGAGTTTCTGGTACAACGGCATCAGGATGTACCCGGTGAAGGGCGCGCGCACCGCTCCCCCGCTGTCGTCGGCGAGGTGCTCGCTCTTCTTGATCGGCTGGAAGTTCGTGTACCCGGGCCGCATGGCGAATCCATCCACCGGCCGGATGGCGTGGCGGTAGCGCACCTCTAGCACATAGGGCAGGCCGCCGCGCGCATCGCGGAGGTGGCGCAGGTGCGCCGCTAGGCCGGGAGCGTCCTGCCGCCGCAGGCACCCGGCCGCGACGAGCGCGTACCAGAATGTGGCTTCCAGGACCCCCGCCGCGCGCGGGTCCTCGTGCTGGCCGCCCTCGACGATGAGCGTCGTGAAGCCGCGTTCGTTCAAGTACTCCATGCTGGTGCCGTCGAGTTGCTCCTCGAGGCCGAGGATCGTCGTCAGCGGCATCGCCCGGGCGAAGCGGCGGTTCTGCAGCGTGTCGCCGATGCAGCAGAACGGGTAGCCGGGGGCCGAAAAGGTGTGCAGGTCGAGCAGGTGCACGGAGCCCGTGGCGTTGTCGGCCTCGGCGAAGAGCAGGTCCACGAGCTCGGCCAGTTCGGCGTGCTCGGCGGTTTCGGTGGGCGAGATCGCGCCGTTGCGGAGCCCCTCGACGATGTCGGAGTGCCAGAGGCGGTTCAGGTCGCGGTCGATGTAGCGCTTGTTCTCGCGGATCGCGGCCATGTTGCCGGCGAAGGCGGCAACGCGCCACGCGATGGGGGGACGGCTCGAGCGGAGCTGACGGAGGACCGCCTCGACCGCGCGGAGTCCCGCGGGCTCGTTGCCGTGGAGCCCGGCGGTGACGAGTAGCAGCGGCCCGGGGCGCCCCGAGTCGTAGCTGCCCAGGAGGCGGGTGGCGGGGTCCACCGCCGCGCGCGCGGGCATTCCGTCCAGGACTGCGGCGACTGCCATCGTCGGGGCGGCTGGATCAGCCGCCGAACTTCTCCTCGAGCAACTGGGAGGCGAGCGGCATCAGGTCGCGCTCCGTGATGAGGCCCACGAGCTGTCCATCCTTCACCACCGGGAGCGCGCCCACCTTGTTGTTCGACATCAGGCGGACGGCATCCAGCGTGCTCATCTCCGGCGGGCAGGTGACAAGGTTGCGGATCATGATCTCGGAAACCGAGGGGTTCCTGGCGGAGAGCGCCTCCATGCCCTTCGCGAAGAGCTTGATCAGGCAGCGGTGCGAGACGAGGCCCACCAGCTCGTGGTCCTGGTTCTCGACGAGGACGTGCCGGATCTTGTGCCAGTCCATCAGGCAGGCGACGAGGTCGACCAGTTCGTCCTCTTGGACCGTGACGAAGTCGGTGCTCATGTAGTCGTCCACGGTGGTCATGGTGGACTTGTAGACGCTGGGCTCCTCCATCGAGTACTCGTCCCACTCGTGGACCGGGCGGTTGTCGGTCTGGTTGCGGAGGTAGGCGTTCGTGACCTCGGCGAGGCGCTCGGAGCGGCGGCCCTTGGAGCGGTTCGCGGTGTAGCTCTTGAGGAGCCACTCGGCGCCGGTCTGGCCGCTTGCGACGCGGCGCTCGATGATGCCGAGGTAGCGGTTGATGTCGGCTTCGGCGATGCCCTTCTTGCTGAGGCCTTCCTTGGCGAGCGGGAGCGCGATGTCGAGGATGAGCTTCTGCGCCGGGTAGAGCTTGCCGTCGAGCCATCGGAACTGGGCCGCGAGGCCGAGGCGCGCGGCGGCGAAGAAGTTCGCCTTCGCGTCGTCGAAGTCCATCACCTGGGTCACGTCCTGCCAATGGCGCGAGACGGCGCTCATGAGGCCGCACCAGAAGGCGGTGTTGGCCACCTCGTCGGCGACCGTCGGGCCGGAGGGGAGGATGCGGTTCTCGATGCGCAGGTGTGGCTTCCCCTCGGTGATGCCGTAGCACGCGCGGTTCCAGCGGTAGATGGTCCCGTTGAGCATGCGGAGCGCCTTGAGCGACGGCGCGCGGCCTTCGCGCAGCGCCTCGAAGGCGTCCTCGTCGATGTGCGAGGCGATCAGGACCTTGAAGCGCGTGATGTCCTCGCGGATCAGTTCCATGACGGACTTCTTCACCCAACTGCTGCCGAAGGTGACGCGGGGCTGGAGGTCGCGCATCGGCGAATCGTTGCGGCGCAGGTCGATCGATTGCTGGAAGAGGGCGATGCGGGTCTCGCGCCAGAGGCGCTTGCCGAAGAGGAGCGGCGAGTTGCACGCGGCCGCCATAAGCGGCGCGTTGCAAACCTGGGCGACGTTGTAGAGCTCCGCGAACTCCGCCGGACCGACCTGGAAGTGGACTTGGAAGCTGGTGTTGCACGCCTCGGTCATCACCGAGTCGTGCTCCATGATCAACTCGTCGATGCCGGTGATGCGGAACTCGTAGGGCTCGCCGCGGAGGTCCGACATGATGTCGTTGAGCTGGCGGTAGCGCTCGACGGGGGCCATGTTGTCGAGGCCGAGATCGCTCTTCTTGAGCGTGGGAAGGCTGCCGACGAGCACGATGTTGCCGCCGAACTTCGCGGCGGCGGCACGTGCGCGGGCCACCTTCTCGAGGAGCTCCGCTTCGAGGCGAGAGAGGCAGTCCTCACCGAACACATAGGTGTCGGAATTCGCTTCGAGGTTGAAGGCGCCGAGTTCGGTGACGAACTGGTCGTCGGCGAGTTCCTTGAGGATCGGGACGACGAGGTTCGCGGGGCGCATCTTCTCGTCGACGAGGAACATCTCCTGCTCGACGCCGATGCGCCGGCGGTCGTTTTCGACCATGCCGTCGGCGATCATGGCTTCGAGGGCGCGCGCGTCGTTGAGGACGTGCTTCATGAAGGCGCGCTTGGATTCCTGGTCGCCTGCGGTGGGCTGTGCGCGGCCCATGGGTCACCTCGCGGAGTCGCCCCGGGGCGCCTCGCGTTGGGAGGCGTTGCGGCGTTGGTGGAGCGCAACAGCGGAGTCTTGGCGAGCGCGGACGCGCAACGGGAAAGCGGTTTCGCGGTATCCTGCCGGGGGTCCGGCGAATCAACCAAGGCGCCGCGCAGGTCCAAAAAAGCCTCGACGCGGCGTCCGCGTTGTCGGCACTGTCTAGTCGTATAAAGCAGGGGTGAATTGGCGCATTGCGGAACTGCCCCATCTTTCTCCGCCGCGCCGCCCCCAACCCTCAAGGAGTTTTCCGCCCATGAGCGCCCTCATGCAGGCCTCCGCCGAACTCGGCATCGAACGGATCGAAGAACTGCTCGGCGACCGCGCCGGCGACATGCTCAACCACAAGGCGAAGGTTTCGGCCTCGCACCTGCACCTGCCGGGCCCCGACTCGGTGGACAAGGTTTTCGCGCTGAGCGACCGCAACCCGCAGGTGCTCCGCAGCCTGCAGGCGATCCTCGGCACGGGCCGCCTGGCCAACAGCGGGTACGTCAGCATCCTGCCCGTGGACCAGGGCATCGAGCACAGCGCCGGTTCCAGCTTCGCGCCGAACCCCGCCTACTTCGACCCGGAGAACATCGTGAAGCTGGCGATCGAAGGCGGCTGCAACGCCGTCGCCTCGACCTACGGCGTCCTCGGCATGGTGGCCCGCAAGTACGCGCATAAGATCCCGTTCGTGGTGAAGATCAACCACAACGAACTGCTCACTTACCCGAACCAGTTCGACCAGGTGCTGTTCGGCAACATCGACCAGGCCTGGGACATGGGCGCGGTGGCGGTCGGCGCGACGGTGTACTACGGCAGCGAGCAGTCCACCCGGCAGATCACCGAGATCGCCGAGGCCTTCGCCTACGCGCACGAGCGCGGCATGGCGACGATCCTGTGGTGCTACATCCGCAACAACGCGTTCAAGGTGAACGGCACCGACTACCACACGTCGGCGGACCTCACCGGGCAGGCGAACCACCTCGGCGTCACGATCCAGGCGGACATCATCAAGCAGAAGCTTCCGACCAACAACGGCGGCTACAACGCCCTCAACATGGGCGGCAGCAGCTACGGCAAGACCTCGAAGAAGATCTACACGGACCTCACGACGGACCACCCGATCGACCTGACGCGCTACCAGGTGATGAACTGCTTCATGGGGCGCGCGGGGCTGATCAACTCGGGCGGCGCGAGCTCGGGCGAGGGCGACCTGGCGGAGGCGGTGCTCACCGCGGTCGTCAACAAGCGCGCCGGCGGCATGGGCCTCATCAGCGGCCGCAAGGCGTTCCAGCGCCCGATGGGCGAGGGCGCCGCGCTGCTGCGAGCCATCCAGGACGTCTACCTGTGCAAGGAAGTGACCGTGGCGTAAGCGCCCGGCGCTCCCCCGCTGGCGCATCGGCGGCCCGCCCGGAGGCGACTCCGGGCGGGCCGAACGCTTTCCACCGGGAAACGAGTGGTTGCCCCCGTGGCCGCGGTTTCGCTCCGCTCCCGTCTGCCGCCCGCAGGGGGCGCCGCAGGGGGATTTCGCGAACGTGGAACCGGAAAAGCTCATCGCGCGGCTGCGCGAGAACATCGTCTCCGTGATGCGCGGCAAGCGCGAAGTGGTCGACCTCTGCATCTGTGCGCTTCTCGCCCGGGGGCATGTGCTCCTGGAAGACGTGCCCGGCGTCGGGAAGACGACACTCGCCTCGCTGCTCGCTCGCAGCATCGACGGCAGCTTCCAGCGCATCCAGTTCACCAGCGACCTGCTCCCGAGCGACATCCTCGGCGTGTCGATCTTCGACCCGGAACGGCGCGCCTTCGAGTTCCGCGAAGGGCCCTTGTTCGCGAACGTGGTGCTTGCGGACGAGATCAACCGCACGACGCCCAAGACGCAGTCCGCGCTCCTCGAAGCGATGAACACGGGCCAAGTCTCCATGGACCGGGAGACGCACCGCCTCCCGCACCCGTTCATGGTGGTGGCGACGCAGAATCCGATCGAGTTCCACGGCACCTTTCCGCTTCCCAAGTCGCAGATGGACCGCTTCCTGGTCCGCATCAGCGTCGGCTACCCGAGCCGCGAAGCGGAAATGCAGATCCTCCGCGAGCAGCGCATGGCGCAGGAGGAGACGAACGTGAAGCCGGCGCTCAGCATCGCCGAGGTGGAACTACTGCAGCAGGTCGCCATGGACGTGAAGGTGGACGACGACCTTCTGGACTACATCACCCGGATCGCGGAGGCGACGCGCTCCGCGGCGGTGTTCGAGTTGGGCCTTTCGACGCGCGGGACGCTGGCGCTGCGGCGCGCGGCGCAGGCGCGCGCGCTGCTCGACGCGCGCCGCTTCGTCACGCCGGACGACATCAAAGCGGTCGCCGTGGCGGTGGTGGCGCACCGCGTGCAGGTGGCGCAGAGCTTCGAGCGCGGCGGCGTCGCCTCGCAGGAAGAGGTGGAAGCCGTGCGCGAGGTGCTCCAGCGGGTCGATGTGCCCGTCTGAGGATCGCCGTCGCGACCGGCGGCTCGCGGCGCTTTTGTTCCTTTTCGCGCTGTTCCTGTCGGCCTTCGTCAAGTCGGGCGACCTCGGCGGGATCGATACGATCCAGCGGCTAAAGGTCACCCGGTCTCTGTGGACAGACCAGCCGCCAGTGTTGCCACAAGACTATCCCCGCTTCGGGCTCAAGACCGACATCGGTGAGGTGCACGCGTGGTACGGGCTCGGGCAGAGCCTCGTGATGCTGCCCGCCGACGTCGCAAGTTCCCTGATCTGGCCGTCGCCGTGGAAGTCGCTGCGAACCACCGTGCGGCACGTGCTGTTCGTTTCGCTGCTGACGTTTCCACTGCTCAACGCGTGTTGCGCGTTGGCGATGTTCGGGCTGTTGCGGGTGCTCGACTTCCGCCCTGCCCATGCCGGCGCCGCCGTCATGGTCTGCCTGCTTTGCACAAGCCAGCTGCACTACCTGCAGGTGGACCAGGAGAACATGCTGTTGCTCGGGCTGCTCTGCGGCGCGGCGGCGGGGGTGCTGCGCTGGTCGCGCGGCGATGGGGGCCGATGGGCGGCGCTGGCGGGCGCCTGCCTGGGGTTCGCGCTGCTGGTCCGGCTTCCGGCGGTGTTCGACTTGGCGGTGCTGGCGGGGCTCGGTTTGGCGCTCGCATGGACCCGCGGAGCGGGTTTCGTGGGCCGCGGCCTCGCGTTCGGGGCAGCCGGATGGCTGCCGTTCCTCGCAGTGGAGCGGCTTTACCAGTACCTGCGCTTTGGCGATATCGGCGGCACCTACATGGACCTGCTTGCGCGCGAGTTCCGCCGCGCGAACCCGGCGCTCCCCGGGAGCTTCCCATTCTCGACGCCCTTCTGGGAGGGCTTCCTCGGGCCTTGGCTGAGTCCCGACAAGGCGCTGATCCTGTTCGATCCGCTCTTGCTGCTCGCGCCCGCTGCGGCACTGGCTTGGCGCAAGGCTTCCACAGGAGGAGCCCCGCGCCGTGCCTTGGCCGCGGGTCTGGTGCTGCTGCTGGCGTACCAGCTCTTCTACGCGCGCTGGTACACCTGGGCGGGCGAGGCGTCCTGGGGAGCCCGGTTCCTCACTCCCCCGCTGCACCTTGTCTTATTGCTCGGGGCGGCGTGGCTGGCGAGCTGTTGGTGCGCTTGGCCGAGCCCTCGGCGGATCGCGGCGGGGGTGCTGCTCGCCACGGCGTTCTGCGTGCAGGTGTTGTCGCTGCTGCTGCCGTTCCCGCTGGAGACGCTGCAAGACCTCGACTACTGGGACGGGACGTCGCGGATTTGGTGGCGGTTGCAGAGTGTGCTGGCAGTGGCTTCCGGAACGTTCGCCGGCTCGGAACTCTGGTTCGAGGAGATGCCGCCGCGCCTGCACCAGTGGTACTTCTTCCCATGGGTGGTGCGGGTGGCGGATGCGGAGGCGCCGTTCGGGGCGTCGCGGGCGCTTTGGGCCGGGTTCGGGGCGGCGGCGTTCATCACCTTCGCCGCGCTCTTGCGCGGGATCCGTCGCGCCGCACCGGCGCACGGCGCGCCGGTACCGGAACGCAGTGACGCCGATTGACCCACGGCGGAGGGGGGAAGCGCCCTTTCAAGCGGGCGCGGCGATTGCCTAACCCCTGATGGGCCAGTGGGCCCCATGCGGTTCGCAGACTAGGATTCCTCGATGGCCGTCCATTACCGGGACTATTACCAGATGCTCGGCGTTCCGCGCGACGCCGATGCCGCGACGATCCGCAAGGCGTATCGGACGCTCGCGCG
The DNA here is from genome assembly GCA_033764015.1 of Candidatus Sumerlaeia bacterium. GTDB lineage: Bacteria > Sumerlaeota > Sumerlaeia > SLMS01 > JANRJK01 > JANRJK01. The sequence continues at coordinate 40,542 of JANRJK010000008.1, read as the reverse complement.
CAAGTTCCACCCGGACGTGAACAAGAGCGACCCGAAGGCCGAGGACAAGCTGAAGGAAATCAATGAGGCCTACGAGGTCTTGAAGGACGGGAAGAAGCGCGCCGCCTATGACCAGCTCGGCCCGAACTGGAAGGCTGGGCAGGACTTCAATCCCCCGCCGGGGTGGGCCGGGGGCGGCATGCCCGGCGGCGGCCGCGTCAATGTGGGCGGGATGGGCGGTGCGAACTTCAGCGAGTTCTTCGAATCGCTTTTCGGCGGCCGCGCCGGGTTCCGCGGGGGGCCGTCGCCATTCAATGGCGGCTTCCACGAAGAGGAGGAGGCGCCCTCGCACGTCGAAACCGACCTGGAGGTGCCCGCCGAGGTGATCCTGGAAGGGGGCACGATGTCGATCGGGCTGCAGGGATCCGGCGGTACGCGGACCTTCGAGGTGCGCATCCCGAAGCGAATCGGCTTGGGAAAGGTGATCCGCCTCGCAGGGCAGGCGCCCGGCGGTGGCGACGTGCACTTGCGCGTGAAGGCGGTCTCGGGCCGCTACCGCGTGGAGGGTCTGGACGTTGTGGCCGATCTGCCTGTCGGCGCGGCGGACGCGGCGCTGGGCGCCTCGCTGCCCGTGACGACGCCGGACGGCGAATCGGTGACGCTTGGCATCCCGCCGGGGAGCAGCAGCGGACGCCGCATCCGCGTTCGCGGCAAGGGCCTGTCGGACAGGGCCGGCGCCACGGGGGATTTCTATTACCAAGTGATGGTGCAGGTGCCGAAGACGCTCACGGCGGCGGAGCGCGAACTATTCGAACGGCTTCGGGTATTGCAGGGCGGCGGCTCGTGACGGGGCCGGAGCGCTTCCCCGTCCGCTTCGAGCGCGCCGGCGTCCGCCGCCGGGCACCGCTCGCGAAGGCGGCGCGCGCGCTGCTCGCGGAGGGGCTCGACGCGCTGGGCCAGCCTGAGGCGCAGGTGAGCATGCTCTTCTGTGGCGAGGCGCGCATCCGCCAGCTCAAGCGCGATTGGTTCGGCGAGGACCGCGCGACCGATGTCCTGAGTTTTCCGTCGGGAGAAGGGCCGCGCGAGTACCTCGGCGATTTGGCGCTTTGCGTGCCGTTCGCCGCGCGGCAGGCGGTGGAGGCGGAGAAGAGCGCGCCGGAGGAAATGGCGCTGCTGCTCGTTCACGGGCTGCTGCATCTGCTCGGCCACGACCACGACACCGCGGAGCGCAAGAAGGCGATGTGGGCGGAGCAGCGGCGCCTGCTCAAGCTGCCCGCCGCGCGCGCGTTCGCCGAGATGGCCTGGGAGGCTGGCAATGAGTGAAACACCGACGGCGGCGGGATTCCGCTCCGGGTTCGCCGCGTTCGTCGGCAAGCCCAACGCCGGGAAGTCGACGCTGTTGAACGCCCTGGTCGGCGAGCAGGTCGCCGCGGTTTCGGCGAAGCCGCAGACGACGCGCACACGCCTCGCGGGGATCCTCACGGACGACACCTCGCAGGTGGTGCTGGTCGATCTGCCCGGCGCGGTGGACCCGAACGATCCGCTCAACACGGCGCTTTCGGACAACATCTCCTACGGGCTGGATGGCGTCGACCTGATCGTCCACCTGGTCGACGTGGCGGACCACGAGCCGATGAACGAGGCGGTGCGGCGCGCGCTCGCGGCGTCGCCCGCGCCGCGGCTCCTAGTTTTGACGAAGCTGGACGGCAAGAACGAGCGCGTGGACGCCGGCTGCCAGGCGGGAGAGCTGCCGGGCATCGAACGCAGCGCCTACGCGCGCGTGCTCGGCGTCAGCGCGAAGTCGGGCGCCGGGCTGCCCGGGCTGATGGCGGAGGTCCGCTCCCGGATGCCGGAAGGGCCGATGCTGTACGACCCCGAGATGTTCGTCGACGCGCAGCTGCGCGACCTCGCCGCGGAGGCGATCCGGGAGAAGGCGTTCCTCTTCCTTCAGCAGGAGCTGCCCTACGCGGTGGCGGTGAAGATCGACGACTTCGAGGAGAACGAGCCGCCACGCAAGTGGGTGATCCGCGCGACAGTCTATGTCGAGCGCGACAGCCAGAAGGGCATCCTGATCGGCGACGGAGGCGGGACGCTGAAGAAGCTCTCGACCGCCGCGCGCCAGTCGATCGAGCGGATCTGCCAGGCGCCGGTGTTCCTAGAGTTGTGGGTGAAGGTGCGGAAGAACTGGCGCAAGAACGAGCGCGACCTGCTCGATTTCGGCATCAAGCAGCCGAGGAAGAAGCGCAAGAGGTAGGGGGGCTCGCGGAAGCGATGGGCGATGCGCGAAGTCAGGAGGGACTCGGCTCCTCCGGCGGTGGCGGCGGGGCTGGCGCTTCGCGCGCCTCGCGGAACTCCTCGGCGAGGCGCCCCATTTCCTCCACCGCATCAAGGCGCTCCGGGAACGTCTTCGCGGCGGCGTCGCGCAGGTTGGCGTACTCCGCCCCTTCCCAAGTGCCGTACTCCCATTCCGGGAGCGGGGGCATGAAGTAGCGTCCGTCGTGCGTCTTCACCGCCGGGGCTCGATCCGGTGGATGCGGCGGAGGGCGGCGATGTCCATGAGGTCGGCGTCCGTGATGCTGTCGCTCGGTGAAGCTCAACCTACAGTCTTCGAGCATCGGCGCGGAGTGACAAGCCGAGCCTTCTGGGGTGGCCCCCCTTGCGCATGCGGAACGTTCCGCTTGCCGAGGAGCGCGCGCGCGGGCAGTGGCACTTCTCGCCGGGATTTTGCGCAGTTGGCTGGCGCAGCTGCTTTCGGGGCGGGGGGGTCGGGGTTCGAGTCCCACCACCCCGACCAGTTGACCCCCAGTGCCTGAAATGGTTCCGATGCATGATCTTGATGCGTTTGTCTCGCCGCTGCCTGCGGTGGGCTTCGCGATTGCGGAGTGCGGGTTGTGGGAGTGCTGAGTCGGGGGTGGCGGCGGCTGCAGGGACTTCCTCCTGAGGGCGAGTCGCCCTTTCTGGATTCCTACGTTTCGTGGCAGCGAAGCCGGGGGCGTTGGTGGTGGTTTGCGGCGGGGGTTGCGATCCCTGTGGTTTTCGCGCTCCTCGCACTGCAGTTTGTCGCCCACCCGACGTTCCACAGGTTTCTTTTCCCCGCGCTCATGCTCTTCCAGCTGATAAGCGCCTTCTCCGATGGTGGGAGGTTTTGGAGATCGTGGGGATTCGCGTCGCGGGGAAGCATCGGGGATGGGCAGCCGAAGCGCTTGCGCCTGGGCGACTTGACGAAGAAAGGCCTGCCCCCGGATCCGGTGCTGATCCAGCTCCATGCGGCGGGGCTGACGGGACGGGAGGTGATTGGCCGGGCGCGGGTTGAAAGCGGTGCGATCTGGGGGGGCATGGCGGGATTGGCGCTCTCTTGGATGATGGTTGCGATGATTGCCGACTTCGCCGCGCCTAGCGGGGGGATGGTCGGGTCGACAATCTTCGAGTTCTTGCAGGTGGGCTTGGCGGCTCTGTGCCCGGCCATCCAGCTTGGGATGAATGCTGGCGCGGTCCGTCCTTCAAAGATGGACTGCGTTGTTGCCGCCCGTTGGCAGGTCGAGGCGGCGAGGATCGCCGGGGTTGAGCACCCGGTCGTGAAGGCAACCGAGTCGTCGATTGGCAATTGGCTCAGCAAGCAGCCGGACATTGGGGCGGTCATCGACGCCTCCTTCTCGGCCTACATTTCCGCTGCGGCCGGCGAGCCGGACCCGTTTGCCGGCTGGCCGTGGTGGCAGCCGTTGCGTCCGCGCGGCGAGTCGGAAGTGACTGGAGCAGATTTGCCCCCCGTTGGCGCTTGATCGCGGGGTGGCGCGAGGGCAGCATCCGACGCGAGGTGCGCCGCGCCGCATGAGCCGTTTCCAGAAACTCGAACGCCATCCGGGGGCGCCTGCAGAGGCGCCGGTGGCGGCGCCGTCGCAACCGGCGGAGGCCGAGCAGGAGTCGCAGTACGGCTCGCTGCTGGCGCAGGCGGACGACGCGTACTTCGGCGGCGATCCGCGCGGGGCGCTGCGGCTCTATTCGCGGGCGTTGCAGGCGGACTCGACGCAGCTCGCGCCGTGGTCGGGGCAGGTGAACGCGCTGCTCGCGATGAAGCAGTACCGCGAGGGCGATGTGTGGTCGAACCGCGCGCTGGAGCAGTTTCCGGAGGAGCCGACGCTGCTGTCGCAGCGGGCACGGGTGGTCGCGTACGTGGGCGACACGAAGCGCGCGATGGGGATCAGCGACTACGCGATGTCGCGCGGGGGCTCGCCGCTGGCATGGCTTGGGCGCGGCGAGGTTTTGCTGCTCGCGAACAACGCGAATGCGACGTTCTGCTTCGACAAGGCGCTGGAGCTGGCGGGCCCGGAGGACTGGCGCACGCCCCTCGAGGCGGGCATGGTGTGCTTCCGGCTGCGGAAGTTCAGCGCGGCAGCGGACTACTTGGGCAAGGCGGCGCAGCGCAACTTGCGGCACTACCACACGTGGCAGTTGTACGCGAAGGCGCTGGCGGAGCTGAACTTCACCGAGCGCGCGCGCGAGGCGGCCCGCCACGCCAAGGAAATCGCCCCGAAGGAACAGCGCCGGACCGGCGAGTTGGAGGAGGATGTGGTGTCGCGGACATTCTGGCAGCGGATCGCGGGGTTCCTGAGGCGATGAACGAGCTTGAACAGCGCCTTCGCGAGGCGTTCTGCGAGGTGGGCCGCCGCGTTTGGGACCGCGGCTATGTGGCAAGCAACGACGGCAACTTTTCGCAACGCGTGGGCGAGAACCGCGTGCTGGCGACGCCGACCATGTCCTCGAAGGGCTTCATGCGCCCCGAGGACATGGTGGTGGTGGACCTGGACGGGCGGCAGCTCGAGGGGCACCGGCGCCTCACGAGCGAGATCAAGGCGCACCTGTTCATTTACCGCGAACGCCCCGATGTGCGCTGCGTGGTCCACGCGCACCCGCCGCACGGCCTGGCGTTCGCGATCGCGCGGCGGCCGCTCCCCCGTTGCGTGGTGGCGGAAGCGGAGGTGAACCTCGGGCCGGTGCCGCTGGTGCCCTACGCGACGACCGGCACGTGGGACTTCGCCCGGTCGCTGGCGCCGTGGGTGCGCAACCACGATGCGTTCCTGCTGGCGAACCACGGCGCGATCGTGGTGGGGCACGATCCCTTCGATGCCTACTACCGGTTGGAGACGCTGGACCAGTACGCCCGCATTCTGCTGAACGCGCTGCAGCTCGGCGACCTGCACACGCTGGACCTCGACTCGATGGAGGAGCTGCTGTCGCTCAAGGAGCGGATGGGCAGCGCCGATCCCCGCCGGCACGCCGAGACGCCGGTTTGCGGCGACGACGTGCCGCCGACACCGGCGCACTACCCGGCGGCGGAGCTGCGGTTCCGCCCGCTGGCGCATGCGCCAACGGACGCCCCCAAGGCGAGCACGCTCGCTCCCCCGCCGCCGAGGGCGCCGATGCCGGGGCACCGCCCGGACATCGAAGAGGCGACCTGGGAAACGATGCGGCGTCTCCGCGGCGAGTGACCGGCACGGCTTTGGTTCCTCCGGGCGGCATGAGCTACCCGTCCCTCCCCCGCCTCTATTCTGCCGCCGTGCTGCTGTCGCTGGCCGCGGCGCTCCCCGCCGAGGGCTTCCGCCCCGCGCGACCCGGCTTCGCCTTCGAGTTCCCCCGCGATCACGGCAGCCACCCGGAGTTCAAGACCGAGTGGTGGTACTTCACCGGTAACGTCGAGGCGGAGAACGGCGACCCGTTCGGCTACCAGCTTACGTTCTTCCGCAACCGGCTGGAGCCGCTGGGGGGGCTTGAGACCGCGTCGCCGCTGGCGGCCTCCGAGTTGTTCGTCGGCCACGCCGGCATCAGCGACGGGCGCGGCAAGCGGCATGGCTCCGCGGAGCGCGTCGGCCGCGCGGGCCTGGGGCAGGCGTCCGCTTCGACGGAGACGCTCGATGTGCGGATGAGCGACTGGAAGTGCGTGCTGCTGGAGGATGGGTCGATCGCGGTGGCGGCCTCCGGGGAGTTCGGCGCGCTTGACTTGCGGCTAACGCCGGAGAAGCCGCCCGTGATCCACGGCGAAGACGGCGTGCACCAGAAGGCGGCGGACCCGCGCCAGGCGTCGCACTACGTCAGCTTCACGCGGCTGCGCACCGAGGGCACGCTGACTTGGCAGGGCGCGGAGCGGCGCGTCGCGGGCACGTCGTGGATGGACCACGAGTTCTTTAGCGAATTGCTCGACGGCGGCGACACCGGTTGGGACTGGTTCGCGCTGCAGCTCGATGACGACACGGAGCTGATGGTTTACCGGCTGAAGCGGCGCGACGGCAGCTACAACCCGAACGCGACGGGGACACTGGTGTTGGCGGATAGATCGACGGTGCCGCTCGCGAAGGGCGGCTACACCATCGAGCCGACCGGGTCCTGGACGAGCCCCCACACGGGCGCGACGTACCCGATGGGTTGGCGCATCGAGGTGCCGGAGCGCGGCATCGACTTGGCGGTCGAGGCGCTTTTCGAGGACCAGGAGATGCTGAAGCAGCGCACCACCGGCACGGCGTACTGGGAGGGCGCGGTACGAGTCACTGGCACGAGCGGCGGACGCGCGGTTGCGGGCGTCGGCTACGTGGAGATGGTGGGCTACGCGTCGCCGTTCACGCTGCTGGGCCCGACGGTCGCGGCGGATTGATGCGCGGAGGGGCGCCGGTCAGCGCCCCTCCACCTTGAGCCGGTAGACGTTTGTTTCGCCGCTCGCGCCGTAAACGCGGACGCGAACGCTCTGGCGACCGTTCAGCGGCAGGTCTTGCAAGCGCATCAAGTCGAGGTTCGGCTCGTAGAAGCCTTCGATGACGTTGTACGCGCAGGACGAGTCGTCCTCCAGAATCTGGAAGTAGAGCTGGCCGGAGAACTTGGGCGCCTCGACCTCGACCGTGAGGAATCCGAGCCCCGCTGTGTTCACGACATAGAAGTCGTCGTCGCGCAGGATCAATTCGGCGACATCCCCGCCCATCGGGAAGGGCGTGGCGGCGCAGGGGAAATCGTTCTCCTCGAAGGCGTCGTCGCCGCCGAGCGAATCCACGCTAAGCGTGAAGTTGGGATTTGTGATGCCGGCTTCGCCATAGACGCGGGCGAAAAGGGACCCCCCCACGTTGGTGCGGTCGATGTAGGCGATCGACTCGCGGTCGGTGGTCGAGTAGCTCTCGCCGACTCGCTGGGGCTGGCCGGAGAGCGTGTTGCATCGGAAGTCGTAGAGCTCGAGGTTTAGGTCCCCTTCCGCGTGGGAGAAGTCGAGGTTCACGCGAACTGTGTCGCAGGGGCCGGGGTTGAGCTGGAAGAACTCATCGGTGGCGAAGGTGCTGGAGCGCGCGGGGAAGGGCTTCGCGTCTTGGGCCGCGTCGAAGGGCGCCGGTAAGAGCTTGGTGGTGTCGACGACGCGTGCGGCCGCCTCGCCGGCGCGGCGTACCGACAGGTTGTAGAAGTTGGTGCCGCGCGTGGCGGCATACACGCGCACAAGGGTGGTCGCGGCTCCGCCGGTCGGCACGTTGCGAAGCGAGAGCAGGCGCTCGTTGGGGGTGAAGTTGCCGGCGATCACCCGGTAGCCGCAGGAGGGATCCTGTTCGAGGACCATGACGTAGAGCTGGCCTCCGAGTGGATCGTGCTCGAGGTCGATGTCGAGCGCCTGGACTCCGAGGGTGCTGAGGCCGAAGACGTCGTCATCCTTCAGGATGAGGTCGGTGTAGGTGGCGCCCAGCGGGAGGTTGCGGAATTGGCAGGGCGTGTTGTTGGGCTCGTAGGCGTCGTCGCGCCCGACTTCGGAGACTTCGAGGGCGTAGCGTTGGAACGTGGCGCCGGAGTCGCTGTACACGCGGACGTAGAGCTGTTGGTTGATGCCGGTCACATCTACCACGTTGACGCGTTCGCCATCGAGGGTGCCGTAGGCGGAGCCGACGATGCGGGGAAACCCGGTCGAGCAGCGCGGGTCGAAGACCTGCAGGTTGATGTCGCCCTCCGCCTGGATGAATTCGGCGCGGATGACGACCGCTTCGCAGGAGTCGACGGGGACGCGGAACCAATCCTCGCCTTCGAGTAGCAGGCCCGAGAGGCGGCGGCCGACCGTGACGAGCGGCGCGCCGGTCGAGAATCCGTCGTTGGGGTCGAGTGCGTCGACGGATTGCGAATCGAGGCCCGCGGCCTGGGCGATGGTGACTGTTTGCTCCGCGATGGTGATGGTGGCGGTGCGTGCGGGGCCGGCGTTGGCGTCCGCCTCGAGGGTTACCAGCCCGGGGCCGACGCCCTCGCTGCGGGAGGCCTTCACCCAGGAAGGTCCGCCGGAGACGGTCCAATCACAGGTGGCGTTGGCGAAGACATTGAAGGGGATGACTCCGCCCCCGACTCCGAAATCGGCGAAGAAGCGGTCGAGAGTGAAGGCGCAGTCGTCGCGCCGGAGCGCTGCGTTGATGAAGGTCGGTGAGTTCGTGGCGCCAGTCGCGAAGATGTCGAGCCCCGTTGGAATCAGGGACTGGACGAAGCCCGTGGTGTTGGCTTCGACGGTGATGAACTCGAGCTGGCCCACCGGGATGCTGCCGCGGGACGGCGTCACGGTGAGCCACGGGTCGCGTGGGATGATGTCATAGTCCAGCAAGCCGCCGCCGACGTTCTGTAGCGTGAAGGTGGCGGGGGTGGCGCTGCTGGCGCCGGCGCGATAGTTCAGCACCACCTCGTCCGGAATCGCCAGGATCGTGGGGGGAGAGGGGCGCGGCTCGACGTTGAGCGTGATCGCGATGTTGGCGGGCGAACCCTCCGCGAGCGGGTCCGAAATGGTGATCGTGCCGGAGTAGGTGCCGAGCGGGAGCGCGATCGAGTCGAAGGTCACCGTGATGGTGTCGGTCGCCCCGGGCGACAAGGTGCCCGAGACGCGGGAGGGCTGAGCCCACGCGAGCCCCTCGTTCACGGTGTAGTTCACATTGGAGGCGCCGGTGTTCGAGACCGTGAAGGAGACCGGGGCGGCGACGGTGCTTCGAAAGGTCGTCTGCGTGAGGGAGGTCGGGGAGACTTCGACGCGGGGGGGCTCGGGCGTGATGTCGAGTGCGCGTGCCGCGTCGAGGAGGCCGCCGCCGAACTGCGTGTCGAAGCCGGCGGTGCCGAGGTCGCGGGCGCTTGCGGCGAGGATCGCCTCCACCTCGTCGGCGGTGAGCGTGCGGTTGTAGGACCATACCAGGCCCGCCACCGCCGCGGCGTACCCGGCGGCGAGGGAAGTGCCGCTCGCCGTCGTGTAGTTCCCGGGGTCGGCGCCGAGGGACCCCATTCGGTCAGTGGTGGAGATGGCTTCGCCGGGGGCTGTGAAGGAGAGGTCGAAGCCGAAGCTGCTGAACGGCGCGCGGACTCCGGTGCGGTTGACGGCGCCGATGGCGAGGACCGAATCGAGCCGGGCGGGGAACCCGACGGAGGCCCGGTTGCTGTTGCCGGCGGCGGCGAAGTTCAGAATGCCCGCCGCGCGCAATTCGTCGTACTTGTCGTTCACCGCAGCGGTGCTGCTGCCGAAGTCGAGCGGTGTCACGGTCATGCGGCTGCCGGTGTCCTTCGCCCACTGGAGCGCGTTGACGATCCAGGTGGAGCTAGTGACGGGATTCGAGCCGCAGCCCGAGACGGTGGGTGCGGAGGCGATGCGGGCGCTGGCCACCTGCAGCCCCGGAGCAAGGCCGGTGGTGCCCAGACCATTGCCGTAGCGGCCCGTGATGGTGCCGGCGACGTAGGTGCCGTGGTTGTCGCACAGGGTGACGGGCTGGCCGGTGTTGGATGCTTCGCTGGTGAAGTTCGAGCCCCCGGCCAGGGACAGGTCCTCGTGCGAACCATCGATTCCCACATCGAGGATCACTGCGCGGATCACCGGGCTGCCGAGCTCGCGGTCCCATGCGCGCTCTGCGCCGAGGTCGAACCCCGCCAGGCCGCCCTGCTGGCCCGTGTTGCGCAGCGCCCACGAGTCGCCAAAGAGGGGGTCGTTCGGAATCGCCTGGGGGGCCGTGGTGAAGAGGCGGTCCGCCTCGGCCCATTCGACGATCGACTCGGACGCGAGCGCCTGCTCGTCCGCTAGAAGGTCGAGCGCGGAGCTGGTGCGCGCGGGGATCCGGAAGGTGTGCGCGCTCCCGGCGAGCGGTTCGGCGCGCCCGGGGTCGTAGCCGTGCTTTGCGAGGAGCGCGCGCCATTCGCTCGGAGCGGCTGCCGAGTGGAAGCGGATCAGCAGGGCGTTCTGGATCAGTAGCGGACCGCCGAGATCGTCAGTGAGCACCGGGGAAGTCCAGGCAGCTCCTAGTCCGCGTGAGAACGTGCGGGGGTCGGTGCCTTCGGGGACCTTAAGGAAGGACCAACCGGCGGCGTACGCCTCGGCGCCGGGATGAGCGGCGGCCTCGCCAAGCACCGCGATCCTCGATGGCTCGGCGCGCTCCGGCCATTCGCCGGCGGAGGCTGCGGCCGCGAAGGCGGCGAGGAATGCGGCTACGCGGATCGCGCGCGGCGCGGTTGCGGACAGGTGGGCCATGTGCTCGGGAACCGGTGGGGAGTCGCGGGAACGCTCGCGGCGTCCTCAGGCAGATTGCGGGACGCCGACCGGTTCGGACAAGGGGCACATTGCCTCCGTAGGCATCCGATCGGAAGGGGCGGCCAAGGCGCGGCGCGCGGCGATGATGCTGGCGATGAGGCCGATCCCCATGCTGATCGAGAGCACCAGATGGACCGTGTGCCAGGAACTCCATCCATCTACGGCGCCTGCCGGGAGCGCGGTGGCGGCGCCCAGCGCCAGGGCCAGCGGTGCGAGCGCGGCGAAGCGCCGGGTGCCGAGCGAGCCCGTGCGTGGAAGCGACTCGATCCGTCGGCGCTCCACTCCCGCGAAGACGACCGCCACGACGGGCCAAAGCGCGCAGGCGACGTAGCAGGCGGAGATGCGGACGCCGTAGAACGCGTAGGCGACGCGGGACTCCTCCGACCAGAGCTGGATGACGATGCCCGCGAAGGCGGCGACACCCGCGATGAGGGGGAGGGCGTGCGGGGAGGATCGCCGCTCGGGAAGTTCCCGTGTGCCACCAAGGAGCGCGACGGCACCCAGCAGCGCCACGAGGCCGCCGGAAAGGCGGACCGGGTCCGCCGCAGCGCCCAGCGCGATGACGGCGAGGAGCCCGAACGCGAAGGCCGCGCTGAGGGCTAAGGCGTGGCAAACCGTGCGGGCGGCCCCGGCCACACCGGAGGGTGCGAGGCGTCTGCGCGAGGGATGGAGCCGCGGCCACTCGGGGGCGTCGCTGTCGAGCCGCACCGGAAGGGCGCCTAGGAATCGCTCGGCCCCCGCGAGGATGAGCGCCTGCGCCGCGATGGCGGCGATCCGTGCCGCCACCGGATTCGACGTGTCCCCGATGCCCGATGCGAGCAGTTCCACCGCGCGGGGAACACCTTCGAAGAGGAGCGCGCCCCCAGTGAGGAGCAGGAGGGGGTAGAGCAGCAGGAACGCGGCGCGGCTGCGCGGCGCGAGGAGCCAGATGAAAATGGAGCCCAGCAGGCAGAACAGGCAGGAGAGTAGGGCTGTGAGGGCATCCGCGGCCCAGATAAGCCCGGCTGACGGAGGCGCGCTTCCCGGAGCGGGAACGAGGCCGGGTAAAGGCCCCGGGAGATTCAGCCACGCGGCCGCGCCGACAAGCGTGAGCGTGACCACCAGGGACACGCGGACCGCGGGGCCAAGGGCGAGGCGGACGATGCCGCTGGGAGCGGCGGAGGTCGCGAGCAGTTCGTCCATCCATCCCCGCCCGGGGACGCGGTAGCCGTGGAGCAGGATGGGCAACGGCGTGAGGAGCCCGATGGGCCACCACGGGTAGTAGGCGAAGACCTCCCACGCGATGAGGCGGAGCGACTCCCCGATCGATGCGAGCCGGAGCGAGGCCATGGGGGAAGCGGCGAGAAGCGCGGCGAGCGCGGGCAGGGCGGCGAGGATCGTGGCGCCGGCGAGGCCGAGGGAGCGGACGGTGTTCAGCGCGGCGGAAGCCGACCCGCCGGAGCGCTGGAGCGCGCAGGGGCGCAGTAGTTCAAGGAGGGTTAAGCCTGCCTCGCTGCTCCGCGTCGTACCCAATGGGCACCTCGGGGGTTGGGGTTAGTTGCGACCCTCTTCCTTCCCTGCGATCCAAGTGCCATACGGCCCCGGATACTTGAAACCGAAATCGGGACGTCGAGTAAACACTTCATCAAAACTGGCTGCCGCGGCGTCCGCGCGCCCAAGCGCTTGATTAGCGACCGCCATGCGCTCCCAGACCTCGACCGCGTTGAGGCCCCGGAGCACGATCTCCGACTCGGCGAGGGCCTCCTCCCAGCGCCCTTGGCGGAGCAGGTGGCCGCTGAGGCCGCTGCGGCAGTCGACATGGCCCGGCCAGATGGCGAGCGCCCGGCGGGCGGCGTCCTCGTAAGCGTCGGCGAGCGCCCACTGGCCGCGCGGCGGGAGCGGTCCCTCGGGACGCGCGGCATCGATGCGGAAGCGGGCCTCGCGCGCCTCGCGGTAGGCGATGTCCGCGCGGAGCGGACGCGTCGCGGGGATCGCAAGCGCGGCGGCGCCGGCGGCGAGCACGACCGAGGCGGCGAGCCGCGCAGCGGGTTCGAGGCGGAACGACACGGAAATGTCGCGGGGAATCTGGAAGTTCGCGAGGGTGACGCGCAGGGAGAGCGGCCCGAAGCGGCGCTGCACGGGGACCAGGAACTGGCCGCGGATCTCCGCGCCGCGCGGCGGGAGGAACTCGGGGAAGGAAACGAGGAATGCGAAGAGCAGGAGCGACAAGGGAAGCTGGAGCGGGAAGCTCATCTGCATTTGGACGAGCTGCGCCGCGAGCATGCCGCCGCCCGTGGCGAGAAGCAGCCGGGTGCCCGGAGTCGCCTCGGCCATGCGGCTGAGGATGCGCCAGAACGCCGTGCCGGCGAGCGCCAACAGGATGGCGAGGCCCGGAACGCCGAGCTCGGCCCAGAGCTGGATGGCGTCGTTGTGGGCGGCGTTGGTCCACATGCCTGCGTAGCGGGAGAGCGCCTCGTCCGCGGCGACGAGATCGCTGGTGGTGGCGGGATACGCGTAGGTGAAATTGCCCGCGCCGACGCCGGCCCACGGCTGCTGGCGGACAATCTCGAGACTGGTGAGCCAGATCGCGACGCGTGTGGGCCAACCGTCCTGCCAGCGCTCGCTCGCGAACGCCTGGGCGAAGACGCCCCCGCGCGCTGCCGGGTCTCCGCCGCCCCACACCCGGGAACCGTGCGGGTTGGCCGGCGAATCGAGGGTGTAGAAGGCGACCACGGCGGCGAAGGCGACCGCGAGGCTGCCCCAGCGGAGCGCCCTGCGGCGCCACCCCCACACGCGGTCCCGCGCGACGAGCAGCGCCATCACCGCGGAGCCGACGATCAGCGAGAGGTTGCTATGGACGGACCAGGCCGCGATGAGCGCAGCGGCGTGCGCCGCGAGCGAGGCGGCGGCGAGGAGGGCGAGCCTCCGCGAGCGGGCCCCCGCGAGCACCGCCAACCAGATGAGGAAGCCGAGCGCGAGGAAGTCGCCGACATGCCCGGAGTTGCCGAGGGCGACGGCGCTGATGGCGTCGCGCCAGTCGCCGAGCACCGCGCGGAAGCGCAACCCCTCCGGCGCGAACGCGAATCGGAAGTCCTGCGACAGGGTCCACGCGGCCACGAGCAGCGAGGACGCGGCGAGGGCCCCGCCGATCCGGAGCATGTCGTCCCGCCGCCTCGCGAGAAGCGACTGCGTGGCCAGCACGAAGGCGAGGACGAGGGCGAGCTGGCCGCACTCGCGCCACGCCAGCAGGCGGGAATCCGCCCACGCGATGGAAAGGAGCGACCAGAGGAGCCACACGAGCAGGAGCCCGGTGGCCGGGTGGAAGACGATGCGTACGGGGCGCTCGCGGAGAGCGCGCATCAGCGCCGCGGCGAGGAGGGCGGTCGCACCGAGCGCGAGGAGCGTCCACTTGGGAAGGACGAAGGAGTCCGCCGCCGCGGGGACCACGAGCAGCGGCATGGCGGCCAGCAGGAGCGCGGGCAGCCAGCCGAGGCGTCGCTCGAACGGGGTATTCACCGGGCCGCCTCGGCGGCGGCGCTGGCCACCAAGTCCTCGAGGGTCCGGCGCCACGGGATCGACGGCTCCCAGCCGGTGGCGGCGTGGAGCTTCGAGAAGTCCCCCCGAAGTTCCGGCAGGTCGACCGGTCGGGCCCGGAGAGGGTCGAAGCGCGCGAGCGACGGGTCCGCTCCCGCGATCGCGAGGAGGTCGCCCAGCACATCGGCGATGGCGACGGACTCGCCGCGGCAGATGTTGTAGGCGCCGCCGGGGATCGTTGACTCAATCAACAACCGGTACGCGCGGACGACGTCGCGGACATCGAGGAAGTCGCGCCGGGTCGACAGGTCGCCGTGGAGGATCCCCGGGATGCGTCCCGCCGCGGCGTCGACGGCCTGCCGCGCGAAGGCGGGGCACACGAAGCGCGTGGACTGGCCGGGCCCGGTGTGGCTGAACGGGCGGGCGGCGACCACCTGGACCGGATGGATCTTCGCGAGGAGAAGTAGCGCCTGCTCGGCGGCGAGCTTGGACACCGCGTAGGGGTTCGCGGGGCGCGCGGGCGAGTCCTCGCGGAGCGGCAGTTCGGCCCGCGGGACGATGCCGTAGACTTCGCTGGAGCCGGCGTGGAGGAAGCGGGAGACCCTGCGCGCGGCGCAGGCGAGGAAGAGGTCGCAGGTGGCCGCGGCGTTCACGCGGAAGAAGTCGCCGGGGTGCTCCCAACTCGCTTTCGGTTCGGACATCGCCGCGAGGTGGATGACCGCTTCCGGGCGCAGGGTGTCGAGCATCGCGGCGACCTGCCCCGCCTCGGCGAGGTCGGCCCGCGCGTAGGGGACTCCCGAGGGGCCGGCGGCTGCGGTCTCGAAGCCGGTGGCGCAGACCTCGTGGCCATGTTCGAGCAGCTCGCGCACTAGCCAGGGGCCGACGAAGCCGAGCGCTCCGGTGACGAGGATCCTCATGGTGTTCCTTCCGAATCCGCCGGCGGGCCGGCTTCGCGGTAGAGTGCGTGGGTGAGCGAGCGGAGTTGGAATCGCGCAGGGCGACGGGAGGGGTCGAGGACGAGGATCGCCGCTCCGTCGCCCACCCATGCCGCGGCGGACCAGAGCGCGGGGGGGGCGGGAGCGGCCAGGGCCAAGGGCGAGGCCGCGACCTCGTCCCCGGCGCGGGTGCGCCACCTCGCGACCGGCCCGTCCAACGGCCCGCCGTCCGCGGTGAATTCGACGACGTGGAAACCGGGGGCGCCGAGGTCGTCCAATAAGAAGGCGGCCCGGCGCGACGGCTCGGGGGGCTCGATAGCCCGGAGCGTCGAGTGCGCCGCGCTCGGCACCCAAGTGGCGGCACCGACGCGGTCGAGCGGGGTGGAACGGATACTGCCGTCGGGGCGGACCTCGAGTTCCACCACACGGGCGGGCATGTCGGCTCCCGGCAGCACATGGACGCGGACGCGGATCGCATCGAGCGCGGCGGCCAAGTACGGGCCTTGGAAGTCGGCCACGCCCCCGCGGCGGACGTATTCGTTCTGGATGGCGAAGAACAGCGCCATGCCCGGGCGCAGGATGCGGCGTTCGCCGGGCGGATCGGGCGGATCGCGCAGGACGAACTCGCGCTCGCCATGGGCAGCGTGGGCGTCGATGCTCGCCATCGCTTCGGCGACGGCGCGCTTGGCGGGGCGCGTCGCGGAGAGGAACTGCCCCGCGGCAGCCAGCGTCGTGAATAGCCACACAAGGCCGAGGAGCCCTGCCCAGAGTGTCCCCGGGATGCGGAGGAACTTCCATTCGGCGAGGCGCGACAGGACGATGGCGGCCGCGCAGGTTTGGAACACCAACGCGCAGGCCAGTACCCGGGTGCCGTCCAGGGGCCCGATCCGAAGCCCTGCCATGGGGAGCAGGAAGAGGAGCGTTCCGCCAAGCACGGCTGCGAGGGGGCGGTGGAACCCGGTGGCGGCGAGGGCTCCCGCGCCGACCGCGAGCCACAGCATCCCCGAAGCCGGGTGGTAGGCTCCGGCGAAAGAGCCCGTGGCGGGCGCCGCGAGCGCGCCAAGCATCGCAAGAAGGTTCATTGCGAGGTCGAAGACCCGGTAGTGGCTGGCGGCGGCGGCGTAGTAGCCGCCGATCCCCCCGATGGCGTGGAGGCGCAGCGCCAGGTAGGCCGCGGCGGCCACTCCGGCGCCGATGGCCAGCACCCAGGGCGCGCGGTGCCCCCGGCGACCGAGGAGGTAGGAGGCTAGCACAAGCGCGGGCGCGGCCATGAGGCCGACTTCCTTGGAAAGCATCGATCCCATCGCGAGGAGCACCGAAAGAACCGCCCAGCGCGGCGCGTCGGCTTCGATGGCGCGGAGACCGGCCCAGAGCGACCAGGCTAGGAAAGCGGCGGCCAGCAGGTCGGCGCGGGCGCTAAGCCAATAATGGCCCTCGGCGAGGAGCGGGCACACCGCGAGCATCGCGGCCGCGATCGCGGCGCACCAGCGGCGTCCGCCGTTCAGGAGCAAGGCGGCGCGGTACGCCCCCGCGAGCACTACGAGGAGCAGAGCGGAGCTAGCGAGCCGGTAGCCCGGGTAGAACCCGCCCCAGAACCCGACATCAAGAGCGAAGGATGTGCGCGCGAGCGGGCGGTAGAAGCCCGTGCCGAGGCCCCGGTCGCCACGGTTCCAGTCGCCCGTGAAGGTGGCGGCGACTTCGGCCAGCGTGCGAGGCCTCACTTGGAACCAATCGTCCGCGAAAAGCCCGATGAACGGGCTCGGTAGCGTGGCGAGCAGCCACGCGCCGAGCACTAGGAAGAGCGGACGCCAGCGGTGCGGTTCGCGGGTCCACGGGAACCGCGGCGACTCTCCGTCCACGTTCACGGCCCGGGTGCCGTCGGATCGATGGGAGACTGGAGGCGGAGGGCCACGGTGCCTTCAAGGTCCGCTTCCGCGGCGCGCTGGTAGGCAGCCTTCGCCCCGGCGAAGTCGCCGGAACGCCAGAGTTCGGTGGCGTGGTCGAACTGGACGAGGTGGTTGCGCGGCAGGAGTTCCGCCGCGCGCGAGAACTGACCAAGTGCCTGCGGCCACGCTTCCCCGTTCCGGTAGAATATCCCCGCCAAGTGGTGCGTCGGTCCCGCGAGCGCGCCCGGAAGCGCAGCGACCTCGGCGAAGAAGTCCCCGGACTCGACCCACCGGGTCCTTCCGTCGGCGAGCCGCTGGGCGAAGGCGAACGCCTCGCGGTCCGCCGGGACGAGGCGAACCGCCTCCTTCGCCAGCTCCCACGCCGAGTCGCGGTCGCCCCGCGCCTCGGCGAGGCGGGCGGCGGCGAGCGTGCCTCCGGGCAGCTCCTCAAGACGGTCCAGGAGCGGGGAAAGGAGCGCGAGCGCATCGGTCGTGTCCGACTGGTCGAGCCGGAGCTTCGCGAGTTCGATCCGGGCGCTGGCGCGGTCCGGCTCCGCGTCGAGGGCGAGGCGGAATTCGACGGCGGCATCGGCGGGGAGATTGCTGGCCCGGAAGTATCGGCCCATCAGCTCGTGCGCGGCGGCTTCGTCGCCCTGCCAATAGGCGAGCTGTGACAGGTCGCGGTAGAGGTAGTGGCTGTTCGGGCAGCCGGCGACCGCTTCGGCGAGGGGGCCCCGGGCCTCGTCGAGGCGCGGGTCGCCTTTCAGGATCCCGAGGGCGGAGGGCGCGGCGGGGTCTTGAGGGGTGGCGCGGTCCTGCTGGGCCCGGGCGACGTCGCGAAGTAGCTGGCGGTGGATGCGGAGGCCGGCCTGCTCGCGGATAGCGGCCACCTGGCAGGGGTCTCCCCCGCGCTCGACAGCGGTGAGCAGGTAGCGCGCGCCGCTGTGCCGGAGGATCATAAGCGCGCCCACGGCGCCGGCGAAGGCGAGCACCCACACCGGAAGCAGCCGCTTCAGGTCCACAAGGACCGTCGTGTCCTGGCTCGGGGCGCTGGAGGGTGTGTCGCTCATCGTGCGCGAAGACTCCCGCCGTTCAGGGGACCGGCTCAAAGGTAACTTCGCGCAGCGAAGGCTCTTCGCCGACGGTGGCCGCGAGCGAGAAGCGGAACTGGACGAACTCCGGACCCGGCGACTCGAACGGCGTGTTCCAATCGAGCGGCAGCCACTCCCCCCAGCGGACCGAGCCTTCCACGCTGGCGCCGGAGCGCATCTCAAGCCGGAGTCCGGTCCCGCCCGGATGCTCGCCCACCAGCGCGGGGCGCAGACGTCCGGCGGGGAAACCCTCGTAGGCAGGCGTCGTCGCGGAGCCTCCGTGCGGGTAGAGCAGGAGGTGGTAGAAATCCGTCTTGGAGGGATAGCCGGGGCCGGCCAGCGTGAGGACCAGCGTTCCTTCCTCGATCGGCGCGACGCCGAGCTTGGTGAAGTTCGGTTGTGTGCGGGTGAGGGTCTTCCACTCCCCCTGCGCGCCGAGCCGGAACCGGAAGTCGCCGGAGGGCGCCTTGATGCCGGGAATGACGCCGGAGGCAAGGAGCTCGACGCGTCCCGCGGGAGGGAATCCCGCGGGAACCGGAAACCGCAGGTCGAGCGGGGCGGGGTCCTCCCCCTCGTCGGCCAGCAGGATGCCATCGAACATGGTGTAGCGACCATCGGACGAGGTGGCCGTGGTCCGGTCGGCGAGGTCTTGTTCGGTGGAGTAGGCGCGGTCGAAGGAGAACTTCACCTCCCCGTCTCGGGTGCCCGTGAGGACGCGGAGGCTCCCCGTGCCGTCCAGATAGAGGCGTTGCAGCGCGCCCGCTTCGGCGGCGTCCCGCGCGGAGAGGCGGCCATCGCGGGGCCAGACGCGCAGGAACTCGACTGGGATCCGGAAGGAGTTGTTGGCGATTCCCGCCTCCGGCGCCTCGCGCTCGGGGGAGACCCAGAGGACGGCGGAGGCGTCGGTCGGAAGGACGGTCCACTCGGCGGCCAGTTCGACCGACCCGCCAGGGGCTGGTGGCGGGAGCGCGCCCTCCGCCGCGACGCGTGGCGTCCCCTCCGCGTCGAGCGCTTCGACACGCCACGCGAGGGCGGGCTCGGGCCAGCTCGTGCCCCCGGTGTTGTGCACGGGAACCCTGAGTTCGATGCGGTCCCCCTGGCGGGCGATGCGCGGGGCGACGGCGGCTTCCTCCACCGAAACCGCCGCATCGGCTGGGCGGGCCACCTCGAACTCGAAGGGGTAAAGGTCGTCCGCGGTATTCACCAGGTCGAGCGGCGCGGTTCGCGATATCGCCGTTAGGTGGACGACCTCGCGCCCATTTTCGGGGAACGTCACGTCGTAGCGGATGCGGAAGGGCATGCGCCTGCCGGGCGGTAGGTCCTTGCCGGCGATCCACTCGGCGTCGGTCACGTGCTCGCGAACCTCGCGCTGGTGCCGGTCGCGGACCACGGGTCGGACGGCCTTGGCCGTCGCATCGCCGGCATTCTCGACCTCGGCGGCGAGGAACACCGTGCAGCCGTCCACGGGCGTGCCGCCATCGAGTCGCACGGACTCGGGGACGATGCGGATGTCCGGGCCCCTCGGCACTTCGATCTCGAAGGGCAGTTCGCCCTCTGTCAGGTCGCTGCCGGTGGCTTGCGCGCGGTAGCGAAGCGTGGCCCGGTGGACCCCGGCGGGAAGTGGCTCAAGCAGCGGGAAGGAGATTCGCGCGGCCACGCCGCGTTGAAGCCCGGTCAACTGGGCGCGGTCCGTCTGGACGACCGCCTCGGGCATGCCATCCAGCGAAAGCTGGAAGTTCGCGCTGGCGAGGGCGCCCTCGCCGAGGTGGCGGACATCCACTCCGAGCGTGGCGCCCGGCGAATTCGCCGTGCGCTGCTGCCGAGCGGTCGCCGCATCCACGGCGATCAGGCCCTCCGGCTCAGCGATGAGGCGGAGCGCAGCCGCGGCGGCGACCCACCGCTTCGTCGGATCGGGATCGTCGCGGACGATGCGCGCGAGGAGGTCGAGGCGTCCCGCGGGGACCTTTATCCGGACGGGGAGGCGGAAGGCGTCGCCGACGACCCGCTGCAGCGGCGCGGCGTCGATCAGCTCTCCGTCGGCCTCGCGCAGGACTTCCAGCATGAACTCGTCGCCGGGCGTGCCGGGTTGGTTCGGAACTAGCACATCCAATTCCAGCGAGTCCCCCGCAGTCGCCAAGCGCTCGGACGCCTCGCCGGCCCAAAGCACCGTCGCCGCGGGAGCCTGCACCTCCACGCTCGCCTCGCCGAACTCGGCGGCTCCGTCGCCGAAGCGAAGCTCCGCCTGCAACCAGTACCGTCCCGGAGCGGGAACGCCGGGAACTGCAAGGGAGGCGGAGAACTCGCCACCCGCGGCTCCAAGGGAGGCGAAGGTGGTGATTGGCCGCCTCGAGCTGTCGAGGAGGCGCGCGGTCAACTCGCCCGCGTCCTGCCGGGAGGAGCGACCGGAGATCGAGAGCGTCTGGCCGGGCAGCGCCGGCAGCGCGTGCGAGGTCTCGGCGAGCTCGATTCCCGCGCCCGGTGGAACCAGCTCGAGCTCCGGGTCGCCGAGGAGTATGTACTGGTTGGAAACGTAGGGCTGCCGCCGGTCGCCGAGATAGCCGATCTTCGAGAGCAGTGTGAGGTAGCCGAGGCGGCGGCGGTCGTTGCGGAAGTACTGTTCGTAGGCGCGGGTGAGGAGGAAGTCGTGCTCGTAGGAGGAGGTGCCCGCGATCGGCGCCCAGATGCCGATGGCTCCACTGTCGGCGGTGAGCACCAGCAGCTCGCCGAGGCTGGTGGCTACGGGATCCGTCGGATAGTCAACCCACGCCGTGTCGCAGGACGCGATGAAGAGCATCGGCTCACGCCCGCCGTGGTTGATGCGTGGGACGTCGCGTAGGTGGAGGCCGCGCTCGTGGGTCCAGACGTTGGGGCCGCCATGGCCGAAGTAGGCGACCGTCGCCGCTCCCGCGCTGAGCGCCTCGACGACGCGGTCGGTCATCTCGTTGCTGCGGCGGCGGAACTGGATCCTCGGGTAGGGATTCCAGGCCATGTCCTGCTGGAAGACTCGCTCGACGGTGGAGGGAGCGTCGAAGGTCTTGCGCACGATCGAATCGGCGACGCGGGCGAACTCGGGATCGTCGTCGGCGACGAGCACATGGCGCGCACGCCAGTCGCCGGGGGGCGGCTCCTCGCGGTAGCGGCGGTGCCGCTCGATGAGGCCGGCGATTTGCGCCGGGTCGGACACCGGCAGACGCCCGATCTCGATGTCCGCGACCGGTCCTTGGCCGACGAAGGTGGCGAAGCTGTCGTCCCCGCGGACCGTGGCGTTGGTGTCCGCCCATCCCCACACGGGGACCCAGTTCCGGCGGGTGCCTTCCGGTGTGCCGCCGCGCAACTCCCAGATCGTCTCGCTTCCTTCGCCGACAAGTAGCACCGAGCGGAGCGACGCCCCTTCGGAGCGCTGCCAGAGGCTGCGCAGCAGGTCGCGGATCGCCTGGTAGGAGACGTTGCCGTAGGAATACTCGCGGAAGATCTGCTCGATTGCGACGAATCCCGCGGGGCCACCGCGGGCCGCGCGGTCATCGAGGAGCGGTTGGAGTTCGCCGGAGAACTCCGCCGGGGCGATGACGAGCGATTCCGGCGAGGAAGCCATCGTGAAGAGCACGGGCGCGCCGGGCGATTCCACCTTGGCGGGCGACGCGAAGTCCGCGGGAGCTGCCCACAGCACCGACGATCCGCCGGCGGGAGTCCCGAGGTGGAGGGGGCCGGACTCCGCGTGGAACCACTCGGTCGCGCGACCATCCGCGTCGAGGCGCGCCGCGATCCGCTCCCCCGTGCCCGGCAAGGAGAGCGGAGCCTCCCCCTCCGCCAGCGGCGTGAAGGGCTGGTTCGGCGGAATCCGGTCGGAGGTGGTGCGGAACTCCATGCGCGCATCGATGAACGGGATGTCCGCCGGGGCCCAGGTGGATGGGGTCGCCTCGTACCGGTGGCCCGCAAGGCGCAGCCCCAGCTCGTTCGGCCGGCCGGAGCGGAGGAGTCCCGGTTCGATGGCGATGGAGACTTCGTGCAGCTTGCGGTTTTCGAGCAGTTCGTCGGCGACGGGCACACCGTTCAAGGCGACCTCGAGGGGCGAGCGCTCCTGCGGGTTGCGCTGGGAGAACCTGAGGACGAGGCGCGCCGGCTCGTCCGGGAGCGCGCCGGGAGTGGCGAGGTCGAAGTGGCGGATGCGGTTCTGCGGCAGGAGCGCTGTCGCCCAGCGAAGGTGCGGGACTTCGGCCGGGAGCTGGGGGATGAACTCGCGGGGCTGGAAGAGCTTGGCGGAGACCGTCGCCCGTTCGAGCGGGGTGCCCGCTTCCCCCGTGGACGGCGCAATCCGGAGTGGCGGATGCGCGGAGTCGGGGGGCGACGCCATCAGCCAGACGGCGCGGTAGGGCGCGCGCGCGAATTCCGACTCCGGCAGGTGGAAGCCGAAGGTCCAGTCGGCGGAATCGCGAACGAAGAGGGGCAGCTCTTCCCCGTCCAGGAACGCGCGGGTTGTGGTGGAGTCGAACCGACCGGGATCGAGGCCCGCTCTGCGGATGTCATCCGGGCGCACGGCGGTGAAGCCGGGAGTGGCAGCCTTCGCGACGAGGACGGGTCCCTGCCGGAGGGCCCCCTCCCACAGCTGGTTCCACTTGGCGAAGCGCTCCTCGTCGGGCCATGGGGCGGGGCCTGATCGAAGCGCCTCGACCTGTTCGCGGTTTAGCAACAGGTCGGCGGCCACCTGTGCGAGGAGCGGGTCCGGCGCGGTCTCCGTTTCGGAGGGTGGGCGGTTGCCTGAACGCTGCCACGTCACGGTGTACTCGGCGCGGTCGAGGACGGCATTGCCTGGGGCCCGTCCAGTTGCGCCCGGGAGCGGCTGCGCGTTCGGCGAGACTGGGATGTCGAGGCGTGCCAAGCCGACGGAGCGGAATTCGTCGAGGTACTGGGCGGTCGGCGTAAGGCTGCGCGCGTTGACCGTGGCGAGGGAGGCGGGAGCATCGAGCGCGAGCCCGGCCTCCAAGCCGCCGCGGTCCGGGAGGAAGGTCCACTCCCCCACCGGTTCGGAGATTGACACCGTGGCTTCCGGGGGCGTCGCGAAGACGCCGGTGAGGCGCACCGGCGACTCGGGGAGTGCGCCGGGCGGGTTGCCGTTCACGACCCGGAAGCGGAACCCCTCCTCAAGGAGTTCGACCACCTCGATGCGCAGTCCGCGCTGATACTGGTCGGCGGGGACCTTGCGGAAGTTCTGGGCGTCGGCTGTGGCGGCGATCGCGAGGAGGACCGCCAGGGCGGACAGGCGCATCATCGGCTCCGGGGCAGCGGCGGATCCCGCCGCTCGGTCCGATGGTGCTACCGCCCGCGCCGCTCGAACAAGCGGGAATCAGTGCGCGTGGCGGGAATCGCGGTACTTCGCGACCGCATCCAGCAGCATCGCGGCGGACTCCTCGCCGGAATCGAGGGCGTGCTCCATGGAGAATCCGCGGAGGTACTCGCCCGCGAGGATGATCGGCGGCGCGCCGGGCTCCGGCCTTCGCATCGCCTTGCGGACCTTCGCCGGGTTCCAGTCGTGCGGGCCCCAGCCGTTCTGCCAGATGTGCGCGCGCCCGTCCTCGGGCTTCGCCGGGAGCTCGGGGAAGAGGCCCCGGAGCTCGGAGTAGAGCGAGACGACGCAGTCCTCCGGCGGCAGCCGGTTGAGGCGCTCGCTGGTGAGGCGGCCCGCCGCCACGGAGACAAGGGAGTAGCCCTGCGGCGCGCGCCCGGGGCCCTTGCGCTCTTCGAATCCGACCCAACGCAGCGGCGAGTCGATGGTGCCCTCGAGCGATGCGTAGGCGGTGGCGAGGGGCGGGACGAGGAAGGCGCCGACGGCGGTGGGCCCCCAGTAGCACTCCTCCAGGATCGGAACAGCGTGGGCCAGCACGGGGCTGCGGCGCGCGATGTGGAGCGTCAGCCGCATCCCGGCCGCCAGCACCACACCGGATGCGGCGAAAATGTCCCCGGTGTCGGGAGAGCGCGCCGGCTTGCCGTCCTCCGACTCGAACCAGAAGGAGCCGTCCTCCTCGTCCCAGCGCACGGCGGCGATCTCGCCGGGAAAGACGGCCAGGTTGAAGCGGGTGTGCATTAGCTGCGGCAGCGATTCGACGCCGGTGCGAAGGCACAACTTGCCGGTCGAGAACATGTCGCCCGTGGGAGGCGGCACCTCGCCGGAGGCGGGGATCGATCCGTGGGCGCCCTGGATGGTGACGAGTTCCGCTTCGAGGCCAAGCTCGCGGATGAGGGCGATCAGGTGCTTCTGCGACCGGCGGATCACGTGGGCGCCGATGTCGGCGCGCCAGTGCTCGGTCGTCACGGTGCGGATGCGCCCGCCGGGTCGGCCCGTGCGCTCGAAGATCAGCGTGTCGGCGCCCTGCGCGGCGAGGAACCTGGCTGTGGACAGGCCGGAAAGGCCCGCTCCGACGACCGCCAGCGGAAACCTAGTCTTCATGGCGAACCGCCTTGTCCGGCGGGGAGGCCGGGGCTTGGGCTAAAGTGCTGCAGCGATATAGCGCAGCCGCCGCCAGCGCCGCAAGGGCCGCCGTCTCGGTCCGAAGCACCGCGGCGCCGAGCGACACCGGCTGGGCGCGCGCGGCCAGCAGGGCGCGCTCGCTAGCGCTCCAGCCCCCTTCCGGTCCGACGCAAAAGCGCAGCGGCCCCGGGGCGGCCGCGGCGATCGTCCGCCCGGCATCGGGGGTGCCATCGGCGCGCTCCACCAGCGCCAGCAGCGCGCCCTCCCCGCGTCCCGCGAACTGTTCGAGCGACTCGGGTTCCGCAACCTCCATGCCCCATAGGCGCTCGCACTGCTTCAGTCCGGCCAGCGCGATGCGCCGCCAGCGCTCGAGGCGGGAGGCCTCCCGCTTCGCATCGAGGCGCACCACGGAATGGTCGCACGCTAGGGGCACGAAGGCGGTGGCGCCCAGTTCGACCGCGCGCTGGATCAGGTCCTCGAAGGCGTCGGACTTGGTCAGACCAACCCCGAGGACGAGGGGTGGCGGTGGCGCCCCGGGCCGCCGTAGCCGCTCGACGCGGAGCGCGACGCCGCGCTTCCAGGATTCCTCGACGACGCACTCGGCGATCGAGCCCTCCCCGTCCACAACGTCCAGCGCCTGACCGGGAGCCACGCGGAGCACTTGCGCGAGGTGCTTCGATTCCTCCGCGTCGAGCTCGAAGCGCATCCCCTCGCCGGGGAGCACGGAGGCGAATGCGCGCAGGCGCCTCATGGTTGCCCTGCCGCGGCGCGGCCGCGCTTCATCGCGGCACCAAACCGGAGCCGCGCGCCATGCCCCACGACGTCCCGCAGAACCACTTCATCGGCAGCCACATGAGCATCGCCGGCGGCATCCACCTCGCGGTGGAGCGCGCCGTTTCGGTGGGTTGCCGGGCGTTGCAGATCTTCGTGAAGAACAGCAACCGGTGGGAAGGTCCGCCAATCAGCGGGCAGGGCGCGGCGGACTACCGGGCGGCGATCGCGGGCTCGGGTATCGCGCCGGAGCATGTCTTCGCCCACACGAGCTATCTGATCAACCTGGCGTCCCCCAAGGATGACCTCGGGGAAAAGAGCCTCGCCGCTCTGGTGGATGAGCTGCGCCGCTGCGAGCAGCTCGGCGTGCCGGGCCTGGTGATGCACCCGGGGTCGCCGGGCGCCGCGGACGATGCGGCGATCGAGCGCATCGGCTCGCGCGCGGCCCGGGCGCTCCGCGAGGCGGGCGGGTCCACCCGACTGCTGTACGAAACCACCGCCGGCACAGGTCAGCACTTGGGACGCACCTTTGAAGAGATTGCCGCGCTGCTGGACGCGACGGGGCTGCCGGACCGGGTGGGCTGCTGCATGGACACGTGCCACATCTTCGCCGCCGGGTACGAGCTGCGCAGGCCGGAGGCATTCGCGGAGACAATGGCGCGCTTCGACGCCACCGTCGGGTTCCGGCGCCTGTGCGCGGTCCACCTGAACGACTCGCAGCACGCGCTCGGCAGCCGCAAGGATCGCCACGAGCACATCGGCGAGGGGGAGCTGGGCGAGCAGCCGTTCCGCCTGCTCCTCGCCGATGCGCGCTTCCGCACCGTCCCAATGGCGCTCGAGACGGAGAAGGGCGACGATCTGGCGGAGGACCGCATGAACCTGGCCACGCTGGCGCGCCTCAGTACTTGAAGCTGGAACCGCCGACGAATTCGCGCAGCAGCGAGTGCCTCGGCACCCAGTCCTTCTTGATCTCCTTGAAGTAGGACAGGAACTTAATCAGCCTGGACGCCTCCATGAACTCCGGCTCGCTGCGCTCGACCGCCTGCAGCAGCGGCATCGCGAGACCGCGCAGGACCGTCAGCTCGTAGTGGAGCGACGAGTTGAAGATGTAGTCCGCCTGCCCCTGGTAGGGGAAGATGTTGCGCTCCTCGCCGCGGCGGACGCTGGCCCAGCGCCGCATTGTGTCGAGCGCGGTGTAGCCGCGGAACTGCGCGTCGCGGACCATGCGGCGCATCAGCCGGATGTCGGACGAGCTGATGCGGTTGTGGTCGTCCACGTTCAGGTGGGTGAGGGGGCTGACGTAGATCTTGAACTTGAGCGCGTCGGGGATCGTCGGCAGCAGCCGGTGGTTGAGGCCGTGGATGCCTTCGAGGATGAGAGGCTGGCCCTTTTGCAGGCGCACGCGGCGTCCGCCCACGGCGCGCCCGGCCTGGAAATCGAAGTGGGGGATCTCCGCCTCGTCGCCGTGCAGGAGGTCGCGGACCGCCTGCTGGAGCTTGTTAACGTCGATCGCTTCAAATGCCTCGAAATCGTAGTCGCCGTTGGCGTCGCGGGGCGTCTCCTCGCGGGAAACGAAGAAGTCGTCGAGGCTGATCACGAGCGGGCGGAGGCCGAGGACGCGGAGCTGGATGGAGAGCCGCTTCACGGTCGTCGTCTTGCCGGACGCGG
Organism: Candidatus Sumerlaeia bacterium; assembly: GCA_033764015.1. GTDB lineage: Bacteria > Sumerlaeota > Sumerlaeia > SLMS01 > JANRJK01 > JANRJK01. The sequence goes on along the minus strand of JANRJK010000008.1, from coordinate 13,687 downwards.
ACGGCCCGGAAAGCAGGATGATGCGGGGCTTCAGGTGGCTGCCGACGATCATGTCCGCCAAATACGCCAGCTTCTTCTCGTGGAGCGCCTCGGAAATGAGCACGAACTCGCGCATCTCCTGCGCCTCGACCAGGCGGTTGAGCTGGGCGACCGTGCGCACGCCTAGGATCCGCGACCAGCGCTCGTACTCCTGGAAGACCGCGAACATCTTGGGGTCGTGGCGGTACTCGGGGAGCTCTCCGGGTTCGCTGTGCTTCGGGAACAGAAGAACGAAGCCGGGCGCGCACGCCTTGAGGTCGAAGGGCTTGAGGCAGCCGGTGGACGGGACGAGCTGTCCGTAGAAGTGGTTCACGAGGGGCCCGCTGCGGTAGACCGATACCTGCTCGTCGGTGCGGAACTCGAGGAGCGACACCTTGTCGTCCATGGCCCGGGCGCGGAAGAGCTCGATGGCCTCCTCGCGCGGCAGGTCGAGGCGCTCGAACGGCTCGTCGCGCTCGACGATCTCCTTCATGCGCTGCAGGATGGCCGCGAGGTCGCTGGGCGCCAGCTCCACAGGCTCGTCGGGACGGAGGCGCTCGTCGTACGCCTCGCCATAGTAGCCCCGGTTGAGCGAGTGGTTGATGTAGATCTTGAGGTCGGGGAACAGCTCTTTCACCGCGCGGATGAGGACGAAGGTGAGGCTGCGGCGGAAGATAAGGCTGCCGTCGCGCATCGTGAGGTCGATGGCGGACAGCGTGCCGGAGCGGCGGACCTGGCGCGAGAGCGGCGCCACTTTGTTGTTCCACGCCGCGGCGACGATGGTCGCGGGGGCCTGGACCCCTCCGTCGGCCAGGATCTTTCCAAGCTGCGTGCCCGCCTGGACGGAAACTGTTTTGCCCTCGGGCAGCTTGATCTCGACGGTCTGGGAAGTGTCGATCTCCCGCGGGAGCTTGACGGCGATGGAGCTGAGCGATTCGTGCGCGTTCATGGCGTCGGTTCTTGCTTGGCGTTCGGTACGGGGCGCGGCGCGGCGTTCCGGCACACCACTACGAGGCGGCGACGTGCAAACAGGCAATCGGCAAGTGATCGTCTGCGGAGACCGGGTCCTGATCAAGCCGGACACCCAGGAGGGGCGTACCAAGGTGGGGCTCTACCTGCCGCAGACAGTCGTGGAGAAGGAGCCGGTCGCCTCCGGGCGGATTGTGGAAACGGGACCGGGCGTGATGCTGCCCAACTTCGGCTCGGAAGCCGGGGAGCCGTGGCAGCAGCGGCGCGACTCGCCGGTCCGCTTCCTCCCGGTGCAGGCGGAGATCGGCGACTACGCGCTTTTTCTCAAGAAGGAATCGGTCGAGGTGCGCATCTTCGACGAGAGCTTTCTCGTGGTGCCGCAAGGGGCGCTGCTGCTGGTGGTGCGGGATGCGATTCCGTAAGCGGGGCGGACCCCGCGCCCCGACGGGGGGAACGATTAGCTGTTGCCTACACGGCAAGCGGATTCGATAACAGCGCCGTTATTGTCCAACGGTATCCCCGGTGCCTTCACGCGAGCACGCCCCGCCGTATGAACCGAGCGACACGCCGCTTCCTTGCCGTCCTCTTGACGCTCCTCGTTGCGATGCTCGCGGGCCTGGCCGATGTCCGTAGCCAAGCGCCGGGCACGGGAGCGAACGCTCAACGGGTCGAAGACCTGAAGGAGCGCATCCGCAACCAGTACATCCAAGGCAACTACCAAGGCGTCGTGGCCACTGGGCGCGAACTGCTCTCGGTGGACCCGGGAAACAACAACGCCGCGTACTACATCCGCATGGCGGAGGACCGCATGGCCGCGGGGGACACGGCGCCCCCGGTGGTCGCGGCGACGCCGACACCGCGGCCCGTGGCGACTCCGATCCCCATTGTGCAGCCCCCCGTGCTCGCGCCGAGGCGCCGTTCCCGCTTCGACATGGACGATCTGCTGTCCAACCCCATCGCGCTCGGAGTGGTGGGCCTGATCGGCATCCTACTCGTGGTCGCCGTGATCCTCGGGATCGCACTGCTGATCCGGCGACGCCGCGAGGCCGCGGGCGCCGCGGTGCAGCGCGACCGCCCGACTGTCGCCGGCCTCGGCTATGGCGCGGCGACCGGCGCGCTGATGGGCGATATGCCGACGCGCCCGGGGCTTGGCGATATGCCGACACTCCCGGAGGGCAAGACGGCGCCGCAGCCCGCGGGCGGCGTCCTCGCGGACCGGAACACTGCGACCGCTCCCCAGCCGTTCGCGATGCCCGGCATGGTCGAAGGCACCCCGAACACCCAGGAATTCTACGCCGAATTCGGCGAATCGAACGCACCCCCCAGCACGCCGGAGGCGTACAGCGAGACCGACGTCGTGGTCCCGCCGGGACGGATCTCCCGCGGCTCCATCCCGGTCTCCGGCGTCGTTGGCGAGCCGGAACGCCCGATGTCGATGGTGGGCGAGTTCAGCGCTTCGACGGACTACGACGCGAGCGACAGCCAGTCGCAGGACGTGATTGGCACGAAGCCGGGCGGCCTTTCCTCGAAACCCGGCGCTCCCCCGCTCCCCCCTGGCGGCGACATCGCATCCGCGCAAACCCTCGCATTCCCGCCGATGCCGCTTGAGCCGGAAGCGCCTGCGGACTCGCTCGACCTCGCCGGCTTCGCCGACGTTGCGCCGCTACCGCCCGTCGCCGCGGGAGACGACACTTTGGCGTTCGCGGGTGTGGACGACCGTGCGCCGGGCGAGTTCTCCTCGGTGTCGTTGGACGGCTTCGGTTCACCGGCGCCCCAGCCTACGGCCGAGGAACAGGACGATCCCAACGCCATGTCGTTCTCGTCGCTGATGTTCGCCGAGACGAGCGCGCCGGGCCTCTCGTTGAATCCCCCCGCGCCGGCAACGGGAGACGACCTGTCGAACACCCAGTTCGGGGCGCAGTTCGCCGACGTGATGATGGGTGCGGGAACCGAGGAGGCGAAGGCTCCGGAAGCGCCGGCTCCGAAGGCGCCTCCGGCCCAGGCGGGCGAGGTGACCGGGCAGGATGCGACGGTGGACCTTTCGCCCAAAGCCTCGCCGGATGGCGGCGCCAAGTCGATGTTCGCGCGCCAGTACGACGCCGGCAAGGCCGCCTTCGACCAAGGCGACTTCGTCCGCGCGGTGCAGTGCCTCAGCGTGGCCGCGTCGCTTCGCCCCACCGACATGGAGGTGCGCTCGCTTCTCGACGAAGCGCGCAAGCGCCGCCGCTAGTAGAAGCGGCCCATGGAACCCGCGCCGCCGCCGTTCCACCGCGTCGTCGCCCACCTCGACATGGACACCTTCTATGTGTCCGTGGAGCGCCTGCTGGATCCCTCGCTCGAGGGTTTGCCGGTTGCGGTCGGGGGTTCCCCGGCGGGGCGCGGCGTCATCGCCTCCGCCAGTTACGAAGCGCGCGCGTACGGTGTCCGCTCCGCGATGCCGACCGCCGAGGCGCTCCGCCTCTGCCCGAAGCTGATCCTCGTCGGGCGGGGCTTCTCGGAGTACGCCGAGTACTCGCGCAGGATCCACGAGGCGCTGCTTCACTTCACTCCTCAAGTACAGATGGCGAGCCAGGACGAGGCATACCTCGACTTGACCGGGACCGAGCGGCTGTGGGGCGTCCCCGCGACCGCGGCGGAGCGGCTGCGGCGCACCATCACGGCGGAGACCGGGCTGCCGTGCTCCGTCGGCATCGGGAGCAACAAGCTGGTCGCGAAGGTGGGCAGCGGCATGGCGAAGCCCGCCGGTGTCCGTGTGGTGGAGCGTGGCGGCGAGGCGGCGTTCCTCGCGACGCTGCCGGTGCGCAAGATCCCCGGCGTCGGCCCCAAGAGCGTGGCGGTTCTGGAGGCGCACGGCATCCGCACCTGCGGCGAGCTGGCGGCGCTGGACGCCGAGGGCGCGCGGGCGCTCTTCGGCGACCACGGCTCCGAGCTGGTGGCACGCGCCCGCGGTGAAAGCGACGCCCCGGTCGTTGTCGAGGCGCCGCCGAAGTCCCTCAGCCACGAGGAGACCTTCCCGCAGGACACGCGCGACGCGGAGTTCCTCGACGGCATCCTCTCGAACCTCTGCGAAAAGGTCGCGAACCGGCTGCGGCGGCACGGGGCGCGGGCGGCGCTCGTCACGCTCAAGTACCGCTACCAAGGCTTCGAGACGCACACCGCGGCGCGGTCGCTCGCGGACCCGACGGACGACGAGGTCGAGCTGCTCCGGGCGGCGCGGACGCTCCTCGCGGAGAACTGGAACCGCGGGCGGGCGGTGCGGCTCTTGGGGGTCGCCGCGGGAAACCTCGTGTTCGGGCGCGCGCAGCTCGACCTGTTCGCCGCGGCGGAGGACGAGCGGAAGCTGCGCCTGCACGCGGCGATCGACGCGATCCGCGGACGGCACGGCTACGGAGCGGTGCGCCGCGCGTCGTCGGCGGGGCGCGCCGAGGAGAAGAACGAGAACCAGTGGGGCGGTGGCTGAGGACTACGCTAGGGGCCGGGGTTCGAAGGCGCCGCACGCCTCGTCGTGGTAGCGGATGATCTCGCCCAGGACGCCCTCCGCGGGCGGTCCGGAGGCTTCCAGGAAGCGGCAGGCGGCGTGCTTCGCGGCGGCGGTGTCGTAGGCGGCGAGCCAGTCGCGGTAGCGTCGCCACTCCTCCTCGGAGAGCGGGAAGGCGAGCGGCGGTTCCTTGAGGCCGCAGCGCCAAGGCTTCGCCGTGAGGCGCGCGCGGGAGCATTGCTGGCGCAGGCAGAGGCGCATGTACAGCTTGTCCGCGCCGCACGCCGCGAGGAGCGCCTGCCCCTCCGGCAGGTGCGGCGCGGGCGCGGGCGTCGTGAAGGCGATGCGGATGCCGTTCGGCGTCCGGTAGAGGCGCCGCCCCAGCGAGCGTGTCTCCGGGCGGCTCGCCAGGCGGTCGCGAACCCGGCCCACGGCGCGAGCCTCCCACTTGGCCCTTCGACCGATGTAGAGGCACCCGGGCGGCGGGAGGTCCACATCGGCGAACAGCACCCGGTCCGTGTTGAGCGCCAGGGCCCCGTAGCGCGTCCGGGTGGTGAAGGCCGCGAGCACGCCGTCGTCGAAGAGTTCCTCGACGAGCAGCTCGCGGAGCGGCGACCGCTGGTAGCCGTACTCCCAAGCGACGGACGCGGGGTGCTCGAAGTGGCGGTGCGCGTGGCGGAGCAGTTCCTCCGCTTGGCGCAGCGCTTCCTCCGGCCCCTCCTCGGAATGCCCCCAGAAGACGAAGCGCAACTCCTCCTCCGGCAGCTTGACGGCGCCGATGGTGCGGTTCCAGTGGCGGGGCGGGCGCATCAGGCGGCGGGTCGGGCGCGACCCTTCGCCCATTCACGGATGCCGCGGATCTCCTCGCTCATGGTGCGGGAGAGCGGATAGGTCGCGGCGATGGCCGCGGCGACGTCCCCGGTCTCGAGTTCGCGCCCGTCGTGGAGCGCACGGAAAAGTCCGTCCACTACGGCGGCCTCGAGTTCCGCGCCGCTGAATCCGTCGGAGAGCTCCGCCAGCGCATCGAGGTCGAACTGGAACGGGTCGCGCCGGTGGCGCCGGAGATGGACGCCGAGCACCTGGCGGCGCGCGGGAAGGTCCGGCAAGTCGACGAAGAAGATTTCGTCGAAGCGCCCCTTGCGGAGCACCTCCGGCGGCAGGTGGTGGATGTTGTTGGCGGTGGCGACGACGAAGACCGGAGCCTTGTTCTCCTGCATCCAGGTCACCAGGGTGCCGAAGACGCGCTGAGTGGTGCCGCTGTCGGAGGCGCCGCTACCCTTCAGTCCCGCGAGCCCCTTGTCGATCTCGTCGATCCACAGCACGCATGGCGAGACGCTCGTGGCGAGCTGGAGCGCCTGGCGGATCTGCGACTCCGACTCGCCGACGAAACTGGCGAAGACGCGCCCCATGTCGAGGCGGAGCAGCGGCATGTTGTAGAGCGATGCGACGGCCTTCGCGCAGAGCGACTTCCCGCAGCCTTGGACGCCGGTGAAGAGGATGCCCTTCGGCGGCGGAAGGCCGAAGTCGCGCGCGTGCGGGGTGAAGGCGAGGGCCCGCTCGCGCAGCCACTGCTTCACGCTGTCGAGGCCGCCGATGTCCTCGAGGCGCTCGCGTAGGTCCACGTACTCCAGCAGCCCGCTCTTGCGGATGATCTGGCGCTTCTCGCCGAAGACGTAGGGCACCTCCGCGGAGGTGAGCTGACCGGTGGCGACGAGCGCCTTGGCGAAGACGTTCTCCGCCTCGCTGAGCGTGAGGCCGAGGGCGGCCTCGACGAGGGCCGAGCGCTCGGCGGGCTCCTGCGCGATGCGGAAGCCGTCCTCCGCCTTCACCTCGAGTTCGATCCGGTGCAGGAGGTCCTCGACCTCCGGCTTGGCGGGCAGCGGGAAGTCCACCAGCGTGATGTCCTTTTCGAGTTCCTTCGGGATCGTGAAGGGAGGGCCGAGGAGGACCACGGAGAGGTAGGTGTGGCGGAGCGTGAGCGACAGGTCGCGCAGCGTGCGCCGCACGGCGGACTCCTTGAGGAACGGCTCGAAGTCGCGGAGCACGACGACCGCCGGTTCGGTGATTTCGAGGACTCCGCGGAGCGCCGCGATGGGGTCCTTGGTGCCCTTCTTCCCCTCGGCGCGCATCGACAGCGACGCGCGGTAGCGCATCAGGCCGCGGCTGACGGTCCAGGAGTACAGCGCCTTGCCGAGGCGGCCGGCGACGACCTCGAGGTTTGACAGCACGCGCTCCTCCTCCCAGGAGAGCACCGCGAGCACGGGATAGCGCGCCTGGAGAAGCGTCTGGATCTCCTCCGCGGCCGCGGAGAGCGCGTAGGCGGGGGGCTCGATGGCGATGTCGGGGGGTGGGGGTTCCTGCGTGCCGTCGGCCATGTCCGCGCGTCGCTCCGTGAAGTCTTGCGTCGCCTTCAGGCGAGGCTGAAACTCGTGTCACAGGAGGACCGACCGAGCGATGCCGCCGCAACCGGAAGCCCGCCCCGACACCGTTCCGCAACGCGAGCGGGCGACGATGCCGCTGGAGGCTTTCCTGTTCCTCCTTGGCCGCAGCGACCTCTGGTGGATGGTCCTGGCGCCGTTGGCGATCAACCTCCTGCTGGTGGCGGGGATCGGCTACTGGGCCTGGAGCTTCGACACGCCGGCGCTCTTCGACTCGTGGAGCGCGAGCGGCGTGTGGTGGAAGGAGGCGTTCGCCTTCGTGGGCGAGCCCGGCCTGCGGATCGCGCTCACGATCGCGGCCGTCGTGCTCGGCTATTCGCTCGCCTCGACCATCGCCTCCCCCTTCTGCGACCTCATGGGAGAGCGGCTCGAGAAGGAACTGCTGGCGGACCGGCCCGACCTCCTGGCGCCACCCCTGACGTTCGCCGCAGCAATTCGCCATGCCGCATGGGAGGGAGCGCAACGGCTGGCCTTCGGCCTCTTCCTCACGGTGACCGGCCTTCTTCTCGGCGTGATCCCGTGCCTCGGGTGGATCATCGGGCCGCTCCTGACGGTCGCGACGATGTTCCTGATGGTGAACCTCGATGCGATCTCGTACCCGATGGACCGGCGGCGGATTCCGCTCCGCGCGAAGCTGGCATACCTCCGGGCAAACCTGCGTTCGATCATGCCCGCGGGGTCGGTGCTGACGCTCATCGGATTGCCGATCTGCTGCGCTCCAGTGTTCCAGCCCCCCATCGGGGCGATCATGGGGACGCGGATCTACTGCGCCCGGTTGCGGCGTGAATCGCCGGCGCCGGAGGCTGGCGACGGGGCGCTTGCGGACCGCCCAACCGCGCCGTAGTTTTCGGCAACGGCAAGTCCCCAAGCCCCCCGCGCGCGCCGCGGGACATCAGGAGCGAGGTCCATGAACGCACCGCCGGTCCAATTGGCGCTGGTCGAGTTCGGCAACGCGGTGCAGTGGCGCGACTGGCTCCAGCTCGCACAGGCGGCGGCCGGCCTGCGGGCCGCGGGACAGGAAGCCGAGGTGCGGGTGCTCAAGGGCCCCCGCCAGCGCTCCGCCGCCCTTGCGGATTGGAAGCGCTCCAAGCCGGGGCTGGTGTTCGTCTCGGTGCCGAAGGAGCAGCTCGGCGCCGCGCTCGGGCTCTTCGACGAGGCGGCGCGCTCGGCGCCGGAGCTGGCGTCGGCGCTGGTGGTCGGCGGCACGCTCGGAACGCTCTGCACGCAGGAGTTCTCGAACCATTCGATGGCGCAGGGAATCCTGCTGGGCGACTACTACGAAGGCCTCCTTGGTCTTGCCGCGTGGCACCTTTCCGGCGAGGCGCAGGAGGACGTGCCCGGCCTGTGGTGGCGCGGCGCGCGCGGGTGGGTGCTCTCCCCCGCCACGCCGAGGCTCGTCCCGTTCGCCGACCTGCCGGAGCCGCGGCTGTCCGACCTGCGCCCGCGCCACGTGCTGAAGGTGACCGGTTCGGCGCCGCTGCAGGCCAGTCGCGGCTTTCCCTTCCGTTCGCTCTTCTCCGCGGAGCCGCTCCTGCGTCCGCTGCACGACACCGGGGATTTCTACCAGACGCTGCCGGTGGACCGCGTGATCCAGCGGGCGCTCTTCCTGAAGGAGGCGCTGCGGCCGCCGGCGATCGACTTCGTGGACGAGCTCTTCCCCTGGCAGACGCGCTGGGTGGAGGAGTTCGCGGGCCGCTGGGCGGAGGAGGTTGGGCTGCCTTTCCGCATCGACAGCGCCGCGGAGCACCTCACGGAGGCGAATGTGCGGCTGCTCGCGGGCGCGGGGCTGAGGCGCGCGCGCTTCTGCCTCGAGTCGGGAAACGACAAGTTCCGGGCCCGCTTCTCGACGGTCAACGTGGGCAATCCGGCGGTGCGGGAGGCGGTGGAACTGCTCGCGAAGGCGAACGTGCAGACGCACGCCCACTTCCTCCTCGGCGCCCCGAACGAGAGCGCCTCGACGCTGGAGGACACGGTGAAGTTCGCCGACTCGCTGCCGGTCGCGTCGGTGGGCTACGAGGTGTTCCGCCCATGGCCGCAGGTGTCCGCGTGGCGCGACACGGAGCCTGCGCCGACCATCGCCACGCAGTTCATCTGCGCCTCGCCGTACGACCAGCAGGATCTGTTGCGGCCGCTGCAAGGCGCGCGACGGGGGCTAGCCGCGATCGACGCCCGCCAGCGCGCCGCGCAGCACCAGCGGGACCACGACGCGGCGCTGGACGCGCTGAGCGACTTCGCCTACGGCGCCGTGCGCTCGCCGCACGAGCACGCGGTCGAGGTGCGCGGATTCGGCGGGCTGAACCCGGGATCCCCGGTGATCGCGCTCCGCGTACCGTCGCAGATTTCCTGGGAGACGACGCTCGGCGCGCGCTCGCTGGTGCGCTTCGGCATCGCGCTCGAACCCTGCCTGCCGGGACTGCGGCACCGGCCGGGCGTTTCCTTTTCCATCAAGATCCAGCAGGACGGCGAGACCTACCGGCTCTTCCAGAAGGTGCTGCTGCAGGCGCTCGATCCGGACTCGCGGCACTGGCACTGGTTCACGCTGCCGACGCGTCCGGCCAAGGTGGGGCGCGCCACGGTGATCCTCGAGTCCACCCTCTACGGACGCCCCGATGAGGCGCTGCCGGAGGACGGCGACATCTGGGCGGGCTGGGCGGGGGTGGCCGTGGGCGAGCATCTCGCCGCGCCGCCGCTCATGCCGGGAGCGATCCACTTCGCCGCGGAGGACGAGTCTTGAGCGCCGCCGCGGAGCCACTGCGCGAGGCTGGTTGGCCCGAGGCGGAGGCGGCCCGCGCGCTGCCGTTCCTTCCGGCCTTCGAGGCGGTCGTCGCCGGATTCCCGGGGAGCGCCGGAACGGAGCTGTTGCGCACGCTGCGCTACGTGGCCGATCCGGCGATGGGGCTGCGGAACCTGATCCGCTACCTGGAGGCGGTGCCGGACCGGAAGATCGTCGTGCACGGCTTCCTCGAGAACACCGAGTACCGCCACTTGGTCTTCTCGCTCTTCTCCTTCAGCCAGTACCTGAGCGACATCATCGTCGAGGCGCCCGAGCGGCTGGCGCAGATGTTCCGCACGACGGCGCTGCGGCGCGAGAAGTCGGCGGAGGACTACGTGCTGCAACTCCAGGGGCAGACCGCCGCGCTGGATTGGAAGGCGTTCCGCACGGCGGTGCAGGCCTACAAGCGGCGCGAGCTGCTGCGCATCGGGCTCCGGGACCTTGGCGAGTTCGCGCGCGAGGACGTGCTGCTGCGCGAGCTGGCGCACCTCGCGGACGCCATCGTCCGGGTGGTGTACGACCGCGTGGTGGCGGACCTTTCGGAGAAGCACGGGGAGCCGTCCGGCGCGGAGGGGCTCGCTCCGGCGCTCTGCGTGTACGCGATGGGCAAGCATGGGTCGGAGGAGCTGAACTTCAGCTCCGACGTGGACCTCGTGTTCGTCTACGGCTGCGAGGGCGAGACGGAGGGCGCCGCCGACGCGGAAGGGCGCCGGGTGCGGAGGATTTCGAACCACCAGTTCTTCACGACCGCGGCCGCGCGGATCGTTGAGACAGTCAACGAGCCGTGGGAGGGACGGCGCCTGTACCGCGTGGACACGCGGCTTCGCCCCGACGGCGCGGCGGGCCCGCTCGCGATCAGCTTCGCCGCCTTCGCGGCCTACCTGGAACGGCAGGGGCGGACCTTCGAGCAGGTGGCGTGGCTCCGTTCGCGGAGCATCGCGGGGCCGGAGGAGCTTTCCGCGCGCTTCGACGAGGTGATCGGCAAGTTCGTCTTCCGGGCGGAGGGCCGCGGGGCGCTCGCGCAGGAGGTGGCCGCGCTGAAGCGGCGCATCGACCACGAGCTGCTGTCGCCGGAGGACCGCACCCGCGACATCAAGCGCGGCACCGGCGGCATCCGCGAGATCGAGTTCATCGTCGCGCTGCACCAGCTCGCGCACGGCGTGACGGACCAGTCGCTGCGGATCCGCGGCACGATCGCCAGCCTGGACGCGCTCGCGGAGAAGGGGCTGCTTCCGAAGGAGGACGCGGTCCCGCTGCGGCGGGCGTACTTCTTCTTCCGCCGCATCGAGCACACGCTCCAGATGATGCACGAGGAGCAGACGCACCGGCTCCCGGTGGACCTGGCCGAGCTGGCGGACCTCGCGCTCCGCTGCGGCTGGGCCGATCCGGCCGCCTTCGCGGAGCTGCTGGACAGCGAGCGGGCGTTCGTGCACGCGCGCTTCCGGCACTACTTCGCCTCGGGCGAGGGCGATCCGGAGGCGATGGGCCTGCTGGACTACCTCGCGATGGGCAAGGAGCCGGCCGGCGCCGCGCGCGACCAGCTCGTGCGCGCGGGCCTCGACTCCCCGGACGCGCTGCGCGCGCTGCGCGAACTGGTGGGCGGAACCTCGACCTACGCCCCCAGCGCCCGCGGCGGAAAGCATATCGAGCGGATGATCCCCGCGGTGCTCGCCGCGGGTCCCCGGATCCCCGACCCGCCGGCGGGGGTCCGCGCGTTGGCGCAGCTCCTCGCCGAGTGGAAGGGCGCTTCCATGTTCGTCGAACTGTTCGCCGACCACCCGAAGGTGCTCGCGATGCTGCTGCGCGCGCTCGGGACGGGACCGCTGCTTCCGCGGCTGGTGCTCGCGCACCCGGAGTGGATGGACGACCTGCTGGCGGGCACCGGCCTCGTCCCCGAGTACGAAGGCGCGGTGCGGGTCTCGGGCGAGTGGCAGACGGCGAAGCTCCGCTTCACCCGCGAGGACGCGCTGCGCCGCCTGCGCCTTTGGCGCCAGCGCGAGCAATGCCTGATGGGGATCGCGGAACTGGAGGGGACCTCGACGACCGCCGAGGTTGCGGAGAAGCGCGCCCGCCTCGCCGAGTCGGTGCTCGACTCGGTGGTGGACCTGCTGCGCGAGACCTCCGAAGTCCCCGCGGGGCGCTGGTGCCTGTTCGGAATGGGGGGCTTCGGCGCGGGCGAACTGCCAGCGGTCGGCGATCTCGACCTGGTGTTCGTCGCCGAGGACGACCCCGCGTCGGCCTTTGTGCCCTTCGTGGCGGAGCTGGTCCGGATCGTCAGCGAGCAGGCGTCCCCGGGGGCGCTCTGGCCGGTGGATCTGCGGCTGCGGCCGGATGGGGCCACCGGGCCATTGGCTGTTTCCGCGGAGCGCGTCCGGCGCTACTACGCGCGCGAAGCGGGGACCTGGGAGTTCATCGCCCTGCTAAAGGCGCGCCCCGTGGCGGGGAACCTGGCGTGGGGCGCGGAGCGGCTGGCGGAGTGGCGGGGCGAGTGGGCCGCTCGGATGCCGGGGCGGGAGGAGCTGCGGCGGGAGATCCGCGATATGCGCGCGCGGACCCAAGCCGCCTCGAAGTTGCCGCGCACGGCGCTGTTCGATCTCAAGCGCGGGGTCGGCGGACTGTGGGACATCGACTTCGCGCTGGCTTGGCTGCGCCTGTCGGACGGCGACGCGGGCACGCCGGAGACGCATTTCGGCGCCACGGTCGCGGAGCTCGCTGCGCGGGGGCGGCTCGGGTCGGAGCAGGCCGCGGCGCTGCTTTCGCACTCCGCGCTGCTGCGGACGATCCAGTCGATGGTGCGGCTGCTGCGCGAATCGGCGGAGGACTACTACCCCGAGAAGCCGGCCCCGCAAGAGGTGCTCGCGCGGGCGGTGTCCGGCCAGCTCGACGCCGGCCAGGCGGCGCCCGCCGCGATGATGGCGCGGATGCGGCGGATGCGCGCGCTGCACGAGGAGCTGCTGGCGACGTGAGCGGCGACGGCAGGCGGCTCCTCAAGCGGGGCCGCACGGTGGGCCACCCGTCCATCTGGGTGGAAGAGCGGCCCACGGGGCCGGTGCTGGTGAAGACCTGGGAGGAGCGCCCCCGCTGGGAGCGAGCCACGCTGGGGCGGTGGCTCGCGGGCCGCGAGGCTGCGGCGCTCCGGGCCGCGGCCGGGATTCCCGGTGTTCCAGGGCTCTTCGGACGGCCTATGCCATGGCGTATCGAAATGGAGCTGCTCGCGGGAACGCCGTTCCCGACGAGGCACCGGGAAGGCAAGCTCCCGCCTGCCTATTTCGACCGCCTTTGGGCCGCCCTCGCGGAGATGCACCGGCGCGGGGTGAACCACGGCGATGTCCGGCGGAAGAACCTCCTGGTGCTTGGCGCGGGGCGCGACGAGCCGGGGTTGTTCGACTTCACGCAATCGCTCCTCAGGTCAGGCCCGGCGGCCCTTGCGTGGAGCCTTCTGGTCGCTGTCGACCGGGTGCGGTTCCTGCAATTGAAGCGGGAGTCGTGCTCGGACGGCTTGGCGCCGGAGGAGCTCCGCGAGTGGGAGGCGCGCCCCTGGTTCACGCGGCTGGGCCATTGGCTCCGCGCGCGGGTCTACCGGCCCTTGAAACACGCGGTTTTCCCGCGCGGGAAGCGAAAACCAAATGACGTTGACCAGTAGCCGCAACCGCCCCACCCTCATCCCGCAGTAGTTCGGAACCTCAGGAAGACCGCTCCCCCCATGGCGCAGGACGACTACTACAAGTTGCTCGGGATCAGCCGCGACTCCCCGGACCGCGAGGTCAAGCGGGCGTACTACAACCTCGCGCGCGACCTGCATCCGGACAAGGCCGCCACTCCCGAGGACGCGAAGCGCAACAGCGAGCAGCTCGGCCTCATCAGCCAAGCTTACAACACGTTGAAGGACCCCAAGAAGCGGGCCGATTACGACGCGTCGCTGAAGGGCAAGCCCCTGTCGCCGGGCGCCTCGGCGCCGCGCCCCTCCGCGCCAGCGGCCGCCCCCGCGGCGCCGCCCGCGGCCGGAGCCGC
>JANRJK010000007.1:0-13276 GCA_033764015.1 Candidatus Sumerlaeia bacterium | reverse complement strand
ACGGGTGCCACCGGCGCCACGGGTGCCACGGGCCCGACGGGCGCCACCGGAGCCACCGGCCCGCAGGGTCCGACCGGCGCGACTGGCGCAACCGGCCCCCAGGGCGCGACTGGTGCCACCGGCGCCACCGGCCCGCAGGGTCCGACCGGCGCCACCGGTGCCACCGGCCCGCAGGGTCCGACCGGCGCGACTGGCGCAACCGGCCCGCAGGGTCCGACGGGTGCCACGGGCGAAACCGGCCCGACTGGTCCGGCGGGTCCCGAGGGTCCCTCCGGCGATTCGGGTGGCCTCTACATCCCGTCCGCGGCGTTCGTCACCTCGAACGTTCGCTCGGTGAATGCGAAGACCGACCTCTTCAACAACTACCTCACCGTTCCGGGCAGCGGCAGCACCGTTGGACCGTCGCCGTGGGCGCATTCGCTTCGCGATGGCCAGATCGACACGCTCTCCACGTCGTTCATGCTCCCGAGCGACTTCGTTCCGGGCAGCGGGGTCAGCTTCACGCTGTACCTTGCCGAGCGTACGGAGGGCACCAACGGCCTCTATGACCTGACGTTCCACTTCTTCAACCAGAAGGAGTTCACGCAGGCGGGGCTGCTGGCCACCACGCCGCAGATGCCGCAGTACTACCGCCTTGGCTCCGGCCTGGGCACGGGCGGCGCCAACAACCAGTGGGAAGGCGTCGACCTCGTCGACCTTCCGGGCGGTGGCGATCCGTCGATCAACGCGGTGACGATCCCGGAGCCGGGCGATTCGTTCTCGAACCCGTCCGTTCCCTACAACACCTCGACGTGGGCCCCTGGTGACGTGATCTTCTTCAACGTCACGCGCTCCGGTGGCACCGCGCAGGACACCTCGCAGCGCATGCTCCTCCTCATGGGTATGAGGGTGAACATCATCGAGTCCGGGTCCTGAGGCGAACCATGACTGGCCCGCTCCGCCCGCGGAGCGATGCCTGATCCACCAACGCACCGGGGGCCCGCAAGGGTCCCCGGTGTTCTCTTTCCACCACCCGGAGTCCACTACACATGATCGCCTACCGCGCCGCGCTCGCCGCTTCGCTCGTTCTCCTCATCTCCTGCTCGAGGTCCACCCCGGTGACCCGAACCGACACCGCGCCCGCCGACCCGCTTGCGGAACTCGCCTGGCTCTCCGGCCAGTGGGAGTCTCCCGACGGCCTCTCGCGCGAGGAGTGGATGGCGCCCCGGGACGGGTTGATGCTCGGGATGAACCGCCAGCTCGCGCCCGGGCGGCGGCCGTTCTTCGAGTACCTCCGCATCGAGGCCCGCCCCGACGGCGTGTACTACGTCGCGCAGCCCAAGGGCTCGCCGCCGACTTCCTTCCGCCTTGAATCCTCGGAGGCGGGGCGCGCGCTTTTCACCGCGCCCGAGCACGACTTCCCGCAGCGCATCGAGTACTCCCTGGCGCCCGACGGCACGCTCCGCGCCCACGTGACGGGTGTGGCGCAGGGCCGCGAGGCGGCGCTGGAATTCTCGTGGCGCCGCGCGCCGCGAACGGAGTGACCTAGCCGCCGAGGAGCAAGCCGATGCGCGTCTTCATCGTCCACGCCCACGCCGAACCGCAGAGCTTCAACGGCGCGCTCACCGGCGCCGCCCGCGAGTCGCTCGAGGCGGCCGGCCACGATGTCGAGGTCTCCGACCTCTACGCGATGCGCTTCGATCCTGTCTCCGACCGCCGCAACTTCACGACGGTGAAGGACGCCGGCTACCTCAAGCAGCAACTCGAGGAAATGCACGCCACCGAGCGCGGCGGCTTCTCCCCCGACATCGCCGCCGAAATGGACAAGCTCTTCCGGTGCGACGCGCTGGTGCTCCAGTTCCCCCTCTGGTGGTTCGGCATGCCGGCCATCATGAAGGGCTGGGTGGACCGCGTGTTCGCCATGGGCCGGGTCTACGGGGGCGGGCGCTGGTACACCAACGGCGTCTTCAAGGGGAAGCGCGCCATCTGCTCCGTGACGATCGGCGGCCCCGAATCGATGTACCAGCCCGACGGGCTCAACGGCGACCTCCGGCAGATCCTCTTCCCGATCCACCACGGGATGTTGTTTTTCACGGGCTTCACGGTGCTGGAGCCCTTCCTCACGCACCAGCCCGCCCGCATCTCCGCGGAGGATCGCGCCGCCCGCCTCGAAGCATGGCGCAATCATGTCCTCGCGCTCGACCGCCACGAACCGATCCAGTATCCCCCGCTCGACGCCTACGGCCCGGACTTCCGGCTGAAGCGCGGCGACTGACTCCTCACCCCAAGGACCCTTCCACGATATGCGCACCGTCTGTGTGATCCCCGCCCGCCACGGCTCGACCCGCCTCCACGCCAAGGCGCTCCGCGAAATCAACGGCAGGCCGATGATCGCCTGGGTTTGCGACGTGGCGAAGGGCGCGCCGGAAGTGGACGAGGTTCTGGTTGCCACCGACCACGAGGAGATCGCGGCGGTGGCCCGCGCCTGCGGCGTCGAGCCCGTGATGACCGATCCGGCGCTCCCCTCCGGTACGGACCGCGTCCACGCCGCGGTCGCCGGGCGCGCGGCGGACATCGTGGTGAACCTGCAGGGCGACGAGCCGACGATGCCTTCCGAAGCGATCAGCGCCGCGCACCGCGCGCTGCTCGCCGATCCCGGCGCCGACATCTCGACGGTCTGCGTCCCCATCCCGTCGGCGGAGGACTTCGAGAACCCGATGGTGGTGAAGGTGGTGCGCGACGCGCGGATGCGCTCGTTGTACTTCAGCCGCTCGCCGATCCCGTCACTCCCGCGGCGCCCGGAGGATTGGCGGGCCGGGGGCGTCCCCTACGGCCAGAAGCACCTCGGCCTCTACCTCTACCGCCGCGCGGCGCTCGAGCGCTTCGTCGCGCTGCCGCCGTGCCTGCTCGAACGCTACGAGTCCCTCGAGCAGCTCCGCGCGCTCGACGCGGGCATGTCCATCGTCTGCGTGGAAAGCCCGCGCGACTCGGTCAGCGTCGATGTCGAGGACGACCTGCGGAAGGCGTCCGAGGCGCTGTCGCGGCGCTGAGGCCGCGGGGCGCTCAGGCGCCGTTGCGTCGCGCGACGGCGGCGGCCATGTGGCGCCGCGCGATCTCGAGGATGCGTTGGCGGATCTGCTGGTAGTCCCCGGGGGGCAGCACCGCGCCCGCGGCGTTGAAGTGTCCGCCGCCGCCGAGCTCCGCCGCGATCGCCGCGACGTCCACCATCCCCTTGCCGCGGAAGCCGACCCGAGCGCCGCCGGACGGGCGCTCGTGGATCAGCATCGACACCTGCACGCCGAGGATCTGGCGCATCTCGTTCACCAGGCCTTCCGGCTCCGCGTCCTCGCCGCCGAACTGCAGGTAGTCGCCGCGCAGGATCTCACCCCAAACGAGCGCGCCGTCGAACTCGAGGGTCAGGCGCGAAAGCGCGATGCCGGAGAGCTTCATCTCGCTGAAGTCCCGGGATTCGTAGTGGGCCGACGCGATGGTGGCGACGTCCGCCCCGAGCTCCGCGAGTTTGCCCGCGAGCGCGAGCGTCTTCCCCGTCGTGTTCGAGTACTTGAAGCTTCCGGTGTCCGCCATGACTGACAGGTAGATCGCGCTCGCGATCGGCGGCGTCACCTCGACGCCCAGCTCGGCGCACAGGAGCCAGACCTGCTCGCCGACCGCCGCCACATCGATATCGATGTAGTTCAGGTCGCCGAAGCCCTCGTTGCTGAGGTGGTGGTCGATGTTGAGCGACGGGCCCATGGGCGTGAAACCCTCGCCCACGCGGTGGATCGCCCCGCAATCCACGAAGACAGTGCAGCGCGGCGTCCACTCGGGCAGCTTGGCGGACACCTTCTCGGCGCCCTCGAGGAAGTTCAGCTTCGGCCCGAGCGGCGCGCTGACGTTGTAGCAGGCCACGCGCTTGCCCAAGCTCTCCAGCGCCAACGCGAGCCCCACCATCGAGCCCACGCAGTCGCCGTCGGGGCGGACATGGCTGACGAGGAGGAAGTCGTCGTGCGCGGAAAGGAACTCGGCGGCGCCCGCAAGGGTGACCGCGCGGCCCCGGGCCGCATCGCTGGGCTGTGCCGCTGTCGCTGCCATAATGGACAATGTCACCGGAGGGATTGAGGGGGGCTTTCGCCACAAAAGCCCAGCAGTTGGCCGGTGCGGATGCCCTCCCGTCAACAGGATCGTGGCGCCACCCCTGCACTTGCCGATCGGGCCGCCGTGAATCCCGCGGCCGGCGCGGGATTCACGGCGCCCCCGGGCCGGCGGGGGAGATAAGCACGAAATCCGGGACGGAGCACGTCGCGGTTGCGCGGCGCGCGAACCCGTCCTAGGATTCCGGTTGAGAAAGGCGCCCGGTGCGTCCCAAGCCCGGGCGGCGACCCCGCCAGATGACGCTTACCCCCCTCCGACGTGTGCTCCTCCTGAACCCCCCAACCGGGCTCTACCGGCGCGACGACCGCTGCCAGTGCACCGTCGAGGACCAAACGGTCCAGATCGTCTTCCCGCCGATGGAGCTCGCCATGGCGGCCGCCTGCGCCGAGCGCTCCGGCGCCCTTTGCCGAATCGAGGACTACCCCGCCACGCGCCGCGGATGGAACGAGTACATCGCCGACCTCAAGGAGTTCATGCCAGACCTCCTCGTCGTCAGCTCCACCACCGCGACGCTCAAGGGCGACATCGAAACCTGCCGCCTCGCAAAGGAGGCCAACCCCGCCGTCATCACCGCCGTGAAGGGCGAGACCGTCGTCCACAACGCCATCGACGTGCTCTCGGACCATCCCGAGATCGACCTGATCCTGCCGAACGAGTCGGAGGAATCGGTCGAGGAGCTGGTGAACGGCGCGCCGCCGACGGAGGTGCGCGGTCTGCACTTCCGCGCAGAGCTGCTCGAGCGCCTCGGCCTCGAGCGCACCCCCAATTGCACCGCGCCGGTGAAGAAGTCGCAGACCTCGCGCATCGCAGCCAAGCGCGAGGAGCGCGAATCCGCCGCCGCCCCCGCCGCGGTCGCGGAGGCGCCAGCGGGCATCCTCTTTAGCGGCAAGCGCGTGCTCCGCGAGGACCTCGACTCGCTCCCGTTCCCCGCGCGCCACTTGCTGCTCAACAAAGTGTACATCTCGCCGGAAACCAGCAATCCGCTCACGGTCGTGCACGGCAACCGCGGCTGCCCCGCGAAGTGCATCTACTGCCCCGCGGGCCTGCTCACGGACTACAGCGTGCGCTCGCGATCCGTCGAAAGTGTCATCGCGGAACTGAAGGAGTGCGTGAACCGCTACGGCATCCGCGAGTTCCTTTTCCACGGCGACACGTTCACGATCAACAAGCGCTGGCTTCTCCAGCTCTGCCAGGCGATCCGCGACGAGAAGCTCGATATCCACTGGGGCTGCAACAGCCGCGTGGACACCATGGACGACGAGCGCGCCGCCGCGATGAAGGCCGCGGGCTGCTGGGTGGTCGCCTTCGGCATCGAGTCCGGCGACCAGGACATGCTCGACAAGATGCGCAAGAACGCCACGCTCGACCAGGCGCGAAACGCAGTCGCCGTGTGCAAGCGCGCCGGCCTCCGCGTGCACTCCTTCATGGTCGTCGGCCTCCCGTGGGAAACATGGGAGACGATCGAGCGCACCTACCGCTTCGTCGAGGAACTCGACCCGGATTTCTTCGACTTCAACATCGCGACGCCGCTGCCGGGCACGGAACTGCACGAGATCGCGCTGCGCGAGAACCTGTTCGAGGAGGGCTACGACCCGTCGCGCGCGGGCTACGCGCACGGCGCGTTGAAGACGCTCTCGGGTATCTCCTCGGCGGAACTGATGGAGTGGCGCCGCAAGGCGCTGCTGCGCATGTACCTTCGGCCAAAGTACATCGCGCGCATGCTCACCAAGGCGGGCGGCCCCACTCAGACCTTCAACTACATCAAGGCCGGCGCAAAGCGGCTGCGGCAGCTCACCATCGCCAAGCGCCAAACCGCCGCCGCCGAGGCGATGCAGGGGGCGTAGCGCGTCCCGCTACGCCCGCAGCCGGAAGCCGCCCTTGCCGTCCGCCTGGATGCGCCCGTGCGGGGTGTGCGCATCGTGCTCGAAGACGCACACGGCGTTCGCTTCCGCCGCGGCGGCGAGGAACTTAGCCCGGTTCGCCATCACTTCCAGCGGATACAGGTCGTAGCCCATCACATAGTGCGGCTTCAGGTGGTGGGAACTCGGCACAAGGTCGCCGAGGTAGTGGATCGGCGTTTCGGTGAACTCGACGAAGACGCTCTGGTGCCAGAGCGTGTGCCCGGTCGAGGGGGCGACACGCACGCCGGGCAGCGGCTCCGCCTCGCCGTCGATCAGGTTCCAGCGATCCGCGGGGATCGGGTCGTAGTTCTCCGCGCGGTAGCTGGGGCGGCTGCGGAAGTCGGGATTGCGGGCGCGCTCCCATTCGCCGCGCTGGACGTGGAACACCGCGTTGGGGAAGGCGCACACCGGCGCGCCGCCCGGGCCGGGCTCCGTGTTGCCGCCCGCGTGGTCGAGGTGCAGGTGAGTAAGGACCACGTCGGTGACGTCTTCCGGCGCGACTCCCTGCGCGGCGAGGGACTGGCGTAGTGGCCACTGCTCGAGCGCGTACACCGCAGCATCCTTCGCCGACCACTTTGCGCCCATGCCGGTCTCGACCAGCGCGATGCGCCCGGCGGGGTGCCTGAGGAGCAGCGGCCAGCAGGCGAGCGCGATGCGGTTCTGCTCGTCCGTCTCGATCATGCGCGACCAGACCACTTTGGGCACGTGGCCGAACATCGCGCCGCCGTCGAGGCGGAAGCGGCACTCCGGCAGCAGCACCGCGCCGGGCGCGAGGACCGCGGGCTCAGGCGTAGTCATAGAACCCCCGCCCGGACTTCTTGCCGAGGTGTCCCGCGGCGACCATCTTGCGCAGAAGCGGGCAGGCGCGGTACTTGGGATCGCCGAGTCCTTCGTGCAGCACGTGCAGGATGTTCACGCAGACGTCGAGCCCGATGAAGTCCGCGAGCTGCAGCGGCCCCATCGGGTGCGCCATGCCGAGCTTCATCACCGTGTCGATCGCCTCGCGCGTGGCGACGCCCTCCATGAGGCAGAAAGCCGCCTCATTGATCATCGGCATCAGCACGCGGTTCGAGACGAAGCCCGGGTAGTCGTTCACCTCGACCGGGTCCTTGCCGAGCTCGCGGGAGATCTCCATCACGCGGGCGCAGGTGGCGTCGGAGGTGGCGTGGCCGCGGATCACCTCGACCAGCTTCATCACCGGCACCGGATTCATGAAGTGCATGCCGATGAAGCGGTCGGGCCGCTTGGTCGCGGAGGCGAGGCGCGTGATCGAGATCGAGGAGGTGTTCGAGGCGAAGACGGCATCGGCGTTCACCACTTCGTCGGCTCGCGCGAAGAGCGCCTTCTTGGCCGCCTCGTCCTCGAAGATCGCCTCGACGAGCAGGCACGCCTCGCTGGCGCAATCGAGCGACGTCGAGGTGGTGACGCGGGCGATCGCCTCCGCCTTCGCGTCCTCCGTGAGCGCCCCCTTCTTCACCTGCCGGTCCATGTTGGCGTTGATCGTGGCGAGCGCCTTCGAGAGCGCGGCGTCGGACTGGTCGACGATGAGCGCGCGCCAGCCGGACTGGGCGAACACATGCGCGATGCCGTTGCCCATGGTGCCGGCGCCGGCCACGCAGACGAGGTTCTTCATGGGAGGGGCCTCCTTGCCCGGGGTTCTCAGGATTCCATTTCCACGGCGAGGGCGACCGCGCCGCCGCCGCCGAGGCAGAGCGAGGCGAGGCCGCGCTGGCCGCCCTCGCGCCGGAGCCGGTGCAGCAGTGTTGTCAGGATGCGCGCGCCGCTGGCGCCGATCGGGTGGCCCAGCGCCACCGCGCCGCCGTCCGGATTGACGCGCGCGGGATCCATCTCGAGCTCCCGCGTGCATGCCATCGCCTGGACGGAGAACGCCTCGTTGAGTTCGATGCCGTCCAACTGGGCGTTCGAGAGGCCGGTCTTCGCGCGGAGGTTCCGAACCGCCTCGATGGGCGCGAGCATCACCCACCTCGGTTCCAAGTGCCCCGTTGCGCTGGCGACGACTCGCGCGATCGGCGTGACGCCGAGCTCCTTCGCCCGCTGGCGGCTCATCACGAGCACCGCGGCGGCGCCGTCGTTCACCGGCGGCGCGTTGCCGGCGGTCACGGTGCCGTCCTTCTTGAACGCCGGACGCAGCTTGCCGAGCGCCTCCATGGTGGTGTCGCGGCGGGGGCCCTCGTCCGCGGAGACGACAACGGGCGCGCCCTTCTTCTGCGCGATCTCGACCGGTGCGATCTCGTCGTTGAAGGCTCCGGCGTCGATGGCCGCGATCGCGCGGCGGTGCGATTCGCAGGCGTAGGCGTCCTGTTCGCCACGGGTGATGCCGTACTTCTCCGCGACGAGCTCGCCGGTCATCCCCATGTGGTAGTCCTCGTACACGTCCCAGAGGCCGTCGTGGACCATCGCGTCGACCAGCTCGCCGTTGCCCATCCGGTAGCCGGTGCGGGCCTGCTTCAGGAGGTACGGGGCGTTGCTCATGCTTTCCATGCCGCCCGCGAGGACGCAGTGGGCGTCGCCCGCGGCGATGGCCTGCGCCGCCAGCGCGACCGCGCGGAGCCCCGAGCCGCACACCATGTTGATCGTGTAGGCGCTCTTGGTCGGGGGGATGCTG
Organism: Candidatus Sumerlaeia bacterium; assembly: GCA_033764015.1. Classification (GTDB taxonomy): domain Bacteria; phylum Sumerlaeota; class Sumerlaeia; order SLMS01; family JANRJK01; genus JANRJK01. The sequence continues at coordinate 4,618 of JANRJK010000007.1, read as the reverse complement.
GCGTGGATCAGCGCCTGGCGGGCGGGGTTCTGCCCCAGCCCCGCGGCGACCACGCAACCCATGACGACTTCGTCCACCGCGTCGGCGGGAACGTGCGCGCGGGCCAGCGCCGCCTTGAGCGCGATCGCGCCAAGCGCGGGCGCGGAGAGGGGCGCCAGGCCCCCGAGGAACTTGCCGACCGGTGTGCGGACGGCGGAGACGATGACTGCGTCCATGGCCTGATAAACCCCTTGATTGTTGGGGCATATGCTGGCCCCGGCGCGGCGCGGGGCAACCGGTTATCTCGGATTCGCGGCGGTCCCAACTGCTGCTTGCGCGGAGGCGGCGGCTCCGCGCTATCCTCACGTCTTGCTTTCGAGGCGCCGGAAGGCGCGCGGCACCCAAGTGGTCGTCCGCCCGCGCGTCCAGGTCCGCACGCCCGCACCGCCACGCGCCAATGGTCCCCCCCATGGAAGGCAACAACAGCCGCATCATCGGAATCGACTTCGGCACGACCAACTCCGTCGTGGCGGTGGTGGAGGGGCACGAGCCGGTCGTCGTCCCCTCGGCGGAGGGCGAGAACAAGACGCCTTCGATCATCGCCTTCACGGAGACTGGCGAAGTGCTCGTCGGCGAGAAGGCCCGCCGCCAGGCCGCCACGAACCCCAAGCGCACCATCTCGAGCATCAAGCGCCTGCTCGGGCGCGACTTCGAGGACATCGAGGAGTCCGGCGAGCAGTTCCCCTTCGACGTGGTCTCGCACGACGGCCAGTTGCTGATCGAGATCGACGGCGCCGGCTACCGCCCCGAGCAGCTCGCCGCGCTCATCATCAAGCAGCTCCGGCAAAACGCCTGCGAACGCTTCGGCGAAGACATCACGCAGGCCGTCATCACGGTGCCCGCCTACTTCGACGACATCCAGCGCAACGCCGTGATCGAGTCGGCGAACCTCGCCGGCCTCGAAGTGCTCCGCCTCATCAACGAGCCCACCTCCGCCGCGATCTCCTACGGCCTCGGCAAGAGCGGCGGGAAGGACGAGGTGATCGCCGTGTACGACTTCGGCGGCGGCACCTTCGACATCACGGTCCTCGAGATCTCCGAGAAGACCTTCGAGGTGCTCTGCTCCACCGGCGACAGCCGCCTCGGCGGCGACGACCTCGACTCGGCGATCGTCGAGATGATCGCGAACCTCTTCGAGGAAAAGCACGGCGTGGACCTGCGGGCGGACGCCTCCAGCCTGCGCCGCCTCAAGGAGGTGGCGGAGAAGGCCAAGATCGAGCTTTCGACCGCGCAGACCGCCCGCCTCAGCCTACCCTTCGTGTCCTACCACGAAGGGCAGCCGATCCACTTGGACATGACGCTCACGCGCAAGATGTTCGAGGAGCTGGTCGAGCCGCTCGTCCAGCGCACGATCCGCTGCTGCCGCCGCGCGCTCGAGGACGCCGGGCTGTCGAAGCGCGACATCTCGAAGGTGGTCCTGGTCGGCGGCTCGACGCGCGTGCCGCTCGTGCAGGACCTGGTCGGCGACTTCTTCGGCATCGCGCCGTTCAAGGGCGTGAACCCGGACGAGGTGGTGGCGCTCGGCGCCGCGGCCCAGGCCGGCATCTTCGGCGGCATGATCCAGGAGGTCACGCTCCTCGACGTCACGCCCCACGCGCTCGGCATCGAAGTGAAGGACGGCAAGTTCTCGCAGATCATCGAGAAGAACTCGACAATCCCCATCAAAGCGGCGAAGGTTTTCACGACCACGGAGCCGAACCAGTCCTTCGTCAACGTGCACATCCTGCAGGGCGGCAGCGAGCAGTCGGCGGAGAACCGCAGCCTCGGCAAGTTCGCCCTCTCGGACATCCCGGCGGCGGCGGCCGGCGTCCCCCGCATCCGCGTGACGTTCTTCATCAACGCCGACGGCGTGATGGAGATCAGCGCGACCGAACTCGGCTCCGGCGTGGAGAAGACGCTGACGGTGCTGCACTCGGAACTCGACGCGGACGAGCGCCGCTCGCGGCGCAAGAAGCGCACCTCGCGCTCCTCGGCGACCGTCGGCGGCGCGCTCGCGCGCGGCGCGCGCGGCGGCTCCGGCAAGCAGGGCGGCGCCCTGTCGCCCGGCGCCATCCCGGGCCGCTCCGTGCAGATCCCCAAGGGGTCCGACTCGTCCTCGCAGGTGCGCTACCTGAAGCCCGGCGCGGAGGACCAGCACCGCGCGGCCGCGGAGGGCACCTCCTTCGCCATGCTCTCCGAGTCGCAAGGCGGCTCCGCGCCGCTCGAAGCCAAGGCGCCTGCCCCCCCGCCGCCCCCGGCGGCGGCCCCCAAGCCGGCGCCGCTCCCGCCCAAGCCCGTCGCCCCGCCCCCCGGCCAGCCGGTCGGAACGCGCCCGCGCACCGGGATCACGGACTCGGCCAACGTGACGCCGCTGCCGATCAAGCTGAAGCCGGAGGCGGTGCCCCCGACCGAGAAGCAGGCCCCCCCGCCGCTCCCGCCCAAGCCGCAGCCCCCCGCGCGCCCCGCGCCCGCCGCCCGCACCAGCGATCCGGACGAGACCGGCACCGGCGAACAGCGCCGCTGGACCGAGGCGGAGACGCCGCTCGCCGCCACGCAGGTGGACCTGTCCAACATGCGCACGGAGATGATGCCCGCGGAGGGCATGCCCAGGAAGCCGAGCGGCCACGACGCGCTCCCGACCCCGCCCCCCAGCCCCGCGCCCCCGACCGGGCTGCCCGCCGAGTTCCTCCGAATCGAGCCCGCGCTCCGCGACGGCAACGCGAAGGAGGCCGACGCCGCGGCGATCGCCCGCGCCTTCGCCGCGCTCGACGCCATGCCCGCGCCCGCGCAGCGCAGCTACGAGGTGCTCGAAGCGAAGGTGCTCCTCCACCTCATGGGCGCCGACGAGGCCGCGCTCCTGCGCGACCTGAACGACCTGCGCACGGTCCACGCGAAGGCCTACCGCGACCGCCTCGAATCGCTCATCGACCTCTGCTACGCGCGCACGGGCGAGAGCATCTCCGTGCGCCGCGAACGCTCGCTCTTCCGCGAGGCCGTCGGCGACGCCACCGGCGCCTGCGAGGACGCGGAAGCCGCCGCCAAGGCCGATCCGCAGCCCACCGACACCGCGCTCCTGGAACGCCTCTACCGCCTCCGCATCGAGCAGCAGAACGACCCCGCCGCGCAGTACAAGCTCGTGAAGATCTTCCTCAAGTCGAACCGCATGGACGACGCCATCGCGATCCTCGAGGAACTCGTCCAGCTCCCGGGCTACGAGACGCGCTCGACCAAGATCCTCGGCCTCTGCCACTGGCAGCAGAACCTCCACTACCTCGCCTGGCAGAAGTTCAAGAGCCTCGAACTCACCGACGAGGTGAAGGACATCATCTACCGCCTCGCCGGCGACATGGAGCGCACGGAGCAGCTCCACCACGCGATCGACGTCTACACGCGCCTCGTCGAGAACGACCCGGAGTACCGCGACGCCAAGGTGCGCCTCAAGAAGCTCCAGTTCCGCGTGAAGCTGCAGGCCGGCGACGACTCGCAGGAGAAGTTCGCCCAGGTGCTCCGCGACTCGCGCTTCACGATCATCGAAGAGATCAACCGCGGCTCCATGGGCATCATCTTCAAGGCGAAGGACAAGACGCTGGACGAGATCGTGGCGCTGAAGGTGCTCAACGACTTCCTTTGCCAGGACCCGATGGCGGTCGAGCGCTTCAAGCGCGAGGCCCGCGCCGCCCGCAAGCTCTCGCACCCGAACATCGTCCGCATCCACGACATGTTCGAGAGCGGCTCGAAGCGCTTCATCTCCATGGAGTACATCGAGGGCACCGACCTGAAGCGCATGCAGGCCGACCAGACCACGCTCAGCGCCGAGCAGGTGCTCTACTACATCACGCAGATCGGCGAAGGCATCGGCCACGCCCACCAGCTCGGGATCATCCACCGCGACATCAAGCCCGCGAACATCATGATCACGAAGGCCAACACGGTGAAGATCACCGACTTCGGCATCGCCAAGATGCTGAAGGGCGACGACGGCACCAAGTCCGGCACCGCCGTCATCGGCACGCCGCTCTACATGGCCCCCGAGCAGATCACCGGCGCCAGCATCGACGCCCGCAGTGACATCTACGCGCTCGGAATCGTCATGTACGAGCTGCTCTCCGGCAACCCGCCCTTCTACCTCGGCAACATCGAGTACCACCACATCCACACGCCGCCCCCGCCGCTGCCCGACAAGATCAAGCCGGAGCTGCAGCGCGTCGTGATGAAGTGCATCGAGAAGAAGCCCGACAACCGCTACTCGAGCATGGAGGAAATGCTCGCGGACCTGAAGCGGGCGGTGGGCTGAGGGGATCCCGGCCCCGCGCCGGACCCCGCGCGGGGAGGGCGCGCCCATGATCCAGCGGCTCCGGCGGGAACTCGCCGCCATCGCGGAGTTCCACCGCGACAACCCGTTCATCCGCTACGGCGCGCCCTGGCGGCGGGGGATGCTGCTGCGCGTGGTGTTCCTACTGCTAGCAGCCTGTCGGACTTTGGCCCCTCGTTCGCTCGCCCGAGGGTAGCTCCCGAGGCGCGAGGCATTGGCGATGAAGAACTGGGCTCCCATGGACCGCGAGCAGCTGCTCGTGCTGCCGCCGTCGGTCGACGATTTGCT
>JANRJK010000006.1:0-59321 GCA_033764015.1 Candidatus Sumerlaeia bacterium | reverse complement strand
ATGGCCGAGGCGCTCCGCGCCGCGGACGCCGGGCGCCGCCGTTGAGCGCGCCGCCGCCCTGGCGCCGGCTCTCCCGCCGCACCCACCTCGAAAACCGCTGGATCAAGGTGCACTGCGACGAGGTCGCCGTGCCCTCCGGCGCACTGCTCAACCACTGGGTCGTGGACTACCAGCGCGTCGGCGTCGGCGTGGTGCCGGTGCTCCCGGACGGGCGCGTGCTGCTGGGGCTGCACTACCGCTATACGGTCGACCGCTGGGGTTGGGAGATCGCCGCCGGCGGCGCCGACCCGGGCGAGGATCTCGAGGCGGCCGCGCTCCGCGAACTGGCGGAGGAGACGCGCCACCGCGCCGCAAGGCTCGAACGCCTCGGCGAGTACCACCCCGCGCCGGGCCTCGGAAACGAGCGCTTCGTCCTCTACCGCGCCACGGGCATCGCGGAGGATCCGGACGCTCCGCTCGACACCGACGAGATCCACGGCCTGCGCGCCTTCGACCGCGCGGAGGTGCACGCCGCCATCGCAGAGGGCGAGGTCTTCGACGGGTTCACCATCACGGGCCTGCTCTGGGCGCTTCGCTGACGCGGCGCGAAACAGCGGCTTGCGCCGACGCGCCCACCGGCGTCGCATTGCCCCTCCGATGAGCCTCCTCGATCCCGACCAGCCAACCTCCGCCGACGACGTGGCCCGCCCCTCGACCGACACGGGGCGCCGCCCGTCCAAGGCCCGCGCGCTCTGGATCCTCACGCAGCGCAACACCGTCGTCCGCATCATCGCCTACCTGAAGTCGTACCGCCGCCTGGTCTTCGCCGGCGTCCTGGTCGGCATCCTCGCCAGCTTCATCGGCGCCGCCAACATCCTCGCGCTCCTGCCGGCGCTCCAGGTGATCCTCGATCCCGAAGGCAGCGCGCCCCGCATCGAGCGCCTCGAAGCGCAAGCGGCGGAGCGCGAAGCCCGCTGGGCGGAGCGGTCCCCCGGCGAGCGCACCCTCGGCGCCTCGACGGACTACCACTGGGACCGCCTCCGGCAGGACGGCGAGCTCTGGATGGCCCGCTTCCAGGAGAAGGAGCGCGAGCGCGCCGTGTTCTGGATCGTCGGCGTCCTGCTCGCCGCGCAGACGCTCAACGCGCTGCTCGAGTTCTACTCCAAGTTCCAGCTCCAGAAGGCGTTCCTCTTCGCCAGCAACAAGATCCGGATGGACCTCTACGACCGGAGCCTGGCGCTGGACCTCTCGCACTTCCGCGAGGGCACGACCGGCGACTTGATCGGGCGCCTCAACAACGACGTGCGGCAGGTGCGCACGATCTTCGGCGCGCTGGTGGGCAACGCCGCGACGGTCCCCTTCAAGATCCTCTTCAACCTCCTCGTGCTGTTCGTGCTCAACGCGCGGCTCACGCTGATCGCGGCGGTCGCGCTCCCGCTCGTGGTGGTGCCGCTCGCCGTCGCGGGAAACAAGCTCCGCCGCATGGCCCGCCAGGACGAGGAGGAGGACGTGCGCTTGATCGACGTGATCGCGGAGACGCTGCAGAGCCTCCCCATCGTGAAGGTCTTCGGCACGGAGCAGTTCGAGCGCGAGCGCTTCCGCGAGAAGTCGCGCGCCATCACGCGCCGGCAGATCCGCCGCGAGATGATCCGCCTCGCGGGCGGACCGTTCGTTGACATTGTCAACATCCTCGTCATGGGGCTGGTGATCTGCGCCGGCGCCTACATCATCCTGAAGAGCGACAACGCCGACATGTCGGCCCCGGCGTTCTTCGTCTACCTGATCGCGCTCACGCGCTTCTACCAGCCCATGAAGGGCCTCTCGCAGAGCTACATGCGCTCGCAGAAGGCCGTCGCCAGCGCGGAGCGCATCTTCGAGATCATGGACGCGGAGCCGGAGGTGAGGTCGGCGCCGGACGCCCTCTCGCTGCCGCCGATCCGCAGGGGGATCTCGATGCGCGACGTCTGGTTCCGCTACGGGTCCGACCGCGACTGGGCGCTGCGGGGCGTCTCCGCGGAGATACCCGCCGGCTCGCGCGTCGCGCTCGTCGGACGCAGCGGCTCCGGCAAGTCCACGCTCGCCCGCCTGGTGCCCCGCCTCTACGACGCGGAGCGCGGCGCCATCGCCTTCGACGGCACCGACCTCCGCGACGCCACCGTCGAGTCGATCCGCCGGCAGATCGCCTACGTCACGCAGGACACGCTGCTCTTCAACGAGTCGATCCGCTACAACATCCTCTACGGGCGGACGGACGCGACGGAGGAGGAGATGCTGGCGGCGGCGCGCGCCGCGAACGCGCACGGCTTCATCGCCGCCCTGCCGCAGGGCTACGACACGGAGATCGGCGAGCGCGGCGGCCAGCTCTCCGGCGGCCAGCGCCAGCGCATCGCCATCGCCCGCGCCATCCTGCGCGACGCACCGATCCTCATCCTCGACGAGGCCACCAGCGCGCTCGACAACGAATCCGAGGCGGCGGTCAACGAGGCGCTCGAACGCCTCATGGAGGGGCGCACCACCATCGTCATCGCGCACCGGCTCTCCACGGTGCGGCGCTCCGATGCGATTCTCGTGATGGAGGAAGGGGCCGTGGTCGAGCGCGGCACGCACCAGGAGCTGCTGGCGGCGGGGGGCAAGTACGCGGAGCTCTGCGCGCTGGCGGAGCTCCGCGATCCGGAAACGGGGACTGCTACTCCACCGTGACGGCCTTGGCGAGGTTGCGCGGCTTGTCCACGCTGAGCCCGCGCCCGAGCGCCACGTAGTACGCCAGAAGCTGCAGCGGCACCACCGTCAGCAGCGGCTGCAGCGGGTCCATCACCGACGGGACGTAGAGCACGCGGTCGACCACATTCGCCAGCTCCGTGTTCCCCTCCGTCGTGACGGCGATGACGAAGCCCTTGCGCGCCTTGATCTCCTGGATGTTCGACATCACCTTCGCGTAGGTGCGGTCCTTCGGGGCGATCACGACCACCGGCATGTTCTCGTCGATGAGGGCGATGGGGCCGTGCTTCATCTCCGCGGCGGGATAGCCCTCCGCGTGGATGTAGCTGATCTCCTTCATCTTCAGCGCGCCTTCGAGCGCCACCGGGAAGTTGTAGCCGCGCCCGAGGTACAGCATGTTCTTCGCCGGCACCAGTTCCTCCGCCAGCGCCTTCACGTCCGTCGTGTCGATCAGGATGTCGTCGATCTTCTGCGGGATGTGGCACAGCTCCTCGATGATCTGCGTGAAGACGAAGCTCGATAGGTCGCGCACGCGGCCCATCCAGAGCATCAGCAGCGCCATCGCGGTCACCTGCGCGGTGAAGGCCTTCGTGCTGGCGACGCCGATTTCGATGCCCGCGTGGGTGTAGATCCCGCTCTCGACCTCGCGGGCGATGCTGGAGTTCACCACGTTGCAGATGCCGAGCGTGCGGCCGCCCTTGCGCTTCACTTCGCGCATCGCCGCCAGCGTGTCCGCCGTTTCGCCCGACTGGCTTGTGAAGACCGCCAGGTCGCGTCCGCGACGGATGATCGGGTTGCGGTAGCGGAACTCGCTCGCGTGCTCCGCCTCCGACGGGATGCGGAGGAACTCCTCGAAGAGGTACTTGGCGATCATCGAAGCGTGCAGCGACGTGCCGCAGGCGACGAAGATCACGCGCTCGATCGCCAGGATGTCGTCGATGTCCATGCGCGGCCCCCCGAGGATCACGTCGCCGGACTCGGGCTTGAGCCGTCCACGCATCGTGTTCTCCAGCGACCGCGGCTGGTCGTAGATCTCCTTCAGCATGTAGTGCGGGAAGCTGCCGCGCTCGATCGAATCGAGCTGCTGGTCCACCGACTGCACCTCGGGGGTGAGCGGCGTCTTGTCGAGGGAGAGGACCTGGTAATCGTCCTTGGTGGCGCGGACCACTTCGCCGTCGTTGAGGTACACCACCTGCTGCGTGCGCGCCAGGATCGCGGGCACGTCCGAGGCGATGACGTGGAAGTCGTCGCCGATGCCCAGCACGAGCGGGCTGCCCATGCGCGCGGCGATCAGCACGCCGGGCTCGTGCGTGCTGACCACGGCGATGCCGAAGGTGCCGCGGATCTCCCGCACGGCGAGGCGCACCGCCTCGCAGAGGTCGCCGTGGTAGAACTTCGCGATCAGGTGCGCGATCACCTCGGTGTCCGTTTCGGAGCGGAACACGACGCCGTCGCGCTCGAGCAGCGTGCGCAGCGCCGTGTGGTTCTCGACGATGCCGTTGTGGACCACGGCGATCGCGCGGTTCGTGTCGAAGTGCGGGTGCGCGTTGCTGACGTTGACCCCGCCGTGGGTTGCCCAGCGCGTGTGCGCGATACCGACGGTGCCGGAGTGGGGGAGCGAGTAGGACTCGCGCTCGAGCGCCGCCACATAGCCGACGGACTTCGCGTGCGCCAGCGTGTGGTCGTTGATGACCATCGCGATGCCGGCGGAGTCGTATCCGCGGTATTCGAGCAGCTTGAGCCCCGTGAGCAGGAACGTCCGGGTGTCGTCGATTCCAACGCATCCAACAATGCCGCACATGGTAGCGGTCCTTCCGTGGTGGGTAGTGGGGTCGCGGTGGGCCCTCGCGGGCGGGGCCGTGTCAGACCAGCATTTCGCGGTTCGTGCCGAGCTTGTTCAGGTGCATGTACGCGTCCGTGCCGTAGCCGTGCATCGAGAGGATCTGCAGCTCGCCGCCGAAGTAGCGGACGTAGAGGCGGCTCAGCGGCAGGCCGTGGCCGTAGCCCGCCATCGCGCCGAAGTCGTCCTGGTAGGGTGACTCGGGCGGGCGCATCGCGGTTGTGTAGGTGTAGGACCAGATTTTCGAAAGGCCCGTGCGCGCGATGCCGCCGCCCTCGTCGGAGATCTTGATCGCCACGTCCTCGGAGCCGTCCGCGATCACCACCTTGATGTCGGGCAGCGTTCCCTTCGCGCCGTGCGTTTCGATCGTGGCGCGCATGGAGTTCTTGAACAGCTCGAAAAAGATGTGCCGGAGGTGCGAGGGGATGTACTTGAACGTCAGTTCCGTGTGGCCGAGGAGCGTGAGCTTCGGCGCCACGGAGTAGTAGCGGCGGCACACCTCGGTGGCGAGGTGGTACGCCTCGCGGGCCGAAGTGGCTGGGCTGGTCTGGCCGCAGATGATGCCGACCCATCCCGGGCGGTGGCGCCGCAGCGCCGCGTGGTGGCCGATCAGCACGCGGGTGCCGATGCGCGTCGTGTAGTACGCGTCCAACGCCGGAGCGATGTTCAGGTCGTGGATCGAGTCCCCGACCTTCTCCTTCAGGTCGAGGATGCCCTTCGCCATGGTCTCGACCACGCGCGAATGGCGCATCTTGATGCGCTCGACCAGTTCGATGAACTTCAGGCAGTCCTCCTCCCCGCGCAGCTTCGGGAAGGTGTACACGTCGGCGAAGGACCGCAGGTAGAGCCCGCGCACCAGTTGCGCGGCGGCGGTCTGCGCGAGCCCCCCCGGCATGTGCGCCAGCATCTCCGCCATGTGCGCGAGCCGCACCGGGAGCTCGCCCCGGAGGAACTCGGCCACGGACAGCAGCTTCGCGTCCACCGGGCGCTTGTCCCACTGGAACGCGAAGAGCTGGTTCACCGATACGGTGGTGTAGGGGCGCCGCGCGTACTCGGCGATGAGGCCCAGGAGCTCGTCCTCGCAAAGCTGCGGCGGGTGCTCGAGGGGCGAGCGGGCGGTGGTCAATGTCTGCGCGTCTGCCATACGCAAGGGAGCCTCGCGGCGGTGAAGTCTGTCAACCCGGTTACCGTTCCGCGCCGCCGGCGGCTTCCAGCGCCCGCGCCGCCGCGGCGCGGTGCTCCGCGTGCACGGCCCGCAATTCCATCCGCTCCCGGTTGTCGGCGCCGAGCGCCCCGTACATCGCCAGGCACTCCGAAAGCGCGGCGTCGCCCTCGTCGAGCCGTCCCAGCTTGTAGAGCAGCAGACCGATGTTGTTGCGGAGGGTGAAGCCCATGACGGAGGGGCCCCCGCCGCGGGCATCCTCGATCGCGATGCCCCGGCGGTACTGGGCCTCGGCCTCCGCGAGCCGGCCCAGTACCTCCAGCGCGCTCCCCAGGTTGTTCAGCCGGTTCGGGACGTTGGGGTGGAGTTCGCCGTACGCCTCCTCCTCGATAGTGAGCGCCCGCCGGAAAAGCGGCACCGCCTCCTCCGCCCGCCCCGCGTCGAGCAGTGCGAGCCCGAGGTTGTTCAGCGGCACCGCGCAGTCCGGATGCCCCGAGCCGGACTCCTCCTCCGCCAGCGCGAGCGACTCCCGCAGAAGCGCTTCGGCCTCCGTCGGAGCACCCGCCTCGCGGAGCGCGGCGCCGTAGCTGTTGAGCGTGTTGGCCAAGTGCCCGCGGCGGTCTTCCGCCGGCAGCGCCCGGAGCACCGCCGTGGCCTCCGCGAGCGCTTCGAGGGCGCCGTCCACATCGCCTTCCTCGAGCAACTCGTTCGCACGGTCGTTCAGGGCGACAGCCCACCACTCCGGCTCCTCCGCCGCGCTCGCGCGGGCGGAATCGAACAGCGACTTGCCCAGTTCCGCCGCCTCGTCCCCGCGCCCCGCGGCGATGAGGGCAAGCTTGAGGTCCTGCGCGGCATAGATGGATAGGCGCCGGGCGTCCTCCGCCTCGAGCTCCGCCGCGTCGCGCACCACTTTGCGCAGCACCTCGATGGCGGTGGCGAGGTCGCCCCGCTCGCGCGCGAACTCCCCGAGGGAATACATCGCCGAGAGGCGGGCCTCCTCCGGGATGGATGGGCGTGCGTCGATCAGCTCGAGTGCGCGGCTCGTCAGCGCCTCGGCATCCTCGAAGCGGGCCAGCTCGGCAAGGATCTGCCCGTCGCGGAGCAGGTCCCGCACCGCGTCCGCCGCCGCTTCGTCCGAGTCTCCGGAGAAATCCATCGCGGCGTAGAACGCCGCCACCTGGTCCGCCACGCGGTCGCGGATCGCGAGGTCGCGGGGCGAGCGCAGGTCGAGCGCCTCCGGGAGCCCTTGCAGCAGGACGCCCGCGAGATCGCGGCTCAGGCGCGCGCGCTCCTCCGCGACGGACCGCTGGGCGGTCGCCTCCGCCGCGCTGCGCTCCGCATCGGCGCGCGCCGTCAGCGCGGCCTCCTTCTCCGCCGCCAGCGCGGAGTTCTTCCGCGACACCACCGAGGTGAAGATCGCGAGGCCCGCCACCACCAGCACCGCCAGCGCCGCCGAGACGGCCGCAAGCGCCCGGCGCTGGCGCTCCTGCCCGCGCCGCGCCGCCTCCTCGGCGTCGATCCGGCCGAGCAGCTCCGTCCGCTCCCGCGCGCCCTCTAGCTGCTCCGCCTGCAAGCGCGCGAGCCGCAAATCTCCCTGCCGGAGCGCCTCGCGGGCGAACTGCGCGAACGTGCGCTCGCGGAGCCCGTGCGCGCGGTCGCTCCCGGGCCACAGCTCGACCGCGCGCGAAACGCCGGTCAGGCGCTTCGACAGCGCGTCGTAGCTGTGCGGCAGCTCCCGCTCGTCCGCTTCGAGCTCGTCGAGCAGGCGGGCCGCCTCCGCGCGGCGGGACGAGCCCCCCAGATAGGCCTGCAGCTTCGCCGCGAAGATCGCGGCGGACGGCACGCGGTTGTTGACCTCCGGCGACATCGCCCACATCGCCAGATCCTCCAGCTCGCGCGGGACGGTGCGCTGCAGCCCGAGCGTCGACGGCGGAGCCACTTCGCCGAGCGCCGCGCGCAGGAACGTCTCGCGCGCGTCGCGCCCCTCGTGCGGAACGCCGCCGGTGAGCAGGTGGTACAGCGTCCCCCCGAGGAGGTAGACGTCGGTCCAGGGGCCTACGCGCGTCGCGTCGGAGCGCGTCTGCTCCGGCGCCATGAACGCCGCGGTGCCGCAGGGACCGGTGGCCGTGTCGATGGTCGGCAGCAGGTCGAGGTGGGAGTTCGCCGCGCGCTCCGCTTGATCGACGCCGAAGAGCACCGCCAAGCCCCAGTCCGTCAGGAGCACCTCGCCGAATTCGCCGACGAGCACCTGCCCCGGCTTGAGGTCGCGGTGCACCACGCCGCGGGAGTGGGCGAACGCCACCGCGTTCGCCACCTGCGCCAGGATCGCCACGTGCCGGGCGAGGAACTCCTCGACCGGGAGCGCGTCGAACCCTTCCGCCAGCAGATCGGTCCAGCGCCGCCCGCGCACCAGCTTCATCGCCAGCAGCGGGTTGCCATCCCCGTCCGCCCCCAGGTCGTGGACCGGGACGATGTTCGGGTGCTCGAGGCGCGCGGCGATCAGCGCCTCCTGCTGGAACTCCCAGGCGAGCCCGTGCGCGGGACCGCGCTCCAGGCGCTCGGGGCGGATCCGTTTGATGGCGACATCGCGCGCGAGCGAGAGCTGGCGCCCCTCCCACACCTCGCCCATGCCGCCGAGGCCGATGCGCTTCACCAGCAGGTACTCGCCCCCCTGCGCGGCCGGCTCGCGCCCGGCGCCGGCGTCGAGGCTTCCGACCACCCAGGAGCGCAGCGCGATCGTCTCTTCCGGATGGGAGGCCGCCGTGGCGGGAGGACGCGAGGGAGGGGCCGGTCCGGTGTAGGAGGCGCGGCTGTCCTCCGGCAGGTCGGCGGGCGCGGTTGGGGACAGGTCGGACATGCGGTGCACTACCGGGAGGGTGGTCGCAGTTTCGTGCAAGAACGGGGATATCCGGGCACGGGACCGGGGCGCACAAGCGGGAAAGGCGAACGGGGGGGAGCGCGGAAAGAAAGCGCCCTCCGCCGGGTTGCGGCGGAGGGCGCGGTGGCGTCGCTGTGGGCGGCGGAGTGCGCTTAGGCGCGCGGACCCGTCGCTTCCAACTCGTCCTCGCGGTCGGCCGACTTCTGGTCGTCCGGCGAGTCGACCAGCAGGCCGCGGTAGCGCGGCAGGCCGGTGCCCGCGGGGATCAGCAGGCCCATGATCACGTTCTCCTTCAGGCCGCGGAGGAAGTCGCGGCGTCCGCGGACCGCGGCGTCCGTGAGGACGCGCGTGGTCTCCTGGAACGACGCGGCCGCGATGAAGGACTCCGTTTCGAGGGAGGCCTTGGTGAGGCCGAGCAGCTTCGGCTTGCCGACCGCCGGCTCGCCGCCGTTGGCCACCACGCGCTCGTTCTCCTCCTGGAACAGCCACTTGTCCACGGTCTGGCCGTAGAGGAAGCGGGTGTTTCCGGGCTCCTCGATCACGATCTTCTTCAGCATCTGGCGCACGATCGACTCGATGTGCTTGTCGTTGATGCCCACGCCCTGGAGGCGGTACACCTCCTGGACTTCCTGCAGCAGGAACTCCATCAGCGACTTCTCGCCGAGGACGCGGAGGATGTCGTGCGGCGACTTCGAGCCGTCCGTGAGCACATCGCCCACGTCGACGTGCTCGCCGTCGCGGACGAAGAGGTTGCGGTTCAGGGGGATCGAGTAGGTGTGCTCCTCGCCGTTGGGGGCGACGATGGCGCACTTGCGGGCGCCCTTCGCGATGCCGCGCATCTCGAAGGTGCCGGGGATGTCGGCGATGAAGGCGCACTCCTTCGGCTTGCGGGCCTCGAAGAGCTCCTCCACGCGCGGCAGGCCGCCCGTGATGTCGCGGCTCTTCGTGCGCGGCTTCGGCACGCGGGCGATCACCTGCCCCGTGCGGACCACCGCGTTCTCCATCGCCTCCTTCGAGAGGATGGTGCCCGTCGCGAGCGAGTACGAGGCGTACACCTCGCTGTGGTCCTTCGGATTCGCGACCACCAGCTTGGGCTGCGTGTCCTCGCGGTACTCCGCCACCACGTAGATGGCGCGTTCCGTTTCCGGGTCCACCTCGCGCTTCACCGTGACGCCTTCGATGATGTCCTCGTGGAGGATCACACCGTCGCGCTCGGCGAGGATCGGAACCGCCGAGGGATCCCACTGCACGATGCGCGTGCCCTTGGCGACGGCGCCGCCGTCCGCCACGAGCAGGCGCGCGCCGTAGGGGATCGTGGGCAGCGTCTGGATCTCGTTGTCCTTGTTGTCGAACACCTTGATGTTGCCGGTGCGGTTGGCGCAGATCAGCTCGCCGTCCGCGTTCTTCACCGACTTGACGTCCTCGTACTTCACGTAGCCGTCCGTGTCGGCCTCGTACCAGCCTTCGAGAACGCCCATGGAGACGCCGCCCGTGTGGAACGTGCGGAGCGTGAGCTGCGTGCCGGGCTCGCCGATGGACTGCGCGGCGATGATGCCGATCGACTCGCCGAGTTCGACGAGGCGTCCCGTGGCGAGGTTGCGCCCGTAGCACCGGCGGCAGATGCCGCGGCGCGTCTGGCAGGTGAGCACCGAGCGGATCTCGAGCTCCGAGATGCCGGCGTCCTCGATCGCGCGCGCCTTCTTCTCGGTGATCTCCTGGCCGGCGCCGAGGATCAGCACGCCGGTCGAGGGGTGGTACACGTCGTCCACCGGGCAGCGGCCCACGATGCGGTCGCGGAGCGGCTCGATGATCTTCTCGCCGCGCGCGTCCACGTCGATGATGGGGCGGGCGGTGATGCCCGCGGTCGTGCCGCAGTCGTCCTCGGTGATGATCAGGTCCTGGGCCACGTCGCAGAGGCGGCGCGTCAGGTAGCCTGCGTCCGAGGTCTTGAGAGCGGTGTCCGCGAGGCCCTTGCGGGCGCCGTGCGTCGAGATGAAGTACTCGAGCACGGTGAGGCCTTCGCGGAAGTTCGAGAGGATCGGCGACTCGATGATTTCACCGATGGAGCCGGTGACGCTCTTCGAGGGGCGCTGCATGAGGCCGCGCATGCCGGCCAGCTGCCGGATCTGGTCCTTGTTGCCGCGGGCGCCGGAGTACGACATGATGAACACCGGGTTGAACCCGCCCTGGTCCGCGGCGAGCGTCGCCATCAGCTCCTTCGTCACGTCGTCGGTCGCCTGCGTCCACACCGAAATGACGTTGTGGTAGCGCTCCTCGTCCGTGAGGTTGCCGTTCGCATAGTCCTTGTTGATCTGCTCGAGGCGCTGCGCCGCGCGCGTGAGGATCGCGGGCTTGGCGGGCGGGATCACCATGTCGCTCATCGCGATGGAGAGGCCGCCGCGCTTCGCGAACGCGAAGCCCTTGTTCTTGATCTCGTCCAGCGCGCGCGCGGTGCGTTCGTTGCCGACCAGCTCGTGGATGCGGCCGATCAGGGCCGCGAGTTTCTTCGACGTGAACGCCTCGTTCGCGTACTGGAGGAAGTCCAGCTCCGAGGGCAGCAGGCTGCGGAAGATCAGCCGGCCCGCGCTGGTGAACACGTACAGCGGCCTGCCTTCCTCCGTCTTGTGGGGGAAGCGCACCAGGATCTCCGCCTGGAGGTGCAGTTTGCCGTGCTCGAGCGCCTTCAGCGCGTCCTCGGGGCTCGCGAAGACGCCGGTGCGGCGCAGGAGCTTGTACTTCGCGTCGAAGTCGGAGTCCTTCGTCGTGCCCTTCATCTCCAGGTACTTCGAGCGGTTCATCTCTACCGTCTTGCCGTCGGGACCCTTGCGCCACTCCTTGTACTCGCCGAGCGCGTCGAAGGGCTTGATCTTCGTCAGGTAGTAGATGCCGAGCACCATGTCCTGGGAGGGCGTGGCGATCGGGCGTCCGCTCGAGGGCGAGAGGATGTTGTTCTCGGCGAGCATGAGCAGCTTCGCCTCGAGGCGCGACTCGGTCGAGAGCGGCACGTGCACCGCCATCTGGTCGCCGTCGAAGTCCGCGTTGAACGCCGTGCAGGCGAGCGGATGCAGGCGGATCGCCTTGCCTTCGATCAGGCGCGGCATGAACGCCTGGATGCCGAGGCGGTGCAGCGTCGGGGCGCGGTTCAGCAGCACCGGGTGGTCGCGGATGACGTCGGCGAGGATGTCGTAGACGACGGGGTCCTCGCGCTCGATCATCTTTTTCGCGGACTTGATGGTGTTGCAGTGCCCGCGCCGCTCGAGCTCGCGGATGATGAACGGGTCGAACAGCTCGAGAGCCATCTTCTTCGGAAGGCCGCACTCGTTGAAGCTGAGTTCCGGACCGACGACGATGACCGAGCGGCCCGAGTAGTCCACGCGCTTGCCGAGCAGGTTCTGGCGGAAGCGGCCCTGCTTGCCCTTGAGCATGTCGGCCAGCGACTTCAGCGGCCGGTTGTTGTGGCCCTTCGTCGGGCGGCCGCGGCGGCTGTTGTCGAACAGCGCGTCCACCGCCTCCTGGAGCATGCGCTTCTCGTTCCGCAGGATCACGTCCGGCGCCTTGATCTCGATCAGGCGGCGGAGGCGGTTGTTGCGGTTGATCACGCGGCGGTACAGGTCGTTCAGGTCCGACGTGGCGAAGCGCCCGCCGTCCAGGTGCACCAGGGGGCGCAGGTCCGGAGGCAGCACGGGGAGCACCGTCAGCACCATCCACTCGGGGAGGTTCGGCGAGTTGCGGAACGCCTCCACGACCTTGAGGCGCTTGATGATCTTGTTGCGCTTCTGGGCGCTGGTGGCCTCGCGCATCTCGATCTGCAGGCGGTTCGCGAGGTCGTCCACGTCGATCTGCTTCAGCAGCTCGAAGATGGCCTCGGCGCCGATGCGGATCTTCACCTTGTCGCCGTGCAGCTCGCGGTACTTGCGGGCGACGTCCTCGGCGATGATCTCCTTCGCCTTCACGCCCGTCTCCGGGTCCGCGTCGGTGACGATGTACTCCTGGAAGTAGATCACCTTCGAGAGGTCGCGTACGCTGATGTCGAGCAGGTTGCCGATCTTCGAGCTGGTTCCCTTGTAGAACCAGATGTGGGCGACGGGCGCGGCGAGGCTGATGTAGCCCATGCGGACGCGGCGCACCTTGGCCTCGGTGACCTCGACGCCGCAGCGGTCGCAGACGATGCCCTTGTACTTGATGCGCTTGTACTTGCCGCAGGCGCATTCCCAGTCCTTCACGGGCCCGAAGATGCGCTCGCAGAAGAGGCCGTCCTTCTCCGGCTTGAAGGTGCGGTAGTTGATCGTCTCCGGCTTCTTCACCTCGCCGAAGGTCGCGTCCTCCGTGTCCACCTCGGGGGCGAACAGGTCGGCGCCGGGCGCGGGGCGCTGCGGGCCGGTGCGCTCGTTGGCGCGGCGGCGGCGCTTCACCCACGTCATGATCTGGTCCGGCGACGCGATGGTGACCCGCGCGACCGCGTTGATGCTGTTCAGGTCCACTTCGTCCATCGCGCCCTCCATCCCGACCGGGATGTTGCGGTACGCGCGGGGCGCCTCGGCGCTCCCTGCGGGAGAGGTTCCGTTGCTGGC
Organism: Candidatus Sumerlaeia bacterium; assembly: GCA_033764015.1. Taxonomy (GTDB): domain Bacteria; phylum Sumerlaeota; class Sumerlaeia; order SLMS01; family JANRJK01; genus JANRJK01. Next base: position 46,173 of record JANRJK010000006.1, on the reverse strand, counting down.
GGACTCGCTCATCGTCGCTCTATGCTCCTGTTTCGTGTCGGTCGTGGTCGGTGGCGGGTCAGGCTTCGGTGTCGGGGCCGAACGGCAGGTCGCCGATATCGTCCTCGCGGTCCGCGCGGCTGCCCGCGCGGCGCTCCGTCTCCGGCTCCTCGTCGAGGCTGAAGTCGTCGTCGTCCAGGAACGAGTCGTCCTCGATCCCTTCGATGCCGGCCATCAGGTCCTCCTCCTCCTCGATCTTGCCGCTGTCCTCGACGAGCAGCTCGAGGTTGAGGCAGAGCGCCTGGAGCTCCTTGACGAGCACGTTGAACGACTCGGGGATGCCCGGCGTCAGGGAGTTCTGGCCCTTGACGATCGACTCGTAGATGCGCGTGCGTCCGGAGACGTCGTCGGACTTCACCGTGAGCAGCTCCTGCAGCGTGTATGCGGCGCCGTAGGCTTCCAGTGCCCAGACTTCCATTTCGCCGAAGCGCTGGCCGCCGAACTGCGCCTTGCCGCCGAGCGGCTGCTGCGTGACGAGCGAGTACGGGCCGATGGAGCGCGCGTGCATCTTGTCGTCCACGAGGTGCGCCAGCTTGAGCATATAGATCATGCCGACCGTCACCGGGCGGTCGAAGGAGTCGCCCGTCAGGCCGTCGAACAGCGTCGTCTGCCCCGTCTCGGGCAGGCCGGCCTTGCGCAGCAGGTCGCGGATCTCGACCTCCTTCGCGCCGTCGAACACCGACGTCGCGAGGCGGAAGCCCTGGCGGTTGCCTTCGATGTAGTGCGCCAGCTCCACATCGTCCATGCGGGCGATCCGGTCCTTCTCCTGCCACAGCAGGCCCAGGGCGGTCTCCTTGCGGACCTCCTCGGAGGGCGTGAAGACCTCCTGGAGGCGGCGCCGGGCGGGCGCGATGCCCTCCTTGCGGTAGAGTGCGTGCACCTGGCGGCCCAGCTCGTAGGACGCCCAGCCGAGGTGCGTCTCGAGGATCTGGCCCACGTTCATGCGCGAGGGGACGCCGAGCGGGTTCAGCACGATGTCCACCGGCGTGCCGTCCGCGAGGAACGGCATGTCCTCCTGCGCCTGGATCTTGGCCACCACGCCCTTGTTGCCGTGGCGTCCCGCCATCTTGTCGCCGACGCTGATCTTGCGCTTCGACGCGATGAACACCTTCACCATCTTGATCACGCCGGGGAGCAGCTCGTCGCCCGTCTTGATGCGGTCGATCGCGTTCTTCGCGCGGTCCTCGACGGCGTTCTGGCGGGTGCGGATCTCCTGGTAGAGCGCCTTGATGGCGGAGCCCGCCTTGCCGTCCACCGGGAGCATGCCGGTCTCGAGCGAGTGGCGGATGTACGCGACCGTGTGGGCCGAGGGCTTCTCGCCCGGCTTCATCTCGACCTTGCCGGTCTCGAAGTTGATGATCTCGCGGTCGACCGATTCGAGCGCCTTCATGAGGCGGGCGTCGAGTTCGGAGCGGAGCGCGGAGAGCTCGCGCTCGCGCTCGGCCTCGACCTGGTTGATGCGGAGCCGGTCCTCGCGCTCCGTCTTCGCGCCGCGCTCCTTGCGGCTGAAGGTGCGGGCGTTGATGACGATGCCGTTGGTGCCCGGGGGCGCCTTAAGCGAGGCGTCGCGCACGTCGCCGGCCTTCTCGCCGAAGATCGCGCGCAGCAGCTTCTCCTCCGACGAGAGCTCCGTCTCGCCCTTCGGCGTCACCTTGCCGACCAGGATGTCGCCCGCCTTCACCTCCGCGCCGATGTAGATCACGCCCTCGTCGTCCAGCTTCGAGAGCGCCTCCTCGGAGACGTTCGGGATGTCGCGGGTGATCTCTTCCTTGCCGAGCTTCGTGTCGCGCGCGTCCACCTCGAACTCGTCGATGTGGATCGAGGTGAGCACGTCCTCGCGGACCAGGCGCTCCGAGAGCAGGATGGCGTCCTCGAAGTTGTGGCCGCCGGCGGCCATGAAGGCCACCATGAGGTTTCGTCCGAGCGCCAGCTCGCCGTTCTTCGTCGCCGGCCCGTCGGCCAGCACCTGGCCCACGGAGACGAAGTCGCCCTCGTGGACGATGGGCCGCTGGTTCACGCAGGTGCTCTGGTTCGAGCGCTTGTACTTCTCGAGGATGTAGGTGTCTGTCTCGCCCGTCTCCGTGCGGACCTGCACCTCGGAGCCGGTGGCCTTGACCACGGTGCCGGCGCGCTTCGCGGTCGCGCACACGCCGGAGTCGACCGCGACCTTCTCCTCGATGCCCGTGCCGACCAGCGGGGCCGTCGTGAAGAGGAGCGGCACCGCCTGGCGCTGCATGTTCGAGCCCATCAGCGCGCGGTTGGCGTCGTCGTGCTCGAGGAACGGGATCATCGCGGCGGACACCGAGACGAGCTGCTTCGGCGAGATGTCCATGTACTGGATCAGCTCGCCGCCCACGCGCGGGTAGTCGTCCTTGCGGCGGCACAGCACGATGTCGTTGCGGAAGCGGTCGTCCTCGCGCAGCGGCGCGTTGGCCTGCGCGATCGTGAAGTTGTCCTCCACGTCCGCCGTCAGGTAGTCCACCTTCTTGTGCTGCACCTTGCCCTTCTCGACGCGGCGGTAGGGCGTCTCGATGAAGCCGAAGGGGTTGATGCGGGCGAAGCTGCAGAGCGAGCTGATGAGGCCGATGTTCGGGCCTTCCGGCGTCTCGATCGGGCAGATTCGTCCGTAGTGCGTGTGGTGCACGTCGCGGACCTCGAAGCCCGCGCGGTCGCGCGAGAGGCCGCCGGGCCCGAGCGCGGAGAGGCGGCGCTTGTGCGTCAGCTCCGCGAGCGGGTTCGTCTGGTCCATGAACTGGCTGAGCTGCGAGCGCCCGAAGAAGTCGCGCACCGCGGTCACCATCGGCTTCGCGTTGATCAGGTTCTGCGGCAGCATGTTCTCGAGGTCCACGATCGCCATGCGCTCGCGGGCCGTCTTCTCGATCTCCGCCAGCCCCGCGCGGATCTGGTTCTGCAGAAGCTCGCCCACGCAGCGCACGCGGCGGTTGCCGAGGTGGTCGATGTCGTCCACGTCGACGTCCTCGCCCCAAAGCCTCACGAGGTGCTTCATCACGTGGATGATGTCCGTCGTCGAGAGCAGGCGGTTCGTGAGGTCGCCGTCCTCGTTGCCGACGTTGTAGAAGCGCTTGTTGATCTTGTAGCGGCCCACGGCGCCGAGGTCGTAGCGCTTCTCGTTGAAGAACATCTCCTCCATCAGGCGGCGGCCCGCGAGGATCGAGACCGGGTTGCCCGGGCGCATGCGCCGGAACAGCTCGATGATCGCGTCCTCTTCGGAGCGGATCTTGTCCTTGTTCAGCGTGTTAAGGACGGGGTGCGGGTTCGCCCCCGCCTCGGCGGGGAGCACCTGCAGCTTGCCGAGCCCCGCGCGGCCGCACTTGCGCAGCAGCGACGTCGTGACCGGCTCCCAGCACTCGGCGAGGATCTCGCCCGTCTTCGTGTCCACCGCGTCCGCGGCGAGGATGCGGCCGAGCAGGTGCTCGTAGCCCTCCGCCACCGAGAGGTGCACGCGGTCGACGCCCGCCTGGCGGAGCGCCTCCGCGGCCTTCTTCGTCACGCGGGCGCCCGCCTCGACGATCTTCTTACCCTTGTCGTCGCGGATCGTCTCGATGAACTCCGCGCCGACGTACTCCGTCAGGCGCTCGACCGGCGTGGCGCCGCCGGCGAAGTCGTCCAGGGAGAGCTCCTCGACGTCGAAGAACTCGCGCGCGAGGGCGGCGTCGTCGTTGTAGCCGAAGCAGCGCAGGAACGTCGTCGCGGGGATCTTGCGCTTGCGGTCGATCATGACGTGCATGACGCCGTAGATGTCGATTTCGAACTCCACCCAGGCGCCGCGGTAGGGGATCACGCGCCCCGAGTAGGTCGGCTTGCCGTTCGGGTGGGTCGCCTGCGAGAAGGAGACGCCGGGTGAGCGGTGGAGCTGCGACACGATCACGCGCTCCGCGCCGTTCACGATGAACGTGCCCTGGTCCGTCATGAGCGGCACTTCGCCCATGTAGACCTCCTGCTCCTTGATGTCGCGGATCTCGGTCTGGCCCGACTCCTCGTTCAGCTCGCGGACGATGAGCTGGAGCTTCAGCTTCAGGGGGGCGTTGTACGTCATGCCGCGTTCGAGGCACTCCCGCACCGCGTACTTCGGCGTGCCGAACGTGTACTCGATGAACTCGAGCGAGGACGGATTGCCCGGCGACGAGATCGGGAACACGGACTGGAAGACCTCCTGCAGGCCCTTCGGGTCGCGCTGGTCGGGCGACATATCGAGCTGCAGGAAATCGGCGTAGGACTGCTTCTGCGTCTCGAGCAGATAGGGCATCTCCATCCGCTCGGGGATCCGGGCGAAGCTGATGCGACCATTGCCGGACGCGGCATCGCGAAGCGCAGGTGCCATGTTGGGAACGCCTCCTGGGGTTTGCTAAAAAGGTTTATCGAAAAGCGACTGGTCGGTGCGCCCGAGGTAAAGCAGTTTATTCCCCTTGCGCCCGTCCAACGAAAGCGGGCACAACAGCATCCTCCACCCGCACGCGCCGGTGGCGCGTCCCGAGGTGTCGCCGTCTGAGCAATGGTCCGCCGGGAGGCAGGGAAAGCCGATGGTCAACTGTTCACCTGGAAAAAGAAGGCGGACGCCCCCCGTAGGGGCCGACCGCCGAACGGTCAACAGACCGCGCCGCGCCGCCGCGTGTCAACGCCTATCAAGCACAAAATCCGCTTGCGTTTCCGCCCCCTCCGCGGCGGGCGGCGCGCTCAGTGCTCGCAGCGCAGCTCGACCCGGTGCTGGCATTCGCCGCGGGAGACCACCTTGATGCGGAAATGGAGGCCGCTTTCCGGCGAACCGATGGTGCCTTCGCCGGACTCGACCTCCGGGGCGATGCGCGCCAGGACGAAGAGCGCCTTGAGGAAACGCGGGCGGAGCTCCGGCGCCGGCGGCTCCAGCGAGTGGAACATCCCGCCCATGTCGTAGCGCAGCCGCATCCCCTCGCCGGTCGTTTCGATCACCACCACCTCCGTGCGCCCGGTGGCCGCGAGGGCCAGCACCGCCCGGACCGCCTCGATCGCGTCCACCGCCTCGTCGAGCGGGCACAGGGGGGAGTCGGGCTCGACCCGCGCCAGCACCCGGGACGCGCATTCGCCGAGCGCCGCCTCGGTGATCTGGTCGTGCCAGTAGCAGAAGTCCTCGTCGCCGAGCCGGTACAGCGCCTGCATCGCCGGGCGGATCCGCGAAAGCGGCCACGATTCGAGGGTGACCGGGTGGCCGGCGATCTCGGAAAGCGTGTCGCGCAGCCGCGAGCTGCGGCCGAGCAGCGCGGCCACATGCAGCTTCCCGTCGGCCCCGTACCGGATCGGCACCGCCTGGTACTTGTCCGCCACCAGCCGCGGGACGCACTTCATCAGCTTCGCGTCGTGCGGCGTCGCCTTCGGCATCCCGGGCGACATGGAGACCTCCTCCGTCGAGGCGGATTCGCGCGTGCCGTGGTGCCGCAGGACGTGCGAAAGGTTCGGGTACTCGCGAAGGATCTCGTCGATCGCCGCGGCCGCCTCGGCGCGGACCGTTTCGTCCGGGTCCTTCTCCTCGACGCTGTCGAGCTTCTCGAGCGCGGCGGGCGCCCGGAGCCATCCGAGCGACAGCGCGGCGGCGCGCCGCAGCTCCGGCAGGTGGATATCGAGGAACCGGATCAGGACCGGCACCGCCCGCTGGTCGTCGAGCTTCGCCAGCGTGGTGAGCAGCACGGCCACGCGCGGCTCGTTCGGCTGGCGGAGGATGTAATTCATGAGCGGGCCGTAGAGCCGCGCGCCCTCGTGCAGGAGCTGCCGCTGCAGCCCCTCCGCCTCGCCCTGGCCGTAGAGCTCCATCAGCAGCTCGAAGCGGTGGTCGAAGGCGTGGTCGTCGGCGTGGCTCATGGCGGCATCCATCGGGGGAGTGCGAACCGCTGGACTATGGCAGCGTCGCGGCGCGGGGTAAAACGGAATCCCGGCCCCGCGGCCGCGCCCCCCGGGGTGGCACGGGAGAAGCTCCTTGCGGAGGCGCGCCAACGGCCCGTTACTCGCCCCTCCCGGCGTTCCATCGACTCCCCCAGCGGATCGGCCTGCCATGAACCGTAAGAATCCGGCTCTCATCCTAGTTCCCGCGGCGGTCGCCGTCGCGCTGCTGGCGCTGGTGCTCAGCCGCGCCGGCCGCGAGGACACCCCCGCGCCCGCCGTCGACACCCGCACCGCGGCGGCCGCCACCCCGCGCCCCGCGCCGACGCCCTTCCCCACACCCGCCCCCACGCCCGAGCCCACCCCGACGCCGGAGGCCATCGCCGCTCCGGCGCGGACCCTTCCCCAGGGCTTCGTCAAACCCGACGGCACCGCGCTCGAACCCCTCGAGCTTTCGCTCGATCCCGACCTGTTCGCCGAGCTCCTCGCCTTCTACGGGTCCGTCGAGGCGATGTACGAGCGCGCCTCCGAAGCGGAGCGCATGGACATCATCAACGCGCTGCAGGCGCGCGGGGAGGTCCGCGACAACATCGCCGGCCTCCTCGCGATGGAGGATTCGACCGAGCTGCGCCAGTACATGCTGGACCGCACCGAACCGAAGGGGTTCGCGGACCTCAGCATCAACCAGCTCGAGTACCGGGACACGGAACTGGCGCGGATCCTCTCCACGCAGCCGAGCACGCCGATGAGCTACCAGGAGCTGCGCGCCCGCCTCGACCTCTCCTACATGGTGGCGCCGGAGCACGCGCTCGACTTCGCGCGCAAGGGCTTCACGGACTACGACGAGGACTCGCCCGCGCGCATCATCGCCGCCAGCACGCTGCTGAACCTGAAGCAGACCGGCGAGAGCGTGAGCGACGACGAGGTGCAGCGCGCGTCGAGCCACCTGATGACGTCGCTATCCGGCGGCAACTTCCGCAACTACGACCCGGACGAGCGCATGCGCGCCTACTCCGCGCTCTACCTGAACAGCGACCGCGACTCGGTCCGCAGATTCTACAACGACCGGCTGAACGAAGAGACCGACCCCCGCGCCGTGACGACGATCACGCTGCTCCTCGACCAGATGGACCGGGAGGCAGCGGAGGAGTAAAGGCTGCGGGAAGGAAAAGTGGAGCGGGAGACGGGACTCGAACCCGCGACGTCTAACTTGGAAGGCTAGAGCTCTACCAACTGAGCTACTCCCGCCCGGGAGTTGGCGAGGATGCGCACACGCCCCCGCGAGGTCAAGAGCGGAGCGCGCCCGCGCGGCCTGTTCCGGATCCCCCTCGACCGGGACCGGGCGCCTGGCGGCATACCTCCTACGGGAATGGGGAGCCCGCTTCGGTGCTGCATTCGTTGTCGCCCTTCACTGTCCTGATCCTGGTTTTCGACGATGTCGACGCCTTGGCGTGCGGCGGACCTTCCGATATCTTCGGCTCGGCGGTCGACACGCGCGGCGAACCCTACTGCCTCGTGAAGACCGTGGCGCCGCGTCCGGGAACCGTGCGCTGCGCGGGCGGGCTCGCGATCCACCCCGACCACTCGCTTCGAGACGCTCCCCGCGCCGACCTTATCATCGCTCCCGGCGGCGTCGGAAGGGTCCGCGAGATGACCGACGACAGACTCATCGAGTGGATCCGCGCGCGCTCGTTGGAGACTCCGCTTATGCTCTCCATCGGCACAGGCGCCTTCCTGCTGGCGGCGGCGGGCGCGCTGGAGGGGCGCGAGGCGACGACCGACCCTTCGGCGGCGGAGGAGCTGGGCATGCGCCATCCGCGGGTGAAGGTGTCGGCGGGGGAGTGGCTCGTCGATGCGGGCCCGGTCGTCACCTCCCGCGGCGGGATCGCGGGGATCCGGGCATGCCTGCATGTCCTCGCACGGGTCATGGGGGCGGACGCGGCCGAGCGGGCGGGGCGTTCCCTTTGCGGACCGGAGTCGTGGTCCGACCCGCGCGCCTGATCCGTTGCGGGGTGCTAGCGCACCCCGTACTCGTCGAGCTTCTTGCGCAGCGTGTTGCGGTGGATGCCGAGGAGTTCGGAGGCTTTCACCTGGTTCCCCTGGCAGTGCTTCATCACGCGCAGGATGTGCTCGCGTTCGATGTCGGCGAGGGGCGCGATGCGGGGCGGCCCCGCGGGTTCGGGTGCGACGGGCGGATCCTGTCCCTTCGCCGGCGCGAGGAGGAAGTGCCCGGGGGTGAGAACCTTGCCGTCGCAGAGCAGGATCGCGCGCTCGATGCAGTTGGAGAGTTCCCGGACGTTTCCGGGCCAGGCGTAGCGCTCGAGGGCGATCATCGCCTCGTCGGTGATGCCGGCGATCTCGCGGCCGATGGAGCGCGCGTGGAGCGCGACGAAGTGGTTCACGAGCTCGCGGATGTCGGAGCGGCGCTCGCGCAGCGGCGGGATGTCGATCACGATCACGGCGAGGCGGTGGTACAGGTCCTCCCGGAAGCGCCCCTTCGCGACCTCGTCGAGGAGGTTGCGGTTCGTGGCGGCGACCACGCGGACGTCGGCCTTCAGCGGCCGCGTCCCGCCGACGCGGTAGAACGTGCGCTCCTGCAGGAACCGCAGCAGCTTCGGCTGCATGGCGGGGGCGACCTCGCCGATCTCGTCGAGGAAGAGCGTGCCGCCGTGGGCCTGCTCCGCGTACCCGCGCTGCTGGCGGACCGCCCCGGTGAAGGAGCCGCGCTCGTGGCCGAAGAGCTCGCTTTCGAAGAGCGACTCCGGGATCGCCGAGCAGTTCACGGCGACGTAGGGCCCGGCGGCCTCGCCGCGCGGCGACAAGCGGTGGATCTCGCGGGCGAACAGCTCCTTGCCGGTGCCGGTCTCGCCGGTGAGCAGCACCGTGGCGGGCGTGGCGGCGACGCGGTGCGCGAGCTGGAGCGCCTTGGCGAGCGTCGAACTCTTGCCGACGATCGGGGACTCGGAGAGCGCGAAGTTCAGCTTCGCGCGCAGCGCCTCCGCGCGCTGGCGCGCGTCGATGAAGACGCCGAGCAGCGAGCCCACCGCCTGCAGCACCTGCAGGTCGCGCAGCGAGTAGGCGTCGAGTTCGTGCCGTTCCACGGAGACGACGCCGGTGGGTCCGCTTTCGCAGAGCAATGGCGCGCAAAGCAGCGAGCGGACCAGCGGCGGCGCGGGAGCGTTGCCGGATGGGTGCGGCGCGAGGTTCGGGCGGTCGGACACCAGCGTGGCGCGGCGCTCGCGGAACACGTGCGCCTGCACCTTTGAGTCCACCAGCACGTCGCGTTCGGAGATCACCGCGGAGGGCCGCAGCGTCCCCGCGGCGGAGTCCCAGAGCGAGAGCACCGTCACGTCCGCGCGGAAGATGCGAGCGATGCGCTCGGCGCCGGCCTGGAGCGCGTCGCCGAACGTGATCCGCTGGCTCTCCAGGAGCCGTCCCAGGGAGACCAGCAGCGCGAGCGCATCGGATGGCGCGTCGTCGCGGTTCTCGTCCGGTGGCAGGTGGCGCGCGTCGATCTCGACCGTGTCGTCGCTCGGTCCGGCGTAGTAGACGCTGCGGTCGGCGAATTCGGCGTTCTGCAGGTCGAACTCGGAGTCGAAGAGGAAGAGCGACCCGCCGATTTCGATCTCGTCGTTCGGCGCGAGGAGCCGCGCGCCGGCGTGGACCTCGCCGTTGACGCGGATGCCTTGGCGGCTGCCGGCGTCCTCGATGCGCCACGCGAGGCGGTCGCGCACGAGTCGCGCGTGGAGGCGGCTGACCAGCGCGTCCTCGAGCACCATGTTGCATTCGCCGGAGCGGCCGATCGTGTAGGGTGAGACCGCAAGTTCGATCCGCAGGCCGGTGAGCGGACCGCGGATGGCGAGCAGCGAGGGCGCGGCGAAGCCGATCGGCTGCGCGTCGGCGCGGCTCATGCCCCCGCTCCCGGCAGCGCCAGCGGGTCGTCCACGCGGAGCGCCTGGTCGGCGGTGAAGGGTTCGCCGTAGCGCACGCCAACCAGAGAGCCGAAGTAGGCGAAGCGCGCCTCGAGCCGTTGCCAGAAGCCCCCGTCGCTGAGCGTCGTGGCGGGACCGTCGTAGCCGGGCGTGTGGACCTGCGAGCGGTGCGCCCGGACCGAGTCGAGCTTGCGGTCCCAGTACGGCGTCGCGTCGGCGATGAAGGCCAGGTTCGCCGGAGGCAGGTCCCGGTGGCCCCAGAAGTAGAAATACCGTTCCACGCGGTGGCGCTCCTGCCCCGTGTCGTAGCGCCCCGCGTTCGCGAGGAAGCAGGCCTCCTTGACGAACGCGGAGAGCGCGTTGTGGTCCGGGTGGTGGTCGCCGGGCGAGTGGGTGAAGACGAGCCGCGGGCGGTGCTGGCGGATCGCGTGGACGATGGCGCGGACCGACTCGGCGCGGTCGTGGGCGATGCGTCCGTCGGGCAGCCCGAGGCAGACGCGCTCCGCGCCGAGGATGCGCGCGGCCTCGGCGGCCTCCAGGGCGCGCTCCTGCGGCGTGCCGCGGGTGCCCATCTCCCCGGCGGTCGCGTCCGCGAGGACCACCCGGTGGCCGGCGTCCGCCAAGCGCGCGATGAGCGCGCCCGCGAGCAGCTCGCAGTCGTCCGGGTGCGCGCCGATGAAGAGCGCCGCGGCGTCGCGCCGGGTCACGGGCGCGTCACTCCGCCGTCCAGGATTCGACCGTCTCCGCCCACTGTTCCGGCGCGAGGCGCAATGCGAGGAACTCCTCGTAGGCGCGCTCGACCACGTCGAACAAGTGCTGCATCGCGGTCACGCGGTCCGTGGCGTATTGCGCCAGGTCGGGGATGCGGGGCACCGGCACCTTCAGCGCGGAGAGGTCGAAGGTCTCCGCGTTGAAGGTGAACGCGTACTGGTCCGCGCCCTCCGTGAGGACAAGGCGCGCCTTGACGAGGCGCTTGCCTTCGCCGAGCGCGCTGCGGAGCTCCGGGGCGCCGACCGCGTCGTCGCCCGCCAGCGTGACTTTTGTGGCTTCGCCGCCCCCCGCCGCGAGCGCGAGCGGCCCGCGCACCTCGAGTTCCAGGCGCGTGCCGTCGGCCAGCGTGACGGCGTTCTCCGCTCGGGCGGACATCGCCAGCCACGTCAGGAAGTCCGGCCCCAGGGGCCGGTACTGCTCGAACGCCTCCAGGACGCCCAGTTCCGCCATCGCGCGATCCTCCGGCGTGGGTTATTCCTGCCGGCCCTCGATGGCGCAAAGGAGAAGCGCCGCCGCAAGCCCGAGCCGGCGGTCCAGGAACACCGTCCCCGTGTTGCGGAAGGAGCAGTCCATCTTCAGGATGAACGGGTTGAAGCGCTGCGCGATGCGCATCGCCTCCACGCCGCCGACCTGGAAGTCGTAGCTCTGCGGGATGATGCCGCCCAGCAGGCGGCGCAGCAGCGCGAGCCCGAGGTGGTCCTCGCGGATGACGCCGATCTGCGACCCGGCCGCGTCGAACACGTGCCACTCGTCGCGCAGGATCGACTTGATGCCCTTGCGGCGCAGCGAGCCGACGCGTTCGCCGGTGCGGGCGTCCGACACGTCGTAGGTGGCGCCGAAGTCGATGACCGAGCGCGCGCCGATCTGCAGGAGCTGCGTGCCCATGTCCTCGCCTGAGAAGATGCGCACGTCCTCCTTCAGCTTGAAGCCCTTGAGCAGGCAGAAACCGACGACGTTCTCCGCCGAGTCGTACACGTGGAACTTCACATCGATCAGGCTGAAGAGCTTGCGGCGGATGGTGAATCCATCGAGTTGGAACACGTCGGCCACGGCGGGCCTCCTATGCTGGGGTGCGCTACGCACTGCCTTCCCGCTCGCGGATCAACTGGACGGATAGCTGCGCCGCCGCGAGCACCAGCGCGAGCGCGTCGTCCTGCGACTTCTCCACCAGGCGCTTCCAGTCCTTCGCATCGAACACCACATACTCGAGTTCCGTCACGGCCCGCAGCGTCGCGCTGCGCGGCTCGCCGCCGAAGAACCCAACCTCGCCCGCGAGCGCCGGCGCCGCGAAGGAGGCGACGGGCTCCGCCTGGCCTTCCTTCAGCACCTCGACCACGCCGGCGCGGACGAAGAAGAATGCGTCGGAGGCGTCGCCCTCGCGGCAAAGTAGCGCGCCGGGCTTGGCGGACTTGGAGGAGAAGAAGCGGGCGAAGAGGCCGTCCGGCAGGTGCGATTCGATCTCCGCCAGCGCCCGCGAGCCATCCACTTCCACCGCTTCGTGGAGGCGGAGCCGCCCCGCCTCGAGCCCCTCGCCATGGTCCTTCGCGCGGAGCCGCTCGCCGAGCACGCAGACGAGGTTTTGCACGAAGCGGATCGCGGCGGTCTTGTCGTCGATCTTGCCGAGGAGCTCGACCGGGTTGCGCGGGAGTTCGAAGAGGGTCGCCTGCTCGGAGGCGCGGGCGGAGGCGGTGCGCGCCTTCGCGTCCCAGAGGAGCCCCATCTCGCCGAACACCGCGTTGGGCCCGAGGCGACGGAGGACCGCTTCCCCCGCGCCCTGCCCGCGGAAGATCTCGACGGTCCCGGAGAGCACGACGAACAGCCCGAGGGCGGGATCGCCCTCGCGGAACAGGAGCTGGCCGGCTTCGACCACGCGCACCGCTCCGCAGGAGCGCAGGAAGGAAACCTGCGCGGCGGGAAGCCCCTTGAAGATCTGCATCGATTCGCCTCGGCGGTTCGGTTATTGTCCGAGGCTGGCCGCCGGACCCCCGGGGATCAAGAGCAGAGGAGGCCCGGCGGCAGGTGCCTTGTCATTCGACTTCGGCGCGCAGCGGGTAGCCGGAGGCGAGCTCCTCGACCTGCCCACGCACGCGGCGGATCAGCGCCTCGTCGTCCGGCGCCTTCACCACGTCGGCGATCCAGTTCGCGATCGTGCGGAACTCGGATTCCTTCATGCCGCGGCTCGTGAGCGCGGGCGCCCCGATGCGGATGCCGCTGGTCTCCGTCGGCTTCCGCGTGTCGTACGGAATCATGTTCATGTTGATCGTCACGCCGGCGTGCTCGAGCGCCTCGCTGGCCACCTTGCCGGAGACGCCGTAGCTCGAAAGGTCAACCAGCACCAGGTGCGTGTCGGTGCCGCCGGAGACGCAGCGCAGGCCGCGCTCCGCCATCACCTCCGCGACCACCTGCGCGTTCTTGATCGTCTGGGCGGCGTAGCGCGCGAAGGACGGCTGGAGCGCCTCGCGGAAGGCGACCGCCTTGGCGGCGATTGTCATCACCAGCGGGCCGCCCTGGAGGCCCGGGAAGACCGCCTTGTTGAGCGCCTTCTCGTGCTCCGCCTTTGCGAGGATCAGCCCGCCGCGGGGCCCGCGCAGCGTCTTGTGCGTCGTCGAGGTCACGACGTCCGAGTGCGGCACCGGGGAGGGGATCGCCTTGCCGGCGACGAGGCCCGCGAAGTGCGCCATGTCCGTCAGCAGGATCGCGCCGACCGAGTCGGCGATCTCGCGGAACCGGGCGAAGTCGATCAGCCGCGGGTACGCCGAGCCGCCGCAGATCACCACGCGCGGCTTGTGCTCCAGCGCGAGGCGGGCCGCCTCGTCGTAGTCGATCAGCTCCGTGTCCCGCCGCACCGAATAGTTGGCGATCTTGAACACCTTGCCGACCATCGTGACGCCGTGGCCGTGGCTGAGGTGCCCGCCGTGCGCCAGCGAGAGCGACAGGATCGTGTCGCCGGGATTCATGAAAGCGTTGAAGACCGCCTGGTTCGCGGTCGAGCCGCTGTGCGGCTGCACGTTGGCGTACTCGGCGCCGAACAGCGCCTTCAAGCGGTCGATCGCCAGCGTCTCCGCCACGTCGCTCGGCCCGCAGCCGTGGTAGTAGCGCTTGCCGGGATAGCCCTCGGCGTACTTGTGGGCGAACACGCTGCCGGAGGCGGCGCGAACCGCTTCGCTCGAGAAGTTCTCGGAGGCGATCATCTCCAGCGTCGAAAGCTGGCGGCGCTCCTCCGCGCGGATCGCGCCGTGGAGTTCCGGATCGGCGTCCTGGAGGATCGTGACGGGGTCGAGTGCGAGGCTCATCGGGGGGCTCCTGCGTTGATGCGGGGATGCTGGAGCCCCCCGCCTCCGGTGGCGAGGAAAACCGCGCGCCGGCGGCCCGCCTACATCAGCGATTGGGAGAACATGAACTTATGCCCGTCCCGGTCGAAAAACGTCGCCAGCTTCACCATGCCGGGAATCTCCATGATACCCCCGTCGAAGCGGACGCCCTTGGCCTCCAGCTCGGACTTCGCCGCCTCGATGTCGGTCACCGCGAACACGAGCGTGGCGCCGCCTTCCACCTTCGGCTCCTCGACCTGCGACATGCCGACCGTGACGCCGGGCGTCGCCGTGGCGACCTCCGCCCAGCCGTTTTCGACGCTTTCAAACACCTTCTCGAAGCCCAGAACGTCGCGGAACCAGGCGAGTGAGGCCGCGAGGTCGGACACCCCCATGGCGCAGGTGACTTCCGGGCGGTACTGGTAGACGGGGGGCATTGGCCGCTCCTTCCGATTGGCATTGCGCAACACAGTACGGAAAATATACTAAGTCTTGTCGCCTGTCAACCGCCAATGCTTCTCACCGACCTCTTCCACCATCGCTGGACCCTTCCAGTCGCCGCCGAGTGCGCCGCCCTCGGCGGAGGCGCGCGCTTCGTCCAACTCGCCAACCGCCTCGGCATGAGCCGCGAATCGCTCAAGGCGGCGCTGGACCACTTGGTCGCGCTGGGGGTGCTCGAACGGAACGCGGGCTACGGCCACCCGGCGCGCCCGGAGTACGTGCTCACTCCCCGCGGGCTGCTGCTCTCCGGACCGGCCGCGGAGTTCCTCGAAGGCGTGCGCTCGCGCCACCTCGGGGACCTCGCGCTGCGCAAGTATCCCATGCCGGTGCTCCTCGAGATCGGGGACGGTGCGCACCGCTTCGGCGAGCTGCGCCGCGCGCTCCCCGGCGCGACGCCAGCGGCCTTGTCGGACGCCCTCCGCGGACTCGAGGGCGCCTCGCTCGCCGCCCGCCTCGTCGTGCCCAGCTACCCGCCGACCCCGGTATACCGGCTCGAACGCGCGGCGGACGCGCTGCTCCCTGCCTTGGCCGCGCTGCGGGCAGCCTAAAGCCATCTGGCGGGCGGCAATTGCGCCTCGTTGTGGTTGACTCTGCCCGGGTGGAATTCTCCCACTCGCCAAACAGTCCCATTCAAGCTTGGAGCCTTCGGAATGCGAACCCGCTTTCGCCTATCGGCCGTACCTGCAATCTTCGCGCTCTCGACCCTCGCCACCTGCGCACTCGCCGGCGACCTCACCCCCCCCGGCGCTCCGGCGCCGACGATGAAGCCTCTCTCGCTCGTCGAACCGCGCACCGCCATTACTCAGTCGATGATCCCGATGACGATTTCCGCGCCTGGCTCCTTCTACCTCGCGGAGAACCTGACCTGCGATAGCGCCCCCGTTGCGATCACCCTCGCGAGCGGCCAGGTCTCGATCGACCTGAACGGCTTCTCGATCTCGGGCCTGGGCGCCAGCCCCTCGAACAGCCTCACCGCCATCAAGAGCAGCGCGGAGTCGAACAGGAACCAGTCGGTCCGCGGCGGCTCCGTGGTCGGCTTCAAGGACGGCGCGATCCGGCTCGGCGAGGCGGCGACCATCGAGGACGTCAGCGTGACGAAGACCACCGCGGGGCGCGTGCTCGAAGTCGGGTTAGCGGGCCGAGTCAGCGGGGCACAGCTTTTCGATCTCGGCGGGGGGACTACAGAGATTTACGGCATCTTCGGTGGTTCCGGCACGACGGTCGAAAGTTGCTCGATCCGCGACGTCGCGGGTCCCAACACCCTCGCTTACGGCATCTCGGCGACGGGTGTCATTACCGACTGCTCAGTAATAAACCTCTCGCTGCAGGGCAATGGCTTCATCGCCGGGATCACCAACTCGGGAGTGACGCGGGGCTGCGTGGTCCAGGGCCTGTCGTTCTCCTCTGGAGGAGGATCCATCACCGGAATCAGCGCCGGCAATCGGGGTGCGGTCCAGCAGTGCCGCGTCTCAGACCTGACCGGGTCCTTCGGAACGATAAGCACTGTGATCGGGATCGGGGGTTCCACAGCCTCGATCCAGGGCAACTCGGTGCACAATATCCTAGTGAACTCCGCCGGGGTTGGCGCGTACGGGATTCAAACCAGCCTTTCCTCGCGGATCGTCGACAACCACATCAATAATGTGCGAACGAACTTCGTCGCTGCCGACAACTGCGCCGCGGCGGGCATCTTCGCCAACGGAGGCTCCCACTACATCGAAGGCAATCAGATCTACGACGTCGGGTTCCAGACCGGCTCGAACACAGTGGCAGATGGCATCTTTGTCGCCGGTACTTCGCATGTCCTGTACAACACTGTTGGAAACATGATCGGAACGAGCACCTCCAGCATGCGCGTTTCTGTGGGTGGCGGATACTTTGTCGGCAACCAGCTCCTCAACGCGAACGCACCGATCCGCTTCGAATCCGGAGCTGGAACGGGTGGATACCTCGCCGCGAACATCATGCGGTCGGCGATCGTAACCGTCGCAGGGACGCCCCCCACCGAAGGCAGCGTCCCCGCGCCGAATGTGATCGTGCCATGAGGACGCCCCCGGCAGTCGCACTGGCGCTCCTCGCCGTGATCTCGGCTCCCGCGCACGTCTCGAACGCGGAGCAGTCCAACGTTGACCCCGCGGAACAGTACGCCTGGGCCGAAAACATCGGCTGGGTGAACTTCCGCGGCGACGGCGCCAACGGCGTCTTCGCCGGGCGCGCTTGGCTCCAAGGCTTCGCTTGGAGCGAGAACGCCGGCTGGATCAACCTCGGCGACGGGTCGCCAGCCGACGGGCTCGCCTACTCGCAAGCCGCCGACGACACCGGCGTGAACCGCGACCCCGGGACCGGGAACCTCAGCGGCTACGCGTGGGGGGAAAACATCGGCTGGATCAACTTCGGCGCAGCGGCCGGCGCGGACACTGCACGCCTCGGCGAGGATGGGAACTTCGCCGGCTATGCTTGGGGGGAGAACGTCGGCTGGATCAACCTCGCCAGCGGCTTCGGCGTCTCGCTAAACCGCTCCACGGGAGCCGAGGGCTGGATCTTGCGCTGAGTGGATTCGCGCGGCGCGGGGGTGCGAGCAACCCCGCCGCGCCGCGCGGCTCCGTTGCCCCTTACTTCTTCGCAGCGTCCTTCGCCGACGGCTTCTTCGTCGTGACCACATCGATTAGCCCGTAGTCCCGGGCTTCTTCCGAGGACATGAACTTGTCGCGGTTCGTATCCGTCGCGATCTTCTCCACCGGCTGGCCCGTGTGGAACGCGAGGATCTCGTTCAGCTTGTCGTTCAGGCGCAGCGCCTCCTTGGCCTGAATCTCGATGTCCGAGGCCTGGCCCTGCATGCCGCCGGAGAGCTGGTGGATCATGATGCGCGAGTTGGGCAGCGCGAAGCGCTTCCCCTTGGCGCCGGCGGCGAGGAGGAACGCGCCCATGCTGGCCGCCTGGCCCACGCACGTCGTCGAGATGTCGGGCTTCACGAACTGCATCGTGTCGTACATCGCGAGCCCCGCCGTGACGGAGCCCCCCGGCGAGTTGATGTAGATGTTGATGTCCTTCTCAGGGTCCTGCGCCTCGAGGAAGAGGAGCTGCGCGATCACGAGGCTCGCGACCGCGTCCGTCACCGGCGTGCCGATGAAGATGATGCGGTCCACAAGCAGGCGCGAGAAGATGTCCATGGAGCGCTCGCCGCGCTCCGTCTGCTCGAGGACGAAGGGGACTTCCAGCATCGTGGGGTTGATCATGGGGGAGTGTCTCCGGGTGGTTGGGGGCGCGGTGGCGCTGGGTGTCAGGTCTTGGACGTCTCGCGGTGCTTGGCGACCGCCGCGGCCAGGTTGTTGCGGTCCACGATCTCGTCGATGATGCCGAACTCCTTGGCCGCCTCCGGCGACATGAAGTTGTCGCGGTCGCTCGCCTTGAGCACCTCGTCGAAGCTGCGCCCGGTGTGCTCCGCCATGACGCGGTAGAGCGTGTCGCGGGTGCGCATCATCTCCTCGTACTGGATGCGGAGGTCGGTCGCCTGGCCGCGTCCGCCCCCGCTCGGCTGGTGGATCATGATGCGCGAGTTGGGCAGCGAGTAGCGCTTCCCCTTCGCGCCGGAGAGCAGCAGCACGGCGCCCATGCTGGCGGCCTGGCCGATCACCGTCGTCGAGACCGCGCAGCGGATCGACTGCATCGTGTCGTAGATCGCCATGCCGGCGGTCACCACGCCGCCGGGGGAGTTGATGTAGATGTTGATGTCCTTCTCCGGGTCCTGGGCCTCGAGGAACAGGAGCTGCGCCGTGACCAGGTTCGCGACCCGGTCGTCGATGGCGCGCGACATGACGATGATGCGGTCCACGAGCAGCCGCGAGTAGAGGTCGAAGCGGCGCTCTCCCCGCTCCGTCTGCTCGTAGACGGTGGGGACGGGGATGATGTAGGCGGGCTCGTCGTCGTCGTCCTCGTCGAGGCGGGGAACGAAGGGGCCTTGGAACTGTGTCTTCACGCCATGGTTTCCTTCCTGCGCGTCGCGCGCGGACCGGGGGAGCAAGGGCGGGGCCATGCGCCGCAAGCGATTCGTGCCGCCCCGCCGCGCGGGGGCAAGCGCTTGCGTTGACGCCCCTCTGGCGTGCGCGCTGAATCGCGGCAATCATGGAACTCCACTCCTGCGACGCCGGGCCAATGACCCCGTGACCCGCGACCGCTCCCTCGACGCGTTGCGGGGGGTCTGCGTCGCGTCGATGCTGCTCGGCCACTTGGCGGTTGGCAGCGTCGCGAGCCGCTCAGCGCACCTGCCCCTGCTGCTGGACGGCTCCTCCGGGTTCCTCGCGCTGTCGGGATTCCTGCTGGGATGGCGAAGGTCGCTGCTGGCGGATGAGGAACGGATCCGGAACTTCAACGGGCGCCTGCTCCGCCGGGCGGCGCTCCTGTACGCGCTCCACGTCGCCATGGTGTGGGCGCTGGTGGCGGCCGAACGGGCGGGCATCCGGGTGCCCGCCCTCGGCGACGCCCCCGCCTCCGCCGGTACCCGGCGCATGCTTGCGGCGGCGTGCACCTTCCAGCTCCGCCCGCTCCACCTCACCGTTCTGCCGTTGTTCATCGTATGCCTGCCGGTGGGGGCCGCGTGGAGCGTGGCGTTCGCGCGCTGGGGGGCGCGCGCCACCGGCGTGCTCGCTGCGGCGTCGCTCGCGGTGTACGGCTGGGCCAGCGTGCGGCCGCCCGGCTGGATCCCGTCGCTGGACGCCGCCGGCGCGCACAGCATGTTTCGGATCCTCAACTGGCAGGCGGTCTTCGTCCTGGCGCTCGCCTGCGGCGCCGCCCGCGGGCGCTTCGCGCCGGGCACCGCGCCCGGCGCCGTCGTGCGGTGGGTCGCGTGGCCCGCTGCAATCGCGCTGCTGATCGGCTCCCAGTCCCTGCGCCCGAGCATCGCCACCCTGTGGGGCCGGCCTCCCGGGTGGATGGTCGACGCCTGGTTCGACCGCCCGGTCCACGCGCCCGGGCGCCTCTTCTATCTGGCCGCGCTGGCCCCGGTGGCCTACGCCGCCGCGGAGCGATGGCTCCCGGAGCGGGCGCGGCTGGCGCGCACGCTGGAGGCGCTCGGCCGCCATGCGCTGCCGATCTACATCCTTCATCTGCCGCTGATTCCGCTGGCCGCGCCGGCGCTGCGCACCGGGTATGGGCGCGAATTGGCCGGCCTGTCGGTCCTCGCCGCCCTTCTCGGGCTCGGCTGGCGGGCATCGTCCCGGGACCGCGGCACGCCGCCGGCGGGTCGGATCGGGACGGAATGAAAGTCTTCCTTGCCTTACCGCCGGGAGCCTGTGAAGAACCACGGAGGTAAGAATCACAGGACGCAGCGCGGGCGAAGGCTCCGCGCGGCAACCGCGGATGCCGGCACGCCCCCGACGACGGCGCCGCGGCCCCTGAGGTCCGCACGACGATACCTCCAGCGATGAGGCTCAAACCTCCCGCGCAAACTGCGAATCATGCCGGTGTCGCCAGAAGAACTCGCCCGCCTCGAGCGGGAGTACCAGTCGGGGCGGAATCCGCTCGCGTACATCCCGTATTGCCAAGCGCTGCGCAAAGGCCACCAGTACGCCCGCGCGCTGAACATCTGCGCGCGCGAGAACCGCGCCGGCGGCTCCGGTTCCATCGCCGGGCGCACGCTCTATTGCCGGCTCCTGGCCGACACGGGCCGCTACGCGGAGTCGCTCGAGGAGGCCGAATCGGCGCTCCGCACCGCCCCCGGCTCCATGCGCCTGCAGGTCGAGAAGGCGCGCGCGCTCATCAAGCTGCACCGCCCCGTCGAGGCCCGCGCCGTCATCGACGAGCTGAACGGCGCCAACCCGCTCGACCCCGAGGTGCAGCTCCTCAACACCATGATGCGCTCCGCGGTCGCCTCATCGCAGCAACAGCGGGGCCGCAGCGGGGAAGTGGCGAAGCGCGCCGCGATCCTCAACTCGCGCGAAATCGTCGAACAGCTCGCGCGCCACATCGCGCCGGTCTCCCCGGTCGCCGGCGTCGCGGTGATCCCGATCGACGCGGGCGAGCCCTTCGTCACCGGCCCGGTGGAGTTCGCCGAAGCGGCGCTGCTCTTCTGCCAGGAGGTGGCGGTCGCCTCCGCGGAGCTCGACACCGGCGGCCTTCTCGGTGGCGTCCTCGAGACGGAACGCAAGCAGCTTTTCGTCGCGAGCCGCCGACGGCTCATCATCGCCTTGGCTGTTGATCCGTCGCCCGCCTTCGGCAAAGTATTCCACCGTTTCCAGCTGTTCCTGAAGCAGATGTTCCCGGATCCGGACGAGACCGGGCGGATGTCCTCGACGGAAAGGATCCCACTGGAATGATCGTCTTCTCCCGCGGAACCGCCTTGGTTCTCGGCCTGCTGGTCGCGCTCGTCGCGACGCCGCTGGCGGCGTCGCTGATCAACTTCGGCCTCGACGGCATCGCGATGCTGCTGCCGATCGTCGTCATCCTCGAGCTGGTGCTCTACTTCGGCTTCACGCTGTTCTCGAGCCCGCGCGCCACGCTCGGCAACTCGATGACCGTCGCGATCCTGTTCTTCCTGGTCCGCCTCGCGGCCTGCATGGCGGCGTTCATCCCGGCCTCCGGGCTGGTGGACGAGGCGAGCTTCGCCGGCCTCTGGGCGGGCAACCCGGTCTCGGTCGCGCTGCAGGTGCTCCTGCTGATGTCTCTCGGCGGCCACGCGCTGGCGCACCTCGCGCCAGGCTTCCTGCCCGCGGACGTGCTGGCGCGGCTCGGCGGCGGGAGCGAAAGCCGCGTCTCGCGCGACGCCAACCCGCGGCCGCAGGCCTCGCCGCACTCCTCCAGCGCCGCCGGCGGCTTCGTCCAGGTCTTCAGCTACGAGGAACTCTCCGGCACGCTGCGCAAGACGCAGGGCCTCGAGGGCTTCGTGATCTACAGCAACGAGGGCCTGGTTGTCTGGCGCGACCTGCCGATGCGCATCGAGGTCGACTCGGTGGTGGCGAAGGTCATGTCGCTGACCGACCAGTTCAACGCGGTCATGGACGGCTCCGGCTTGACGCGGGTCCGCCGTGTCATGGTCGAGTCGAAGGAGCATTTCCTGTTCACGACGCCGCTGAACAGCAACTTCGGCCTGATGATGCTGTTCAACAGCGGCACCTCGACGGAGGAGATCCTCGCGCGGATCGCCTTCGTCTCGAAGACGACGCGCGAATTCCTGCAGTGGAAGTACCCGGCGCTGCCGCTTGTCACGGGGCTGAGCCAGGACCGAAACCCGATGCTTGTGGACTAAGGTCCAAGGGCCACACCGAACGGAGACCAAGGCTTCATGGAACGCATCCTCGCGGAACTGAACAAAACGCCGGGCATCATCGGCTCCTTCGTGGTGGCGGCCGACGGCATCATCGTGGCGAGCGACTTCGCCACGGAGCTGAACGACGAGATGATGGGGGCGCTCACGTCCTCGATCATCAACTCCACGGAGAAGGCCGTGAAGAAGATGGAGCAGGGCGAACTCGCCTCCTTCATCGTCGAAACGGACACGAACAAGATGTTCTTCTGCTCCACGCGGACCGGCTTCCTGGTCTGCATGGCCTCGCCGGACACGAACCTCGGCCTCGTGCGCGTCGAGATGCGGGCCGCCGCCGAAAAGCTCAACGCCAGCTTCGGCATGCGCTGACGAGCCCGACCCCGCGCCCAGGCGGGCGGCGGCACCAACCCGACCCGGAAAAGGGAACCCCAAGTCCATGGCCACACTGAACTACGCCTTCAAAGAACTCTCCTGCAAAATCGTGTACTACGGCTGCGGCCTCTGCGGCAAGACGACCAACCTCGAGCATATCCACAAGACCGTCCCCGGCAAGTTCCGCGGCGAGCTCGTCTCCCTCGCCACCGAGCAGGACCGCACGCTCTTCTTCGACTTCCTCCCGCTCGACCTCGGCGAGGTGCGCAACTTCAAGACGAAGTTCCAGCTCTACACCGTCCCCGGCCAGGTCTACTACAACGCCACCCGCAAGCTCGTCCTCCGCGGCGTCGACGGCATCGTCTTCGTCGTCGACTCCAGCCGCGACCGTGTGCAGGAGAACAAGGACTCGCTCGACAACCTCGCGCAGAACCTCCAGGAATACGGCTACCACCTCAAGAACGGCCCCGACGACCGCGACGGCGTGCCCTGGGTGATGCAGTACAACAAGCGCGACCTCCCCGACATCGTCTCCATCGAGGAACTCGAAGGGACGCTCAACAGCTACCGCGCCCCCTACATGGAAGCGGTCGCCTTCAAGGGCACCGGCGTGAAGGAAACCCTCAAGGCGATCTCCACGCTCGTCATCAAGAAGCTCAACTCCGACGGCGGCGAGAACTCGCTGCCCAAGCCCGCCGCCAAGCCCGCCGCAGCCGCCGCGGCAAAGGCCAGCGCGGCCGCGGAGGACGACGAGTACGGCGCGCTCGACGAGAAGGAAGAAGCGGCGGAGGAGGCGCGCGCCGCCGCCGCGCCGCAGAAGTCCTCGCAGCCCAAGGCCGCCGCCGGCCCCAAGCCGGTCACCGCCGCCGCCCCGAAGTCCGCCCCCAAGGCGGCCCCGGCCGCGGAGGCCAGCGCGCCCGCGGGCCTCTCGCTTTCGATCACCCAGGTCGGCGACGCCACCTGGCGCGGCATGAAGACCGGCACCGCCGACCTCACGATCTCGAACGTGGTCGGGGGCGCCAAGGAGGAGTTCCAGCTCACCGGCGTCGTCTCCTTCCTGCTGGGCATCAAGCGCTCCTTCGCCGAGAAGCTCAAGTTCACGGGCACCGGCGACGCCAGCTATCAGGGCGCCTCCGTGAAGGTGCACAACTTCGACTGCTCGGGCGTGGCCAACCCTCCGGGGCTCTCGGTCCGCGTCGTCGACGGCGACCTCAAGAAGTTGTTCGTCAGCTACCAGGGCACCGGTGGCGAAGTGGTCATCTCACCGAAAGGACTTCCGCCCCTCGGTTGATCCCCGCCGGAGACCAAGGAAGGGTTGAGCAAAGGAACGCACACACATGGCCAATAGCCCGCTCATTCTCACGAAGACCGACATCACGCAGATCCACCGCTCGCTGCTCCAGATGCTGAAGCAGTCCGAGGCGAAGTGCGCCATCCTCGTCGACGTGGACGGCAAGTGCCTCGCCAAGAAGGGCTTCACGCAGAACGTGGACACGGACGCGCTGGCGGCGCTCATCGCCGGCTCCTTCTCGTCCACCCGCGCGATGGCCAAGCTCATCGGCGAAAGCGACTTCTCGGTGCTCTTCCACCAGGGCAACAAGGAGCACATCCACAACGTCCTCGTCGACGACGACACGATCCTCACGGTCGTCTTCGACGACCGCACGACGATCGGCATGGTGCGCCTCTACTCCAAGGAGTGCGCCAAGATGCTCAACGAGACGCTGGTCCTGGCGCGCAAGAAGCGCCTCCCCGCCAACCAGAAGGTCGAAATCGAACAGGACGTCGAAGACCGCCTCGACGACCTCTTCAAAGACTGACCGGCCCCGCCCACCGCCCCGCCGAGCCCCCGGAAGCAGCCACATGCAAGGCAGTCTCGCGCAGATCCAACTCCCCGAAATCCTACAGTTCCTCAGCATGGGGAAGGGATCGGGCCTGCTCACGCTCTCGCGCGGCGGACAGGAGATCGTCCTCCACGTCCGGCACGGCCGCATCATCAACTCCTCCTCCATCGAACGCCAGCGCCGCCTGGGCGAGCTCCTCATCCAGCGCGGCATCCTCCGGCGCTCGACGCTCTCCGAGGTGCTCCGCCTCCAGCGCACCGTCGAAACCGACAAGCGCGTGGGCCAGATCCTCGTCGAGCGCGACTACGTCACGGAGCAGCAGATCCGCGAGGTGCTCCGCCTCCAGCTCGAGGAGGAGATCTGGAACCTCTTCGCGTGGGAGGAGGGCGAGTTCCGCTTCGAAGCGGTCGAAGCGGACAAGCTCGGCGACGCGATCGTCGGCATCGACATCGAGCCGCTGATCCTCGAAGGCACGCGCCGCCACGACGAGTGGAAGAAGATCCAGAAGACGCTGCCGGACGACCACACGATCGTGTCGGTCAAAAAGCTCGGCGACGAATTCAAGCGCGAACTCAAGCTCAGCCCGACGGAATGGCGCGTCCTCGCCGCGCTCAACGGCAAGTGCTCCGTCCGCGCCGTCATCAACCGGTCCGCCATGGGCCGCTTCGAAGTCTTCAACATCCTCTATCAATTCGTCCGCAAGGGCATCCTCGAAGTGCGCGCGCCGCAGGCCGCCATGATCCCCGTCCCCGGACCCGGCGCGGCCGGTCCCGGGGTCGACGAACTCGCGCGCGGCCCCCAGAAGAAGGCGTCCGGCGGGCCCTCGCTGCTGTCGCTCCTCGGCGGCGGCAAGAAGGACAAGGCCGCCGACCACCTCGACTTCATCTCGCCGGTCGGCGCGCTCTCCGCCTTCATCAACGCCGCCGTCGAAGCGCTCTCGAACACCAAGGACTACCGCACCGCCACCGCGGAGCGGAACGCGCTCGACCGCATGTGGCGCGACCTCACGATGACATTCACCCGCGCCGACCTCGTGGTGGTGCGCGGCAACCACATCGACGCCAGCCGCGTCGAGGCGTACTTCGCCGCCTTCGAGTTCTCCGCCGCCATCCAGGACACCTACGAGGATTCCATGGAGGCGCTCTTCAACCTGCTCGATCTCGCGTACCGCATGTTCGCCTCCCGCATGGGCGAGCGCCAGACCATGAAGATCGTCCGCGAAACGCTCAACACCTTCTCGCCCCGCGTGCGCATGCGCCACGGCGGCCAGTTCAACCTAGAGGACCGCGTGCAGGCGGCCCTCAAGCTCGCCGCCTGAGCGCGCTCCAGACCCAACCAACCACGGGGTAGCATCGAATGGCCGGAGAACGCGTCCTCCTCATCGACGAATCCGCAGCGGTACAGGACATGGCCAAGGCCGCCCTCGAGGAGAACGGCTACCGCGTCACCACCGCCAGCAACGGCTTGGCCGCGCTCAGCCACCCCGACCTCGAGCAGTTCGACCTCATCCTCATCGACTCCTCCATGGAGGGGCTCGACGGCCTCGAAACCACCCGCTTCATCAAGACCGACAGCGAAACGCACCAGATCCCCGTGCTGCTCCTCGTCCCCGAGGAAGAGCTAAGCGAGCGCTCCAACCAGTCGCTCCGCGGCGCCGTCGGCTACCTCGCCAAGCCCTTCACCCCGATGCAGATCACCACGAAGGCGCGCGAGGCGATCCTCGACCAGCAGCTCCGCAACCAGGCCGAGCAGTACCTCACCGACGCCTCCGAACGGCACATGAACGAGCTGGCCGAGCACAAGATCCAACAGGCCGTCGAACGCAAGATCCAGATCATCGTCGAACGCGCGATCCAGTCCATCGTCTCCATCATCGACCAGCGCGCCAAGCGCGAGGTCGACGCCCGCGTCACCGCCCTCGTCAGCGACAAGGAGCAGGCGCTCGTCAAGGTCACCGTCCAGGAAGTCGCCCGCTCGATGATCGAGAAGCTCGCCGAGCGCAAGGTCACCGAGGCCATGGAGCAGATCCTCGTCGCACAGACCGAAAAGACCGTGAAGCGCGCCGTCGACACGATGCTCCCCGGCATGATCCGCGACCGCCTCCGCGAATCCATCGAGAACAACCTGCCCCGCGAGATCCAGACCCGCGTGGACAAGGCAGCCATGGAGAAGGCGCAGGAGATCGGCGAGGGCGTCGTCGTCGTCATCCAGCAGCAGGCGCAGAAGATCGTTCCGCTCGTCGCCAAGGAGAAGCTCCCCGAGATCGCCGAGCGCGCCATCGCCGTCGCCAGCGAATCGAAGATCCCGCAGCTCGTGCAGACAGAAGCGCGCGCCGCCGTCGCCAACGAACTGAACTCCCGCATCGCCCCGATGATCGAGGACCGCTTCCAGCGCCTCTCGAAGCGCGTCTACGCCGCGGTACTCCTGCTGGCGATCGTGACGCTCGCCGCCGTGATCATGGCCTTCGTGGTGCCGACGATCCAGAAGGTGATCACCGGCGACGACGTCCCCGCCACTTCGACCCCGGTACAGCAGCAACAGGCTTCCCCCGCGGCCACCCCCGCGGCTCCCTGACGAACAGGATTGGGCATGGGCGGGCGCGCGCGAAAGCGCATCCCGCCCCGGCGCCCGCTATCCCACGTCCTGCCCTTGGCCGGAACCGTCCTCGGTGCCGGTCTTCGTCCGTTGCGCGCGGGCCTCTTGCGCCTTCTTCCGCCAAGGACAATGCCGACAAGCGCTGAGGCAGCAGTAGCCGCGCCGCAGATGGTAGCTCTCGTTGAAGACCACCACGTCCCCTTCCATGTAGTAGTCGTCGGGGCGGATCTTCGGAGCTTTCCCTCTGCGGAACGGCGGCATGGCTATGGTCCTTCGGTGAGTTTTACGTCCAGTAGTCCCAAGGGGGATTCCAACCCCCAGCCGCGCGGAGCGGCGTACACGTCGATTTGCAGCGTCTTGTTCTGCGCCGCGGGCGCGGTGGCGGTGCCCTGCCCGCGAAGCGTCACGCGGTAGCTGGCCGTCTGCGTGGCGTCGCCGCCGTAGCCGATCAGCAGGTCGCCCCCGTCGCCGGTGGCTTGATTGGTCGCGGTCCAGCCCGCCCGCCCGTTGGCCGGCGGGTCCGTCACCGTCCAGCGCCCGCCCGACACGCGGACACGCAGCTTGCCATCCAGCGTCGGATCCCAGCGCACCACCAGCGGCGCTGCGGCTCCCGAAGCCGTGTCCCACTCGCCGCGCGTGCGCGTGGAGAGCATGCGCTTCAGCACGTCCTGCGTGCCTTGGAAGTCCCGCGCCGAGACCAGCTGGCCCTGCGCGATGGCGTTGTCGATGGCGCGGCGCACCTCGTCCGCGACTTGCGTGGACGACGCGGCCCCGGTGCCCGCGCCCCCAGCGGCGGGCCTCTGGCGGCCCAGCGCGGCGACCGTCGCTTCGAGCGCCGGCAGGCGCTGGTCGGCGACCTCCGCCAGCTTGCGCGCGTCCTCCGGAGTCAGCCCGCCCGCGGCGCTCCGGGCCTGCCGCGCCGACTCCGCGATGCGCTGCTCGAGCGCGGACTGCGCCGCCGCGAGCTTCGCGTCGAGTTCCTGCAGCGCGCGCGTGTTCGCTTCGCCCGCCGTCTGCAGTTGCGAGGTAAGCGAGTTGCGCAGCGCCGCGATATCCGCCCGCGACTGCGTGAGCACGCCCGCCTGCAGCGCTTCCGTGTCCACCGCGGGTCCGCCCGCGCCCGGCTCCGGCCCGCCGCTGGTCGCCATCACCACCGCGGCGACCGCCGCGATCAGCGCGATCGCCGAAAGGGCGAGCGGCATCTTGCTCGGCGGCGGGGGAGGCGGAGCGGCGGTCACCTCCGCCACGCGTCCTTCCATGGCGCCGATGCGGTCGTCCACGGAGCGGCGGAACTGCGCCACCGCCTCGTCCGCCGCGCGCTTCACCTGTTCGATGCGCTCCGAGTTGGCGCGCATCTCCTCCAGCAGCGACTCGCGCAGTTGCCGCTCCTCCGCCAACTGGTCCTCGGGACGCTGGAACTGCTCCGGCAGCGCCTTCACCTCGGCGCCAACCGCCGCCAGCGCGGCGTCGATCCCCTTCATGCGCGCTTCGAGCTCCGCGCGCATCTTGTCGACCGCGCCGGAGACGCCGAGCGCCTGCTGCTGCCCGCGGATGCCCTCCTCCTGCGCCGCCTCGATCTCGATGCGCAGCCCTTCGCGTAGGGTGTCGAGCTCCTCGCGCAGCGGCGGCAGCTCCGACCGCAACTCCTCCAGCGCCGCGCGGGTCTCCTCGTCGGCGCCGACGGTCGGCAACGGCGTGTCGGCGCCGCCCAGATTGAGCCCCTCGACGCGCGACTCCAGCATCCCGAGCCGGTTGTGCATCAGGTCGGCGAGGCCGTCCAGGCGCTCCGCGAGCTCGCTGATCTGCTCCGTGCTGTTGCTGCTGCCGCGCGCGAGCTGGCCCTGCACGATGCGCCGCACGTCGTCCAGCGTGACGTTCACGCTCGAGGGGGCGGGCAGCGACATGATCTGGTTCGCGAGCTGGTCGAGCCGCTCCTCGACCTCGGAGAACCGCCCCGAGATCGTTTCCATCTTGTCGTTCAGTTCTCCGAAGCGCTTGCGCGCCTCCTGGTCGTCGCCCGCGCGGGGCACCGGTGCCGGCGTCACGAGGAGCACGTCGTCCGAGGACCGCAACCGGTCGCCCGGGTCGGTCTCCCGCGAGGTCGCCAGCGTCGCCAGCGCCGCACGCTTGCGCCCCATGATCTCCTGCACTCCGGACTCGTAGGCGTCCACTTCGAGTTCGATCTCGCCCGGATCCCACACGATGCCCTTCGGCGACAGGTGGAAGGCGATCACCGGGGAGCGCCGCTGGAGCAGGCGCCGGTCCGCGTGCGACAACGACACGAAGTCGAAGTCGCGCCGCAGCGTCGCCGGCAGGCACCAGAACAGCGTCTCCACTAGGAGCGGCAGCTCGGGTTGCGACTGCTTCGCGTGCACCACCAGGTCGTCGAGCTGCAGCAGCGGCCCGATGGCGGGCTGGATGTGCGTCAGGTGGTCCGGCTTCGTGCCCTTCGGCAGGTAGCGCCCTTCGAGCAGGACGCCGCGCGCGTCTTCGCACGGCGCGGGGATCCCGGCTTCCACCACCATGTTGGCGAAGGCGAAGAGGTTCGCCTGGCGCAGCTCGTAGGGGTTGTACCCGGCGAGCGCGTACTGCTCCTCCGGAAGCGTCACGACGATGCGCAGCGGCTGGTCGAAGCCGCCGGAACGGCGCAGCAGCATGACATGGAAGTAGCCGGAGTCCGAGCGCGAGCGCGTGTGTCCCATCGCGCCTTCGCAGGGCGAGTCGGGAGGCGCCTCGCCCACTAGTTCCACCGCCAGCGTGCCCGCCTCCTCCAGAAGCGCGGGGGTCAGGTCGCCGGTCTTCGGCGAGGACGAGACCATGCGGAAGTCGGACTTGCTGTCCAAACGGCACCAGATCGTGGCCGCGAACGGCCCGAGGCGGGATTCCGAGTTTGCTGGGACCGGGCTCATCGTCCATGTCCCTTTCGGCGGAGGTGCGTGTTCGTGAGCATCATCTTGTCGCTTTCGCAGTGTGGAGTGGTCCCGGCGAACATGCTAGGAGAATTGTGGCTTCAGCTCGATTTCGCACTGGAATCCAGCGCTCGCCAACCAATATCGGCTCGGAATTGCTTGTCGGAGTACTGTATTTTCTCCGCGATAACGTAACTTCGATCCCGCGCGCGGGCCAGCGTGCTCCCCGTTCCGACCACCGTGAGCACCCGTCCGCCGGCGGTCAGCACCGCCCCGTCCGGCGCCGCCTTCGTCCCCGCGTGGAACACCATCGCGTCCTCCGCGTCTTCGTCCGGCAATCCGCTGATCGGGTGGCCGGCTTTGAAGTCCCCCGGGTAGCCGCCGCTGGCGAGCACCACGCCGAGCGCGTGGTCGGGGCGGGCGCCGAGCATACCGTCGCGCAGCCGCCCTTCCGCGCAGGCCAGCAGCGCCTCCGCGAGGTCGCCTTCGAGGAGGGGCATCAGCACCTGCGTCTCCGGGTCGCCGAAGCGGCAGTTGTACTCGAGCACCTTGGGGCCGTCCGCGGTCACCATCAGCCCCGCGTAGAGGACTCCGCGGAAGTCGATGCCTCGGCGGCGCAGCTCTTCGAGCGTCGGCAGCAGGACCCCGCCGTACACGCCCGCGAGCAGCTCCTCGCCGACCAGCGGCGCCGGCGCGTACGCGCCCATGCCGCCGGTGTTCGGCCCGAGGTCGCCGTCGAACGCGCGCTTGTGGTCCTGCGCCGGCGGCAGCGGCCAGGCGCGTTCGCCGTCGCAGACCGCGATGATCGACGCCTCCTCGCCGGCGAGGAACTCCTCCACCACGACGCGCGCGCCGGCCGCGCCGAATCGCCCGCCGAGCAGGCAGTCGTCGATCGCCGCATCCGCCTCCCCGCGCGTTTGCGCGATCACGACGCCCTTGCCCGCGGCGAGGCCGTCCGCCTTCACCACCACGGGGAGGCCGAGCGCGCACGCGAAGTCCTTCGCGCGCGCCGCGTCCTCGAAGCTCTCCCCGCGGGCCATGTCGATGCCGGCCGACTCGAGCACCTCGCGGGTGAAGCTCTTGCTGCTTTCCAGCCGCGCGCCGTCCGCGCCGGGCCCGAAGACGGGGATCCCGCGGGCGCGGAGCAGGTCCGCCAACCCGCCGGCGAGCGGCGCCTCCGGCCCGACCACCACAAGGTCCACTCGCTCGCGCGCGGCGTAGCCCGCCCACGCGGCCCAGTCCGCGAGGTCCTCGCGGGGCGCCTCCGCGACGCGCGCGATGCCGGGATTGCCGTTGGGGCAGAGCAGGCGCCGCACGGATGGCGAACGCCGGAGCCTCCAGCAGAGCGCGTGTTCTCGCCCGCCGCTTCCCACCACTAGGACGTCCATGGCGCCCGCCTCCTTGGCCGGGTCTTGTTCAGGTCGCGGACTTCCCGCGCTTCGTCTTCTTGGCGGGTGCCGGCGGCGGTTGCGGCGCCGGCGTCTCCGCCTTCGCCCGGCGGTTCGCGGGCTTCACGATCGGCGCAGGCGTCCGCGCGGCGGGCTGCGCGGGGCGCAGCGGCAGCCTCCGGCTCTTCGCGTCCGCCGCCTCCGCCGCCCCGGCCAGCGCGTCGGCCAGCTCCTGCTTCTCCGCGCGCTCGCGGATCTTCCGCTCGAGGTCCAGGAAGGCGAACTGCGAACGCACGGGAGCCTCGCCCTCGCGGCGCGGGACGCGCACGTAGCGCCCGTCCGGCAGCAGTTGGCGCCGCTTCACGTTATCGCCCATGGACATCCCGAACACCTCGTGGATCATCCGGTGCTTCAGCGCCTTGTCGTCGATCGGGAAGACCAGCTCGACGCGCCGGTCCAGGTTTCGCCGCATCCAGTCCGCCGAGGACAGGTACACCTTCTCATCGCCCGCGTCGCCGAAGATGAACACGCGCGAGTGCTCGAGGAAGCGGTCCACGATCGAGTAGACCCGGATGTTGTCGGAGACACCCTCGACGCCGGGCCGCAGGCAGCAGAGCCCGCGGATGATGAGGTCGATCTGCACGCCGGCCTGGCTCGCGGCGTAAAGCTCGCGGATCACGCGGGGATCCTCGAGCGAGTTGAACTTCGCCCGGATCCGCCCGCGCTTGCCGGCCAGCGCCTTCTTGCGCTCCGCCTCGATCAGCTCGGTGAACTTGTCGCGCATGTCCACCGGCGCCACGATCATCTTCGCCCACTCCGGGCGGTCCGAGTAGCCCGTCAGCAGGTTGAACAGCTCCGTCGCGTCGTCGCAAAGGTCCGGGTCGCACGTCAGCAGCCCGAGGTCCGTGTAAAGGCGCGCGGTGTTGGGGTTGTAGTTGCCGGTGCCGAGGTGCACGTAGCGGCGGATGCCGCCCTCCTCGCGCCGCACCACCATAGCGATCTTCGCGTGCGTCTTCAGTCCCACCAGGCCATAGACCACGTGCACGCCGGACTTCTCCAGCGCGCGCGCCCAACTGATGTTGCGCTGCTCGTCGAAGCGCGCCTTCAGCTCCAGCAACGCGGCGACCTGCTTCCCGTTCCCCGCCGCGCGCATCAGCGCCTTGACGATCTGCGAATCGCCGGAGGTGCGGTAGAGCGTCTGCTTGATCGCGAGCACGTTCGGGTCCGAGGCCGCCTGCTCGATGAAGTCCACCACCGGGCCGAAGGACTCGTAGGGATGGTGCAGCAGCACCTCCTCGCGGCTCACCACGGCGAAGACGTTCGCCTTCGGGCGGATCGGGTCGCGCGTCGCCGGAGTGAAGGGCGGGTACTTGAGGTCTTCGCGCGGCACCGTGTTGCAGATGTTCGCCACGTCCTGGATCGCGATGGGGCCGGTCACGCGGAACACCTGCATGGCCTGCAGGCCGAGCGCGTGCGCGAGGATCGCGCACAGGTCGTCGCTCGTCTCCTGCTCCACCGTGAGGCGCACGGCGCTCCCGCGCTCGCGGTCGCGGAGCTCCTCCTCGATGGTCTTCAGCAGATCGTCCGCCTCCTCCTCGGCGAACTCGATGTCGGCGTCGCGCGTCACGCGGAAGGCGCGCACCTCGCGCACCTTCTGCCCGGGGAAGAGCACTTCGATCTCCGAGGAGATCAGATCCTCGAGGAGGAAAATCTCGTAGCGGTCCTCCGGCGCGGGGAGCTGCGTCACGCGGTCGATCACCTGCGGCACCTGCACCACCGCGAAGCGCGCCGCCGCCCCCGGATGGTCCTCCGGCGGCTCCAGCAGCACCGCGAGGTTCAGCGACAGGTTGCGCAAGTGCGGGAACGGGTGCGCCGAGTCCACCGCCAGCGGCGTCAGCACCGGGAACACTTCGTGGTCGAAGTACTCCTGCACGAAGCGGCGCTGCTCGCCCCGCAGCTCCGCGACCCGGTTGATCCGGATGCCCTCGTCGCGCAGCGCCGGCTCGATCTGCGTGCGGAAGCAGCCAAGGAAGCGCGCCACCTGCTCGCGCACGCGCTCGTACACCAGCGTGAGCTGCTCCTGCGGAGTGTAACCCGCCGGGTTGCGCGTGCGGATGCCCGCCGCCACCTGCTCCTGGATCCCGGAAACGCGCACCATGAAGAACTCGTCGAGGTTGCTCGACGCGATGCCGAGGAACCTCAGGCGCTCCAGGAGCGGAGTCGTCGGGTCCTCCGCCTCCTCGATCACACGGTCGTTGAACGCGAGCCACGAGAGCTCGCGGTCCAAATAGAACTTCGGGTCGGTCAGTCGGGGGATGTTGCGCTTCTGTTGGGTGGCCATGGATACGGGACGCGCGGGCGGTTGGTCTTGTCTCCGGCGCGAAGCTCCTGAATCCGCGGGCCCGGGGGCACGCGAAAAGGTATCCGCAACCCTCATCGTGAAGGACGCGCCATGTTCGATCCGAAGCCAGTCACACTCGCCGGTCCCCATGCCCGGCTGACGCCGCTCGCGGCGGAGCACGCGCCCGGCCTCCTCGCCCTAGGCGCCGATGCGGACATCTGGACGTGGCTGCCGAGCCGGCCCGCGGAATCGCCCGCGGCGATGGAGCGATGGATCGCGGAGGCGCTCGCCGCCCGCGACGCGGGCACCGAGGTCCCCTTCGCCATCCTCGACGCCGACGGCGCCCTCGCGGGCAGCACCCGCTACCTCGCCATCGAGCGCGCCCACCGCCGCCTCGAGATCGGCTGGACCTGGCTCGGACCCGCCCACCGGCGCACCGCCGTCAACACGCAGTGCAAGATGCTCCTCCTGTCCCATGCCTTCGACGATCTCGGCGCCGTCCGCGTCGAGTTCAAGACCGACCACCTCAACACCCGCTCCCGCGAGGCCATCCTCCGCCTCGGCGCCACGCAGGAGGGCGTTTTCCGCAAGCACCGCCAGCGCCCCGACGGCACCTGGCGCGACTCCGTCTGGTTCAGCATCCTCGACACGGAATGGCCCCGCGTGCGGGAGCGGCTGCAGGCGCGGCTAACGCGAGGCGCCTGAATCGCCTTGCACCATTGGGCTAAAACGGATAACCCATAAGGTGCTTGTGGCCGAACGCCTCCGGCGAGGTGCCGTTCCGTGTCTTCCCGCCTCCTCCTGCCTGTGCTTGCCGCGCTCGTTGCCGCGGCGGTCATCCCCGCCCAGACCCCGCGCCCCGCGGGGCTTCTGCCGCCGACGGAAGAGGAGGTCGCCTGGCGCCAGAAGAACGCCGCGCCCATCGTCCTGCCCCAGCGCCGAGACCCGCTTCCTTCCCGCGTCGTCAACGTTGCGCACCTTCCCCCGGTCGGCCTTCAGGTGATCGGCTCCTGCACCTCCTGGGCCACCTGCTATTACCTTAAGAGCTACCAGGAAGCCCGCGAGCGCGGCTGGACTCGCCCCCTGCCTCCCGAAGCGCGCCTCAGTCCCGCCTTCAGCTACAACTTCGTCAGGGCTTCCGGCGCCTTCGACGGCAGCAGCTTCGAGTCGAATCTGGGATTCCTCACCCGCTACGGCACTTGCGCCTACGACGACTTCCCCGAAACCGGCGACGTCACCCAGACGCCCACAATCGCCGAGTGGAAGGCCGCCGCCGCGAACCGCGCCGCGTCCTTCTCCACCATCGACTCCGCCTCTCCGGAAGGACTGGTGCAGGCGAAGGCGCTGCTCGCCTCCGGCGAGCTGCTCGCGACAGGCATGTCGGTCTACGCGAACTTCGACGCCTATTACTGGTACAGCCCCGACCCTGGCGCCTGCACGGACAATGAGGTGCTCTACGCACCGGACAACTCCACACGCCGCGCGGAGCACGCGCTCTGCATCGTCGGCTACGACGACAACAAAACGTACTTCAACGGCACCGAGACGCGCTCCGGTGCGTTCCTGATCGTCAACTCCTGGGGCACCAACTGGGGCGTCTCCGTCCCCGAGAGCGACGGCGAACGTGGCTACATCTGGGTCGCCTACGACTACTTCCAGAACAGCCTCGGCGCGACCTACTGGCCGTTCTATGTGCTGAACGACCGGCACGCCTACACGCCGCAGGCCTTTGTCGAACTCTCATTCTCCCACCCCCGGCCCATCGAGATGTCGATGGGCATGTACGGCGGAAGGGTCAACAGCCCCGCGACACCAGCCGTCGACCTCGTGCCGCACCGGTTGTGGATGTACGACATTGAGCTCGCCGTCGACGTCACTGACATCTTCGACCCGGAACTCGAGAACTGGTACCTTCAAGTCACCGACGTGTATCTTCCACAGTTCGGTACGGTGACGAACGGCATCCTCCGCCGATTCGCCCTCGAGTTCCCCGGCGCCGCCGTCCGCGAAGCCGACGGATTCCCGATCTACACCGAGGACTTCGTGGGCTCGCCCCTCACAAATCTTTACCAGCCCGCGATCTCGCTCTTCGACCAGACCACAGAACTCGGCACCAGCCAGTACAACGCGAGCACCGCGCTCGCCGACTGGGACGGCGACGGCGACCTCGACATCGCCGCCAACGGCTCGATCATCCGCAACGACGGCGGGGGAGTGTTCACCACCGTCGGCACCGTCGTGCCCGGCTTCTGGTACAGCGCCAACTTCGGCGACTACAACCAGGACGGCCTCCCCGACCTCGCCGTCGGTGGCTACTTCGACGGACTGTGGGGTTACCGCGTGCTTAGGAACACCGGCAACGGCGTCTTCCGCGAAGAATCCGTCTTCATCGAACACGACGGCGCCAACTACCCCTACGCCTTCTGGGTGGACTGGGATCGCGACGGGCGGCTGGACCTCGTCGCGGGGCGCAGCGTGCACCGCAACGCCGGCGGCGGGCGCTTCGCCGACCTCGGCATCGTACTTCCCGACACCGCCAACTACACGAACGGCCCCGCCGACGCGGACCTCGACGGCGACTGGGACGTCGCGGGCGGGCGCAACAATGGCGACGGCACCTTCACGCCCTTCCCGTTCGACGCGAACGAGGCCCACTCCTGGGGCGACTACAACGGCGACGGTCTCATGGACGCCGCGGCCACCGGCGTCGATTGGATCCAGCAACCGAACGGCACCTGGCTGATCAAGGCAGTCGTCCGCCTCTGGCGCAACGATGGCGCCGGAGTCTTCACCCACGAGCACACGCTCGATAGCTGCACCTACCCGACGCTCCATTGGGGCGACATGAACAGCGACGGGCGCCTCGACCTCCTCGTAAGCGGAATCATCTCCACCGGCGGCGCCTTCACGACCCACACGCCAACGATGCACGGCTACTACCAGCGCTCCGACGGCACTTTCCACGACGCCGTCCCTGTGAAGACCCCGCTGGGCTGGGGCTCCATCGACAGCGCCGACTTCGATGGCGACGGCGACCTCGACCTCGTTTACGGCGGCGCCTTCAGCACGAACATCGGGCAACGCAAGCTCTATTACTCGCCCAACACCTCCGCAGACCTGCTGAACAGGCCGAACCTGCCGCCGATCCCGCCGCAGACCATCGCCATGACTCCCCGGCCGGAGGCGGGCAGCCTCGACATCGAGTGGGAGGACGGCACCGACGACACGTCGCCCGCGGCGCAGCTCCGCTACCAGCTCCGCGCGGGCACGCGCCCCGGCGCTGACGACATCGTGAGCGGGAACGGCGGCACCGGCCAGACGCGCTTCCGCCAGTCCGGCGGCCTCCCGAACGGCTACCACCTGCGCAACCTGCCCAAGGGTACCTACTACGCCGCCGTCCGCGCCATCGACCCCGCCGGTGCTGTCGGCCCGTGGAGCGACGAAGTCTCCGCGCCCGTGCCCGTCGGCAACCCCGCGTTCGCGCTCGGCGACGCCAACAAGGACCGCATCGCCGACGCCGCCGACGTGGTCCGCGCGCTCCGCATGGCCGCGGGCCAGGCCTCTCCCGATCCCGCCGTCGCGGACGCGAACTTCGACGGCTCCGTCACCACCGCCGACGCGCCCCCTCTCGCTCGTGGCGTCCTTGGCGTCCCGATCGCCGACCTGCCCGAAGGCATCATCAACGTCGGCAGCGAAGGCGGCACGGTCGAGTGGGAGAACGTCCGCCTGACGATCCCGCCCGGCGCCATCGACGGCCAGCGCGCCATCGTCCGCATCATCCACAGCGACGAGCACCCGTTCGGCTGGAACGGCGTCATCGGCCAAGGGCCGCTCCGCATCATCACCGGCATCCCGGAGGACTTCGACGCGCCGCTCCAACTCCGCGTGCGCGACAACCGCGACAATCCCTCGTACCTCCCCGAACTCTACATCGGCGAGCCGGGCTTCTCCAGCTCGCGCACCGCCGAGTCGAACTATTTCCGCCGCCTCGACCTCACGTCGAATGTATGGCCCCACATGGAAGGCGTCATCGATCCGCCCGGCGGCCGATCCGAGACACGCGCCACGCACGACGGCACCTACAGCTTCGGCATCGCGGTGCTCGGCGGGCACAGCTACTACACCACCGCTCACTTCCAGGTCTGCTTCCCGAGCAGCATCGACACGCAGCTCGTCGAGGGCCTCGCCGACGACCTCGAAGACGCCTACAACGCCTTCAAGAACACGCTCGGCATGGACTTCTCGCCCCGCACGCGCTGGCCCTTCGAGGTTATCGTGAAGGAGATGGACTCGACCGTCTTCGGCGAGCAGTACAACTCGATCCGCGGCAACAACTACGGCGGCATCGACTTCAACAACCTGAAGCTGTCGCTAGCCGACGAGCGCCGCGCCACCGCCTTCCACGAGTTCTTCCACGCGGTCCAGTCCTGGTACGACCCGCGCAACCGCTTCTCGAAGGCGAAGTACCCATCGCCGAACCTGCTCCTCGACGAGGCCACCGCCGTCTGGGCCGAGAAGTTCGGCGCCGCCTCGCCCGACACCTACGTCTCCTCGGTCACGTCCTCCAACTGGCTGGCGCCGTTCGACTCCGCCGGCTGGTGGCCAAGCGTCACCGTCGACAACGCCCCGAAGACGCACCAGAACCAAGGCTACGGCTTCGCTTCCCTCGCGAAGTTCATCGAGCAGCGGCAAAGCTCCGCCGCCATCCGCAAGATGTACGAGGAAATCCGCGCCGGACGCTCCTGGGTGCGCGCCGTCGCCTCCGCCTCCGGCGACGCTTCCATGTTCTGGGTGCCGCAGTTCTACGCGGAACTGCTCGAAGGCGACCTCTACGCGCCGCCCTCCCCCGACTCGTCGCTCGTCATCCCGACGAACAAGCGTACGCTCCGTATCGACACGGGCCTGAACTACAAGAGCGTCACCGAAGACCTGCCCTCGCTCTCCGCGCGCATCCACGCAGCCTATGCCTCGCCCGCGTTCGTTCCGAACCTGCGCCCCACCCAGCGCCTCGGCATGCGCGTGGATGGCACCTCGAACATCCTGCTGCACGCCTTGAAGTCGCAGAGCGGACAGGACCCCGAGTGGCTCGGATCCGCGCCGGTCCTGAACGGCGTTAGCCGCTACCTCGTGACAAACCCGTCCGAAATCCTCGCCCAGCAGGGCGGGCGCGTCCTCGCGCTTGTCGTGAACGACGCGCACGACGAGAACCCGGTGAAGCCGCCGATCACCGCGACGGTGCAACTCGCGCTGCTCGAGGACCTGACGCTCAACCTTCCCGCCGCGGACATCAAGGGCTCCTTCCTCGGCAACAACCAGTTCCCGATCCTCCAACTCCAGAACGCATCGATCGACCTGCCCGCGGCGTCCAACCTCGATGCGCAGTTCTTCGATCCGATCTACGTCTATGCGGGCGCGGTCCTCTGGGAGGACGCCGCGGCGACGATCACGGTGCGCGCGCCGGTGACCCTTTCGAACACGTCCTGGACGGATCCCGGCACCGGCACCACCCACACCGTCGCCGGACTCGACAATTACTCGCTCACGATTCTCGAAATCGTCGGCGACACGGCGGTACCGGTCTCCACGGTCAATAGCGGCGACGGCACCTTCCGCATTCCGGCGGCCTCGATCAACGGCTTCGTCGTGTTCGAAGTCCGCGCGCACTACACCATTTCCGGAGGCGGCGAGACCTTCCCGATGGAGTGGCCGCTCGTAGTCTTCGTCGGCACCGCGATGTAGCCCCGCACCCGGGCGCCGGAAACGGAACCGCCGCGGAGCAAGCGCTCCGCGGCGGTTCGCATTCACGGGCGGGGGAGCGCCGGCGGTCAGCCCGTCAGCGTGTAGCGCTTCGCCAGCTTCGGGTTCCCGACCGTGGTCGCGATGCCCTTCAGCGTCTGCAGCGGGTGGACGAAGGAGTACTTTGCGAAGTCGAAGAACTCCTCGCGCACCGTGTTGATCATGTCGCAATTGTTCGAGCAGGTGGCGCACACCGGCGACGTCTTCATCTTCTCGCGCAGCTTGTTCGCGTGGTCGCTGAACCAGGCGCTCTCGAGCGTCGCCGCGTCGCGGATCGAGCCGATGCGGTAGTCGCCCTCCGGGAGGTAGTGGCAGGGGAAGAGCGCGCCGAAGCTGTCGATGTACGCCGTGCGGTAGCCCGCCACGCACGGGTAGTTCCGCTTCCCGTTCTCCATCTGCTTCATCGAGTTGTGGTAGAGGTACGACTTCTGCGGCTGCAGCTCCATGAGCTTGAGGAAGAAGCGCCGGATCTGCTCCTTCTCCTCCGCCGTGTAGTCCTGGATGTCGCCGTTGTTGCCGAAGAAATCGGCGATCATGAGCAGCGTGTACGTCTGGTGCTCGGTGTACTTCGAGAAGTGCTCGTGCACCTGGTCGAGGTGCGGGATGGTCTCCTTCACGATGAGCGAGAGGATGCCGCAGTCGAAGTTCGGGTGCTTGATCTGGGAGAGCTTCTCGAAGGTGTCGAGCGCGCGCTTGTAGGCGGTCGGGATGCCGCGCACCTTGTTGTGCGCCTCCTCGAAGCCGTCGATCGAGATGCCGAGCTTGAAGAAGACGTCGGGGCGGATCGACTCGAGGATCTTGTGCATCGCCGGCATGATGAGGTTCCCGAGCACGCCGTTCGACGGGCACGAGATCACCTTCAGCTTCGGGAGGTTCTCCTGCGCGAGGCGGCAGATGTCGGCGAAATCCTTGCGGATGAACGGCTCGCCGCCGGTCAGCGAGAGCACCTCGAGGTCGCGGAAGAGCGGGTCCTTGAAGACCTTCTCGAACTCATCCGTGGTCAGCTCGTTGCTGTGGTCCATCGCCCAGATGCTGCACATCTCGCAACGGCAGTTGCACGCCTTGGTGACCTGCATGATGAGGAACGACACGCTTTGGCCGCGGTTCTCGGCGTAGGCGCGGCGGAATTCGAGGCCGTTGCGGATCTGGTGGAGGACGGGGAGCGCCATGTCGGAGCCTTGCGGGCGGGATGCGGGTGCGACTTCGCAGGATGATTTTGCGCGCCGCAGCCCGGCCCGGCAACCGGAAAGGGCTGGCGCGGCAAAGAAACGGGGCGGAGGCCCGATCGGACCTCCGCCCCGGAAAGACGACCCCGCTCCGCCGGTGACCTCTTGAGTCTCTTGAACCCTAGGGTACAGGGGGG
The DNA here is from genome assembly GCA_033764015.1 of Candidatus Sumerlaeia bacterium. Taxonomy (GTDB): domain Bacteria; phylum Sumerlaeota; class Sumerlaeia; order SLMS01; family JANRJK01; genus JANRJK01. The sequence continues at coordinate 5,885 of JANRJK010000006.1, read as the reverse complement.
GCGCTATAAGCTTCCGGCCTTGATGGCTCCGCGGTGGCCGCGGGCTTCACGCCGCCGGAATAGAAGCACCCCTCAAGAGAATTATCGGTACAAGGACGTCCAGAGTCTGTCGAACGTCGCAGGTGTCGGAGAACCTAATGCGACAGGCGTGCCGGTCCGGCAACGGAAAACGACGCCTCACGGCTTCGCCGTCGGCAGCTTCGGCGCGACGATGGAGAGCTTCACCATCGGCGCGTTGCGGGTGAACACTCGGATCCGCTTCGTGTTCGCCGTGTCCTCGGAGAACCGCAACTGCCGCCGGATCGCGCCGTCGTCCACCTTCAGCACCATCGGCTCCATCGCCGGGTCCGTCGTGCCAAGGTAAACCGCTTCCACGCGGTAGTCGCCCGGCGTCAGCTTGCCCGTGAGGAAGTGACCCTCCTCGAGCGGCACCTCGATCGTTTCCGCGCCCCGCGTCAACGTCACGAGCAGGGGCAGCTTCACCGAGGAATGCAGGTCCACCTCGTCCCACTGCGCGCGGTAGCTGTCGCCGTAGAAGAAGCGCGGCTCCGTGCGGCCCGTCGGCGCCAGCGGCTTGCCCGTCAAGTCCCGGACCTCCGCGAAGAGGGGACCTTCCAGGATGCCCACCAGGCCGTCGGCCGGCGATGCCTCGCCGATCAGCCGCCAGTCGCCCGTCTTCTCCGGTGCGACCGGCGAGGCGGCGAAATGCACGCGCTCGCCTTGCGGAAGGGTCGGGATTCCGATCAGGAGCGCCTGCCCCGCCGGGATCATGTCGCCGAACGCGGCGACGCCGCCATTCGCGCCGATGAACGCGACGCGCACGTCGTAGGGTGAGAAGTTCGCGAGCGGCGTCGCCCCGCGGTCCGCTGGGGAAACGCGCGGGATGCCGTCCGGCAGCCGCCGATCGAACGCCTGCCGCTCGTTCAACAGCGCGACCGTCGACGCCACCGCCTCCATCCGGTCGAACACGACAGGCTTGGGCGTCGGCACCGGCGTCGGCGTCGGCGTGCCGGCGCGGCGCAGCACGAACACGGTGCGGAACCCGAGGTCGTCGCGCGTCTCCGTCGGCGTCACCGAGGAGCGCTTGGTGAGCGCCACCTCCGACGGCACTTGGCGGAGCTGGTACGAACCGCCGCGCACCGAGCGCGTGATGCCGTCGGCCGGTCCGCGGGGGTTTTCCCGCTGCGCTGTGGCGTAGGAGTCCGTCCCGTAGAAGTCGTAAACCCACTCGCGCACGTTTCCCGACATGTGGAACACGCCGTAGCCGCTAATGTCGCCGGTGTCCTTCGAGACCGGAACACTGGGGGTGCGTCCCGCGTTGGCGACGATCTTGGAGAAGTCGGGTTCGGAGCCGGTGGTGAAGAGGTCGCCGCCCGGGCCGCGCGCGGCCTTCTCCCACATCGCCTCCGTGGGGAGCTCGCGCTGCGCCCAGCGCGCGAACTCGCTCGCCGCGCCCCAGGTGATCGCCGTCACCGGCTGGTCGGGGGCGGTCAGCCCCGAGTCGGGAAGCTGCGCGCTCCGCGTCGCGCCGACCTCCTCGGCGAAGCGCCGGTACTGGTCGTTCGAGACCTCGAACTTGTCGATGTAGAAGGTCGGCAGCGTCACCTGCACCTCCGGCGACTCGTCCGGCCCCACGCCGAGGCCCCGTGGACGGCCCAGCGTGGATTCGCCGCCGGGGATCAGCACCATGCGCGCGCCATCCTTCTTCCAGACGATCTCGCGCGGAAGCGAGCCGAAGTCGGATGTCTGCACCATGTCCGATCCCGGGACCGGTTCGAAGGGCATTTGCGCAGGGGCGGCCGCGGCGATGGCTAGCGCGGCGGCGCAGGTGGCGAGTCGACGAAGCATGTGGGGTCCTCTCGGGAAGGTGTCTGCTGCTTCCTGCCATGGGACCGGCGCGGCCCCCGCGCTGTTTGGCGGGGGCCGCGCCGGGGCGTCAAACGTCGAGGTTACGCACCTCCGGCGCGTGCTTCTGGATGAAGGCGCGCCGCGGCTGCACCTCCTCGCCCATCAGCGTGCCGAAGATCCGCTCCGCCTCGATTTCGTCCTCTAGGCGCACCCGGAGCAGGCGGCGGTTCTTCGGATCCATCGTGGTTTCCCAAAGCTGCTGCGGGTTCATTTCGCCGAGACCCTTGTAGCGCTGGACCGAGACGCCGCGGGCGCCGACCTCCTTCACCCGGTCCACCAGCTCCGCGAGCGAATGCGCCGCGTACGGGTGCGCGTCCTTCGCCGACGTCACGTGGAAGGGCGCGTCCTCGTCCGTGCCGGTGCCCTCGCGGTTCAGGTGCGACACCTCGAGCTGCTTCATCGAGATGCCGAGCTTCTCGAAGAACTTCACGATCTCGGCGATCTCCCGCGACTCCGGGAACTCATGGATCGGCGTGATGACGCGGTCCTCCGCGGGGTCGATACCGGCGTCCTGCTCGACCTCGCCGAAGAGGTCGCCGCGCTCCCCGGGCTCCAGCTCCGACACAGGCTCCGGCTCGTCGACGCCGTTCAGCGCCTCCTCCAGTTCCGCCAGCTCCTTCTCGGTGAACGCGAGCCTCCACTTGTCCTCGACCACCGCGCCGCCCAGCGGGAAGCGCCCGCGGTCGTCGCGAAGCGCGAGGTACTCCTCGAGCGGCAGGCCCTTGCGCTGCGTCACGCGCCCCAGCTCGAGGAGCTTCGCGTGGTTAAGGCAGAGGTCCTTCAGCACCTTCTTCGACATCTCGTCGCGCGCGCCGCCCTCCTGGAGCACGGACACCGAAACCGCTTCGGTGCCTTCGTCGATCAGGAAGGCGTCCTTCTCCTCGTCGCGGTCCAGGTAGATCTCCTTCTTGCCGCGCTTCACGCGGTAGAGCGGCGGCTGCGCGATGTAGACCTTGCCTTGGCGGATCAGCTCGCCGACCTGGCGGAAGAAGAACGTTAGCAGCAGCGTGCGGATGTGCGAGCCGTCCACGTCCGCGTCGGTCATGATGATGATGCGCGAGTAGCGGAGCTTCGCGATGTCGAAGTGGTCGCGGATGCCGGTGCCGAGCGCCGTGATCATCGCGCGGATCTCCTCGTTCGAGAGCACCTTGTCGATGCGCGCCTTCTCGACGTTGATGATCTTGCCGCGGATCGGGAGGATCGCCTGGAAGTGGCGGTCGCGGGCCTGCTTGGCGGAGCCGCCTGCGGAGTCGCCCTCGACGATGTAGAGCTCCGTGCCCTCGCCCTTCTCCGAGCAGTCCGACAGCTTGCCCGGGAGGCCGCCGCCCTCCATGGCGGACTTGCGCACGATCTCCCGCGCGCGCCGCGCCGCGACGCGCGCCTGCGCCGCCATGATGCACTTCTCGATGATCCGGCGCGCCTCCTTCGGATTCTCCTCCAGCCACTCGAGGAGCCCCTCGTTCACGATCGACTCGACGAGGCCCGCCACCTCCGGGTTCAGCAGCTTGCCCTTGTTCTGCCCCTCGAACTGCGGGTCCGTGATGCGCACGTTGATGATGGCGGTCAGGCCCTCGCGCATGTCCTCGCCGGTGATCCCGTCCTTCATCTTCTTCAGCAGGTCCTGCTTCGTCGCGTACTTGTTCAGCGACGCGGTGAGCGCCTTGCGGAAGCCGGTCAGGTGCATGCCGCCGTCGCGCGTGTTGATCGTGTTCGCGAAGCAGAACACGCGCTCGTCGTAGTTGTCCGCGTACTGGATCGCCAGCTCGACCACGATGCGGTCCTTGCGGTTGTCCGAGCGCTCGTAGCTCCGCTCGCGCGAGAAGAACACCGGCTTCGGGTGGATCACGTCTCGCCCCGAGTTCAGGTGCCGCACGAACTCCTCGATGCCGCCGGGGAAGCGGTAGCTGTGCGCCTTGCCGCTGCGCTCGTCCTCGATCGCGATCAGGAGGCCCGGGTTCAGGAACGCCAGCTCGCGGCAGCGCGTGGACAGCGTCTCGAAGTTGAACTCCGTCGTGGTGAAGATGCGCGTGTCCGGCTTGAAGCGGACCTTCGTGCCGGTCTTCTGCGAGGTGCCGATCACCTCGATCGGCTTCTCGACCAGGCCGCCGTCCATCAGCCGCAGGAAGTGCACCTTGCCGTCGCGCCGCACCTCAGCCTCGAGGAACTCCGACAGGAACGCCACCACCGAGACGCCGACGCCGTGCAGGCCCGCGGAGAACTCGTAGGCGTCCTTCTTGAACTTGCCGCCCGCGTGCAGCGTGGTGAGCACCACCTCGAGCGTCGAACGCCCCTTCATCTTCGGGTCCGGATGCGGCCCCACCGGCACGCCGCGGCCGTAGTCCTGCAGCGTGATCGAGTTGTCGTAGTGGATCTTGATGTCGATGCGGTTGCCGTAGCCGGCGATCGCCTCGTCGATCGAGTTGTCGAGCACCTCGTACACGAGGTGGTGCAGGCCGAGCTCGTCGGTGTTCGAGATGTACATCGCGGGGCGCGTGCGCACCGCCTCGCGGCCCTCGAGCACCTCGATGGAAGACTCGTTGTAGCTCAGTTCGACGTCGGGCCGGGTGTTGTTGTTTTCTTCCATGTGGCGGGGGACAGCTCCAGGGGCGGGGCGCGGGGTCCACCGGGGCGGACGCCCGACGGGCGCCCGCCGAGGGACCGCGCCCTCGTTCGATGCCCCCCATTCCAGCCCGCGCCCCCCGCGGGTTCAAGCCTTCGTTTCAACCGCCCCGGCCCCACTTCCCGGTGGACCGCGCCACGGCCCGCGGCGCACCCTCCGCGCACCCCCGACCTATGGCGAAACCCGGCCCCGCCCCCCAGACCAGAACCCCCCGCGTCCTCCTCGCCGCGCCCCCCGGGCCCGCGGCCGCCGCCGCGCGCCGCGACCTCGACGCCCGCGGGTACCTGCTCGCCGACGCCGCCTCCGTGGCGGAAGCGCTCGACGCCCTCGCCGCCGGCAAGTGCGACCTCGCGATCCTCGCCGCCGAGCTTCCCGGCCGCGACCCCTTGGCGCTCATCGCCGAGATCCGCGACCGCGGCTACGCGCTCCCGCTCCTCCTCACCACGCCCGCCGGCGCCGCCGACCTCCGCGTCCGCGCCCTCAACCAAGGCGCCGACGACTGCCTCGACGCGCCGTTCCACCCGGGCGAACTCGCCGCCCGCGCCGGCGCCCTGCTCCGGCGCGCGGGATTCCGTCCCGCCGGCGAAAGCGGACCCGTCCTCAACCCCCAGCTCGCCATCGGCGACGTCAAGCTGCACCGCCTCCGCCGCCAAGCCACCGTGCACGACGCCCCCGTCGCCCTCACGCTCCGCGAGTTCGACCTCCTCGAATACCTCATGCGCGCGGGTGGCGCGGTACGCACCCGCGAGAAGATCCTGACCACCCTCTGGAGCGGCCAAGCCGACTCGAGCGAGCACCTCCTCGACGTCTACATCGGCCGCCTGCGCACCAAACTCGCCGACGCCGGCGCCTCCCCCGACTTCATCGAAACGGTCCGGGGCGTCGGCTACCGCATCGCAACGTGACCGCCGCCCTAGGCTCCAGTCGGTCGACCGCGCCACTCCAGCGGGCGGTTGCCCCTTGAGACCCCCCGACGCGCATGTGTAGCGTTGCCACGTTGCGCCACGATCCACTCGCGCGAAGCGGACGGATCGGCGCAGCTTGGCGGAGTGGGGGACGAGGCGATCATGACGGCAACGGCACCAAACGGAACGCTTTCCTCGAACGCCCGCGAAGGCGTGGTGGCTGGCGCGCTGCTCGCCCCGTCGGTCCGCACCACGCAATCCGCCCGCGCGCCGCTCTCTGCCGCGCAGTCCGCCATCGGCCTAATGAGGCGGCTAGCAGCCTGTCGGACTTTGGCCCCTCGTTCGCTCGCCCGAGGGTAGCTCCCGAGGCGCGAGGCATTGGCGATGAAGAACTGGGCTCCCATGGACCGCGAGCAGCTGCTCGTGCTGCCGCCGTCGGTCGACGATTTGCT
>JANRJK010000005.1:0-81658 GCA_033764015.1 Candidatus Sumerlaeia bacterium | reverse complement strand
CTTGTATGTTTCCCCCGGGGTTCTCGATGGGGATGTCCCCCGTCACCATCACAGGGGGGCGCGGGGGGACTTAACATCCGCGCCGATCTGTGGAGAACTCCCCGCTGGTTTCCCTCCGCGCGGCCGTGCGGGGGGGATCGGAAGGGGTGAGGCCGGTTCGCGGCTGAGGCGCTTTCGCAGCCTGACGCGAAGATTCTCCCACCCCTTCCTAACGTGCTCCACCCGAAGACCGGACTGCCATCCCGGGCCCCTCGAATCGAAGCCCGCATCCTGCAAGAGCGGTTCCCGCGTGGGCACCAAGACCCATCAAGTCCCACCAAGGAGGACTGCCATGCAAGCACAGTTGTTCACGTTCTGGATCGGCATCGACGTCGCCAAGGCAACCGTCGAGGCTGCGATCCACCCATCGCGCGAGTCCGCCACGTTCGAGCGTACGCGCTCGGGCATGAGGAGGCTCTCCGACTGGGCCCGCGCGCGGTGCGGCGCACACGCCGCCGTGCGGGCCGTCATGGAGGCCACCGGGAACTATTCCTCGGAGGCCATCGCCTGGCTCCTCGAGGCCGACGCGGCGCTCGCGCCGGCCTGCGTCAACCCGCTCCATGCGAAGCGCTTCGCGCAGAGCATCGGCACGCGCAACAAGACCGACCGCGTCGACGCGTGCGTGCTCGCCCGCATGGGGGCGGAGCGCTCGCCCGCGCCTTACGAGGCCCCAGGGCCCGTGGTGCTCGAGCTCCGCGCGCTCGTGCGCGAGCGGCGCGAACTCGTCGACGAGGCCACGCGGCTCAAGAACCGCATCGGCGAGGGCACCGGCAGCCGCTTCGTCTCGCGCGAGCGCAACCGCATCCTCAAGGCAACCCAGGCCGCCATCGCCCGCATCGAGGAGGAGATGGAGCGCGTCATCGCCAGCGACGCGCGCCTCGCCGCCGACTCGCGGCGGCTGTGCACGATCCCGGGCGTCGGCCCCGTGACCGCCGCGACGATCCTCGGCGAGCTCGGCGACCTTCGCCGCTTCGGCAGCGGGCGCCAGCTCGCGGCCTTCGCCGGCCTCTCGCCGCGGCGGTTCGAATCCGGCGCCACCGTGCGGGGCCGTGCCCGCCTATGCAAGCAAGGCAACCCCGCCATCCGCGCGATCCTCTACATGTCCGCCGTGAGCACGTCGCGCATGGCCAGCGGCATGAAGGCCACCTACGACCGCCTGCTCGCCCACGGCAAGGCGCCCAAGTGCGCCCTCGGAGCCCTCATGCGCAAGCAACTCATCCTCATGAGGGCCCTCGTCGTGGGCGGGAAAGACTACGAAGAGCCTGTGGAAAACAACGACCGGGAGGACGCAAAAAACCTTGCGTGAGGAACACACCATCTTCTCGCTCTCCTTCACCGAAAACCGCAGCACGCTCCAAAAGACCTGGGGGCTCAGCGACTTCTACTCGGCGACCGCCGACTGGCCCTATCCGAGGGGGCTGGTCCAGCCGCTGAACCGCATGCCGCCGGAGATCCTCGAAGCCTGGCCGCCGGGCGTCGCGGGCGGCCACGAGAGTGGATTCCTCGCCACGCACTCCCTCGAGTTCTGGATCACGTCGGAGGATCTGCCGGACCCGGCGAACCGCGTGGCGCTCGATCCCGACGGCGCGATCCGCGTGCGCTACTCGCGCAACAACACCGTCGCGCACGAGCGCCTGACCGCGAAGCTGGCGGAGATCCTCGCGACGATCGAGGGCCCCGGCTACCGCGCCCAGGACCACTTCCGCGCGCAGGTGATGCCGATCGGCGTGAACTCGCACCAGTGCGGCACCGCGCGCTTCGGCGAGGACCCGGCGGCCTCCGTGCTCGACCTCGACTGCAAGGCGCACGACCTCGACAACCTCTATGTCGTGGACGCCAGCTTCTTCCCCTCCAGCGGCGCGGTGAACCCGTCGCTCACCATCATCGCCAACGCCCTGCGTGTCGGGGCGCATCTCCAGGAGCGCCTCTCGTGAAGAACCCCCGCGGCCTCGCCGCGACCCTCCTGCTGCTCCCCCTCGCCGCCGCCGCCGGGGTCCATGTCCGCGGCGTCGGCATCACCGTGGATGACCTCGACAAGTCCGTCGCCTTCTACCAGGATGCGCTCGGCTTCGAGAAGACCGGCGAGAGCGAGTTGGTAGGGGACGGCATCGAGCGCCTGAGCGGCGTCTTCGGCGTAGTCGCCCGCCGCGCCCGGCTCCGGCTCGGCTCGGAGGAGATCGAGCTCACCGACTTCCTCGCGCCGGAGGGTAGGCCAGTGCCGACGGACTCGCGTAGCAACGACCACTGGTTCCAGCACATCGCCATCGTGGTGTCCGATATGGACCGCGCCTACGCCCATCTCCGCGCGCACAACGTCCGCCACGCGTCCGCCGGGCCGCAGACGCTGCCCGACTGGAATCCGAACGCCGGCGGCATCTCGGCGTTCTACTTCAAGGACCCGGACGGACACGTGCTCGAAGTGATCCACTTCCCGGAGGGGAAGGGCGACCCGCGCTGGCGGCAGCCCTCCGGGAAGCTCTTCCTCGGCATCGACCACACCGCCATCGTGGTGGACGACACGGAGGCGAGCCTCGCCTTCTACCGCGACGCCCTCGGCCTCGAGGTGGCGGGCTCCAGCGAGAACCACGGCATCGAGCAGGAGCGCCTCAACAACGTCTTCGGCGCGCGGCTGCGCATCACCGGCCTCAAGGGCGAATCCGGCCCCGGAGTCGAGTTCCTCGAGTACCTCGCCCCCCAAGGCGGACGCCCCTACCCGCAGGACCTCCGCGCCAACGACCTCGCCCACTGGCACACGATCATCGGCGTCGACAGCGCCGAGGAGACGGCCACGGCGCTGCCCGCGCGCGAGGGAACGTGGGTCTCGCCGGGCGCCGTGCCGATCCCCGGCGGCGGCGGGCGCCTCGCCGCCCTCGTCGCAGACCCCGACGGCCACAACGTCCTGATCATCGACAACCCGACCGCACGCTGACCCGACCGACACCCCGGAGGAATCATCCCATGGCCAAGCAAATCAACGAAACCGCCGAGAAGCGCCGCCTCGCCGAACAGTCCGAAGGCAAGGCCGGGTGGAACTTCTGGGGCCCGTACCTTTCGGACCGCCAGTGGGGCACCGTCCGCGAGGACTACTCCGACGGGGGCGACTGCTGGAACTACTTCCCCCACGACCACGCCCGCTCGCGCGCCTACCGCTGGGGCGAGGACGGCCTGCTCGGCATCAGCGACGAGAAGGCCCGCCTCTGCTTCGCCGTCGCCCTGTGGAACGGCCGCGACCCCATCCTCAAGGAGCGCCTCTTCGGACTCACCGGCCCGGAAGGCAACCACGGCGAGGACGTGAAGGAGCTGTACTACCACCTCGACGCGACGCCGTCCCACTCCTACCTGAAGGCGCTCTACAAGTACCCGCAGGCGGAGTTCCCCTACGGTGCGCTCGTCCACGGCAACCGGCACCGCGGCAAGCACGAGGGCGAGTTCGAGCTGCTCGACACCGGCGTCTTCGACGACGGCCGCTACTTCGACGTGTTCGTCGAGTACGCGAAGGCATCCGAGGACGACATCCTGATCCGGATCACGGTGGCGAACCGCGGCCCCGCGCCGGCCCGGCTGGCGCTGCTCCCGACGCTCTGGTTCCGCAACACCTGGAGCTGGGGCGCGCGCCACGAAGGCAACACGGCCAAGCCCGCGATCCGCCGCGGCGGCCCCGGCGTCGTCACGGAGCACGAGGCGCTCGATCCCTACGCATTCGCGGTCGAGGCGCCGGAGGGCACCGACGGGCGCTGGCTCTTCACCGACAACGAGACGAACTTCCAGCGCCTGTACGGGCAGCCCAACAAGACGCCGCACGTCAAGGACGCCTTCGACCGCTTCGTGGTCCACGGCGACGACGCCGCCGTGAACCCGGAGGGCGTCGGCACCAAGGCCGCGGTCCTCCTACCGGCGATCATCCCCGCGGGAGGCGAGTTCACCGTGCGGGCGCGGCTCTGCGCGAAGGCCAGGATGCCGAAGGCGGCCTTCGGCGCCGCGTTCGACAAGCTCTTCGCCCAGCGCATCGCGGAAGCGGACGAGTTCCACGAGTCGCTGACCGCCGGGCGCGGCACGCCGGACGAGAAGGCGGTGCTACGCCAAGGCCACGCGGGCCTCGTCTGGACCAAGCAGTTCTACCACTACTTCGTGCGCGAATGGATCGAGGGCGATCCCGGCCATCCGCCGCCCCCCGCCGGGCGCCGCCGGGGCCGCAACCGCGAGTGGCAGCACTTCAACTGCGCCGACGTGCTCTCCATGCCCGACAAGTGGGAGTACCCCTGGTTCGCCGCCTGGGACCTCGCCTTCCACATGATCCCGTTCGCCAAGATCGACCCGGACTTCGCGAAGGGGCAGCTCGACCTGCTGACGCGCGAGTGGTTCATGCACCCGAACGGGCAGATCCCCGCCTACGAGTTCGCCTTCGGCGACGTGAACCCGCCGGTCCACGCCTGGGCCACCTGGCGCGTCTACAAGATGACCGGCCCCCGCGGCGCCCGCGACGTCCGCTTCCTCGAACGCGTCTTCCACAAGCTCCTCATGAACTTCACCTGGTGGGTGAACCGGAAGGACCCGAACGGCAACAACGTCTTCGGCGGCGGGTTCCTCGGGCTCGACAACATCGGCGTCTTCGACCGCAACCAGCCGCTCCCCACTGGCGGCCACCTCGAGCAGTCGGACGGCACCGCCTGGATGGCGTTCTACTCCGGCACGATGCTCTCCATGGCGCTCGAGCTCGCCCAGTTCAACTCCGTCTACGAGGACATCGCGACGAAGTTCTTCGAGCACTTCCTCTCGATCGCCGACGCGATGAACTTCATCGGCGGCAACGGCCTCTGGGACGAGGAGGACGGCTTCTACTACGACAAGATCCAACTCGACGGCGGCGGCTCCGTGCCGCTCAAGACGCGCTCCCTGGTCGGCATCCTCCCCGTCATCGCGGTCGAAGTCCTCGACGAGTGCCAGCTCGAGAAGCTCCCCAACTTCTCCCGCCGCATGCAGTGGTTCCTCGCGAACACGCACGGGCTCGAGAAGACGATCTCCCTCCTCGGCGAACGGCAGGCGGCGTGCGGCGCGCTTCGGCTCCTCGCGATCCCCTCCCGCGACCGGCTCGCGCGCATGCTCCGCTACGTCTTCGACGAGGACGAGTTCCTGTCGGACTACGGCATCCGCGGCCTCTCGCGGGCCCACAGCGACCCGCCCTACCGGCTCCGCGTCGGCGGGCAGCAGTACGAGGTCCGCTACACCCCCGGCGAGTCGGACACCTGGCTCTTCGGCGGCAACTCCAACTGGCGCGGCCCGATCTGGTTCCCGATCAACTTCCTCATCGTCGAATCGCTCGAGCGCTACCACCACTTCTACGGCGACGACTTCAAGGTGGAGTTCCCGACCCGCTCCGGCAACTGGGTCACCCTGGGCGAAGCGTCGGCGCTGCTGGCGGAGCGGCTCGCGGCGATCTTCCTCCGCGACGGCGAGGGCCACCGACCCGCTCACGACGGGCATCCCCTCTACGCGCAGGACCCGGCGTGGCGCGATCTGATCCTCTTCTACGAGTACTTCCACGGCGACAGCGGACGCGGCGTCGGCGCCTCCCACCAGACGGGGTGGACTGCCCTTGTCACCACCCTGCTCCGGGGGATCATTCAGAAGCGCGACGGGTGATGACCGCCCGCGCTTCCCGGCGCCTCCGGAACCGCGAGCGCCGGGCCGAGGGCCACTGCGAAGGATGGACGCAAAGCAACCGACCGCGGCGGGCGCGACGTGGCATGTCGCCCAATGCCCGCTGCTCAAGCACCTGCGCCCCGAGGAACTGGCCGAGGTCGCCAAGCTCGCCAACGTCGTCAGCTACGGGTCCAAGCGGGTCATCTCCATCGACGACCCCTCCGCCCGCTATGTCTGGATCGTCAAGCGCGGCCACCTGAAGATGGACTTCACAGGAGAGGAAGGCGTCCGGGCTGCTGTCGTGCCCGGACGCCACAGATAACCTAGAGTCCCGCCTCCCCCTCCATTGAATCCGGGCGACGCACCACGACCCCTCAGAGCCGCCCCGGAATTCCCGCGAATCGGTGTCGTTCTTGAAGCGCAGGTTCCGCGGCTCCGGACTCTCCTTCGACGAGGCGGCGCTCCCCGAGGGCTTGGTGCTGGACTGACCGCGGCGCGGTTCCCTTCCTACGCCAACCCCGCCAGCATCCGTTCCCAGCGCGGCATCATCCAGCGGCGCTCCCGGAGCGTGCGCGCGTCGTCGCGGGCGGCTTCGTGGTCGCCCAGGAAGACGCTGAGCTCGAAGTGCATCCCGACGCCCTGGCCGGTGGCGGTGCGCCAGCTCTGCTTGGCGAGGATGCGGCGCGCCTCGTCCCAGCACGCGCGCGCGCGGTGCGCGTCGCCGTCGCGGGTGGCGAGGTGCCCCTCGAGCAGCAGCGACTGGCAGACGGCGTTCTGGTACACGCCGTTCTCGGGGACGGTGGCGTGGGCGCGGCGCGCGGCCGGCTGGGCCTCCGCGAGCGTGGCGCGCGCCTCGTCCACATGACCCGAGTAGTAGAGCGCGAGGCCGTGGTACCCGAGGTTGAGCGCGTGGCTGCCGAGCTCCTGGATGTTGCCCGGGTCGGCGGAGGACGTGCGCCGGGTGATGTCGGTCGCCTCCGCGCTGGCGGCGGCCGCCTCCGCGTAGCGCTCGAGCCCGTACAGGTTCCGCGCGCGGCTGGAGACGATGAAGGCCAGCTTGTTACGGTGCGCCGCGTTGCTGGGATCCTCCTCGACCAGGCGCCGCCGCAGGCGCTCCGCGCCGGCGAAGCTCACCAGCGCGCCCTCGAAGTCGCCGCTGTACTCGCGCAGCAGCGACAGGTTCGTCAGCGTCCAGCACTCGTCGTCGATGAGCGGCTTGTTGTCCGGGTCCGCCGCGCACAGCGCCGCGCGCGTGGCGAGGCTTTGTTCCGTGCGGCGGATCGCCTCCGGCAGGTCGCCCAGGTCCCGGTGCACGTTGCCGAGCGTGGACAGGTTCCAGCCGAGCGCCTGCCGGTACTCGACGGACTCGGGGAAGGCCGCGGCGAGCGACTCGAACCGCGCGAGCGAATCGAGCTGCGCGGCGAGCGCCTCCTCGAGCCGGCGCCGCCGCCAAAGCACGATGCCGCGCTGGTGCGCCAGCTTGCCCTGCAGGAACGCGTCCGCGTCCGTGGGACGGCGCAGCTCGCCGAGGCGCCCCGCCAGCCGCAACCCCTCCTCCAGCCGCGCCAGCGCGTCGTCCAGCCGACCCCGCAGGTAGTCGATGCCGCTCAGCCGCTCGAGCGCGGAGGCGAGGCGCGCGTGCGCCTCGGCGGACCCCGGCTCGCCCTCGAGCAGCCGCGCCGCGAGCTCGTGGAACGCCCGGAACGCCGCGTCCGCGTCCTCCAGCCTCCCCTGGTCGCGGAACACGTCGCCGATGTTGCGCGAGGCCGCCGCCCGCTTCGCCATCGCGTCCGGCGTCTGCTCCTCCTCCGCGGAGAGCGAGTCGAAGTACTCCAGCGCCTCCCGACCCACCTTGCCCATGATGTCGAGGCGGTTCACTTCCTTCAGGCTCGTGTGCAGGTCGTCGAGGAGGAAGCCGACGAGGCGCTCCGCCCGCGAGTGCGACGCGCGCAGCCGCGCGTAGGCGGCGTCCAGCCGCTCCCGCGCCCGCGCCTGCTCGTCCTCCAGGCGGTCCACCTCCGCGAGCAGCGCCGCGCGCTCCGGGTGCGCCGCGGGGAGCCGCGTCGCCTCGATGCGCGCCAGCTTCAAGTCCCGGTTCCGCAGCGCCAGCCGCGCGTGGCGCAGCGTCAGCGCCTCGTAGGCCGCCTCCGCGTCCCGGTTCCCCGGCCACAGCGCCATCGCGCGGGCCACCAGGCTCTGGTCCCGCGCGACCGGGCCGTAGTCCGCAGGCTCCGGACCCTCCAGCGACACCTGCGCCAGCAGCGTGCGCGCCTCGCGGCGCCGCGACGCGCCCTCGCGGAACTCGTTCAGCCGCCGGATGAACTCCTCCACGCTCGCGAGCCGCTTCGCCGGGATCGGCTCCAGGCAGTCCATCGCCAGCTCGGAAAGCTGCGGAGGCACGTTGAGCGCCGGCGCCACCTCCCACGGCGGCGCCACCTGCCCCAGCGAGGCCAGGAAGAACGACTGGTGCTTCGACTCGCCCTCGTGCGGCGTCCGCCCCGTCAGCAGCTCGTAGAGGATGCCCCCCAGCAGGTAGATGTCGGTCCACGGGCCGATGTTGCGCACCGACTGCTCGGTCTGTTCCGGCGCCATGTAAACCACGGTCCCCGCGGGGTTCGACGCGTTCAGCCGCGACGGCGCCACCACCCCGCGCAGCGCCGGTTCGACGCCCTCCGGCAGCCCCTCCATGGTGAACATCGCGATGCCCCAGTCCATCAGCAGCACTTCGCCGAACTCGCCCACCATCACCTGCGGCGGCTTCAGGTCCCGGTGGATCACCCCCCGCCGGTGCGCGAACGCGACCGCCTGCGAGACCTGCTCCAGGATCGCCAGGTGCTTTTCGAGGAACGCCTCCCGCGGCAGCTCCTTGTCGACATTCAGCAGGATGTCCCACGCGAGCCCCCGCACCAGCTTCGTCGCCAGCAGCAGGTGCCCCGAGCCGTCCACGCCGAGGTCGTGCACCGGGAGGATGTTCGGATGCTCCAGGTACGCCGCCACCAGCGCCTCCTGCCGGAAGCCGGTCTCGAGGCGCAGCAGCATCTCCGGCTCCTCGCGGTGCTTCTCCAGCAGGTCCTCGCGCAGCCGCTTCACCGCGACCGTGCGCGAAAGCACCTCCTGCGTCGCCTCCCAGATCTCGCCGAAGCCCCCGCGCGCGATCACATGCCGCAGCTTGTAGCCCGCCGCGTAGCCGTCCGCATCCGGCAACGCCGGCATGCCGTCGCGCGAAACCAGGAACGGCGTCGTCTCGCCCGGGTCCTCGTCGGCGCGGTGCACCTTCCACCGCGCCACCGACGGCAGCGTCATCCGCGCGAAATCGCCGCTCGTCGCCCCCGCGTGGATCGTCGGGTTCAGCGTGGCCCGCGGATTGTCCGGCAGGTGCGCGGGGTGCAGCACGGTCTCCGCGCGCGGCGCGGAAAGCGGGGTCAGCCAGTTCTTCAGCACATGCAGCACGGCGCCTGCGCTCCCTCGGGGCCGGAACGGCGCGACGCCGACCGGCAGGCAAGGAACCTAGGGCCTCCCGCCCCGAGCGGCAACCGGTTCCCGAAGCCCGCGCGAACGACCTTCACGAAGCCACCCCCCCCGCGGTCGCACCGCCGCGAGCGCGAAGCGCGGCCAACGCCGCATCTCCGGGGAAACCCGGCCCAACCGCCCCCGAACCCTCACCGGCCCACCACCGGTTGATACGCGGATGATACGCGGATGATCTCCGGACGTGGAGCGGCCGGTTCGGAGAAGATGGAAAGTCAGGGATTCCCCGGGGGTGCGGGAGACGGCGAAGTTTGCCGCCTCCGAAGTGCGTGGGCGCGCAGGCACGAGGGATGGAGAGGCTATCAGTCGCGCTTGCATCACCTGCCGCCGCGTGGCACGTTTTCCGGCATAGCGACGCCCAGTCAGCCCCTCGGCCCGGCCTCGCGCAGCGTCCCCGGGAAACAGCATGGCCAACCGCGCCACCTCGACCAGCACATCTTTTCACGCCATCAGAAAGACCGTCGATGAGGCCTTGGTGGCACCCCGCCGCTCAAGGGCGTTCTCCCCAAAGGCTACGCCCGTCCTGGCCCCGTCAAGCAGTGCCTTGTCCAAGGAGAGGCCCAAGGCAACTGCGACAGCCTTACGTCGAGAAGGTTGTCCCGCTTCAAGGCGATTCCGCAGGCGGAGCTAACGGCCCGTGGATGTGCTGCCATAACGGAGCAGTGGATGTTGAGTGATACCTATCCTCGGTACTCGGCGCCTAGGTACGGATTGGTATCTCAACCACCGGCTTCAGCGGCTCAAGGATTGTCTGGTAACGCTGTATGATTTTGTTGTATAAATCCTTCGTTTTGGGGGAGTGGACCGTCAGCACCAACGCGTACGGGATCTTGTCAGCGTTCTTTGCGTTCCGGCCGCCCACTCGCGCGTTGTAATGAACGTCGAACACTGGGTTGCGGAGCCCTCCGCCGCGCATTCGGAGGCGCTTGTGCAGGGTCGTCTCCCACTTGTGAGCGTCTGCCCGGAGGTCTGTCTCATCGACGAACACGTCTCGAGACTGAAAGAAGGGTTTGGGCTTGGCGTGAAGCTTCTCGGGATTCTTTCGCTTCCCGTCGTGCGGCCGGAACACCACTTCCAATCCGCTCCGAGTGTAGTTTAGTGGATCTTGGGGATCGGTGGTGCTGGCGAAACAGAAGGTCGCAACGAGGTCCACGTTACCCGTCAGCGACTCAGCCGGAATCGGGACCTGCATCCGCACCCAGCTGGCCGGGCGGAGTTCGCCTTGATAGACGATGTGCGCCGTGTTTTCCTCTGTCAGCACGATAGAATTGAGGTCCGAAGGGATTCGCCCCCAGCCCACATCGGTCTTGTCGTGGCCCTCATCATCGCACCCGTGCAGCAGCAGCGCCTTGATCGCCAGCGGCGACAGGAGCGTGCCGAAGTGGGCGCGGAGGCCGATGGCGGTGCGGAGCGCCGTCGGCGCCGCATAGCTGGTGCCCGCGGTCGGCATCGCACTCCCCGGGTCCTCGGCGTTCAGCACCCAGTATGGCTCGCGGTGCGAGCCGCCAAAGGCCAACCCATCGGGTTTCATTATACCAGGGCTGCGGCCGGGTCCGACACAACTGTATGGAGCGCGACGCCAATCTGGGCCGGTACGGTCGCAACTACCAACTGCCAGAGCGTTGACGCAATCGGACGGCGTCTGAATGCGAGCAAGGCCGGCGTCACGATCAAGTTCGCCGCTGTTGCCGACCGCAACTGCAGCCAGCGTCTGCCCGTCGGACAGTAGCTGATCGAGGACGGCCGTCCACGCATGAACGTCGTTGTCCTCAATCGGGAGGTCAGGTCCTAGGCTGAGGTTGATGAAATCGTAACGCGGCCTAGAATCGAGGATGTCCCGGATGCGCTCCAGCACGGTGTAGAGCTCGAACCGGTCGTCGTTCTTCGTGTCGACGTCCAAGACCCGGTAGTGATCAACTGCAGCGTAGGGTCGGTCGGGGGTGACGCCGTCTTGGAGCGGGCCGAAGAGCAGCGCCGATGTGACTCCCGTTCCGTGATTCTGAAACTCCGGGACTGCATCGCCTATACCTTTCGTCTTCTTGCGTGATACCCAGTGGTCGAGCTTGCCATCGGACTTCACGCCCCCGTCGAACACTGCCACCCTGATGTCGCGATCAATCGCACCTTCATCTGGAAGCTTACATGCGAATTGTGAGAAGCCCGGCGTCGCGCGCGCGACGGGCCTGAACTGACGTAGCCGCGGCATCTCGCGGGCGAGGCGAAGGAAGGAGAAGCGCGCCAGTTCCGGGGCAACCTCGCGAGGTACGCGCAGAGGCAGAAAGCAGAGCCCCTCGGCGAAAAAGCGTCGCTTATCGAGATTGAGATAGAGGTCCAGCGATCGGGCGTACGCCTCAAAGCCTTCCAAGATAAAGGCGTTCTCGGGGATGGGCTCCGCGTGGAGGACGATTTCGAGCAACGGTTCTGCCTCTTCCGACCGGAATGGCTTAAGCTTCTCTTCGGCTGGCTGGACCCGAAAGTCCTCGATCTTTATGAGGTCTAAAGCACCGAGGGTCTTCTCCTGAAGCCGGTCGATTTCGGCGGCGAGTTGTCCGAAACGCCTCCGCGGGCCGGAGACGAAGAGCTCCGACGTTACCGCCTCGGTCGGCGGCCGCTTCTTGGCCCACTTCTCGGGCGACACTTCCCGGGCTCGGCTACCCACGGCATCCAAACCGTAGGCCCTCAGGAGGTCGGCAGGATAGTAGGATTTCGCCAAGTACGCCGGGTGTAAAGTGACTAGGGCAACGGTCTGGTCGCCGGGACAGGCGTCGATCGGCAGACCCGCAAGCTCCCTCGCAGCCGACTTGATCTTGGGTGAAAGCCGCTCTCTGGCTTCGCTGAACGAGTACGGGTGCGTCTTCTTGCCACCACTCGGCGGAGGGGGAATCTCGCTCGCGAGGCGTTCGCCGTATCCAATAAGGAAGTTGCTTTGATCAGGCATGATAGTCCTCCTCCGGCCTCTCAGAATGCGCCTTGCCTACGCCTGAGCGGGAAGTTGAAGGCACCTTCGAGTTGTTCGGCAAGGCTTTTGTCCTTTTCCGAATCGTGTCGCGGCTAACACCAGTCAAATCGTGAACCTGTCGTTGCGAAACGCCCGCTTCCGCCAGCAACAGGGCGATGGTGCCGCGCTCTTTTCGGGTTAGTGTCTCAATCCGGTCGCGAAGCATTTCGATGATCGCCTGCTCCATCGTGTACCCGCGTACCACTGCCGCGCGTCGAGTGACCAGTACCTGACGTTCGATGTCGCTGAACGACTTCCCTCGCAAGGTCATCGCCAGCGCGTCACGCCACGCTTGAGGTGCCTCACTGTTTCCCATGAAGGCCTCGACCGCCCGATCAACGGCGTCGTTGTTCGGCATCGGGAAAACGACGCGCATCTCGAATCGCCGCCATACCGCCGGATCGAGAAGTTCCGCGTGATTCGTTGCAGCGATAAGGAGCCCGCGCGAGGGCCAATCGTCGATCTCCTGAAGCAGTACCGTTACGAGTCGCTTGAGTTCTCCGACGTCTGTGGCATCATCACGTCGCTTGGCGATTGCGTCGAGTTCGTCGAGTAGAAGCACGCAGTCAACGCCCTTGGCGTAGTCGAGTACGTGCCTCACGTTCGCCCCAGTTCGCCCCAGATAGCTGCTCATGACGGCAGAGAGGTCGAGCGTCAGCAGCGGCCGCCCGAGTTCCCTCGCCAGCCACCGTGCAGCCAGTGTTTTCCCGACTCCGGGAGGGCCCGTGAGAATCATAGAGCGGGTGGGGGAGAGGCCCTGCTTTAGGAGCTCCGCCTCTCGGCTACGTTCGGAAACGATCTGGCGGAGCGCGGTATCGACTTCGGGGGCCCAGATTGGCTCCAATTCGACGCTTGGGTGTCCTTCAACCCGAAGCAGATGCAATCTGGACTCGAGATCAACCGGGACCGGTGCAACTGAGGCCTGGCGCCGGATGGGGGACTGCCGGGTGGGCGATTCCTGCAAGAGCGCTCGGATTTCGCCCGCCAATTCGGGATGAGCGGAGCGATAGCGGTGGGCAAGACGTTGCACGAAGGCATGCACATCCTGCGGCCGGCCAGCCATCGCCAGCCTAGCTAACTGGACTACATCTTGGTCAAGACTCACGGTGTCGCCCATTAGGTCCCCTAAAGTCGTCAATCTCGGGGGAATCTGTGGCCCATAACCGGACCAGTTGTCAATCAAATTTGCAGGAATAGTCCGCATGCTGGCGGCTAAGGAAGGCGGATGGGCTGGACCGTAATGATTGGCACGCCCCCCCACCCCAGCGTCCCCCTTGTCTCGCGCACTTGCGCGCGGTTCACTCGCGGCGGGCCTGAGGACCCGCGAACGTGAACCCAACCGACATGCATCCCGCCCGGCTTGTCGCCGGCAATATCGCCCGGGTGATCGAGGGGAAGGACGAGGCGATCCTTGTCGCCACGGCGGCGCTCCTCGCGGGCGGCCATGTGCTGCTGGAGGATGTGCCGGGCACCGGGAAGACGATGCTGGCGCGGTCGCTCGCGCGGAGCATCGACGCCTCCTTCCGCCGCGTGCAGTTCACGCCGGACCTGCTCCCCGCCGACCTCACCGGCGTGTCGATCTACAACCAGCGCGACCAGTCCTTCGAGTTCCGCGAGGGGCCGCTCTTCGCCAGCGTGGTGCTCGCGGACGAGCTGAACCGCGCCACGCCGCGCACGCAGTCCGCCCTCCTCGAGGCGATGGAGGAGCGCACGATCAGCGTGGACGGCGAAACGCACGCGCTCCCGGAGCCATTCTTCGTGATCGCGACGCAGAACCCGATCGAGCAGGCGGGCGTCTACCCGCTGCCGGAGGCGCAGCTCGACCGCTTCCTGGTGCGGCTCACGCTCGGCTACGCGGAGCCGCTGGTCGAGCGCCGCATCGTCGAGGCGCAGCGCCACGGGCACCCGATCGCGCAGCTCGCCGCGGTGGCGACCGCCGCCGACATCGTGGCCGCGCAGCAGCGGATCCGCGATTCCGTCGAGATCGAGCCGAACGTGGTGGACTACATCGTGCGCCTGGCGACGGCGACGCGCGGGCACCGCGACGTGGCGCTTGGCGCAAGCCCCCGCGCGGCGATCGGGCTCTACCGCCTGGCGCAGGCGCACGCGTGGCTCGAGGGCCGCGGCTTCGCCACGCCGGACCGCGTGAAGGCGCTCGCCCCGCACGTGCTCACGCACCGGCTGCTGCTCCGCCCGCAGGCGCGCCTCGCCGGCACCACCGCCCGCCAGATCGTCGACGAGATCCTCGCCACCGCCGAGGTGCCCACGGTGCGCCTCGCCTCCGCCCGATGACGCCGGAGCAGGACGACCTCTTCGCCCCCGAGCCGCCGCCGCAGGCGCGCCCCGGCGACAACACCGCCGCGCTCCCGGGGCGCGACGACCGCCCCCTCGCGGAACGCATGCGCCCCCGCGCCCTCGCCGACTACCTCGGCCAGGAGGACCTCGTCGGCGACGCGGGGCCGCTCACCAAGCTGATCCGCGCGGACCGCATCCCCTCGATGGTCCTCTGGGGGCCCCCCGGCAGCGGCAAGACCACGCTCGCCGGCCTCATCGCCAACGAAGTCAGCGCCGACTTCGTCCCGCTCTCCGCGGTCACCGCCGCGATCAAGGATGTCCGCGCGGTCGTTGACGCCGCCAAGAGCAACCGCCGCTTCGGGCGCCGCACGATCCTCTTCATCGACGAGCTGCACCGTTTCAACAAAGCGCAGCAGGACGCCTTCCTCCCGCATGTCGAATCGGGCCTCGTGACGTTCATCGGCGCCACGACGGAGAACCCCAGCTTCTCGGTGTTCGCGCCGCTGCTCTCGCGCTGCCGCGTGTTCGTGCTCAAGGCGCACGGCCCCGAAGTGCTCGGCCGCCTGCTCCGTCGCGGCCTCGATCTCCTGAACCGAGAGGAGCCCCCGATCGCCTTCGCCGACGCCGCCTTCGACGCGGTCGCGAACCTCAGCGACGGCGACGCGCGGCGCGCGCTCGGGCTCCTCGAGCTGGTCGCCTCCATCGAGCGCACCGCCGACGCCCCCGGCGAGGTCACGCCGGAGAAGGTCCGCACCGCCGCCCAGCGCCACTACCTCTACGACCGGAGCGGCGAGGAGCACTTCAACCTCATCAGCGCGCTCCACAAGACGCTCCGCTCCAGCGACCCGCACGGCGCGCTCTACTGGCTGGCGCGGATGCTCAAGGCGGGGGAGGACCCGCGCTACGTCGCGCGCCGCATGGTGCGCTTCGCCTCCGAGGACATCGGCCTCGCGCACCCCCCCGCGCTCTCCATGGCGCTCTCCGCCCTCGACGCCTACGAACGCCTCGGCAGCCCGGAAGGAGAACTCGCCCTCGCGGAATGCTGCCTCTACCTGGCGCTCGCGCCGAAGAGCAACTCGACCTACCGCGCCTACAAGGACGCCTGCGCGCTCGTCGACGAGGGCGGCGCGCTGCCGGTGCCGCTCGACCTGCGCAACGCGCCCACCGGCCTGATGAAGCAGATCGGCTATGGCAAGGAGTACACCTACGACCACGACGCGGAGGGCGCCTTCGAGGCGAAGCAGGGCCTTCCGAAAGCGCTCCACCGGCGGCGGCTGTACCGCCCCGGCACGCAGGGCTGGGAGGGCGCGCGCGCGGAGCAGCTCGCCCAGTGGGACGCCGCCCGCGACGCGCTCGAACCTAAGGAGTAGGCTCCTCCGCCGCGGCCTCCCGGGGCCACACGCCGCCCCACTCCGTCTTGCGCGCCTCGCGGAAGCGCTCCGACGCGCGCGGCACCGTCAGCGCCTCCCGCCCGCCCTCCGGCGTGCAGAGGTCGAGCCGCGCCTCCACCTTCGACTCCCTCGGCGCGGACAGGATGCGCGCAGGCCGCGGCTCCACCGGAAGCCGCGTCGCCACCAGGTAGGAGAACTTCTCGTCCTCGTAGGCGAGGCTGCCGCCCTTCAGGTCGCGCGTGCGGCGCGAGCGGCGGACGCGCTGCGCGAAGTGGCACCACTCGCCGCTATCCTCCAGCGGGCAGTCGCCGCCGTGCGGGCAGGGCGCGGCCACCTGCGCGCCGTCCCGCAGCAGCGCCCGCCGCGCGGCGAGGATGTTCGCGAAGCCCTCCGGCGTGCCCGGTTCGACCAGCACCAGCGCGCCGAGCGTCCGCTCCCATGCCGCGCGCAGGAACGCCCCGCGCCGCCGCGGATCCAGCTCGTTCAATCCGTAGCACACCGAGACCAGGTCCGCCTCCGCGGGCGGAAGCTCGCGCTCCACGTCCGCGGCGCGCCACGTGGCCCGGGCCAGCGAGGGGTGCTCCGCGTGGCGGGCGGCCTCGCGCGCGTGGTCCAGCAGCTCCCGGTCGCGGTCGAACCCGTTGACTAAGTCAAGCGACGGCCACACCTCCGTGGCCGCCCACGCCGCGGTGCCGGGCCCGCAGCAGAGGTCGAGCATCGAGGACGGCTGGAAGCGGGGGAGCGCCTCCGCCGCGGCGGTGAATGCGGCCCTCGCCGCGGCCCAGGTCGCCGGGAGGCGCGTCTGCAGGTACGCAGCCCGGCCCTCCGCCGTGCGCATCGCGCGGCGCGAATCCCCGCCGTCCCGGTACGCCTTCGAGAGCGCCTCCGCCGCGCGCGCGAGATCGCGCGGCTCGCAGCGGGCGGCGGTGTCGTCGGCGTAGGCGGCGAGCCCCGCCGGGGGGGTCAGCTCCATGCGCCGGCCAGCTCCGCCGGTTCCCGCGTCGCCGCCTCGCCGAACAGCGTGAACGGCGCCGCGCGCACGATCCGCACCGGCGTCAGCGTACCCGCCAGCCGCTCCGGCCCGTCGAAGACCACCGTCTTGTCCGTGCGCGTGCGCCCGGCGAGCTGCCCGCCGCCCAGCCGCGAGGGGCCCTCGACCAGCACCTCGTGCACGCGCCCCACCTCGCCCTGGTTGATTTCCTCGCCGATCGCGTTCTGGCGGTCGATCAACCGCCGCAGCCGCTCGAGCTTCACATGGTGCGGCACGTCGTCCCGCAGCGTCTCCGCGCTCGCCGTCCCCGGGCGCGGCGAGTAGTGGAACATGTACGCCGAGTCGAACCGCACCTCCTCGAACAGCGCCATGGTCGCCTGGAAGTCCTCCTCCGTCTCCGTCGGGAACCCCACGATCACGTCCGTCGTGAGCGCGCACACCGGGTTCTCCGCGCGGTAGCGCTCGACGATCTGGCGGAAGCGCTTCGTGTTGTAGCTCCGCTTCATCTCGCGCAGCACGCGGTCGCTGCCCGACTGCACCGGGAGGTGCAGGCTCTCCATCACCTTCGGGCACGCGGCGATGGCGCTGATGTGGCGGTCGCGCGCGTCCTTCGGATTGGGCGATGTGTAGCGGATGCGCCACAGCCCCTCCACCTCGTCCAGCGCGTGGAGCAGGTCCGCGAAGTCGTGCTGCTCCGGGTCGCGGTAGCTGTTCACGTTCTGCCCCAGCAGCAGCGCCTCGCGGCAGCCGTCCGCCACGAGGGCGCGCACCTCGGCGACGATCTGCGCCAGCGGACGGCTCCACTCGGGGCCGCGCGTCTTGGGCACGATGCAGAACGTGCAGGAGTTATTGCAGCCGTACATGATGTTCACGTTGGCGCGGAGCGCCGAGCGCCGCACGGCGGGCGACTGCACCGTCAGCGGGTTGTCGATGGAGTCGATCGCGACCAGCCGCTCGCCGGACGCGCGCACGCGCTCGACCAGCTCCGGCAGCCGCGGATAGTCCCGCGTCCCGACGACGAGGTCCACGTGCGGCAGCAGCTCCAGCAGGCGCTCGCCCTTCTCCTGCGCGACGCAGCCCGCGATGGCGATCACCATGTCGGGGCGCTCGCGCTTGCTCGACACGAGCGCCTGCGCCCGCGCCAGCGCCCGCGTCTCCGCCCCCTCGCGCACGCAGCAGGTGTTGAACACCGCCACGTCGGCTTCGCGCTCGCTCTCGCAGCGGCTCATCCCCATGCGCGACAGGAGCCCTTCCATCAGCTCCGAGTCGTGGTCGTTCATCTGGCAGCCGTAGGTGATGATCGCGTAGTGCTTCATGGCGTCGGGTTCCGTGTCGAGTTGCGGAATGCTATGGCGGCGGTGGCGGCGCGGGCCGTCAACGGGAAGGCGCCGGAAAAGGAGCCGCCCGCCGGGAGCGGTCCCGGCGGGCGGCGGACTCGGTGCGGCCCGGGCGACTTACTTGATCATGCCCGGGAGCTTGAACAGCGGCAGGTAGAGCGCGATCACGATCGTTCCCACGATGATGCCCAGGAACACGATCAGGATCGGCTCGAGGATCGAGGTCAGCGCGTTCACGGTGTCGTTCACCTCGCGCTCGTACGCCTCGGCGACCTTGTTTAGCATCTGGTCGATGGCGCCGGTTTCCTCGCCGACCGCGACCATGTGGTACACGATGGGGGGGAACACGCCGCATTCCTTCAACGGCTCGTGGATCGATTCGCCGTCCTTCACCGAGTTGTAGACCTTGTCCATCGCGCGGGCCACCACCTCGTTGCCCGACGTGTCGCGCACGATGTCGAGCGCTTGGAGGATCGGCACGCCCGACTGGATCAGCGTCGCCAGCGTCCCCGCGAAGCGCACGATCGCCACCTTCAGCAGCAGGATTCCGAACACCGGCAGCTTCAGCTTGATGCGGTCGAAGACGTGCTTCCCTTCCCGCGTGTTGTTCAGCTTCGAGTAGATGAACCAGATCACGGCCACCGCGACGAAGATCTTCCAGGTGTCGTGCAGCAGGATGTTCGACCCGATCACCAGTTGCTGCGTCAGCCATGGCAGCTCGGCGCCCATCTGCACGAAGATGTCGGTGAATTTCGGCACGATCTTGATGAGGATGAAGCTCACGATGCCGATGGCGAGCATCGCTACGACGACCGGGTACATCATCGCGGACTTCACCTTGCCGATCAGCGCGGCGCGCTTCTCGAGGAACTCGGCGATCTTGTTCAGCACCGCCTCGAGCACACCGCCGATCTCGCCCGCGCGGACCATGTTCACGTAAAGCGGATCGAACACTTTCTTGTGCTTCGCGAGCGCCTCCGAGAGCGACGAGCCGCCCTCGATGTCCTTCGCGATGGTGCGGATCTTCTCTTTGAAGACGACCGATTCCACCTGCTCCGTGAGGATCGCCAGCGAGCGGATGATCGGCAGGCCGGCGTCGATCAGCGTGGCGAGCTGGCGCGTGAACGCCATGAGGTGCTTCGCCTTCACGCGGTGGAAGATGATGCGCAGGCCGGGGAGCGCCAGCAGGTCGAAGTCGCCCGCGCCCTTCTTGTTCATCACGACCTTCAGCGGGTAGTAGCCCATGCCGCGCAGGCGCTCGACGATCACCTCGTCGTTCGCCGCGTCGATGGTGCCGCGGACCTGTTTGCCGCCCTTGTCGAGCGCTTCGTAGTAGTATTCAGCCATGGGTGCCGCTCCGCCGGGCCGATTGGGTTGCGATGCCGGATGGTGCCCCGGCGGCCTCTATCCAGCGCCGGGGGGCGCGCCACTGTCAAGCCCGGGGCGGATGCTACTTCATGTTCGCCCGGCGCCAGTCGCCCTCCGGGAAGTCGGGGAACTGGAACGGGCACATCTCGAACAGCCGCGACACCGTGCGCTTGCCCAGCCGCTGGTCCAGCTCCGCGATCGTGCAGTTCGTCGTCAGCACCACGGAGCGCTGGCTCTCGTAGCGCCGGTTGATGATCAGGTACAGGCGGTCGCGCACCCAGTCGGTCGTGTTCTCCGCCCCGAGGTCGTCTAGGACTACCAGCTCGGGGGTGTTCACCTTGCCGAGCACCTCCGCCTCCGTCTCCGCGCTCGCGTCGCCGTAGGTCTCCCGCAGCCGTGTGAGCAGGTCGCTGAAGTTCACGTACAACCCCGTGTGGCCGTGCTCGACCACGACGCGGAGGATCGCCAGCGCGAGGTGCGTCTTCCCGCAGCCCGTCCCCCCCTTCAGGATCAGCCCCTGCGACTCCACCGGGTGGTAGCTCTCCGCCCAGGACATCGCCGTGTCGCGCACGGCGCGGTGCGCGGGCGACGCGGCGCGGAAGTTCCCGAACGACTTGTCGCGGTACCGGGCCGGGATCTCCGCCGCCGCCAGCCGCCGCCGCGTCTCTTCGCCCAACGCGGTCCCGCAGGGGCACCGCACCGCGTCCATGCCGTCGATCAGGTACCCGCTACCGTTGCAGTCGGGGCACGGTTCCAGCGGCCCGGGGGCGGCGGGGGAGGGCTTCGCGGCGCGCTTCGCTGCCATCGTCGTCAGTCGCGGTCGAAGAGGCCGTCGGGGCGCTCGATGGGCTGGTCCTTCAACTCCTCCGCGCGCGCCTTGAAGAGCTTGTCCAGCTCCGACATGCGCGTCTTCTGCTTCGCCTTCGCCTCCTCGAACTTCTGCTCCGCCCGGTCCTTGGAGCCGAGGACGCGCTGGTGCGCGTCCTCGAACCGGTCGCCGCTCGGGTTCTCCACGATGGGGCGGCGCACCTCGAGCACCTTCCCGCTCTTGCGGTCCACGATCAGCACCGCGTCGCAATCGGGGCACTTCACCTGCAGCGTTTCCATCGTTCCCGCTCCTTCGCGGCCTAGCGCATGAGGGCGATCGACGTGCCGTAGATCGTGGCGTTCCGCATCAGCGCGTCCACCGAAACACGCTCGTCCGCCTGGTGCGCCAGCTCCTGCTCGTCGTTCGTGTCCACCGGGCCGAACGCGCAGAAGGAGGGGAACGCCTTGGCGTAGGTCGTCCCGCCGATCGCGCAGAGCGACGCCTCGCGCCCCGTAACCGCGGTGTAGCTCTGCTGCAGCGCCGCGATGAACGGCGCGACCGACGGCTCCTCCGGATCCAGGTGGATCGCGTCCAGCGCCTTGCCGTGGCGCTTCACCGACACCTGCAGGCCCGTGGCGTCCCCGAACGCCGCCGCCGCCTCCTTCGCGTTCTCCGTCGCGCGGTCCACCGTGACCCCGAGCGTCGGCCGGATGTTCAGGTACCCCTTACCGCCCGTCGGCCCGATCTTCACGATGCCGAGGTTCACCGTGGTGCGCCCGATGAAGGGGTGCTCCTCCGCGATCATCAGGTTCGCGCCGTCCGCCTCCTTGCCCACAAGGAGGAGGAACTGGACGAAGGCCCGCACGCCGGCGGGCAGCGTGGAGACGTCCGAGAAGAACGAAAGCGCGTCCAGGATCGCGTTGTGCCCGAGGTGCGGGAGCGACGAGTGCGCCGCCTTGCCCAGGAACGTCGCCGTGATCGAGCCGGCCGCGCCCTCGGGGCCGTCCTCCGGCAGCAGCGTGATGTTCGCGCCCTTGTTCTGGACCGTGAATTCAGTGGTTGAGCGCATGAGCTCCCGCGTGACCGCCGACCGGCTGCCGCCCGGGTAGCTGAAGCGCGCTTCGCAGCGCTCCGGCACGATGTTCGTCCGCGCGCCGCCCTCGATAGCCTCGAACCGGAGTCCGGTTTCGGCGTCCTCGCCGGCATCGTCCCAGGAGGCCTCGAAGAGGAGGTTCAGCATCCCCTTCTCGCCGTTCGTGATGGGAAAGGTCGCGTCGGGCGTGAAGCCCATGTCGGGCGCGCCGCGCTGCGCCAGGTAGAAGGCGATGTCGTCCCAGTCCCCGGTCTCCTCGCAGGTGCCGATGATGAGCCGCACATCGACGGCGGGCTCGATGCCGGCGCGCTTCGCGGCGTACATGCCGTACAGCGACGCCATCAGCGGCCCCTTGTCGTCCTGCGTCCCGCGCGCGTACAGCACGCCGCCGTCCGTCGTCGCCGAGAACGGCGCGTGCTTCCAGGAGCCCTGCGCGGTGACGACGTCGATGTGCGCGGCGATGCCCACGGTCTTGCGGCCGGGCGCCGGGGACTCCCAGGCGATCTCCGCCGCGCGGTTCTCGAAGCGCCGCCACGCGAAGCCCATGCGCACCGACAGCTCCGCCAGCCAGTCGAGGCACAGCGGGATGTTCCGCTGGTAGTCCGCCTCCTCCTCGGCGTTGCCGCCGGAGACGGTCTTGAAGCGGAGCAGTTGCGCGGTGTCCGCCAGGTACTGCGCGCGGACCGTGTCGAGCTCCCGCGCGATCCGGTCGCGGACATCCTGGACATCGAGCGTCTGGGCCATGGTTGGTGCGTCCCGCTGGGGTTGGGCGGCGGTTGCCGCCTCCGCGTAGTTGCGCTCCCTGCCCCCGTCCGGGTCAAGGCGGGCAGTCCCCGTGTTCCGCCCCGCCCCGACCGCCGCGCACCGATTCGGGTTGCTCAAGGCGGCGATTCAATGCTAAACAAAATATCATGGATAGGAGCTTTGCCCCCCAGCACCTTTCTCATCGGCGCCGACCTGTCCCGGGAGCGGTTTGAGATGGCCCACGATGGGGTTCCAGCGGCAGGCGATGGACGTGGCTTCGGACCCGTGGAGGCCCGCGGTGTGCGCCGCGCGCTCGACGTCCTGCGCCGCATCCGCGACCTGTCCTTCGACCGTGACGACCCACTGGCGCTTGCCGGCGACATCTGCCGCGCCATGGTCGAGGTGCTCGGATACCACTGCAGTTGGGCCGCGCTGCTGGGACCGGAGGTGGCCAAGACGGTGGGCTGCCCGGGCGGCTACCCCTGCGAGGGGTTCGCGGATTTTGGACTCGGCGAGGCGGAACGGGAAGCCCTTGGCCTACCGGTGCTCGCGGGACGGCTCCCACGTTGCGCCCGGGAGTCGATCTCCACCGGCGCGGTCGTCGTCTCCAGCGGGGGCGGGCAGTGCCCGGAGTGCCCCCTGCGGTGCGACGGCGCCGGGCACGTCTCCTTCACGTGCCCGCTCGTGTACCAGGGCCATTGCTACGGCGTCCTAGCGGCGTCGGTCCCGGGTGCCATCGTCGCCGACGAGGACGAGCGCTTCCTGTTCCAGGAACTCGCCCGCGAGCTCTCCTCCGGCCTGCAGCGCATCGCCTCGCGGAGGGCCCAGCGCGACGACGAAGCGTACCTCCGCACGATCCTCAGCAACACACCGGATGGTTTCTGGACCCTCGACTTCGATGGCCGGATGGTCGAGGTAAACGACGCCTACTGCCGCATGTCGGGCTACTCCCGCGCGGAACTCGTCGGCATGACGCCGGCGGGTCTAGACGCGATCGAAACCCCCGAGGAGACAGTCGAGCGCCTCCATCGGATCATCGCCACCGGGTCCGAGACCTTCGAATCGATCCACCGCCGCAAGGACGGCTCCACGTTCCCGGTCGAGGTCTCCGTCGTGGTCGTCGATGCGTTCGGAGGGCGCATCGTCTGCTTCTGCCGCGACCTCACGGAGCGCCGCCGCGGCGAGGCCACGTTGCGGGAAAGCGAGGCGCGCTTCAAAGCGCTCTTCCTCGACTCGCCTGCCGCGATGCTGATCCACGATGCCGACACCGGCGAAATCCTCGATGCGAATCCCGCGGCCTGGCGCCTCTACGGCCTCGACTCTTTTGGCGAACTGCTGGAGCGCCCCTTTTGGTCCGAGCCACCCTACAGTTTCGAAGAGGGGCGCGCACTCGTCCGCAAGGCCGCCCAAAGCGGACTCGAATCGTTCCTGTGGAAGTTCCGCCACAAGTCCGGCCAGTATCGGTGGGACCAAGTATTCCTCACCGCTGTCCGCCTCGGGGGCGCCATGCGCGTCCTCGCAACCTGCTTCGACATCACCGACCGGCACGAAGCGGAGCGCGCGCGCGCCGAAGCGCTCGGGCGCCTCGAAAACGTCCTCCTCGCCACCAACGCCGCGACTTGGCAGTGGAACGTCCAGACCGGCGAAACGGTCTTCGACGAACGCTGGGCCGCCATGATCGGCTACACGCTCGAGGAGATCTCCCCCGTCTCCATCGGGACATGGCAGCGGTTCGCTCACCCGGACGACCTCGCGAAGTCCAACGAAATGCTCCGGCGCCATTTCGCCGGGGAGCTTGACTACTACGACTGCGACTGCCGCCTGCGCCACCGCGACGGCCGCTGGATCTGGGTACGCGACCATGGTCGGGTTGTAAGCCGCACACCGGACGGACAGCCGCTCTTCATGTTCGGAACGCACTCGGACATCACCTCCCGGAAGCTCGCCGAGGAGGCGCTTGTCGAATCAAACCTTCGCTACGCGGAGCTGATGTCGATCGCCCGCGCCTTCGCCTGGGAGGTGGACGGGAAGACGGGGCTCTACTCCTACGTGAGCCCGAGCATCCGCGAAGTTCTCGGCTACGCCCCGAAGGAGATTGTCGGGAAGAAGACCTTCTACGACCTCGTCCCTCCGGAGCACATGGAGGAGGTCCGCGAGACCGGATTGCGCGCCCTCCGGGAAGCGCTTGAAGTCACCGCCTACGAGAATTGCATGTTGTCTCGGGATGGAACGCCGCGCTGGGTTTCCACCGCGGGTTTCCCCGTCAGGGACGAAGAGGGGCGCGCAGTCGCCTACCGCGGCATCGACCTCGACATCACGGAGCGCCGCGCCGCCGCCGAAGCCCTCCGCCTCAGCGAGGAACGCCTTGCGCTCGCGCTCCGCGCGGCAAAGCAGGGCATCTACGACCTCGACATCGCGACCGGCGAGGCCGTCGTCTCGCCGGAGTACGCCGCCATGCTTGGCTACGACCCCGCCGAATTCCGCGAAACGAACGTCGCATGGATCGAGCGGCTCCATCCCGACGACCGGGAGGTGGTCGCGGGCGCCTACCAGGATTACGTGGACGGCAAGACACACGAGTACGCCGTCGAGTTCCGCCAGCGCTGCGCCGACGGAACCTACCGCTGGATCCTGTCGGTCGGCCGCGTCGTCGAGCGCGCCCCGGACGGTACCCCGCTGCGAATGGCGGGAACCCATACCGACATCGACGCGCGCAAGCGGGCCGAGCTGGCGCTCGTGGAGCGCGCGAAGGAGACCCGCTGCCTCTACGCCTGCGCGGAGGCGCTCCGCCGCGAGCCCGATCCGCGGCAGGCGCTCGTCGCGGTCGCGTCCATCCTTCCGCTCGGGTTTCGCTTCCCGGAGGCGGCCGGAGTCCATATCGAGGCGGGTGGCATCAAGGTGGAGAACGGTGGCTTCCAGGACACCGCGTGGCGCGCGAGTGTCCCGATCCCCTGCAAGGGCGGCGGTGTCCTGGACGCCTCGTACCGGGAGGACCGCGGTCTCGAGGGCGGAGAGGCGTTCCTGCCCGAGGAGTTCGGTCTCCTGGAGGCGGTCGCGGGGCACATCGCCGAAGCGATCGAGCGGAGCGACTACGAGCGCGCCCTCCACGAACGCGACACCCTCCTCACGGAGGCCCAGCGCATCGCACGGCTCGGCTGCTGGACCCTCACCCATGCCACCGGGTTGATCGATTGGACCGAGGAGACCTACCGCATCCACGGGGTCGAACCCGGGGAGTTCGCC
The DNA here is from genome assembly GCA_033764015.1 of Candidatus Sumerlaeia bacterium. Lineage (GTDB taxonomy): Bacteria > Sumerlaeota > Sumerlaeia > SLMS01 > JANRJK01 > JANRJK01. The sequence continues at coordinate 56,183 of JANRJK010000005.1, read as the reverse complement.
CCCTCCTACGATTCCACCATGGCGCTGGTGCCCCCCGCGGACCGCGACTTCGTCGCTCATTCCTTCGAGGAGTCGCTCCGCGAGGGGCACGGCAGATTCGAAATCGAGCACCGCATCGTGCGTCCGGACTCCGGCGAGGTCCGCCACGTGTTCGAACGCTGCGTACACGAACGCGCCCCCGACGGCACTCCCCTGCGCTCCGTCGGTGTCGTGCAGGACATCACCGAGCTTCGCGAGGCGGCCACCGCGCTGCGCCGCGACGCCGAACTCCGCACGATCCTCATGGAGATCGCGGAGCGGCTCGTCAACACGCCCAGCGAGGACGGGGGGGGCGTGCTCCGGGACGCCCTCCGGCGGCTCGGCGAGTTCGTCGGCGCCGAACGCGCCTACCTCGCGACCCGCGACCGGCCGTCGGTCGGCGGACGCACCGCGCTCGAGTGGCTCGCCCCGGGCGCGGAGGCGGTCGTCGGCGCGCTGGACCCCGCCCACATCGACGAGGTGTGCGCCTGCGTCGCCGACGCCGCCCGCCAGGAGCGCAGCCCGGTCGTTCGGCGCGGATCCGACGCGGCGATCCCCTGCTCCTGCGTGCTCAGCGGAAGGCACGGGGCGGAGTCCCTCGCCATGCCCCTGCTCGCCGGGGAGGAGGCCGTCGGCTTCGCCGGATTCGAGTGGCCCAGCTCCTCGCCACGCGCGCGCACTGGCAGCCAGCTCCTCGCCGTCTTCGGCAACCTCGCCGTAGGCTTCCTCCTGCGCCGTGCCGCGGAGGAGGAGAACCGCCTCCTTGCCGCGACTGTCCAGCAGGCCGCCTTCGCCATCATGCGCACCGACACCGACCGCCGCGTCACCTGGGCCAACCCGGCGCAGGAGGCCCTCTCGGGCTTCCCCCTCGAGGAGATGCTCGGCAAGGACCCCGGCAAGGTTCTCCAGGGCGCCGGCACCGACCCGGGAGTTCGCAAGCATATCTCGGAGCAGCTCGCCCGGCTGGAGCCGGTCTCCGCCGAGATCCTGAACTACCGGCGCAACGGATCGCCATACTGGATCGAGCTCACCATCACGCCCTTCCGCGATGGGCGCGGGCGCCACACCGGCTTCGCGGGCTTCGCGCGGGACATTACGGCGCGCCTCGATGCGCAGCGCGCCCTCGCGGAGGCCAAGGAACGCCTCGCCGCGCTCAACGCCGACCTCGAAGCCCGCGTCGAAGCGCGCACCATCGAGGTCTCCCGCCAGGCCGCGGCGCTCGAGAACTCGCTGGAAGCGATCGCCATCTACGCCGCCGGGATCCGCATCTACCGCAATCCCACGCATATCCGTCTCTTCGGCGACTTCCCGGCGGACCGCGGCTGGCGCGAGCTGTTCGACGAACAGACCGGCAGGATGATCCCCGCTGAAAAGTCCCATGCGAGCGGCTGGATGGGCGACGGGACCGCGGTCCGCGCCGATGGCACCACTTTCGACGCGGAGATCGACGTCTCACGCCTCCCGGACGGCGCCACCGTGGTCGTCACCCGGGACATCACGGCCCGACGCGAGGCCGAACGGCGCGTGCAGCTCCTCTCGCGGCAGCTCGAAATGGCGCTCGAAGCGGGCCACATCGGCGTCTGGTCCTACGACATCTCCAACGGCGGCATCCACTGGGACGACCGGATGTTCGACCTCTACGGAATCCCCCGGGGAAGGCGTCCGGTATCGATCGAGGCGTGGCGCGCGATGGTGGGCGATGCCATCGCCGACGAGGTTGAGCGGAAGTCGCGAGAGTCCATGGCCGGCGATGGCGAGTTCCGGACCAGCTTTTCCTTCTGCACTCCGGATGGCGCCACCCGCGTTCTGCAGACCCGTGCGCTGTATCTGCCCGGCGAGTCCGGCGGACCGGGTCGCTTCGTCGGCATCAACTTCGACGTCACCGAGTTGGTCGAGCGGGAGAAGCGCCTCGAGGAGGCGAATCGCCAACTCGCCGAAGCCACCCGCCAGAAGGACGAGTTCCTCGCCAACATGAGCCACGAACTCCGCACGCCGCTCAACGCGATCCTCGGCATGGGCGAGTCCCTCGGCATGGGGGTCTACGGCCCCCTCGAGGAGCGCCAGAAAGGTGCGCTGCGGCGCATCGAGGAGAGCGGGCGCCACCTCCTGCTCCTCATCAACGACCTGCTCGACCTCGCCAAGATCGAAGCGGGGAAGGTGACGCTCGCCTGCGAACGGGTGAACGTGCCCGAGGCCTGCCTCTCCGCGGCCCGGCTCATGGACGAGCACGCGGCATCGCGCGGCGTGGAGCTCCGCACGCGCCTCGATCCCAAGGCCGCCTCCGTCGTCGTGGACCCGCGCAGGCTCCGCCAGGTGCTCTTCAACCTGCTCAGCAATGCGATCAAGTTCACCGCCGAAGGTGGCTGGGTCGAAGTCCAGACCGCCGCCGACGAGGAGCGCGGCATGATGTCGATCTCGGTCGCCGACTCCGGCGAGGGAATCTCGCTGGAGGAGCAGGCGCGCCTCTTCAAGCCCTTCACCCAGCTCGAGTCGACGATGACGAAGCGCCACGGCGGCACCGGCCTCGGGCTCTCCATCGTGAAGCGCTTGGTCGAGATGCACGGCGGGCGCGTCTCGCTCGACAGCGAGCCGGGGCGCGGCAGCCGCTTCACCGTCAGCTTCCCCTGGGCCCCCTCGCGGGAGGAGGCGGCGAAGGACGGCGGCCCGGTCCCCGAGCCCCCGAGCGAGCGCGTCAGGAGCCGGCGCGGCCATATCCTCGTGGCGGAGGACAACCCGGCGAACATCGCCGTCGTGTGCGACTTCCTATCCGCCAAAGGCCACAAGATCACCGTCGCGCACGACGGCGCGGAAGCGCTCGCCCACGCCCGCGAAACATCCTTCGACCTGATCCTCATGGATGTCCAGATGCCCGTCATGGACGGCTTCGAGGCCACCCGCGCGATCCGCCGGCTTCCCGGGCACGCCAAGACCCCGATTATCGCCCTCACCTCCTTCGCCATGCCCGGAGACCGCGAGCGCTGCCTCGCCGCCGGCATGGACGACTACATGTCCAAGCCGATATCCGTCCGCGCCCTAGCGGTGATGATAAAGGCGCACCTCGCCAGAACCAGCCCAACGGACCCAGGGACCTGATGGATACCTCCGACGAGTTCGCGACTCCCTTGCGAGTCATGGCGGTGGACGACGACGAGTCCGCCCTCGAAGTCCTCGGCGCCTACTGCGGCGACTTCGGCTTCCGCTTCTACGGGCTCGACGACCCGGAGGAGGCGGTCGACTTCGCCGCCAGCGTGATTCCCGACGTGATCCTCACCGACGCCATGATGGCCGGGATCTCGGGCTTCGAACTCTGCCGCCGCATGCGGGAGCGGCGGGAACTCGCGCTCGTCCCCATCGTCATGGTCACCAGCCTCGACGCCCGCAACGACCGCATCCGGGCCCTCGAGGTCGGCGCCACCGACTTCCTCACCAAGCCCGTCGACCGCCTCCTCCTCGGCGCCCGAGTCCGCTCCCTCGGCCGCATCCGCCGGCTCACGGAGAGCCTCGATTCCGCCGACCGCGTGCTCGACAGCCTCGCGCTCTGCGCCGAAGCCCGCGACCACACCACCGGCGAGCACTGCGAGCGCCTCCGCCGCAGCGGCCGGGCCTTCGGCGAGTTCCTCGGCCTCGACGCCCAGGAGGTGCAGGCCCTCGAACGCGCCGGCTACCTGCACGACATCGGCAAGATCGCCATCCCCGACGCGGTCCTGCAGAAGCCCGGCAAGCTCACCCCGGAGGAGTGGGAGGTGATGAAGACCCACGCCGCCGCCGGCGCCGACCTGCTCGCGCCCCTCGCCACCATGGCCCGCGTCCTGCCCATCGTCCGCCACCACCACGAGCGGTGGGACGGCAAGGGCTACCCGGCCGGCATGGCCGGAGAGGAGATCCCGCGCCTCGCCCGCGTCTTCCAGCTCCTCGACTCCTGGGACGCGCTGACCCACGCCCGACCCTACAAGAAGGCCTTCAGCGCCGCGGAATCGATGGACATCCTGGAACGCGAATCCGCGGAAGGACGCTGGGATCCGCACCTTTTCAGCGAGTTCAAGCGCTGGAGCGCCACCACCGCCGAAGGGCCCGCCCCAGATTGACCTTGCGTTCCAGCCCCACCAGCCCTTCCCTTCCCGCGTTTCGCCGTCCGGCCGGTTCCGCCGGGCGCGCACGAGTTGCGCCGGCGCCCGCCGGGAACGCCTCGACACTCCCCAGCCCGAAGGTGCCCCGAACATGGCCGCACGCAAGAAGACCGACTTCCTGGACGCCACCATCGTCCACTACGACATGAAGGCCTCCGACGTCCGCCCGGTCGTCGAGCAGATGGCCTCCATGGCCTTCCAGTCCCGCAACCTCCACCGCGCCGCCACGATCCTCGACCGCATGGTCAAGGACGAGGAGGGCATCGTCATCCTCTGCCTCGCCGGCTCCCTCGTCTCCGCCGGACTCAAGCAGATCATCGTCGACATGGTCCGCAACCGCATGGTCGACGCCATCGTGTCGACCGGCGCCAACATCGTCGACCAGGACTTCTTCGAAGGACTCGGCTTCAAGCACTACATGGGCACCCAGTTCGTGGACGACAACCAGCTCCGCGAACTCGGCATCGACCGCATTTTCGACACCTACATCGACGAGGACGAGCTGCGCATCTGCGACAACACGATCGCCGACATCGCCGACACCCTCGAAGCGCGCCCCTACTCCTCGCGCGAGTTCATCCACGAGATGGGCCGGCACCTCGCCGAGCACGGCAAGACGAAGGACTCCATCGTCCTCGCCGCCTACGAGCACGGCGTGCCGATCTTCTGCCCCGCCTTCAGCGACTGCTCCGCCGGCTTCGGCCTCGTCATGCACCAGATCCGCAAGCCCGACGCGCACGTCTCCATCGACAGCGTCGCCGACTTCCGCGAACTCACCCAGCTCAAGCTCGCCTACAAGGAGTCCGGCCTCTTCATGGTCGGCGGCGGCGTGCCCAAGAACTTCGCGCAGGACATCGTCGTCTGCGCCGAACTCCTCGGCCACGAGGTCTCCATGCACAAGTACGCGGTCCAGCTCACCGTCGCCGACGAGCGAGATGGCGCCCTCTCCGGCTCGACGCTCAAGGAGGCGTGCTCCTGGGGTAAGGTCGACGTCACCTACGAGCAGATGGTCTTCGGCGAGGCAACCACGACGATGCCCCTCATCGCGGGCTACGCCTACCACCAGCGCGGCTGGGAGAAGCGCCGCGAGCGCCGCCTCGCGGACCTGCTAGCGAAGGAGCCCGCCGGCGCCTGACGCGCCGTCGGAACGCCCGGAAAAGGAACGGGGGCCGCGCACACCGCGCGGCCCCCGTTCGCATTCTCAGAGTGTGCCGCCGAGCAGCTACTCCAAGTCCACCGAGGACATGTCCGGCGTCGAGGCCGCGGGCCGCGCGCCGTCCACCACCACCCGGTTTCGGCCTTCGCCCTTCGCGCGGTAGAGCGCGCGGTCCGCCCGCGCCATCAGCGTGTCCGCGTGCGCCGCGCGCCCGAAGGTGCTCGCCACGCCGATCGAGGCGGTCAGGCGGACCGTCTCCTCGGCCGCGGGGAACGCGATCTGCTCCACCGCCGCGCGGATCCGCTCGGCCAGCAGCTCCGCCCCGGGCTGCGCCGTCTCGGGCAGCAGCACCATGAACTCCTCCCCGCCGGCGCGCCCCACCGTGTCCGTCTCGCGGATCGACTCGTTGAGCACCGCCGCCACGCGCCGCAGCGCCTCGTCGCCCGCCTGGTGCCCGTACGTGTCGTTGACCAGCTTGAAGTGGTCCAGGTCGAGGATCAGCAGGCTCACCTGGTGTTTGTGCCGCTGCGTGCGCTGGCACTCGAGCTCGAAGCGCTCCATGAACGCCTGGCGGTTGAACAGGCCCGTGAGGCCGTCGTGCATCGCGCGCCGTTCGAGCTGTTCGAGCAGCTCGAGGTTGTGCAGCACCACGCCGAGCAGGTCGCCGGTGACGAAGAAGCCCTGGATGCGCGGCTCGTCCAGATCCCACTGCTTGTCCGGGATCACCGTGAGGAAGCCGCGCGTCTTCTGGCCCTTCGTAATGGGAGCGCTGATCAGCTCATCCGCGGTCACGCGCCGCGGCCCGGGAAGCTCGATCTGCGGGAAGTCGTCGAGGAAGCCCCAATCCGCCGCGTCGCCGTCGGGGCGCAGCGCCCGCCACGCCTTGCGCACGTGGATCTGAAGCAGCGGCCCGATGTCGTCGGCGAAGACGCCCTCCTGCTGGTAGCTGAAGATCAGCGGCTGGTCGAAGTCCGGCGCTGTGATCGCGATGAAGGGCACCTCGAACAGCATCGGCAGGCTGTTCAGCAGCACGCGCCGCAGGTCGTCCCGCGTGGCGATGCGGAGCAGCCGGCTCGTCAAGTCGTAGAGCGAGTGGATGCGCAGCACCTTCGAGGAGTTGGCGGTGCGCCTGATTTCGAACCCGGTGCGGGCCACATCGAGGGCGCCGCGCAGGTAGTCGAGGGATTGAATCGCTTCGAGGTGGGCGATCGCTTCCAACTCGCGCGACTTCGCCTTGGCCGCCGCCCCCGCGCCGATCGTGAGCAGCAGCGGCGGAACGGTCTGGCTGGCCCGCCCGACGGCGACTTCACGGATCGTGCGCTCGTCCACAGTGAGGTCCACCACGATGCAGCAGCCCTCGCGGAGCGCGATGCGGAGCGCCTCGTTGGCGTCCTGGGTGCGGAACAGCCGCAAGCCGTGCGCCGCGTCTTCGCCGCTCGTCGTTTCGATGAGCGAGTGCGGAGAGAGGAGCACTGCGCGGAGCCGTTCGTCGGAGGCCTGCGCGGCGTCGTACACGGGGGTGTCAGGCGAGATCATCGCCGCTGGACGCTATCCGTTTCAACCATCGGGGGGAGGGTCTCGGTGCCCACGATCACTACACAGGATAACCGCGTTGCGAAGGCGAAGCGCAAGGTGGAAGCGCCGGAAAGTCGGCGCGCCAAGCCGCGCTCAACCACGGGGCCACCAGACCTCCGCCTCCATAGGCTTTTTCAATGCGCCGATCCGCGTGGGGCGCAACTCGGGTTCCATGCGGTCCACGATGTTCTGGAAGAGGCCCCGCGCCGGCAGCGACGTGTCGTAGCGCGCGCCCAACAGCCCCGCCGCGCCGCCACGGATGTCTTCCAGACCGGGTACATCGAGCTCGAGCGCCCCGCACGCCGCCAGCACATCCTCCGGCGACATGCGGTCGTGGATGAACACGGCCTCCTCGCGGCGCCGGTCCCAATCAGCCGGCGCTTCCGGCGACTGGCCGAAGCGCAACGCCAGCAGGTCCCAGACCGAGTTCAGCCACTTGGCCCGCTCGAGCGCCCGCATCCGCTCCAGGTCCGCCTCGGAAATCGCCGTGCCACTCGCAGCCGCCACGCGCCGGATCTCATCGTCCGTCGCGGGGCCGCGAAGCGTCCGCCAGTCCATGTCCTCGGCGTAGCTCTCTTCGAAGATGCGGGCGAAGTGCTCCGGCTCGAAGGGGAGCGCCGGCTCCGGGCCCCGCGCCTCGAGGAACAGCTCCAGCAGCCGCTCCGGTCGAGCCGCCGGCTCGAACACCGTCCGCTTGCCGGGGCGGAGGTCCACCCGCCCCATGTCGGGCGCGCTGGAAACCGTCAGCTCAATGCCTTCCGGGTAGCGCGCGACCAGGTCGCACCACGCGCCGATGCCGTCCATGTGGTAGACCGCCGCGCCGAGGCGCTCGGTGGGATGCGCGAAGCCGACCAAGCGCGTCGTGGGCATCTCTTCGATCGCGAACGGACCCACCTGCTCGAACCCGAGCGCGGCGAACTCGCCGCAGAGCCGCGCGGCTTCCTCCGGCAGCGGGGGAGCGTCCACCGCCGCGCGGTGCAGGTGGAGCCGGATCGGGGAGCGGCCGTCGGAGGTGGCGATGCCCGCGGCCAGCTTCGCCAGCTTCCGCTTCACCAGCAGGAAGAAGACGCCCACTGCCAGCAGGAGCGTGAGCGAGCAGGCACCAAGCCCGGCGAGGATGTAGACGAACGTGCCCATCCGCGGGGACTCCCTCCTAGCGGATCGCCTCCGCCTGCGAGCGCAGCACCGACTCGTAGTCGTCCTTCGGCGGGGGCAGCTTCGCGCCGTGCTCCATCTTGGTGCCGTTCTCGTCCACGGTGACGAACGTGACGAAGCCCTCCGTCACCGCCCGTGTCTCCGAGTTGCGGTACGCCCGCCCGTGGACGCGGATGCTGGTGCGCCCGACGTACGCGACCCGCGCCTCGATCTTGAAGAGGTCGCCAGGGTGGCACGGCATGTCGAACCGCAACCCGTGGATCTTGAGGCACACGACGCTGTCGGTGCGCCCGACCAGCCGCGCCGCCGCCGTGAAGCAGGTCTCGACGAACCAGGAGGCCACCGTTCCCGCGAACAGCGTCCCGTGGTGGTTCAGGTGCTCGGAGCGCACCAATCGATCGTTTTCGGAATGCATCGCGGACTCCGCGGGTTCAGATGAGGCAGGCCAAGTGCCAGAGGATCACGAGCAGCGACAGGAAGCAGAACCCCTCGACCTTGTCGCGACGGATCAGCAGCAACATGGCGAATAAGACGCCTGCAAAGCTCGAAGAGAGGAACAGCGCTGCGCCTAGCGGGATCGCGACGAGCCCGACCAGCGTTTCGGCGAACGCCGCGCCTTTCACCAGGTAGAGCGACAACCCCGTCAACACCACGCTGGTGAACGCGCCGAGCATCAACCAGGCGGTTCCGACGCCATAGGGGTCTTCGTCAACCGGGGTGGCCACTGGGGCGGTCCTTTGCGCTTGCTGTGGCTATGTCCGCGCGGCGGCCTCCCCCGCGCAAGCGGGAAGGGCCGTCACCCCGGGCGGAACGGCGGCGGCTGGGGCCGGCGCGTCACGATGTGGCTCTTGGCCTGCTTCATCAGCCCCTTCAGCGCCGCGGCCTGCGCCGGGTTCGGCGCCTGCGGAGGCATGGCGGGCGCCTCCACCGGGTGCGGCTCCGCGGGGGCGTGCTCGTCGAACCTCGGCGCGGCTGCGTGGTGCGGCGCCGGATGGGGGCGCCCCGAGCCGCCGCCGGTGCCCTCCTCCATCGCCTCGGAGGTGGCCAGGTTCGCGGTCATCAGGCTCATCTGGAGCTGGTCCGCGATGTTCCCCAGCGCGCCCGGCGTGTGCGGCAGCAGGATCGTGTTCGTCCGCGAGGCCTGTCCGACGTCCTTCAGCGTGTCGAAGTACTGCGTCATCAGCACCATCTGCATCACCTCGCCGGCGGAGACGCCGGGGATGCCGCGCTGGAAATCCTCCACGCTGTCGCGCAGGCCGTCGATGATCGCCTTGCGCTGGCCGGCGATGCCGCGGCCCTGCAGGATCTTCGACTCCGCCTCCGCTTCCGCGCCCTTGATCTTCAGGATCTTGTCCGCCTCGCCGCGCTCCTCCGCCGCCTTGCGGAGCCGCTGCGCCTCGTTGATCGCGTTCATGGCGGACTTCACCTTCGGGTCCGGGTCCACGTCGTTCACCAGCGCGTTCACGATGCGGTAGCCGTACTGCAGCATCACCCCCGAAAGCTCCTTCTTCACCGCCTGCGCGATGTCCTCCTTGTTGCGGAACACTTCGTCCAGCTTCATCCCGGGAACCTGCGAGCGCACCACGTCGTACACGTAGGACTCGATTTGCTGGCCGGGGTTCATGAGCTTGTAGAACGACTCCACCACGTGGTCCGGCATGACGGCGAACTGGACCGCGACGGTGATCCGCACGAACACGTCGTCCTCGGTCTTCGTTTCGATGCCGACGTCCATCTGCTGGACGCGGAGGCTTACGCGGCCGACGACGCTCTCGAAAGGAGTCTTCATGTGCAGGCCCGGACCGGCGGTGCGCGTGAAGCGCCCGAAGGACTCGACGATGGCGATGGTGCTCTCGCGGACAGTGAAGAAGAAGAAGAACACGGCCAACTCCTCGCGGCACGTCGCGCCTAGTCTGTCGTTCCAAAGGAGTCTACCCCTCCCATGGACCGTGCATTCAAAGAAAATCGGACCCGGTGCGTACCATCCGCAGGCGATTCCCGTCGCCGCGCCAACCGGTCCGGCCCATGCTCCGGTCTCTTGGCGTGGCGCCGCGGGCGCCCCATCACACCCCGGAGATCCCGCATGAAGACCATGCCACGCTTCCTCGCCGCGCTCGCGTTCCTCGCGCTGCTCCTCCTTCCGTCCCCGTCGCGCGCCGACGGCGGACTCAAGCCCACCGAGAAGCCCTTCCTCTGGGTCGTCGAAGGCGAAACCCCGTCCTTCCTCTTCGGCACCATCCACCTTGCGAACGACGCGATCCTAGAGTTCCCGCAGGTGGTCAACGACGCCTTCACCGCCTCCGACGCCCTCTACACCGAGATCCCCATGGACATGATCTCGATGACGCGCATGGCTACGAAGGTCATCGCGCAGCCCGGAGAGACCTTTGGCGACGCCGCCAGCCCCGAGCTCCGGAAGCGCGTCCACGACTACGCGACCTCGAAGGGCGGTTCGCCCGACACGCTCGACGCCATGAAGCCGTGGATGGTTGCCGTACAGCTCGCCATCATGGGCAACCCGGAGCTCATCCAGCCCGGCAAGTCCGTCGACCAGAACCTTTACAACCGCGCGGCCTTCGCCCGCAAGAAGCTGGGCGCGCTCGAAACCATCGACTCCCAGGTCGCCGTCTTCGAGGGCTTCACCCTCGACGAGCAACTCTACATGCTCGGCAAGAGCCTCGACTCGCTGGAAGAGGACGAGAAGGCCGGCCGCGACTCCCTCCGCGAGCTGATGCGCCTCTACCTCGAAGGCGACGAAGTGGCGCTCTATGCGGAGATGAACCGCCAGTACGACCCCAACGATGAACTCATGGAGCGCTTCCGCGTGAAGCTCCTCGACGACCGCGACAAGAAGATGGCCGAGAACATCGACAAGGCGATCCGCGAGAACCCGGGCCGCTCGCACTTCTTCGCGGTCGGCGCGCTGCACTTCGCCGGGCCCTACGCCGTCCACAAGGGGCTCGAAGCCCGCGGCCACCAAGTCCGCCGCCTCGGCATCAACGACGAGATTCCCTCGAAGAAGGAAGCCGCAGCGAAGTGAGCGCCCAGCTATCCGGCAAGACCGCCCTCGTCACGGGCGCCAGCTCGGGCATCGGCGCCGCCATCGCGCGAGCGCTCGCCCGGGATGGCGCCCGCGTCGCCCTCCTCGCGCGCCGCGGCGACCGGCTGCGCGAACTCGCCGAGGAACTCCGCGCCGCACATGGCACCGAAGCTCTCGCCATCGAGGGCGACGTCGCGGACCGCGCCGGGATCGTCGCGGCGCTCGAAGCGCTCCCGGAACCGTGGGGCGCCCCGGACATCCTCGTGAACAACGCGGGAGGCGCCCTCGGCCTCGACAAGTTCCAGGACGGCAGCCTCGACGACTGGGACGCGATGATCGACGTGAACGTGAAGGGCCTCCTCTACGTCACGCGCACCCTGGTCGGCGCGATGCTGCGGCGGGGGAGTGGCCACATCGTCAACATCGGCTCCGTCGCCGGCCACGACGTCTACCCCCGCGGCAACGTGTACTGCGCGGCCAAGTTCGCCGTCGATGCGATCACCCGCTCGCTCGCCGTCGACTTGGTGGACACGCCGCTTCGCGCCACCTCGATCGACCCGGGCCTCGTCGGCGGCACCGAATTCAGCCTCGTCCGCTTCCACGGCGACGGTGAGGCCGCGAAGAAGCCCTACCAGGGCATCGAGCCGCTCACGCCGGAGGACGTCGCCGAGTGCGTCCTCTTCGCCGTCACCCGGCCGCCGCACGTGCAGATCAACACCATGATCCTCACCGCGACGAACCAGGCCACCGGCTGGCTCATCCACCGCAAGGCCTGACCGCCCATGGACGGCACGCTCGGCCTGTATGTGCACGTGCCGTTCTGCAAGCACGCCTGCCCCTACTGCGACTTCTACAAGCTCGAACTGCGCGACCGCCCCGCCCGCGCGCGGCTCGAGTTCCCCGACGCCGTCGCGGCGGAACTCCGCCTCCACCTGGCCGCGGACCCCTCGCTGCGCCGGCGCACGCTCGACACGATCTACTTCGGCGGCGGCACGCCGAGCACCCTCGTCCCCGAAGCGGTCGGCGACCTTATCCACACCATGGTCGACGAGTTCACCCCCGGCGCCGTTCCCGCCGAGGTGACGCTCGAGGCGAACCCCGAGAACCTCACGGAGGGCCGCGCCGCGAAGTGGTACGCCGCCGGCGTCAACCGCCTGAGCATCGGCATGCAGAGCTTCGACGCGCGCGAGCTGACGCTCCTCGAACGCCTGCACGGGCGCGAGACGATCACCCGCGCCTTCGAGGCCGCCCGCGCCGCCGGCTTCCGCAACATCGGCCTCGACCTGATGTTCGCCCTGCCGGGCCAGACGCCCGCCGGATGGCGCGAATCGCTCGCCGCCGCCGCCGCGCTCGCCCCCGAGCACCTCAGCTTCTACGGCCTCACGATCCACGAGGAGACGCCTTTCCACCGCGAATTCGCCCAAGGCCGCCTCGCGCAGCCCCCCGAGGACGAGCAGGCGTCGATGTACCTCGAGGGCGCCGCGCTCCTCGAAGCCGCCGGCTACGAGCACTACGAGATCAGCAACTTCGCCCGCCCCGGCTTCCGCAGCCGCCACAACCAGCGCTACTGGACCCGCCGCGACGTGCTCGGCCTCGGGCCCTCCGCCCACACCAGCTTGGGCGACCGCCGCTGGTTCAACCGGCACGACCTCGACGGCTGGGCCGCCGCCACCGCCCGCGGCGAGCGCTTCGTCGAAGAGGTCGAGACGCTCGCCTCGGGCGTCGCCCTCGAAGAGCGCCTCTTCTGCCTCCTTCGTCGCAGCGACGGCATCGACGCCGCCACCGATCCGGAACTGCACGCGCTGGTGGGCGAGTGGCTCGCGCGCCAACCCGAAGCCGCACCCTGGTTCCACTCGGAAGCAGGCCGCCTGCGCCTCACCCGCGAGGGCTGGCTGCGCAGCGACGCGATCCTGCTGAGCCTGCTGGGGGCGGGACGGGCCGCGGCGCCTGCGGCAGCTTGCCTCGTGCCCTGGGTTGCGTCCCCCGACCGGGTGCATGCGCAACGGCCCACCCCGAAGACCGACGAGTCCCTGATCGGACTCAAGGTTACCGGCGTCGCGTTGCGTCAACCTCAAGGCGCCCCTCCTCTGGCCGCGCCCACCGAACCTGTGGCGGACTTCGAGAGCTGGTATCTCGCGGACGGCATCGTGGCCCTTGTGACAACCGACTCCGGCTCCAGGGAAGTAGTGCGCTTGGCTCCGGAACGCCCACAAAAGTACGCGCTCACCGGCGGCAAGTCGGAGGCCGCCTACGTGAACGGCGCCGCCAATGCGGGCCTGACGCCCGAGATGTGGGGCTGTTTCCCATACTACTTGCTGTGGCGTGTATACGCCGCGCCAATCCCGGAGGAGGAAATCACCGAGGCCCATACATCCGCCGGGACCCAGCTGGTCTTTGATCATGAGCCGCGGGAAGGGGGGGTGAGGCTGATGAGGTACTTCGAGTTCTACCGCGGCCAGTGGATTGCGGGACATGGCGAGGTCAACATCCCGGAGGGTTACACGCCCGGGAGCCCTTCGGTGCTTGATCGGAAGCATCTGGAGTGGGCATTGGCGGAATATGGCCCCGAGTTCCCCTCGTTTCCCCGGCTCGTGACACTTCACACCTTCGCGCCGAATGCGGCGCCCCAGACCGGGGGTTCCAGAATCACTGCGTTTGAACGCATCCCCAACCCGCCCAGCGCGGACGCACTGTTCGACCAGCTCTCGAAAGGGATGCCCCGACTCAGGTAGGGGGAAGCGCTCGAGGTCGGGTCTGAAACTGTGAACGCCCGGGGGTGGCACCCCCTTGCTCAGCATGGGTGTCTCGTCGACCGCAGGCAGTGACGATGACGGCACTGTTCGTCCTGGGGTTCGCAGGATTGGCGGTGGCGGTACTCACGCGTTTTGTCGTATCACGGAAGGGTGGGTGATCCCTCCGCCGGCATGCGGAGGACCCCGTCCGGCTGGACTCGTCGCTTGAGAATGAGGCGGCAAAGCGGCCCAAAGCACAGTCGGCGAAGTGGTAGGGCGGCGCGGCGGGGGTTGACCCCGCGCGCCCGTTGCCCGGGCATGGTGCGGTGCCCCGCGCGACGCGGGGCGCCGCATCCCGACGCGCGGAGCAGCCGTTGAACAAGGCCCTTCAGATCCAACTCGCCCTGGTGGCGGCTGCGCTCGTGCTGCTGCTCGCGGTGGCGATTTTCGCGCCCGCCCCGCGCATCGAGACCATCTCGCTCGATGATGTGCGGGCGGAGCTCGAAGAGGGCGAAATCGAGCGCGACCGCGAACGCCGGCAGGCCGAGTTGGACGCGATGGCGACCCGCCCGCCGGATGTGGACGCTCCGACCCCGGCCCCGACCCCGGCCGGCCCCGAGGCCCGCGGCGAGACGGTGCCCCCGATTCCGACCGCGAACCGCGAAGCGCTCGGACTCCCCACGCCGGGCTACAACAACGAGGGGCGCCTTCGCCCCCCCGCCTTCCGCGAGACGCACCTCGACGCCGACAAGACCGCCGGCGACATCGAGGAGATGATCCTCGCGCCGGACCTCGAGAGCGAAACCGAGTACTAGCCGCCTACTGCGGTTGCGAGGGAGCGTCCGCCGCCGCCTCCGCCTCCCGCAGCTCGCCATCCCGGTCCGGCTGGACGCCGGCGAGCCGCAGCTCGTGCCTTCGGCAAATCTCCGCGCTGAGCGCCAACCCCACTTGGTCCTCCTCATCGAGGGCCAGGTCCGCCCCGGCCCGGAGCATCTCGGGCATGTGCCGCCGCAGGCGCGCCCTCGCATAGATCGGCAGCCCAGCAGCCAGACCGCGGGCCTGCTCGATGATCCGCGTCGCCGCGTCGTGGTCCGGGATCGTGACCACCAGCGACGCGGCCGTTCCGACGCCGCAGTGTTCGAGCACCTCCGCCTGCGAAGCGTCGCCCACCTCCGCCAGCAGCCCCGCGTTCCGCGCCCGCTCGACCGTTTGCGGGTTCAGCTCCAACACCACGACGCGCTCCCCGCGCTCGCGCAGGCTTTCGACTACACGCCGCCCCGCGGGACCGAAGCCCACCACGATATGGTGGTGCGCCAGCCCGTGCGCGCCATCCCCGCCGGCGGCGCTGTCGGGGTCCGGCGCGGAGCCCCCGGCCCTCAACCGCTCCTCCGCGAAAGGCGCCGCCGCCACTAGGAACGGTGTCGCGAACAGAGTGGCCAGCACGCACGTGGAAACGAGCTGGAACGTGTCGCGGTCGATCAAGCCGCCCCCCTCCGCCGCCATCGCGGCGAGCACGAAGGAGAACTCGCCGCCCTGCGCGAGCAGCAGACCCGACGAGAGGCTTGGCCCGCGCCCCACGCGCAGCAGCCGGAGCACCGCGAAGACCACCAGCGCCTTGCCCCCGAGCAGCGCCCCGGTGACCCCCGCCGCCAGCAGGAAGTGGTCGGCGAGCCATTCGAAATCCGCCAGCATTCCCACCGAAGTGAAGAACAGGGTGACGAAGAGTATCCGCACGCCGCCCACGTCGGAGCGCAATTGCGCCGAGAACGGGCTCTCCGCCAGCAGCACCCCGGCGACAAAGGCCCCGAGCGCCGGCGAGAGCCCGACCGCATGCGCCGCGTAGGCGGCGCCTAGGCAGAGCGCCATCGCCATGACGACGAAGAGCTCCCTGCTCCGCACGCCGGAAAGGGCGCGGAAGAGGAGGGGCATCACGAAACGGCTCGCCAGGTCCACGCCGGCTCCGAAAAGCGCCAGCGCCGCGAGCGCGCGGAGCACGGTGCCCATCGCGCTACCATCCGCGTCCCCGGTGCTCCGGAGCGACGTGATCAGGAGCACCAGCGGCACCAGGGCGGCGTCCTGCAGCAGTAGGATGCCGAGCGCGTTGCGCCCCCGGACGGTGTCGAGCTCGCCGCGCTCGCGCAACAGCCGAAGCACCGCGGCGGTGCTGCTTGGCGCGAGGATCGCCCCGAGCGCGACGCCCGCCGCGATCGGCAGCTCGAGCGCCGAGGCGGCCGCGGCCACCGCGGCGATGGTCGCCGCGATCTGCAGCACACCCCCGAGCAGCGCCACCCGCCCCAGCGCAAGCAGGCGGCGGACGGAGAACTCGAGCCCGATGGTGAACAGCAGGAGCGCGATCCCGATCTCCGCGATCGCCGCGATGCGTTCCCCCGCGGGCACGAGGCCGAGCATCCCCGGACCCACCAGCGTTCCCGCGAAGAGGTAGCCGAGGATCGCGTTCAGCCGGGCGCGTTCGAAGAGCGCGCCGAACAGCACCGCCGCGGCGAGCAGCACAAGCAGGTCTTTGAGGAAGTTCCAGGAGTCCATAACGGGCGCGGCCGGCTACCATTGGAGCCGGCCGCGGGTCGGGAGGCGAGCCTTTCGGTGGCCTGCGGGCTACTCCCCGGCGGGGCGCGCCGCCCCGAACAGGCGCCGGTCCAGCTCGAGGGTGTAGCGCAGGTCCCGCGCGATCATCGCGGCGAACTCCTCTGCCCCGGGGAACGGGTCGTAGTCGGGGATCCAGGCCTCAGGGTCCGCGCCGTAGAGCGACTCCCAGAGCGGGGCCACGTCGATCACGTATCCCATGAAGCGGAAACTGTCGCGCACCGCCACCTTCTTCAGGCGGTGGTCCGGCCCCACCATCGCCACAATGTCCACCATCGGGTAGCCGACCGGGGTCAGGACCCCGTCTGTGCGGAGGAACTGGACCCGGTTCTGCACGCGGTAGAAGCGGTGCTCCACGCCGTCCACCATGCCGCGGAAGACGAAGATCCGCTCGCGGTCCAGCAGGTCTCCGAAGTCCTGCCCTCCGTGCTTCTCGAAGCCGACGCTCGCGGGATCGGCGCCGAAGCGCTCGGCGAGCGCCGCCTCCGCGTTCGTGATCCCGACCCCGATCTCCGGGAGCGGAGCCTTGCGGATCGCGAAGTACGCCTCAGGGATCGAGAACGCCTCGTGGCGGGCGGTCACCTTTCCGTCCTCCGCGACATCCACCACAAGGGCGCTCCCGGGGGGCGGCCCCTGGACGACCGTGGCGCCGCCGTCGCGCGCCGGCGCCACGCGCCCGTTCCGCGGTCCGCGGATGGAAACGATGATCGAGCCGTCGGGCGCCGACTCGGCGATGCGGTCCACTTCGGCGGGCGGGCGATCCGTCACCGCCACGACGAGGGCGGCGGGGGAAGACTCCATCGCGACGAAGTCCTCCGTGCGGTCGCGCTGGATCAGCGCCTCGCGCGCGCCGCGCCAAGCGGCGAAGCCCGCTGGGTTGCCGAGGCTGACAAGCGTGGCCGACGCGCCCCCGCGCGCGACCTTCTTGACCGGTTCCGGCGCCCAGGCGACGCCCGAGTCCGGGTTGTCCACGCCGAAGGAGCCGAAGTACTGCGCGAGGTCGCGCTCCCCCATGGCGGCGATGCCGAAGTTGTTCGTCCCGGAGATCACCGCGTCGCGCGCCGTCAGGTGCACCGCGTCGAAGCCGTAGTCGCGGAGGGCGTTCAGCGAGACATACCCGTAGGAGGTCTCCATGAAGCTGTGCGGCGACACGGAATTCCCGAGGTCGACGAACACCGACTCGGGATCCTCCTCGCGGAGCCGGTCGAGGAGGCTCTTGAGCGCCCCCTGGGGCTTGTCGCCCACCTCCGTCGAGCCCGGCGCGAACACCGGGTCGAGGTCGCTGGTGAAGACGAAGCGCATGGTGCGCCCGTCGCCGCGCGCCGCGCCGAACGACAGCAGCGCCAGCAACGTGATGAGGATGATTCTGGGCATCGTGGTTCCTTCGTTCCTTCGTCAGTGGGGGAGCGGCAGGCGCCCCCGGCCTTCTTGCAGAAAGTCCATGAAGCGGGTCCGGTGCCAGCCGATCGCCGCCACCAGCTTCGACGACTCCAAACTCACATCCGGCGGGCGCGGCGTGGGAAGCGGAACCTCCGCGAGTGCGCACGGCTCCAGCAGCTCCTCCCGGTGGCCCTCCGCGCGGCAAAGGAGCCGGCCCATCTCCAGCCGCGACAGCCGCTCGGGCCCGCCCGCGTGGAACAAGCCCGGAAGCGGGCTCTCGCAGAGCGCCGCGAGCGCTTCGGCCACATCCCGCGCCGCCACCGGCGTGCGGAACTCGTCGCGGAAAAGCCGGAGCCGCTCGCCGCGCGCCAGCGTCCCGCGCATCCACCCGAGGAACCCCGCCCGGCCGAAGACCCCCGCTCCGAAAAGCAGCGCCACCCGGAGCACCGTGCCCGTGGGGTGCGCCAGCGCGGCGGCTTCGCCCGCCAGTTTCTGACGCGCGTAGTCGGTCAGCGGATTGGTCCCCGCGGCTTCGGCGTAAGGGGCCGCCGCGCCGTCGAACACAAGGTCCGTGGATGTGTAGAGGAACGGGGCGCTGGGGACGAACTCGCAGGCGGCGTCGACGATGTGCTTGGTTCCCTCGGCGTTCACGCGGCGAGCCGCCTCGGGCTCGCGCGCGCAAGCGGCCACGTCGGTCATCGCCGCGGTGTGCACGATGGCGTCGGGGCGCAGATCGCGCAGCAGGCGGCGCACCGGTCCCGGATCGCTCACGTCGAGAGTGACCGTCTCGACCCGCTCGATCCGGTGCGGCGACTCGATGTGCGTCCCGATGACGCGGTGCCCTCGGGCGAGCAGGGCACGCGCCGCGTGGGCGCCAAGGAATCCCGTCGCGCCCGTCAGCAGGACGCGGCGCGGCTCAACCGGCGATGCCGTGGCGCCGCTCCGCTTCCCCGAACGCGATGTCCAGGCAATCGAGGAGGAACTCCACGTCCGCCTCCGTGACGCACATGGGCGGCTTCAAGCGGAGCACGTTCCCGTAGAGGCCGCCGCGGCCGATGAGCGCGCCGAGGTCGCGGACCACCTCGACCACCGTGCCGGTGCCTTCCTTGGTGGGCTCCTTCGTCGCGCGGTTCTTCACCAGCTCGACGCCCACCATCAGGCCCTTTCCGCGGATGTCGCCGATGATCGGATGGTGGCGCTGCAACTCCTCCAGCCCCTTGCGGAAGATCCCGCCGAGCCGGTGGCAGTTCTCCTGCATCCGTTCCTCGTCCATCACTTCGAGGACCGCCTTCGCCTGCGCGCAGGTGACCGGGTTGCCGCCGAAGGTGCTGAAGTGGATCTTCGTCGCGAGCGCCTGCGCGATCTCGCGCTTCATCACCACCGCGCCGATCGGTGTTCCGCAGCCGAGGCCCTTCGCGGTCGTGATGATGTCCGGCACCACGCCGAAATTCTGCACACCCCAGTAATGCTCGCCGGTGCGGCCGAACGCCGTCTGCACCTCGTCGCTGATGTACAGGCCCCCATGCCGGCGGACGACCTCCGCGACGCTCTTGAAGTAGCTCGGGTGGCCGCTGGTGACGCCGCCCACGCCGGTCCACGGCTCGATGATGATGCCGGCCAGGTCGCCCGATGTGGAGAACTTGATGACGTCCTCCACGTCGCGCACGCAGCACGCCGCGATCTCCTCCGGCGTCCCGGGATAGATCGCCCGGTAGGGGTCGGGGTTGGCGACGTGGATCATGCCGTCCTGGTGCGGCATGTTGTACTTCCAGACATGCGGGCTGGTGAGGCCCATGGTGTGTCCCACGGCGCCGTGGTACGCGTTGCGCAGCGCCAGCATGGTCCAGTTCCCCGTGTACACGCGCGAGGCGACCAGCGCGATGTCGTTCGCCTCGCTGCCGCTGTTCACGAAGTAGGTGACCACGTCGCCCATTTCCTTCGGGACGCGCTTGGCCACCGCCTCGCCCAGCTCGCCGATCGCCGGGTGCAGGTAGATCGTCGGCACGTGCTGGATCAGGTCGAGCTGGTCCTTGACCGCGGCGAGCACCTTCGGATGCGAGTGCCCCACCGAGGCCGTCACGATCCCCGCGTAGAAGTCGAGGTAGCGACGGCCCTCATGGTCCCAGACGTACTGCCGGTGTCCTTCGACGAGCATCATCGGCTCGCCGTAGATGTGGAAGTGAGTCGGCGTGAGGAAGCGCTTGCGGAGCGCAAGCGCCTCCTCCCACGTCGGTCCGGAATAGGCCCGCGGTGTGTGGTCGCAGGGTGGAAGCTGGGGGGCCGCGACGGCCGGGGCGGTATCCGCGCTCATTTCGTCTCCGATGGGTCCGGTTTACTCTCCGCCCTTGCCGAGGCGGGACTTGAACTTCTCCAGCGACTCCGCGAGCTGCTTCTTCATCTCCTCGTCGTCCGCGGCGGCGACCGCCTGCTCCTGCGTCGCGACCGCCTTCGCGAGGTCGCCCGCTCCGGCGTAGGCGTGCGCGAGCGTGTCGAGGATTTCCGCGCTCTTGCCCTTCTCCAGCTCCGAGGCGCGCTCCGCCACCTTGACCGCGAACGCGTAATCCTTCTCGGTGATCGGGCTTTCCGGGTCCACGATCACCCAGGCGATCCAGTTCAGCGCGCCGGACTCGTCCTTCGCGTCGCCCTCGAAGAGCGCCTTCGCCAACTGCATCGCCTTGGCACCCTCGCCCGACTGGGCCGCCTCCGCGAACTCGGTCATCGAGGCGTTCAGGCGCTCCTCGCGGTCCTTCTGCGCCTTAGCAGCCGCCGGATCCCACTCGCCGGCGACGATCTTGGCCAAGGGCTCGTCCAAGCTCATCGGGTGGCCGATGTAGGCGATCTTGCCCTGCTGGTCCACGACGAAGGACGTCGGGATGCCGCGCTGGCGCGCCGCTTCCATGAAGTTCGCGCTCGTGTTGCGCGCATTGTCCCACGCCACGGTGTAGGACATCGTGTCGCCCTTGTCGGCGACCATCTTGTTCACCGCCTCCAGCGTGTTGCCGGGGTCCTCGCTGGTCACGCCGATGACCGTGACGCCCTTGTCCTTGTACTGCTTCTGCAACTCCGTCAGGTGGGGCATGGAGCGGATGCACGGACCGCACCAGGTCGCCCAGAACTCGACCACGTAGACCTTGCCGGGCTCGAAGGCCTTCACCGGCTCGCCCTTCACCCACTCGGCGATGTCCATCTTGGGCGCCGGATCGCCGATCGTGAGGATGCGCTCCTCGGCTTGCGCGGCGGCGGGGGACTTGTCGTCGGCCACGGCGGGCGCGGAGAAGAGGGCGGCGAGCGCGGCCATTGCGGCGGCGGCGCGGAGGAAGTTCTTCACGGGATTGCTCCTTTGTCTTGGCGCCGGACAGGGGCGCGTGGCGTTGGGCGCCATCTGGTGACGGGCGCCAGCTTACGAGCCGACCGCACACTGGCAAGCAGGGTTTGAAGCACCCCGCCGACCCCAACCGAAGCGCGGCTCCTGCGAGGTTTCTCTTGATGGCGGCCCGAAAAGATGCCCAGGGGAGCGGGTCGACGGGTATCCCCGCAATGCGGCCCTAGCCGCGGGGAAGGGCAAAAAGCGGCGCCCCCGGGAGCGCTCGCTCCCGGGGGCGCCATGGCTAGGCGGGGCCGGCGGAAGAATCAGCCGCCGCACTTGTCGCCGCAGCAGGGCTTCTTGGCGTCGCCCTGCTTCGGCTTGCAGCAGTCCGCGGCGGCATCCTTGCACGAGCAATCCGCGCCGCAGCACTTTCCGTCCTTGCAGCACTCCGCCTTGCAGGCCGCGTCCGCGCAGCAGCAGGCGCAGTCCTCGGCGCACTTGCCGGCCTTGCAGCAGCCGTCCTTGCAGGTGCACTTGGCGCAGCACTCGGTCTTGCAGCAGTCCTTGGCGCAGCACTTGGCGGCCTCGCCCGCGGGCGTGGCGATCGCGGCCAATACGAAGGCCGCGGAAAGGACGAGCATCTTGCTGAACATGTTGGCGTCTCCTTGGGAAACACGGGGTCGATAGCGCGGCCCTTCTCGGGCCCGGGCAGGATCGAGCGGCTTCTAGCAGGAGACTTGCGGCGGACCCCGGGGTGCGGCGCGCCTCGCCAGAGGCGGCGCGTGCGCCGAATGGGCAATGGGGGCGAAAGGCTGTCCAGGATCTTCAAACCACAACACCTCATCGCACGGTGCGCCGGGTAGCGCGTGCGCCGCGGACGGCTGTTCCAAGCGTCGCTGCGGGGAGTCCGACAAGTCCAATTCCGCGGAAACTTGACAGCACGCCATCGGACAGTCGGGCGCGGGGGTGCCGAACGCCTCCATCGGCGCGCAGCAATCATGATGGAGCTGTTCCGCCAGCGGCTCGCCGCAGGCCTCGTCGCCTCCACCACCGCAACAGCCGCCCGCGTGCTGAGGCGCCGTCGGCATCGCCATGGACGCGCAGTCGGGAAGCGGACGCCATCCCGAAGCAGGGGCGGCGAGCAGCGCCAAAATGCCGAGCGCCAGAAAGACGAGGCGGAGGAAAGCATTCTTCAATGGAGGTCTACCGAGGGTCCCGGAGAGTAGTCAAGGCCCAAAGAGGGCTAAGTGCGATGGCCGTTGGCGTGTATCTGGCCGGGGTCGTTGGCGCTACTTAGCCGTTGACCTGCGTGGGCCCGGAAACATCCTTGCCGCTTGCCGTGCGGGCGCCCTTCCGGCGCCCCCAAAGGTGGGATGGCCGAGTGGTTGAAGGCGCTCGCCTCGAAAGCGAGTAATGGTTAACAGCCATTCGAGGGTTCGAATCCCTCTCCCACCTCCAGCAGGTTTCCCCGCGCGCCCCGGAGCACACCGCTCCGGGGCGCGCGGCGCTTCTGCGGGGCGTTGACTTTCCGGCGGTCACCGGCGACCATTCATGCAGCATCCATCGCCCGGAGAGCCCCAAGTGTCCGACAAGCCCCGCGTCGTTCAATGTCGAGTCGTGAAACGCGGCGAAGCCGAAAAGGAGTTCGACCGCCGCTTCTGGCGCGAAGCGGGGGTCGAAGGGCGCTGGGAAGCCGCTTGGCAAATGCTCGATGAGGTCTATCTCATGAGGGGGCAGGAGCCGGTTGAACATCGACTTCAGAGATCTGTTGTCCGCGTTTTCAAGCGAAGCCGTTGAGTGCCTTGTGGTGGGGGCTTACGCCTACATGCATTTTGCGGAGCCCAGATACACGAAGGACTTCGACCTCTGGGTGGCGCGAAACCCAGAGAACGCCGGGCGAATCCTCCGGGCGCTGAAGCGGTTCGGTGCGCCGGTTTCGCAGCTTTCCACGGCCGACTTCACCGAGCCGGACAACGTGATCCAGTTCGGCGTCCCCCCCAACCGGATCGACATCCTCACGACGATTGATGGCGTCGCCTTCGAGGAGGCGTGGCCGAACCGCGTCGAGGCCACCTATGGCGGCGTGCCCATCTTCATCATCTCGAAGGCGGACCTGATCACGAACAAGCGGGCCAGCGGCCGGCCGCAGGACCTGCTCGATCTGGCGAGGTTGCTCGACGACTGACCGCGCGGCTGCCGCCGCCGCCAAGTTGACCGTTGCGCCACTGCTCGCGCGGCGCTATTCAAGCGCTTGATAAGCCGATTTCCGAACAGGCCGAGCACATGAGCACCGCCCCACGCCACGTCCGCCTACTCGGCGTCCCCTCCAGCCTCGGAACGCACCGCTACGGGGCCGAGGGCGGCTACAGGGCGCTCTGCGCAACAGGGCTCCAGCGCGAAATCCTCGGGCTGGGCCACGAACTCGACGACTGCGGCACTTTCCCGGTCCACGAACGCAAGGACCCGGGCAACCCGAAGGCGATCCACCTGCAAGAGATCTCCGACCTGTGCCAGCGCCTGTCGGAGTGGCAGCTCGGCGCGCTGAACCATAAGCACTTCCCCCTCGTCATCGGAGGCGACCACTCCATCGCCATCGGCACGGTGGCGGGAAGCGCCAGCTACTGCCAGCGCCACGGCGAGCGCCTTGGCCTGCTTTGGATCGACGCGCACGGCGACATGAACACACCCGAGACGACCCCCAGCGGCGGCGTCCACGGGATGCCGCTAGCCGCGTGCATCGGCCTCGGGGCACCGGAACTCACCGAGATCGCCGGCTTCTCCCCCAAGGTGCGCCGCGAGAACACCGCCCTCGTCGGAATCCGCGACATCGACGCCGACGAGGCACGCCTCATCGAGGCGAGCGGCGTCCGCTACTTCACGATGCGGGACATCGACGAACGCGGCCTCAACGCGGTCATGCACGATGCTATCGAGGTCGTCACCCGCGGCACCGTCGGCTTCCACCTCAGCTTCGACATCGACTCGGTCGATCCACAGGTCGCCCCCGGAGTCGGAACGCCGGTCCTCGGCGGACTGACCTATCGCGAGGCGCACCTCGCCTTGGAACTGGTCGCCGACACGGGCCAGCTCCTGTCGATGGACATGGTCGAGATCAATCCCCTCTACGACGAACGCAACATGACGGCGCAGGTCGCCATGAAGCTCATCGGCTCGGCGCTCGGGAAGCGCATCCTGCCGAGCCTGGTCCGCCCCCCCGCGTCCAAGGACGCGGTCCGCCGGCCGCGACTCTGACCCCACCCCAGAAGGAGGCCCGCAATGGCCGTCATCTCCTCCGACTTCCGCTGGCGCTCGAACGCCCTCGGCTTCATGACCGACTGCCGACTCCTGATTCCGGACGCGCGCGAGGTTCCGCCGCCCTGGAACCTGCTGCTGCTGCTCCACGGGCGCTCCGACGACTGCACCGCCTGGACGCGCTTCTCCGCCATCGAGCGCCACCTCGAAGGCTATCCCCTCGTGGTCGCCATGCCGAACGGCTACGTGTCCTACTATCGCGATCCCATCGGGCGGAGCGGCGTCGAGACGGCTCTCATGATGGAGCTGATTCCGCTCCTCGAAACCACGCTGCCGATCCGCTCCGACCGCTTCGCGCAGGGCATCGCCGGCCTATCCATGGGGGGCTACGGCGCGCTCTACCTCGCGGCCAAGTACCCCGAGCAGTTCTGCGCCGTCAGCGCACTCTCCCCCGCGGTCCTCGAGTCGCGACGCGGCGGCGAGGCGGACCGCAACGTGGCGTGGCAGGACATCTTCGGCAGCCCCATCGACGAGGATACGACGCTGCTCAACCTGCTCTCCCAGCTCGACGCCAACACATCCCCCGAGTTCCAGGTGATCGTCGGCGACCGCGATTTCCTCTTGGAGGAGGCGAAGTCGCTCGACCAGTGGCTCAAGCGTTACAACCTGCGCCACGTCTACCACGAGCGCCAGGGCGCCCACGACTGGAACTTCTGGGAGCGCCAGATCCCCGACATGCTCCGCTTCCAGCTCACCGAAATGAAGAAGTGGGAGAAGCGCGGCGAGGACTGATCCCCGCGGTGGGGGGGCGGCGCGCTTGCGCAGCGACCCCGCCGCGACGCACCATCCCGGCATCCCCCAACGAGGCGACGCCGTGAACGACTGGGCCCCGGAGCAGTTCCCCTCGCGGCGCAACGCCGTCTACCTCAACCACGCCGGCGTGTCGCCGCTGACCGCCGCCGCGCGCGACTCCCTCGTCGAGTACGCGCGCGAGGCGTCCGAGTACGGCTACGCCGCCTACCCGGGCTGGACCGCGCGCGGACGCCGATGCCGCGTGCTCGCCGCGCAGCTCCTCAACGCCGCCTCGCCGGACGACGTCGCCTTCGTCCGCGGAACCACCCACGGCCTCCAGCTTCTCGCCACCTCGATCCGCTGGCGGCCCGGCGATGTGGTCGTGGTGGAAGGCGCCACGTTCCCGGCGAACTGGTACGGCTGGAAGTCCGCCGGGCGCTTCGGCGCCGAGGTCTGGACCTGGCCCGAGCGCGCCTACCGGTACGACCTCTCCGAGCTGGAGGCGCGGCTACGCCGGGGCGGGGTCCGCCTCGTCGCCGTGGCCTCGGCCAACTACGCGACCGGCTGGCGGCAGGACCTTGCCGCCATCGGCTCGCTCTGCCGCCGGCACGGCGCCCTCCTCTGCGTGGATGCGATCCAGACGCTCGGCGCGTTCCCGCTCGATGTCCGAGCCATCGGGGCGGATTTCCTTTGCGCGGGCGGGCACAAGTGGCTCCTCAGCCCCGAGGGCAGCGGCCTGCTCTACGTCGCCCCCGCAGCCATCGGCGAGCTCGACGACGCGCTGGTCGCGTGGCGCGGCCGCGAACGCTTCACCGACTACGAGGACCATGCGCTGCCGCCGCGCCGGGATGCGCGCCGCTTCGAGGAGGGCGCGCTAAACGTGGATGGCATCCTCGGATTCGGGGCCTCCCTCGAACTCTTCCTTGATCGCGGTATCGACCGCATCGAAGCGACTATCCAGGGACACGTGGATGCGCTGCGGGAAGCGTTGATCCAGCTTGGGTTCCATGTAGTCTCGCCCGAGCGGCGTGAGGAGCGCTGCGGCATCGTGGCCGCGATGCGCGGCGGTGCCGACATGGGTCGCATGGCCGAAGCACTCGCCCGTGAAGGAGTCGTGTGCGTGGCCCGGCGGGGTTTCCTGCGGCTCGCGCCGCACGGCTACCAGACGGATGCGGAAATCTCCTGCGCAATCGATGCGCTGCGTCGTGTTTCGGCTGCGTGGTGATATGTGCCAATTGAGCTTAGCCATGTCGATTTGCGCTTGACCCAATCGGGGACAATGAATCTCCCTATTGTCACCCGAACGCGACGGATCAAGCTCCCATGGCCTCCAAGCAAGACTTCGCCCCCTCCACCGCCGACACATGGCGCGAGGAAGGCCCCGATACGGCCCCCTCACTCCACCTCGCCGAAGACTTCCCGATCCCTTCCTGGGACGACTGGAAAGTGTTGGCGGAGAAGGACTTGAAGGGCGAACCCTTCGACAAGAAGCTCCTCTGGAAGACGCTCGAGGGCCTGACGGTCCAGCCTCTTTACGATGCCTCCAACAGCGGTGACGCGCCCCACAAGGGCAGCCTCCCCGGATTCGCCCCCTTTGTCCGCGGCAACTGGCCCCTCAGCGGCGTCGCCCCCTCTTGGCAGATCCGCCAGGACTGCGTGCTGCCCGCGCCGGAGGACGTCAACGGCGCGATCCGCGACGGCCTCGCCCGCGGCGAGAAGGCGATCGCCTTCCGCCTCGACAACGCCGCCCGCCAAGGCTTCGACGGCGACCAGCCCGAGGCCCGCGACTTCGCCGGCCGCGGCGGCTGCACCGTCAGCTCGATCAACGGCCTCCGCATCGCCCTCGCCGACCTCGACCTCGAACGCTATCCCGTCACGATCCGCACCGGGACCTCGGCGCTGCCGGTCCTCGCGATGCTGCTCGCGCTCGCCGAAGAGCGCGGCATCCCGAAGAACGCCCTCGTCGGCTCCGTCGAGTGCGACCCGGTCCGCGACCTGCTGAAGAACGGCCACAGCCGCGCGCCCTTCGAACTGCTCTTCCGCGAAATGGCCGACATGGTGGCCTACTGCGCCAGCCGCAGCCCGGGGATCCGTCCGATCATGGTGAACAGCCACCCGGTGCACAACGCCGGCGCGACGGCGACGCAGGAGCTGGGGATGACGCTGGCCACCGGCGCCGAGTACCTCCGCGCGCTCGTGGCGCGGGGCGTCACGCCCGACACCGCCGGCCTCTCGATGATCTTCAGCTTCTCGGTCTCGTCGAACCTGTTCATGGAAGTCGCGAAGCTCCGCGCCGCCCGGATGCTCTGGGCCAAGATCGTCAAGGCGTTCGGCGCGAAGATGGACGACTCGATGAAAATGTTCCTCCACGCCCGCACCAGCACCATCACCAAGTCCGCGTACGATCCGTACAACAACCTGATCCGCTCGACGGTCGAGGCCTTCGCCGCGGTGGTGGGCGGCTGCGACTCGCTCTACGTCGCGCCCTTCGACGAGAACATCGGCCGCCCGGACGACTTCTCGATGCGCCTCGCGCGCAACCAGCAGCTCATCCTGATGGAGGAGGGCTACCTGACGAAGGTCTGCGACGCCGCCGCGGGAAGCCACTACCTCGAGTCGCTGACGGACCAGCTCGCGCGGGCCGCGTGGGCGGAGTTCCAGGCGATCGAAGCGGCGGGCGGAATGCTCGCCTCGGTCAAGGCGGGCTCGATCCAGAAGTCGCTCAGCGAATCCGCCGGCAAGCGGCGCGCGCTCGCGCGCCAGCGCCGCCTCAGCGTGGTCGGCGTGAACAACTACGCGAACCCCTCGGAGACTCCGCACCCCAGCCGCCGCGTGCCGCGGGAGGAGTTCCTCGCGGAGCGCCGCCGCCGCCTCGCGCGCCTGAAGGCGGTCCGCCACAACAGCCGCGTCCGCGAGCTCCTCGGCACGCTGACCACCGCCGCGCACACGCCTTCGGTCAACACGCTCGAAGCGGCGGTCGCCGCCGCCGGAGCCGGCGCCACGATCGGCGAGATCCTCGCCGCTCTCGCGGCCGGGGCCGAAGGCGCCATCGTCTACGCGGACGCCATCCGTCCGCAGCGCCTCGCCTACGAGTACGAGAAGCTCCGCGAAGCGGTCGACAAGTGGCGCGCGGCCAACGGGGGCGCGCCGCCGCGCGCGTTCCTCGTGCCCTTCGGCGCCGCCGCCATGCGCCGCGCCCGCGTCGGCTTCGCCCAGGGATTCGTCACCGCCGGAGGCCTCCTCCCGGTCGAGCCGCCCGCCTTCAAGGACCCCGCGGAAGCCGCCGCCGCCTGCGCCGCGGACGGCGCCAAGGTCTTCGTCCTCTGCAGCGAGGACCCCGCCTACCTCGACTTCGCCAAGGCGTTCTGCCCCGCGCTGAAGGCCGCCGCGAAGGGCGCCTACGTGGTCGTGGCCGGCTACCCGGACGACGCGGTCACCGCGCTCCGCGAAGCCGGCGTGGACGATTTCCTCCACGTCCGCTCCGACGTGGTGGAAACGCTGGAGCGCTTCCTCCGCGCCGCCGGCATCGACGCCTGACACGCAACGCCAACCCCTCCCGACGGATGCCAGAGATGCCCACGACGATGCCCGACTTCACCAAGATCCCGTACGGCTTCGACGAGTTCGAAAAGCCCACGCTCCAGCAATGGGAGCGCCGCACCACCGCCGCCTACCGCGAATGGGAGACGCCGGAGCACATCACCGTGAAGCCCCTGTACACGGAGGCGGACCTGCAGGGCCTCGAGCACACGGGCTACTCCGCGGGCATCCCCCCCTTCCTGCGCGGCCCCTACGCCACCATGTATTCTCTGCGCCCCTGGACGGTGCGGCAGTACGCCGGCTTCTCGACCGCCGAGGAGTCCAACGCCTTCTACAAGCGCAACCTCGCCGCGGGGCAGAAGGGCCTTTCCATCGCCTTCGACCTCGCGACGCACCGCGGCTACGACAGCGACCACCCGCGCGTGCGCGGCGACGTCGGCAAGGCGGGCGTCGCCATCGATTCGATCCTCGACATGAAGATCCTCTTCGATGCGATCCCGCTCGATAAGATCTCCGTCTCGATGACCATGAACGGCGCCGTGATCCCCATCATGGCGCTCTACATCGTCGCCGCCGAGGAGCAGGGCGTCCCGCGCGAACTCCTCTCCGGCACGATCCAGAACGACATCCTCAAGGAGTTCATGGTCCGCAACACGTACATCTATCCGCCGGAACCCTCCATGCGGATCATCTCGGACATCTTCGCCTACACGACGAAGCACATGCCGAAGTTCAACTCGATCTCGATCTCCGGCTACCACATGCAGGAGGCGGGCGCGACGGCGGACCTCGAGGTGGCGTACACGCTGGCGGACGGCCTCGAGTACATCCGCGCCGGCGAGCGCGCCGGGCTTCCGGTCGACGACTTCGCGCCGCGCTTCTCGTTCTTCTGGGCCATCGGCATGAACTACTTCATGGAGGTGGCGAAGATGCGCGCGGCGCGCGTGCTCTGGGCCAAGCACGTGAAGAAGTCCGGCGCCAAGAACGCCAAGTCCATGGCGCTCCGCACGCACAGCCAGACCAGCGGCTGGTCGCTCACCGCGCAGGACCCCTTCAACAACATCACGCGCACGGCGCTCGAAGCGCTCGCCGCCGCGCTTGGCCACACGCAATCGCTCCACACCAACTCGCTCGACGAGGCGATCGCGCTGCCGACGGACTTCTCCGCGCGCATCGCGCGCAACACGCAGCTCATCCTCCAGGAAGAAACCAACATCTGCAAGGTGGTCGATCCCTGGGGCGGCGCCTACTACATCGAGGCGCTCACCGGGGAGCTGCTCAAGCGCGCATCCGCGCTCATGGACGAGGTCGAGGAGCTGGGCGGCATGGCCAAGGCCATCAACACCGGCATCCCGAAGATGCGCATCGAGGAGGCGGCGGCCCGCAAGCAGGCCCGCATCGACTCGGGCCGCGACACCATCGTGGGCGTGAACAAGTACCGCCTCGCGAAGGAGGATCCGCTCGAGACGCTCGATATCGACAACTCCGCGGTGCGCGACTCGCAGATCAAGCGGCTCGAGCAGCTCCGCGCGGGCCGCGACTCGGCCGCCGTGGCGGAGGCGCTCGCCGCGATCACCCGCATCGCGGAGACCGGCGACGGCAACCTGCTCGACGCGGCCGTCGAGGCGGTGCGCCGCCGCGCCACCGTCGGCGAGATCTCCGACGCCATGGAGAAGGTCTTCGGGCGCTACCAGCCCCAGATCCACAAGATCAGCGGCGTGTACCGCGCGGAGGCGGGCGCCATGGAATCACTGGACGACAGCATCGCCCTCACGAAGCGCTTCATGGAGGTCGAGGGCCGGCGCCCGCGGCTCCTAGTCGCCAAGCTGGGCCAGGACGGCCACGACCGCGGCGCCAAGGTGATCGCCACCGCGTTCGCCGACATGGGCTTCGACGTGGATATCGGCCCGCTCTTCCAGACCCCCGAGGAGGTGGCCCGCCAGGCCATCGAGAACGACGTCCATGTGGTCGGCGTCTCCTCGCTCGCGGCCGGGCACAAGACGCTCGTGCCGGAGCTGGTCGGGAAGCTGGCGGAGATGGGCCGCGACGACATCCTCGTGGTCTGCGGCGGCGTGATCCCGGCGCAGGACTTCGACTTCCTCTTCGACAACGGCTGCGCGGCGGTCTTCGGCCCCGGCACCATCATCCCCGAAGCGGCGAAGAAGATCCTGAAGCTCCTCTTCGAGCAGATCGGCGAGACCGCCTAAGTGCGCTCCGCGCCCGAGACGCCCCCCGGCGGCGTGCCCGGCTCCGCGCTCCGCGTCCTCCCCGGCGCGGAGCCGTCGGAGCGCAGGATCGCCGTCAAGCGCCGCCCGCGGCTGGAAACCGTTGACTATGTCAATGGTGTGCTGGCCTGCGACCGGGGGGTCCTGGGCAGGACGCTCACGCTGATGGAGAGCGCCAGCCCCGCGCACCGCCGCCAGGCGGGCGAGGTGCTCGACGCCCTCATGCCGCGCACCGGCGCCTCGCTCCGCGTCGGCGTCACCGGCACGCCCGGCGTCGGCAAGAGCACATTCATCGAGGCCGTCGGTATGATGCTCGTCGAGGCCGGACGCCGCGTCGCGGTGGTCGCGGTCGATCCCTCCAGCGACGCCACGGGCGGCAGCATCCTCGGCGACAAGACGCGCATGGAGCGGCTCTCCATGTCGCCCGCGGCGATGGTGCGGCCGGCGCCCTCCGGCGGCTGGCTCGGCGGCGTCGCCCGCGGCACGCGCGAATCCATCCTCGTCCTCGAGGCGGCGGGCTACGACGTCGTCATCGTCGAGACCGTCGGCGTCGGCCAGTCGGAGACGCTCGTCTCCTCGATGGTGGACTTCTTCCTCCTCCTGACGATGCCTGGCGCCGGCGACGAGTTGCAGGGCATGAAGCGCGGCATCATGGAGGTCGCCCACGGCATCGTCGTGAACAAGGCGGACGGCCCGATCCTGGAGGCGGCGAAGGTGGCCCGCGCGCAGGTCGAGGGCGCGCTCCGCCTGATGCGCCCGCCGGCGGACGGCTGGCGTCCGCGCGCCGCCACGTGCTCCGCCGCCACCGGCGCGGGCCTCGACGAGGTGTGGCGCATGGTCGAGGAGCGCCAGCGCCACCTGCTCGACACGCACCAGCTCGCCCCGCGCCGCGCGGAGCAGGCCGCCCTCTGGATGCGGCAGGCGTTCGAGCACGAGCTGGCGGCGCGATTCCGCGCCGACGCCGCGAGGGCCGAGCGCTTCGACGCGCTCTCCGCCCGAGTCCGCGCCGGCGCCGCCTCGCCCCTCGCCGCGGCGGAAGAGTTGTTGTCGCTCGTTTATCCCGCGCCCCGGGAAGGCGGCGCGGCACCATCCCACGGAGAACCGGAGTCACCATGAAAGCAGTGAAGGCCATCAACCACATCGGCATCGCCGTGAAGTCGATCGCCGACCAGCGGCCCTTCTACGAAGGCCAGCTGGGCGCCATCTTCGAAGGCGAGGAGACCGTCGCGGATCAGAAGGTGAAGGTCGGCTTCTTCCGCGTGGGCGACGTCCGCCTCGAGCTGCTCGAGCCGACGGAGCCCGAAAGCACCGTCGCCGCCTTCATCGAGAAGCGCGGCGAGGGGCTGCACCACGTCGCCTACACCGTGGACGACCTCCCGGCGCGCCTCGCGGAGCTGAAGGCGGGCGGCGTCCGCCTGATCGACGAGGCGCCCCGCGACGGCGCCCACCACACCCGCATCGCCTTCCTGCACCCGAAGAGCTCCTGCGGCGTGTTGACGGAACTTTGCGAGCCCATGCACTGAGCGGCCCCCCGCCCAACCAGAACCCCGAGAGGACCAAGTGGACACCCATGGCTGACAAGCCCGCCCCGACACACGTGATGACAAACCGCGAGAAGATCGAGGAGCTCCGCAAGCGCCGCGAGGCGGCGATCCTCGGCGGCGGCAAGGACCGCCTCGAGAAGCAGCGCCAAGGCGGCAAGCTCACCGCCCGCGACCGCCTGGCCGCGCTCCTCGACGAGGGAAGCTTCCAGGAGCAGTACCTCTTCGCGCAGCACCGCGCGACGCATTTCGGGCTGGGCGGCAAGGACCTCCCCGCCGACGGCGTCGTCACCGGCTGCGGCACCGTCGCCGGACGCCAGGTGCACCTCGCCAGCCAGGACTTCACCGTCGTCGGCGGCGCCGTCGGCGAGGTCCACGCCGACAAGATCGTCGAGATGATGGACCTCTCCAAGAAGACCGGCACCCCGTTCGTCTTCGTCAACGACTCCGGCGGCGCCCGCATCCAGGAGGGCATCGACGCCCTCGCCGCCTACGCCCGCATCTTCTACAAGAACGTCGAGCTCTCGGGCCTCGTGCCTCAGATCTCGCTGATCTGCGGGCCCTGCGCCGGTGGCGCCGCCTACAGCCCCGCGCTCACCGACTTCATCATCCAGACCAAGCAGGCCCAGATGTTCATCACCGGGCCCGCCGTCATCAAGCAGGTCACCGGCGAGAACGTCACCGCCGAGGCGCTCGGCGGACCCGAGGTCCAGATGAAGACCGCCGGCAACATCCACTTCATCGCCGAAGACGACACGCACGCGATCGACATCTGCAAGCGACTGCTCTCCTACCTCCCGTCGAACAACCACGAAGACCCCCCGCAGCTCCCGCACGACGGCATGGTCGAGTACGACGAAAAGCTCAACTCGATCATCCCGGACGAGGCGAAGCGCGGCTACAACGTGAAGGACATCATCACCCGCCTGGCGGACGAGGGCAGCTTCCTCGAAGTCATGGAGACCTTCGCGCCGAACGCCGTGATCGGCTTCGGACGCATCGTGGGCCACACGGTGGGCTTCGTCGCGAACCAGCCCATGGCGCTGGCGGGCGTGCTCGATATCGACAGCTCCGACAAGATCGCCCGCTTCGTCCGCTTCTGCAACGCGTTCAACGTGCCGCTGGTGACGCTGGTGGACGTGCCGGGATTCCTGCCCGG
Source organism: Candidatus Sumerlaeia bacterium (assembly GCA_033764015.1). GTDB lineage: Bacteria > Sumerlaeota > Sumerlaeia > SLMS01 > JANRJK01 > JANRJK01. The sequence goes on along the minus strand of JANRJK010000005.1, from coordinate 22,583 downwards.
GACGAAGCAGGAGTACGGCGGCATCATCCGCCACGGCGCGAAGGTGCTCTTCGCCTACTCCGCCGCGACGGTGCCGAAGATCGCCGTGATCCTCCGCAAGGCCTACGGCGGCGCCTACGTCGCCATGTCGGCCAAGCACCTCGGCGCCGACCGCGTGGCCGCCTGGCCCAGCGCGGAAGTCGCCGTGATGGGCGCGGAAGGCGCCGTCGCCGTCGTCTTCAAGAAGGAGATCGACGCGGCCGAGGACAAGGAGGCGAAGCGCAACGAGTTGATCGAGGAGTACCGCCGCACGTTCTCCTCGCCCTACATGGCCGCCAGCCGCCGCCTTGTGGACGATATCATCGAGCCCGCGGAGACGCGGCGCTACCTCGCCATGGCCCTCGAAGCGATGCGCACGAAACGCGAACTCCGGCCCGAGAAGAAGCACGGGCTGATCCCCCTCTAAGGCGACTCGATGAACCCCCTGAAACTGCTCGCACAGGCACCCGGCAACACGGTCTGGGACGGCGTCATGCTCACCGTCCTCGGAATGGGCATCGTCTTCACCGCGCTCTCGCTGATCTGGTTCGGCCTCGAGATCCTCGGGCGCCTCACCCGGATCGAGAAGAAGGTGGATGCGGTCGCGAAGGGCGCGAAGGCGGCCGTCCAGAAGGCCGAGACCGCCGCGGCCGCGCCCGCCGCGGCCGCGGAGGCCGATGGCCCGTCGCCGGAACTCATCGCCGTCATCATCGCCGCCGCCACCGCCGCGGTCGGCGCGCCTATCCGCCTACGCAAAGTCACCTACGTGAATCCGACCACAGCGCACGCCTGGTCAGACTCGGGTCGCCGCGCGATCCACACATCCCACCGCCCGCAGAGGGAACCCCGATGAAGCTCCGCATCACGGTCGACAACAAGACGTTCGAGGTCGAGGTGGAGGTTCTCTCCGACGAGGGCGCCCACGCCGCTCCGGCCGCCTATGCCGCTCCCGCGCCCGCCGCGCCGCGCCCGTCAGCGGCACCCGCTCCCTCCGCCCCTGCCGCCGCAGCCCCCGCTCCGGCCCCCGCCGCGGCCGGAGGCAACACCTTCCCAGCGCCGCTCGCCGGTGTGATCCGCGCCGTCCGCGTGAAGCCCGGGGACAACGTGACTCCAAGCACCGAGATCATGCTCCTAGAAGCCATGAAGATGGAGACTTCCATCTTCGCCCCGCACGCCGGCGTCATCAAGGCGGTCTTCGTGAAGGAGGGCGACGGCGTCCAGTCCGGCCAACCACTGATCGAATACCAGTAATCGACTCCGGGCTGCGCGCCCGCAAGAATGTGATCGGCAAACGCGATGGAATCACTCCTTCAGTTCCTCAACAGTTCCGGGTTCGGCCAGGCGACTTGGGGCAGCATGATCATGCTTTGTATCGGCATGCTTTTCATCTGGCTGGCGATCAAGAAGGGCTTCGAACCCTTGCTGCTTGTGCCGATCGGGTTCGGAATTCTGCTGGGGAACATCCCGTACAGTTTCAAGGATGTGAGCCTTAGCGTTTACGACGGCCCGGCTCCGGAACACGTGCTCGATTACTACGCCAAGGAGCCGGTCCAGCTGTCGACTGGCTTGGCCGAGCCATGGACGAAGCTCGATCCAACCCCGGAAGTCCGCGACATGGTGCGCCGGGGGACGGTGGTCATGGTGAACCGCGAGCAATTCCTCGGCTACCATGGCGACGCGGCGACCAGCGGGCCCGGGGTCTACGAGAACCCCCGCGGTGGCCGCGCCGTGCTGATCCTCCTCGAAAACGATGAAAACAAGTATCCGGTCGTCATTCCGCACGAGCAGCAGAATCTCTGGAATGCGAGCGTAATGTGGATGATCTTCCGCGGGATCGAGTGGGGTGTCTTCCCCCCCCTCATCTTCCTCGGGATAGGCGCCCTCACGGACTTCGGCCCGCTGTTGGCGAGCCCTCGACTGATTCTGCTGGGCGCCGCGGCGCAGTTGGGCATCTTCGGCGCCCTCTGCCTCGCCCTACTCCTCGGGTTCGATATGCGGGAAGCTTCCTCGATCGGAATCATCGGCGGCGCCGATGGTCCCACCGCCATCTTCACATGCACCAAGCTCGCCCCGCATCTCTTGGGCGCTGTCGCCCTCGCCGCGTACAGCTACATGGCGATGGTGCCGTTGATCCAGCCGCCGATCATGCGCCTCCTCACAACGCGCGAGGAGAGGCTGATCCGGATGAAGCCGCCCAAGGATGTGTCGCGCACGCTGCGGGTCCTGTTCCCGGTGCTCGGCTTCCTGCTGACGGCCTTCATCGCCAACAGCGCGCTGCCACTCCTCGGTTTCCTGTTCTTCGGCAACCTGCTCCGGGAGTGCCTCGTGACCGAACGCCTGTCCCGTACGGCGCAGACGACCTTCATCGATATCGTGACCATCCTGCTAGGCGTCTCCGTCGGCGCAAAGACCCAGGCGAGCAACTTCCTCACGCCGGAAACGCTGGGCATCTTCGTGCTCGGCGTCTTCGCATTCGGCCTTTCCACCGCGGGCGGCGTCCTCTTCGGAAAGCTGATGAACAAGTTCTCGAAGGACCCGATCAATCCGCTGATCGGGGCGGCGGGGGTCTCCGCGGTTCCGATGTCGGCGCGCGTGGTGCAGCGCGTCGCGCAGGAGGAGGATCCGCAGAACTTCCTCCTCATGCAGGCAATGGGTCCGAACGTCGCCGGCGTGATCGGTTCCGCGGTCGCGGCCGGCGTCCTCCTCTCGCAGTTCGCAGCAAAGTAACCACACTCCACGCAAGGGCATACCCACCCAAACATGGTTTACGCTCACCGCTATCCGATCATCAGCGCCGAGGAAGGCGCGGCGCACATCAAGCACGACATGCTCGTGGCCTTCAGCGGCTTCACGCCCTCGGGCGCCGCGAAGGCGATCCCGCGGGCGCTCGCGACCCGCGCGAAGGCGGAACACGCCGCCGAGCGCGCTTTCAAGCTCCGCGTGCTGACCGGCGCCTCCACCGGCAAGGACCTCGACGAAGCGCTCGCGCAAGCGGAGGCGATCTCCTGGCGCGCGCCCTACCAGTCCAGCCCCACGCTGCGGAAGCAGCTCAACGCCGGGCAGGTCAAGTTCGTCGACATGCACCTGTCGCACCTGCCGCAGGTCGTCGCCGAGGGCTTCTTCGGCAAGATCGACATCGCGGTGATCGAGGCCACCGACATCACGCCGGACGGGCGCGTGTTCCTGAGCAGCTCCATCGGCGCGTCGCCCACGTTCCTGCGCGAGGCGGACAAGGTCATCATCGAGATCAACCGCGCCCACGCGCCGCGCGTGAGCGAGATGTCCGACATCTTCCTCCTGCCCGCGCCCCCGAACCGCAGCCCGATCCCCCTTTACGGCGCCCTCGACCGCATCGGCTTCAACTTCGCCACGGTCGATCCCGCCAAGGTGATCGGCGTGGTCGAGACGAACGAGCCCGACGATGTCGGCGGTTTCGACGAGCCGGATCCCGTCAGCACCGCCATCGGCCAAAACGTCATCAAATTCCTCTTCGACGAAATGACATCCGGGCGCATCCCGCGCGAGTTCCTTCCGATGCAGTCCGGCGTCGGCAACATCGCCAACGCCGTCATGTCCGCGCTCGGCGAAAGCCCCGACATCCCCCCCTTCATCATGTACTCGGAAGTGTTCCAGGACTCGCTCATCGCCCTCATGGAGCGCGGGAAGCTCATCGGCGCTTCGACCACCAGCCTCACGCTTTCCCCGCCAATGATGAAGCGCGTCTACGAGAACATGGACTTCTACGCGCCGCGCATCGTCCTGCGCCCGCAGGAGATCAGCAACAACCCCGGCGTGATCCGGCGCCTCGGCGTCATCACCACGAACACCGCGCTCGAGGTGGACATCTACGGCCACATCAACTCGACGCACGTCTGCGGCTCGCAGATGATGAACGGCATCGGCGGCTCCGGCGACTTCACGCGCAACGCCTACATCTCGATCTACATGTGCCCCTCGACCGCGAAGGGCGGACGCATCTCGACGCTCGTGCCGATGTGCTCCCACGTGGACCACAACGAGCACTCGGTCCAGGTCGTCATCACGGAACAGGGCATCGCCGACCTGCGCGGCCTCGACCCCACGGAGCGCGCGCACACGCTCATCAACAAGTGCGCCCATCCCGGGTACCGCGACTACCTGAACAAGTACATCGGCGAGGCGGAGCGCGGCCACATCCCGCACATCCTCGAGCGCGCCTTCGAGCTGCACCTGAACCTCAAGCGCACCGGCTCGATGCTTCCCGAGGTGTTCCCCGCGAAGTAGCGCCGCGCACACCGGCAGCGACCCATCCGGCGCGCCGGCCCCCGGGGCTGGCGCGCCGGACCTTTCATGGGCCCCCGCGCAGCTCCTTGCGGGCCGACGGCACCAGCCGCACGTACTCGTCCAGCGGCTCCGCCTCCGGCAACTCAGAGAGCATCTTGAACACCCGTCCGGCGGGGTAGTACGGCAACTCGGGCCATGCGAGCGCCGCCTTCCAGGGCTCCTCCGCGGGCCACGGGCGCCACTCGCCGCCGAACAGCCCGCGGGCCACCTCGCCGAGGAAGAAGCCCGCGCCGGCGAACGCCGAGTCCGGCGCCGTCATCAGGAGGTACTGCGTGCGGAGGTAGCGGTCCAGTTCGCGGACGCCGCGTAGGTTCGGCGCGAGCGGCTGGCCGAAGCGAGCCCGCCAACCGTCTCCGAACCAGGTCGCCCATGCGGCGGCTGCTTCCGCCGGCCCCGGCGGGGGAGCGGGCGCTCCCGGGAACGGCTCGCCCAGGGCGCGCTCCTTCTCCACTCGCTCCGGCAGCAGGCGCAGCGTCCCGGCCAGCGCGAAGGCGGGACCAAGCTCGCGCTTCTTCTCGACGGCTTCGAGCGGGCGGAACCGGAAGCACCGCACGCCGCCCACCGCGCCGAGCACGAGCCCCCAGCGCGCGTCCTCCCTCCACGCGCCGCCGCACTCCGCGCGGAGCGACTCGCCGAGGAACGCCGCCGCGTCCGAGAGCCCCTGCGCGGGAGGCTCCGGCAGCGCGAGCAACTCCGTGATCGACTCCTCGGCGTCGTCGAGCGCCGCCATACCCGGCGCGATGGTGCGGTTGCGCGCTCGCGAGAGCCACTCCGCGTAGCGCTGCGAGGCGCCCTCGACGCCCAACCCGCGGTCGGGGAGCGGCGCGCGGCGGAACAACCCGCCCCAGAATCGGGCCGGCATGCGGCTACCCGCGCGCTGAGGCTTCGAGCGCCAGCAGCGCCTTCGCCGTCTTCACTCCGAGCAGCACCGCAGGAGCGACCAGCACGACGCCAACGAACGACAGGCCGAGCATCGCGAGGCCCACCGTCTTGCTCCACCCGAGGACCGCGATCACCAGGCCGAACACCGCGGAACCCTCCGCGAGCGCGAGCGCGACGATCACGCGCGTCTGGAACCGGCCGAGGTAGCTCGATCCAGAGTCGCGCGCGACGTTGTTTCCGGCGACGGGCAACAGGTTCGACTGCTGCCAGTACCAGCCGACCGCCGGGGTCGACTTGTACCCAAGCGCCACGCCGGCGATCGCCTGCAACAAGCCGACGCTGGCGAGCGCCAAATCGAGGTGAGGCACCGGAGCCCCGGTGGACTCGGGCGCCATGAGGAATGCAACGACGCCCATCAGCACCGTCGAGTTCATGAACGCCACGAGCAGAATCGCCGGCGCGATCGGGTTCAACGCTCGCTGCGCCATTGCGCTACTCCTCCTGCCGGACGCCGCCGAAGCGGCGGTCGCGCTTCTGGTACTCCACCAGCGCGCCCAGGAAGTGGACGCGGCGGAAGTCGGGCCACAGCACATCGAGGATCACCAGCTCCGTGTAGGCGAGCTGCCACAGTAGGAAGTTGCTGATGCGCAGCTCGCCGCTGGTGCGGACCAGCAGGTCCGGGTCGGGCAGGTCCGGCAGGTAGAGGCGCGACGCGAGGGCGGCCTCGTCCACCTCCGCCGGAGCGAGACGCCCGGCGGCGACGTCCTCGGCGAGACGCCGGGCGGCGTCCGCGAGCTCCTGCCGCCCGCCGTAGCTCAGCGCGAGCGTCAGCCGCAGGCCGTCGTTGCCCGAGGTGCGCGCGATGGCGTCGTCGAGCTTGCGCCGCGTCGAGGCGCGGAGTTCCGAAAGCCGCCCCATCGCCTGCAGGCGGATGTTGTTCTCCATCAATTCGGCCAGTTCCTCGACCAGGAACCGGTCGAGCAGCGCCATGAGCGCCTCGATCTCGTGGCGGGGGCGGCTCCAATTTTCGCTGGAGAAGGCATAAAGCGTCAGCGCGTGCAGGCGCAGCGCCGTGGCCGTGCGCGTGGCCGCGCGGACCGCGTCGACGCCCGCCTCGTGCCCGTTGATGCGCGAGGCGAGCGAGCGGCGCTTCGCCCAGCGCCCGTTGCCGTCCATGATGACCGCGACATGCCGCGGCAACCGCGTCGGATCAAGCGCGGCGAAGAGGCCGCGCTCCTCCGCGCTGGCGGGTTCCGCCAAGGTCGGCGCGGCGAGGTGGGCGGCGGTGGGCGGGAGGGACGACGGCACGGCAATCTCCTGGGCGGGTCGCCCGACCCGCATTCTTGTCCCACTCCCGCAGGCACCGGCAAGCGGAAGCACGGCGGCGCCCAGCACCGCAGGCGGCGGGGCAGCGGGCTTGCTGGGCGGAGTGGGGCGAGTGGGCAGTTCGCCGGCGGATGCGCCACGGCCCCGGTCAATCCGAGGGAGGAGCGCGCAACTTCTCGACGAGGGCGTGGAGCTTGGCGAGAGCTTCCGAGGCGCTCTCCGAGCGGTCCGGGATGGCCTCGAGGATCGCGATCCCGGCCTCGTACTCGGTGATCTCCCTCTCCGCATCGCCAAGATCGGAGAACACGTAGCCCGCGCGGAGATGCATGTCGGCCGCGGTTGAGGCAGATGACTCGTCGGAGGGGTCGGCGGCAAGGCGGCCAAGGAAGAACACGATCGCTTCACGATAGGTGGAAAGCGCCTGATCCAGCTGCTTCGCCGCCCGCTGCGCTGAGCCGAGATGCTCGGTCGCGGTGCGGTAAATGCGGCGCCAAGCGACGTTCGCGGGTTCGAGCTCGACGAGGTCACGGGCGATTCTGTGCGACTCCATGAAGTGGGCGACCGCTTCATCGAGGTTGCCCGTTGCTTTCGCAACCTGACCCCGGAACTGCCAGTTCGCACCCATGTCGTGCAGGACGAGTGTGTCGGGCGGGCCGTCGCCGAGCAGGCGCTGAAGGATTCCTTGGGCGGCGAGGTAGGAGTCCGCAGCGCGTGGATAGTCTTCCGCTGCCTGGGCTAGGACCCCCTCCATCGTGTAGGCCACAGCGAGATCGCGGAGCCATTCGGCTTTTTCCGGATCCTTGGCCAGCACTTCCTCCAGGCGCGCCCTCATGCGTCCGTAGCTGGCGGCAGCCCCCGCCCGGTCGCCGAGGCCGTTTAGCGCGTGCGCCACGAACCCATTCGCGGTCGAGAGGTTGTACCGGAACTGGTCGGAGCCGGGGACCAGGGCGAGGGCCTGCTCGGCGTTCGACTCGAACTTGCGAAGCGCATCGAGGGCGACGTCGTACTCGCCCTTCGCGAGGCGCAAGCTCCCCACGCGCGCCCATGCGGAACCGAGGCTGTTGTAGGCGTACGCGTCGTCCGGGTTCGCCGCCACCGCGGCCATTGCCAACTCGAGCACGCGTGCCGCGGCCGCCTCGGCTTCGGGAATGTTCCCCTGCGCCATGCGCACGTCCACGATGCGCTCCAGCAGGCGTCCCGTCGCCTCGCGCTCTTGTGCGGTGAGCGTGCGCTGCCGGCGCGACTCCATTTGCGCGCCGACCTTGTCGAGAACCGAGTCGAGCACGTCGAGTCGGCCAACCGCTTCAAGCCGGGTGGCGAGGTCCTCGACCATGAAGGTGACAAGTTCCTCGGACTCCGCGCGGGAAGCCTGCGCGCGGTCGCGCTCGGAGACCGCTTCCGCGCGCTGCCGCTCCGCTTCGCTTTCGGCGGTCACCGCGCGGTTGCGTTCCAACTCAATCTCTCGGCGGGAGACCTCGATGTGCCAGATGAACCCCGCGCCCGCGAGGACCAGCAGAGCAAGGAACGCGAAGGAGGCTACCATGAGCGCGCGGCGTTGGCGCTCGCGGGCGGCGCGCCCCTCTTCGAGCGCGAGGATCCGGGCCTCCACCCGCGCGCGCGGCTCGCCCGTGGGCAGCCGGTCCGCGAGCACCGCTGCAAGGCGCAAGTCGCCTTCTCCCAGCGCAAACTCCGCGTTCGCAAGGAGCAAGCGAGACTCGAGGGGATCGAGGGCCGGGTTCTCCGGCCAGAGCTGCCGCGCCCGCTGCGCTTCCGACAGCGCAGCGTTGAAGGCGGCATAGGTCGCCAGTTCCCCCGCGGACGCTGAGACGCGTTCGGCGATGGCGCGCGACTCCTCGCGCTGCGAGGCCCCGGACTGGTATGCCTCGACCGCGTCATGAAACGCGCGCGCGCTTTCGAAGCGCTCCTTGCGGTCCGCCGCCATCGCGCGCAGGCAAATCGCCTCCAGCTCCGGCGCGATCCGGCGCCCCGGAGCCCGGGCGGAAGGCGCCTCCACAACGCCGCGGCGCGCGCGCTCGAAGGCGATCGCCGAGTTCGCCGCCCGATGCGGATGGGTCCCGGTTAGCACTTGGTAAAGCGTCGCGCCGAGGAGGTACACATCGGTCCAGGTGCCGAGGCCGTCGGGCTCGTGCCGCGTTTGCTCCGGCGCCATGTACGCCACGGTGCCGGAGGGGTTGCTCGCGGTTTCTTGGCGCGTGACGCCCACGCGGCCGACCCAGTCCACGTCGTCCGGATCCTCGCCGGTGAAAAACGCGAGGCCCCAGTCCATCAGCAGCGCCTCACCGAACTCGCCCACCATCACCTGCGACGGCTTGAGGTCGCGGTGGACGATTCCCTTGGAATGCGCGAAGGCGACCGCGAGTGTCATCTGCTGGAGGATCGCGAGGTGCTTGCGGAGGTACTCGCCCTCCGGCATCGACGCGAAGTCCTCGCGCAGCATGTCGCTCCAGGGGCGGCCATGCACGCGCTTCATCGCGAGGAGCGGGTTCCCGTCCCCGTCGATCGCGCGGTCGTGCACGGGAACGATGTTGGGGTGTTCGAGGCGGGCGGAGATGAGCGCCTCGCGGCGGAACTCCTCGCGGAGGTGGACCGCGTCCGAGGGCGAGACGCCGCGCGCGGCCTCCAGCCGGGGACTCAGCCGCTTCACGGCCACGATTCGGTTGAGCGACCGTTGCTCCGCTTCCCACACCTGCCCCATGCCGCCGGCTCCGATCACACGCACCATCGTGTAGTCGGCGCGCCCCGGACCATCCTCCGGCGCCATCGGCGCGCCCGGAGCCGCAGGCACGGAGACGGTCACGCGAGTCGCGGCGGTCCAATCGTCGAGCGGGGCGGTGGCGGCCAGCCGGGACCCGTCCGCATCGGGCGCGGCCGTCAGGGTGCGGCTGCGATTGTACGTCGCCTCCGGCGACGCCGGCAGGAGAGTCGAAAGGTCTTCCTGTGTCGCCGGAACCGTGGGATTCTGGGAGTCCATCGTCGCGCCTTCGGACGTCGGTTGGCGGTCAGTAACATCGAACGGCGCGCCGCGCTCCAGAGGAATCGCCCCGCGCGCGGCGGCCGTGGTGTTGGACGACGTCGCGGAGAGTGGACTCGGGGTGGGATGCGGGCCGAGCGTTGCAGGCGGATTGAAGAGGGAGTTGCACCCGAGGCAGCGAGGTTTTCCCGGCACTCGGGTTGGGGAGCGGGTTGACAGTGTGGCGCGCCCCGCGCCAAAGACCGGGCTGACGCCCGAGGAGGCCTCCGCCCCGCCCGCTATGACCGCTCCGAGATCGCGCAAGAAGTCCGGACCGCTTCCCCCGTGGAAGGCGGCGCTTGCCGCCCTCGCGGCGGGACTGGTGGCGGGCTACGCTTGGCGGTCCTACTCGCCGCTCCCGATCCCCGGAAGCAGCGAGCTCTCCGGCTCCGACACGGCGGAGCTGTACGACGAGCTGCGCGACCTCCGCTCCGCGCTCGCCGAGGAGCAGGCCCGCGCCGCGCTCTACTCCGAGCGCGCGGAACGGCTCGAGGGCCGCGCGGAAGCGATGCAGCAGGAGCTGACGAGCGTGGAGGCGGAGATCGCCGACAAGCAGCTCCGCGATCTCCTCAAGTCCGGCGGCGCGGCCCGCCCTTAGCTTCCCGACGTTCCAGCAGTACTGGCCGGCCCGCGCGCTTGCCGTGGCATGCGCGATGCCGCTTGCTTGCCTCCGGCACCCTCATTCTAAATGCGGGAAAGAGCCGCCATGCTCGAACAAAGCCGGTGAGGAATTCCTTGAACTTCTTCGATACGCACGCACACCTGCAGGACGAAAAGTTCGAGCGCGACCTCGACCGCGTGCTCGACCGGGCCCGCGCGGCCGGCGTCACGCGGATCCTCACGCTCGGCGACAACCTGCTCAACAGCCGCAAGGCGGTCTCCCTCGCCCGCAAAACCCCCGAGGTGCTGGCGGCGGTCGGAGTCCACCCGCACGCCGCCGCCGAGTACACCCCCGAGACGGAGTCCGAACTGCAGCTGCTCGCCGAGTGCGAGCGCGTGGTCTGCATCGGCGAGATCGGGCTGGACTACCACCACCACCATTTCGGCCACGACAAGCAGCGCGAGGTCTTCCGCCGCCAGCTCGCGCTCGCGCGCCAGCACCGGCTCCCCGTTTCCATGCATTGCCGCGATGCGTACGCGGATCTTCTGGAGGACCTCGAGGCGGAGCGAGGGCAGGAGATCGGCGGCGTCTGCCACTGCTTCTCCGGCACCACGCAGGACGCCCGCGCGCTTGTCGAGATGGGCTTCGTGCTCGGCGTCGGCGGCACCTGCACCTACAACCGCGCCGAGGACCTGCGCGAGTCGCTCGCCGCCGTCGGCATCCACCACCTGATCCTAGAGACCGACTCCCCGTACCTGTCGCCGCAGGCGAAGCGCGGCCGCCGCAACGAGCCGGCGAACCTCCCCATCACCGCCCGGACGCTGTCCGAGATGCTCGGGGAGTCCTATCGCGACGTCGAGCGCATCACCAACTACAACGCGGAGCGGGCGTTCCGCCTGTCGCGCGAGTACGCGCCGCAGGCGGTCTTCATCAACTCGAACCAGATCCACGTGAACCTGACCAACATGTGCACCAACAACTGCGAGTTCTGCGCGCGCCACGGCGACGGCGTCTACCGCGGGCACCAGTTGCTGCTGGACCACGATCCCGACGTCGACGCGATCACCGGCTCGATCCTGCGGGAGGAGTACAAGAGCTACGGCGACGTCGTGTTCAGCGGCCTCGGCGAATCGCTCTTCCGCCTCGATGAACTGCAGGTGGTCGCCCGCGCCGCGAAGGCCGCCGGCAAGCGCGTGATCCTCCAGACCAACGGCCAGGGCCTGCTGCTGCACGGCCCCTCGTTGTGGAAGAAGCTGGAGGGCCTGCTGGATCTGGTCAGTGTGTCGCTCAACGCGCCGGACCGCGACAGCTACAACGCCATCTGCCACCCGCACGACCGCGAGCGCGCCTTCCCCGCGGTCGTCGAGTTCATCCGCCAGGCCAAGGCGAGCGGCTTTCCGACCGTCGCCTCCGCCATCGACCTGCCCGAGGTGGACCTCGCCGCCACGCGGCGGCTCGCGGACGAACTCGGCGTGCCCCTCGACGTGAACCGCCGCGATCCGATCTTCCCCGAGGCGGTCCTCGCCTAGGGCGCGGGCTTCAGGGGACGAGCATCGTCCCGCAGCCAGCCTGTGTGAAGGTCTCCATCAAGAGCTGGTGCGGCTCCGTGGCGCTGAGGATGTGCGCGCGGCGGACGCCCATCTCGAGCGCGCGGATCGCTTCCTCGATCTTCGGGATCATGCCGCCGTCGGCGATCCCTTGGCGGACGACCTCGCGCGCCTGCGCGACCGTGAGCTGGCTGATCAGCGTCGTGCGGTCCTTCGGGTCCGTGAGCACCCCGGGCACCGCGCTGGTCAGGAGCAGCTTCTCCGCCTTGAGCGCCGCCGCGATGCGAGCCGCTGACGTGTCGGCGTTGATGTTGAAGTAGTTCCCCTCTTCGTCGCTGCCGAGCGGCGACAGGACGGGGACCATGCCGTTGTCGAGCAGCAGCTCGATGGGGGCGGTGTTGATCGAGACGATGTCGCCCACAAGGCCGAAGTCGATCGGCAGGTCGCCGCCGCCGGACACCTTCACGGGGGGGCGCTTGCGGGCGTTGATGATGCCGGCGCTCACGCCGCAGAGCCCCATGGCGGGGATCTGCTGGCGGCGGAAGGCCGCGCAGATGTCCACGTTCATCTGGCCCGCCAAGACCATCACGACCGCGCGCAGCGAACCCTCGTCGGTGACGCGGCGTCCGCCCACCATGCGGGTTTCGATGCCGAGCTGCTTCTCCAGCTCCGTGATCTGCGGCCCGCCTCCGTGCACCAGCACCACGCGGATGCCGACGCTGTGCAGCAGCGCGACGTCCTCGGCGAAGTTGTCGAGCGTGCGGCGGTCGCGGACCGCTTCGCCGCCGATCTTGACGACGAATGTGGTCCCCTTGAAGCGGCGGAAGTAGGGGAGTGCTTCCTGGAGCAGCGTGACGTCTTGCAAGGCCGGGGGGTCTCCGGTGGATGGCGTGGTGGAGAGCGCCGCGCCGATGGGCGTCGCGCGGGTCCCGTCAAGAAACGGGCGCGCCCCGCCGGGGGGTCAAGCGCCGCGGTCCCGTGCCGCTACCAGAGGTGGGGAACCATGCGGCGGGTCGTCGCCGCCCAGGTGCGCTGCTCCGCGCCGAACAACGCTTCCATCACCCGGTCCTCGTGGATGCAAGTCGCCGCCAGCGCCGCGATGCCGAACACCGCCATGGCGCCCGCCAGCAGGTCGCCCGCCATCGCGAACGCTCCCAGCAGCGCCACCGCGTCGCCGAAGTACATTGGGTGGCGCACCTTGCGGAAGAGCCCCTTGTCCATCAGGAGCGTTGACGGTTTATCGAGCCGGTCGTTCCAGCTTTTCAGCAATCCATAATGGTGCAGGTGGATCAGCGCCCCCGCCAAGAGGAGCGCCTGGCCAATCCACAGCGGCGCCTCTAACAGCCGCGGCGACGCCGGCCCCGCCCACACGGTCCACGCGGCGTAGGCGATCAACACTAATCCCGTCAGCACTTTCGCAAACCACGAGAGGGGAGGGCGGGTTGTCTCCCGGTGTCTCGTCCTGACCGCTTCCATTTGGCGCATCCGTGGAGTGGGGAATTCGCGACCGGCGCCGCACGCCAGTCTCGGTTGCCGTCCTGCGTGAGCGGCAGCGATTCTCCGGCCAACCCGCGCGGAGGTGCGCCCATGGACTACCTGCCCCTCATCCTTTCCGGCTTGGCGTTTCTGGCCGCCGCGCTCGGGGCCGTGGGCTCGTGGCGCCGCCCGCCCGCGGCCGCCGACCCGGAACTGCGCACTCGCCTGGATGCGCTCGAACGGCGGCTCGGCGAGGAAACGGAGCGCCTGCGCCTCGCGCTGGAGCGCGGCCTCCGCGAGAGCACCGTCCAGTTCGCCGAGTCGCAACGCGACCTCGGCGTTCAGCTCACTGCGAAGATCGAGGACGCGAACGCCGCCGCGCGCCGCGAGCTGGCGGAGACGCTGCAGGCGGCGCGCCGCTCGCAGGACGAGCGGCTCGACCGCTCGGAGGCGGAGCTGCGCAAGCTGGCGGAGGCGAACGCTACCGCCAGCGCGGCGATGCAGGCGCGGCTCGCCGAGTTCGGGAAGACGCAAGCGGAGGGTGCCGCCGCCTTCGCAGCCGTGCTCGACAAGGCGGTCGCGGAGTCCACCGCCGCTTCGCGCAAGGAGCTGGCCGAGGCGCTTCAATCCGCGCGCCGCTCGCAGGACGAGCGGCTCGACCGCGCGGAGGCGGCCCTGAAGGCGCTCTCCGAGGCGAACGCGACCGCGAACGCCGCCATGGCCGCGCGCCTCGCGGAGTTCGGGGCCGCCCAGGCGGAGGGCGCGTCGAAGCTGGGCGACGCGCTCCGCAAGGAGATCGCCGACTCCTCCGCCGCCGCGCGCAAGGAGACCAGCGATTCGCTCGCCGCGCTCCGAGCCGGACAGGAGCAGGCCCGCGAGGCGCAGACCAACGCCATCACCGCGCTGCAGGACCGCGTCGCCGCCCGCCTGGAAGAGATGCGGACCGGCAACGAGAAGAAGCTCGAGACGATCCGCGAGACGGTTGCGGAGAAGTTGCAGTCGACGCTTGAGGCCCGCCTCGGCGAGTCGTTCAAGATGGTGAGCGAGCGCCTCGAACAGGTCCACAAGGGGCTCGGCGAGATGCAGACCCTCGCGCAAGGCGTCGGCGACCTCAAACGCGTGCTCGTCAACGTGCGCTCCCGCGGCACCTTCGGCGAAGTGCAGCTCGAAGCGCTGCTCGAGCAGGTGCTCGCGCCGGCCCAGTACGAACGCAACGTCGCGACGGTGCCCGGCAGCCGCGAGCGAGTCGAGTTCGCGGTCCGCCTCCCCGGACGGGACCGGGACGACTCGGTGGTCTATCTGCCGATCGACGCGAAGTTCCCGCAGGAGGACTACCAGAGGCTGCTGGAGGCGCTGGAGCGGGCCGACGCGGACGCCGCCGCCGCCGCCCGCAAGGGCCTCGCGGACCGCCTCGCAGGCGAGGCGCGCACGATCAGGGACAAGTACATCTCGCCGCCGGACACCACGGACTTCGCGATCCTCTTCCTGCCGACGGAAGGGCTCTACGCGGAGGCGCTCCGCTCGCCGGGCCTCGTCGACGAGCTCCAGCGCCTGCGCATCGTCATCGCCGGGCCGACGACGCTGTTCGCCATCCTCAACAGCCTCCAGATGGGCTTCCGCACCCTCGCGATCGAGAAGCGCAGCAGCGAGGTGTGGCAGATCCTCGGCGCCGTGAAGACCGAGTTCGGCAAGTTCGGCGAAGCACTCGACAGTGTCGGCAAGACGCTGCAAACCGCGACGAACAAGATCACGGCGGTGCAGACCCGCACGCGCGCGATGAGCCGCAAGCTCCGCGAGGTGGAGCAGCTCCCGGATGCGGAGGGCGCGGCGCTGCTCGGCGCGCTCGACGACGCCGGGGGCGACGACGAGTGACACGGTTCGCCGCGGGGTGGGCCGCGATCGTCGGCGCGGCCGCCGCGACCATCGCCCTCCTGCTTCTCACCCCGGGGCTCTTCGGCAACTTCTGGCAGGACGACTTCCTGCTGCTCTACCACGCCAGTGAAGCGCGCCTCGCATCCGAGCCGTGGCTCGGCGCGACGCTCTGGCTCCCCCACGGCGAGGTTTGGCGACCCGTCGCAGGACGTCTGCTTTGGCGGTTCATCGAGGGGCCGCTCGGCGCCAGCCCAGTGGCCGCGGGCGCGATCGCCGCGTCCCTGTGGACCGGAGCCGCAGCGCTAGCGGGGCTCCTTGCCGCGCGGCTCGCGGACGGGAGCCGTTCCACCGCCGCCGGGGCCGCCGCCTTGTTCGCCGCGCATCCCTGCGGGTTGCTGCCGCTCGCTTGGCCGAGCGCCACGCAGGAGTCGCTCGCCCTCGCCGCCGCGTTCGGTGCGACCCTTCTCGCGCTCGCCGGCTCCGAGGCGGAGGGCCCTCGGCGCCGATGGCTGCTCTCCCTCTCGGCATGCGTGTTCGGAGCGGGACTCCTCTGCAAGGAAAGCGTGCTCTTCGCGCCAATCCTGCTCGGGGCGTGCCTCCTGGCGACACGTCCGCGCCTCGTGCGCGCCGACCTGGCGCCCGCGGCGCTGGCGGCCACGCTCGCCCTGCTCCACCTCGCATCGCGACACGCGATCACCTTTCCGCGCGACGACGCGCAGTACGCGGCGGGTGGCGCGTTCGCACTGCTGCGGAATGCCGCCGCGATGACCGGCCATGCGTTGGGTGTGTCACCCTTCCTGTGGCATGCTGGAACTCCGCCCGGGACACGGTTCGGATCGGTCGCGCTTTCCTTGGGGCTGGTCCTGCTAGCGGGGTGGACCCTGCGAGCACACGCGGATGATCCGGAGAAGCGGCGCCGCGCGATGGTGCTCGCGGCGGGCGCGGCGGTGCTGTGGATGCCCTACGTGCTCCTGCGCAAGCCGCCATCCTCCTACTACCCGCTCATGGGGCTCGCGCTCCTGTTCCCGCTGCTGGCGCCGGTCCGACAGGGATTCGCCTGCGCGACCGCGGTTTGCGTGGTCCTCTCGATGCTGTCGGCGCGCGCGCCGTTGCCCGCTCCGCTGGCGCGGGCCGCATGGGCGGCGGAGAAGCGCCCACTCCTCGATGCCGCGCCGAAGGACGCGGCGCGGCTGTGGGTCCTGGTCGCCAGTGAGCGCGACTTGGCCACCCTGGGCTGGCAGCGCGGCGTCGCGTGGATCGCGAGTCGCCGCTATGGTTCGATCACTCCGGTGTTGGGCAGAGAAATCCGCCCGGAGGACCTGCCCCCGGGCGGCGTGGTTGTGGATCTGCGGGAGTAGCGGAAGAGCTACTTCTTGGCTGCCGGCTTCTTCGCGGCGGGCTTCGCTTCGGCCTTCTTGGGCGCGGGCTTGGCTGCCGGCTTCTTCGCGGCGGGCTTCGCCTCCGCCTTCTTCGGTTCGGGCTTCTTGGGGGCGGCCTTCTTCGCGGGTGCGGCCTTCTTCGCGGCGGGCTTCGGGGCGGCCTTCTTCGCGGGGGCCTTCTCGGGCTTCGCGCCCTTGGCCTCCGCGGGGGCGGCCTGCGCCTTCGCGGCCTTCTTCGCGGCCTTGGCGGCCTCCGCCGCGGCGGCGGCTTCCGCATCCGCCGCTTCCTGGCGCGCCCGCTCGCGCTCCTTGTCGCGCGCGGCGGCTTCCTGCCGGGCCTTCAGCCGCAACGCGACCCCGGGGGGCGCCACCGTGATGAACTCCAGCTTCATCAGGTTGTCGATCGACAGGCGCACTTCGCGGTATACGCGCTTGTACACCTCGAGCGTCATCCCCATGGGGTCGTTCACCTGGTAGTTCTTCACATCCGACTTGGTGAACTCCTTGAGGAGGTGGGTCTTCTCGCGGGCCTCTTCGCTGACGCGGACCGCCTGCTGCACATGGAAGGGCGTCATGCCGAGGATCAGGTCGGCGCGCCGCACCAGCTCCGGCGTGAGCGGCGAGCTGCGGTGCCGCGTGATGTCGATCTCCTCTTTCTCGAGGACCTGCCGCGCCTCCGGCGTCGGGACCAGTCCCGGCACCGTCATCACCCCGGCGGACTTCACCTCGATGTAGGTGATGCCGGCTTCGGCGAGCTTGCTCTGCAGGTAGCCCTTCGCCATCGGGCCCCGGCAGGTGTCTCCGGTGCAGAGGAACACCACCGTCTTCTTGTCTTTGGGTCGCGTGAGCATCGAAATCCTTGCGGTTCAGTGGTCGCGCCCCGTGGCGGAGCGCTCCGAGTGGCGTTGCCACTACAGCAAGGGCGGCCATGTTTCCCGTTGAATGCAAGCGGTTTCCGGCGGAACACTTCCCTCCGTGCGGGCGTGGCGGAATTGGCAGACGCACCAGACTTAGGATCTGGCGCCGCAAGGTGTGGGAGTTCGAGTCTCCCCGTCCGCACCACTTCTTCCGCACCCATCCCCCGACCGGAAACTCCTCCATGCTCCGCACCGCCGCGACCTTCGCCGCCGCGCTCGCCCTCGCCGCAGCCACACAAGCCGAAGGGTTGCTCGACGCCGTTCCGCCCAACGCCTTCATGGTCGGCTGGGTCGAGGATGTGCCAAGCCTCGGCGAGCGGTTCGACGCCAGCGCGATCGGCAAGGTGTACCGCATGGACGAGATGGCCGACTTCCGCCGGGTCCTTTCGGAGAAGACCGCCGAAGCCCGCCGAGAGGCGGAGGAGGAGCTCGGCGTCCCGCTGGACGAGATCGTCAGCGCGGCCGGCGGCGACGTCGTGTTCTTCCTCACGACCGGCGCCGACGGCGCGCCAGCCACCGGCGCCACCCTGATCGAACTGGTGCCGGAGTCAGCCGCCACCATCGAGCGCATGGTCGAGCGCGCCGTCGCCGAAATGCCCGCCGACGCCCAGCGCAGCACCTATACCGTCGGACCCTTCGAGGTGATGTCGTTCAAGTACTACGAGGACGAGCCGGACCCCGCAACGCCGGGCGCTTTCATCCAGCGTGCGCGGAACGCCGAGATCATGCGCGGTCCCGCGCTGCTCGCATTCGGCGCCGCGGAGGGCGACGCCAGCGCGCTCCGCGAGCCGCTCGCGCGGCTCTCCGGCGGCGACGACTCCCCCTCCTATTTCGCCACGCCGGAGTACCGCGCCCTGCTGGAACTGCACGGCGGCGAAACAGGCGACATCAACTTCGTGGGCGATCCGGTCCCCGGCTTCGAGGACTCCGTGCGCGAGACGCCCGGCGGGGAGGAGAACATGCGCAAGGTGCGCGCGGCCCTCGGCCTGCCCGACCGCCTTCCCATCTTCGTCTCCTTCCGCATGCGGCCCGACGGCAGCGACTTCGCGACAACACTCCACGGCGGGTCCGGCGACGGCTTCCTCGGGCTCTTCCGCAAGTTCGGACGCAACCCGCTGTCCACCATGTCCCGCGTCCCGTACGAGGCGAACTCCTACACCACCTGGATGCTGGACGGCGCCGAGCTGATGCGGGAACTCCGGGCGATCCTCCTCCTCGCCCAGCCGCAGGCGCTCGGCATCATGAACCTGGTCCTCGACGGCCAGAAGCAGTCGCTCGGCGTCGATATCGAGAACGAGGTGATCGCAAACCTCTCCGGCGAGCACTTCTCGTACACGCTCCCCCTCGACCCGTCGGAACGCGAAGAGATCCTCGCGAACCCCGTGGAGGGATCCTTCACGGTGCTCCGCAAGACCGGCGCGCGCCTCGCCACCCGGAACAGCAGTGCCTTCAACAGCTCCGTCGACCGCGCGCTCACGCAGCTCATCGACAACCCGCAGGGCGGCATCCCCTTCGATCGCACCGAAGAGCAATCGGTTCCGGTCTTCGAGTTCAAGGGCGCGCCCGGCGCCGACAACCCCCTGCCCGCCCGCATCGCCCTCGCGCCGCAGGCGGTCCTCGTCACGTTCGACGGCGCGATGATGCAGGAGGCGCTCCGGGGCGAGACCACGCCCCCCGCGCGCTCGATCGCGGACCGACCGGAACTCCAGCGGCTGCTGCCACTGCTCGACCGCGAGTCCGCGTTCTACTTCAGCTTCTCGACGGAGGAGGCGTGGCTCCTCGCCATCGAGACGAATCTCGCCATGTTCAAGCAGACCGTCACTGATCCGGAGGCGCTCGAACTCCTCCAGGCCCTTCCGCCGGTGTCGGCGCTCCGCGGCAAGCTCGGCGACGCGGTCGGCATGTGGTCCACGCCGGAGGGCGCGCACCGCTTCGAAGTGAAGGCGCGCCTGCGCTAGCACGACTCCCCTTGCCGTTGATCCCCCCGCCGCGAGAGGCGAGTGTCGCCGCGGCGGGGGAGAGCCTTCGCCGCCATGGAGTCACGCCCCCGCCATGTCGCTGCTCGAAGCGGTCCTACGCCCGAAGGCGATGCTCGCCGTCGCGGGCGTCGCGTTCACGCTCATGGGCGCCTCGCTCCTGCGCGAGCGCCCGCTCTCCGAAGCAGGCCCCTTCGGCCCCCCGATCCAGATCCCGGTCGAGGACACGATCGAACTGCCCGCGCCCGACCGCTACCGCATCACCGCGACGGACGAGTACTTCGTCGAGGCGCTCATCGTCGGCCGCGCGAGCTACGGCTGGGATCGCGAGTCCGACCTTGCGCCGGTCGACTTCGCCCTCGCGTGGGGGCCGCTCACCAGCGAGCGCAACCTGCGAGGCATCGAATACACCCAGCGCAATCGCTGGTACTACTACCAATGGCAAACCGCCGACGTGACGGTTTCCAGCGACGACATCCGGGCCAACTCCGCGAACACGCACATCCTCCTCCCACCGAACAACCCGGAACTGGAGCGCACCGTCCTCGGGCTGAGGCGCGGCGACGCGGTGCGCCTGAAGGGCTTCCTCGTCAGCGTCGAGGCGGAGGACGGGTGGAATTGGCGCAGCAGCCGCGACCGCAACGATTCCGGCGAGGGTTCCTGCGAACTGCTCTACGTGATCGACGTGGAAGTCGTCGGTTAGGCGAGCCGCGCCTCGAGCCGGCGCGCGCACCGATCCGCCACCGACCGCAGCCACGCCGGCCGGGTGGTGTCCGCCGCTAGACCGCGCAAGGCATCCAGGTCCTCCCGCGTGCCGCGCTCCCCGGCCACGATCGCCGCGTTGCGCGCGAGGCGGTCAGCCCCGGCGCGCCGCAGCGGAGTCGCCACCGGGATAGCGGCCAACTGCTCGCCGCGGATCGCGAGAAGGTCGGAAAGGCTCCACAGCCCCGCCACGACCGGAGCGCCCAACGGCGACTCTCCCGCCACCGGACGCGCGCGCGACCGGTTGTAGGGGCATACATCCTGGCAGATGTCGCAGCCGAAGACCGCGCCTTCGAAGTGCGGCCAGAACTCCTCCGGAACTTCGCCCTCATGTTCGATGGTGAGATACGAAAGGCAGCGCCGCGCGTCGAGCCGGTGCGGTTCCGTGATGGCGCCCGTCGGGCACGCGTCGATGCAGCGCCGGCATGCCCCGCAGTCGGGCATCGGCTCCTCGACCGCCGCGGTCGGTTCCAGCTCCGCCGTCGTCAGAAGCACGCCGAGGAAGTGGAAGCTGCCCTCTCGGGGATGGATCAACAGCGTGTGCTTGCCTTGAAACCCGAGGCCCGCGCGCACGGCCCACGGGCGCTCCATCACAGGCCCGTAGTCGACGAGGAACCGGTGCTCCGAGCCGGGTGCGATGCGGTCCGACAGCGCGCGCCCGAGCCGCCGCCCCATGCCTTCAAGCACCCGGTGATAGTCGCGCGTCCTCGCGTACTTGCTCACCACCCCGAAGCCAAGTGGTGGTTCCGCGCCGTGCGGCCAGTCGGCGGAGCGCAGATAGTTCACCCCCACCACCACCACGGATCGGCAATCCTCCAGCACCCGCACGGGATCGGCGCGCCGCTCCGGCTCGCGCGCCAACCACGCCATCGACCCATGTCGCCCCTCCGCCAACCAGCTACGCAGATTCTCGAGCTCCTCGCGCAACGGCTCCGCCCGGGCCACCCCAACCCAGTCGAAGCCAATGGCCCGGGCGGTTGCGGGGAGATCGTGGTTGGGAGGTGGTTCTTCGCGCAATCCGATGCCCTCTGGATCGATGGGACTCACTCGACCATGGGCGCGGGAACCCCGACAATCGCAAACCGTTCCACGGTGAGCTGGACCACGACGTTAGGCTGGAATGACTTGATCGGCGTTGCCAAGAACTCCGTGGTGCGATAGTATTCGAATGCGCTGCTTGCCTCCCTGAAGAGGGGCCACAAGTGAATCCCGAAGGAATCGCTGAACATCAGGACGGAGGGTGCCTTGGATCTCGGAGAGCGGAACGATCCGAAACTGATTGCATACTTGTCGCGGGCTGGCCATTCCACCGGGTGGACTTGTCGGGAAAGCAAGCCTGCCTTAGGGGTCAATTCAAAGACCGGCTCAAAGAGCGGCGAGTCTCGATCCAATTCCCACGTCTGGAGACCGATGTACACCGCCAAGTCGGTCGCCCACTTGATCTCGCGCGATTCGTAGTTCTCCTGCGAAGGAACTTCGAATTCTGGGAATCGGGCGTTGATGACTTTCGCTATCTCCCTGAACCCCATGAAGGCGCTCTCGAAGGTCCAATGAGTGTCGGTCTTGTGGTACACCAGTTCTACTCCGTCTCGCCGCCGCTGCTCCAAAAAGGGGCGGAGATCCACTAGGTAGAGATTGTCGATCCCTTGGAGCGCCGAAACAATTTGGTCGTAGCGCCTAGGTGTGTCCAGACGCGTATATGTGCTTGGCATCTTGTCTGGATAGGCCGTTGACTTGTTCGGAATCAAGACATAGATGTACGGGATATTGCCCATTTGCTTCAAAAATGTTGCCCTGGTCGCAACCTCTTTCCGATACGCAGCCAGCTCGGTGTCGGAGAATGGCTGAAGCAGGCCCCTGAAATTCTCGGGCTCTTTGTCTTTGCCGAAGAACAGAAACCCGTCCTTGCCGACGATCACTTCAGGGTAGCCGATGCCGGAGGCCTGATCAGTTACGGATGGAGCACTCTTCTGGGGTGAAACCTTGAGGTACATTATCTTCCACAAATAGTACTTCTTGATCGCCCAGTCACGAAAGCCGAACCGGTCATTGACATATGCATCAATGGATTTGAAGGTTTTGTCGAGTGACTCCAAGGAAGGCGGCCTTGTCGGCCTCGGTGCCAACTCTCGCTTTTCGTTGATTGGCGTGGTCCTGTCCAGTGAGAACAGGTGGTCCCCCATTGGGAGCGCTAGCACGAGCAGAAAGACCATCAGGCCCGCGAGGCGGATCAGGTGTGCGAGGGTGTGCTTCATGTCAAAACCTGAAGTAGATGAAGGGATTGTGTGAAGCGGCCGAGAGATAAATGGCGCACGCAACGACGAAGAGTCCGGCTAGCAGCCTGTCGAACTGGCGGCGCTGGCGGCGCCGATTTGCGATTCCGGGGCGGTTTTTTCGGTTCCGTGGTTTTCCGGGGCGTTTCTTGGCTCCGGCGAGTGTCTGTGAGGGCCCGGCGAGGAGCGTTCCGGGGGGC
>JANRJK010000004.1:0-4838 GCA_033764015.1 Candidatus Sumerlaeia bacterium | reverse complement strand
CTCCGTCTGCAGGCGGATGCGCTCGGCGTCGAGCTGTGGGCGGCGCTCCCGCGTGGACGCGAGAAGTTGGCGCAGCGCCTCGTCCTGGAGCGTGGGATCGGCGCCGATCTCGCGGATGCGCTCGACCACGAACCGCTCGATCTCGGCCGCGGAGACGCCGCGCGTCGCGCACGACGCGTAGCCGGAGCGCTGCGCGGAGCCGCACACGTAGTAGCGGTACATGCGGTCGCCGCGGCGCGTGAAGCTGTGGGCCATCGCGGCGCCGCAGCCCTTGCATCGCAGCAGGCCCTTCAGCAGCGCGCCGTGCTTGTTGCGCACCAGCGTGCCGCCGTTCGCGCCGTTGTGGCGGAGCAGCGCCTGCGCACGCGCGAACGTCTCGTCGTCCACGATGGCAGCGTGCTCGCCGGCGTAGAGCTCGCCGCGGAACCGCACCTTGCCGGTGTACAGGACGTTCGTCAGCAGCGCGTACAGTCGGCTGTTGTTGAACGGCTGGCCCGGGCGCCGCGTGCCGTCGCGACGCACCCAGGACTTCGTGGTCCAGCCGCGGCGGTTCGCCTCCGTGCACACGGCGATGATGCGGCGCTCGCGCAGGTACATCGCGAACAGCTCGCGCACGATGGCGGCCTCGGGCTCGTTCACGACGAATCGCTTCGCCTGCTCGTCCACGTCGTACCCGAGCACCTGGAGCCCGCCGATGTACTTCCCCTTCCGCCGCGCGGCGCCCATCTTGTCGCGGGTGCGCTCGCTGATCATCTCGCGCTCGAACTGCGCGAACGACAGGAGGATGTTGAGCGTGAGTCGCCCCATCGAGCTCGACGTGTTGAACTGCTGCGTGACGGAGACGAACGCGACGCCGTGCTGGTCAAACAGGCCGATGATGCGCGAGAAGTCCATGAGCGAGCGCGAGAGCCGATCAACCTTGTAGACGATCACGGTGTCGATGCGCCCGGCCTCGATGTCGGCAAGGAGGCGCGTCAGTGCGGGGCGGTCCATGTTCGCGCCGGTGAACCCGCCGTCGTCGTAGCGGCCCTCGACCGCGACCCAGCCCTCGTGCCGCTGGCTGGCGATGAAGGCCGCGGCGGCCTCGCGCTGCGCGTCGAGGGAGTTGAAGTCCTGGTCGAGGCCCTCCTCGGTGGACTTGCGCGTGTAGATTGCGCATCGCACGGGCGAGTTCGCGGGCGGCTCGGCGGAGCGGTTTGCCGACACGCGCGAACCACGACGGGCGTCGGGTGCAGCGGGGGCTCGGGGCGTCATGCGGTCTCCTTCGGCTGCGACGTCGCGCCCTTCTTCAGGCCGAAGAACAGGCGCCCGTTCCAGCTCGTGCCGGTGATCGCGCGCGCGACCGCGGAGAGCGACCGGTAGGTCCGGTCGCCGTGGCGGAACCCGTCCGCGAGAACCTCGACGCGGTGCTCGACGCCCTTGAACCGGCGCGTGAGCACGGTGCCCACCTCGACCGGCGTGCCGGTCTCCGTGTCGCTCGCGGGACGCAGCGCGCCGACCTCCGCGGCGATGCGCTCGAACGCGCCGACCGGCAGCCTCACGTGGAGGAGCCGCGTGTCGGCCAGCTCGGCGATCTTCCCATGCGCGAGCGGCGACAGGCCGCCATGCGCGCTCGCCTGGAGGCCCCACGCGATGCGCTTCCGGAGGTAGGCCTTGTGCCTCGACGTGGTCTCCTCGCCGAAGACCTCCCAGTAGCGGCGGCGGAGCTGGGGCACCGTCATCCCTTCGAGCGCGGCGATGTCGGCCGCGAGCGTGTGTTCCATGTGCGTTCTCCTGTGGCTGGGGCCCTGCTGCGGGCCGTTCCGGGAGCCCCGGTTCGCGGGACTCCGGCTGTGAACCCCAAGGGCTCGGCGTGTCAGTCGCTCTGCGTTTGCGGCACGCCAAGTCGAATAGCGCGAGAGGCGCGAAGAGTCTTCCGGGGCGGCTCTTCCTCGGGCTCCGGCGTGCGGCGCGCGGCGTTCATGCGGCGGTATCCGGCCACGAGGATCGCGGCGAGTTCGCGGGTGCGCTCGTGGGGGGCGAGGTCGTCGGGGCTGCGCAGGTCGTCCACGGGGATCCTCCGGTTCGGGAGGCTCGGCTTCACGCGCCGGGCCCACCAGAATGCTACCGGAAACGGAGGTCAGGTGTCGGGCGCGGAGAGCGAAAGGAAGGTGGCTGCGGCCCCCGGACCGACCCGATCAGGGCTTCGCCTCTGGACGCCCAGCCCTGATCTGACGGGGCTTATGCGGCGCCTTGAAACCCCGGCGAACACTTTCGCTTTTTGTTCGCTTTCTAGCCTTGCCCTCAACGCTGTTGCGAGCCTACCCCGACAATGGGTGACGCGCTCGAAACCGGTACACTCTCGCGACGACTTCGCTCCCTTTCCCGCTCCAGGCCGCCACCCGGACCAAACCCTGGAGGTAGCACCCGTGCACAAGAACGTGCAGCGGTTCCTGAACGAGAAGTTCATCAACGCCATGGACGTCGAGCTGATGGCGGAGTTCCTGCAGCGGCACCCGGCGGTGTTCGGGCCGCTCGCGCTGAGCCTCCGCCCGGAGAACGTCTACAAGGAGCGCGCCCAGATCCTGATGATGCTGACGAGCCTGAACGGCCCGGGCGCGGAGGTCGCGCTGGAGGAACTGCATCGCATCGCGACCATCGCGAAGGACCCGGCGTTCGGCGCCCTGCGCAAGCGCGCCGAGACACACGGCATCGACATCGTCCCCCGCGACGCCCGGCTGTCGTCGCTCGACATGCGCTGCATCACGATGCGCGCGTTCCTTCGGCATCCCGAGCTGTTCGGCGAGGCGGAGGACTGGTGGGCGCTGGAGCGGCACACCGCCGTCGCTGAATACCTCGCCACGGACGGGTTCGAGGTCTTCACCGACGAGCAGTCGCGCAAGCAGTTCGAGGAGGCGGCCGCCGAGCTCTACGACGAGCGCTACCGCGAGCCCTACTGCCGCGCGCGATGGTACGAGGCGGACGGCAAGGTCCACGTCGTGATCACGCATGGCGTGCTGCCCGTGACCACGCTGCGGATCGACGCCGGCCACGAGGAGTGCCTGACGTTCCGCGAGGCGAAGCAGGACATCCTGATCTTCGACCCGGAGGACGGGCGGCTCCAGGTCGGCGCGCGCGGGCTGGAGGAGAAGATTCGCCTCCGGGACCTGTTCGCCGAGATGATCCTGGGCGACGCGTACCTGTTCCATGCCCGGGAGGCGCGGCACCTATACACGCTCGACCGCGTCTGGCGCGAGGGCCGGAAGTTCCGCCTCGTGGCGCCGTCGATCGACATCGCGGACCAGCGCATCACGGACATCGAGGTGCGGGACGGCGATAACGAGAAGGGGTGGCGCGTGCGCGTCCACGACCCGGAGGACGCGATCCGGCGGTACTTCGAGAGCACCCACGAGGAGGACTTCGGCGGCGCCGAGATCATCGGGCTGACGGTCCGCCTCGGCATTTTCGTGAACGGCAAGCTGCGGCGGAAGACCGTGCGCATCAAGCCGCCCAGCACCGCATCCTTCGCCCGCTCGACGGGCGAGTCCATCGTCTTGCGATTCCTCCAGGTGAACGGGTTCTGCCGTGGCTACTTCGCCCAACTCCTTGCTTGCTGAACTGCTGGCGTCGCCTCGCGCGCGCCTTTACCACGAGCGCCTGGCGCAGCTCGGGCCGGTCCACGTCTCGCGCCTCCAGGCCGCCGGCGTCCTCCAGGAGCTGCCGCCGCTTGAGGTCCTCGGCTCCTGCGACTGCGACGGCGACGGCTGCGAGCGCTACGTGTTCCGGGCGTGCGGGAAGCTCCTCGCGATGTGTCCGCGCAACGCGGAGGAGCCCATCGAGATCGGCCCGGAGCGCCTCGTGAACTTCGCGTTCAACGAGCAGGCGTGGCTCCACCTGTTCTGCCAGGCGAACGGCATCGAGGGCACGATGCGCGAGGACGCGAGGCTCTTCGACTACCTGGGCGACCGCGTGGCGAGGACCCACCGGAGCCCCGTGGTGCTCGTCCGGAAGCTCCGCCGCGACGATGCGAGCATGCTCCCGCACCTCCTGGCGTCGAAGTACCCCGGCGCGGGCTGCGTCGTGCTGTTCCCGAAGGCGCAGCGGATCGACGGGCGCGACCTCGCGCTGCTCACCGTTGGCGGACACGCGGCGATCAACCTGTCCGAGGCGTTCGCCGCGCGGGAGAGCCTCGGGCTGGAGATCAAGTGGCCCGCGATCTCCGGGGCCGGGCAGAGGGATGACGCCGCAGCGCCGCGGCTCGTGATCCATCGTGATCGCAGCGTCGCGGAACTCGATGGCGTGGAACTGCCCCTCCAGTCGAAGTCCTTCCAGCTCCTGTCCTTCATGGCCGAGAACGCAAGCTACCAGTATCTGCCGGTGCCCACGAGCCAGATCTTCGAGGCCCAGGTGAACGACCATGTCTCGAAGATCCGGACCGCGTTCCGCACGGTGGCGAAGCTCGCGCCGGAGGCCGCGAGGAAGCTCCTGGCGAACGAGAAGAAGAAGGGGTACGTCCTGCGACTGACCCCCGACGAGATCGCCGGCGTGTAGCCGCAGCCACCCACCCCAACTCAGCCGTCCCAACGGGGCGCCGGGCCACCTGCCTGGCGCCCCGTTTTCGTTCCCGGAGGCCTGCGAAGTGACCTTCCCGAAGCCCTCCGCACGCTCGGCCTGTCCCGGGGCGCGTTCCTAAGCCCAGTCCCGTCAGTGGTCCGCGGCGAGACTAGGATCGACGAGGATTCGACGAGGATTCGGCGAGGATTTCTTGAAGGGATCTCGCAGACCTTCTCGCCCGCACGACGCGGCATCGGTCCGGTTCACGGATGCGGCCGCCAAACGAACGTGCGGAGGCGCCGCGA
>JANRJK010000003.1:0-3617 GCA_033764015.1 Candidatus Sumerlaeia bacterium | reverse complement strand
CTCCGTCTGCAGGCGGATGCGCTCGGCGTCGAGCTGTGGGCGGCGCTCCCGCGTGGACGCGAGAAGTTGGCGCAGCGCCTCGTCCTGGAGCGTGGGATCGGCGCCGATCTCGCGGATGCGCTCGACCACGAACCGCTCGATTTCGGCCGCGGAGACGCCGCGCGTCGCGCACGACGCGTAGCCGGAGCGCTGCGCGGGGCCGCACACGTAGTAGCGGAACATGCGGTCGCCGCGGCGCGTGAAGCTGTGGACCATCGCGGCGCCGCAGCCCTTGCAGCGCAGCAGTCCCTTCAGCAGCACGCCGTGCGTGTTGCGCACCAGCGTGCCGCCGTTCGCGCCGTTGTGGCGGAGCAGTTCCTCCACGCGCGCGAACGTCGCGTCGTCCACGATGGCGGCGTGCTCGCCGGCGTAGAGCTCGCCGCGGAACCGCACCTTGCCCGTGTAGAGGACGTTCGTCAGCAGCGCGTAGAGGCGGCTCTTGTTGAACGGCTGGCCCGGGCGGCGCGTGCCGTCGCGGCGCACCCAGGACTTCGTGGTCCACCCCCGGCGGTTCGCCTCCGTGCACACGGCGATGATGCGGCGTTCGCGCAGGTACATCGCGAACAGCTCGCGCACGATGGCGGCCTCGGGCTCGTTGACGACGAACCGCTTCGCCTGGTCGTCGACGTCGTAGCCAAGCACCTGGAGTCCGCCGACGTACTTCCCCTTCCGACGCGCGGCGCCCATCTTGTCGCGCGTGCGCTCGCTGATCATCTCGCGCTCGAACTGCGCGAAGCTGAGGAGGATGTTCAGCGTGAGGCGTCCCATCGAACTCGACGTGTTGAACTGCTGCGTGACGGAGACGAACGCGACGCCGTGCTGGTCGAAGAGGCCGATGATGCGCGAGAAATCCATCAGCGAGCGCGAGAGCCGATCGACCTTGTAGACGATCACGGTGTCGACGCGCCCGGCCTCGATGTCGGCGAGCAGCCGGCCGAGGGCGGGGCGGTCCATGTTCGCGCCGGTGAACCCGCCGTCGTCGTAGCGCTCGGCGACCGCGACCCAGCCCTCGTGGCGCTGGCTGGCGATGAAGGTCTCGGCGGCCTCGCGCTGCGCGTCGAGGGAGTTGAAGTCCTGGTCGAGGCCCTCCTCGGTGGACTTGCGTGTGTAGATCGCGCATCGCACCGGCGAGTTCGCGGGTGGCTCGGCGGAGCGGTTCGCCGACGCGCGCGAACCATTACGGGCGTCGGGTGCAGCGGGGGCTCGGGGCGTCATGCGGTCTCCCTCGGATGGCGCGTTGCCTCGGTGCCGCGGGCCTGTGCCGCCACTCGTCACTCGCCATTCGCGGCGAAGCCGTGTGTGTCAGTCGCCCTGCGTTTGCGGCACGCCAAGTCGAATGGCGAAACCGCCGCGGAGAGTTCTCCGGGGCGCCTCCTCCGCGGGCTTTTGGACCCGCCGTGCGCGCCTCACGATCGGCTGGACAGCATGGGGGGATGCTGGCACGGTCGCACCTCAGGAGACACTGCCATGACCATCCAGGCGATATACGAGAACGGCGTCTTCCGCCCGACGGAGCCGGTGGACCTGCCGGAGCACAGCCCCGTCACGCTCCAGGCAGAAGTGGACACGCAGGCGCTCGACCGCGAGCGCGAGGCGAACGCGGCGATCTGGTCCGTCCTGTCGCGCGCGGTTGATGCGGGCGACCCGGGCCTTTCCGAGCGGCACAACGAGCACCAGCCGTGAACGAGCCGGTCCTCCTGGACACGGTCGGCATCCTCGCCGTGCTGCATACGGGAGACCGATGGCACCGCGAGGCAGTCGCTGCGTTCGTGGCGCTGAATGCCAGCAGCTTCCGCCCGTTCGCCACGTCCTTCATCCTCGCTGAGGCGGCCAACGCGGCCTCGCGGACCCCGCTTCGCCCGCAGGTGATCGCGCTCCGCGAGCAGCTTGAGGCGTGGGGTCGCCTCGTGCATCCTTCCACCGCCGATTGGAGCGCTGCATTGGAGGCCTACGGGAAGGGCGAGGCGGGCGACGCTGGCCTCGTGGACCATCTCTCCTTCGTCGTCATGCGACGCCTTGGCATCCGCCGGGCCTTCACCAACGACCGGCACTTCCGCGCGGCAGGGTTCGAGACGCTGTTCTGAAGGACCCGGCTTCTCGCTGGGCCCCTGTCGTCGGCAGTTGCGACACCCCTGATGCTTGCCAGACCACTGCTGCACCACTACGAGAACCCAAGCGAGGGCCTGATGCCAGTACCTCCGTACGACCAGTTCATCGAGCCTGTCCTGAGGTTCCTTGCGACCCAGCCCGACGGTGCGCTTGCCAAGGATGTCCATGAGGCTGCAGCCGACGCGCTGGGCCTTACTGCCGAGGATAGGGCGGAACTCGTCCCGAGCGGCGCGCAGCCGCTCTACAAGAATCGCGCGGGCTGGGCGCATGACCGCCTCAAGAGAAACGAGCTCTCATCGAGTCCCCGGCGGGGAATCTGGAAACTGACAGAGAAGGGACGCTCGTTCATGTCGGCGCATGCGGCCCCGTTCTCGGCCGAGGAGGTCGACCTGATCGCCTCGAAGGGCCTGACGATTCGCCTCTCCCCAGCAAGGCCTACCGCCAGCGTACCCGCCGCGCTTCCGTCCGCGCCACCATCGCACGATACCGCGGTGAAGACGACGCCCGACGAGCAGATCTCCAGCGCGATAGAGGAGATACGGGAGACGGTCGCGGCTGACCTCCTCGACCGGCTCAAGGCGGGCTCTCCCGCGTTCTTCGAGCGCGTGGTGCTGGAGGTGCTCCACCGCATGGGATACGGCGCCGCACGCAAGGACCTGCAGGCGGTTGGAGGGGTTGGCGACGGGGGGATCGACGGAATCATCTCGCTGGACAAGCTGGGACTCGAGAAAGTCTACGTACAGGCGAAGCGATGGAATAACCCGGTCGGTCGGCCCGAAGTGCAGGGATTCTATGGCGCACTGGCAGGGCTTCGCGCGCGCAAGGGCGTCCTGATCACGACATCCTCGTTCTCGGCGCAGGCGCTTGACTTCGCGAAGACAGCCGAGGGCTTC
This sequence comes from Candidatus Sumerlaeia bacterium, assembly GCA_033764015.1. Classification (GTDB taxonomy): domain Bacteria; phylum Sumerlaeota; class Sumerlaeia; order SLMS01; family JANRJK01; genus JANRJK01. The sequence goes on along the minus strand of JANRJK010000003.1, from coordinate 576 downwards.
GTTCTCGTCGATGGCACGCGCCTCACCCAGTTGATGATCGACCATGGAGTCGGCGTCACGCTGCAGCCGATCCAGGTGCCGCGCCTCGATAGCGACTTCTTCGACGAAGAGTGATCCTCCTCGGGACCTGTTCGCGCAGAAGGTTTTCGCAGGGATCATCCGCACGGTGGCGAAGCTCGCGCCGGAGGCCGCGAGGGAGCTCCTGGCGAACGAGAAGAAGAAGGGATACGTCCTGCGACTGACCCCCGACGAGATCGCCGGCGTGTAGCCGCAGCCACCCACCCCAACTCAGCCGTCCCAACGGGGCGCCGGGCCACCTGCCTGGCGCCCCGTTTTCGTTCCCGGAGGCCCTTGAAGTGAACTTCCCAAAGCCCTCCGCACGCTCGGCCTGTCCCGAGGTTCCCGCCTAAGCCAAGTACTGTCAGCGGTCCGCGACGAGACTAGGATCGACGAGGATTCGACGAGGATTCGGCGAGGATTTCTTGAAGGGATCTCGCAGACCTTCTCGCCCGCACGACGCGGCATCGGTCCGGTTCACGGATGCGGCCGCCAAACGAACGTGCGGAGGCGCCGCGA
>JANRJK010000002.1:0-250477 GCA_033764015.1 Candidatus Sumerlaeia bacterium | reverse complement strand
GCCCTGGATCGAGTGGCTCGCGAACATCGATAACCCCCGCACGCGGCGCGCGTACCGGATCGACGTGGCCGATCTGATCGCCTTCCTCGGCATCGAGGGCGGGACGGAGTTCCGCCAAGTGACCCGTGCGCACATGATCGCATGGCGCGACGAGCTGAAGCGCCGGGGCGCGTCACCGGCGACGATCCGCCGCAAGCTCTCCGCCGTCGCGTCGCTCTTCGACTACCTCTGCGAACGCAATGCCGTCCCCGACAACCCCGCGAACGGCGTCCGCCGACCCGCCATCGAGAACCCGAACGAGGGCAAGACCCCCGCCATCAGCGACGACCAGGCCCGCCAGCTTCTCGAGGCCCCCGATCCCGCGACGCTTAAAGGCAAACGCGACCGCGCGATCCTCGCCGTGTTCCTCTACCACGGACTTCGGCGCGAGGAGCTGTGCCGACTCACCCTCGGCGACCTCCAGCCCCGGCGCGGCGTGGTGCACCTCCGCGTGCAAGGGAAGGGCGGTAAAGTGCGCTACATCCCTGCCCACCACCGCGCGCTCGACCTGATCCACGACTATCTCGACGCTGCCGAAGCCACCACCAACCCACTGGAAACGCCGCTCTTCCGACCTGTCCGCAACCGCCGCAGCGGCCATCTGGACAAGCCGCTCCACCCCGAATCTGTCCTCCGCGACATCGTCCAACACCACGCCCGCCGCGCCGGCATCGACCTCCGCGGCCTCTGCGTCCACTCACTCCGCGCAACCGCCGCCACCAACGCCCTGGAGCACCAAGCCGACATCGCAAAGGTGCAGGAATGGCTCGGGCACGCGAACGTCAGCACGACCAGACTCTATGATCGGAGGCGGAGCAGGGTGGAGGAGTCGCCGACTTGGAGGGTGAGGTATTGATCCAAGGACGCAGCGACATCTCCCGCGAACTTCGTGCAAACATGGTCCCACTGCAAGCCAGCCGCAAAATGTAGTAGCGCGCGTTCAACTCCGCAGTAAAAGTGCGATGAACCGGAACCTTTGATGCTCATCCAAGGGAACGCATGGGGCGGTGAGCACTTGGCCGAAATTTAGCCACCCTAGTGCACAACACTTAATCAGGGCGTCAAGGGCAGAGCGGAAAGTGCACTGCGCAACAGCTAAGACACGCTATTGGATTGGCTCTCAATGGGACCCCCTAAAAACACCCAACAAAATGTCTCCCTCAGAGCTGGCTCCGTTTGTAGGATCATAAGATACTCTTCCATCCTGCCACTCAGCATCAGGTCCAACGCTCCACACTTCTCCTTCAACAGATGCCTTGTAACAGCTACCACCAAAGGGATCTCGTAACTCCTCTAGAGGAACACCTGACGAAAGCAGCATCCGATGACTCTCCAGAAGTCGCAACTGGGACGCCACAGACTCTGGCAGATACTCATTAAGAAGAAACGGGATGGTTGCAAGCAACACCCCAATCAACAACACAGTCAACAAAGCAGTGAGCCTAAAGCGCGATGTCATGATCATCTTTTTCGCCATCCATCCTTCGGATCCTTCTGACGTTTCCCTAAAGGCATCATGCGTAAGTGGTCAAACCCAGTCCATGACACATTGGTCCACGGATCTACAACGACATTATTGGGGTCCATGACGTCGCAAGCAGCACTTTGCCCTGTTGGATCCCTTCCAACTAGCACGACAAATGTATGGGTCAAGGAAAACACTCCCCTTACCCATACATCATCTCTAGTCAGGATAGCGGGATACCAGTTAAAGAACCTATCTCCTATGATCGAGCAGACATTGTTCGCCCTCGTAGTACACCTGGGGTTCCAACCCGCCTCCAAGGCATCCTTCAAACTGGACTTCAGATCATCAAGTTCCTGTTGCGGACGAGGGTACTCCACAGACTGCCCACCGAGCACTGTGCCTATAAGGCCGTTTCCAGGAGTGCCCCCGATCGGTTGGTATTCTCCCCAAGCGTCGACTGCACCCAAAGGGCGCTGATCCGTGAAGGTGTAGATTCTTTCTGCAAACGTAGGATACGGTGCACTGCTCCTAAAAGCCCCCAACTTCCCATCGTACCACCTCTGGTGCATATAAACCAACCCCAACTCCCCATCATACTCCTTCGAGTTATGGTGCCAGCCTGCTTGGTCGCCGCCCCAGGTGTAGCTTTGCCAGTTAGCGACGGTGTTGCCGAAGGCATCTTGTTCGTGGCGTTGGGCGAGGGTGCCTGCGGAGCTGGATTCTGATAGGACGGAACCGACCTGGTCGTAGTGGAACCAACGATCCGTCGCCGCGTACGTTGCAATATCCGTCGACCGCTGCCGCCAGATATGCCCAATCACCCCGGGCCCGAGCGTCAGATGCTCCGTCGTCATCGCGTTCGTGAAGCGCACGTCGTCGATGTAGAGGTGCTGGCTTGAGGAGCCGTAGGCGGCAATCGTGATCCCGCGCACCTTGGTGAGTGTTACGCCAGGCCAAGCAGCCGAAAGGTCTTGAACGAGATTCCGCTCAAGGCGCCGCCACTGATTGACCGAGAGGTTCGACCCGAACCAGCAGAGCTTGTTATCACCGCTGTAGCCCAGCGGGGCGCCCGCCGCCACGCCTTGGCGGGCGTTCGAGGAGAGCGTTCCGTTTGCTGCCCTTACCGACACCTTCGCCTCGTCCCAGACCCGGAGCTGCGCCGATCCGTCCTCCTCGCGCGAGTGGACCATCGGCACGCCATAGGGACTGTACTCATACGCCTCGACGGGCTTCAAGCCGAATCCCTCCCTACTCTTCCTCCGGTTCCGCGTCCGATTCGTCCGCCATGCCGTATTCCTTCAGCTTGCGGTACAGCGTTTTGCGGCCGAGGCCGAGGGTGCGGGCGGCTTTGGCCTTGTTGCCGCCCAGTTCCGCCAGCGTGGCGCGGATCAGTTCCCGTTCCGCGTCGGCGACGGTCATGCCCACGCGGAGCCGCACCTGCTGGGTCGGCGAGGTTTCGCTGCGCACGTCCTCGGGGAGGTGCTTCGGCATGATTTCGCGTCCGGGTGTTAGGATCACGAGCGACTCGACCATGGTGCGGAGCTGGCGCACGTTGCCTGGCCAGCCGTAGTCCTGCAGCATGGCGACCGCCTTCGGGTTGAAGGCGAGGCTGCGGCCGTGCTCCTGGTTCATCTTGCGGAGGTAGTACTCGAGCAGCAGCGGGATGTCGTCGCGGCGCTCGCGGAGCGCGGGCAGGTCGAGCCGCACCACGTTCAGCCGATAGTACAGGTCCTCGCGGAAGCGCCCGGCCTCGACCTCCTTCTTGAGGTCGCGGTTCGTGGCGGCGATCACGCGGACGTCCACCTTCACGGGCTTCTGGCCGCCGACCCGCTCGAACTCCTGCTCTTGCAGCACGCGGAGCAGGCGCACTTGGAACTCGGGCGATGTCTCGCCGATTTCGTCGAGGAAGATGGTGCCGGTGTGGGCCAGTTCGAAACGCCCGGGCTTCTGCTTGATGGCGCCAGTGAAGGCGCCCTTCTCATGGCCGAACAGCTCGCTTTCGAGCAGTGTCTGCGTGAGCGCGCCGCAGTTCACCGCGATGAACGGCTTCGTCTTGCGCGGGCTGTTGAAGTGGATCGCCTTGGCGAGCAGCTCCTTGCCGGTGCCGGTCTCGCCCTCGATCAGGACGCTCGCCCGCGTGGGGGCGACCTGGCGGATCTTGTCGAAGACCGCCTCCATCTCCGCGGAGCGCCCGATGATCGACTCGAAGCCGTAGCGGTCGTTGACCTCGCGGCGCAGGCGCTCGTTCTCCTGCCGCAGCGAGCGCTGGCTGAACACGCGCTCGACGAGGAGCTGCAGCTCGTCGATGTTGACCGGCTTGATCAGGTAGTCGAAGACGCCCTGCTTCATCGCGGCGACGGCGCCCTCGACGGTACCGTGGCCCGTGAGGATCACGAACTCCGTCTCGGGGAACTCCTCCCTGACGTGCTCCAGCAGTTCCATGCCGTCCATCTTAGGCATCTTGAGGTCGCAGAGGATCAGGTCCACGCGCTCGGAGCCGAGAAGGACGAGGGCTTGCTCGCCGTCGGTGGCGGTGAGGATCTCCGCGCCGGAGGACTCGAGCGCCCACTTGAGGCCCTCGCGGGTGTTCTTCTCGTCATCCACAATCAGGATTCGGCGACTCATCTCGACACACCTTTCCGGCCACGAAGACCCATGTGGCGAAAAGATACAAAAGTGGGGCCGAAGGGGGCGAGCCCTCCGGCCCCGCTGGGATTACGCCTGCTCGTACGCCGCCCGCAGCCACCCGAGCAGCTCCGCGTCGACCTCCGACTCCGCCGTGACGCGGACGCGGTGGGAGACCATGGCGTTGAAGCTGCCGGCCGCTTCCAGGCGTCCCGAGGGTTCGACGCCCTTCAGGCAGATGCCGACGTCCAAGCGCCCCGCGCCGGGCTGCACCAAGCCGAACTGCTTCGAGCGGCGGAAGCTGACGCAGGTCTTCTTTGGCGAAAGCTCGACGTCGGGACCGAGCTTGGCGACCTCCCCGGCGAGCCGGTCGTAGAGCGGCCGCAGCGCTTCCTTCTTGCCGGAGTACTGCGCGCCGACGAGGTCCTCGGCACCGGCCGGCGGGGCGTCGCCGCGCAGCAATTCATGGGCGACCACGTTGGCGAAGCCGTGGCCGAGGCCGTGCTCGCCCTTCAGGAACTTCACGATCTCGCCGTGCTTGGCGCCCTTCATGTGCGCGGCGGCGGCGAGCCACTCTTCGAGCGACTTGCCGGTGTTCTTCTTCATGTTCGCGATCATCGACGCGAGCTGTTCTTCCGGGGAGGAGGCCATGGCGGGGTCCTTTGTGTGTGGTTAACGGAGCGGCCAGTTCTCGGTCCGCTGCGACTTGGGGGTGAACGGCTCCATCAGCGCGAACAGGACGAACAGCATCCGCGTGCCGAACGACGGGCGGCCGGTTTCGACGACGGACTTCAGCGTGTTGACGATCATGGTGCCGCCCTGCGTCATCTGCTTGGCGGTGCGCGTGCCCTTGGGCAGCTCGGCCAGCGTCATCGTGAACTCGACGCCGCCATCCTTCTCGACCAGTTCATAGATCACCTTGCAGGGCGGATCGTCGAAGTTGGTGAACTTGAAGGTGTGGACGTAGCGGCGCGGCGGGTCGAACTCGAGCACGTCGCCGACGACGCCGACGAACTTGCCGCTCTTGGTGCGCATCTGCATGCGCCCGCCCGGGCGCAGCCCGTCGGTGTGCAGCACCATGTTGAACATGCAGGGCTGCTCTCGGTCCGTGCGGGTGATCTCCTCCCACACGCGCTGGATGGTGCCGCGGATGAAGATCCGGAACACGGCGGATTCGGTGTCAGCCATCGGGCGACTCCTCGGTGGATTCGACGCGGTACTTGAGCGCCGTCAGTTGCCCGGCCCAGTAGGCGCTGAACTCGGTCGTCCAGCGCTCGTGAATCAGTTGGACCGGGACGGGGTTGAAGTGGAGCACGCGGACACGCCCCCGCTTCTCCGAAAGCACAAGCCCGGCGTCCTCGAGCACCCGCAGGTGCTTGAGCGTCTGGATGCGGCTGGTCTCGAAATGCGCGGAGACGTGGTTCACAGAACACCCCGGTGTTGCCTTGATGATGTCGAGGATGCGGCGCCGCGCCCCGCTGGCCAGGGCGTGAAACACGGCGTCCATCTCCTCGTCACGCATCATGTAACCATTTGGTTACCTTTTTGCGCGGACGGTCAAGGGCTTTGTTCGGGGTTGGCATCACGGTGGCAGGGCGGCCCCGGACGGGCGGCGGCCTTGACAGTGGGGCGGCGGCCCCGGAAAGCTCGCCCCAGCGATGCAGACACGCCATCTCCGAATCCCTATCCGCCTGCTGGCGACCCTCCTGCGCTTGTGCGCGGTGCTCGTGGCAGTTGCGGCGACGGTTCCGATGGCGGTGGGTCCCGCGGTGCACGCGTTGACCGCCGAGGGGGACTGCGCGCACGAATCCGCCGACCACGGCGGCGGTCCGGGAAGCGGCACCCCCCCCCCGCGACTTGCCGACGCCTGCGGGCGACGACGATCACAGCCACCACACAGGGTGCCAATGCCCCTGCCATGCGGCGGTGGCGTTGGCTCAGCCGCTGCGCTGGCCGCTGCCGGGTCTTTGCGCGCGAGGATCGGCCCACGCGCGTTCCGACGAGCGGCGCGGCGACGGCCCCGCTTTCGACTTCGAACAACCTCCCAAGCTCCTCTCCTAAACCGGCCCGGATCGAGGTCTCCCCCGCTGCGCGCGCGCGCGGTCGGAGGGCGTCCGGCTCCGCCATGCGACCTGTGGCGAAGGCCGTCCTGTCGAACACCAAAGGAGTCGTTCCTTGGAACGCGGAAGAGTTGCGCCGCATGGGCCCGCGAAGGAGTCCCTCCGGTTACTGCGCGGGGTGGCGGTTGTCGCTGCGATGGCAGCCCTGTCGAGTTGCGGGACGCACGACCGCGCCGCTGACGGAGCAGCCGGCCCGAAGGAGGAGTCGGAGGCGGTGATGCCTCCGGGAGTGTTCGCGCTGCCTTCGAGCGTCCGCGAAAATCTTGGAATCAGCTTCGTGCCGGTCGAGCGCCGGCGCGTCGCGGACACGATGCGCCTCCCGGGTCGCTTCGAGTCGGCCCCGGAGGCGCGGGCGGAGTACCGCGCGGCCGCGCGCGGCTCGATCGAGTTGGCCGTTTCGCAGTACCAGCGTGTGGAGCCGGGCGACCTGCTCTACCGACTGGAGGGCGGCGCGTGGCGCGACGCGCAGATCCGGCTCCTCGCCGCGGAGATGGCCGCCGCGACGCTCGATGCCAAGCGCCCCTCCGTGGCCGCCGCGGTTTCGGCGGCGGAACGAGCCGTGGAACTGCAGCGCAAGCGCCTCGCGGATTTCGAGACGTTGGTCGCCACCGGCGCCGCGGAGTTTTCCCAGATCGCCGAGGCCTCGTCCGACTTGGCCGAGGCGGAAGCCGATCTGGCCGCCGCTTTGGGGCTGGCCCGTGACTTGGCGCTCGAGGCGTCGGAGTTGGCCGATCCGGTGGAGGGCAACCGGCGGCTGGAGCTGGCCTTGCGCGAGGCGGCGCTACTCACCGCGCGGGACACCCGGTGGCTCTTGGAGCAGGTCGACGGGGCGCCGCGCTGGCGGGGGCTGCGGTCGATCGAAGTGACCGCGCGAAAGCCGGGCGTGGTGGCGAAGGTTGCCACTGCGGACGGCGGGCTGGTGGCCGAAGGGGATCTGGTTGTCGAGACGGTGGACCTCTCGGCGGTCCGCTTCCGCGGGTTCGCCCTGCAGGCGGACCTCGGGCGCGTGGAGGACGGCGCGGAGGTCGCCATCGTCCCGCCGCATGGAGGCATCGCGACCTATGGCGATGCCCTGCGCGCAACGCTCGCGCTCGGCGTCGAGGCGGACCCGGAGGAGCGCACCATCGACCTCTTGGCGACGCCGCTGGGGGGCGAGCCGCCCGCATGGGCTCGGCCCGGCGTGGCCGCGTTCGTCGAGGTGGTCATGGCGGGGGGCGACGATCCCGAGCTCGCGATTCCACTCGGCGCGGTGGTTCGCGACGGGCTCGAGCGGGTGTTCTTCCTGCGGGACCGCGAGGACGCGGACACGGTGCGGCGCGTCGTGGGCGACCTCGGCGCGGATGACGGCCGCTGGGTCGTCGTGAACAGCGGCGTCCGCCCGGGCGACCAGGTGGTGCTCGACGGCGTGTACGAGCTGCTTCTCACCGCGGGTGCGGGAAGCGGCCCGGCGGCGGAAGGCGGGCATTTCCACTCGGACGGCACCTTCCACACGGAGGGCGACTGAGCCATGTTCAGATGGATGATCGACTTTTCGATCCGCCATTGGGGTGTCGTTCTCGCGGGCGCGCTGCTGCTGATTGCGGGCGCGGCGTACCAGGTGCCGCGGATGCCGCTCGACATCTTTCCCGAGCTGAACGCGCCGACGGTGACAGTCCTCACGGAAGCGGGGGGCCTCTCCGCCGACGAGGTGGAGCAGTACGTCACCTTTCCCATCGAGTCGGCCATGAACGGCCTGCCCGGCGTGCGCCGCGTGCGCAGCACGTCGGCGCTTTCACTCTCCGTGGTGTATGTCGAATTCGATTGGGGGCAGGACATCTTCCGCGCGCGGCAATTGGTCTCCGAGCGGCTCGCCGCCGCGCGCGAGGCGCTTCCGCCTGAGGGGGTCCACGCGGAGATCGGCCCGGTGAACTCGATCACCGGCGAGATCATGCTGCTTTCGCTTTCCTCGCCGAACGGCCTCGCGACCCCGATGGAGCTGCGCGGCTTCGCGGAGTTCGAGCTGCGCAACCGTCTGCTCGCGGTGCCGGGCGTCACGCAGGTGGTGGCGATCGGCGGCGAGCTGCCCGAGTACCAGGTGCTGCCGCATCCCGAGAACCTGCTCCTGTACCGGCTGACATTCGCGGACGTGGCGGCGGCGGCGCGCGAGGCGCACAGCGTCGCCAGCGCGGGCTACCTTCCGCAGGTGGAGGGCAAGGAGCTGCCGCTGCGGCAGCAGGCGCGGATCACGTCGACGGCGGACATCGCGAGCACGCTGATCCGCATGCACGAGGGGCGGCCACTCACGCTTGGGCAGGTCGCGGAGGTGCGCCTGGCGGGAGCGCCACGGCGCGGCACGGGCTCCGAAGGCGGGCGCCCGGCGGTGGTCATCTCGGTGCAGAAGGCGCCGGGCACGAACACGCTCGCGTTGACGGCCGCGGTGGACGAGGCGCTCGACGAGATCGATGCGCGGCTCCCCGCCGGCATGGCGCTCAACCGCCACGTGATGCGGCAGGCGGACTTCATCGGCCGCGCCGTGGAAAACGTGGAGCGGGTGTTGTTCGAGGCGGTCCTCTTCGTGGCCATCGTGGTCGCGCTCTTCCTCATGAACGCGCGGACCACCTTCATCACGCTGACCGCGCTGCCGTTGTCCTTGGCGGTGGCGTTCCTGGCGCTCTGGGCGATGGGACTCACCATCAACGTGATGACGCTGGGCGGCCTCGCCATCGCCATCGGGGAACTGGTCGACGACGCGATCATCGACGTGGAGAACGTCTTCCGGCGACTCGGCGAGAACGCGAAGCTGCCGCTCGCGGAGCGCCTTCCCGCTCCCCGCGTGGTGTTCGACGCCAGCAACGAGGTGCGCGGGTCCGTCGTGTTCGCCACGGTCATCATCTGCGTGGTGTTCGTGCCGCTGCTGTTCCTCGACGGCCTCGAAGGACGGTTCTTCCGCCCGCTGGGCATCGCGTACATCGTCTCGATCATGGCGTCGCTCTTTGTCGCGGTGACCGTGACGCCGGCTCTATGCCGCGTGCTGCTGACGCAGGGAGGCGCGGACCACGGCGACGGGCCGCTCGCGCGGTGGCTGAGGCGTGCGTACGCGCCGTCGCTGCTGCTGGCGCTGCGGCATCGGTGGCTGCTGTTCGGGGCGATGGGCGCGCTGCTGGCCGGTAGCCTAGCGCTCGCGCGCACCTACGGGAGCAGCTTCCTGCCGGCCTTCAACGAAGGCACCTTCACAGTGTTCCTCATGGGGCCTCCGGGAACGTCGCTGGAGGCGAGCGACCGCCTGGCGCCGCACATCGAACGGCGCCTCGCCGCGATCCCCGGCGTCGCAACGGTCGCCCGGCGGACGGGGCGCGCGGAGCGCGACGAGCACGCGGAGCCGGTCAGCAACAGCGAGCTGGAGGTCTCGCTTCGGGAGGACGCGGACCAGGCGGAGGTGCGCCGCCGGATCGACGCCGTGCTCGCTTCGGTCCCCGGCGTGACGACGATGGTGGGCCAGCCGATCGAGCACCGGCTGTCGCACATCCTCTCGGGCACGCCCGCGGCCGTCGCGATCAACGTCTACGGCGAGGACTTGGACGGCCTCCGCCGGGTGGCGAAGGAGATCGAGTCGGCGCTGAAGCGGGTGCCCGGCGCGCGGGACGTGAACGCGAACCGCGAACTGATGATCGAGACCCTCCCGATCCACTACCGCGCGGCGGAGCTGGCGGCGCTGGGCCTCACACCGGCGGACGCCGCGGAGCAGGTCTCCGCCGCGTTCAACGGCATCGAGATCGCCCAGGTGAACGCCGGGGTGCGGCGCTACGCGGTGTCGATGCGGCTGCCCGCGGAGGAGCGCGCGAGCCCGCGGCAGGTCGGGGACTTCGTCCTGCGGTCGCACGAAACCGGCGCGCTGTCGCGCTTGCGCGAGGTGGCGGACGTCGGCGTCGAGCGCGCGTCGAACCTGATCGTGCGCGAGAACGGGCGCCGGAAGGCGACGGTCTCGCTCAACGTCGCGGATGGCCACAACCTCGGCCAGCTTGTCGAGGTGGTGCGCTCGGTCGTGGATCCGATCGTGCTGGAGGCGGGCTACTCCGTGGCTTACGGCGGGCAGTTCGAGGCGCAGCAGAGCGCCTCGCGGACCATCCTCGCGATGGGGGCGCTCGCGCTTGGCGCGATCTTCCTGCTGCTGCGGCTCGCGCTGCGATCCGGGCGCGCCGCGCTGCTGGTGATGGTGAACCTGCCGCTGGCGCTGATCGGAGGCATCGCGGCGGTGTTCATCGCGGAGTCGCCCTCCCTCGCGGGCAACGCGGCGGCGCTGCTGGGCTTCGGCGGGCGGTACACGGCGCCGGTGCTCAGCATCGCCAGCATGGTGGGCTTCGTCACGCTCTTCGGAATCGCCGTCCGCAACGGCATCCTGCTGGTGAACCACTACGCGTGGCTGCGGGAGCATGAGGGCCTCGCGGTGCGCGAAGCAGTGCTGCGGGGGTCGTCGGAACGGCTGGCGCCGGTGCTGATGACGGCGCTGTCCGCGGCGCTCGGGCTGATCCCGCTCGCGCTGGCGGCGGGACGCCCCGGCAGCGAGTTGCTGGCGCCGCTCGCAGTGGTGGTGCTTGGCGGCCTTACCACCTCCACGTTCCTCAACCTCGTCGTGGTCCCCGCGGGCTACGACCTCTTGTTCGGTTCCCGGAAAGGCACGGCATAACGACCCGCTTCCGGCACAACGCCCCCACGGGCCACCACGCGACGATCCCTGCGACCCGCAACCAATCAACCCCCTCCAAGGAGCAACGCATGAAGCGCATCGCCCTGCTCATCGCACTCGCCGCCGCACTTGCCGCCGCGCCCCAGTTCATCCCCGCCGGGCCCGGCCATGACCACGACCATGGCCACGAGGACGACCACGATCACTCGAAGGACAAGCGGACCAAGCTCGCCACCGCGACGATCGGCGAATGGAAGGTGACGCCGGTGGCGCTCGGCGCGGTCGAGCCGGGCAAGGAAGTCGACATGGACTTCGAGCTCGCCGGACCCGCGGCGTATCCGAAGGCGCTCCGAGCCTGGATCGGCGACGAGACCGCGGAGAAGACCGGCAAGACCCGCATCGACCAGGCGGGGGAGCGCCGTGGCCACGGACACCTCGCCGTGCCGAAGGAACTCGGGGAGAAGGACCTGCTCTGGATCGAGGTGGAGGATGCGAAGACCGGCAAGAAGTCCCGCGCCTCGGTGCCGCTCGTGCCTGAGGAAACGAAGGCCGACCGCGACCACGGCCAGGATCACGACGGCGACCACGAAGGTCACGACCATGAGGGTCACGACCACGACGGTGAAGGGGAGAAGCCTCCCGCGAAGAAGTAGCGGCTCCATCCGCTGCTGGGCGGGGGAGGCGCACCGAAGCACGCCCCTTCAGGTGCTTCGGGCGCTACCGCTCCCCCGCCGTCCGCCCCAGAGGCACCACGCGCACGCGCCAGCCCGCCGCTTCGAAGCGCGCGACGGTCGCCGGGTCCACGAACTCGGCGAGTTCGACCTGCACCCGGTCGGCTCCGGTGGCGAGGCGCACCGCTTCCGAGAGGCCGAGTCCGCCGTTGGACTCGGCCGCGCCGACGCCTTCGAGAACCCAGAGTTCCGGAGAGCCGGGGCCGGGGGGCTCCGCGCGGGCGTAGTCGATCAACTCGCGTCCGAACCCGATGCGGGCGTGTTGCCACGCGAGCACGCGGAGCTGCGCGGCGCCGACCGCGAGGAAGGCAAGCGCGGCAAGGAACGCCGCGGCGGCGAGCGCCGGTGCGCGGTCGCGGATCCGGGCGCCGCCGCGCACCACGATGAGCGCAGCAAGGGCGGCGAGCCCGAACGCGGGGGCGTGCAGGTAGCGGCTGTTTAGGTGCGACTCATAAAGGGCGGCCGGGAAGCAGCCGAGCACCGTCCACGCGAGCGCGAAGGCCGCGGCGCGGTCGCGGCGCGCGATCCAGGCGCCGGCGCCCAGCACCGCGAGCGCGGCGAACGGGACGCCCGTGGTGGCGCTCCGGAGTTGCCATTCGGAGAATTGCGAGGGCCACGCGGCGGCAAGCCCCGCGAAGGGATGGCAGAGCACGTTCACCATGCGCAGCGCGTTGAGTGGCACATCGGTCGGCGCGGCGAGGGCGTAGGCGCGCTCGACGTCCACGCCGGCGGACTTCGCGAGGCTGCTCAGGGCAAGGGCCGCGAGGGCGGCGGCGGCGGGGATCGCGGCGCTCCAGCGTTCCGCGGGCGTGTGCGCGGCCCACGGACGGCGCCGCGCCCAGGAGGCGATCGGAAAGAGCGGCAGCAGCGCGGCGACGGACTCCTTGCAGAGGATCGCGGCGGTCATGAGGAGGGCGGGCAGCAGCGCGCGCCATGGTCCGCGCCGCTGCTCCTCCCCCGCCGCGAGCGCCCAGTCGCCCAGGGCCCACAGCGCGAGGGCGAGGCCGAGGTTCTGCCCTAGCAGCGACACCCAGACGACCGGCATGGCGAGGTTGACGCCGAAAAGCGCGAAGACGAACAGCGCCACCGCCGCGGCGGGTTTGGCGGCGGGTTCTTCGCCGAGCAACCGGCGCAGCAGGCGCGCCCCCGTGGCGGCTCCCGCGGAGTAGGCGGCCATTAGGACCGCGTTGTACGGGACTGGGTTCCACCCGGCGAGATGCCATAGCAGCGAAACCGCCCATGCCTGCAGCGGGCGCCAGAAAAAGACCTGCTCCGCGCCGAAGAATTCCCAAAGCCGCCACGGGGCGATGCCGCCCTGGTGGAACAGGAGCAGGTAGTCGTCGGAGCGGAACCAGCGGTCGAGCGCGAAGACCGGCAGCAGCAGGAGCGCGGCGGCGGAAATGGAGAGGGCGGGAACCAAGTAGTTCCCGCCCTTGCGATGCTCTTGCTGGGGCACGGCGCTTCCCCGGTGGTGGGTTACGAGCCCATCGGGAAGGCGTAGCTGGTCGCGGCGGCGTGCGGCCGTGGAATCACATGCACCGAGACGAGTTCGCCGACCGCGCGGGCGGTGGTGGCGCCCGCGTCCACGGCGGCCTTCACCGCGGCGATGTCGCCCTTGAAGACGGAAGTGACGAGCGCGTTGCCGAGCGACTGGCGCCCGAGGCAGATCACGCGCGCGGCCTTCACCGCGGCGTCGCTTGCGGCGACCAGCGCGGTCATGCCGCGGGTTTCGATGAAGCCAAGGGCCTCGCCGCTCGCCTCCTTCTCCTTTTCGGCGCCCTTCGGACCGGTGATCGGCCCAACGGGGAGCGCACCGGCAAGGAGCCAGTGGGGGGAGGGAATCACGTGGCTGGCGACGATCTTGCCGAGGCGCCCGCCGGCCGCGGTCCCCGCGTCGACCGCCGCCTTCACCGCGGCGACGTCGCCGCGCAGGAGCACGATCGAGTAACCGCTGCCGATCCACAGGCGCCCGACGATTTCGGTGGTCGCAGACTTCACGGCGGCGTCGGCGGCCTCGACCAGCGTGGTGTAGCCGACCGTCTCGATCATGCCGAGCGCGTTCATGGAGGCTTCGAGTGTCTTGACGTCCTCCTGCCCGACCACGCGGGCGGCGACCTGGTCGTGGAGGTTGGCGATGACATGGGCGGCGGTGAGTTCGCCCACGCGGCGGGCGGCGCCGGCACCGGCGTCGACCGATGCCTTCACCGCTCCGACATCGCCGGTGACGATGGTGGTGGTGAAGCCGCCGCCGATGTCCACGCGGCGCGCGTAGCCCACGGAGGCCGCCTTGTTCATCGCGTCGGTGCCCTCCACCGCGCCGGTGAATCCGCGGGTTTCCAAGAAGCCGTAGGCGCGCGCCATCGTCGAGTCTCCAGACCTGTTCGGGAAGTTGTCGGTTGCTGCGAAAATCCGATCGGACAAGGTGCGCCATGCGGGCGCGTGGGCGGCAACCGGAAAGGGGGCGCTACTCGGCCTTGGGCGCCTGCGCGCGGAGCGCGGCGATCTGGTCGCGGATCACCGCCGCCCGGCCATCGAACTCGGGCCGCCCCTCGTAGAGCGCGAGCGCCTGCTCCAGGCGCCGGAGCGCCGAGTCGATATCGCCGAGCACGGAGTGGACCCGTGCGAGGTCCCAAAGCACTCCTGGCGCGTGATCGGGTCCGGCCCCTTCGAACTCCAAGTAGATGTCGACCCCCTTCTCGAGGGTTTCGAGCGCCTGCTGGTGGTCCCCCCGCGCGAGGCTCACCTTCCCGAGGCTATGGTACAACCCCGCCACGTTCAAGTGCCTCTCGCCGTACACCGAGATGACCTCCTCGATGGATTGCACGAGGACCTCTTCGGCTTCGTCCAGCCGGCCGAGGGAGATCAGCGCGTCAGCGCGGGCGCGCCGAAGCGACTCATACAGCGAGCTGCTGGTTTCGCCGGCGGCCTCGAGCAGGGCGATTCCGCGGTCGGCGGCATCGAGCGCCCCCACCGGATTGCCAAGGCCCAACTCGAAGGAGATGAGCTGGAAGTACGCTCCCGCAATGGCCCCGCGGGGAAGGTCCGGCAGCTCCGCGCCGAGCCGGATCGCCCGCTCCAGTTCCGCGCGCCCTTCCACCAAGCGGTGGTTCATCTGGTGGAATTGCGCGTTCGCGCCCGCGAGTTGGAAATCCGCCTGGACCGTCTCCTCGATCTGGTCGAGGCGCGCGGCGAGATCGAGCCGGGCAGCATCCGCCTTCTCGTAGTCACCGTTCCAAGTCGCCGCCATCACAACCGTCTGGACCGCGAGCAGCGTGTCTTCCGCGAGCGGCCCCCGGGCCGGCTCGATGAGTTCGAGCGCGCGCTCCGCGAAGGCGACCGCTTCGGCGGGGAACGTGGTGCGCGCGAAGACTCCCGAAAGGTTGATCATCAGCATGCCGCGCTCCGCTGCGATGTCGCCCGGGGTCCCTTGCGGGAGCGGTTCATTGAGGAGGGTCTGCTCCGCGTCGCGGACCAGCTCCTCGAAGAGCGCGCGCTGCGCGGGATCGCGCATGTCCAGCCGCCCGGCGGTGCGCTGAATGACGCTCTCGAAGGCGCGGTTCGCACGCCGCGTCTCCTCGAAGGCGAGGTCCGCGTTGGCCGCGGAGCGGTTGCGCTCGGTTCCGAGCTTCGCGTTGAGCAGCCGCGACTCCGCCTCGCGCTTGCGGATTTGGAATGCGTGTGCAACCGCGCCGGTTGCGACGACGGTGGAGAGGACGGCGCAGGCCAAGAGTGCATAGCGGAAGTGGGCGGCCCGGCGCCTGGCGGCGCGGCGGCGCGCGCCGATCTCGCGGCGCGCCTCCGCTTCACGGCCGGAGTCCTGGAACTGCGGGATGAGCACTTCCGCGGAGACCAGATCGCCGCGTTCGAGGGCGAGGCGCGCGCGCAGCTCTGCGACGCGGCTCCGGAGCGGCGCCACTTGCGGATTCCTGGGCCACAGAGCGGCGGCGTCGCGCAGGCGCGTCTCCGCGTCCGCGAGGGCGGAGTCGTCCGTTTCGTTCGCGGCGGCCTCCAGCGCGGCGGTGACCAGCATGGAGGACTCGATGCGCCGCGACTCGGCGGCGAGGTACGCCTCGAGGGAAGCTGCGAACTCGCCCGCGCCCGAAACGCGGCCCTCGGGGTCGAAGGCCAGCGCGCGGTCGACCAGGTGCACAAGGTCCGCGGGAACCGGGCGGTCGAGCTGGGCGGGGCCGGGCCACTCGTAGGCGCCGCGGGCGGCCTGCGCCATGGCGGCGGCGGTCGCCGGAGCGCTGTGCGGGAAGCGCCCGGTCAGCAGGTAGAACAACGTCCCCCCCAGCAGGTACACGTCGGTCCAGGGCCCGATCGAGCGCGCGTCCGGGAGCGTTTGCTCCGGCGCCATCATCGCGGGCGTGCCGGCGGGGTTCTGGGCGGTTTCGCGCGTGGCGAAGAGGTTCTCCGGGAACTCAAGCCCCTCCGGCGGGACCGTTAGGATCGACAGGCCCCAGTCCATGAGGAGCACTTCGCCGAACTCGCCGACCATGACCTGTGTCGGCTTCAGGTCGCGGTGGACGACTCCTCGCGAGTGGGCGAACTCGACCGCGTGGCAGACCTGGATCAGAACCCGGAGGTGCTTGCGGAGGAAGCTGTAGGTGTCGAGTACCGACCAGTCGTCCGCGATCGAGGTGGCCCAGAGGACGCCGCGGACGAGCTTCATGACGAGCAGCGGATTCCCCGCCTCGTCGACGTCGTAGTCGTGGACCGGGAGGATGTTCGGATGCTCGAGGCGGGCCGCGAGGAGCGACTCGCGCCGGAAGTCCGCGAGGATCCGCTCGCGCGAGTCGAGGGCGTCGTCGCTCGAGGTTCCGGGCGTCAGGACGCGTTTGACGGCGACCGTGCGGTCCAGGCTGGACTGCACAGCCTCCCAGACCTCCCCCATGCCGCCCTGCGCGATCTTGCGGACGAGGCGGTAGCCGCTTATCTGCGGTGGTTTGCGGATCGAGCCGCTGGAAGGTGCTCGCCGCACAAGCTTTTCGCCGCGAAACCGCCAGCGCGCATCGCCGATGGTCTCGGGGATCTCGGCGAGGGCGGAGTTCACCCGCCCATGGCGGCGCGCCGTCGTCTCGCTGGTCTCGCTGAAGGATGCCGTTTCTTCCATGCGCGAGAGGATTCTCAATACGGCGGACGCGATCAACAGGAATCAGTATTTACCCTGATCCAAGTGGTGAGACTTAGCGTCCTTGGTCCAACTCGGCGAGATCCTTCCGGGCGATTTCCAGAAACCGCGCGAAGTTCCCTTCCCCGTCGGCTTCCATCTGGGTGATCGCGCGTTGGTAGAGCACGCGGGCGCCATCGGCGTCTCCCATCTTCGCCATGACCCGGGCGGCATCACAGATCAGTGGAGGAATCAGGAACGACAGAGGACGCCCGCCGAGCTCGGCGTAGCCGATCGCCTGGTTCAAGAGGGCGAGGCCCTCCTTGCCGTCTCCGCGCGCGGCCGCAGTGCGGCCTAGGCCCGCGATGGCGCCGATGTGGGCGT
Source organism: Candidatus Sumerlaeia bacterium (assembly GCA_033764015.1). GTDB lineage: Bacteria > Sumerlaeota > Sumerlaeia > SLMS01 > JANRJK01 > JANRJK01. The sequence continues at coordinate 233,337 of JANRJK010000002.1, read as the reverse complement.
AGCTTCCCTCGCCATACCTCACCCGGGTGAGCGCTTCGGCGGATGTGTAGGCCGCGGCCGCCTCGTCCAGGCGGTCAAGCCGCAGCAACACGTCCCCCCGGGTCTTTGCGAGCTCGGCGAAGATCGGCGCGTCCCCGGACTCCGCTTCGCGGTACAGTCGCTCCGCCTCCTCGATGGCGGCGAGCGCCGCCTCGTGGTCCTTCAGGCGCAGTTCGATGGAGACGAGGTGGTAGTGGACCGCGGCCACAAGGCCCGGTGTCATGCCGGGCAACCTACCGGCGATTTCGATCGCGAGGCGGAGCGACTCGCGGGCTTCCGCGTCGCGCCCGGCGCGTTGGAGCGGGTTCGGCTCCAGCGTGGCCAGTCGGAAGTGGTGGATCGTTTCGGCGGGCAGCCGCGCGACGCGGGCGCGGAGGTCCGCCAGCCGCTCGTCGGCGAGCGTCAGCTCCCCGGCCCACATCGCCGCGCCGGCCAGTTCGGCGAGCGCTTCGAGCGCCTGGTCGTCGGACTCCCCCCCGATCTCCTCAGCCAAGTCGAGCGCCCGTGAGATCAGCACCAGGCCGTCGTCCGGGAAGCCGGAGCGGGCGAACGCGCTGCCGAGCGTGAGCATAGCGGAGATCCGCTCGCGTCGGAGCTCCTCCGGGGCCTCGGCGGGCATCGGGTTGGACTCGAAATCGGTTCGCGCGAGCCGGACGGTCTTCGCGAGCAGGTTGCGCTGGGAATCGTCGCGGAGATCGAGGTCCCCGGCGAGTTCGATGAACGCGTGCCCGATCGCCTTGTTGGCCCTCGCGCTTTCCTGGAAGGCGATGGCCGCGTTCCGCTTGGCGAGGTCGGTTTCGGCGAGAAGCTCGCTGTTGAGCGCCAGCAGCTTTTCGGCTGCGTAGCGCTCGCGGCGTGCCTGCGTCCACGCCCCGAGCGCCAGCAAGGAGGCGAGGATCGCGCAACCGGCGAGGGCGGTAATGAACTGCCGCCTTTTGGCGGTGGCATCGCGGCGGATGCTCGCGATCCGGCGGCGCAACTCGGACTCCTTGAGCGGTTCCTTGATCTGAGGAACCAGCAGTTCGGCGGTCACCAAGTCGCCGCGGGCGACCGCGAGGCCCGCCCGCAGTTCAGCGGCGCGCCGGCGGAGCGCGGGAAGCACTTCGTTCGCGGGCCAGAGCGCCTCCGCGTCGCGCAGCGCCTTTTCGGCGTCCACTAGCGCGGCGTCGTCCTCCTCGTGGCGCATCCAGTCGAGCGCCTGGGAGGCGAGGAGGACCGATTCGGCGCGGCGCGACTCGGCGGACAGGTAGGACTCGAGCCGCTGGGCGATGGCGCGGGCCCCGGAGGGCCTCTCCGCCGGCGCGAAGGCGAGCGCATCGTCGACCAGTTCGCGCAGCTCCTGCGGGATCGGCCGCCCTGTCTCGGACTCGGGGGGCCATTCATAGGCTCCCCGGGCGGCTTGGAGCAGCGCCGATGCGGAGGTCGGCGCCCCGTGCGGGAAGCGCCCGGTCAGGAGGTAGAACAACGTCCCGCCGAGGAGGTAGACGTCGGTCCATGGGCCAACGCCCTCGGCGGTGGGAAGCGTCTGCTCCGGCGCCATCAGGGCCGGGGTGCCCGCGGGATTCTGGGCGGTTTCGCGGGTCGCCAGGAGGAACTCGGGAAAGCCCGACTCGTCGGCGGGGAGGATCGACATGGCCAGGCCCCAATCCATCAGGAGCACTTCGTCGAACTCGCCCACCATCACCTGGGTGGGCTTGAGGTCGCGGTGCACGACACCCCGGGAGTGGGCGAACTCCGCCGCGTGGCAAACTTGCTCCAGGATGCGCAGATGCTTGCGGAGGAACCCCCGGATATCGACCGAGGACCAGTCGTCCGCGATCTGCGCGGCCCAGGAGCGCCCCCGGACCAGCTTCATCACGAGGATCGGGTTGCCATCCTGGTCGAGGTCGTAGTCGTGCACCGGCAGGATGTTCGGGTGTTCCAGCCGCGCCGCGAGGATCGCCTCCCGCCGGAAGTCCGCGAGGATCCGAAGGCGCGAGTCGAGCGAAGACTCCTCCCGCGGCACCAGCCCCGAGACGCGCTTCACAGCGACGACGCGGTCGAGGCTTTCCTGCACCGCCTCCCAGACCTCGCCCATGCCGCCTTGGGCGATCTTGCGCACCATGCGGTAGTCGCTGGGCTCCTCCGGCTTTCGATGGAGGCCGCTCGCCTCCGCTTCGCCGCCCGGCGTCTCCACCGCGAGGCGTCCGGCCCAGCGCGATTGTGCGATGGTGCTTGGCAGCGTGCCGGACATCGCCACGGAGGGTGGACGCAACGAGTCTTCGGGATGTGGCGGGAGCGGACCGCTCCACCTATCTGCTGTCATGTTCCGCCAAGCCGCCCGGTCCCGCGCTGGGGATGCTCCGGAGGGCGGTCGATCAAGGCATTGGATGCGGCCTCGCTGGGGTGGTCTCGGCGCGGCTCATCCGCACGCGCCAAGAAACTCCAACGCTACAAGATAGTGCGCGCTGCCGTGATCGTCACCCTTCGAGTTCGTCTTCGCCACCTCGTCGTAGTTTTCCGTGGCGCGGATGATGTTCGCGGGGTTGTCCACCTTCGGTAGCCAGCCACCCTCGCGGATCGGCTGGTTCTCCGAGGATCGGATCGCGTTCCAAGTGGCGGTGTCGCGGTAGATGCGGGCGACGCGCCAGCGGGCGGGAACGGCGAGGGGCTCGCCGGGAGGGGCTCCGCCCGTGCGGTCGAACCAGAGGCTGGCATCAACTTCGACCGCGCTTCCGAGGCCGATCCCCCGCGGGAGCGGCTCCGAGCAGTGCATTGGCACCGGTCCGTCCAGGAGCCAGCCGGCGCGGGTGCGGCGCGTGATGATCCCCCGAAGGCGGTAGAAGCAGTTGCCGATGCGGTCCATGGAGGGCGAGACGGCGTCGGACTCGCGGATGCTGTGAAGGGCGAACTCGATGGAGCTGACGAGGTTCGACCCCTTCGAGATGTCGCCGAAGAGCTGCCATCGGATCATCCAGGCGTCCAGGCCGACGTAGATCGTCGTGGAGCGGACCGCGCGGACGTCCCAGGCGCCGGTGGCGGGGGGCGGCGTGTCGGTCTTCGGGTCCGGAGCGGGGCTTGGCCGCTCAGACGGGGGCATTCGAAAGCTTGCCATCCACAAGGAGGAGCCTGCGGTCCGCGCGGGCGGCGATCGCAGGGTCGTGCGTGACCAGGACCAGCGAGCGCCCGGAAGCCACCGTGGTCTCGAGGACGAAGGAGAGCACCTCCTGGCCGGTCGTCTGGTCCAGGTCGCCGGTGGGTTCGTCGGCGAGGACGAGGAGCGGATCGTTCATGAGCGCCCGGGCGAGGGCGACGCGCTGGCGCTCGCCGCCGGACAGCTTGGCCGGGCGGTGGTGGAGGCGCTCCGCGAGCCCCACGCGCCGGAGCAGTTCCTCCGCGCGGCGCACCAGCTCCGCCTGCGGCTTGCCGAGGATCATCCCGGGGAGCACGACGTTTTCGACCGCTGAGAACTCGGGAAGCAGGTGGTGGAACTGGTAGATGAAGCCGACGCTTTCGGCGCGCAGGCGGGCGAGGCGCGACTCGCGCTCGCGGGTGATGTCCACGCCGTTGAAGAGCACCTCGCCGGAGGTGGCTCGGTCGAGCGCGCCGAGGATGTGGAGCAGCGTGGACTTGCCGCTGCCGGAGCGCCCGATGATCGCGACGCACTCCCCCGCCGCGATGTCGAGGTCGACGCCGCGCAGCACTTCGAGGCGCCGCTCGCCGTCGATGTAGGTCTTGGCGATCTTCCGGGCTGAGACGATCTGGCGTGTCGCGGTAGCAGGCATCGGGTCCGTTTCCTCGCGGGAACCGGATGGCTAACCCCGCTCGGTTCCCGACGGCAATTCCGTTTCCGCGAAGGCGTGCGGAATCGCCGCGGCGATGTCGGTCACGCGGAGTCCGCGGGGCGAGGCGCCGCGGGCGGCGATGTCCGCCGCGAGGCCGTGGATCCAGCATCCGAGGCGGGCCGCCGCGCCCGGCGCGCAGCGCTGCGCCAGCAGGCCGCCGATGAGCCCCGCCAGCACATCGCCGCTCCCGCCCCGCGCGAGCGCCGTGTTGCCCGTGGGGATGTGCGTCGCCTCGCCGCCGGGGTCCGCCACGATGGTGCCGTGGCCCTTGAAGGCGACGACGCAGCCGAAGCGGTCCGCGGCGTCCATGGCGGATTGCCAGCGGTCACGCTGCACCTCGGCGACGGAGCGCCCGAGGAGCCGCGCCATCTCGCCCGGGTGCGGTGTGAGGACGTGCGCTTCGCCGAGCAGCGCGCGGATGTCGGGCTCCGCCGCCGCGATGTTGAGCGCGTCCGCATCGAGCACCACGGGGCACACGAGGCGCTCGAGCGCTTGGAACAGTAAGTCGCGGCAGCCGACGCCGGTCCCGAGCCCCGGCCCGATGACCGCCGCGTCCGCGTCCGGGCCCGCCAGCTCCCACTCCTGCGGCGGCAGGGCGCGGAAGGAGGGCTCGCCCGCGAGCGACGGGAGCGCCGGCAGCAGCGCCTCGGGGATCTGCGCCGCGAGGATCGGGCGGATGGCCCCCGGCGCGACCGCCCGCACCAGTCCGCAGCCGGAGCGCAGCGCGCCCTGCGCGGCGAGCGACGCGGCGCCCGGCATGGAGTCGGAGCCCGCGAAGAGCGCGCAGAGCCCGAAAGTGCCCTTGTGGCCGTCCCGCGGGCGCCGCGGCAGCAGGGCGCGCGCCTCGTCCCGGGTCAGCGTGGCGGTCCGCACATCCGGGCACGCGAGCAGGTCGGCGGGGAACTGGATCGGGCGCACCACGACCGTCCCCGTGAGCGACGGCCCGTCGTTCACCAGGAACCCGACCTTGGGAAGCCCGATGGCCACGGTGCGGTGCGCGCGGATGGCGCGGGGGCCGCGCCCCGTGTCCGCGTCGAGGCCCGTCGGGATGTCCGCGGCGGCCACGAAGGCGGGACAATTGTTGACACAGTCAACGATATCGCCCAGCGGCGCCCGGAGTTCGCCGCTGGCGCCCGTGCCGAGCATCGCGTCGAGCACCGCGTCCGCGTCGGCGAGGAGTTGCGGAAGGTTCGGCATCGCCGCGGGCTCGTGCACCGCGACGTCCGCGGGCAGTGCGCGCCACGCATCGAGCGCCGGGCCCGCGAAGCCGAGGCCCATGACCGCGACCAGGTCGACGCGCCAACCGGAGTGGGCCAGGTGCCTCGCCGCGACAAGCCCGTCGCCGCCGTTGTTGCCGCGGCCTGCGAGGACCACGCAATGCCCCGGCTCCGGGAACTGCGCGGCGATCTCTTCGGCGATGGCGCGTCCGGCTGCCTCCATGAGGGCGCCCGCGGGGATGCCGCGGCGCTCGATGGCCTCGCGGTCGAGGGCCCGCATGCGTGCGGCGGTGACGGCCTTCATGGCGCGGCTACGGACGCTGCTTGGCGGCGAGCGCCTCGAGCACCGCTGGGGGCACGAAGGGCGAGACGTCGCCGCCGAGGCGCCACACCTCGCGGATCGTGTTCGAGCTGAGGAAGATGTACTCCGGCGACGCGGAGAGGAAGATCGTCTCCACGCCGCGCTCGAGCTGCTGGTTCATGATCGCGAGCTGGAGCTCGAAATCGAAGTCGGACACGGCGCGCAGGCCGCGGACGATGAAGCGCGCGCCGGCCTCCTTCGCGAACGCGACCGTGAGGCCCTGGAAGGTGGCGCACTCGACGTTGGGCAGCGAGGCGGTCGCTTTGCGGAGCACCTCGAGGCGCTCCTCGATGGTGAACGTCGGCGACTTGGACGAGTTGACCGCCACCGCCACGAGCACGCGGTCGAACATGCGGCTGCTGCGCTGGATCAGGTCCAGATGGCCGTTCGTGAGGATGTCGAAGGAGCCCGGGTAGAGGGCGGTCTTCGGGGTGTGCGGCATGGGGATGTGCCCTTCAAGAACAACGGCCCGGGGACGCGGCGCGCCACCCGGGCCGTATTCGCTGGCGCTGAATCCCTAGAACAGGATCGCGCCGATGAGTCCGAAGACGATCGAGATGCCGAGACCGACGGCGCCGAGGACCATGCCGTACAGGCCGAACTTGGCGTCGGCACCTGATGTGTTCTTCGACTTGGCGAGATACCCCGTCACGATGGCGGTAAGGCCCAGCGGCAGGACGAGGAGCCCGCAGCAGAATCCCATCACGATGGAGACCGCGCCGGTGATCACCGAGACCTTGGCCATGACATCGGCTTGGTTGAATCCGTCGAGCGGGCCGCCACCGACCGGATCGCTTGCGATCGGCGGGGGCGGAGCTTGGGGAGCCGGCGGAGCGTAAGCCTGGGCGGGGGGCGGCGGAGGCGGAGGCGCGGCCGATGACGGGGGAGGCGGAGGCGGGGCCGACACGGAAGGCGGAGGCGGAGTGGCGGGCGGGGGCGGCGGGGGCGGGGGCGGCGGCGGAGCCGACTGCTGCGCTGCCTGCTCGGCGGCCTTCTGCTCCGCTTGGCGTTTGAGCGCACGCGGGTCGATCACGATCGTCGCCTCGCCGCTGATATCGTCGATGGGCTCGCTGATCCGCTCCAACTTCGAACCACAGTTGAGGCAGAACTCGGCCGAGTCCAGATTGTCGTATCCGCAAACGGAGCACTTGATCACGCGAGAGCACCTGTCCCTGTCGCCGATGGGCGGGATTTGCCTGCGCGGCCGCGCGGAGCCACCGCCATGGCGGACAACTCCGACCGGCCACCTTTCGGATGAACCGCTGGTGAGCGTCGCCTGCGCTCCCGAAGCGGTCAACGCGGAAGTCGCCGCCCCGCGCCCCGGCCTTGCGGCGGCGCCTTCCTTCCGGTTCGATCCACGCGCGAGGAACCAAGCCCATCGCGTGGAGCAGTGGTCCGCATACTACCTTTCGCAGCTCGGGCGATTCGAGCGGCAGAACGCCTCGCTCAGCGGCGGCGGCGGCGAGCGCATTGTCTTCGTGGGCGATTCCCTTGTGCAGAACTTCCCGCTGGGGCGCCTCCTCCCGGGGCGGGAGTGGTTCAACCGGGGGATCGCGGGCGACGGCGTCGGCGCCTACCGCCCCGAGGCCCCGCACCGGGGGCTGGCCGCGCGCTGGGGCGCGAGCGTGCTCGCGGTGCGTCCGCAAGCGCTCTTCGTCCTCGTCGGCACCAACGACATGACGCTCCCGGGCGGCGGACCGCAGCGGACGCTCCGGGATCTGGAGGAGCTGCTCGCGGAGACGAAGCGGAGGCTTCCGGCGTGCCGCCTCTGCCTGCACACGCTGCCCCCCGCGGGATTGGCGCGCCTCGATTCGGGCCTCTTCAACACCGCGGCGGAGGACTTCAACGCGGGCATCGCCGCGCTGGCCGCGCGGCTGGCGGCGGAGCTGATCGACCTGTGGGTGCTGTTCCGGGGCGATGACGGCCTGCTGCAAGAGCGGTTCACGGGCGATGGCGTGCACTTGACGGCGGAGGCGTACGACGTTTGGGCTGGCGAGGTGGCGCGGGTCCTGGAACGGTGGGACTCGCCCGCGCCGGACGCGCCCGCAGGAAACCGCAACCTCCGAGCTTGACACGGCGCCGGGGACGCGGCGACAAAGTGCGGCTTTGACTCCCGCTGGATGCGACACCCATGAAGAGAACGTTCCAACCAAACCGCACACGCCGCGTCCGCAAGCACGGATTCCGCGCGCGCATGGCCACCAAGAACGGACGCGCCGTGCTGGCGCGCCGCCGCGCCAAGGGCCGCCACCGCCTCACCGTCTCCGACGAGTGACCCCGCCGGGTAGCGACCGGCACCCCTTCCGCTTCCGTCCGGAGAACCGCCTGCGCCGAAAGCAGGACATCGAGCGGGCGCTCCGGACCGGAAGGCGGTGGACGACCTCCCACCTCGTCGTCCGACTCCTCCACAAGACAGATTCGAACGAGCCACCCCGGCTGGGCCTCGCGATCTCCCGCAAGGTCGGCAACTCGGTCGTGCGCAACCGCGTGCGTCGGCGGATCCGGGAGGCGTTCCGCCTTTCGCTGCCTCGCATCGCGCCGGGATGGGACCTCGTGGTCTCGGCCAAGCCCGAAGCGGCGGCGTCGACATTCCAGCAGCTCCAAGCGGAGTTGCACGAAGCGCTCGGGCGCTTCCACGCATGGGCCGTTTCCTCGGACTAGCCGACCACGCCGGCCGCCGGGCGCTTCTCGCGGTCGTCGGCTGGTACCGGCGGCGCCTCTCTTGGCTGCTCGGGGGCCAATGCCGCTTCGTCCCCACCTGCTCCTGCTACGCGGAGGAGGCGCTCCAGACCAAGCGCCTACCGCTGGCCGTCTGGCTGATCGTGTGGCGGCTGCTCCGCTGCCAACCGCTCTGCAAAGGCGGCTTCGACCCCGTTCCGCGATCCCCGCGCGAGGATGTGCTCCCGCCCGGTGGAAAGCAGACCCCCTGAACGTGAAGACGCCCCCGGAGCTCTCGCTCCGGGGGCGTCTCGATCTTGGGGTGCCGCTTGGGAACCGCCTTACTTCTTGCCGTTGCCTTCCTGCGCTTGGCGCAGGGCGTCTCCGAAGGTGTTCAGCCGGTTCTCGGCCTTGTTGCTCTTGCCGAGATACTGCTTGATGGACTCGCGCTCGGCGTTGCGGAGCGCGTCCTTGCGCGAGAGCGAGATCTTGCGGTTCTTCGCCTCGTACTTGAGCACCTTGGCCTTCACTTCCTCACCGAGCTGGAGCGCCTTCTCGGGCAGCTCGACGCGATGCACGTCGATCTGGCTGATGTGGATCAGGCCCTCGAGTCCCTCGGCGAGTTCGACGAACGCGCCGAACGGGGCGAAGCGCGTGACCTTGCCGCTGACGACCGAGCCGACCGGGTGGGCGTTGGCGTACGCCTCGAAGGGGGACTCCTGAAGCTGCTTGAGGCCGAGCGAGAGGCGGCGCGTGTCGCCTTCGCTCTTAAGCACGATGGCTTCCACTTCCTGCCCGACCGTGAGGACTTCCTTCGGGTGCGAGAGGCGGCGCTCCCAGACGATGTCGGAGACGTGGATCATTCCTTCCAAGAAGTCGCCGATCTTGACGAAGGCGCCGTAGTTGGTGAGCGAGGTGACGGTGCCCTTGACGCGCGCGCCCGCGGGGTACTCGCGGCGCACCGCCTCCCAGGGATCCTCCTGGATCTGCTTGATGCCGAGCGAAAGGCGCCGCTTCTCCTTGTCGAGTTCGAGCACCTTCACGTCGATCGTCTCGCCGGCCTTCACGTAGTCGCCCGGCTTCTTGTTCCCGAGGGACCAGCTCATGTCGCCGGCGTGGATCATGCCGGTGACGCCCTCTTCGACGTGGACGAAGGCGCCGTAGTTCTGGATCGAGACGACGGTGCCCTTGATCGAGTCGCCGACCTGGATGCGCTGGTCGATGGTCTCCCACGGATCGGCGAGGGCGCGCTTGCGCGAAAGGGTGATCTTTCCCGTCTCCGGGTCCACCTTGGCGATGACGACTTCGACTTCCTCGCCCGCCTTGAGGATGCGCGAGGGCGGCGTGCCGCGGTCGTAGGACACTTCCTCGCGGGGGATGAAGCCGTCGACGCCGCCGAGGTCGAGGAAGGCGCCGAATTCGAGGGCGCTCTTCACCCGGCCGCGGACGCGCGAGCCGACTTCGAGCTTGCCGAGGGCCTCGCGGCGCTCGGACTCGCGCTGCTCGAAGAGCAGCTGGCGGCGCGAAAGAACGGCGCGCCGGCGGCGCGGATCGAACTCGATGACGTAGGCTTCGATCTCCTGGCCGACGAGCGTGTTGAGGTCGGGAATCTTGAAGAGGTCCACTTGGCTGGCGGGCATGAAGGCGCCGACGCCGATGTCGACCGTGAGGCCGCCCTTGACCACGCCAGTGACGAGGCCCTTGAGCGGCTTCTTGTCCTTGTGCGCCTCGGCGACGGCGTCCTGCGCCGCGCGGGCGCGGGCCTCGCGGTGGCTGTAAACGGGGCCGTCGGCGGTCTGGCGGACGCGCACCACGGAAATCTTGTCGCCGACGGCAACCTGGTACTGGTCGCCGACCTTGACGAACTCATCCAGCGCGATATGGGCTTCCGCCTTGCCGCCGGTATCGACGAGGACGCGGTCCTCGAGGATTTCAACAACCGTCACCTCTAGGAGGGCCCCGCCGGACATGCCCGCGTCCGCGGCCAAGGCCTGATCCATGTACTTGTCGAACTCCGCCATTTCCTGCTCGAGTTCGGAGTTGTTGTGGTCGTTGAGGTTAGCTTCGCTGCTCATCGGTTCTGGACGTCCATTGGACCGTGGTTTCGTGCTGGACTTGGTGCCAGCGTTCGGAGCGGAGTGTCATCCGGTGGCGGGTGTTCCGAAAACTCCGGGCGATGGCTGGGCCGGAGTTGGAGCACCGCTCCGCGATGGGTTGCGCCGGGCTTGCGGAGGCGTGCGCTACGCCGCCGCGATCCTCTTCATCATTTCGCCCGCCACGGCGCGATACAACGCTTTTTTTTCTTGGGGCGCCTCGCCTAGATCGGCAACTTTCCAAGGCTTTCCGTAGAAAACGCGCACCTTCCGGGGCATCGGGAAGCGGGCGCCGGGCGGCATCGCCGCGTAGGTGCCCTCGATGCGCACCGGAAGGATCCATGTGTCGGCGGGCGCGTTCACGGCGATCATCGCCGCGCCGGGCTGCGCTTCCTGCGGCTTGCCGTCGCGCGAGCGAGTGCCCTCGGGGAAGATCAGGAAGGGGACGCCCGCCTCCAGGACCTCCTGCGCCATGCGCACCGCCCAGCGGTCCGCCATGCCCCGCCGCACGGGGAAGCCGCCGACGGCGCGGCACCAGTAGCCGAGCACCGGGATGTGCAGCAGCGACTCCTTGCACATCACCCGCGGATAGCGGCGCACCAGCCCGGCCACCACGAACGGATCGAGGTTCGAGACGTGGTTCACCGTGACGAGCACGGGACCCTTCGCGGGGTGGTTCCACCAGCCGCGCACGGAGACGCGGAAGTAGACGAGGAGGAGGAGGAAGATGATCCAATGGCTCAGCGAGCGGACGACCCTGAAGTCCACCGGCGGCCGGAGGACGTCGTTGCGGAGCTTGTCGTAGTCGAGCGTGCGCGCGCCCAGTTCCTCGCGGGGCGCTTCCGCGGGCGATCCGCTCACGGCGCCTCCGGCGACAGCACCCGCCGCGCGAGCCACTCGACGACTTGCTGCTTTCCCATGCTCGTGGTGTCGAGGTGCACCGCGTCGTCGGCGGGCCGCATGCCGCCCACGGGGCGCGCGCGGTCGCGGGCGTCGCGCTCCATCACATCGGCGAGCACGCGGTCGAACTCCGCCTCGTGCCCCTGCCGGTGAAGCTGCCCTAGCCGACGCGACGCGCGTTCCGAGGGGTCCGCGTCGAGGAAGAACTTGAAGGGCGAATCGGTGAAGACGACCGTGGCGATGTCGCGGCCCTCGATCACGCAGGGACTTTCCTCGCCGAGGCGGCGCTGCTCGCGGACGAGGTGCGAGCGCACGCGCTGGTTGTCGGCGACCGCCGCGACGAGGCGCGTCACTTCCTGCGACCGGATCTCGCCGGGCAGTTCCACGCCGTCCGCATCGAGGCCGCCATCGGCGCGCCACGCGAAGTGGACGCCGCGGGCCAGTTCGGCGACTGCTTCGGTGTCGGCGGGATCCAGGCCGGCCTCGCGAACGCGCCAGGTGATGTAGCGGTACATGGCGCCGGTATCGAGGTGCCGCCAGCCGAGGCGCTCCGCGAGGGCCTTCGCCACGGCGGTCTTGCCGACGCCGGCGACGCCGTCAATGGCGACAACGGCGGGGAGTCCGACGCGCCGCGGCCCTGCCAGAGTGCCCTCTTCGATCGCTTCCATCATGTCGCCCGGCCGTTTCCTTCAGTCGCGCCAAAGCCCGAACAGGTTGCCGTCCGGGTCGCGGATCACGGCGCGCATGCCGTGGCCCGCCTGCGGCACCGCGTGGGGCGGCTCGACCGGCATGAACCCGGTCGAAAGGGCGCCCGCGTAGACTTCCTCGATCGTGTCCACGCCGATGTTGACGCCCACCAGCGTGGTCATGGGCTCGTCGTTGCCCCCTTCCGCGGTCTCGCGGAGCACGAGGGAAAGGCCGACGGGCTCGTGGTTGCCCGTCATCATCAAGGCGAAGGCGGAGGTGTGCGGCTCGCGCACGGTCCAGCCGAACAAAGCGTTCAAGCGGTGCGCGGCGGCGCGCACGTCGCTGACCGGAATCTCGATCCAGCACAGCGGCTTGGGTGGGATGTCGGACGAGACCCCGAGCTGGGCGATGGAGTCTTGGCTTGCGGGCGAGTCGGCCATGGCGCTCCTCCTGTCGGCACCGTTGTGGAGGACGCGCCGCGCGCGACGCAACGGCCAAAGATCCCGCGCCTGCGAGGCCCCCCTTGAGCAGCTCCCCCGTTCCCGTTCCGATCGCGTTGCTGCCGCATGGCGAGGGCCTTCCACTGCCCGCTTACCAAACCGCGGGCGCGGCGGGGGCGGACCTGCTCGCGGCGGTCGCGGAGCCGTTGGTGATCGGCCCGGGCGCCCTCGCGCTGGTGCCGACCGGTCTGGTGTTCGCGATCCCCGACGGCTACGAGCTGCAGATCCGCCCGCGCAGTGGCCTCGCCGCGCGGCACCGGATCGGCCTGCTCAATTCGCCGGGCACCATCGACAGCGACTATCGGGGCGAGCTAATGGTGGTCGTGATGAACTTCGGCCCGGAGCCCTTCACGGTGCGCCGCGGGGACCGGATCGCGCAGGCGGTGCTGGCGCCAGTGGTCCGCGCCGAGTGGCGCGTCACGCCGGAGGCTGACCTGCCCGCGACAGCCCGCGGCGCCGGCGGCTTCGGTTCCACGGGGCGCAGCTAGCGCCGTCGGCTAAGGCTGCTCCATCGGCACATAGTTGAGCGACACGACGCCGTTGTCGTAGGCGGACTTCCGCACCAGGCGGTAGCGTCCGCGCGTGGCGTGGGGCTTCCAGAGCGGGACGCCCGAGCCCATGAGGATCGGCATGATGTGGAGTTCGAGCCGGGGCGCGGCGCCCGCCGCGATCATGCCGGCGATCAGCTCCGCCCCGCCGACGATCCAGACCAGTTCGTCCCGTGCGGATAGGCTGGCGACCAATTCCTTGAGGTCGCCGTGATGGGCGCGGACGTTCGCGCCGGGCATCGCATGCAATGGTTTCGAGGTGACGACGACCGCCGGGTGTTGGCCGTAGGGCCACTCGCCGAAGGTGAGGATCTGGTCGTAGGTGCGGCGCCCCATGACCAGTGTGCCGACGCCGTCGAGGAACTGGTCGAAGCCGTAGTCGAAGCTGCTGAAGTGATCGAGCCATTCGACCGAGCCATCATCGGCGGCGATGAAACCATCGAGGCTCTGGGCGATATAGATCGCGAATGTCGCCATGGTGCGCGGAACCTTAGAAAATGGGAACCGGCCCGCGCTAGGCGGGCCGGTCCGGGTACTGGATGGAGGCGGAGGGGGGCGCTGGGCCCCCCTCCGTGAAGCGGCTTACTCGTAGAAGTTCGTCGCTTCGGTTTCTTCGACCGTGCGGGAGAGCTGGTCGCTGTTCATGATCACCTTGAAGCGGACGTCGCCGGCCTGCTCGGCACGGACGCGGATGCGCCACGTGGCTTCGGCCTTCGGAGCGAGCGAGGGCAGCGGCGAGAACGTGACGTTCATGCCGGAGACCGAGCCGCTCGTGTCGCCCGTCACGTCGAGGATGGAAGCCTTCTCCACCGACGCCGTGATTGCGATGTTGGTGCCGACCGCCGAACCCTGGTTCGTGGCCGTGATGACGTAGACCGTCTCGCCGCCGACCCGGACCGGGTCTTCGACGTCGATCACTTCGAGCAGGATCGCCGGGATGCCCTGGATCTCCGTCTCGCACTCGTCGTCGACGCGCGGGGCGCAGACGCCCTCAGCGTAGACCGAGGTCTCGGCGGTGCAGATCTGGGCGCCGCGGGCGCGGACCGTGACGGTGCGCGACTGGCCGGCGTTCAGGGTGCCGAGGCTCCAGCGGACCTGGCCGCCGGAGAACGAGCCGTTGTCCGAAGCGCTCTCGAACGTGGTGCAGCTCGCGAGGTTCTGGACGAGGACGACGTCCGCCGCGGCGGCGTCGCCGTTGTTCGAGACCGTGACCGAGTACTCCAGCGGGTTCCCGAGGAAGATGCGGTCGAAGCACTCGAGGGAGACGGCGAGCTGCGGCTGCGTGACGGTGGTGGTCACGTTCTGCGAGCTGACCGTGAGGCCCTGCGCCGAAGCATCCGCCGTGGCGGTGTTCGTGAAGGTGCCGGTGCGGTTGGCCTTGGCGCGGATCGTGAACTCGCGGCTCTCGCCGGAGGCCAGGACCGGGATCTCGGCCGAGTAGGTGCGCGCGCCGTCGAGCGTGGTCACGCCCTCGGGCAGGCTGTCCGAAACGGTGACGTTCGTGGTGGCGCCGGTGCCCGGGTTCGTGACGACGACCGTGTAGACGATCTCGTCGCAAAGGAGGACCGAGGCGGGGCCGGTCTTGCGGATTTCGAGGCCGGGCTGCTCGGCGAGGAGGCCGATGCAAAAGTACGGCGTGTAGGAGGCGGTGGCGCAGAACTCGTACTCGCCCTCGGCTCCGGCGGTGCCGCTCACGGTGACCTTCTCGGTCTGGCCCGGGGCGAGGTTCGCCATGGTCCAGCGCAGCATCCCGCCGCCCGAGCTGGTCGGGGCGGGCGTGGCGCTCGCGAAGCGGAAGTTGCCGTCGAGCGTGTCTTCAAGGACGATGTCCTTCAGGTTCAGGTTCTCGGTCAGGTTCGTGACGTACAGCTCGTAGCTGAACTCCTGGCCGACGTTGACGACCTTCGGGACGTGCTTCTCGATCAGAAGAGCGCTGGACTGCTCGCTGCCCGTCGGGATCGCCATAAAGGCGCCGTTCATGTCCGCGGGGACGGAGCGCAGGCGGGACTGGTACGTCGCGCCCGACTCGCGGATAACGGTGGTGGGACGCTCCGTGCGCATCGAATCCTCGAGCTGCGCGACGCGGAACGAAAGATCACTGTGCTGGCCCTTGGTGGCGCAGCCCGTCAGCGCAAGCGCGGCGACCGACGAAACCAGCGACATTTGGGCGAACTTCTTAACGAAGTCGTTCAAGACTGACTCTCCTTAACCTTGGTGAAGGTTTGTAGCAACCTGACGTAGTCAAGGTATGCCCCGTGCGGGGGGTCAACGGCAGTCAGACACCCTAAAGTGCTTTAGGGGTGCCGCCTTACTCCGCAAGAGCGGGGTGTGTGGGACGTGGCCCCCTCGGTGTCAACCCCGTAAGCGTTTTAGGGATTCCCTGACTTGCCGGATTCGTCCGCGTCGAACGGGTCGTCCAGCCCGGCCGCCCAAAGCGGGATGTTCTCCGCGATCCGGCGCCCGGTGCTCCGCTCGGGAAGCGCCACGGGGTCGACCGCCGTCACATCCCAGCCGCCGCCGAAAGCCTTATAGAGGCTGACGACATCCGTAACGGTCTGCTGGTCGGCGTCGATGACCAGTTGGCGGGTCTGCAGCTCCGTGCGCTGCGAATCCAGCAGGTCCACCAAGGCGATGGAGCCGGCGCGGTACTGCTCGCGGGCGATGCGGTTCGCCTCGCGGGCGGACTCGAGCGCGGCATAGCGGGCCGAGCGGCTTTCGCGGCTCTTGGACGCGGCGACCAGGCTGGTGTTGATTTCCTCGAGGGCGAGGAGAACGGTCTGCCGGTATGCGGCGACCGCCTCGCGGAACTGGGCGCGGCGCGCTTCGAGCTCGGCGTAGCGCCGCCCGCCGTCGAAGAGCGGGAGACGCAGCGCCGAGGCGAGCGTCCATTTGTCGGAGAGGTCGTCCATGAAGTCGCCGAAGAAGGCGGAGCTGTAGCCGGCGGAGGCGCTGGCGGTCAGCGACGGGTACATGTCGCCGAGGGCGACGCCGATGTCCGCCGCCGCACCGCGTGCGACGGCTTCGGCCCGCAGCACATCGGGGCGCTGGCGCATCAGGTCGGCGGGCAGGCCCTCCGGGACGAGCGGCAGCACGGGGAGCCCCGCGAGCTTGGCGCTCTCCATGTCGAAGGTCTGGGGATTCTCGCCGAGGAGCGTGGCGAGGCGGTAGTTGGCCCGGACCACGCGCGTCTCCGCGGCGGGGAGTTGCGCGCGGACGTTCGCGATCTCGACTTCCTGGCGCCGGGTGTCGAGCGGCGAGGTGAGGCCGCTCTTCTCGCGGCGGACGATGATCTCGAGGAACTCCTCGCGGTTCTTCACTTCCTCCGCGATGAGCAGGCGGGTCTCCTCGGCGCCGCGGGCCTCGAAGTAGGTCGCCGCGACTTCGGCCACCAAGGAGAGCACGGTGGCGCGGTACGCCGCCTCCGCGGCGAGGATGCCCTGCTTGGCCCCCTCGATGCCCTGGCGGTTCTTGCCCCAGATGTCGATTTCGTAAGCGGCGTCGATGGACGAGCTGTAGTTGCGCGAGTAGCGGTCGGCGCCGAAGAACTCCTGGTCCTGCTCCTCCGCGCGGGCCCGCAGCGAACTCTGCGACTTCGAGACGGAGCTGTTCGAGTCGACCGTCGGGACGAGCGCGGACTTCACGCCGCGGGCGCCGGCGCGGGCGGCGCGGATGCGCTCCTTCGCCACCTCGAGGTCCTGGTTCGCCTTGAGCGCGCGGCCGATCAGTTCGTTCAGCTTTGGATCGTTGAAGCGTTCCCACCAGGCGGTGGCGGGCTTGACGGCGGCCATTTCGGCAGCGGCGTCGGTGATGGCGAGGCGGCCCGCGAGGCTCTCCGGCGCGGAGGTGTCGAGCGTGACGTTCTTCGGGCCGACCAGGCAGCCGGTCGCCGCGAACAAGATGGTGATCAATGTGGCGTGGCGCAATGTACGCACGGAGCAGTTCCCCTGTGGAAGGCGCCCAAGGCGCCCATTCTTCGGCATGTATCGCCGGTTTGGCGCAAAACAACGCAACTTAGCGGCCATCAGACCGCATGGTGCCTAGCGGTATGATGGAATCGTGCCGTTCGGGGCGGGGGCGTGACCGCCTTCCGGGGCTCTTGCGGCCACCCGACACCGGGTGCGACGGTCCTGCCATGACCCCGTGGGACCTTGCCTACCTCGCTGCCGCGCCTCCCTACGCGGCGATCATGGGATACAAACGCCTCCGCCATGGCAAGTACCGCGACTCGCTGCCGTCCATGCTGGGGCGGCGCCTGCCGAGCCCGCCACTGCCCGCGGTCGAGCGCTGCTGGCTGCACTCCGTGTCGGTCGGCGAGACCGTGGCCTCGGGGGCGCTCTTCCGCGAACTCCACTCCCACAAGCCCGTTTGGCGTTTCCTCTCCACGACGACGACGGAGACCGGACAGGCGCAGGCGCACAAATCGCTCCCCGGCATCGAGCGGCACACCTATGCGCCGCTCGACTTCTCCTGGGTGGTGCGGCGTTTCCTCGCGGCCCATCGGCCCAGCCTGTACGTGGTGCTCGAGACCGAGCTTTGGCCGAACCTGCTTGGCGAGTGCCGCCGCCGCGGGCTTCCCGCGTATCTGGCGAACGGGAAGCTCAGCGCCCGTTCCGCGGCGCGCTACGAGCGACTCGCGCCGCTGTTCCGCCCCGCGCTTTCCGCCTTCCGCCTGCTGCTGATGCAGAACGACGAGTACGCCGAGCGGATGGCGCGCGTCGTCGGCTCCGACCGGCGGATCCGCGTGACGGGGAACGTGAAGTTCGACGCTCTACCGGAGCCGCTGACCCCCGACGAGCGGACTGCGATGCGGGCGGAGTGGGGCGTCGGAGCGGGCGAAATGGTCCTAGTGGCCGGCTCCACGCACGAGGGCGAAGAGGACTTGCTGGTGTCGACGGTCGCGGAGCTGCGCGCCGCTGGCCTGCCGTTGCGCCTCGTCATCGCCCCGCGGCACCCGGAGAGGTTCGATGCGGTGGCGGAGCGCCTAGCGAAGCGCGGCCCGTCGCACCGGCTCAGCGCCGGGCCCGCGCCGCCGGGGGGCGCGCCGGTGCTTCTGCTGGACAAGATGCGGGTGCTCGGGCGCGCCTACGGCGGCGGCGATGTCGCGATCGTGGGCGGTAGCTGGAATGGAACCGGAGGCCACAACGTCCTCGAGCCCGCGGTCCATGGCCTGCCGGTGCTGTTCGGTCCGGACATGCACAACCAGCCGGAGCTGGTCCGGATCCTCGACGCGGCGCGCGCGCTACTGCAGGTGCCGCGAGGCTCGCTGGCGGAGGTGCTGGCCAGGCTTACCGGCGATGCGGGGGAACGCGCGCGGCTAGGCGCGGCGGGGCGCGCGGCGGCGGAGGCGAACCGCGGCGCCGCGAAGCGCACGGCGGAGCTGCTGCTGGCGGATTACGACGGGGCCTAAAGGGCGACCTTAGGCGCCTCGCGTTCGAGCGCCGACTCGACCTCGAAGAACGACGACTGCCGGAAGCCGAAGGTGCTCGCGACGAGGTTCGACGGGAACGACTGGACGAGATTGTTCAGGTCGCGGACGTTCGCGTTGTAGAAGCGGCGCGCGGCTTGGATGCGGTTCTCGGTCTCCGCGAGTTCGCGCTGCAGCGCCAGGAACTGCGCGTCCGCCTTGAGCTGCGGATAGGACTCCGCGACCGCGAGGAAGGTCCGCAGGCCGCTTACCACGGAGCGCTCCGCGTCGGCGCGCTGGTCCACGCCGGAGCCGCTCGCGGCGCGGGCGCGGGCGACCGCCTCGAGCACCTGCGCCTCGTGCGCCGCGTAGCCCTTCACCGTCGATACGAGGTTCGGGATTAGGTCGTAGCGCCGCTTCAGCTCCGTATCGATGCCGGACCACGACTCGGCCACGTGGTTGCGGTGGCGGACGAGCGAGTTGTAGATCAGCATCAGCCACACGCCCGCGAGCAGCCCCGGCGCGAACAAGACGCAAAGGAAGGGTTCCACTGGTTCAGGCTCCTTCCGCGCGCAGGTGCGAGGGCATCTGATCGAGGAACCGGTGCAGCCGTTCGAGGCGCTGGTAGATTTCCATCGGCGTCAGGATGCGGGTCTGCCAGTCGGCGGCCAAGGAGGTTCCATCGCACGCCATGCGCTGGAATCCCTCCGCCATGAAGAACTCGATGCAGCGCGGGTGGAAGAGGTCGAAGGTCCACCGCCGGTCCGGCGACGAGACGTGGAAGCGGCGGCTGAATTCGGCGGACTCGAAGTCGATGTCCTGGGCGCCGAAGAACTCGGCGACGCGGTCGAAGATGCCTTCGGGGCGGACGGCGAACGGCTGCAGCCGGAGGCTGGGAGAGACGATCACGAACGTCGCGGCGTAGCTGGTGGTGCGGCGGTCCTCGCCGGTTCCGGTGGTCTCCTCCCAGTGGTAGTCGAAGGCGCACGCGCGGTGCCCGCGCCACTCGCCCTCGAGATAGTTGGCGGCGTACCTGCGGTCGCCTTGCCGCAGGAAGGGGAACTTCGGCCAGCGGCCCTCGAGGTCCGTGCGGCGGGCCGGCAGGTACGTCCATCCGTACTGGGCGGCGAAGGCGGCGAGCGCTTCCTGCCGCCTGCGGGCGGCCTTGGCGGCGTGCACCACGAGGGCCACGATTAGGCCGCCAACGAGGGCGAACAGCAAGAAGGGGAAACAGCCGACGACTTCCATGCGGTGGCCCTCGGGCGGTGGGCGTGCTTGATCTCGGTAGGAAGTACCGGGGGCGGCGGGGGCTATTCAACTGAAAGGCCCCGGCGGGTTTTCGCCCGCCGGGGCCGGTGCGCGCGGGGGCGCGGTTGGCTACTTCTTCAGGTTGTAGAACGTGGCCACACCCGGGTAGATCGCGGCGCTGCCCAGTTCCTCCTCGATGCGGAGGAGCTGGTTGTACTTCGCGATCCTGTCCGACCGCGACAGGGAGCCGGTCTTGATCTGGCCCGCGTTGGTCGCCACGGCGATGTCGGCGATGGTGGAGTCCTCGGTCTCGCCGGAGCGGTGCGAGATGATCGCCGTCATGTTGTTGCGCTTCGCGAGTTCGATGGCGTCGAGCGTCTCGGTGAGCGTGCCGATCTGGTTGACCTTGACGAGGATCGCGTTGGCGACGCCGAGGTCGATGCCCTTCTGGAGGTAGCGGGTGTTGGTGACGAAGAGGTCGTCGCCGACGAGCTGGACCTTCTTGCCGAGTTCGTCGGTGAGGGTCTTCCAGGTGTCCCAGTCGCCTTCGTCGCAGCCGTCCTCGATGCTGATGATCGGGTAGGACGCGCAGAGCTTCTTGTAGAACTCGACCATCTGGTCGCCGGTGTGCTCGGCCTTGGAGGACTTCTTGAAGACGTAGACCTTGCGGGCCTTGTCGTAGAACTCGGAGGCGGCGCAATCGAGGGCGATCTTGACGTCCTCGCCCGGCTTGTAGCCGGCCTTCTCGATGGCGCTCATGATCGTGTCGAGGGCGTCCTCCGCGGTGGCGAGGTTGGGGGCGAAGCCGCCCTCGTCGCCGACGTTCGTGTTCATGCCCTTGCCCTTGAGGACCTTCTTGAGGGCGTGGAAGATCTCGGCCCCCGCGCGCAGCGCGTCGGCGAAGGTGGCCGCGCCGACGGGCATGATCATGAATTCCTGGAAGTCGATCGAGTTGTCGGCGTGGGCGCCGCCGTTGATGATGTTCATCATCGGGACCGGGAGGATCTTGGCGTTCACGCCGCCGAGGTAGTTGTAGAGCGGAAGCCCGAGGTCGTCCGCGGAGGCGCGGGCGACGGCGAGGGAGACGCCGAGCATGGCGTTGGCGCCGAGGTTCGACTTGTTCTCGGTGCCGTCCATTTCAAGCATCGTGTAGTCGATGGCGGCCTGCTCCGTGGACTCCTGGCCGAGGAGCGCGCCGGCGATGCGGTCGTTCACGTTCTCGACGGCCTTCAGCGTGCCCTTGCCCAGGTAGCGGTTCGGGTCGCCGTCGCGGAGTTCGAGCGCTTCGTTCTCGCCGGTGCTGGCGCCGGACGGGACCATGGCGCGGCCCGTCGCTCCGGTCTCGAGCATCACCTCGACCTCGATGGTCGGGTTGCCACGCGAATCTAGGACCTCGCGGGCGTGGATCGATTCGATCATACTCATGGTGGCTTGCTGGCTCCGGTTCCCCCGCGGGGGGGAGGGTCTGTGACTCGCCGCGAGCATCGCGGGCGGAGCTCGGGGTGGCCAAGAGCAAACGGGAGAATCGCGCGCGCGATCCTCGAAGATACTCCGGCCCCCGCCGGCCAGCGAATAGCGCTTTACGGGAGGGGCTGCCGGGGAGTAGGGGTAACCTCTGAGATTCTAACCGGGCCCACTTCATGCCGCACCGCAGTTTGACATCGCTTGTGTTCGCCGGCCTCGAGCCGAGCACCTCCGCCACCGTGATTTCGATGCTCGGCGACGATGGACTGCCGACGGAAATCCGGCTGCTCCACGACCTCGCGCAGGAGCCGTGGCACGTTTCGAGGACGGGCCTCCTCGTCATCGGGATGAATCCCGAAACGGATCTGTCTCGCGTCTCGCACCTGATCCAGAACCGCACGACGTGGTGGGAAGTGGTGGTGTGCCTGGTGGACGTGCTCGCCGCCTACGAGGTGGCGCTGCTGGCGCAAGGCGCGGCCAAGGTGCTGCGCCACCCGCAGGAGGATCTCGAGGGCTGCGCGAACCAGCTCAAGATGCTGTTGAAGTCGATGAACAACCTGCACACGGACGCCTTCGGCCTCGAGGTCAGCGACCTGATCCAGCTGTTCGGCGAGAAGCGCCTCGACAAGACGGTGCGCCTTACCGGCAAGGGCACGATCGGCTCGATCTACATGCGCGGCGGCAACGTGATCCACGCGGAGACCATCGACGAGATCTACGGCATGGATGCGTTCCGCATCCTCTTCTCGATCGCCAGCCCGGAAATCCGCGTCCACAAGGGCTGCCTGACCACGAAGTCCACGATCAACCTCCCGGCGATGAGCTGCCTGCTGGAAGGGAGCCGCGTGCTCGACGAGTCCGCCGGCATGGCTTCCGGCGAACTGATGCGCCCCCCCGACGAGATGGACGTCGAAAGCGCCTTCCACGCGCTCGACGACGAGTTGGAAGGGATCGAAGGCTACGAGGACATGGAGCCGATCCGTCCATCGAAGCAGGTCCCGACGATCCAGCCCGCGATTCCCCCGAAGCCCACCGCTCCGCCGCCAGCGTCGAAGGCGCCGCCGAAGCCGCCGACGCAGGAGCACGGCATCAACGATTCGATCTTCGACGAGCTGGATTTCGGCGAGCACAACCACACTCCCCCGCCCGCCGCGCCCGTTCCGGCGGCGGCGGTGCCGGAACCCGACTCGAACACCCCGCGCAAGCCCCGCGTCCAGCGCACCTGACTGGACGGCTCAGCCCCCGGCGGACGCGACGAACGCCCGGAGCGCCTCCTCGACCGGGCGCGCGGCACGCAGCGGTCCCACCACGCGGATAAACACGGTCCCCTCGGGGCCGCCCTCCACGACGAAGCCGTGCAACCGGACGTCCTTCTGCGGGCTGGCGGGAACTCCGCCCGGGGCCATGCCTCCGCTCCAGTCGCCCTCCGCGATCACCTCGTGGATGGTCAACGCGCCCACCTGCGCCTTGGAGGTTAGCGGCGCGATATCAGCGGGCATCGACATCTGGCCGAGCCAGCGCTGGATGTTCGCCTCGGCGCCACCCCCCTGACCCGGACCGAAGTGGAAGAATACCGCTTCGAGGGTTTCCCCCCCGCTCGGAATCTCAAGCTGCGCCGCGCGCATGGCGCCCGCGGGGGGGACGCTGCGCCACTCCCGCGGCAGGGCGAAGGAGAGCCCCGCGACATCGAGCTGCTCCCCGCCCTCTCCGGCCGGTATGGCGCCGCCGTCCGCGGGCGAGAAGCTGCCCGCCATCCAGACGAAGGGCAGCGACTCCTCGCGCACCACCTCGCGGGGACCGGTCATGCGGATGAAGAGCGAGCCCTCGGGGCCTCCCTCGACCACGAGGCCCATGAGGCCGAAGCCCGGCATAGCCTGCGGCGCGGAGGTGGCCTGGCCCATCTGCGCGGCGGTGTAGGTGCCCGAAGCGCCGACCATCGTGAGGCGGAGCGGGCCGACGTTCCCCGTCAGGTACTCCTGCGGCGTCGAGTCCTCGTCGGGCTGCACCTGGCCGAGCCACCGGGCAGCGTTCTCCTCCGCGCTGCCGCCCTGCCCGGGGCCGAAGTGGAACACCACGATTTCGGTGGGGATGGCGTGCTTGGCGCCCGCCTTGAACTCGGCGAGGCGCATCGGGCGGCCGGCGGTGGTTTCGCTCCACGCGGCGGGAACCGCGAAGCGGTAGCCCGCGAGCTCGACGGGGCGCATCAGGTCGGGGCTGCCGGGCTTCTGCGAGGTGAAGTCGAACGGCTCGGCGGGCGGGAGCACGGCTGCGCCCGCCTGCGGAGGGGATCCCGCGGGCGGCTGCGCGGGGAGCGCGCCGGGCTGCTGTTCCGGGGGAGGCATGGTGGGAGGCGGCGACGGCAGCGTATAGGTATACTCGTCGCGGGCCTGGTCGCAGGCGGTGGCGAGGGCGCACAGAGCGGCGATCGCGGCGAATCTGGTCAAGGGCGGTGGGCCTCCGGGAATCGGTGCCCCGACCGGAGCACCGCGCGTGCCGGAAGGTCCACGCCTATCGCATGGTGCGGAGTTGCGGCAGGCGCTCCTCGAGCGGCGCGATGTCGACGCGTTCGTCGGGCATGCGCTGGTCCTGCGAAAAGGACTGGGTGCCGACGATGTTCCAGTCGCGCTTCATCTTCTTGGCGATGGCGGTGGCGATCTGGTGGAAATTGTGGCCGGACCGGTTGCTGTCGATGCCGTAGAGCCCCTGCGGCATCCAGGCGAGCGAGAGCAGCGCCTTGGCGGTGTCCTCGAGGAAGGAGGTCGCGGGGCGCCAGAGCGTGCTGGCGTCGATGCGTCCGTGCTCCGCCATGTTACGCTCGAAGAAGTCGATCATGTTGTTCGAGCCCGCCTTCGCGCCGATCTGCCATCCGAGGCGGGCGACGGTCGCCGAGGGGTACTGGTAGAAGACGCGTTCCTCGCCGCGGCGCTTCTCGTAGCCGTAGCCGACCGTGGCGTCGGGCGGCGAGTCGGGGTAGAAGGGACCGGTCGCCCGGTCGCTAAAGACCATGACCGTGCTTGTGTAGACGAAGCGCAGGCCGAGGGAGCGGCAGATCCAGGCGAGCTCGCTAGGCCACTCGTAGTTCACGAGCCACCCCTCGTTGTCGCGCCCCGTGGGGTTCGAGGCGATCGCGAGGTGGTACACCACGTCGGGGCGCACCGAGCGGACGAAATCCTCCATGGGCTGGTAGCGGTCGATCGGCACGCGCGTGCGGTCCCAGCCAACCACCTCGTGGCCGTCCGCTTCCGCGGCGGCGCGGAGCGCGCGGCCCACAGTGCCGTTCAATCCTGTCACGAGTGCCCGCATGGCTCCTACTTTCCGCCGTGGCCGTCCGCCTCTTCAACGAGGGCTTGGAGGACCTCCAGTTCATCTTGATCGAACCAAGTTACCGCGCAGCCGACGCACTCGTCAACGGGGACGAAGTACTGGTAGCTGAATGGTTTCTCGAGCATCGCGACGCCGCAGAACGGACAAGGCAGGACGCCGCCGGAGCGCTCCCGCGCGTCGAAGCGCTTCCGCGGGTTGATGCCGGCGTTGAAGCGGAACTGCTTCGCGAGCTCGCGGATGCGCGGGGGGAACTTCACCTCGCGGCGCGTCAGCACCGCCAGGACGTCCGCGCGCTTGACCAGCCGCCCCCGGCACTTCGGGCACAGGTGCGTGGGAACGCCCTCGTACTCGTCGACGCGCGTCTTCACGCGGCAGTGCGGGCACTCCGGCGCGTCCACCCGGTGCGCGCCGGAGTTGCGCTGCCGGAAGTCCTTGAAGGCGCGGAGGATCCGCGCGTTGTCGCGCGCGACCTCCGGCTGGTCGGAACCAGCGCGGCGGACGAACATGGTGAGGCTGAAGAACGGAAGGCCGACCAGTTCCTCGGCGGTGTGCGCGCCGCTCCAGCGGTCCGGCCCCGCGGGGAGCTCCCACCGCTCCGTCGTGTCCGCGGCGGGCTCCTCGTCGGGGACGCCCTCCGGCTTGCGGAGCACGCCGGCGCCCATCCACCAGGCGGGGATCGCGGGGCGGCTCGCGCGCGGGTCCTGCTCGGGGACCGCGTCGACGCGGGCGGCTTCGCGGAGGGACTCCCCGTGGTGGATCGCGTGGATGAGCTGCTCCGGGGTGGCCTTGGCGAGCGACGAAAGCGCTTTCACCCGCTCCATCATGGGTGGGTGCGTCGAGAACCAGCCGGACAGCCAGCCATCGTCGTTCGCGCCGGGTTCGCTTTCCGGCGCGACGATGAACATGGGGGTGAAGGATTGGGGGAAGCTGCCCAGGAAGGAGCGGCGCATCTGAGCCTTGTAGACGGCGCCCGCGACCGCGGCGGGGTTGCGCGTCAGCTCGACCGCCTTGGCGTCGGCGGCGAACTCGCGCGTGCGGCTGATGGTGGTGGAGAGCAGTTTGAGCAGCAGGGCGCCGATCGCCGCCGCGATGTAGAGGAACGGATGCGCCCCCTCGTCGCTGCGCTCGTGGTGCGCGGGGCGGTTCGTGTTGGTCGCGAACTCCTTCATCCTCTCGAAGAAGCCCGCCAGCGAGCAGAGCACCGTGACGAAGAACGTGTCGCCGTTGATGAGGTGGGCCAGCTCGTGCGCGACGGCGGCCTGCTGCTCGTCGCGGGTGAGGTGCGCGAGCATCCCCTCGCTCACCAGCACCTTCGGCTGGCCGTCGGCGCCGAGCACCGCCATGGAGTTCACCGCGGGCGATGGGACCACCATGAGCGCGACCTTGGGCAGGCCCGCCGCGATGCGCATCTCCTCGACCACATTCAGGAGTCGCTGGTGGTAGCGGTCCTTCGGGTTCATCGGACGGGCGCGGACCATGTCCACGACGAGATCCGCGGCGTGGTACCGCGCGCGGTACCACTGGTAGGCGGCGGTGCCCCCGGCGAGGACCGCGGTGGCGGCGGCCATCTGGAGCCATGGCAGCGCGGGATCGAAGCCCGATCCGCGCGCTTGGGACGAAGCGGTCTGCAGAATCAGGAAGACGAATCCGCCGCCCGCGAAGATGACGAGCCCGAAGCAGATGAAGTAGATCGCGCCGATGAACGGAAGCAGCCAGAAGCTGCGCCGCACCGCGCTCTGCTGCATTTGCCAGAAGGATTCAGGGGTGCCCGGTTTCATGGCCTGTCCGCTTCGCAGGATGCTCGCGCCAATCTGCGCCCGCCGCGGAGGGGCGGCAACGCTTAGTGGCTCCGCAAACCCTACCGCGGGCGGGCGGGTTTCTTCACCGGCGCCATTGGAAGCTCAAGGTGTCGTCGAGGGGTCCGGCGACGCCGCAGGCTCCGGATGGTGCGCGCAGCAAGGGTTCGGCGCGGCGTTCGCGGCGGCGTGGGGTTGCTTCGGGCCCGCTTTGGGACGCAGCAGGGGCGCGGCGTTGCGCTTCGCCGTGTAGTACACCAGCAGCGCGAGAAGGACGACGGCGCCCGCGTGGCTCGCGGGACCGAGCATCTCGTGCATGTGGCCCCCGCCCACAAGCTGCGCGTCCCATCCGAGGCCGGTGTTCAGCGCATCGAAGGCAAGGCCCGACGCGAGTGAGCAGATGAAGATCGCCGCTGTGTAGATCGCGAGCCCCCGACCGCCGAGCATGGCGCGGACCGCTTGCAGGGATGCGATGCTCATGGCGGGGCCGGCCAGCAGGAAGACGAGGGCCGTGCCCGGCGACATGCCCTTGAGGATCAGCGCCGCGGCGAGCGGCGTCGATGCGGAGGCGCAGGTGTACATGGCCATGCCGATGAGCACGACGCCTACCATGCCCAGCACTCCCCCGCCGACGAATCCTTCGAGGACATTCTCCGGGAGCAGCGACATCACCGCGCCGGTCGCGAGGAGCCCGAAGAGGTAGTAGTGACCCATGGAGCCGAGCAGGTCGGTGAAGGCGTAGACCTGGCCGTCCCAGAGCCGCTTCCTCAGCGTCGGGGGCTTGGCGCCGAGGAGTGCCAGCGCCGCGGCCATGCCGCCAGCGCCCTTCGCGGGGCGTTCCGGCTCCGGGTCGGGGCCGCCGAAGGCGACCTGCGCAAGGCCCGCCGCCGCGCCGGCGAACAGCGCCGAGACGGGCCGAGCGACCGCGAAGGCCGGGTTGAGCACGCCGAAGGAGAGGATGAACGAATCGATGCCACTCATCGGGGTGGATATGAGGAAGGAGGAAGTGGCGGCACGGGAGGCGCCGCCGCGGCGAAGCTGCGCCGCCACCGGCAGAACGGAGCAGGAGCACAAAGGCAGCGGCACACCGACGACGGCGGCGCGCAGCACCGATTTCCAGGACCGCTCGGAGAGCCACTTCATCACGCGCGACTGTTCGAGGAAGGCGCGGATCAAGCCGGCGAGGACGAGCCCGAACAGCAGATACAGCGACGCCTCGCGCGTCAGGTCGTAGGTCTTGCGGAGAATCTCGAGCAGCAGGTCCATGGGCTCCTTGCCTCGGGCGCGACTGTGCAGGCGCCGGCCCGGATGGTCAACGCCCGCCGCCCTGATAACGCATGCTCATCCGGGCGCCTCCCGCTTGACGGCGGGGCGGGCGGACGGCGGAAATTCCCGCTCGCGGCGGAACACCCGCCGCGCCGGACAAGGGGATCAGGATGCGCGTCGGACTGGTGACGCTCGGCTGCGACAAGAACACGGTGGACAACGAGTACCTCGCGGGGCTGCTCAACGTGAAGGGCCACGCGGTCGAGGTGGCCGACGAGAAGCGGCCGCCGGACGTCGTCGTGATCACCACGTGCGCCTTCCTGGAAGCCGCGAAAGAGCAGTCGCGCGAGCAGATCCGCCGCTGGCTCGCGATCCGCCGCAAGCACGGCACGCGCCTCGGCGTGATCGGCTGCATGTCGCAGCGCCACGGCCCCGAGCTGCTGCGCGACTTCCCCGACATCGACTTCCTCGCCGGCGTCGGGCAGTTCGAGAAGGTCGCCGAGCTGGTCGCCGGCGACAACCCCTCGCGCTTCATCCAGAACACCGACGCGGAGGAGGCGTGGGACCTGCGCAAGCAGTCCGGCGGCGACGGGGCGGAGGCGGAGCCGGTGCCCTTCGACGACCGCGAGTTTTCGCCGGGCGCGCCGCGGGTGCTGGTCGAGCGCACGCTGCCCCGCGCACGCGTCGACCGCCGTCCGCACGGGTTCCTCAAGATCAGCGACGGCTGCAACCACACCTGCACCTTCTGCAGCATCCCGCTGATGAAGGGCATCTACACCTCGGTGCCGCGGCAGGTGCTGCTCGACGAGGCGCGGCGGCTGCTGGACGACGGCGTCCGCGAGATCAACATCGTCGCGCAGGACATCACCAAGTACGGCCTCGACAGCGAGAAGCGCATGGCGCTCCCGGACCTGCTGCACGAGCTGTGCGCCATCGGCGGCGACTTCTGGGTGCGCCTCTTCTACCTCTACCCCTCCACCGTTACGAAGCCGCTCATCCAGCTGATGAAGTCGGAGCCTAAGATCGTCCGCTACCTGGACATTCCGCTCCAGCACCTGAGCGAATCGGTGCTGCGGCGGATGCGCCGCCCGCACGACCGCCAGCGCACGCTCGATACGCTGCGCTCGGTGCGCGAAGAGCTGCCGGGCGTCGCGATCCGCACCACCTTCATCGTGGGCTTCCCCGGCGAGTCTTCCGGGGAGTTCGACGAGCTGCTGGACGGGATGCGGGAGTTCCGCTTCGAGCGGCTCGGCGTGTTCACCTACTCGCGCGAGGCTGGAACGCCCGCGGCGGAGCTGCCGAACCAGCTCCCCGAGCGCATGAAGCGCACCCGCCGCGACAAGGTGATGAAGCTGCAGTCGGCGCTGAGCGCGGAGTGGGCCGCCGCGCAGGTCGGCACCACGCGGCGTGTGCTGATCGAGGGCGCCGTCCCCGGCAAGGACTGGTACGTGGGGCGTTCGCACAGCGAAGCCGCCGACATCGACGGCGTGGTGCGGGTGCGCAGCGCGGCTCCGCTGGCGTCCGGCGAGTTCGTCGATGTGCGGATCGACGAGGCGGACGTCTACGACCTGACGGGCGAGGCGCTACCGGTGGCGTCGCCGGTCTGACGGCGCGCGAAGCTCGACAGGAACACCAGCACCGCAAGCGCGGCGGCGCTTCCGAAGAGGCCGACGCGGTAGCTCTCCGGCTGGTACGCCAGGAGGGCTTCGCGGCGCTCGAACTTCCCGCGCGGAATGATCGCGTGGAAGGGCGAGCGCCACTCGACCGGCACCGTGTCGCCGCGATCCAAGAGGAACTTCCAACCGGGGTAGTAGCCCATCGCGAGCAGCGCGTCCGACGGCGCGTTGCCTTGGCGGAGGCGGAGCTGCACGCGGTTCGCCGTGGGGAGCAGTGCCTCGATGCGCGGCCAGGGGCGCTCCCAGTCGGGCGCGCCGCCGTACTCCATCAGGACCGTGTTGCGCGTCGGGGCGGAGGAGCGGCCCGTGGCGAGGTCGCCCTTGAACGCGGCGAAGTCGATCCCGGCGGCCTGCAGCTCCCAGAACGCCGCGCCGCGGTGGAGCGGGTTCGCGAGCACCGGGCGTCCGTCGATCGAGAGAGACGGGTCGCGCTCGAAGAGCGAGGTGTCCACCGGGGCGTCGCTGAAGAGGCGGCCGATGCCGAGGAGCGCCATGAGTTGGCGGTCCGGCGTGGGGCTGCGGAAGTTGCGGTTGAAGGTGAGGAAGAAGCTCTTCGTCTCGAGCGTCGGCGAGAGCCCCTCCTCGTAGCCGTCCTCCATCGGGATTCCCGCCACCATGTGGAGGTTGGGCTGGAAGCGCGTGTAGCGGAGCGCGACGGGGTCGCCGTGCTGGAAGGTGGTCTCGAACTCGCGCTCGTCCTTCGCGACTAGGTCGTCGTCGGCGAGCCAGAGCCGGTAGAGGCGGTTGTCGAGGAAGCGCTCGCCGAGGACGCGGTCGGAGTCGGCGAGGCGGAGCGTGAGCGAGGCGTCGCCGGGGAAGCGGAACTTCTGCCCGCGGGAGCCCCACCAAAGCGGCCCGGCGACGGCCACCGCGAGCAGCGCCCCGGCGAGGAGTCGGTGCGGCGGCGACGGCAGCGCGCGGAGGCGGTCCGAGAGGCGCATCCAACCGAGCGCCGCGAGCGTTGCGAGCGCCCACATGGCGACCATGAGCCAGCGCGCCGGCACGCGGAAGCCCTCCATCAGCGGCACCACCTTGATGAAGAGGTCGTAGGGTGAGAGGCCGGGGGCTTGGAACTCGGTGAATTCGAGCGCGGCCAGGCGGCGGGGATCGAGGTTTCCGCCGAGCGCGAAGGCGAAGGCAACCATCACAATCAAGCCCAGGAACGCCGCCGCGCGCCGCAGGTCCGCACCGGGCCAAAGGGCGAAGGCGGCGAGCAGCAGCACCGCCGGGCCGAGGAACTGGCCGTACTCGTTGTAGGCGCGGAGGTCGGGGATCTCGCCCCGCTCGCCGAGGCGGCGGTAGCCATCGCGGAAGTTGCCGAAGGCGTTCGGGAGGAACGACGTCGCGAGGACGTCCGGCGGCATGCTGTAGGCGAGCGCGTAGCGCGGGTCGGGCAACTGGCGCACCGAGTGGTTCGCCATCTCCTTCCCGGGCAAGAGCTGGACGAGGCAGAGCGCTGCGGCCAGCGCGCCCGCGGCGGCGAGCGGAGTCCAGGAGCGCAGCAACGCGGGGAGGTCGCCCGCGCGCTGGTACGCGATCGCGGCCAGCATCAGCGCGTTGACCAGATGCGTGTAGATGGCGCCCTGCGGGTGCCCCGCGAGGAACTGGACGGCGCTCAGTGCGGCGTAGCGCGCAACGAATCGCACCGCGGAGTCCTCGCCCTTGCCGAAGCGCCACGCGCACCACGCGAGCCACGGGAACCACGCGGCGGTCGCGACCTGGTTGATGTGCTCCTGGTGCCCCCAGAACCAGCCGCTGCAGGGGTAGACGGCGGCGAAGAGGGCGATCCACCACGCCTGCCGCCCCGCCACGGAGCGGAGCCACAGCACCATCCCGGCGGCGGCTAGCGACAGGTGGAGCAGCACGTAGACGTTCAGCCCCGTGTGCGCCGGGAAGAGCAGGAAGACCAGCCAGTCGAGCGGGTAGAACGCCCCCTGCTGCATGGTCGCCATGAACGGGGTGCCGAGGTAGTTGTACGGGTTCCAAAGCGGGACGACGCCGTCCTCCCAAGCGCGTTGGAGGAACACCTTCCCGGGCCAGAAGAGGTTGGCGTAATCGCCCCCGGTCATCATGGCGTCGGGCACGAGGTAGTGGTGGTGGAAGGCCACGACAAGGGCCACGGCGCCGAGAAGCAGGGCGAGGAGCGGCGGCTCGCGGCGGAGGATGCTCATGCCTTGGGGGCGAACTCGACGAGGGGGGCCTTGAGGCGCTTGGCGAGCAGAACCGCCCCGCCCGCGAACACGCCGAGGGAGATGAGCTGGCTGGTGCTGGCGAGGCCGCCGAAGTAGACGCCGCGGGCGAGGTCGCCGCGGAGGAACTCGAGCGAGAAGCGCAGGATGGAGTAGCCCATCAGATACGCGGCGAAGGCCGCGCCGGGGTGGCCCGACTTGCGCCAGAAGATCGCCGCGATGGTCGCCGCGAGCGCGAAGAGGCCGACGGATTCCATGAGTTGCACCGCGTAGACGGGGAGGCTCTCCGCCGCTTCGGGGCCGATGGTGTCGCGCAGGAGCTGGTCGAGGTAGGCGTTGTAGAAGAGCTCCCCATCGGGGCGCTGCTCCGGCTTGAGCGTGATCGCGAGCCACCCCGGCCGGCACTCGCGCCCGAAGCAGCAGCCCGACAAGTGGCAGCCGATGCGCCCGAAGGCGTGCGCGATCGGCAGCCCGACCGCCACCAGGTCGCCCATCACCCACGGCTCGATCTTGCGGCGGCGCAGGAACCACCACGAGGAGCCGATGCCGCCGATGAGGCCGCCCAGGAACACGAAGCCGTCGCGGGCGAAGAGCATCGCGGCGGGGGCCTTGAGGAAGTCATCCCAGTTCTGGAGGATGAAGAACACGCGCCCGCCGAGCAGGCCGGAAAGCACCGCGACGGTGGTGAGGTCGTAGAGGTCGTCGGAAGGGACGCCCACGCGCTTGGCGCGCCACGACGCGACTAGGAGCGCGACGACGACGCCAAGCGCGATCATCACCCCGTAGCTCGGGATGAAGAAGGAATCGCCTATCGGGATCAGGATCGGGTGCATCGTGCCTCAGATGCGGTAGTGGGCGCCGCGGCTGACGCGATTGCGGAGCGCGGCGTGGACCACGGCAAGGGCAGCCTGCGCGCCGTTGCGCAAGCCGAGCAGTTCGTCCGTCAGGCGCGCGCGCCGGTAGAAGGTCTCCACCTCGAACTGGAGCTCGCGGAGGATGCGCAGCGCGCGGTTCATGCGCTGCGTCGTTCGCACTAGGCCCACGTGGTTCCACATGGTCGCCTTGATCGTCATCCAGTCCTGCTTGAGCAGCGCGGGGTCGGCGGACTCGCTCTCGAGGCGCCAGCGCTGCACCTCGCCTGCGTTGGGCACCGGGTTCTCGGCGGTCTCGGAAGCGACGCCCTCCGCGGCCAGCCAGCCCCAGGTCAGCGCCTCCAGGAGGGAGGTGCTCGCCAGGCGGTTCGCGCCGTGGACGCCGGTGCAGGATACCTCGCCGACGGCCCGGAGGCCCGCGATGTTCGTGTGGCCGGCGAGATCGACGCCGATTCCTCCGCAGGAATAATGCGCGGCGGGCACCACGGGCACCGGTTCGCGGGTCATGTCGACACCGAACTCGAGGCAGAACTCGTAGTTCGCCGGGAAGCGCGCCCGGACGAAGGAGGGATCGAGGTGCGTGAGATCGAGGAAGACGCAGGCGTCCCCGCTCCGGAGCAGCTCCTCGTGGATCGCGCGCGCCACAACGTCGCGCGGGGCGAGGTCGCCGAGGTCCGAGTACCGGGGCATGAAGGCGTCGCCCTTCGCGGTGACCAGCCGGGCGCCTTCTCCGCGCATCGCCTCCGAAAGCAGGTGCCGCGGCGCGAGCCGATGGTAGAAGGCGGTCGGGTGGAACTGGATGTACTCGAGGTTCACCATTCGGGCGCCGGCGCGGTAGCCGATGGCGACGCCGTCGCCGCGCGCGGTCGGCGGATTGGTGGTGTGCAGGTAGATCTGGCCGAGGCCGCCGGTCGCGAGCACCGTCTCCCGCGCGGTGATCGGCTCGACGCGGTCGTCCTTCAGCACGTAGGCGCCAAGGCAGCGGTCGCGCTTGTAGACATCGGTCGGGCGCGTCGAGTGGTAGCCGCGCATGATGAGGTCCACCGCGGTGGCGCCGGTGAGGACGCGGATGCGGGGGTTCGCCGCGACCGCGCGGTGGAGCCCCTCGGCGATGGCCCGCCCCGTGGTGTCCTTCACATGGATGATCCGCGGCAGCGAATGGGCGCCTTCCTCGGTGAGGTCGAGCGCGCCGGAGGCACCGCGGTCGAAGGGGACGCCGCACCGGTCCAGGAGGACTTCGCGGACGAGGCGGGGCCCTTCGAGGGCGAGCTGTTCGACCGCTTCCGGCAGGCAGATGCCGCAGCCCGCGGCCTGGATGTCCGCCGCGAGGCGCTCGGGGCTGTCGCCAGCGGCGCTGTAGACGATGCCTCCCTGCGCCCATCGCGTGTTCGATTCGCCGGGCAGCTCCTCGCAGTTCGCGATGAGCACCACGTCGAGCCCGAGGTCCGCGGCGCGGAGCGCGCAGGTGGCCCCGGCGGCGCCGGCGCCTATGATCAAGAGGTCGGTTTCCAATTCCGGTTCGGGGACCTTTCCGTGCGGCGGCGGGGGGGGAGCCGGGCGAGCGATGGGCGTTGCGTCGGTCGGCGCGATCCGCGAATCAGACATCGCGCATGATTCGACGAGGAGTCCTCCCATCGCCGTGCACCTTCAAGACGCGCTCCAAACACTTGCCGAGGGTCAACACCTGACCGCCGAGGAGGCGGAGCAGGTAGCCGGCCAGTTGATCAGCGGGGCCGCGTCCCCCGCGCAGACCGCAGCGCTCCTGATGGCGTTGCGGGTGCGCGGCGAGGCGCCCGCGGAGCTGACGGGCTTCGTCCGCGCGATCCGCTCCGCGGCGGCGCCGTTCCCCCGTCCGGAGCCCCCCGGCGGCGTGCTGCTCGACACCTGCGGCACCGGCGGCGACGGCATCGGCACGTTCAACGTCAGCACCGCGGTCGCAGTGATCGCGGCGTCGCTCGGCGTGCCGGTGGCGAAACACGGCAACCGCGCGGCGAGCAGCCGCAGCGGCAGCGCCGACGTCCTCGAGCAGATGGGCTACCCGCTCGATCTCGAGCCCGAAGCGTCGGCCCGGCTCCTCGAAGAGGAGGGCTTCTGCTTCCTGATGGCGCCCTCCTACCACCCCGCGCTCCGCCACGTCGGGCCCGTGCGCCGCGAACTGAAGGTTCGAACGATCTTCAATCTCTGCGGCCCGCTGGCGAATCCCGCGCGCCCGACGCACCAGATCGTCGGCGTGAGCGACGCCCGCTTCCTGATCCCGATGGCGGAGACGCTGGTCCACATCGGCATCGCGGAGGCGCTGCTGGTCTGCGGGAGCGACACCTTGGACGAGCTGACGCTTTCCGGCCCGACGGAAGGGATCCGCGTGCGGGACGGCCGCCTGCTGCCATGGCGCTTCCAGCCGGAGGAGCTGGACTGGCCGAGGCGCCCGCTCGACGGCTGCCTCGCACGGGACGCGGCGCACAGCGCGGAGCTGCTGGCGGAGGTGTTCGAGGGGAAGGCGGGACCGGCCACGGACCTCGCGCTGCTCAACTGCGGTGCCGCGCTGATGGTCGCCGGGCGCGCGGCGTCGGTGGGCAAGGGCGTGGAGCTTGCCCGGGAGGCGGTGGAATCCGGCGAGGCCCCGCGCAAGTGGGAGCGAATCGTAGCGCGCGCGGGGGCGCTCCGGTGAGCGCGCCGACGGTGCTGGACCGCATCATCGTCCGCAAGCGCGTCGAGGTGGCGGCGGCGCTCCGCGCGGTGCCGGAGGGGGAGCTGCGCGCGAGGATCGCGGACGCCCCCCCGCCGCGCCCCTTCCGCGCCGCGCTCGAGTCGGCGGAAGGGATCGCGGTTGTGGCCGAACTGAAGCGCCGCAGCCCGAGCGCGGGGCCGATCCGCCCCGACCTCGCCCCGGTCGAGGTGGCGGAGGCGTACCGCGCCGGCGGCGCCGCGGCGCTCTCGATCCTCACCGATTCGGAGGATTTCGGCGGCTCGCTCGATATGCTCGCGGAAGTGCGGGCGGCGGTGCCGCTGCCGGTGCTGCGCAAGGAGTTCGTCGTCTCGGAGTACCAGGTGCTGGAGGCTCGCGCCTGGGGCGCCGACGCGGTGCTGCTGATCGCCGGCGTGCTCGGGCCGCGCGAGCTTTCCACGTTCGCCGCGCTCGCCCGCTCCATCGGGATGGAGGCGCTCGCGGAGGTGCACACCGCGGACGAGCTCGACTTAGTCAAGGAAGCGGCGATCCCGGAACTGCTGCTGGGGATCAACAACCGGGACCTGAAACTGCAGGAGACGCGGCTGTCGATCTTCGAGGAGCTGGCCCCGGCGGGGGCCCGGCTATCGGGCCTGCTGGTGGCGGAAAGCGGCATCGCGACGGCGGCGGACGCGGCGCGGATGCGCGCGGCCGGCGCGCGGGCGCTGCTGGTGGGCGAATCGCTGCTCCGCGCCGCCGACCCCGCGGCCGCGCTGCGGGCGCTCCGGGAGGGCGCGGCGTGATCCGGCTCGACCGCGTCTCGAAGCGCTTCCGGCTGCACCGCTCCCCCGGCGCGCGGCTCCGCTCGATGCTGGGGCTGCGGGGCGAGGCCACGGAGTTCTGGGCGCTGCGCGACGTGAACCTAGTGGTGCCGCGTGGCAAGACCGTCGGCATCGTCGGGCAGAACGGCGCCGGGAAGAGCACGCTCCTCAA
This sequence comes from Candidatus Sumerlaeia bacterium, assembly GCA_033764015.1. Classification (GTDB taxonomy): domain Bacteria; phylum Sumerlaeota; class Sumerlaeia; order SLMS01; family JANRJK01; genus JANRJK01. The sequence goes on along the minus strand of JANRJK010000002.1, from coordinate 197,613 downwards.
GCTGATCACCGGGACGCTGATACCCACCTCGGGCGAGATATCCGTGGAGGGGCGCGTCGCAGCGCTCCTGGAGCTCGGCATGGGCTTCCACCCCGAGTTCTCCGGGCGCGAGAACATCCGCATCAACGGACAGTTCCTCGGTATGTCGCTCGACGAGGTCTTGGCGCGCGAGGAGGACATTGTGGCCTTCTCGGAGCTCGGCTACTTCATCGACCAGCCGTTGCGCACGTACTCCAGCGGCATGCAGATGCGGCTCGCGTTCGCGGTGGCCTCCGCGATGGAGCCGCAGGTGCTGATCGTGGACGAGGCGCTGTCGGTGGGCGACGCGCGGTTCTCCCAGAAGTGCGTGCGCCGCATCCGCGAGTTCCGCGACGCGGGCGCGACGATCCTCTTCGTGAGCCACGATCCGGGCGCGGTGCTGACGCTGTGCGACGCGGCGGTGCTGCTGGACGAGGGGATGGTGCTTTCGGAGGGCGAGCCGGGCGACGTGCTGGACGAGTACAACGCGCTAATCGCACGCCAGGGGCAGGGAAACGCGGAGATGAAGCTGTACCGGGCGGGCGCCGCGGAGGCGCGCGGCCGCCGCCGCAGCGGCACCTTCCAGGCCGCCATCCGGTCCGTCGAGGTCCTCAACAGCCGCGGCTTCCGCAGCGAGATCGTCGTGCCCGGCGAGACCGCCACGATCCGCGTCACCGTGGACGCCTTCTCCAAGGTGCCCGCGCCGACGGTCGGGATCCTGCTTCGCGACCGCCTCGGCATGGACGTCTTCGGAACCAACACGTTCCTGAAGGGCGTCGCGGTTCCTGCGCTCGCGCCGGGCGACATGCTCGAGGTGGAGTTCCGCATTGCCGTGAACCTCGGCTACGGCGACTACAGCATCACCGCCGCGGTGCATGCGGACCGCGACCACTTGGAGCAGTGTTACGAGTGGTCCGACCGAGCGGCGGCGCTGCACGTGCGCCACGACCGCGAGCCGGACTGGAAGGGCGTCGCACTGCTGCCCGCGGAAGTATCCGCCCGCGTGCGCAAGGCGGGCTCGGCGGAGTGGCAGCAGAGCCTCGACGAGGCGTTCGCGGAGTTGGCGGGCGACCTGGGGCCGGAGGGAGCAGCGCCGTCTCCCTTCCTGGCGGGCTTCTACCATGCGGAGCGCACAGGCGCGGGCTGGCAGCGCTGGACCGCCTCCGAAGCGCTGTTCGCCTTTCGACCCGCCGGCGCGAGGGTCTGCCTCGAGCTGGATCTGTCGGGGCGCCGCGCGGCCGGCATCGCGGAAACACGCGTTGTGCTTTCCCTTGAGGGCGTCGGCGAGGTCGCCCGCGTGGTGACGGAACTCGAGCGGGTGGCGCTCATCGGCGATGTGCCCGAGTACGTGCGGGGCTCGGTGCGCCTGTTCCGCATCGAGGTGGATGCACCGTTCGTGCCCGCCGACGGCGGCGCCTCGAGCGACCGGCGCGAGCTTGGTGTGGCGTTCCTGTGGATGAAGAGCCTTGGAGTGGAGGAGCCGGCCCATGTCGAGATATGACGCGAAGCAACTGGTGTCGAACGTCGAGGCGAGCCTTGGCCAGGGGGGCGCGGGAGCGCCGGGGGATGGCGCGGGAGCGCCGCTCCCGGATCCGCTGGAGGCGCGCCTCTGGGGCGGACCGCTCGGCCAGATGAGCCAGCACCAGGACGTCGCCAGCGTGCCGCGGGACACGAGGCTCGGATTCTTCAAGCGCGCGCTGGCGCGTCTGTTCCGCATGGTTTCCGCCAAGCAGAGCACCTTCAACGCCGGCACGCTCGAAGCGGTGGCGCAGTTGGCCCGCGAACTGGACGCGGAGCGCTCGCGGGCCCTGGCGGCGGAGGCGCGCACGGAGGCCTTGCTGGCGGCGCTCGATGCCGAGTTGGCGAGGGCCAGCGCGGAGACCCGCGGCGGAGCGGAGGTGCTTGCGCAGGACGTTGCGGCAGCCCGTCGCGCCTCCGAGGAGATGATGGAGGGACGCGCCGCCGAGTTGAGGCAGCGCATCGCCGCCGTCGCGGAGGAGATCCACCAGCGGGTCGGGATGGAGGCGGAAAGGCAGGCCCATGCCCACCGGGAGCTGGCAGGGCAGGCTTCGGAGCTGCGCAACCGGAGCGATGCGCTCGAGCGCAGGGTGTTCGTAGAGTCGGAGGAACTGGAGGCGGAGCGCGCCGCCCGGCTGGAGGAGACCATCGCCCGCGCCGCTTGGGAGGCGAAGGACGCCCGCCGCGGGCTCACCGAGACCTTCGAGGCGCTCGACCGCGCGCTCGCGGAGCAGATCGCCCAGCTCCACCAGCGGATCACGGACACCGCGGACACCCTCGCCCGCGAGCAGGGGCGGCAGAACGCCCAATTGGAGTCGAACACCTCCGGGGCGCAGGACGCGGGCGTCCGCGCGGCGAGGGCGCACGAGCTTGCCGTCCGGCTCGAAGCGCGCGTCCAGGCCGTGCAGGAGCGCCTGACGCTGGCGGCGCCCTCGGACATCTTGACACAGTCAAGAAACGACTCGGAAGCGCCGACTCCGCTGCTCGACGAAGCCGGCTACCAGGAGCTGCAGCGCCTCTTCCGCGGCAGCGCCGCGCAGCTCGCGGAGCGGGCGCGCGAGTCCCTCGCGGCCATCGGGGCCGCCTGCGGGGACGCGGCGGGCCGGCGGCTTGTGGACTTGGGCTGCGGAGACGGCGTCTTTCTCGATGAGGCCAACAAGGCCGGATGGCGCGGGTTCGGCGTGGACTCGAACCGCCGCGCGGTCGCGGAGGCGGGCGCGCGGGGTGTGGAGGCCGCCCACGCCGACGCGGTCGGGTGGCTCCGCCTCCAGCCGGCCGCGAGCTGCGCGGCCCTCACAGCATTCCAGGTCGTGGAGCACCTCGGCGACGAAGACCTCCGCGGGCTGCTGGCGGAGTCGCTGCGGGTGCTTGAACCGGGCGGCCACCTATTCCTCGAAACGATCAATCCCCGCACGCTGCACAGCTTGCGGTGGTATCTCATGGATCCGACGCACCGGCGCTTCCTCGATCCGGAACTGCTGCGATTCCTGGGTGAAACGCTCGGATTCCTCCACGCGGCGACGCACTTCATCCATCCGGTGGAGGAGGCCGCGCGCCTGTCGCCGCCTCCCGGTGAACCGGAGCGGGCGAATGCCGCGAAGCTGAACGCATTCCTGTACGGGCCGCAGGACTACCTTTTGGTGCTGCGGCGGCCAGCGCCGACGGGCTGAAACGGAACGGGGCGCCCGGCATGGCCGGGCGCCCCGTGAAGCTCCTCGATGGTAGTCCCAAGGGGATTCGAACCCCTGTTTTCGCCGTGAGAGGGCGACGTCCTAGACCGGGCTAGACGATGGGACCCCGGTGGGAGGCTATTGGCTGGGGGAGAAGGATTCGAACCCTCGACCTTCTGAGCCAGAGTCAGACGTGCTACCAGCTGCACCATCCCCCAGCAGCCTCGGCGAGGCTTGCGCGCTCGCGAAGCAGAATGTGTCCACGGGTGCGGGGGGTGCGGTCAAGACATTTCCGCGCGCCGCCGCGATTCGCGCCGACGCCTGCGCCGCGGGGTTGCGTTTGACACCCCGGGGGACCGGAGCGCACCCTTGGCTGCTTGAAGTGGCCGCCCGCCCGGGCGCGCAACAGGTCCCCGTAAACGGCAACCCCATGTCTTCATCAGCGGTCGCGCTTCCCGAAGAGAAAACCAAGGAACTCACCGAACGGGATCCCCTTTACAACCTCGTCCTCTTCGACGACGACTCCCATTCCTACGAGTACGTCATCAAGATGATGGTGGATCTGTTCTCGATGTCGCAGGAGGACGCCTTCCAAGTCGCCTACAACGTCGACTACAACGGCGAGGCGATCGTCAAGACATGCGGCCTCGAGGAGGCGCTGATCGGGCGCGAGCGCATCATGACCTACGGCCCGGACCCCGCGGTCGCGGAGAGCAGTGGCTCGATGGTCGCCGCGGTGTTCGAAGCGGACTGAGGCTAGCCCTCCCCCACCCACGGAAATGCGCGGCGCGCCCGGGATCACTCCCGGGCGCGCCGTCTTTCATGGGCGGTGGGCCGGCGATCAGTCCGCCATGGCGGTCTGCACCTGGTCCTTGGAGACCACCGTCACGGGCGCGACCTTCTCGAGGTCGGCCTTCAGCTTCGACGCGTCGCCGACGACGACGATGGCGAGCTTGTCGGGCTGCACCAGTTCGCGGGTGGCTTCCGCGAGGCGCTCCGTCGTCGTCGACGCGACTCCGCGGAGGTAGCGGCGGAAGTAGTCGCGGGGCAGGTTGTTGTACTCGATCGTCCACTCGTCGGTGACGATGTCCTGGGGCGTTTCGCGGCCGCCGATGAAGCTGCCGACCAGGTAGCCCTGCGCCAGCTCCATCTCCTCGCGCGTGATGGGCTCGTCCAGAAGGCGCTCCGCCTCGTCCACGAGGACCTGAACCGCTTCCGCGGTGGAGGTGGTCTTGGAGAAGGTGCTGATGCTGAAGGCGCCGGCGAAGCGCTGCGACTGGAAGCCGCCGAAGGCGCCGTAGGTGAGGCCCTTCTGGACGCGGATCGTCTCGTTCAGCCGCGCCCCGAAGGCGCCGCCGAAGACCTGGTTGATGACGCGCGTCTCGAAGTAGAGCGGCGACTCGCGGGTGATCGACAGGTGGGCGGCGCGGATCTGCGACTGCGTGGCGCCGGGTGTGTCGACAAGGTAGATGTGCTTCGGGGCGGGTTCCGGCAGCCCCGGCATCGTGTAGGTCGGGGCCTCGCCCTCCGCGGTCCAATCGCCGAAGTAGCGCTCCGCGAGCGTGTACGCCTCGGCGCGCGTCACATCGCCCGCGATATAGAGCACCGTGGTGTCGGGGCGCACGTTCGACGTCCACCAGTCGCGCGACGCGGTCGCGGTCAGGTTGTCGAGGTCCTTCATCGATCCGTCCGCGGTGCGGCTGTAGGGATGGTCGCCGTAGAGTACCTTGCGGAGCTGCTGGTCAGCCAGGTACTCGGGGGAGACCTCGGAGATCGCCTTGCCGGTGCGGGCCTGCTTGACGGCCTTCTCGAATTCGTCCTCCGGGAAGGTGGGGCGGCGGACCACTTCGGCGAGGAGTTCCATCGCCTGCTCCGCGCGGTCCTTCACCGCGGAGGCGTTCACCGAGCCGACATCCATGGACATGGACCCGCCGAGGCTGATGGCGTTGCGGTCCAGCAATTCGGCCAGTTCCTCGTAGCCGTAGTTCTCCGTGCCGCGGGTGAGCAGGCCGGCGGCCATGGAGGCGGTGCCGGGGCGGTCCGCCGGATCCGCGTAGGCGCCGGTCTTGATGCCGAGCGTGTAGGTGACGAAGGGGATTTCGTTGTCGGGAACGACGACGACTTCGAGGCCGTTGTCGAGCGTGCGCGAGCGGGCCTTCAGCAGATCCGCCTTGGTGATGGGCCGGCGGATCGGGGGCTTCTCGCCGTAGAAGTCCGGGCGCTCCAGCCCGGGCTTGCCGTGGCCGTACTCGGCGCCCTCCGGCGAGGCGACGACGGGCACCACTTCGGATTCCGGGGCCTTGGGCTTCAGGAGCGATCCGAGGAGGAAGCCGCCGATGTTCGGCTCGATGGTGATGTCGTTGCGGCGCTCGTCGACCATGTAGGCGCGGGCGACGCGCTGGATGTCTTCGCGAGTGACGGCGCGGATGCTGTCGATCTTGCTGTTCACGCGGGTGATGTCGCCCTCGATGACGGCGGCCTGGCCGATCGCGGAGGCCTTGGAGTCGACCGTGGAGAGCTTGGCGACCTCGTCGCGCAGCATGTTGTTGCGCGCCTTGTCGAGCTCCTCCTCGGTGACGCCTTCGTCCTTGATGCGGGCGATCTCGGCCATCAGCTCGGTGCGCGCCTTCTCCTTGTCGCCGCCGATCGGGGGCAGCACGGCGGCGGCGCCGACGATGCCGGAGTCCTGCAGCGAGAATGCGCCGGCGGCCGCGATGACCGCGGACTCCGACTCGTTCACGAGGCGCCGGTAAAGCCGGCTCGACTCGCCGCCGCCCAGGATCGTGGAGAGCATCGTGAGCGCCATTTCGTCGTCATGGCCGGAGGGGACGCCGAAGTAGCCGACGCCGACGACGGTGACCGGCGCCTTGTCCTCCTTGATGGTGATCGTCCGGGGCCCGTCCTGCGCGGGGGTCTCGATGACGGGGCGCGGCGGGTCCGGGTAGCGCGGCATCCAACCGAAGTACTTGCGCGCGAGGCGCTCGACTTCGCGGTGCTTCACGGCGCCGACCACCACAAGCGTGGCGTTGTTCGGCACGTAGTAGGTCTCCCAGAACTCCTGCAGCTCGCTGGTGGGCGCCTGCCGCAAGTGCGAGATGCTGCCGCCGGGGGTCCAGGCGTACGGGGAGCCTTCGAACATTTCCGCGAGCAGCTTCTCCGGCACTGTGCCGAACGGCTGCTCGGCGCGGAGCCGCAACTCCTCCTCGACGACCTTGCGCTCCGTCTGGAACGCCTCGTCGTCCACCTTGAGGAACGCGAGCCGCTCCGACTCGAGCCAGATGATCATTTCCAACTGGTTGGCCGGGACGGTCTGGATGTAGGTGGTGTTGTCGAAGGCGGTATAGGCGTTGTTGGTGCCGCCGACCTTGCGGATGTATTCGAAGTGGTCTTTGGAGCCGGTGAACTCGGTGCCGCGGAACATCATGTGCTCGAACATGTGCGCGAAGCCGTTGCGGTCCGTGCGCTCGTTCTTCGAGCCGACTTCGTACCACACCTGCACAGCGGCGATGGGGACGGAGAAGTCCTCGACGCTGATGATGCGCATGCCGTTTTCGAGGGTGGTCTGCCGGTAGGGCAGCGCGCCCTTCTTGTCTTCGATCACGACACCGGGCTCGGGGGGAGCGGCGGGGGCGGGTTGAGTGGAGAAAATCGCCGCGGCCGCGGTGATGACCGGTAGGGCGTTCCTGAGTGATGCCTTTAGGCGCATCGGGGGTGCTCCGGGGATGGATGCGTTGCGGAGGCGTCCGGAACCCGGACGCCGCCACCTGCTGGATTGGCTTACGCGCGGGGGCGCGGTCCCTTCACCGGCGCCGGGCACCGTTGGAAGCAGGGCTTGCAAAGCGGACCGCCTTTCAGGCTATTGTCCAACCAGTCGAACGGTCCCCTTGAAAGGCACTCCTTGGCGCGGCGCGCGGAACTCTTCCTCACGACTCCCTACCCATGCCCTTGCGGCGACGGCCTTGCGGTCCGGATCCGCCGAGCGACGCCTGGCGAGGTGCTTCGGCGGGATGCGCGGGACGAGAGTTGGGAGATGCGGTGCCCTCTGTGCGCCGCGAGGTTCCGCGTGCCGCCGTGGACGCTGATCGGCGCCGACGGCAAGGCGGCGGCCCACTGGGTCCTCGAAGAGGATGCTCGCGAGGTGGAACGCGCCGCCTTGGTGCTCAACGACGCCGCGGTGCATGTGGCGGAGTGCTTCGCCGAGCATCTGCGCCCGGAGTGGCTCGAACGGTTCGAGGGGCTGGACGACCGGCAGGCGCACGCGCTGCTGTCCGAGGCGCTGGGCGACCTGGCGCCGACGGAGCGCGTCTGGCGGAAGCGGCTCCGCGAGGCCGATCGCGAGGCGGCGCTGGGGGCGCTGTCCGGCTCGCCGATCGCGGCGGGGCGGATCGCGCTCTGGCTCGGTGTGGATACGACGCTGTTCGGCGAGTGCCATGCCGCCTGGAAAGCCGCCGACACGGGATTCGCCGATGCGCGGACGAACCTCCGCGGAGGCGCGGTGCCGGTGGCGCGCTAGCCGCCCGATCGGCGGCGCGCGCAGCCGAGGACTAGGCGAATCTGCAGGTAGCTCGCGGCGCCGCCCAGCGCTTCGTGGATCGGCGCGAGGCGTCCATCCTCGGATCCGATCGCCGCTGCTTCGATCCGCGCCGCCAGCTCGGCGGGAACGTAGGGGGTCGCGTCCGTGAGGCCCTCCTCCTCGAAGTGCTCGACGAGATAGCCGGCGATGGTCGACGGAGCGCGCTCCATGTCGGCCGCGATCTCCTCCACGCCCCACCCTTTCGCGAGGCAGTCGAAGGCGCGGCGCCGGAGCGCGGCGACCTCCCCGCCGGGTTTCTTCGGCGCCGGGGCGGAAGGTGGCGGGGGCGGTGGCGCGCCCGATTCCGCGTCGGCGCGGGCGCGGCTGGCCCGGATCGCCGCGAGGAAAGGCTGCGCCAGCTCCGCCGCCTTCTTGTCGCCGACGCCCTTGCACGCGCGGAACTCCGCCGGAGAGCCGGGGCGTTGGCGCGCCAGCTCGCGCAGCGTCACGTCGCCGAACACCATGAACGGGGCGACTCTCTTCTCCTTCGCGATCGATGAGCGGAGCGCGCGCAATGCCTCGAACACCGCCTGCTCGCCGGGGGAAAGTTCGTCGGACGCGGCGACCTTGGGCGCGACCGTGGACGCGCCGAGACGGTCGATCAGCATGACCGGCGCACGCTTCCGCAGCACCTCCCAGCCCGCCTCCGTCGGCGCGAGGACGCCATCCTCCCCCGCCGCGGCGAGTCCCTTGTCGAGCAACTGCGCGAGCCAGTCGGCCACAGCGGTCCGCGGGCGCTTCTTGAGCAGGCCGAAGGTGGAGAGCTGGTCGTGGCCGGCCTCGGTGATGGCGGGCGACTTGGAACCGGCGAGCACGTCGACAACCGTTGCGGCGGTGGCGTGCTGCTTCAGGCGGACCATGCAGGAGAGCACCATCTGGGCGATCTCGACGCTGTCCGGCAGGGCGGGATTGCCGCCGGTGCAGTTGTCGCAGGCGCCGCAGTTCGCGAGGGGGTAGCGTTCCGAGAAGTGGCGGAGCAGCGCCGTGCGCCGGCAGGACGTGATGCCGCACCAGTCGTGGATGAGGTCGAGCTGCGCGCGCGCGGCGCGCTGCAGCTCCCGGGGCGCCTCCGCGGACATGCGCTCCCAGGTGAAGACGTCGCCGAAGCTGTAGAGCATGAGGCACTCGGCGGGAAGGCCGTCGCGCCCGGCGCGGCCCGCCTCCTGCTGGTAGTTCTCGAGGCTCTTCGGCATCGACAGGTGGACCACGAAGCGGACGTCGGGCTTGTTGATGCCCATGCCGAAGGCCGTCGTGCCGACGATGATGGAGACGCGGTCGGCGATGAAGTCGTCCTGGTTGCGGCGGCGCGTCTCCGCGTCGAGCCCCGCGTGGTAGGGCGCCGCGGAATAGCCGTCCGCGCGGAGCCGGTCGGCGATCTTCTCCACCTCCTTGCGCCCGATGCAGTACACGATCCCGGACTCGCGGGTGTGGCGGCGGACGACCTCGAGGAGCCGGTCGTAGCCGTCCTTCCGGGGCTTGGCGGAGTAGTACAGGTTAGGCCGGTCGAAGGACCCGCGGAGCAGCTCGGGCGCGCGGAGCGAGAGCTGCTGGACGATATCGTCCGCGACGCGCGGCGTGGCCGTGGCGGTGTAGGCGTGGAGGTCCGTGCCGGGATGGAGTTCGCGGAGCCTCGCCAACTGGCGGTACTCGGGGCGGAAGTCGTGCCCCCACATGCTGATGCAGTGCGCCTCGTCGATGGCGATGAAGGAGAGCGGCGCGCCGAGCAGCAGCGATTCGATGTCCTCGAGGGCAAGGCGTTCGGGGGAGACGTAAAGGAGGCGGAGCCGCCCGGCGCGGAGCGAGCGCGCCACCTCGGCCCGCTCCTCCTGCGGCTGGCCGCTGTGCAGGCTGCCCGCCTCGATGCCGTTCTGGCGGAGCTGCGCCACCTGGTCGCGCATGAGCGAGATCAGCGGCGAGACCACCAGCGCGACGCCCTCGCGCAGGAGCGCGGGAGCCTGGAAGCAGATCGACTTCCCGCCGCCGGTCGGCAGGATGACCAGCGAATCGCGCCGCGAGAGCACCGCCGCCATGGCGCGCTCCTGCAGCGGGCGGAACTCGCGGTAGCCCCAGACGCGGTCGAGGACGGCGAGGAGCTGTTCGCGCACGTCGGCGGATGTTTCGGGAGCGTCGATACCCATCGGCGGGACGGTCCCGGCGCCCCGCCGGTCGGGTCGAGCGCGAACCGCATACCTTGACCCCCGCCCCGGCTAGGTTGGGTAGTCAATTGGCGGTTTGGCGGGCGCAACCGACGGCCGCAAGGCGGGCATCCGGAATGAACAGCAAAGGCGGCTTTGGCGCGCACGCGGTGCTCCTCACGGCGGTGCTGCTGCCAATGTGGCTGATGATCGCGGCGGTGCGCGACATCGCTGGCTTCGACCAGGGGCTTTACCTGCAGGTCGCGCGCGAGCTTGCGGAGACGTGGCGCCTCTCCGCGCTGACATACCTCGGCGAAACGTACGCGGCGAAGCCGCCGCTGGCGTTCGCCATCTACGCGCTGATGCTGGAACTCACCGGGGGGCGGCTCGTCGAATGGGTAGTGCGGCTGCCCGCGGTGCTTTCATCGCTCGGCATCGTGCTGCTGACGCTTTCGATCGCCCGGCGGTTCCTGTCGCCGCGCGGCGCGCTGGTCGCGGCGCTGCTGCTGGCGACCCTCCCGCAGTTCGCGAACCAGGTGTTCCTGGTGCGGCTCGATACCCAGTTCACGCTCTGGATCATGGCGGCGCTTTGGTGCGTGCTCGGGCATGATTGGGAGGGGCCGCTGCCGACGGCGCGCGCGGCGGCGCTGTGGGTGTTCCTTTTCCTGGCGGTATGGACCAAGGGTCCGCTCGCGCTCGTGGTGGTTGGCGCGGCGCCGGCCTACGAGGCTTGGCGCCGGCGTTCCGCGGGGCCGCTCAAGGCGCTGCGTCCGCTGCTGGCGCTGCCGCTGCTGGTGGCGCCGCTCGGGCTGTGGATCGCGCGGGTCGCGGTGAACGGCGGCGGAGGGGTGGTCAAGGAGGTCGCCGGGAAGGAAGTCCTGGGCCGCCTTGTGGGCGGCAGCCATCTCGGCCCTCCGTGGTACTACATCGAGCGCTTCTTCACCGAGATGACGCTCCCCTTCGGACTGCTGCTGGTCCCCGCGGTGTGGGCGCTCTGGAAGGCGCGCCGGGAAGACGCCGCGCGCCTGCGCCCGGTGCTCGCCTGGGCCGTGCTCCCCTTCCTGTTCCTGTGCATCGTGCCGGGAAAGCGCGCAACGTACATGCTTCCGCTCTTCCCGGCGGTGGCGATCCTGGTCGCCTGGTGGCTGGACGAGGTGTGGCTCGCCGCGGAGCGCGCGGGACGGGCGCCCAAGGCGGCCGGCGGCACGCTGCTCCTTCTGGGCGTCCTAGTGGCCGGCGCCTCCGCCGTCATGTTCGAGTACCCCGCCCCGTTGTGGTACTTCGACTACTTCCCGACCGACCCGGTGCTCGGGCTGCTGGTCGGGACGGGCGTCGCGTTGGCGCTGGCCGGTGCCCGGCTGCTGATGCCGAGGGTGTGCCGCTGGACGACGCTCAAGACGGCCATCGCCGCGCTGCTGCTGATGCACGCCGTGTACTTCGGGCCGGTGCGCGCCTCCCGCGATCTGATGGAGAGCTCGCGCGCCTTCGCGCCGCGCTTGGCGGAGCGGCTCCGGGAGGCCAGCCTCCCCCTGGTGGTCGGCGCCGTCGAGAAGGCGTCGCGCCCCATGTTCCACCTATACGGGGACTACCAGATCCGCAAGCTCCCCGAGCACCCGTCGATCCTGGTGGAGCCCGATTCGCTTCCCGGGATCCTCGTGGTGCGCGGCTCGGACCTCTCGACCTTCGGCGGCGAGGACGCGTTCCGCGCGGCGGGCTTCGAACTGATCTACCGCGGCAACACGATGGACAAGACCGACATGGCCGCGTTCCAGCGGGCCTCGACACTGCCGCAGGACATCCCGGAGTCGCTCTCCTTCGCGCTGGCGGGGGACGCGGGCACGGGCGATTTCCGCCAAGAGAACATCGGCCGCCAAATGGCGGCGAGCCACGACGCGGACCCCTTCGACGCGCTTGTGCTGCTCGGCGACAACATCTATGGCGAGGACGAGCCGTGGGAGGAGATGCTCGACCAGTACTTCCTGCGTCCATTCGCCCCGATCCTCGAGCGCGGCGTGCCGGTGGTCACCGCCCTCGGGAACCACGACGTCAGCAGCGGTAAGCGCGAGGGCTTCCTCACGACACCCATCTTCAACCTGAATGGCCGGGGCTACCACACGACCAGTTACGGCGACTTCCTGCACTTCTTCATCATCGATAGCGAGTTCTTCGCGAAGGACTCGCAACAAGTGCGGTGGCTGCTCGAGGAGCTGGCCTGGCATCCGCGCGGCTGGCGCTTCCTCATCAGCCACCACCCGATCGAGAACACCGGCGGCGGCGGCGACGAAGGGTCCAACGAGAAGATTTCCCACGCCGTGCAGTCGGTAATCGATCGATCCCAGCCGGTGCACGCGGTGCTCTCCGGGCACGTGCACGTGTACATGCGGCTCTGGAACAGCGAGCGGTCGATCCCGCAGATCATCAACGGCAACGCGGGGGAGTTGGAGGACGATGAGCCGATCCCCCCGAACGAGCGCCTTGTCGCCGCGTACAAGGATTCCGCCGCGTTCGTGCGGCTCGACATCGAGGGGACCTCGCTGACCGGAACGGTGATCGCCGAGGACGGGCGGGTGGTGGACCGGTTCCGCCTGTCGGTGCCGACGCTTTCCGGCTACCGCCCGGTCGTGATGGAGACGCTGCCGCACTGACGGGGGGCGTCTTGCCTTGCTCGTCGGCGGTGGCGGGCGGAAAACACGTCGAGATTCCCACGGCAGGAGAGCCGCCCGTTGGCTTCGCAGTCGCCCCGTTTCCCCAAGTCGCCGCTCGGCATCGTCGCGCAGGCGTGGAAGTTCATCATCCCCCTCGCGATCCTTTCCGCCCTGTTGGCGGCGCTCTGGACGCCCTACGCCCTCGCGGCGACGGTTCCGCTCATCCTGTTCTGCCTCAATTTTTTCCGCGATCCGGACCGCGAGCTCCCCGCGGACCCCGCGATCCTCTGCTCGCCCGGGGACGGCAAGGTCGTGTCGGTGCTCGAGGTGCCCGCCGCCGAGATGCCGGGGGGCACCGCGCTCCGCGTCGCCGTGTTCCTGAACGTGTTCAATGTGCACGTGCAGCGCACCTCCTGCGCGGGGCGCGTGGCGAAGATCGTCCACAAACCCGGCCTGTTCCTCAACGCGCTGAACGAGAAGTGCTCCGAGGATAACGAGAACCTGACGATCTGGCTGGACGCGGCGGGCAAGACCGTCGGCATCCGCCAGATCACCGGGGCGATCGCGCGGCGCATCGTGTGCTTCGTGAAGGAGGGCGACGACTTGGCGCGCGGCGAGCGCTACGGGTGGATCCAGTTCGGCTCGCGCGTCGAGCTCTTCCTCCCGCCGGGTTCCGAGGTGCTGGTGAAGCCGGGGCAGATGGTCGTCGGCGGCGAGACACCGATGGCGCGGCTGGCGGGATAGTCCGGTGAAGCTTCCCCTGCGGCTCGAGCGGCGGCGGCGCATGGTGTACCTGCTGCCGAACCTCTTCACGAGCGCGAGCCTGTTCTGCGGCCTGCTGGCGATCGTGCGCGCGGCGGGGGGGGACTACACGCAGGCTTGCTACCTCATCATCGCCTCGGGGGTTTTCGACGCGCTGGACGGACCGGTGGCGCGGATCACGCGCTCGGCGAGCAGTTTCGGCCAGGAGTACGACTCCCTCGCCGACCTCGTCGCGTTCGGCGTCGCGCCCGCCTTCCTGATGCTTCAGAAGCTGAACGCCATCGGCGCCTCCGCGGAGCTGCACCGATGGGCCCCGAACCTCGCGCTGGGCGCCTGCGGCCTGTTCGTCATCTGCGGGGCGATCCGACTGGCGCGCTTCAACATCCAAGTGGCGCGCGAGGAGCGGAAGATGTTCACGGGACTGCCGATTCCCGGCGCAGCGCTGGTGGTGGTCTCGGCCTTCCTCTTCGTCGAGACCTACATGGCGGAAACGAAGATGCTGCACCGGGTGATCCTGCTGCTGATGATCGGCTTGTCCGGGCTTATGGTGAGCACGATCCCCTTCCCGAAGGCCGCGAACGTGATGGCCAAGCAGCAGCGCAACCCGAACGCGCTGGTGGTGATGGTGTTCGCGGTGGCACTGGTCGGGATCCTGTGGCCGCACCTGCCGGCGCTGCTGCTCGGCTCGTCCGTGCTTTATCTCGGCATTTCCATCTTGCTGTTCGCGCGGTCGCTGTTCAAGGACTCGGCCCCGGACGCGGTCCGGGACCCGTCCACCACCACCTGAAGCGAGGCCGCCGATGCCGGAGCGCCCGAAGCGCCAAGCCAGCGCGAAGACGCAGTCCGGTCGCCGCTTGGCGTCGCGCAAGATCATCGCTTCCGCGGAGCGCCCCGCGTCCGCGGCCCGATCCGCGGCGCTGTCCGCCCTCGTCGCGCTGCGCAAGCCGAAGGGACCGGGGCTCGAGGACGCGCTCGATGCCTACTCCGCGCGCTACCCGCTCTCCCCCGCCGACCTGGGCCTCGCGAGGGAACTCGCCGCCGGGACCACGCGGCACCGCCGCTGGCTGGAGTTGGTGCTCGAGCGCTATCTCGAACGGCCACTCCCGGGGGCGGCCGTCGCGGTCCACGAAATCCTCCTCATGGGCATCTACCAGTCGGCGTTCCTCGAACGCCTCCCGAGCCACGCGATCGTCGATGACAGTGTGCGCCTGGTCTCCGAGTATCGCACGGAGCAGACCTACCGCGGGCTGGTGAACGCGATCCTGCGGAAGACCTCGTCCGCTCCGCGGGAGGCGCTCGCACCCGGCGCCGACGCGCCGTGGCCGTTGCGCCATTCGGTGCCGGACTGGATTGCATCGGAGGCGGGCCAGTGCTTCCCGCGCGAATCGCTTCCAGAGCTGTTCGCGGCGGTCAACGCGCCCGCGCCGCTCCACCTTAGGCTCCGGCCCGGGACCGGGAACGACGATCTGGCGCACCTTCGAGAGCGCCTCGAAGGCGAGGTCGCTTACCTGACCCACTCGCCGGTTCAGATCGAGGCGGGAAGCTTCCTTCCCCAGTGCCTGCGCGTCGCGGGGCCCGGCATCGCGCCGGACCGCCTCCCGCTGTTCAAGTCGGGGCGGCTCACGGTGATGGACGAGGGCGCGCAGGTCGCCGCGGCGCTTGCGGGCGCGCGTCCGGGGATGCGGGTGCTGGACGTGTGCGCTTCGCCCGGCGGGAAGACCGCCGCGCTGTGGGATGCGATGGAGGCGCGGGGGGAACTGACCGCGCTCGACGTCTCCGAGGAGAAGCTGGAGCGCATGCGCGGCACCCTTCGGCGGCTGCGCTGCGAGGACGCGGTGCGGTTGCGGCTCGCGGACGAGGCGCACGGCGCCTTGCCGGAGCGGGGCTTCGACCTGGTGGTCATCGACGCCCCGTGCAGCGGCCTGGGCACGCTCCGCCGGCATCCGGAGATCCGGTGGCGCCGGTCGCACGCGGATGTGACCCGGCTGGCGGCGGCGCAGGCGGAGATACTCGACCGCTGGGCGCCGCGGGTCGCGCCGGGCGGTGTGCTGCTCTACTGCGTCTGCACGTTCACGCGGATCGAGGGCGCGCACCAAGTGCGGCGGTTCCTCGCGCGGCACGGCGAGTTCGCCCCGGCCCCCGCGCCGGAGGGACTGCCCTTCGACGCGGAGCCGCTGCGTATCGCGCCCGGCGTCTGGCGCACCGCGCCGCACCCGCACGGGTGCGACGGCTTCGTGGTGGCGCGGCTCAGGCGGCGGGCGGAGTGACCGGCGGGTGCGCCCCGGGCAGGTGCACCTTCATCACGCGCAGGTTCACCAGCTCGACCAGCAGCGAGAAGCCCATCGCGAAGTAGATGTACTTCTTGTCGAGGTGCACCTCGAACGCCTCCGCGGTCAGCACCACGCCGATCAGCAGCAGGAACGAAAGCGCCAGCACCTTGATCGTCGGATGCCGTTCGATGAACCCGCTGATGTGGCCCGAGAACGCCATCATCACGAGCACCGACGCGACGACGGCGGCGATCATGATCTCGATATGCTTCGCCATGCCGACCGCGGTGATCACGGAATCGAGCGAGAACACCAGGTCGAGCGCCAGGATCGTTGCGATGGCCTTGCCGAAGCTGGCGGCGATCTTCGCCCCGCCCCCGCCGTGCGGCTCGACCTCCATCTTCTGGTGGATCTCGTGCGTCGCCTTGGCCATCAGGAAGAGGCCGCCGATCAGCAGGATCAGGTCGCGCCCGGAAATCGCTTCGCCGAACGCGGTGAAGATCGTCGCCGTGAGCCCCATCACCCAGGAGATGGCAAAGAGGAGCCCGACGCGCATGAACATCGCGCCGCCGAGGCCGAGGTTGCGCGCCCGGGCCTGCTGTTCGATGGGCAGGCGGCTGGTGACGATGGCGATCACGACGATGTTGTCGATCCCGAGCACGATCTCGAGGGCGGCGAGCGTCAGGAAGGCGATCAGGCTTTCCTTGCTGAGCAGCGCCGCCTCGGCGGCTTGCGCGGCGATGGGGGCGGCGTCCGCCAGCAGGGCGAGCATCTTCCAGTCCTCGGGAGGGGATTCGCGGCGGTGGCCGGTTCTTCGGTTACAGCCGGATCAGTGCGATATTCTAGCGGGAAGGATGCGGCCCGCGCACTCGCCGAAGCCGACGCGGTAGCCCTCGCCCTGGCACCAGCCGGTGAGCGTGAGCAGGTCGCCGTCCTCAAGGTAGGTGCGCTTGGCGCCGCTGGAGAGTTCGAGCGGCTCCTCGCCCTTCCAAGTGCGCTCGAGGAGGCAGCCGCGCGATTCCTTTTCGGGGCCGCTGACGGTGCCGGTCCCGAGCAGGTCGCCGGCGCGCAGGTTGCAGCCGTTCGACGTGTGGTGCGCGATCATCTGCGCGACGTTCCAGTATAGGTGGTTGTAGTTCGTCGCGCAGGCGAGCAGCGCGTCGCTGCCGTCGTGCGGGTAGAGGTGCGCTTCGAGGTGGATGTCGAACGACGCCTTGCCGCGGGTCTGCAGGTACGGAAGCGGCTCCGGATCCTGCTCCGGCCCCGCGCAGCAGAAGGGGATCAGCGCGTCGATCGGCACCACCCAGGGGGAGATGGTCGTCGCGAAGTTCTTCCCCAGGAAGGGCCCGAGCGGCTGGTACTCCCACTTCTGGATGTCGCGGGCCGACCAGTCGTTGAGCAGCACCATTCCGAAGACCTGCCCCACGGCGCGCTCCACGGGAACCGGCTCGCCGAGGGCGTTGCCGGGGCCGACCACGATGCCGACCTCGAGTTCGTAGTCGAGCGAGCGGCTCGGTGCGAAGATCGGCGTCTCGCTGCCGGGCGGAACGATCTGGCCGCAGGGGCGGACGATGTCGGCCCCCGACAGGACGACGGAGCTGGACCGCCCGTGATAGCCCACGGGCAGGTGCAGCCAGTTCGGGTTCAGCGCGTTCTCCGCGCCGCGGAGCATAGTGCCGACGTTGGTCGCGTGGTGGCGGGAGGCGTAGAAGTCGGTGTAGTCGCCGACCTCGACCGGGAGCATCATCTCGCACGCGGTCATGTCGATCAGCGCGCGCTGTTGGAGGAACGTGTCGTTGCGCAGCTCGCTGTCGGGCGAGGTGAGGAGCGCGCTGATCGTAAGGCGCGCCTCGCGCCAGGCGGGGCGTCCCATGGCGATGAAGGCGTTCAGCGACTGGGCCGAGAACACCTTCTTACCCTTCAGGTTCGGCCCGGTGAACTGGCCGAAGGCGTCCAGCGCCGCGAGGTCGAGCACCTTGTCGCCGATGGCGACGCCGATGCGCGCCGTGCGCAACGTGTCCTCCTTCTTGCGGAAGACGCCATACGGCAGGTTCTGGACGGAGAACGGGGAATCCTCCGCGACGTGGAAGAACGCGCGGAGCTTCGGGTCGGTCGTGGGATCGACCTTGGGGGAGGACTTCGAGACGTTCATGACTGCTCCGGTCGGATCCGCTCAGTTCGTGTACGAAACGCGGAGCGTGTCCAGGATGAAGCGGAGCGAGTCGCGGATCGTTTCGGTGTTCTGGGCGCGCAGCACCACGTAGCCCTCGCCCTCGTAATGCGAGGACTTCGGCACGCCGACCTGCGGGAAGCGGGCGTCGACGACGTACTTGCCGAGGCGCATGCTGATCTCGTCGAGCCCATCGACGCGGGACACCCATCCCGAGCCGACGCCGCGGAGGAACACCACGCCGCAGGCGTACTTGCGGTCCCAGGGGCCGTCGTACGCGTTGTCCACCACCGCGCGCGTCCAGACGCGGCGGAAGTCGACGTCGTGGGCGTAGCTCAGCATCGGAACGATCTGCACGCCCGGGGGACGGGCCGCGACCTCGCTGATGACGACGCTGCCGTCCTTGCGGCGGAACCACTCCATGTGGGTGAAGCCGCTGCCCATGCCGAGCGACTCGACCGCCTTGGTGCCCATGGCGCGGATGTCCGCGAACTCGGCGGCCTCCGTGTCGCGGGGCATGACGATGCTGTACTGGATCCAGGGGTTGCGGACCACTTCGAGCGGATTCGGGAAGTACTGCGTCACGGAGGTGAAGCGCACCTTGCCGTCGATGGTGATCGTGTCGAAGGAGAACTCCTCGCCCTCGACGAACTCCTCGATCTGCGCGGGCGAGTCGGTCGACGGCGAGACGGAGGCCATGGCCGCGCGGAGTTCGTCGTCGTTCGAGCAAAGGTGCGTGTTGCGCGTGCCCGCGCCGACGGGGGGCTTCACCACGACGGGGTACTTGAGCAGGCCGTCGACGAAAGCGCGGGCCGCGGCGTAGTCGGGCGCGAGGGTCGACTTCGCGACCGCGATCCCGGCGTCGCGGAGCGCCTGCTTCATCGTCGCCTTGTTCGTGAACCGGTCCACGGCGTCCGGCATCATGCCCTCGATGTGGCACATGGCGCGGACGCGGGCGAGCGTCGGCTGCAACTCCTCCAGCGCGCTCACGATCCGGTGCGTCTTGCCGTAGCGCTCCTCGTAGCCGCGGACCACGGCGGCCAACTGCTCGATGCTGAAGCAGTCGTCCACCTGCACGATGTGTTCGAAGCGCTCTAGCACCTCGGGCGGCGGGCCGTTCGGGCGGCGCTGGACGATGGCGAGGAGCCGCACGCGGTCGAGGCGGCGGAAGGCGTCCGCGAAGAGGAGCGAATTCTCCCCCGGGACGGGAACGACGTAGATGACGTTGCGCATGGGTGGAAGTCCGGCTGGGATCGTGTAGGACTGGATAAAAGCCCGGGGCTCCGGTGCGGGGCGAGATTCTTTTTCAGCGAGTTATTCGATTTTCCATGGGTTGATTGCCCGAAGAGGGAACGCCCGCGAGCGGTACAGCGCGACCGGGCGCACCGCCGCCCCGGTGAGCGGCATCATCGCCCGGCCATCCGGCGGCTCGCCGTAGAAGGGCAGGAAGGAGTGGAACTCGTACCCCTCCGCGATCACCTGCTTCAAGCCGCTCGGCAGCCACTCGAACTCGAGGTCCATCATGTCGAGCACGATCCAATCGAAGCTCTGGCGGCGAACCGCTTCCTCGAGTGCGGCGGGGGGCGGCTGGCCCGCGTACTCGGCGCAACGCGCCATGTCGATGTTGTAGGAGGGCTCATGTCCGGCGAGGAGGGCGTACCACTGCTGGTGTGCGACCCAGACGCGCTCGCCGAGGCGGCGCCGCTCGCGCAGCCACGATTGCATCCTCTCCCAGGCGGCGTCCGAGGGGGCTGGCGGGCGCTGGTCTCCGGGCAGGTGGAAGAGTCCCCCGAGGGCGAGCTGGCGCGCCTTCACCTCGAGCGCCACAAGCCATCCGCCGGTCACGTAGTAGCTCGCCCCGCGGGCGCGGAAGGAACGCGCCAGCACTTCGCGGCGCGCCGCGTCGGGCTCCGACTCGAGCACGCGGAACCGCGCCGCCGCGTCCTCCAGCGAGGGCACGTTCCACGGCTGGAAGATCTGCGCCGCGACGAGTCCCGCCACCACGCCGTCGGCGAGCCCTTGCGCCCAGCCCTTGAAGGCGCGGTGGACACCCTCGACCGCGAAGGGAACCAGCAGCGCGAGCCCGAGGTACGCACCCATGAAGTTGTTCACGTAGCCGCCCACCTTGAGGTACCCCGAAACGCTCCCCCAGAGGAGGAGCAGCGCGACCGGCCCGTAGGGCCAGCCGCGCGGCCAGCGCCCAGAATGCGCCGCCAACGCCAGCCACGCGCCCGCGAGCAGCCAGAGTAGCCATTGGTGCCGGAACGCTTCGGACCAGATCGGCGGCGGCGCGTCGAGGCTCTGCTCGAGGTAGAGGAAGAGGGCGGCGCGCCAGCCGGCCTCCGGCGGCAGCTCCGCTCGGAAGGTTTCGGGGAGCTGGCTGGCGGGCATGGCGACCGCCGGGTTGTTGCCGTGCTTCAGCGCGTTGCCGAAGGCGTAGTGCGCGAAGTGGGTGTTGCCGTCCGAAACGAAGAGCAGCACCGCGTTGGCGAGGACCGCCGCGGCGAGGACCGCGGGCCAGCGCGCGCGCCGCCAGTGCCGGGCGAGGAGCCAGCCGGCCGCGAACAGGGCGGGCGCGGCCATTGGCTGCTTGGTCAGCGCGGAAAGCCCCAGGCAGAGGAGTCCGAGGAACGCGTCGACCGCGGTGGGGCGCCGCTTGAGCGTAAGATACAGCCCCCACGCCGCGAGGCCGTTCGCCAGCGCGTCCGTCCGCGCGATGTCGTACCAGAAGCCGCTCGCTTCGTAGAAGGCGGCGTAGAGCAGCGGCGCCAGCAGCGCGGGCGCCACGCGCGCGGTGCGGTCCCGGACCGCGAGGAAGAGCGCGGGGAGCATCAGTAGCGAGGCCCCGAGGGAGACGAGCCGCCCGAGGCCGAGGTGCGGCAGTTCGAACCACTTCATCAGCGCCCCGAACGCTAGGTGGTAGCCCGGCGCGTAGATGTACGGAACCCAGCCGGACTCCGGCGCGGGATAAAGCGGCTGTCCGAGCACCACGCGCCACGCCTGCTCCGCCGAGTGCCCTTCGTTCCATTCCAGGCAATAGGGCGTCCACAGCCGCGGGAACGCTGTGAGGAGGAAGAGGATGAGGAACGGCGCGACGAGAGGCAGGTGGATCCAGCGGGTGCCCTCGCGCGTCAGCCACCGGGGCGGTCGGCGGCGGGGGCGGGCCTCGGCGGGCATGGGGGCTCCGGCTGGCTCAGGAGGCCGGATTCGCCGACAGCGCGGCGATTCGCTCCCAGAGCGACTCGCGCGCGGCGGCGATCCGCTCCTGCTCGCGGAGCAGGAGCGCGGCGTCGGCCTTCACCGACTGCGTCAACGCGTCGACGGATTCGAGCACGCGCTTCGGCGCCGGGCTGCCATGCTGGTCGCGCGAGGCGACGAGCGCGTCCGGATCGCAGAGCCATGCCCAGTCCTCGTCGCGCAACGGCGCCACGCCGCTTTCCGCGAGCACCGCGTCGATCGACGCGCGGTCGAAGCGTCCGGCCGGGTCGCAGCGGCGGACCGCCTCGCCCACGAACTTGTAGACGGTGCGGAACGGCAGGCGGTCGCGGGAGCTTATCCGGTCCGCGAGGTCGGCCGCTTCGAGGAAGCCCACCGAGCAGGCGGCGCGCATCGGCTCCGGACGCGTTTCGAGCTCCATGAGCAGGTCCGCGAAGACCTCCGCCGCGCCCTCGAAGTTGTCCGCCGCGTCGAACAGGACGTACTTGGTCCACTGCAGGCCGCGGTTGTAGCCGCCGGGCAGCATCCCGACGGAGCCCAGCAGCGCCTCGACGTAGCCCCTGGCAAGCGCCGTGCGCCCCAGCGTCACCTCGGCGACGTCGGGGTTCCGCTTGTTCGGCATGATCGAACTGCCGGTGACGAAGCTGTCGGGCAGGCGCACCCACTCGCGGGGCGGCGATGAGGCGAAAACGAGGTCCTGCGCGGTGCGCGAGAGCTGGCCGAGGAGCTCCGCCGCCAGCATGGCGAAGCGCGCCTCGAGCTCCCCGCGGGTCGCGGTGCCTTCGAAACTGTGGCGCGTCGGCGACGAGAAGCCGAGGAGCTTCGCGGTGAACGCGCGGTCGATGGGCCAAGAGGTGCCGAAGCCCGCGGCGGCGCCGAGCGGGCACTCGTCGAGTTCCGCGAGGAGCGCCGTGGCGCGCTTCACCAGGCGGGCGACCGGTGCGAGCCAGGAAGCGGTCCAATGCCCCCAGGTGGAGAGCATCGCGGGCTGCGCGTGGGTGAAGCCCGGGCAGACGAGGTTGGCGTTCTCGCGGGCGTGGGCGGCGATGGCGAGCGCGAGGCGGGCGGCGCCCTGCCCGAAGCCGATTGTTTCGCCCCGGAGCCAGAGCCGGATGTCCGTGGCGACCTGGTCGTTGCGCGAGCGCGCCGTGTGGATCGCGCCGGCGGCGGGACCGGCCGAGCGCGTGAGCAGCGCCTCGACGGACATGTGGATGTCTTCGCAATCCTCGAGCAGGAGCGCCTCGGGGGGGGCGTCGCGGAGGTCGAGGAGGGCGGCGGCGATGCGGCCGGCGTCCGCGCGGTCGAGGATGCCGGTCGAAGCGAGCATCGCGAGGTGCGCGGCGTTCGTATCGAGGTCGTGCTCCGCGAGGCGCAGGTCGGCCGCGGGGCGCGACCGCACATCCCATCCGGAGGTATAGCGGAGGGACCCGGCGTGGGGGCCGCGTTCGAGACGCGATCCCCACACCGGGCGGCCGGCCCTGCCCTCGGGGTGAAGCGCCGCCATGGGTTGCCTCAGCTCTTGAACAGTTCCTCGTTGTTGAAGAACGGCACCTTTTCGCTCAGGTGCGTGCGGACGTCGCCGATGAAGCCCTCGATGTCCGCCGCGGAGAGGTCGTAGGTGTCCTCCTGCAGCGTGTTGACATCGGCCTCGATGCGCATGGCGACGTCGGACTGGCCGTCCTGGCCGCCCCGGATGGTGCCGATGCGGAGCCAGCGGTTGGCGCCGCGGCCGTTGCCGAGCGTGATGCGGGTGAGGGCGTTGATCTGCAGCTCCTGGAAGCGCTCGCCGAGCAGGTCGCGCCCCGCGAGGAGGTGCTGGTGCATGCGCTGGTTGGCGGAGCCGCCGGTGCCGGCGAGGAACTCGGTCAGCACGCCGATGCGGTTCGCGGTCAGGCCGTAGTGCTCGCTGAAGACCGAGTGCACCTTGAGCGCGAGCGGCGCGAAGGTCTCCATTGCGGCGTCGAACTGGACGGTCTTGAGGCCCATCTGGTTGTTCTCGCCGGGGACCAGCTCGCCGGGCACGCAGCGGAACTGGAGCTTCGCGGGCGCGATCTCGATCACCTTGCGGCGGTCCTTGCTCATGAAGGCGACGCGCGGGACGTCGGCGGGGGCGTTCTGCGGGAGTTGGCGGTTCACGGCGACTTCGCCGTCGAACTCGGGCAGGCGCCAGGGAAGCGTCTCGGAGAGCTTTTTCATGTCGCCCGGCTCGAACTTGCGGAGGAAGAGGCCGAGGAGGATCGAGGGAACCTGGAACTGTTGGAGCATGTTGTCGGTCGCGGAGCTTTCTGAAAGGTCGTGGATGCGGCGCGCACCCGTGCACGTGGGCACTGTGAAAGAGCGCCGCCCTGCGCCGGGCGGGGCAACACGCCTTTTCGCGCGCCGGACGGTCAGTCCGCCGCTTCGCTCCGCCGCAGGAGCCAGGCGCCGAGCGCGCAGCCGACGGCGCCGACTCCCACCAGCACGAGCCATGCGGGGAGCATTTCCGCCGCCGGCAGCGGGCGCCAGATCGCGCCCTCGAAGGCATACACCGCCCAGCGACCGGGGCTCAGTTTGGACAGGCTCCGCATGAACTCGGGCATGAAGAGCAGCGGCACCATCCCGCCCCCCAGCAGCGCCACCACAAGCAGCACCGCCCAGGCCGAGCCGCCCACGGCGCGCTCCGTCCGTCCCATGGTCGAAAGCAGCATCATGATCCCGACGAACGCGAACGCGGCGGAGACGGCGCTCATCGCGAAGAACGGCAACGACCGCACCGTGAGCCCGAAGAAGAGCGCTCCGGCCACGAGCAGCATCGCCAGCACAAACAGGCATGCCACGAAGCACGCGAGGCCCTTGCCCAGGAGGATGTCCCGGGGCGTGACCGGCGAGATCCGCAGCCGCCGCAGGGTGCCGCGTTCGCGTTCCTGCACGATCGACACGGCGAACGTCGCGCAGCAGGCCAGCAGGCCCCAAAGCATTCCGGACGGGAAGGTGATCGAGAACGCCGTGGGCGGATTGTTCGGGTTCGCCTCGCGTTCGATCCCGACCACGGGGATCGCGAGGTCGAAGCCCGCGCCGCCGCCCGAGTCGCCCCCGAAGGGTCCGCCCGAGAGCACCTCGTCGTCGGCGTTTGCGAAGAAGTCGTCCGCGCTGCGCAGCATGCCTTTCACGAGGTCGCGCTGCTCGGGCGTGAAGGCTCCCGCGGTCGCCGGGTCGTAGTCGTCGAGGGCGGCGAGCCCTTCCGCCACCTGCCCGCGCATGAAGGTGCGGTCCTGGAAGCGCGTGGAAAGGGCGCCGAACTGCGCCTGGATCAGCATTCCCTGCAGGAAGCCCTGCTCGGCGGTCCGCGATGGATCCACCAGGAGCTGGAGGGTCGGCGTGGAGCCGGCGTCGGCGAAGAGGCCGCCGAAGCCGTCGCCGAAGCCGTCGTTGATCGACAGCGCGGCGACCGCCTGGCCTTTGCGCACCTTGTTTCTGGCCGCTTCGAGCGGGAGCTCCTCGACCGTGAGCGCGTCGTTCTTCCGGAGCTCTGCGACATAGGCGGCGGAAAGCGCGCTGCGGTCGTTGTCCACCACCGCGAGGGACAGCCCTCCCAGCGAGCCTCCCCCGCCCCCGCTGAACAGGAATCCGAAGATGATCGCATTGATGAACGGCCAGCCCACCACCCAGAACAAGCCGCCCTTATCCCTGAGCAGCAGCCGAAGGTCCTTCAGTGCGATCGCGGATATCTCGTACATCAGTCGCGGAGGCTCCTTCCGGTAAGGTTGAGGAAGACATCCTCGAGGCTGGGCTGCTCGACGGAGAGGCGGCGGATCTTCAGGCCCCGCGTATCGAGGTCGCGGATCGTGGCGAGCGCGTCGTTGGTCGGCACCCGGAGCGTATCGCCCGAAAGCACGCCCGGCAGCTCGGCGCCCTGCGGGGGCGGCGCGGCGAGCTCGGCGGTCACGGCGCTGCCGCCGCCGTGCCTCGCGATCAGCGCCGGCACCGTGCCGAGGTCGAGCACCCGCCCGCGGTCCATGATGAGCACCCGGTCGCAGAGCCGCTCGACCTCCTCCATGTAGTGCGTCGTATAGACGATGGTCTTCCCTCGGCGCTTCAACTCCTCGATGTTGGCGAAGATCTGGTTCCGCGACTGGGGGTCGACGCCGACGGTGGGCTCGTCGAGCAGGACCAGCTCGGGGTCGTGGACGATGCCGCAGGCGAGGTTGAGTCGGCGCATCATGCCGCCGGAGTAGGTCTTCGCGGGCGAGCCGGCGCGGTCCTGCAGGCCGACGAACTCGAGGCTCGCGCGGACCCGCTCGCGGAGTTCGCCGCCGCGGAGCCCGTACATGCGTCCGAAGAACTCGATGTTCTCGTGGGCGGTCAGCTCGTCGTAGAGCGCGAGCGCCTGCGGGGCGATCCCCACGCGGCGGCGCACGGCGGCCTCGCGCGGATCGTGCGCGCCATCCAGCAGCACCGCGCCACCGGTGGGATGGAGCAGGCCGACCAACGCGGAGAAGGTCGTCGTCTTGCCGGCGCCGTTCGGCCCGAGCAGGCCGAAGCACTCGTTGCGGCGCACCTCGAAGGTGACGCCGTCGACGGCGGTGAATTCGCCGTACTGGATGCGGAGTTCGTTGACGTTGATCATTCCGGGATCGTCGCCCGCCCGGATCGCGATGTCGAGCAGGGAGGGGGCGAGCGGTCGCTGGAAGATGCCGAGCGGTCGCGGCGCCGCTCAGGCGGAGGCGAGCATCCGGACGCGGGCGCGGAAGGCCCGGGCGAACGCCTCGATCTCCTCGCGCGTGGTCTGGCGTCCGAGGCTGACGCGCACCGCGCCGCGGGCGCGCTCCGGGTCCGCGCCGATTGCCTCCATCACGTGCGACACCTCCTCGCCTTCGCTGGTGCAGGCGCTGCCGGCAGAGATGGCGAAGCCCTCCGCGTCCAACTCGCGTGCGACGGAACGTCCGTCCAGGCCCAGCAGCGAGACGTTGAGCGTGCCCGGAAGGCAGCCCTCCGCGGGGGAGTTGCGCACGATCTGCGGGCCGAGCTGCGATAGCATCTTCCAAAGCTCCTCGCGCAGGCGGGAGAGGCGCTCGGCCTCGCCGTCGCGGAGGTCCTCGGCCAGTTCAAAGGCGCGCGCGAAACCGGCGGCGAGCGCCGGACTTTCCGTGCCGGCTCGGAGGGAGCGCTCCTGCCCGCCGCCGGCGATCTGGCGCGCCACCTGCACACCGGGGCGGATATAGAGCCCGCCGACTCCTTTCGGGCCGTACATCTTGTGCGCCGACAGCGCCAGGGTATCGACCCGCAGCCTGCCGACATCCACGTGGATGCGTCCCGCCGCCTGCACGGCGTCGCAATGCACTCGCGCGGTGGGGGCGCGTTCGAGGACAAGCTGCGCGATGTCCGCAACTTGGTTGATGGTTCCGAGTTCGTTGTTCGCGAGCATCAGGGCAACGAGCACGGTGTCGCCGCGGAGCGCCCGGGCCACCGCGCCGGGCCGCGCCCGCCCGAAGGCGTCGGGGCGAAGGTAGGTGACCTGGAAGCCGAACCGCGCCTGCAGGTCCATCGCGGTGTCGAGCACGGCCTTGTGCTCCGCCGCCCCGACGAGCAGGTGGTTCCCGAGGCCGAGCTGGCGCGCTTCGAGCGCCACCCCTCGGATCGCCAGGTTGTTCGCCTCGCTGCCGCCGCTGGTGATGACCAGCGAATCGTCCGGCGCGCCGATCAGCGACTCGATCGTGCGCCGCGACCGCTCGACCACGTAGCGCGCCTCGATCCCGTACCGGTGCGTCGAGGACGCGTTCCCCCACGTGTCCGCCATCAGGGGGATCATCGTGTCGAGGACCTCCGGGAGCAGCGGAGTCGTCGAGTTGTGGTCGAGGTAGACGTGCTTCACGGGGCCGAGTGTGCCGCAGGGTTGGCAGGCGTCAAGGAATCAGCCTGCCCGCGCCGCGAAAGCAACACGGCGGCGCCGAAGATGGCAACCGGAGGGAGCAGCTTGACCGACATCAGCGCCACCCCCGGGCCCGAGCGCAGGGGCTCCGCGTCCAGCGCGACCGGAACCGCGGAAACAACCCAAGCCAAACTAAGGGTCCACGGAAGCCAGCGGGGGCTCCCCGAATCCCCCCGGCCGATCCAAAGGACGGCCCCCGCGGCGTAAAGCTGCACCAGGTAGTGGTCCCACATCAGGCTGGGGAGGAGGAGGCTGGCCGCCACCGCGGCGGCGAAGGGTGGCGCCTCCGCGGGGCTTCGCCTTCCGGCGCGCAGCAGCAGGGCGATGACCGCGATACTCGCCAGCCAGGTGAGCGCGTTCGCCGCGCCCGGCGGCAGCGCGGCCCACGGGGTGATGCCGCTGCCCTCGAACGGCACCAGCGTCCGGTGCAGCAGCGCGTTGATCGACTGGTTGTAGGGGTCGCGCCAGAAGGTCATGCCGAGGTGCTCCCAGGTGGAGCGCCCGTAGCGCATCGCTTCCAGTTGCGGGAGGAACTCAAGGTAGAAGCCTGCGCGCGCGAAGAGCAGGCTCAGCAGCAGCAAGGCCGCGCCTGCGCCCGCCATCCACACCGCCGCGAGACTCTTCCCTCGCAGCAGCAGCCAGGCGAACAGGATTCCCGGCGAGAGCTTGAACAGAGCGAAGAACGCCGCCGCGGTCCCGAGCGCCCACGCGGGCGCGCCTGCGGAAAGCAGCCGCCACACCAGCGCATAGCCGAAGAGCAGCACGACGTTTAGCTGCCCCGCGTTGTTCTGCCGGAAGAGCGCTCCGTCGAGCGACGCCATCAAGAGCAGCACGCCGAACAAGGGAAGCCGGTCCCCCGGCAGCGCTCCCGCCGCCAAGAGCGCGAGGGCCCCCAGCAGCATCAGGTGGTTCGCGAGCTGCCACGCCACGACCGCGTCCGCGAAGCCCAGCCGGGTGAGCGGCGACAGCACGACCCCGGTGAACGGGAGGTACACGTAGGGAAGGATCGTGCGGAACCGGGGGTCTTCGGCTAGGGAGCGCTCCGCCGCCTGCGAACGGATCGCCACCTCGTCGAACGGCGAAACATCGTTCCGGAGGAGGAACGCACCGAGGTAGAGGTGCTTGAAATCGTTCGCGTGCGACGCGAGGCCGGCAACGCCGGTGCCGCGGTCGCCCAGGAGCGGGAGGACTTGCCGCTGGAGGTAGAGCAGCGCGGCCACCGCCAGCAGGAGTGCCGGCAACGCCGCCCGGACCTTCCGCGGGAGTGTCAAGGCGCGACGCCGAGGCCCGCCGCGGTGCTCCGCGCCCGGGCGATCTGCCCGGCGTTCGGGGCGGTGTCGCGGATCCACACTTGCCAGCCGGAGCGAAGGTGTCCGCGGCCCGGCTCGGGCCAGTGGGCGACCCGCGTCCACGTCCGGTCGGGATCCGCGCCCATCGCGGAGGCCAGCGGCATCTCCCCGCGGATCAGCATCCACTGCACGTCGTACTGGTCGAGGAGCCGCTGCCAGAGCGGCGTATCGGGAAGCCGACCCGACTCGCGCACTTCCGTGGGGTCGAACTCCTGCGCCCCCTCGATGGCGATCTCCGTCGAGAGGAAGTCCCCGCCGAAGATGTCGAACCGGGAGTCGGCGAACACACGGTGCGTCTCCGGCGAGAATCGCCAGATGAGGTACCCGGCGTAGTGGTTGCGGTTGAACATGTTCCCTTCGAGACGGGCGAGTTCGATGAAGTCGCACGCGGCGGCGGGGAACGCCTCGCGGACGTAGCCGATACCCTTCGAGAGGTCGCGCGAAGCGGGGTCGGGGCCGAAGAGGAACTGCGCGTTGCGCTCCGGGTAGCTCTGGCCCTCCACGGGGTTCTTCAGCAGCACCGCCATGGTGGCGATCGCCACCGCCGGGAGCGCGAGCGCGAGCGCCCGCGGACCCGCCGCGCCGAAGCGATCCGCCAGCGCCGCGCGCGACACCTCGAGCGCGTGCGCCGAGAGCCGCGCCACCAGCGGCACCATGACGATGCCGAACAGCGTCAGGTGGCGGACGTGCTGGATCGCCTGGTGGAAGAAGAAGAGGTAGACCGCCAGCTCGCCGATGCGCGGGCGGAAGCGCGGGACGAAGAGCGCCAGCAGCAGCGTCGCGAGGAACGCCGCTTCGAAGTGCTTCACGAAGAAGAAATCCGGCGACTGGAGTTCGCCGATGGAGCGCACCAGCGCCTGGTCGCTGAGCACGCGGACGGGAAGCTCCCACAAGCGCCGTCCGTAGGGGTTGGCGAAGGTGGAGAGGGCGATCGCGGCGCCGAGCGCGATCCACTGCGCGGGGGGCAGGATTGCGGGGCTGCGCTCGAACGGATTCGGCGCGCGCTCCTGGAAGTGCGCGAAGAAGCCTTGCAGCCCGTAGGCCCCCATCACGATGAGCCCCGCGAACCATGCACCGTGGAGGTTCGTCCAGAGCGAGGTGAGCGGCAGCAGCGCGAGCAGCCATCGCCGCCGGGTGATCCATCCCTCCGAGTAGGCGGTGAACAAGGCGACCAGCCCGGCGAGGATCACGTACGAGATGACGGGGGGACGCGGGTAGAACGTGCGCCGGCCCACGCCGATCGCAAGCAGCGTGATCAGCAGCGCCAACCACCAGTTTCCAGTGATCCGTTTGGCTAGCAAAAGCAGGATCGCGTAGGCAGCCCACAAATGGAGCCCTATCCCGAACACCAGGGAGCGCCAGCCACCTTGGAAGCCGTCGTCACCGGCGGCGAACATGGCGTGGAACCAAAGCTGCGCGAGCCACTCGTGGTTGTGCCACTCGTAGCCTTCGGCGAGGTAGTTGAAGACGTCGTGCTTCGGCAGTTCGCCCGCCTGCCAGAGGAACTGGCCCGTCTTGACATGCCACCAGCAGTCGTTGTCCGCGCGGATCGGGACCAGCGCGACGGATAGAATCGCGGCGGTGAAGAGTATCCAAGCGATGAGTGCGTGGGCGCGGGACGTCTTCGCCGCGCCGGACGGGTCAGAGGCCGCCGTCATCGCGTTCTGTCATCGCCTCGAAGACTTCCTCGGCCACGAAGATCGGCGCGCCGCGCTTCACCGCCAGGACCATGGCGTCGCTCGGGCGCGTATCGACTTGGATCTGGTGCTGGTCCGGGAGGCGGAGATGGAGCTGGCCGTAGAAAACCTCGTCGCGGAGCTGGCTCACGCACACCGCCTCGAGGTCCGCGTTCAAGCCGTCGAGCACGTTGAGGATCAAGTCGTGCGTGAGCGGCCGCGGGTTGCGGCGCCCGTGCACCGCCTGGTCGAGAGCCGCCGCCTCGTGCGGGCCGATGAAGATCGGGAAGCGCCGCTTTCCGTGCTTCTCCTCGAGGATGACGATTTGCGTCGGCATCAAGTCGCTGAGCTGCAGTTCGCGGACTTCCATTTCCACCAGCATGGCGGGGCACCTCGGGGAGCCAAGGTGCCCCGCGCGGGGGCTGGTGTCGAAGGGAATCGCCGGGCCGACTAAGGCGCCGCGACGATCCGGACCTCGGTGGTCGCGCTCCAGTCGCGGTCCTTGCCGAAGGGGTCGGGGAAGACCACCTCGACGTAGTAGGCGGTGAATCCTTTCGGCGGCGGCGGGACGGTCGCACGGAAGGCGCCGTCGGGACCGGCGGAGACCACCGAGCTCTCCCATCGCCCGTTCTCCAGCGCGGGGAGGCGGAAGTCCTGCCGGAGGGTGTTCGTCGCGCGCCAGAGGAGCACCTGCTTCGGGGCCGCCGTGGGCTTCACCTCCACCTCGGTTGGCGTCGGCCAGGAGGTTGTGACGGAGGGAAGCTCCGTTCCCGACACGATGGACCGGAAGAAGGTGGCGAGCGCGCGCTCGTCCTCCCACCCGTCGAGGTTGTGCCCCTTGTTCGGGATGTTGCGGAGGTGGTTCTTTCCGGGGAGCTTAGCGAGGTAGTACTTGGTGGAGTCGGGGAGCCAGAACTCGTCGCTGGGGGCGTGGACGATCAGCTTGGGCATCGTGAGCGCCTCGCGGTAGGCGTTCGGGTCGATGATCGACGCGAGCTGGGCGCCGCGCGGGGTGCCGAGCGCCTTCAGGACGCCTTGGTCGATGTAGGGCTTCAGCGCCGGCGAGTACTCGCCCCAGACGGAGGGCTGCGCCGCAATGCCCTGCTCCATGGCGAGCAGGTCGATCACATGCGGCGCGATGGCGGCCACGCGCTTGTCGACGGCGGCGGCGAGGTACGCCGTCCAGCCACGCTTGGAGTGCCCCGTGAGGACGAAGCGGTCGAGACCCTTGGCGGGGATGCGCTTCTCGCGGGCCCACGCTTGGAGGGCGTCCATGGCGCGGACCGCGCTCTTGGTCATCGGCAGCAGCGCGGGCCACTCGTCGTCGCCGCCGTCGAGATAGCGGCGGAACGAATAGGCGAGGATCTCGTCTTCGACGCGGGGCGCCAGCCGGTCCTCCTGCATGAAGTACAACGGCTGCACAGGGACTTGGCGCAACTGCGCCACGACCGCCTTCGACTCGTTGGCGATCTGCACCAGGTACGGATCGACGGAATCGGGGATCTTGTAGTCCAGCTCGCCACCGCCGAGCTGGAGCAGCGCGGTGGTCGACTCGACCTGCTTGGGCTCGATCACCAGAAGCCAATGGCGCCACAGGATCCGGTCCACCTCGGCGCCTTTCCGCCACTCTTGCGAAGAGAGGTAGAGCACGTGGCCGGTGTAGTCCTTCGCCTTGAAGGTGCGGACCACGCGCCAGCCGAACTGGCCGTCATCCTTGGCGACGTAATCGGCGAGCGGCCCCTTGGCGGCGGCGGGGAGTGTGGCGAGCAGCAGCGCGATGGCTGCCAGAAGTAGGCGCATGGGTTGGTTGGTCTCCTTGGAAGCAGTACGCTCCGCCGTGTTCGACTTCACACGGCGGAGCGGGGTTTGCGCATGGGGGGGGGCGCCGCTCAGGCGGCGTCGACCATGCGGCGGATCACATCGACCATGAGCCGGACGCCGAAGCCGGTGCCGCCGGCGGCCATGCAGCGGTACGGCGTGTCGGTCGCGGCGACGCCGGCGATGTCCACGTGCGCCCAGCGGACGCCTTCGGGGACGAACTCCTTGAGGAAGTTCGCGGCGTGGATCGCGCCGCCCATGTCGCCGGGCTTGGTGATGTTGTTGAGGTCCGCGAGCGGATGCACCAGGCGGTGCGCGTACTCGCGCCAGATCGGCATCGCCCAGAGCGAGTCGCCGGTCGCTTCGCCCGCCTGCTCGAAGAGCGCGCGGAGCTGCGCGTCCTCCGTGAAGAGCCCGGCCAGCCGGTTCCCGAGGGCCATCACGCAGGCGCCGGTCAGCGTGGCGAAGTCCACCATGATGTCGGGCGAGACGCGGGCGGCGCGCTGGAAGGCGTCCGCGAGGATCAGGCGTCCCTCCGCGTCCGTGTTGCCGATGAAGACGGTCTTGCCCTGCTTCGAGGTGATGATCGCCCCCGGGTGGTACGCGCCGCCGTCGATCGCGTTGTGCGCGCTCGGGATGATCGCGGTCATCTTGAGCGGAAGCTGCAGCTCGGCGACGGCGAGCAGCGTGCCGAGCGTCGCGGCGGCGCCCCCCATGTCGTTGTTCATGAGGTACATGTTCGCCCGGTCCTTGATGCAGTAGCCGCCGGTGTCGAACGTCATGCCCTTGCCGACCAGGCAGAGGTGCTCCTTCAGCTTCACGCGACCCTTGGGTTCGTAGCTGACGGTGAGCATGTACGGCTCGTGTTCGCTGCCGCGCCCCACGTTCCAGAGCAGGTTGTACCCCTGCTTCTCGAGCTTCTTCGAGTCGAGCAGCTCGAAGCGGAGGCCATGCTCCTTGGCGATCTCGACGCCGTGGCCGGTCAGTTCGCCGGGCGTGAGGATGTTGTTGGGCGCGTTGACCAGTTCGCGCGCGAGGTTCACGCCGCGCAGCACCGGCTCGGTGGCGTCGAGCATGTCGGTGGTGGCCTTCTGCGCGTCCTTGGCGACGACAAAGGTAAGATCGAGCGGCGCCGGGGAGGGCTTCTCCGACTTGAAACGCTTGTCGGCGAAGTCGCCGAGCACGGCCCCTTCGAAGACCGCCTGCGCCTCCTCGAGGGAGTCCTTGCGGTTCACGACGAAGGCGATCTTCGAGATCGAGTGCTCGCGGCAGAGGGACACGGCCCGGGCGGCGGCGCACTTCAGTTTCTCGCGGCCGGGCATCCAGGGCCCGAAGGCGGCGCTATCCAGGAGGAGGTGCCGGGCGGCGGCTCCGGTTTGCGGATCGAGCGTGCAGAACCACTCCCGGGAGCTGGTCTTCTTCTCGAGCGCGCGGCGGTACGACGCGATGTGCTCGACGACGACCTTGTTGACCGCTTCGCCGAGGGGGCCTTGCTCGTCGAAGAGGACGACAAGCGCCTCCGCCTGCACGTCGGCGGGGGCTTTGGTGGTGACACGGTAGCGCATGGGTTTCTCCTGCCGTTTGGTTTGCCGCACCCAGCGCACCCGGCTGGGCGCACCATGCCAAGGGGATAGCGCTGCGGAACTTGCCCTTGGCCCTCGGCGCCGTGGGGCGGGTTTACTGGCTCCAACATCCCACGACTCCACGGCGAGCCGCATAGGAGCTGCCTTCCATGGTATTCGAACGTCGTTACGCGGGCGTGCTGCTGCACCCCACCAGCCTGCCGGGGCCCTTCGGCATCGGTGACTTCGGCCCCGCGGCCTTCCGCTTCCTCGACTGGATGCGCGGCGCCGGGCTGCGCTACTGGCAGGTGCTGCCGCTCGGGCCCACCAGCTACGGCGACTCGCCGTACCAGTGCTTCTCGTCCTGCGCGGGAAGCCCCTATATGATCAGCCCCGAGCTGCTCGTCCGCGACGGCCTGCTCCATGAGAAGGAGATCCTCCCGCCCGCATTCCCGACGGAACGTGTCGACTACGGCTGGGTGATCGACTGGAAGAAGAAGATTCTCAAGTTGGCGACGGACCGCTTCGCCGCCGGCGGCTTCTCGGAAATGCGGGGCCGCTACAACCAGTTCCTCAAGGCGAAGGAGATCGCCTGGTGGCTCGACGATTTCGCCATGTTCATGGCGCTGAAGGACCACAACGAGGGTCGCTCCTGGGACAACTGGGACAAGGACCTGCGCGGCTACAAGGCCGCCGCGCTGAAGTCCGCCGCGACGAAGTTCGCCGCCGAGATCGAAGGCTATAGGATCCAGCAGTTCCTCTTCTTCGAGCAGTGGGGCGCGGTCCGACGCGGCGCCGCCGCCCGGGGCATCGAGGTGATCGGCGACGCGCCGATCTACGTCGCCTACGACAGCGCCGACGCCTGGGCGAACCAGGAGTTCTTCCAGCTCGACAAGAAGACCGGCCTCCCCACCGCGGTCGCCGGCGTGCCGCCCGACTACTTCAGCGCCACCGGCCAGCTTTGGGGGAACCCGCTATATAACTGGGAGAAGCTCGAAGCGGCCAAGTTCAAGTGGTGGATCGACCGCATCAAGTCGACGCTCGCCATGGTGGACTACCTTCGCCTCGACCACTTCCGCGGCTTCGGCGGCTACTGGTCGGTGCCCTTCGGACACCCCACGGCGGAGCACGGTACCTGGGTCGAGGGCCCCGGGGCGGCGTTCTTCGCCGCGCTCAAGCGCGGGCTCGGAAACCGGCTGCCGATCATCGCGGAGGACCTCGGCGAGATCACCTCGGACGTGCACGAGATGCGGGCGAAGTTCGAGCTTCCCGGCATGAAGATCCTCCAGTTCGCGTGGTCCCCCGCCAGCGTGGAGCCCCTCGTCTCGAATCCGAACAGCGGCTTCCTCCCCCACCAGATCGACGCCAACCAGGTCGTGTACACCGGCAGCCACGACAACGACACGACGGTGGGCTGGTACACGTCGGCGACTCCGGCGGAGCGCCACCTGTTCCGTTCCTACCTGTCGACGGATGGCAGCCTTCCCCACTGGGACCTGATCCGGTCCGCGTTCCGGTGCCACGCGAACACGGCGATCATCCAGATGCAGGACTTCTTGGGACTGCCGACGGACTGCCGCATGAACCTGCCGGGCACGAGCGGCGTCCACAACTGGAGCTGGCGCCTGCTGCCGACGCAAATAGACCAGCGACTGGCGGAGACGATCCGGGGGCTGGCGCTGCTCTACGAGCGCCACGCCGAGCCCCCGGCGGCCGCGCGGCGCCATCCGGCGATAGACCCCAACTACTCCTGAGGGGCCAAGAACACAACCTGAACGAAAACAATGGTCCGGCGAGTTCTCGCCGGACCGTTCGTTTATGGACTATCGGGCTTTTCCCCGACCCATGACCTCGATCCTCTGCTCGCGCTAAAGGGATTGATCTTGCCGCCGGGATGCGACTTGGGGAAGGCTCGGATCATAGCAACACACCCCGATACCCCGGCGCCCGCCACGCGGATGACGGAGAAGGATGCAGGAAATGCCCCCCATCAGGCAGTTACGGTGTCTGCTCGGGCTCGCCGCAGCACTAGCGGCGACGACCGCGCAGGCCCAGTTCACCCCCGGCAACGTGTTTGTCGGCGCGAACGACGGCAACGTCTACAACGTCTCCGCAGGAGGCACGTTCACCGCGCCCGGAGCGTTCGCGACCGGGTTCGGCACGAACGTCCACCTTGGAGACATCGCGTTCAGCAACGACGCCACAACGATGTACGTGGCGGACTTCGGCACGACCCTCTGGCAGGTCGACTCGCTGGGCAACCGGACGTCCTATGCCAACATCGGCTCCGCAGTGCGTGATGTCGCCGTAGACGCGAGCAACCGCGTGTTTGTCGTGCTCTCCGGGCCCTCCACACGCCGCTTGATGCTGCTGCACAACGGCACGAATTTCACCGACGCGAACCAGGACGGCACTTACAACGCCACCGACATCATCAACAACACTTTGGTAACCGGCACGGCCTTGAACGGGCTCGACGTGTCCGAGGCGGGCGTCATGCTCCTTGGCGACTCGACGCTGCAAGAGATCCGGGTCGCCACCGGAGCAACCGGCCCGGGCGCGGTCGCATTCACCACGCTCCCCCTGGCGGGGAACGGCGTTGGCAGCGGCCTCACGACCGTGGACTCGAACTTCACTCCTGCCGCGATCGGCGCGAATGGGGGAACCGCTGTGTTCATCGCGGGTACCCCAAACGGCACCACGTTCGCCGACGGGCGCAACTTCGCCGGCCTCGCGGTGGATCCGGTCAACAACCGCATCCTCGCGACCGCCACGAACGCGGTCTACAACATCACGGCGGGCGGCAACTTCGCCGCGGCGCCGGCGTTCGCCTCGCTTCCGGGATCGGTGAACTCTTCGATCGAAACGGTCCCCGCCGTCCCCGACGTGACGCCACCGAACGCGGTCTGCCAAGACGTCACGCTGTCGCTTGATGGGTCCGGCAACCTCACGGTGCTCGGCACCGATGTTGACGGCGGCTCGACGGACAACGTTGGCATCACCTCCCGCATCGTCTCGCCGAACACGTTCGACTGCACCGACATCGGCAACCAGGCGGTGACGCTCACGGTCTCCGACGCCGACGGCAATACCGACACGTGCACCGCGACGGTCACGGTCGAGGATAGCTCGGCCCCGACGGTCGTGACGCAGGACGTCACGGTGGTCCTCGACGGCTCCGGCAACGGCTCGACGACCGCCGCGGCGGTCAACAACGGCTCCTCCGACAACTGCGCGATCGACACGCTCGCGCTCGACACGACCGCCTTCACCTGCGCCGACGTTGGTGGGAACACGGTGACGCTGACGGTCACGGACGTGAACGGCAACTCGGCCACCGCGACCGCGACGGTCACGGTGCAGGACAACACGGCCCCGACGGTCGTCGCGCAGGACGTGACCGTGGTGCTGGACGGCTCCGGCAACGCCTCGACGTCCGCCGCCGCGGTCGACAACGGCTCCAGCGACAACTGCGGCATCGCGTCGCTCTCGCTCGACACAACCGCCTTCACCTGCGCCGACCTCGGCGGCAACACGGTGACGCTGACGGTCACGGACGTGAACGGCAACTCGGCCACCGCGACCGCGACGGTCACGGTCCAGGACAACACGGCACCCACTGCGATCGCGCAGGACGTGACGGTCATGCTCGACGGCTCCGGCAACGGCTCCACGACGGCCGGCGCGGTCAATAACGGCTCCAGCGACAACTGCGGCATCGACTCGCTGGTGCTCAGCCAGACGGCCTTCACCTGCGCGGATGTCGGCCCGGTGGTCGTCACGCTGACCGCGGCGGACGCCGCCGGCAACACGGCGACCGCGACCGCGACGGTGACGGTCGAGGACAACACGGCCCCGACGGTCGTGACGCAGGACGTCACGGTGGTTCTCGACGGCTCCGGCAACGGCTCGACGACCGCCGCGGCTGTCAACAACGGCTCCTCCGACAACTGCGCGATCGACACGCTCGCGCTCGACACGACCGCCTTCACCTGCGCCGACGTTGGCGGAAACACGGTGACGCTGACGGTCACCGACGTGAACGGCAACTCGGCCACCGCGACCGCGACGGTCACGGTCGAGGACAACATCGCACCGACGGCCGTTGCGCAGGACGTGACGGTGACGCTTGACGGATCAGGCAACGCCTCGACGACCGCGGCCGCGGTCGACAACGGCTCCAGCGACAACTGCGCGGTCGACACGCTCGCGCTCGACACGACGGACTTCACCTGCGCCGACCTCGGCGGCAACACGGTGACGCTGACGGTCACGGACGTGAACGGAAACTCGGCCACCGCGACCGCGACGGTCACGGTCCAGGACAACACGGCCCCGACGGTCGTCGCGCAGGACGTGACGGTCACGCTCGACGGCTCCGGCAACGGCTCGACGACCGCTGCCGCGGTTGATAACGGCTCCAGCGACAACTGCGGCATCGACTCGCTGACGCTCAGCCAGACGGCCTTCACCTGCGCGGATGTCGGCCCGGTGGTCGTCACGCTGACCGCGGCGGACGCTTCCGGCAACTCGGCTACCGCGACGGCGACCGTCACGGTTGTCGAGAACACGCCGCCGACGGTGGTGACGCAGGACATCACGGTGCAGCTCGACGGTTCGGGCAGCGGCTCGACGACCGCGGCCGCCGTCAACAACGGCTCCTCCGACAACTGCGCGGTCGACACGCTCGCGCTCGACATCACGTCGTTCTCGTGCTCGGACGTCGGCTCGCCGGTCACGGTGACGCTGACGGTCACGGACACGACCGGCAACACGGCGACGGGCACCGCGACGGTGACCGTCGAGGACAACATCGCACCGACGGCCGTTGCGCAGGACGTGACGGTGACGCTTGACGGAACAGGCAACGGCTCGACGACCGCCGCCGCCGTCGACAACGGCTCGAACGACGCATGCGGTATCGCGACCCTCTCGCTCGACACGACGGACTTCACGTGCGCCGACCTTGGCTCGCCGGTCACGGTGACGCTGACGGTCGAGGATGCGAACGGCAACACGGCCACCGCGACCGCGATGGTCACAGTGCAGGACAATACTGCCCCCACGGTCTTCACGCAGAACGTGACGGTGCAGCTCGACGGGTCCGGCAACGGCTCCACGACGGCCGGCGCGGTCGACAGCGGCTCCTTCGACAACTGCGGCATCGACTCGCTGACGCTCAGCCCGACCGACTTCACGTGCGCCGATATCGGCGACGTGACGGTGACGCTCACGGCTACGGATGCCTCGGGCAACTCCGCCACGGCTACCGCCACGGTGACGGTCGAGGAGACCGGCGCGCCGGTCGCCCTGTGCCAGGACGTGACGATCTTCTTGGACGGCTCGGGCTTGGCTTCGGTCACCCCGTCGCAGGTGGACAACGGCAGCTTCGATAGCTGCACGGCTGTCACCCTGTCGCTCGACGTGACGGACTTCGACTGCTCGAACTACGGTGCGAACTCGGTGGTGCTGACGGTCGAAGACGGCCTCGGCAACACGTCGACCTGCTCGGCGACGGTGTTTGTCGACGACGCGATCGCGCCTTCCTTCACCACGTGCCCGCCGCTCGCGGTACTGCCTCCGGGCGCGGTGCTGAACCCGAACTCGCCGGGTGGCTTCGACCCGTCGCTGGATTCGAACTGGGCCGACCCGCTGGCCTTCGGGACGGACAACTGCCCCGACCAGCTCCTGGTCGACTACACGCCGACGTTCTTCCCGCTGGGTTGCACGACGGTGACGGTGACGCTCGAGGACCAGGGCGGCAACACGTCGACCTGCGTGTTCGACGTCATGATCGGCTCCGACCTTGGCGGCGTGGCCTACGTCGACTCGCAGTTCGCGCAGGACTCGGTCCTGATCGAATCGCGGACGGTGCCCGGCGTCGGCGCGGCGGTGTTCGTCGCGAGCCGCCGCATCGAGGTTGGCGACACGGTCGCCAACCAGCAGCAGCGCTCGATCCTCGGCTTCTCGACCTCGCAGGGCTGCGTCGGCATCACGGACGCGTGGCTGCGGCTCCCGGTCGAGCAGAAGATCGGCGACATCTCGGCGCTCGGCGACCTGATAATCGAGGTCAACAACCCCTTCTTCGGAACAAGCGCGGGTTGGCAGAACTCCGACTTCCAGGCGCCGGCGGAGTACTCGCCGATCGCCGTGGTTCCGAACGCGGACCTTGTCGACGCGGTTCCGGGCGAGGCGATCGTCGCCCCGCTCGACCCCGCCGCCTGGGCCCTGATCCCGACGAACGGCAACGTGCAGTTCCGTTTCCGCTTCGCCACCCCGACCAACTCCAACAACACGGCGGACAACATCAAGTTCGGTGCGGGCGGCCAGTCGAGCACGCAGCGCCACATCCGCTCCGACCTCGTGTTCGAGTACATCCTGCCGACGGAGGACGGCTGCGGCCAGAACCCGACCGGCAGCTCCTCGCCGCTCGAGCTGGATCCGATCTTCTCGAACCCGCTCCATGACGGCTGGATCACCGAGTGGGCATCCGGCGCCGAAGTCGGCTTCCTGCGCGACAACCACAACGCGTTGTCCGAGGTTGGCGACACGGCGAACGACCAGCAGACGAAGGTGCTGTTCTCCTTCGACACCTCGATGCTCGGGGCGACGTATCCCGGCGCGGGGATCGAATCGGCCCAGCTCTGCATCTCGCTCGCAGGCGTGGTCGGCGACCCGTCCGCGCTCGGGGAGCTCCGGATCGCGATGGTCTGCCCGAACCAGCGGGCCTTCTTCGGCCCGACGCTCGCTCTCGACCAGGAGGACTTCGAGGAGTTCGCGTTCATCCCGAACGCGGCCGCCTCTGCGGTAATCCTGCCGACCACGGTTGGCGACCAGCTCTGCATCGAGCTGTCGCCGGCCGCCCTCGAAGCGATGAACCGGACCGGGTTCACCCAGTTCCGGATCGAGTTCGAGACGGGCAGCAACGACGACGCGACGCGCGACATCGTGCGCCTCTACACGGGCAACGCGGGCGGCGACCTCCGCCCGCAGCTCCTGATGACGATCGTCCCGTAACCGGCTCCGCGCCCCGCGCGGAAACCACCTGACAGGCGAGCCGCCCCGGGCAACCGGGGCGGTTTCGCTTTTCCCGGACGCGCCGGTGCCGCGGTGTACCATTTGGTGCGGCCAAGGCGCCGGGATCGCGGGAACTTCCGCACCGGGCGCCTCTGGCCATTGCGGCGGGGAATTTGCTGTGCCATGGTAGAGGCATGGCCACCATGAGACCCACCGCCCTCCTCCTCACCGCAGCGTTGCTCGCCGCTTCCGCGGTGGCGGACGACCCCGAGACCTCTCGCCCGGAGGCGAAGCGATCCGCGCCCGCGACGGCCCCCTCCGCCGGCGAGGAGCGCCCGCGCGCCTTCTGGCGCGGCGCCGAGCGCGGCCCCATGCGCGAGATGGCGAAGTTCCGCCAGCAGATGCTCCAGATCGACACGCTCGCCAGCGAGATCGAAGACGCGGAAGCCTCCATCGCCACGCTCGATGATCCCGCGGAGAGGGAGTTCCGCGAGCGCGACCTGCGGCTGAAGCGCGAACTGCTGGCGCTTCGGGAGGAGCGCGCCCTGGCGGTGATCCGCGAGCGCGCGCCGCAGATGCTCGAGCGCATGGAGCAGGCGCAGATCGACGGGCCTTTCGCCGAGGTTCTCGAAATGCGCAAGGAGGCGCTCCGCGAGGCGCTCGAATACGTGGAGGAGCCGGACGCGACGCTGGCGGGCTTCCGGGAGCGCTTCGAGCGCTCCGCGTACGCCCCGCGGGACGGCGGCGAGGTGTCGGCGCTGCGGCGGCGGCTCGCGCAGCTCGAGCGCGAGGCGCAGGTCCTGCGCGAACGCCTCGGCGGCATCGAGGAAGAAATGCGCCAGCTCCGCGAGGACGCCGGGATCGAAGACTTGCCGGGGCGCGACGACGCGCTGCCGCCGCCGCCCGGGCACGACCCCGGGGCGGCGCCGCCGGGGCGCCGCGAGCCTCCGCCCAACAGCCCTCCGATGCGCCGCGAGCGGCAGGTCCGCCCGTAGCACCCGCGCGCCGGTGGCGGACACTCCGGCACTGCGCTTGCCCCGTTGCTCCGCAGGCGGAATCCACACGCCCGGAAACGGCCCACCATGTCCAAGACGTACCTTGTTGTGAATGCCCTAGGCTACTATGCCTGCTGGTTCGCGTGCATCCTCGGCGCCGTGGCGGGCCTCTGGTTCGCGGGCCCGCTAGTGGTGGCCGCCTTCATCGCCGTCCACTTGTCGAAGGTTTCGGACCGTCCGCGGGAGGGCCTCTTCCTGGCCGCGTGCGCAGGCGGTGGTTTCGTCCTCGATACGGCGCTCGCCGCCGCCGGGATGTACCGCTTCCACCTGAACGATGTCGCGCCGGAGTGGATGTCTCCGCTTTGGATGGTCGCGCTCTGGCCAGCGTTCGGAGCGACGATGAACGCCTCCATGCGTTTCATGCGCGGGAAGTTGGCGCTGCTCGCGGTGTTCGGCGGCGTCGGTGGGCCGCTGGCGTACTTCGCGGGGTGGCGCCTTGGCGCGGTGGAGATCGGCGAGCCGCTCTGGATGGCCATGGCGGCGCTCGCGGTCGCTTGGGCCGTGGCGACGCCGCTCCTGATGTGGGGGGCCACGCGGCACGACCCGTGGCGCGCGCCGGAGGGCGCAGCCGCCGCGGCGCCCTAATCCCCTTGAGCGGGACCCGCCGCCCCCCCACGCTGTCGCCACTCTCCGC
Organism: Candidatus Sumerlaeia bacterium; assembly: GCA_033764015.1. Taxonomy (GTDB): domain Bacteria; phylum Sumerlaeota; class Sumerlaeia; order SLMS01; family JANRJK01; genus JANRJK01. Next base: position 155,617 of record JANRJK010000002.1, on the reverse strand, counting down.
GCGGGAGCGCCCATGGCACCGCTCGCCATCGACATCCGCAAGCTTGGCCGGCGCATCGCCGAGCCGCTCGCCTACGAGTTCGACGCCTCCTTCGTGAAGCCGTCGGTCGTCTCGCTGTCGCTGACGAACCGCTGCAACCTCCGCTGCCCGACCTGTTCGTACTGGAAGACGCCGTCGAGCGCGCGCGACGAGGAGCTGACCACCGCCGAGATCGTCGCCCTGATGGACAAGCTGCGCGCTTGGCTCGGGCCCCACGCGATGGTCTTCGCCGGCGGCGAGCCCTTCCTGCGCCCCGACATCCTTCAGCTCTACCGCGCCGCCGCGGAGCGGGGAATCCAGGTGCTCACGGTCACCAACGGCTCGCTCCTCCCGGAGCCGCGCGTCAAGGAACTCCGCGAGTTGGCGTCCACGGCCACAAACCCGGTGCACACGATCAGCGTGTCGCTGAACCACCTCGACCGGGCGAAGCACGACGAGACGCGCGGCGTCGATTTCTCCGCGGAGCGCATCCACCGCTGTGTCGAGCAGCTCAACTACCCCGGGCGCCCGTTCCAACTCACGCTGTCGACGATCCTGATGGGCTTCAACATCGACCATGCGGGCGACATGGTCCGCTGGGTGCGCGAGCGCGGATTGGATGGCGTGACGTTCCAGATCCTCTACTTCGAAAGCGGAAACGCCGCCTATGAGCCGCGCTGGTACGAACAGAGCCCCTTCTGGGACAACGACGCGGATAAGATCAACCGCGGCATGGACGAGCTGGAGAAGCTGAAGCGGGACGGCTGGCCGATCCGCAACCCGCTCGATCAGCTCCGCTGGATGCGGCAGTACCTGCTCGATCCGGAGCAGCCGATCGCGATCCCGTGCCGCGTGGGAGTGTCGCACTTCGACATCGATCCGAACGGCGACGTCCGGCTCTGCGACGTGATGGAGCCGGTTGGCAACGTGCGCCAGTCGCCCCCGGACGCGATCTGGGCCGGGGCGGAGGCCGCGCGCCGCCGCAAGGAGATCCACGGCTGCGGCGCCCAGTGCCGCATCAAGAGCTGCAACTTCCGCCGTCCGCTCGGCGAGGTGCTTCGCGAACGCCTGGGCGCCTGAGCGCTAGTTTCCGCTCGCAGCGCGCCGCCCGGCCCCGCAGACTGACACGCGATCCAATCCCCCCTGAGGTTCGACCATGGCCGAAGTGGCCGAAGGCCGTCCCATCGACGTTCCCGGGAACGACATCACCTCCCTGCTGCTGCATTCCGTCGAAATCGGCGCGTCCGACACGCACCTCACGGTCGGCGATCCGCCGCTCTACCGCCTGCACGGCAGTGTAAGGCCCACCAGCCTGCCGCCGCTGACGCGCGAGACAATGCACGGCATGATCTACGACATTCTTTCGGACGACCAGCGGAAGCGCTACGAGCGCGACAAGGAACTCGACTTCGCGGTCGAGTTCGGCAGCGCGGCCCGCTTCCGCGTGAACTGCTTCTACACTCTGCGCGGCGAGGCCGCCGTGTTCCGCGTGATCCCCACCAAGATCCGCTCGCTCGAAGACCTCAAGATGCCCGATACGTTGAAGCGCGTCGCGGAGAAGCGCCGCGGCGTGGTCCTGGTGACGGGCCCGACCGGCTCGGGCAAATCCACCACACTCGCCGGAATGATCGACTACATCAACGCGACCCGCGACGAGCACATCCTCACGATCGAAGACCCGGTCGAGTTCGTGCACAAGAACAAGCGCTGCATCGTGAACCAGCGCGAGGTGGGGCCGAACACGAAGAGCTTCGCCGCCGCGCTCCGCAGCGCGCTCCGCGAGGACCCGGACGTGATTCTGGTCGGCGAAATGCGCGACCTCGAGACGATCTCGCTCGCGCTCACCGCGGCGGAGACCGGCCACCTGGTGTTCGGCACGCTCCACACGCAGTCCGCCGCGAAGACCTGCGACCGCATCATCGACGTGTTCCCGCCGGAGCAGCAGCAGCTCGTCCGCATGATGTTCTCGGAGTCGTTCCAGGCGATCATCTGCCAGACGCTGGTGCCCCGCAAGGACGGCAAGGGGCGCGTGTGCGCCCTCGAGATCCTGGTGGGCACGTCGGCCACGCGCTCGCTGATCCGCGAGGCGAAGGTGCACCAGCTCGCGACGATCATGCAGACGGGTCAGAAGGTCGGCATGCAGACGCTCGACATGCACCTGAAGGAGCTGTTCGACCGCGGCTTGATTTCGGAGAAGGACGCGTTGATGAAGTCGATCAACCCGGACATGATCGTGGCGAACGGCATGGACCGGCTGGACCAGTTGATCCAGGCGGCTTCGCGGCAGGTGGCGCGCGACGCGGAGGCCCGCGCGGGCGCCCCGCCACCCGCGGGCAGGCCGGGCGGACCCCCGCCGCCCGCGCCGATGGCGATGGCGCCCCCGCCGGTGCCGCAGCCCGGCGTGCCGCAGCCCCCCATGGCGCCGCCTCGCCGCCCCACGATCCCCGGAATCGAAGCTTGTGGCCCGCCTCCGCCGCCGAACCGGCCCCCGATGGGCCCGCCGCAGCCGGTCGCCCCGCCTCCGGGATTGGCTGGGGCTCCCCCGACCGCGCGCCCGCTGACGCCGGGCGGCGGCGCTCCCCCGCCCCCGCCGCGCCCCGGCGGTTTCCCGCCACCGCCCCCCGTTCCCGGCCGCAAGCCCTGACCCGCTAGAGGAGAAACGACCCCGTGCCCGCCCAGCGCCTGCAAGTCCTGCTCGACCTGATGATCCGGTCCGACGCGTCGGACCTCTACCTGTCCGCCTACGCGAACCCGAAGTTCTCGCTGCACGGCGGCTTCACCGACGCGTGGCCCGAGCAGCTCACGCCGGACGACACGCTGTCGTACGCTGCGGAGCTGCTGAGCGAGGAGCAGCGCGAGGAGTTCGCCCGCGAACTCGAAATCAACCTCTCCTTCGTGCACGGCAAGGACGGGCGCTTCCGCGTGAACTGCTTCACGCAGCGCGGCTGCGTCGCCATCGTGATCCGCCGCATCAAGACGACCATTCCGAAGTTCAGCCAGCTCAACCTGCCGCCGATCCTCGGGCGCCTCATCACGGCGGACCGGGGGCTGATGCTGGTCACCGGCGCCACGGGCTCGGGCAAGTCCACCACGCTCGCCTCCATGATCGACTACCGCAACGAGACCATGGGCGGTCACATCATCACGATCGAGGACCCGGTCGAGTTCGTCTTCGACAACAAGCAGTCCGTGATCACCCAGCGCGAGGTGGGCATCGACACGAAATCCTTCGAGGTCGCGCTGAAGAACACGCTGCGCCAAGCGCCGCGGGTGATCTACATCGGCGAAATCCGAGGCGAGGACACGATGCACTTCGCGCTCCACGCGGCGGAGACGGGCCACTTGGTGCTGGCGACGCTGCACAGCACGAACGCGAACCAGACCATCGACCGCATCAAGCACTTCTTCCCGGCGGACTTCCACGAGCAGTTGCTGCTGCAGCTCTCGATGAACCTGCGCGCGATCGTCAGCCAGCGCCTGGTTCCCGCGGCGCGCGGTGGACGGGTGCCCGCGCTCGAAATCCTGATCAACACGCCGTTCATCGCGGAGCTGATCCAGAAGGGCGACATCGGCGCGATGAAGGACGCCATCGCCGAGTCGCGCCACGAAGGGCTGCAGACCTTCGACCAGCACTTGCTCGACCTCTGGAAGGCGGGGGCCATCTCGCCGGAGGAGGCGCTGCGGAACGCGGACAGCGCGAACAACCTGCGGCTGCGGATGCGCGGCGTGGCATGAGCCCGCGGAAGGCGGCGGCGGAACCCGGCGCGGACGGATTCCCGCACCGCTTCACCGGAGCCGTGGCGCGGCTCCGCATGGGCAGCATGGCGTTCACCTGCGTGTACCTGCCGGAGGAGCTGGAGCGCGCGCTGCCCTTCGACCGGCACCCGCGGCTGCGCATCGAGGCGCTCGTCGCGGGCAAGCCGCTCAACGGCGCGCTGCAGCCGAGCGGCGGGCGCCACTTCCTCATGCTGTCGCGGCGCGTGCTCGCGGAGCGGCGCCTCGTCCTTGGCGCGACCGTCGAGGTGGCCTTCCGCATCGCGGACCAGGACGCGGTCGAAATGCCGGCGGAACTGGAGCGCGCCCTGGCGAAGAACCCGTCGGCGCGCCGCGAGTGGGAGAAGATGACGCCCGGCAAACGGCGCGGCCTTGCGTACCACATCGCCGCGGCGAAGACGGCGCCCACGCGCGCGAAGCGAGTGGACCTGGTGCTGGGGATGCTCCAGCCGCACCGCTTCCCGTCGCCGTTCGACGACGACTGATCCACCAAAGGAACCGCCCCCCCGGCGAACCGGGAGGGCGGGATCTTGCGTCGGGATGCGGAAACCGCTTAGCAGTCCGAGTAGAGGTAGAACTCGTACGGATGCGGGCGGATGCGGATGGGGTCGACTTCGCTGCGGACCTTGTAGTCGATCCACGCCTCGACGACGTCGGTGGTGAAGACGTCGCCGCGGGTGAGGAAGTCGTGGTCCTCGGCGAGGGCGTCGAGGGACTCGGTGAGGCTGCCGCACGCCTTCGGAACCAGCTTCAGCTCCTCCGGCGGGAGGTCGTAGATGTTCTTGTCGAGCGCGGGGCCCGGATCGATCTTGTTCTGCACGCCGTCGAGGCCCGCCATGAGGATGGCGGCGAAGCAGTAGTACGGGTTGGCGGCGGGGTCCGGGCAGCGGAACTCGACGCGGCGGCCCTTCTCGCTGGACTGGTAGGTCGGGATGCGGATCGCGGCGGAGCGGTTGCGCGCGGAGTAGGCGAGGTTGACCGGCGCCTCGTAGCCCGGCACCAGGCGGCGGTAGCTGTTGGTGGTGGGGTTGGAGAAGGCGAGGATCGCGCGGGCGTGCTTCAGGATGCCGCCGATGAAGTAGAGCGAGAACTCGGAGAGGCCCGCGTAGCCGTTGCCGGCCATCAGGTTCTTGCCGCCCTTCCAGATCGACATGTGCGTGTGCATGCCGGAACCGTTGTCGCCGAAGAGCGGCTTGGGCATGAAGTTGGCCGTCAGGTCGTACTGGCGGGCCACCTGCTTGACGATGTACTTGTAGAGGGCGGACTTGTCGGCCATGCGCACGAGCGTGTCGAAGCGCATGTCGATCTCGCACTGGCCCGCGGTGGCGACCTCGTGGTGGTGCGTTTCGATCTCGATGCCGGCCTCCATCATGCGGAGCACCATGTCGTTGCGGACGTCCTGGAGGGTGTCCACCGGCGGGAGGGGGAAGTAGCCCTCCTTGTGGCGGATCTTGCCGCCGAGGTTCGGGATGCCGGTCTCGGAGCGCTCGTCGCGGTTCGAGTTCCAGATCGCCTCCGGGGAGTCGACGAAGTAGCTGGAGTAGTTGGAGGCGGAGCCGAAGCGCATTTCGCTGAACAGGAAGAACTCGAGCTCGGGGCCGACGTAGACGGTGTCGCCGAGGCCGGTGGCCTTGAGGTACTCCTCCGCCTTGATGGCGGTGTTGCGCGGGTCGCGCGGGTACTTCTCGCGGGTGATCGGGTCGGCGATGGAGCAGACCAGCGCGAGCGTCGGCTCCTCGATGAACGGGTCGATGTAGGCGGTGGCGGGATCCGGGATCGTGAGCATGTCCGATTCCTGGATGCCCTTCCAGCCGCGGATCGACGAGCCGTCGAAGCCGTGGCCCTCGGAGAAGAGCTCGTCGGTGAGCTCGTGGACCGGGACCGTGAAGTGCTGCTGCGTGCCGATGAAGTCCATGAACCGGAGGTCGACGAACTTCACGCCGCGCTCATGGGCCATCTTGATGACTTCTGATGGAGTCATAGGTGGTGCGGGCCTTTCGCGGGTGGATTTTGGCCGCGGCGCGGTGTGGGCGCGGCGGCGATGGGGAAAGTTCGGGCGGTCGCGGAGCGGGGGGCAGCCCAAAACGGAGCCGCCCGGTCGCACCCGCGCGCTTAATCGGTTCCATTTGCCGGCCCCGATTCCATCAAGCCCTTTAGTAAAGCCGATTCGCATTCTTTTAATACGACCAAGACCCCCGCGCTCAGAGGTTGCGCGCCGGAAATCGCGCCTGCAAGCTCGCAGCCATGACGCTCGAAGCAGCCACCGCGATCCGAACGATCCTCATGGTCGACCTAGTGGATTCCACGCGCCTGGTCGCCGCCCTCGGCGACGCGCGCGGAGCCGAGCTCTTCGCCCGCGTGGACCGGCTCTCCCGCGACGCGGTGGCGCGCCACGCCGGGCGCGAGATCGACCGGACGGACGGGTTCCTGCTGCTGTTCGAGCGGCCGATCGACGCGGCGGCCTGCGCGCTGGAGATCCACGCGGCGCTCCGCGCGCTGTCGCGGGCCGAGGGGGTCGAGCTGCGCGCCCGCGCCGCGGCGCACCTCGGCGAGGTGGTGCTCCGCGAGAACGCGCCCGGGGACGTGGCGCGGGGCGCGAAGCCGCTCGAGGTCGAGGGGCTCGCCAAGCCCCAGGCGGCGCGGATCATGTCGCTCGCGCTCGGCGGGCAGACGCTGCTGACGCGGGCGGCTTTCGATCTGGCGCGCCGCGCCGCCGCCGGGAACGACCGGCTGCCGCCCGGCGTGCTGTGGCTCGCGCACGGCGCCTACCACGTGAAGGGCATCGACGACGGCGCGGTGGAGGTGTTCGAGGTTGGAATCGAGGGGGAGGCGCCGCTCGCTCCCCCGCCGGACACCGAGAAGGCGCGGCGCGCCTCGGCGCCCGGCGAGGTCGCGGGCTGGCGCCCCGCCGCGGGCGCCGCGGTCCCCGGGCGTGGCGACTGGACGCTCGAGCGCAAGCTCGGCGAAGGCGGGTTCGGCGAGGTGTGGCTCGGCGCCAGCGCCAAGTACCGCGAGCAGCGCGTGTTCAAGTTCTGCCTCGATCCCGCGCGCCTGATGGGGTTGCGGCGCGAGGTGGCGCTCTTCGCCGTCCTACGGGACGTCGCGGCGAAGCGCAACGACCTCGCCCGCATCGTGTCGTGGCAGCTCGACGAGGCACCCTACTTCGTCGAGTTGGAGTACACGGAGGGCGGGAACCTCGCGGAGTGGGCCGACGCGAAGGGCGGCCTCTCCCGTGTGCCGCTGAAGCAGCGCGTCGAGCTGGTCGCGCAGGTGGCGGACGCGCTCGACGCGGCGCACCGGCTGGGGGTGCTGCACAAGGACATCAAGCCGGCGAACATCCTCGTCTGGGAGGACGCGGACGGGAATCCGCGGATCCGACTGACGGACTTCGGCATCGGCGCGCTGGCGGACGGCGCCGCGGGCACGACGGCGGAGCTCTCGAAGACCGTCATCCAAGAGCTGACGGAGAACCGGACGGTCTCCGGCTCCGCGATGTACACCGCGCCGGAGGTGCTCGAGGGGAAGCCGGCCACGATCCAGTCCGACATTTACGCCTTGGGCGTGCTGCTGTACCAGATGTTCGTGGGCGACCTCCGGCGGGCGGCGGGGCTTGGCTGGGAGCGCGACGTGCCGGTGCCGAAGGGCGGCTCGTGGCTGAAGTGGATCGCGCTGTCGCTGGTGGACCTCCACGAGTGGTATTGGGGCTGGAAGAGCACCGCGGCGCACCACGTGTTCCGCACCGATATCCGCGCGATGGTGGAGCAGTCGCCGGACCGCCGCCCGGCTTCGTGCCGCGAGGTGGGGAAACGGCTGCGCGCGATGCACGCGCGCCGCCGCTCCTACTACGTCAAGCTGATGGCGGCCTCGGGCGTCTTCTCGTTCGTCTTCGGCATCTTCCCGATGACTGCGGTTCGGGGATTCGAGTACACCCGCGCCTACACGGTGCTGTCGTCGGAAGCGGATGGGGCACCCGAGTGGGCGCGCTTCGCCCCGCCGGTGGATGCGCTGCTCCGGGAGCGCCCCCCGCTCGCGGAGTCGGATCTGGTGCCTTTCCGCCGTTCCGTCGAGGAGGTCGCGTGGGAGGTCGCGCGGCGTGCCCGCGTCGAGGCCGAGTTCCGCAGCGCCATCCCCATGAACCCGGAGCTGGAACTGCGCCGTGGCGCGCTCTTCTTCCAAGCGGGGCGGCTTCGGGACGCGCGCGGACGCTTCGAGGCGGCGAGCTCCAGCGGAGCCGAGACCGAGGCGGTGGTTGGACTGGCGGCGTGCATGGCCGAGGGCGGAGGAAGCGAGGAAGGGTGGCGGTTGCTGGAGGAGGAGGCGTTCCGCCTGCGTGGCGGGGACGCGTTCGAGCCGGAACGGCTTCTGTGGCTGCTGCGCGCCCGCCGGGACTATGCGGCCAGGTGGCTGCTGGAGAGGTTCACCGAAGCGGACCGCGAGTTCAACGACGCCATCGAGGACTACCGCGACGACCGCTCCGGCGAGTGGAAGGACTTGCGGAGGCGGGACTCCTCCGGCGCCTTCGGCAGTTAGCGCCCGCGCTCCGCAGGCGAGACCTCGAACACGGTGCGCGCCGGCTCGCTGTTGAATGTCCCGTCGAACACCTTCAGTTCCACGACGACCCTGCCGACCGTGAAGAACTGCGCCTCGATGCGCGACGCGGCCGTGGAATTGTTCCCGGAGAAGCGGAACTCCGCGCCCTCGGGCTCGACGATGCGCCAGTTGTACACGAGGGCCTTTCCCTCGGGGTCGGTGGAGCCGGTGCCGTCGAGCGTGACGCGCTGCACGGCGGCGACGGAGCCTTGATGGTCGGCGATGCGGGCCGTGGGCGGCGTGTTGGCCTCGACGCGCATCAGGCTGGCGAGGTGAAGGCCGCCGTAGGCGAGGCCGCCGAGGATCGCGAGGACCACCACCAGATAGACGGCTGCCCGGACCTGCGCCTCGCGCTTGGGCGAGCGCGCCTTCGGCAGGTCCTTGACGCGGACCGGCTGCGGAATCGGCAGCTCACCGGTCCCAGGCGCGGCGGCGGGGGCGCTTTCGACCACGTCGGGGCGCTTCGGGTAGAGATAGTCCGACGGGTCGTCGCTTTCGGAGAACTCCTTCTCGACCTTCGCGTAGGCGGGCTTGTCGGCGGGAACCTCGTCGATGCGTTGCGGGCGCGCCTTCAGCGTCCCGGGGCCGTCGCTCTCCCGGTTGGCCGGACGCTGCACCGTCGGTGATGAGGGCGGGCGCTGCGGGATCGACTTGAAGGCGGCCTCGAAGGAGGGGGCGAAGGAGGGATCGTTCGCGGATGGTTCGTTCGATCTCGAAGGTGCGGAGCCGCCGGCGGGCAGGATGGCGGGGCCGGGCATCTTCGGCACGTTCACCCGCGAGACGGACGCGGAGACCGCCGCCGTCGACGGGTTCGTGGCGAGTCGCTCGCGGTCCGCGTCTTCGGCGCGGGTCTTGAGCGAGCGCAACACGGTGAGGAGCTGGGGCACGGAGACGATGTCGCCGGAGGGCTCCTGCATCCGGAGGATGATCTGGCCGATCTCGCGGTCGACGCCGAGGACGGATGGCAGCTCGCGCACCCCCTTCTGCATCTTCTCCCGGTCGTCCGCCAGGATCGCGTCCTCGATGGACTTCTGGTCGGTGCCGCGCGCGAGGTGGAAGAGGACGGGCTGAAGGCCCCGGACGCCGGCGGCGGAGTCGGCGGAGCCCTCGACCAGGAAGACGCCTCCCGCGGAACTCCGCAGGATCCTGTTCAACGACTCGGATTTCTCGAGCGCCGCCCGGGTGACACGCCCGATCGGCCATGCGACGGAGAATCGGATGCGCCCGCGACGCCCCATCATGATCTGGCGGGTCTGGAGCCGGGAGAAGTCGACGCCGAGCGCTTCGAGCTCCTTCACCGACTGGGCCACCCGGAGCGCCATGTCGCACCAGGCGGAGACGGCCTGATACTCGCCCTTCGCGGCGCGGTCCAGCAGCGGCTTCCCGCCCATCAGCTCGTAGATCAGCGTGTAGCGGTTGTCGACCAGTTCGCCGCCGTACAGGCGCGGGAGCGCGGGATGGGGACGCGTCGCCAGCATGCTCGACTGGCGGAGGATTTCGCCGAGCAGCACCTCGTCGCGCGACACCTTGTCGGTGAACGCCCGCCGACGGGCGCGGTGGAGCGTGCCCATGTGCTCGACGATCTCGTCTTCGAAGTGGCCCGCGTCGCCGAGGGGCTCGATGAAGCGCCAACAGGAGTCCGCGCTGATCATAGGTGGCCTCCCGAACGGACGATCTTCTCGAGGTCCGCGTAGGCCGGGAGCGCGGAGTCGTAGCCGTTCGCCTCGAAGGTGGCTCCGCGCAGGCACTTCTCGAAGAACTCGACGAGCGGCGAGCGGGTGCCGAGGACGCGGAGCAGTTCCTTCTTCGCGCGGGCGAGGTCCGTCTCGTCCCACCTCTCGTGGGCTTCCGCCTCGAAGGCCTTGCCGAAGAGCAGCAGCACCATCGCGTAGGCCCACATGGCGACGTCGCGCATCTTCATGTTGGTCGATAGGCGCAGCTTGAAGTTGGAGTCGGAGTCCTCGCCGCCCCCCAGCGAGTCGACGATGCGGGAAGCGAGCCCGGGATTGTGGAGGTAGATGTAGCCGTGCCGGTCCACGCCGAAATCCTGCAACAGCAGGTGGCCATGGAAGATCTCGGTCTCGTGGAGGGCGGCGAGGCAGTCGAGCATGTCGAGGAGGCCGGTGAGCTGGGACTTCTCGTCCATGCCGCGGAGCGGGTTCGCCGCCGCCGGGTCGAGCGGGGTGATCTGGGGGATCAACAGGGCGATGTCGAACGAGTTCTCGCCGAACCACGCGTCGGCGAGGAGCGGGATGCGCCCGTGGTGGATGCCGGCGAATGGGAGGATGATCGCCTCGAACTGCGACGAGAGCGCCTCCCGGGTGTCGCCCGGTCGCAGCGGCACCTGGTGCAGGTAGCCGGGACTTTCCAGGGTCAGCTCGTAGATGCGGCTGATGCTATACTTCCCGCGGACCGGAAGCTGTTCGATGATCTCGTAGGCGTGTGAGCGGTCGATGGCTAGCATGGGTCCGGACTGTACGCTCCGCGGGATTCGTTGCCGCCGCGCAACAACGCCCAACCGTGGCTGCAAGAATCGGTGCCAATGCAAGGACAACAGAGGAATGGTTGATTCGCCGCCGTGACCGTAACAAGCGGGGATTGCCGTCGGCGCCGGGAAGTAAGCGTTTCCATGCCGGATGAGCGCCCTCGCTTCCGGTCGCCTCTTGACCACGGGGCTCCGGGGGCGCGCGGATCGTTCTTATGTTCGGGTTTCTCCCTAGGTACGCAGCCACTCTCCCTGCCGCCATGCTCGCCGTGTTCGCGGCGGCGTCCTGCGCACGTGCCGGCGGACCGGTCGCGGGGGGCGCGCCACTCCACCTTGCGGATGCCCGGGCGATCGCCGCGCGGCCCTATACCCCACCCGCCAAGGTGGCGAACCCGCGCCTTCGAGCGCTGGACTACGACGACTACCGGAAGCTGCCGTTCCGCGTGTGGCGCGCGCTCTGGCGCGACAGCGGCCTTCCCTTCGAGATCGGCTTCTACCACCCAGGCTACCTGTTCAACCATCCGCCCACCGTCGCCGTCGACGATTCGGGCTTTCAATGGACCGTCCCATACGCGCCGGACCGGTTCGAGTGCTACTTGGACGGGGGCATCGAGGCCTACCGCCCGGGGCTGGATGGTTACGCCGGCTTCTTCGCCCTGCACCCGTTCGATGGCGGGCCGGCGCGCGAATGCCTGAGCTTCCTCGGCGCCTCCTACTTCCGCGCGATCGGCTCGGGCCACGTCTACGGCACCTCCGCGAGGGGGCTCGCCATCGCCATGGGGGGTCCTGGCGCGGAGGTCTTCCCGGCGTTCACGCGCTTCACTATCCACCGCCCCGATCCTGGCGACGCCGCGCTTGTGGTGGACGCGCTGCTGGACAGCCCGGGTCTTGCGGGAGCCTACCGCTTCGAGATCGAGCCCGGCGCGAGCACAACGGTGCGGGTCGATGCGCGACTGGTGGCCCGCGCGGAGACGCGGGATGTCGTCCTGGCGCCGCTGACCAGCATGTTCTTCCACGACCTCCGGGACGAGATGCCGGGAGGCGAGCACCGCCCCCGCGTGCACGACGCGGAAGGGCTGCTGATCGAATCGGGGACGGGTGAGTTCCTCTACCGCCCGCTGGCGAACCGGACTGCGGACCGCGTGTCGTTGTTCTCGACCGCGGGAACGCCGCTCGGATTCGGCCTGGCGCAGCGCCACACGGCCGCCTCGGACTACGAAGACGCGGAGGCGCTCTACGACCGCCGGCCGACGGCCTGGGTCGAGCCGGAGGGGGAGTGGCCCGCCGGCTCCGTCCTGCTGCTCGAACTCCACGCGCCACACGAGGGAGTGGACAACATCGGCGCGGGGTGGCGCCTTGCGGAGCCGCTCCGCGAAGGCGAGGAGATGGCCTTCGCCTATACGTTGCGGTTCCTCACCGGGGATCCGCCGGGGCACACCGGCGCGCGCCTGAAGCGGCTCGAGTCTGACGGCGAAGGCGGGTTGCGGCTGCACTTCGAAGGCGGCATCGCCGGACGGCCCGGCGCCGAGCTGCTCGTCGAGCAGGGCGGCGGGGTACGGGGCGCGGTGCCGGCGGCCGCGGGCGCGGGCGGCTCGTCCACCGCCACAATCCCCGCCGCGCTACGCACCGGCGCCGAACTCCGTTGCTACCTGCGCAGCGGCGGCGACTATTCGGAAACCGTGATCATCGCGCCATGAGTTCCACTCCCCCGCCGAACGACCGCCGCGACGTCCGCAAGGTCCTCCGCTTCCTTTACGCCCTGGGCGTGACGGACCGGAACGAGCTGCATCGCATCGTCGACTTGCTCCGGGAGCGCGCGGAGGCGCGCGCCAAGCGCGAGCCCCAGTCCACCCCGCCGTCCCTGGTGTCGGTGTGCCAGGAGGAGATCGTCCTCTGGTTGAACGACATCCTCGAGATCGAGCACATCCGCGAGGGGCGCTCCCGCTACCGCGGGTTCCTCCTCGCGGAGCTTTCGTCGCACTTCGCCACCGGCAAGGAACTGCTCCTCGGCGATCCGGCGGCGGCGCACGCGCTGGTGCGCGAGCGCTTCGTCGACCACTTGTCGCTCTTCCCGGCGGGCGACGAGGACCGGCTCCACATGAAGCCGGAGCCGCTCTCCCGGCTGGCGTCGCTCAACCCCGCGCCGAAGGGGAAGGGCTGAGCCGATGGCGCCCGAGACCCGCTCCTTCTTCTATGTGGCGCTTGTCCGCTACTTCATCGCCACGGTCGCCGGTTTGGCCACCATCTGGGCGACCACCCTCTTTTCGCAGGTCGTGCTCTGGGACCGCCCCTCGTTCCGGGGACTGTTGCTGACAGCGCTCTTCACGATCCTCTTCTTCTGGATCGTGCTGAACTTCCTGTCGGTGTTCTTCGGATTCCTGCGGAGCATGTTCACCGGCCTCCGGGCGCCCGACTACTTCGACCGTCTCGGCACGGACCGTCCGCCGGACGTCTCGGACCTGCCGCGGACCGCGGTGGTGATCCCGATCTACAACGAGGATGTGGAAGAGGTCTTCGCGGGGGTCTACGCGATGCACGACTCGATGAAGAAGTCCGGCACGACGGGGCTCTTCGACGTGTTCGTGATGAGCGACACGACGAACCCCGACGTGTGGATCGAAGAGGAGCGCGCGTTCCTGGCGCTTCGCCGGAGGCTGGGCGGCTCGATCCGCTGCCACTACCGGCGGCGCCCCAAGAACGTGTCGCGCAAGGCGGGTAACATCGAAGACTTCGTGGTGCGCTGGGGAGCCCGGTACGAGTTCATGATCGTGCTCGACGCGGACAGCACGATGTCGGCGCTCACCATGGCGGAGATGGTGCGGCGCATGGCGTCCGACCCCGAGGTGGGGATCCTGCAGGTGCCGCCGCTCCCCGCGAGCCGCCGCTCGCTCTTCGCGCGGGTGCAGCAGTTCGCTTCGGCCCTCTACTCGGGCGTCTTCGCGGCGGGCTTCTCCCTTTGGACGGCGGACGCGGGGAACTATTTCGGCCACAACGCGATCATCCGCACGCGGGCGTTCGCGAAGCACTGCAAGCTGCCGCTGCTGCCCGGCAAGCCTCCGCTCGGCGGGGAGATCCTGAGCCACGACTTCGTCGAGGCCGCGCTCATCCAGCGCGGCGGCTACAAGGTGATCGTCGCGGACGACCTGCCGGGGTCCTACGAGGAGTGCCCGACTTCGCTGCTGGACTTCGCCGTGCGGGACCAGCGCTGGTGCCAAGGGAACCTGCAGCATGTGAGGCTCGCGATGCGCCCCGGCTTCGGCGTCTTCAGCCGCATCCACTTCCTGATGGGGGCGATGTCCTACGTCGCGTCGCCGCTGTGGCTGCTCTTCATCCTGGCTGGCCTCGCGTTCATGGGCGCGCCGCCGCCGTGGAAGGGCGCGGTGGACCCGGGCGCCCCCGCCTTCACGGAGTACCACGCGGCGCAGTCGCTCTTCCTTTTCGCCGTGGTGATGGCGCTGCTGCTGCTCCCGAAGCTCTTCGCGCTGGCGCACATGCTCCGCAACCCGTGGATGAAGGCGTGGTTCGGCGGGGTGCGCCGCGCGTCCGCGTCCGTGATCCTCGAGACCGCGCTTTCCGTCCTCACCGCGCCGGTCATGATGGTGTTCCACACGGTCTTCGTCGTCTCGACGCTGCTGGGCCGGGTCGTTCGCTGGGACGCGCAGAACCGCGGCGAGCGTCCGCTGCCGCTGGGCGAGGCGCTCCGGGCCTACCGCCTCCACGCGGGGGTGGGGATCGGGCTCACGGCGCTTTCGCTGATGGTCTCGCCGGGGGCCGCGCTGTTCCTGGCGCCGGTCAGCCTCAGCCTCGTGTTCGCGGGATTCATCGCCAAGGCGCTCAGCAGCGTGCGGCTCGGCGACTCGCTCCGCCGTGGGCGGCTGCTGATGACGCGCTCCGAGCTCATGACGCCGCACGTGCTGGCCCGCAAGGCGGCCCACCTGCTGCGGCTCCGGGGCGAGGCGGCCGCGGAGCGCGAGGTCGATCCGCTCGTCCGCGCGATGATGGATCCCGCGCTCAACGCGCTGCACTGCTCGCTGCTCCAGCTATGGGACGAGGAGACCCGCCCGCCGCGGGACGCCGCCTCGCGGAGGCTCGCGTTGATGGCGCTGTGCGGCGGCGTCGCGAGGCTGAGCCGGGCGGAGCGCGTTTCGATCCTCTCCGACTACCGCACCATGCGCTGGTCGCACCATGTGGCGTGGCAGGAGCGGGCGGAGCTCACCCCCGACGTGTTCCGCCTGATCGGCGGAGGGACGTCGCTGCCGGTGCCGGGCCAAGAAGCGGCGCCAGCAGCGCCGACATCTCGCTGAAGCGGCGCTCCCAGGTGTTGCGCCGCGCGAGTTCGCGGCGGAGCTCGCCGCGCTCCGGCGGCTCGGACATCGCCGCCTCCAGCGCCGCCGCCCAATCCTCCGCCCGGTTCGGCGCGAGGCGCATCGCCTCCGAGTAGGGCAGCAGCGACGGCAGCTCCGCGGTGCCGACGACGGGGCGGCCGGTGCCGAAATACTCGAAGAGCTTGAGCGGGAACACCGCCCTCGTCGCCTCCGTGAGGCGGTAGGGCATCAGGAGCGCGTCCGCCAGGTGCAGCGCCGGCGGGAGGTGCTCGTAGGGAATGCGCCCCGTGAGCGCGACGTTCGGAAGCGCCGCAAGCGCATCGAGCGCGCGCCGGTCCGGATCGCCCTCCCAGCGGGGGCCCACTAAGGCAAAACTCCAGCGGGGCCGCAGGCGCGCCAAGTCGCGCAGGAGGCGGAGGTCGATCTTGTGCGAGGCTAGCTGGCCGCTGAACAGCACCAGCGGGCGCGGCAGCGCGGCGAGCCGCCGAAGCGCGGCGGGGTCCTGCCCCGCGCGGGGCGAGGGGTCGGAGAAGTGCGTGTAGTCGGCCACGTTGAGCATCAGGTGGGCGCGGGGTGTCGAGCGCGCGGCGCGGTCTAAGAGCGACGGCTCCGTGCAGAACACCAGGTCCGCCTGCGCGAAGAGCATCGCCTCCGCCGCGCGGATCGCCTCGCGGTCCGCGCCGGGGACCGCGGCGAGATCGTCGACGAGGTGGTACACCAGCGCGCGCCGCGGCGTGCGCTCGATGAGGTGCGCGGCGTAGGGCGAGTAGACCCAGAGTATCTCGGGGGCGAAGCGGTCGAGCGCGCGCCCGGCGGAAGCCGCGAAGAGACCCCGGTTCGCCGCCACCGCAAGCGGCGTGTCCCAGGCTGGACGGACGACGGGCGAGACGCTCCAGAGCCTGGGCGCGCGCTTGACAGCGCCTTCGAGGCCGCGGCGGAGGCGCCGCCCGATGCGGCCCCAGTCGCGCGCGGCGGACAGCTCGGGTCGCCGCGTGCCGAGCGTTTCGATGAAGAGCACCCGGTTCCGGCGCGCCCAGAGCCGCGCGAAGTGGTGCTTGTTCGTCGGCAGCTCCGTGTCCCAGTCGGCGGTGGAGAAGATCGCCACGCGCCGACCGGAAGGCTCCGGCGGGACTTCGCTCACGCGTGGGCTTCCGCGTGCGCGAGCGCGTAGCGTGCCGCGCCCTCGACGGCGCTGCGCTTCGGCAGCACGACCTCGAGCGGCGCCTCCATGGCGGCGAGGCGCGCGCGCAGGCGTGACTGGTAGCGGTCGTTCCTCACGAGGTTGCTCCCGCCGAAGACGATCGGGACGGCGCCGTCCGCCTTGGAGAAGAGCTGCCGGTGCGCGGGCATGACGACCGAGGCGAGGTCGTCGGCCATCTGGTCCATGATCGCCACCGCCGCCGCGTCGCCGGCGGCGTCCGCTTCGGCGAGGACCCTCGAGAGGGAGGCGATGCTCGACTTCGCATAGTCCACCTGCAGGAGCCAAGTCACGAGGTCCGGCGGCGCGGAGAGGCCGAGGTGCCCGAGCAGCATCCCCGTGAGCGCGGTCGGCGCGAGGCGGCCGTCGGAGGCTTGAATCACCGCCTTCATCGCGGCGACTCCCATGGCGTAGCCGCTCCCCTCGTCGCCGAGGACGTGGCCGTAGCCGCCGGCGCGGCCGGTCCGTCCGTCGCGGTGGTAGGCGAAGCAGATCGATCCGGTGCCGGCGATCAGCATGAGGCCGTGCAGCTCGTCGAGGCCCGCCATCATGCCGGCGACGGAATCGTTCCTGATCAGGAGCGCCTGCCCGTCGGCGAGGAGCGGGCGCACCATGCCCTCGATCAGCGCGCGGTCCGCGGGGCGGTCCACTCCCGCCATCGCCAGGCACAGGGAGCGCACGTCGGCGAGCGGGACGCCGGCGTCGCCGCAGACACCGGAGATCAGCTCCTCAAGGGTGGTGCGGACGTCGGCGGGATCCGTCGAGTGGGGATTCGATGCACCGCCTTCGCGGTGGGCGCGGATCGCGCGCGTCCCGTCGAGGAGCATCGCGCGGGTATGCGACCCGCCGCCGTCGATTCCGATCGCAAAGAGTTCCGCCGCCATGCCGCGCGCCTCGCGTTTGGGATAGCCGCGATGCTTGCCGGGGGGCGCGCGGCGCGGCAAGGGCGCTGGCGCGGGAAAATGGAAGCGGCGCCCCGGATGGCCCGGGGCGCCGCGCGTGCACAGACCGATATGGACGCGGGTTAGCGGCTGGTGACGGGCAGCATCGTGGTGAGCCAGATGTCGCCGGCGGCGCCTTCGCCGGTGCGGATGCCGCCGGTGCGCCAGATGTTGCCGCGCGAGGCGGTGCCGTTGGTCGGATCGTAGGCCCAATCGAGGATCGCGCCGATTTCGGGGGCGCCGAAGGGCGCCGAGGCCAGCAGGTTCGAGCCGCGGAGCTGGACGTACTTGCCCTCGGGGCCCGGCGACCAGGTGCCCCAGGCCCACTTGGCCGTCGTCTCGGGACGGGTCACGAGCGCCGAAACGAACGCACCCTGTCCCGGCGTGAAGGCGGTGTACTTGTAGTAGCGGGCAAGCTCCTGGTCCACGCCGGTGATCGGGGTCTCTTGCGTGAAGCCCGCGCCGGTGGTCTTGGAGGGGCGCACGCGCGAGAAGCTCGTGAACGGATCCTGAAGCGCGCCGCTGGTCAGGTAGGAGATCGGGGTCGAGAGGCGCTCAAGGACCGCCGCCGCCGTCGTGTTGCCGCTGAGCGTCGTCACGTCGTCCGGGTCGCGGACCGACCACTGGTCGTCGGTGCCCTTCGGGTAGTAGTTGTTGTCGACGTAGTAGGATTCGATGCCGGTGGCGAGCGTGCGCATGTCCGACTTCACGCGGCTGATCTTGGAGCGGGTCTGGGCTTCGAGGAAGTTCGGGACCGCGATCGCGGCCAGGATCGCGATGATGGCCACGACGATCAACAGCTCGATCAGCGTGAAGGCCTTGCGGAGGGAGAGCTGCATAAACTGTGTTGCTCCGGGGAGGGTGGGAAGCGGATGAGCGCCGCGGAATCCATCGGCGCGGGGGAAGATTCCTCTGGACTTCCTAGGCACGGCAAGGGAAGTGTTGCGATCCTCCATGAGTGTTTCCGCCGCACCTCCGGAAAGGTCCCATGGCTCTCCGCATCGTTTACGCCTGCATCGCCCGGGACGAGGAGCCGCACCTCGCCCGCCATCTCGAAAGCCTCCAGCGCAACGGCGGCATCGCCGATTCCTACCTCGTCTGCGTCGACGAGGCGACGACGGACCGGACGGCGGAGGTCGCCGCCGCGCTCGGCGCGCGCGTGGAGCATTCCCGGTTCGAGGGCAGCATCGCCGTCTTGCGGCAAGCGGCTGCGGACCTCGCCGCGGAAAGCGCGGATGTGGTGGTGATGCTGGACCCGGACGAGGTGCTCGCGGGCGACCCCGCCAAGGTCCGCGCGGAGCTGGAGCAGGGCTGGGCGGAGGGCGTCCGGATCTTCCACATCGCGGAGGACTACGAGTACGACGATTATGGCGACTGCACGCTAGCGTTCAACCGGTACGTGGCGTGGGGCCCGGCGGAGGTGCGATTCATTTTCCACCACCACGAGACGCTGATCGGGCGGAAGGGCCCCGTGCCGGAGCGGGTCCTTACGAGCGCCACGATGGAGCATCGCCCGATCAAGAAGCCCCAAGACAAGCCGCGCGTCTTCCACGCCGCCGCCCGGCGGAGCTACGAGGCGCATCCCAAGAATCCCCGAAGCGTCTTCTACCTCGGGTACGAGCATGTCCGCTCGAAGTTCTGGCCCGAGGCGGTCGGCGCCTTCGAGACCACGCTCCGCATGAGCGAGAACCCGGCGCTACGGCTCCGGGCGCAGGAACTCCTGGCGGAGTCGCACCGCATGCTCGGCGACCGCAAGCGCGAGCGCGCCGTCCTTCTGGAGGCGCTCGGCGAACACGCCTCGATCCGCGATCCGTACATCTGGCTCTGCGAAGCGGCGGGGCGCGCCCGCACCTGGATCGAGGCGTGCGCCTGGGGCGAGGCCGCGCTCGCGATCCCGCTCGGGCCGCAGGTGGACCGCGGCCATTGGCGGCCCCACTACTACCGGCACCATCCGCACGACCTCCTTGCGATCGCTTACTACCGCGCCGGCGACAAGGCTCGGGGCCGCCTACACCTCGACCGCGCGCTGGAGTACCAGCCGGGAAACAAGCGCTTGCTGGAGAACCGCCGCTTCTTCGATTAACCGTTCTCCGCCGGCGGCCCCCCGCTCATCGGCGTTGCATCCCCGGGCCCGCCCGCGTTGCCTGTAGCGAGCAACCCGCCATTGGAGGCCCGCCCCGTGTCCCTCAAGCTCGTCACCGCAGTGATCAAGCCGCATCGCCTCGAGGAGGTGCGCACCGCGCTCACTGACCTCGGCGTCACCGGTTTCACCGCCTGGGAGGTGCGCGGCTTCGGACGCCAGCGCGGCCACCAGGAGCTGTACCGCGGCAGCGAGTACCAGGTGAACTTCATCCCCAAGATGAAGATCGAAGTGGTGGTGGCCGCCTCTGCGGCGGACGCCGTGATCGCGGCGATCGAGAAGACGGCCGCCACGGGCACGCTCGGGGATGGCAAGATTTTTGTCCTCGACTGCCCTGTTGCGGTGCGTATCCGCACCGGCGAGCGGCAGGAAGAGGCGCTCTGACCCGCCGCCCGGACGGAGCGTGTCGCCGCGCGCCACCCACTCCGCCAGAGCCGCAAGGAGCCCTCGAATGCCGCTATACGAATACCGCGTCCTGGACGGGCACGAAGGCTGCCCCCACTGCTCGAACGTCTTCCAAGTCCTCCAGAGCATGAAGGACGATGCGGTCGCCTGCTGCCCGCGGTGCGGAGCGCCCGTCGAGCGGCTGCTCTTCGCGCCCGGAATCGCCACGCCCAAGACCAACACGGAACTGAAGAACCTCGGCTTCACCAAGCTGGTGAAGCGCGACACCGGCGTTTACGAGAACGTCACGCAGACCGGCTCCGAGTCGAAGTACATGGAGGCGGGTAAGTCGGACACGATCCCGCACCTGAAGAACAAGATCACCGACTGAGCAGCGCCTCCAGCTCCGCGCACCCGGGGCCCGCCGCGACCGCGCCGCGCTCCGCCCGGAACCAAGTCTCCTGGCGCCGGGCGAACTGGCGGGTGCCGGCGACGATCCGTTCCCTCACCTCCGCCAGCGTCGCGCGCCCGTCGAGCACGGCGGACAGTTCCCGGTAGCCGAGCGCTTTGCTGGGCGGCGCGTGCTCGGGGAGGGCGCGTTCGCGCAGGCGCCCCGCTTCCGCCAGCCAACCGTCCGCGAGCATCCTGTCCACGCGGGCCGCGATGCGGGCATGGAGTTCCCCGCGGGGCCGCTGGAGCACGAAGAGCGGCGGCAGGGGCCCCAGCGCCCCGCGGCGCGCCGCGTCCTCCCGTTGCCAGTCCGCGATCGAGCGCCCGGTGAGGCGCCACACTTCGAGCGCCCGCAGGACGCGGACGTGGTCCGCGGGGCGGAGCGCGGCGGCGGCCTCCGGATCTTCCTCGGCGAGGAGCGCATGGAGCCCCCCGGGACCGCGCTCCGCCAGCACCGCGCGCAGTTCCCGGCGCAGCTCCTCGTCGCGGCCCGGTCCATCGAAGAGGCCCTCGCGGAGCGCGCGGAGCCAGAGGCCGGTGCCGCCGACGACGAGGCACCGGCGACCGGCGCGCGCCTCCGCCTCGATGGCTTCGCGGGCCTCGCGGGCGAACCGCGCCGCGTGCCACTCCTCCGCGACGTCCGAGCACCCCAGCAGATGGTGCGGCACCCCGCCGCGCTCCGATTCGAGAGGCTGCGCGGTGCCGATCTCGATGCCGCGGTAAACCTGCAAGGCGTCGCAGGAGACGATGGCGAGACCTAGGGCGCGGGCGAGGCGGACCGCCTCGGCGGACTTGCCCGACGCGGTGGCGCCGGCGAGGTAGGCGGCTGGTTCCGCCGTCACACCGGAGGCTGCCAGGGCTTGCCGTCGCGCACCGCCAGCACCTGTCCGGCGTGGTGGGGTCCGTGCTTGGAAGCGGAGCCGAGGATCGCGCGCGCTGAGAGGGCCCCGCGCTCCGGATGCGCCACGGTGCGCTCCAGGGCGGCGTCGTCGAGGCCGCGCAGCCGCGAGATGAGCGCCTCGCGCACCGCGTCGAACATCGCGCGGGTGGCCGACGGCGACCGCGTCGCCGCTTCGAGGCGCGCCCAGGCGTTCTCGTCGAACGCCTCCACCGCCGTGCCGGGCTCGGCGACCGCCTTCGAGAAGCGGAGGTAGTAGACCAACTCCGTGTCGGCGATGTGGGTCAGGATTTGGCGCACCGTCCACTTGCCCGGCGCGTAGCTGGAATCCCAGAACTCGCGTGGGCAGTCGAAGGCCGCCAACACGGCGTCGCGCGATGTCTCCAACTCTTCCAAAAGCTGGTCACGGTCCATGTCGATCACGTCTCCGGGCACGGGATTTCGTTCTCCGCAGCTAAGCGCCACGGTCCGGCGCGGGCAAGCCCTCGCCGCGCTGCTCATCGCAGCGGCGGCGCTCGCGCCGGCGCAGGAGGCGCAACCGCCTCGCAGCGCCGGCGACCGCGCCATCGAGATCCTGGGCAACGAGTCGATTCCCGCGGCGGACCGCATCGCGCGGCTCGCCGCCCTGGTGGAGGAGGATCCCACGGACGCCGCAGCGTTCGTCGCCTACGGCGAGGCGCTCGAGGCCGCCGGCGAGGACGGGCGCGCGCTCGCGCAGTTCGAACGCGCCGCCTACATCGACGCCGGGCTGGCCACCGCGTGGGAGTGGATCGGCCTGTTGTCGAAGCGGCAGGCGCGCGACCTCACCCGCGCGGAGACCGCGTTCCGCAAGGCGCTCGAACTCGGCGCGCCCCCCGCGCGCACGCACAACGAACTGGG
The DNA here is from genome assembly GCA_033764015.1 of Candidatus Sumerlaeia bacterium. Taxonomy (GTDB): domain Bacteria; phylum Sumerlaeota; class Sumerlaeia; order SLMS01; family JANRJK01; genus JANRJK01. The sequence continues at coordinate 133,535 of JANRJK010000002.1, read as the reverse complement.
CGTCACCTTGGCCATGGGAGGTCGCATGGCGGAGGCGCTCGACTCCTTCGAGGCCGCCACCGCGGCCGATCCGCAGTGGGGCGCCGCGTACAACAACGCGATCAAGGCGGCCACCTCCATCGGCGACCGCAAGCGCGCCCGCGAGCTCTTCCTGCGCGCCATCGAGGCGGAGCGGTTCGAGGAGAACGCCCTGCTGCTGTGGTGCGGGTGGCTGGTCGAGCAGGACCGCCGCGAGGAGGCCGTCGCGGACTACCGGCTCGCGCTCGAGCGGCATCCGGACAACCCGCGGCTCCGCTACCAGCTCGGCGCCACGCTCAGCGAAATGGGGCGCAAGCAGCGCGACGAGGCGCGGACGGAACTGGAGGCGGCGCGGGAGCACGCGCGCGGGCAGGGCGACGGGCGCACCGCCCGCGCGGCCGCGCGCACGCTGTTCGCCGTCGACCACAAGGAGGACGACGAGCGCTTCCGGCGCGCGGTGCGCCTGGTCTTCGAACCCCAGGAGTCGCAGGAGCGCGCCGCCAAGAGCGCCGCCAAGGCGCAGGAACTCCTCGATCCCATCGTGGAGAAGCACCCGGGATTCCAGAACGCGGTCTTCATCCGCGGCGTGGCGCGCCTGGCGCAGGGGGACGCGGGCGGCGCGGGGGCCGACTTCTCCCGCGCGGTCGAACTGGAGCCGGACGAGCCGAACGCGCTCATCGAGCTTGCGGGGATTCTGCGCGGCGACGGGCGGGCGGCCGAGGCGATGCCGCTCGCGACGCGCGCGGTGGAAAACGCCGGGCGCGATCCCGGCATCGTGATGAAGGCGGTCTTCGTCGCGCTCGACGCGGAGGAGTGCTTCGCGGCGAAGGGTTGGGTCGAGCGGCTCGAAGCGCTCGTGGGACCGGAGGCCGCGGCGCCGGCGCGCGACGAGTTCCAGCTCCGCTGCGGCGACTAGACCCCGCCGGCCGGCGGCGAAGGATCCTCGTCCACATCGCCCGGCCGCGCCGCCGCCTCCTCGTGGAAGCGGCGGGAGGCCAGGTGGTCCAGGCCGTACTGCTTGATCTTCTTGTCGAGCGTGGGCCGCGAGAGGCCGAGAAGCTGCGCGGCCCGGCTCTTCACGCCCTTCGACTCGACGAGCGCCTGCAGCACCTCGCGCCGCTCGAGCTCGGAGGTCCGCTCCGCGAGGCTCGATAGCTGCGCGGTCGAGTGCGCGCTCACGGGGCGGAGCTGCGTGGGGACGTGGTGGAGTTCGAGCGTGTGCTCCGGCGTCGTGAGGCACATCCGCTCCAGCACGTTGCGCAGCTCGCGCACGTTGCCGGGCCAGTGGTGCCGCATCAGGCAGGCGAGCGCCTCCGCGGAGAGGTCCTTGCGCCGGCCGAACCCCTCGCGGTGGGCGATCTCGTCGAGGAAGTGCGCCGCCAGCTCGGGGATGTCCTCGAGCCGCTCCCGCAAGGGGGGGAGTTCGACCGACAGGATGTTGATCCGGTGGAAGAGGTCCTCGCGGAAGAGTCCCGCGGACACCATCTGCTCGAGCGGCTGGTGCGTCGCGCAGAGGAAGCGCACGTCCACGCGCACCTCCTCCTTACCGCCGATGCGGTAGAACGGGTGCCGATCCAGGAGTCGAAGCAGCTTGGCCTGCAGGTCGAGCGGCAGGTCGCCGATTTCGTCGAGGAAGACCGTGCCCCCGTTCGCAAGCTCGAGCTTCCCGAGGCGGCGCTCCTCCGCCCCCGTGAAGGCGCCCTTCTCGTAGCCGAACAGCTCCGCTTCCATCAGCTCGCGCGGAAGGGCCGCGGCGTTCAACGCCACGAAGGGCTTCCCGCGGCGGCCGGAGAGCGACACGAGCGCCTGCGCGGCCAGCTCCTTGCCCGTGCCGGATTCGCCGCGCACGAGAACCGTCGAGTCGACCGGCGCGAGCTTCCGCAGCTCGTCGCGCACGCGCGCCATGGCGAGGCTGTGCCCGACAAAGGCCACGTCGCCGGTCCCGATCATTTCGTGCTCGCGCACCAGGTGGCGGAACAGCTCCTGCACGCGCTGGCGGCGGAGGGCGCGGACCATCGCGCGGCCCACGTGCTCCTCCGCCAGGGTGAAGGGAGCCTCCGCGCCCCGGCACAGGATCAGGTGCAGCACGCTCCCCTCGAGCGACAGCAGGCGGATGCGGAGGAGCGACTTGGCGCCGCCCGGGGCGTCGGGCATCGGCTGCCGCTCCGCGCCGCGGTCCTTCCACGGCACTCCCTCGAGCAGCCGTTCGCAGGGGACGTCGAACTGCGACGAGAGCACCACGGTGGAGCGCTGAGGGCGCTGGAGCCAGAAGACCGACGAGCTGGCGTCGAAGAGGCGCTGCGCCTGCGGGAGGAAATCGGTGACGAGCTGGTGGCGCCGGGAGAACCCACCGCACTCGAGGGCGAACTCGATCGCGCGCGAGAGCAGTCCGCCCGGGAGCGAGACGCCACTGGTCGATCCGGGATTCGAGGGTTCCTCCTGGTAGGCCGGAGCGGGCGCGCCGTCGGTGGTGGCCTGCATCTCCGAGGTCGCGTCGTCGCGCTGCGGAGAGCCCGCGATGAGGCGCTCGGGGCGGGCGGCGCGGAGCAGGAACTCCGTCTGCCCTACCCGCAGCAGGTCGCCCGGATGCAGTTCCTCCTGCGCGCGGATGCGGACTTCATTGACGAAAACGCCGTTACGGCTGCCGAGGTCGCGCACAAGGGCGCGGTCCTCCTCCGGCTCGATCAGGCAGTGCAGCCTCGAAACCTGCGGGTCCTCGAACTCGAAGCGCGAGCGCGGGTCGCGCCCGAAGAGGACGGGGCGGTCCAGAGGGATCACCGCTCCGAGCTTGGCGCCGGAACGGACGACGAGTTCGAGGAAGGCAGGTAGCGAGGCCATAGGAGCACGCCGAGATTTCGGCTTAACCACCAATTGGGCAGAAAATTGCCGCCATTAGAACCAGCCAGTGTAAATCGTCTTTACATCGCATCGCCGCCACCCCAGATCCACTTAACTCAAATTCTTGACTTAACTACACTTAGCACCACGATCCGAGACTGGCCCATCATGTGCTACCCAACTAGGCAGTATGGTGTTTGTTGATCGCTCCTTGATCCAAACCTAAGCAGGGTGTCACGTGGGGTCCACCCTGTTTTGCTTTCGCCCCGGCGATGCCGGGGCGAAAGTATTTTTTAGGCCCCCGCCATGCCCGTCCGCATCCTCCCGCAAACGCTCATCAACCAGATCGCCGCCGGCGAGGTGATCGTCCGCATGGCCAGTGTCCTCAAGGAACTGGTCGAAAACTCCATCGACGCCGGCGCGACTCGGATCCGTGTCGAATTCGCCAACCAGCTCCGCGACGCGGTCGTCACCGACGACGGCTCCGGCATGTCGCGGGACGACGCGGAGATGTCGCTCCAGCGCCACGCGACGAGCAAGATCGCTTCTATCGACGACTTGATCCATCTGCGGACAAGGGGTTTCCGGGGCGAGGCACTCGCGTCGATCGCCGCGGTTTCGCGGATGGAGCTCGCAACCCGGCGGCGCGACGAGCTCTCCGGCACCCGTATCGTCGTCGAAGGTGGCATCCTCCAGCGTCTCGAACCGGTCGGCGCCCCGCCGGGCACACGCATCGCCGTGCGCGACCTCTTCTTCAACACCCCGGCCCGCTTGAAGTTCCTCAAGTCCCCGGTCGGCGAACTCAACGCAGTCCTCCAAGTCGCCACGCGGCAAGCGCTCGCGGCGGACCTCGTCGGCTTCCGCGTCGAGCGCGAGGGGGAGGAGCTTCTCGACCTGCCGGCGGAGCAGGGGCTCCGCGACCGCTTCGCCGCGCTGCTCGGGAGCGCGCTCACGGAGCCGCTGGCCGCGCTCTCGCACGAGCGCCCGGGCATCCGTATCGGGGGCTGGATCGCGCCGCCGCAGTGCACCCGCGGCGACCGGCGCTGGGAGTTGCTCTACGTCAACGGGCGCCCGTTCACGAGCCGGACGCTGGCGGCTGCGCTCGAGCAGGCGTGCAAGGGGCACCTCATGGTGGGCCGCTTCCCGATGGCGTGCGTCATGATCGATGTGCCGCCGGAGGCGGTGGACTTCAACGTGCATCCGACGAAGGAGGAGGTGCGCTTCGAGGACGAGCGCGAGGTGGCCGGCGCGGTCTTCCGCGCGGTCGAGGCCGCGATCGGCGCCGGCTCGGCGCGAGGCTTCGACGTGCGCCGCGCGGAGGGGCCCGCCGCGGAGGCCGCTCCCCCGCCGCCGCCGGGGCTGCCCGGGTTCTTCACCAGCGCGGAGTCGCTCGCCACGCGCGGCATGGCGCCGGCCGCGCCGCGCCCCGCGCAGCGGGACTGGCTCGCCGACGCCGCGAGGCTCAACGCACTGGCGCGCCTGCCGGAGTCGATGGCCGCCGGCATCGCGACGGGGCCGGCCGCGCCTCTCGACCTGCGCCACGGCGACCGGTCGCCGCTCAGCGCCGGGCCGGGCGAGCGCCCCGAAGCCGAGTTCTGGTCCGCGCCGCACGTGGCGGAGCCGCTCGGCCAGCTTGCGAACACCTACATCGTCGCCCGCTTCGGCGAGGACCTGCTGCTGGTGGATCAGCACGCGGCGCACGAGCGGCTGCGCTATCTCGAACTGCTCCGCCGCCCCGCGGAGGCCGCCTCGCAGGCGCTGCTCCTCCCACCGCTGCTCGAGGTGCCGCCGGCGCAGCAGCCGCTGTTGCGCGAGTCGCTTCCGCTGTTGGAGCGGCTCGGCTTCCACTTGGAGGAGTTCGGCCCGCGGACCTGGCGCGTGGCGGCGGTGCCCGCGGACGCCGCGGAGGTGGACGCGGTGGCGCTCGTGATCGACCTGCTGGAGGACTTCGAGCGCTTCACCGGCCCCGATGCGCTCGCCAGGCGCCGCGACGCGCTGCTGATCCGGACGGCGTGCCACTCCGCGATCCGAGCGGGCGATCCGCTGCCGATGGAGCAGATGCGCCGGCTGCTCGCCCAGATGCGCGCCGAGCGCCTGTCCTTCCAGTGCCCGCACGGGCGCCCCACTGTGGTCCGCGTCGCGCGCGGCGAGCTGGAGCGCTGGTTCAAGCGCGTGGTCTGACCCCGCTCAGGAGGAGCCGGGGCGCCGCACCGCGGTCGACGAGGACCTCCCCTGGATCGGGATCGGCGTCGCCTGCAGGCCCATGTTGTCCGCCGGGTTGATGAACCGGTTCCCGCTGCCCGACGTGATGCCGTCGATCATGAGGCGCAGTTCCTCCGGGCTCGTCGCGTAGAGCATCGCATCCTCCACGTTCACCAGGTTCTCCTGGATCAGCATGAAGAGCGACTGGTTGAAGGACTGCATGCCCCAGGAGCCGGACGCCTCGATGGTCTGGAGCAGTTCGAGCGTCTTGCCCTCGTGGAGCAGCTTCTTGATGAGGGGGGAGTTGACGAGGATTTCGATGGCGGGCACGCGGCCCATGCCGCGCTTGCGCGGGAGGAGGCGCTGGCTGACGACGCCCTGCAGGCCCAGCGACATTTCCATGCGGATTTGCGCGTGGAGGTACGCCGGGTAGAAGTTGATGATGCGCTCGACGGTCTGCACCGCGTCCATGGTGTGGAGCGTGGAGAACACGAGGTGGCCCGTCTCCGCGGCGGCGAGGGACGTCGAGACCGTCTCGAGGTCGCGCATTTCGCCCACCAGGATCACGTCGGGCGACTGGCGCAGCACGTGGCGCAGCGCGTCCTGGAAGGTCTTGGTGTCGAAGCCCACCTCGCGCTGGCAGACGATGGACATCTTGTCCTGGTGCAGGAACTCGATCGGGTCCTCGATGGTGACGATGTGGGCCTTCCGCGACTCGTTGATGTGGTTGATCATCGCGGCGAGGGTGGTCGACTTGCCGGAGCCGGTGGTGCCCGTCACCAGGACCAGCCCGCGGACGCGGTCCGAGAGCTGCCGCACGGTGTCCGGCAGGTGGAGGTCCTGGAAGTTGAAGGTCGGCGTCTTGATGTGGCGGAAGACCATGCCGATGCTGCCGCGCTGGCGGAAGAGGTTGACGCGGAAGCGCCCGACGCCGCGCACGCCCATCGCGAGGTCCATCTCGGGGATCTTCTCGAAGCGGTTGATCTGCTCCTCGGTCATGAGGCTGTAGGCGAGCGCCTGGACGTCGTCCATGGAGAGCTCGTCGTAGTCCATGGTGACGATCTTGCCGTCGAGTCGCATGTGCGGCGGCACGCCGGCCTTGATGAACATGTCGGAGGAATTGCGCTCGACCATTTCCGCGAGCATGTCGTCGAGGCGGATCGCGCCCATGGGTGGCTCCTATCCGGAAGCTGTCGCCGCAAGGAGACCGCGTGGGGCGCCGGGTGTCAGCCGGAAAGCGCGGGGGAGCCCGCCTCCCGCAACGCGAAAGCGCCCGGGCCTCCAAGGGCCCGGGCGCTTCGCAGTTCGCCGCGCCGCGGGTGCGGTTACGGCACGATCACCAACTCCTCCACCCGCACGCGGTCGAGGTAGAGCGTTGTGCCGAGCGCGTCGTCGAGCTGCGACTTGAGCACGTCGAAGGCAAGCAGCAGAGAGTCGGAATCCACAGGAGTCCCCGGCACGCGCAGGTACGCGTCGTACAGGCGGGCCTCCGCGGTGGGCGACTCGTCGCCGTTGCCGGTGCTTTCGATCACGGTCACGGCTCCGAGCTGGAACGAGGCGAGGTTCACGCGCACGCGGAAGGTAGGGACGGCGGCCTTGTTGGCGGCGTCGGAACGCACGTACATGCGGGCGCGGTAGAGCTTGCCGCCTTCCACCGGGATGCCGGTCTGGCGCTCCCAGTAGCCGAAGGCGGACTCGTCGTTGGGCGTGAGCGACAGCGCGCCGCCGACGGGGTCGTAGCCGGACGCCGGCGCGGGGAAGAACTCCGGCGCGGCGCCGAAGGTCCATCCGTGGTCCGGACGGGAGAACGCCTCGTCGAGTAGCGTTCGCGCGACGCGGACCCGGGACATCGGGATCGGCGTGGCCTCGAAGCCCTCGAAGCGCACCGTCGCGATGGCGGCGTCCTCCGGGAGCGTGCTCAGGAGGTCGATGGTGGCGAACCAGTCGGGGGACTGGCCGGGGATCGAGGGCGGAAGCGTCGGGGCGAAGTACGCCTTGTACTCGGCGCCCGCGATGTCGGGCGAGAAGCGCCCGTCCGCGGTGCTCGTGATGACGAACTCGAGGCCGCGCTGGAAGTGGTCCATGTTCGCGCGGACTCGGATGACGGGCGCCACGGCCTTGTTCCCGAGGTCCGTCGAGAGGCGCGCCGTCAGCTCGTACAGCGTCGACGGACGGCGGCGCAGCGACGAGAGCGGCAGTTCCATGAACCCGAAGGTGCCGAGCTGGTCGGCGCGGATCGCCGGGATGCCGTTGTTCGACGCGTCCGCCACGGCGTTGAAGCCCGTGATGGCGCCGGAGATGCCAACGCTGCCGATGCGGGTGACGGAGCCGGCGTTCAGCACGCCCGCCGCGAAGGTGCCGCTCGGGTCGATCAGGTCGCCGATGAAGAAGTCGCCGAAGGCCAGCGGGGCGCCGTTCAGCTCCTCGAGGCTGGTCCCCGAGCCGACGGCGATCACGACGCCGCCCGCGGTGAACGTGCGCGCGGTGCCGTCGATGGCGCCGATCACGCCGCCTTCCATTTCGACCTCGACCGCGATCGGCGAACCCGCGGCTGCGGGCACCGCCTCGACCTTCGCGATGCTGCCCGCAACGAAGTCGCCGACCACCGCCGGCGCGTTGCCGAAGCTCTTGAACCGCGTCGTGCCCGTGATGGCGTACTCAGTTCCGCCGACGGTGAGCGTCGAGCCTGTGTTGGCCTCGACGACGCCGGTGGCGACCTGCGTGGTGGTCTCGCCGCCGCCGGTGTTCTCGTCCTCCAGCTTGATGCGCGTGGCGGCGAAAACGCCTGCTGTCGCCGTGGGGAAGCCCTTCGCCTCGACCGCCTGCCCGGCGCCAAGGTCCGCGAACTCGATCGGCGTGTTGCGCGTCGAGAGGATCACCGTGGTGTCGTCCGCCTGGAAGGTGACGCCTTCGACCACGATGCGCCGGTCCACAAGGTTCACAGATTCGATGATGCCGAAGACCTCGAAGTCCTCGCCGAACCCGGGCGGAGGAGTTTGGCCGACGGAGAACTGCCGCTCGATCTCGCCCGCGAGGAGCGACCCGTCAGGACGGATGCAGCCCTCGGCCTTGAGGCCGTCGCCGTTGGCGAGCGCGGAGAAGGCCAGCGGCGCGCCGCCGTCCTCCTTGATCTCGGTGCCGGCGGTGGCGAACACCACGACTCCGTTCAGCTCGAAGCTCATGGAAGCGCCGTCGATGGCGGCGGCGATCCCGCGAAGCTCCTGCCCGCAACCAGCGGCGTCGTCGTCGCCCGGATCGTCGGAGAAGTCCTCCGCGCGCAGCTTGACCTCGCGCGCGGCGAGCGAGCCGTCGTCGGCGACGCAGCCCTCCGCCTCGGCGTAGTCGCCCGCGGCGAAGTCCTCGAAGGCGATGGGCGCCCCGGCGCGGCTGCGGAACTCGGTTCCGGCGGTGGTCCGCACCAGCATGCCGCGGATCGTCATGGTGCGCGCGCCGCCGTCGATGGCGCCGATGGCGCCTTCGTGCTCGAACCCGCAGCCGGTCCCGGCCGGGTCCGCATCGTCGTCCAGCTTCACCTTGCGGGCGAGGAGCGAGCCGTCCCCCTGGATGCAGCCCTCCGCCTCGGCGAAGACGCCCGGCTGGAACGCGGCGAAGGTCGTTGGCTGGTTGTTGTCGTCAAGGAACGCCGTGCGCGAATCCGTCGCCACGGTGCGCCCGCCCAGCACCAGCGTGCCGGAGGTCTCGTTGGCCGAATTGACCACGCCGGAGAACTCCTGCTCGCACCGGTTCGAGGGCGGCGTCGAGCCGCCGCCGCCGGGGGTGCCGTCGGAAAGCTCGATCTCGCGCGCCAGCAGCGAGCCGTCGGGCTGGTAGCAACCTTCCGCCTCGGCGAAGATGCCGACCGTGAAGGCCGTCGCCGCGACCGGGTTGCCCGCGGCGTCCTCGTACTCGACGCCGGGGCCGGCGGTAACCGTCACGCCAGCGATCACCCAACTTCCCGCGGCGGGATCCGCGACAGTCACCGGTCCCTCGATCTTCGACTCGCAGTCCGAGTCGTCGTCGGGGTCCTGCATCCGCTTCTCGACTTTGGCGGCGAGGTAGCTGCCGTCAGGCTGGTAGCAACCCTCCGTCTCGGCGAAGTCCCCAGGCGTGAAGTCCCCGAGCGTCAGCGTGTTGTTGTCGTCGTCTTCCAGCTTCGTGAGCCCGTTGATGGCAACTGTGACGCCTCCAATGGTGATCGTGTTGTCGCTTACCGAGACCGAGTTGACGCGGGCCTCGATGTCTTGCCCGCAATCAGGGTTTTCCGCACCGCGCGGGCCGGAGCCCGCCGCGGCGGCGGCGAACGCCGCGAACGCCGCCGCCACGATGTGCGCACGCGCTGCGAGTGCCCTTGGAGCTTTGGGGAATAGCTTCATGCTGAGTCCTTTGAAGGTTTCGGCGGCCTTGGCGGACCGCGACTCTCTAGGGGATTTTACCGATAGTGGACAAGTCAATCGAAAAATACAGCTAGCGCGGAGCGTGCTTATCCAAATAGGACACCGTGGATGCGAAGAATCTGCTCCCCCCGGGTGGGGTTTGGCGCGTTTCCTCGGCACGGCGCTCGCTCCCCCGCCGCCGCCCCCAAGGAGGCCCGTATGAAGATCGGCATGGTTTGCTACCCCACCTACGGCGGCTCCGGCGTGGTGGCCACGGAACTCGGGCGCCTGCTCGCCAAACGCGGACACGAGATCCACTTCATCAGCACCGAGATTCCGTTCCGCCTGGTGCACGAGGCGGACGACAATATCATTTTCCACTCCGTCGAGCGCTTCTCCTACCCGCTCCTCGGCAGCGAGCTGTACACACTGTCGCTCGCGTCGAAGATCGTCCAGATCGCCAACGAGCAGGGCCTCGAGGTCGTCCACGCGCACTATGCGATCCCGCACGCGGTGAGCGCGTGGCTCGCGAAGCAGGCCGCCGGCGGCGTCCGCCCCAAGGTGGTCACCACGCTGCACGGCACCGACATCACACTGGTCGGGAGGGCGCCGTCCTACTACCCCGTGGTGCGCTTCGCGCTCGACCAGTCGGACGCGGTGACCGCGGTGTCGGAGTGGCTGGCGGAGGAAACCCGGCGCGAGTTCTACCCGGGCCGCGCCATCGACGTGATCCCCAACTTCGTGGACTCCACGCGCTTCCGCCCGAGCCTCACGCCGTGCAAGCGCAGCCGCTTCGCGCCGAACGGCGAAAAGATCCTGCTGCACATCTCGAACTTCCGCCCGGTGAAGCGCGTCGAGGACGTGGTCCGCGTGTTCGCCCGCGTGCAGGCCAGGATGCCCGCCACGCTGCTGCTGATCGGTGACGGTCCGGACTACGACCGGACGGTGCAGCTCTCGCACGAACTCGGCGTTTCTCAGCACGTGCATTGGCTCGGCAAGCAGGAGCAGGTGCAGTTCTACTTCTCCTGCGCGGACCTGTTCCTTCTCCCGAGCGAATCGGAGAGCTTCGGCCTCGCGGCGATCGAAGCGATGTCGTCGGAAATCCCCGTCATCGCCAGCCGCGCCGGCGGCATCCCGGAAGTGGTGAAGCAAGGCGAGACGGGCTTCCTGAGCCCCGTCGGCGACGTGGAGGACATGGCGGCGAACGCGCTGCGCATCCTCGGTACGAATGGCCTCGGCCACCAAATGGGCGAAGCCGCCCGCCGCGACGTCGTCGCCCGCTACCAGCCGGAGTCCATCGTCCCGATGTACGAAGCGGTGTACGAGCGGGTGCTGGCGCAGGACTGAAGGGCTAGAACTGGATCAGCGATTCCTGCACGATCGTCTCGAGGTTGGTGCGGGCGGAGGCCCAGTCGCCGCGCTCCATGTAGAGGTCGACGAGGAGGCGCCGCACGGAGGTGCGGACCGATTGGCGCTTCGCTTCCGCCGCGATCCGCAGCAGGAGCTGTTCGGCGAATTCCATGTCGCCGGACTGGCGGCCGATCTCGAGCGCCTGCACCGCGCTGAGGTAAAGGGCGCGCTCCGGGTCCGAGTCGGCCTCGAAGCGCTGCAAGGCGAGCTGCAGTTCCGAGGGCGGCGCGGGGGCGTCGATGGGTTCGGCGGGCGCATCGCCCTCTTGGGCCCGGGGGGCCGCGACCGCCAGCAGCACGGCGGCGACGAGTCCCGCCGCTCCGAAGATGATCCGCTTGTCACGCATGGGGGCACTCCTTTCGTCCGGTGGCCAGCGGGCCACAGCGCGCGGCGGGCGGCAAGGGAATGGCGCGCGGGCGCGCATCGTTCGCCGCTTGCGGTCGCGGCGCCGCGCGCGGACGCTGGCGGCTGAATTCGCGGAAAGGACTGCTGACATGGCGGACCGCAAGGGGCGACCCACGCTGAGGGAAATCGAGTCGGACCTGGAGCGCACGACGCGCCAGGCGGCACAGGGCGACCGGCAGGCGCGCCGCCGGCTCCCCGCGCTCCAGGCGCGCCTCGACAACGCGCGGAGCGTCGCCACCGGCGACCGCGCGACGCCCGCGCCGGCGGACGACCGCCCCGCCACCGCCTGGGAACGCTACCAGATTTCCGCGCACAAGGACCGGCCGCTCTCGCTGGACTACATCCGCGAGCTGTTCACCGAGTTCCACGAGATCCACGGCGACCGGCTCTTCAAGGACGACCAGGCGGTGATCACCGGCATGGCGCGCTTCGAGGGCTCGCCTTGCGTGATCGTAGGGCAGCAGAAGGGCCGCGATGTGCAGGAGCGGCTCCGGCGCAACTTCGGCATGATGCACCCGGAGGGCTACCGCAAGGCGCTCCGAGTGATGAACATGGGGGCGAAGTTCCGCCTGCCCATCTTCGTCTTCATCGACACGAAGGGCGCCTTTCCCGGTGTCGGCGCCGAAGAGCGCGGCCAGGCCGAGGCGATCGCCCGCAACATCCGCGACATGTTCGCGCTCCGCACCCCGGTCATCGTCACGGTCATCGGCGAAGGCGCCAGCGGCGGCGCGCTCGGCGTCGGCGTGGGCGACCGCGTGCTGATGCTGGAGAACGCGTGGTACAACGTGATCTCGCCGGAAGGCTGCGCGGCGATCCTCTGGAAGGACAACGCCATGGCGCCGCGCGCGGCGGAGGTGCTAAAGCTTTCCGCCCCCGACGTGTTCAACCTCGGCATCGTGGACGAGATCGTCGCGGAGCCGGAGGGCGGCGCGCACCGCGCTCCGCAGGCGACCTACGATGCGCTGCGGGCCTCGCTTCGCCGGCACCTTGCGGAGCTGTCGAAGCTGGAATGGCCGGCGCTCCAGTCGGCGCGCTTCGCCAAGTACCGCGCCATGGGCGTGTTCGAGGACCTCGGCGCCGCCGCGGAGAAGTCGGCCCCGCGAGCGAAGGCAAAGAAGTAGGGCGCGCCTACTCGCGCAGCAGCCGCACGCTCACGGTCCGCACGTAGCCGGCGCGGATGTTGAGCTTCGTCCGGTAGGGTACGTAGCCCTCGCGCCGCACCAGTAGATCGTAGCTGCCCGGGCGTAGCTCCGCCTCGAAGGGCGTGCGCCCCCAGTAGCGGCCATTGAGGAACACCTCCGCGTTCTGGACGTTCGAGCGCACCTCGAGGGAGCCCGGCTTGCTACCCGGATCATGGGCGGGGGGCTCGTCGGCGTAGTCGGCTCCGCCGCTCTGCCCGACGCGGATCAGTAGGATGTCCTCGTCGAACCCGCCCTCAACGTTGCCGTCGTCGTAGCCGGGACGCTCGACCGCGTTCCATGGCTCGTCCTCCGAGAAGGGGCGGATCGGACGGCGGTCCGCGTCGTCCGCCGCCTCCCGGGCCTCCCGCAGGAACGTCTCCAGATCGTCGATCACGGGGAAGGGCGCGCGCGTGGTGCTTCGCGGGAAGCGGAAGCGCGGGACGTCGATGCGCTCGTCGAGAGCGACCGCGAGGAGCTTGCGGCGGCCCTCCGGCGGCCCGGCGGTTAGCCGGTAGGAACCCGCCGGGATCCGCACTCCGCGGGAAGCCCGGAGCCGGTTGTCCTGGTCGAAGGCGTTGGGAAACAGGACGCGGGTGGCGCCGCGGTCGTCCTCGCTGAACACCCACACCCGCGCGTCGCGGTTCGTCTCAAGGTACAAGACGACATCCTGGCCGATCGTGTAGCGCTCCTTGGACGAGTCGATGCGGACCTCGAGGGGCTCGCCCTCGCGTTCCCAGCGGTCGTCGATGCGCCGCTCGTCCGATTCGTAGTCCGGCGGATCGATCGGCTGGGGCGCGCGCTGCGCGGCGGCGGGCGCGACGAAGGCGGCTAGGAAGGCGCCGAGCGCCAGCAAGAGGGAAAGGAGCTTATGGTTCGGCATGGTTGGACTCCTCGCGGCGGACCATCGAACGGGACGGACCCGGCGGGCGCGGGGTTTGGTGGATTCCGCACCGAGGATCGTCGGGTTGACCGCGCGTACCGTGGCAACGAGGTTGTGGAGCCCATCCACCCCCGCGGAGCATGACATGGCCAGCGAGCCGGAGAAGTCCTTCACCATCCTGTCTTGCCTCGCCTTGTCGCCGAGGGCCGCAGCGGTCGCGGGCGAGGCGCTCGCGCTCGGGCGGCGCCTCGGGGGCGAAGTGGTGTTCGTCCACGCCGGCCCCGAGGATGCGGAGCAGTCCGCGGCCGTGGAGGCGGTGCTGCGGGAGGCGTCCGGTCCGGGCGCCCCCGCGCCGAGGTTTTTCGTGCGCGACGCCGCCCCGGAAGACGCGGCGGCGGAGGTGGCGGAGGAAGTAGACGCAGACCTCGTGGTGGCGGGGGCGCTGGAGCGCGAGGGGCTCATGGAGGGCTTCTTCGGATCCATCGCGCGGCGCATCGCGCGGCGGGTGCCGCGTTCTGTGCTGCTCCTTCCGGCTCCGGTCACAGGCGGACGTCCCTTCCGGACCGTGGTGGTGAGCGTCGCGTTCGACGACGCATCCCGCGCGATGGTGGCCTTCGCGGCGCCGTTCGCGCGGCGCGCTGGCGCCACCGAGCTGCACTTCATCTACGAGACCGACAGCTACGACCGGCTCGCAGGACGCGTCCGCGCGTCCGAGGGTCCGGACCCCGCCGAAGAGGCGGGGCTGCTGCGCGCCGCCCACCTGGTCGAGTTGCGCCACTTCATCGAAGACCTCGATCTCTCGGGCATAGAGGTCGAGGTGGAAGTGCTCGAAGGGGCTGAGGGGCTGGAGTCGGTGGACTACGCGCGGCGCGTGGGAGCGGACCTGCTGGTCTACCCGGCGCCCTCGCGCCCGCTGCGGTTCTGGGACCGCTTCCTGAAGCATCCGACCGAGGTCGTGCTGGAGCGCCTCCCTTGCGCGGTGCTGGTGCACCGGGGTCCCGGCGCGCCGGAGGTGTCGCCCCGATGAACCACTACGACATCACGATTCTCCTCCTCGGGCTGGGAGTCCTGCTCGGGGTCGCCCGGATCTTCGGCGAGATTTTCAAGCGGATGAACCAGCCGGCGGTGATCGGGGAGATCCTTGCGGGCGTTCTGCTCGGCCCCACGGTCCTTGGGCGCATAGCTCCGGACGCCCAGGCCTGGCTTTTCCCCCAGGCGGGCAACGCGGCGATCGCGCTTCAGGGCTTCACGACGATCGCGATCACGTTGTTCCTGCTCGTCGCGGGGCTCGAGGTTGACATCTCGTCCGTGCTCAGGCAAGGGCGCGCCTCCGTGCTGATCAGTGTCCTGGGCATGGTGGTTCCCTTCGGTGTCGGGTTCGCCGCGGCGTGGTTCGTGCCGGAGTGGCTCGGCGCGACGGATGGTGCCGAGCCGCTTCCCTTCTCGCTGTTCATCGGAACCGCGCTGGCCATCTCCGCGCTTCCGGTGATCGCGAAGACGCTATTGGACCTTAAGCTCTATAGAAGCGACTTCGGCATGCTCATCATTTCGGTGGCGGTGATCGACGACATCGCCGGCTGGATGCTATTCGCGGTCATCCTCGGCATGATCGGCAAGGGCGCGGGGGCGGCGTTCAGCGTCCCCACCACGATCGCGGCGACGCTGGCCTTCGCCGCGTTGATGCTCACCGTGGGCCGCTGGCTGCTGGACCGGGCTCTGCCGCGGCTGCAGGCGTACACCACCTGGCCGGGCGGCGTGCTCGGATTCACAGTGGCGGGCGGCACCATCTGCGCAGCCTTCACGGAGTGGATCGGCGTCCACGCGATCTTCGGCGCCTTCCTGTTCGGCGTCGCGCTCGGCGACTCCGGCCACCTGCGCGACAAGACGCGGCACACGCTGGAGAACTTCATCTCGTTCATCTTCGCCCCGGTGTTCTTCGCCTCCATCGGCCTGCGCGTGGACTTCTTCTCGCACTTCGATCCGCTGCTGGCGGGCTTTGTGATCGTGATCGCGAGCGTCGGCAAGCTGGTGGGCTGCGGCGTCGCCGGACGCCTCGCGGGGATGGGCACGCGCGAGTCGCTGGCGCTCGGCGTCGGGATGAACGCCCGCGGCGCCATGGAGATCATCCTCGCGCTGCTCGCCCTCTCCGCCGGCCTCATCGGCGAGAAGACCTTCGTGGCGCTGGTCGTTATGGCGATCGCGACCTCGGTCGTGGCCGGGTCGCTGATGGAGATGCTGCTACAGCGCAAGCGCACCGTGCGCTTCTTCGACTTCCTCGCGCCGGCGGCCTTCCTGCCCGCGCTCGGGGGGGAGGACCGCGAGACGGCGCTGCGGGAACTGGCCGCCGCGCTTGCCAAGAGCCCCGGCGCGCCCTCCGCGGAAACGGTCTTCTCCGAAGTCTGGAAGCGCGAGCAACTCGTCGCCACCGGCATGGGTCACGGGGTCGCCGTGCCCCACGCCCGGATTCCGGGCCTGCAGGCGCCACTCGTCGCGGTCGGGCTGGCGCGGGGCGGGATCGACTTCGAAGCGCCGGACGGGGAGCTGGCCACGATCATCGTGATGATCCTGACCGCCAAGGAATCCACGCAGATGCAGCTCGAGTTGCTCTCGGACATCGGGGGGACCCTACAGGACCATGCGGTTCGCACGGGGGTTCTCCGCTGCAAGAACTACGTGGAACTGCTCGCCTCCTTGAAGAGCGCGGGATAATTTCCGCCCGATTTTTGAACCGACCGACAGCTTCCGGCGACGCCCACGGTGCATAAAAACCTTTATCGGATGCCCGTTGCGACAAGCGTCCCACACATTGGCGGACATGATTCCGCCCGTGTCGACGCCACCATCGTCGCGTAAATCCACTTATTTGAGGCATGTGTGTTGTTTACTTTTTTATCGCTCAATTTCTGATCCGTTCTGATTGACGCGGATGCCATCCTAGAGTTTTGCTTCGCATAGAAATCGACACGATAAATCCACCCTCCCCCGGGTGGCGGTTTCTCCGAGAGGAAAGATGAAGCTTCAATCCCGCAGCATCCTGCTCGGCGCGCTGGCCATGATCGCTCCGGCGATTGTCTGCGCGCAAACGGCACTCACCAGCGGTGTGAGCCGTACAAACCAGTCGGTCGCCGCAAGCGCCTGGCTGCAGTACTACATCGACGCGCCGGTTGGCGCGACGCAGCTCAGCGTGCAGATGACCTCCGCCGGGACCGGCGACGCGGACCTCTACGTCCGCAAGGCCGGCACGCCGACGACGACCGCCTACGACTTCCGCCCGTACCTTAGCGGCAGCAACGAAACGGTCACGGTCACCTCCACCACCTCTCCGGCCATGTCGTCCGGGCGCTGGTACATCGGCGTCCGCGGCTACAGCGCCTCCACCTTCAACATCGTTGCAACCACGTCCGGCTCGGCCACGCCGACCCCGACACCCACGCCGACGCCGACGCCTACCCCGACGCCGACGCCGAGCCCGGTGACGCCGTCGAGCCGCTCCGGCATGGGCATCCTCTTCAACGGCGACTCGCCTGCCGGCTTCCGCGTCTGGGCGCCGAACGCGTCGAATGTCAGTGTCGCCGGCGATTTCAACGGCTGGTCCTCGACGTCGACGAACCTCGCGAGCGAGGGGAACGGCTTCTGGAGCCGCGACGTCTCGGGCGTGACCTACGGCCATCAATACAAGTACGTGATCCAGAACGGCGCCAACACCATGTGGCGCAACGACCCGTGGTCGGTGCAGGTCACCAACTCGGTCGGCAACTCGGTGGTTCACGACCCGCGCTTCACATGGGGCACGGCTGCGTCGACCGTGACGCTCTTCACCGACAATTTCGAAGCGACGACGATCAACGCAGGCTGGACGCTTTCCGGCTCCGGCACGAAGCGCACCGCGCTGAGCACCACCTACAAGGCGGCGGGAACCCGCGGCCTGCTGATGGACAGCTCGGTGTCGAACTCCTACGGCACCAACGAGGTCACGACGACCGTCAACGCCTCCGGCAAGACGAACGTCACGCTCACCTACAAGGTGCGCAATATCGGCGAGGAGACGCACACGCAGGACGGTGTGTTCATCTCGAACGACGGCACCAACTGGACGAAGGTCGACAGCTACCCCGCGATCAGCACGAGCTGGTCCACCCGCACCGTCACCCTGTCGGACAAGGGCCTCACGCCCGGCGCCAGCTTCCGCGTGCGCTTCCAGCAGTACGACAACTACCCCGCCTCGAGCGACGGCGCGGCGATCGACGACGTGACTATCACGGCGACGCAGCCGGGCTCCGACCCGGTGTTCAACACGCCCGCTTGGAACGAGCTGGTGATCTACCAGATGCACATCGGCACGTTCAACGACTCGCCGGGCGGCAACCCGGGCAACTTCACGAGCGCCATCGCGAAGCTGGACCACGTCTCGAACATGGGCTACAACGCGGTGCAGGTGCTGCCGATCAACGAGTTCGCCGGCGACTTCTCCTGGGGCTACAACCCCGCCTACCCGTTCTCGGTCGAGTCGATCTACGGCGGGCCGCAGATGTACAAGGAGTTCATCAAGCAGGCGCACCAGCGCGGCCTCGCGGTGATCCAGGACGTCGTTTACAACCACTGGGGCCCGAGCGACCTCGACCTCTGGCAGTTCGACGGCTGGAGCCAGAACGGCAAGGGCGGCATCTACTTCTTCAACGACTGGCGCTCCTCCACGCCGTGGGGCGACACGCGTCCCGACTACGGCCGCGGCGAAGTGCGCACGTACCTGCGCGACAACGCGATGTTCTGGCTCAACACGTTCCGCGTGGACGGCCTGCGCTGGGACTCGACGGTGAACATCCGCACGCAGAACAACGGCGGCGGCGGGGACATCCCCGACGGCTGGTCGCTGATGCAGTGGATCAACAACGAGGTGGACTTCGCGCATAGCTGGAAGATCCAGATCGCCGAGGACCTGCAGAACAACGAGTTCCTCGTGAAGACGACGGGCGCCGGCGGCGCGGGCTTCGACTCGCAGTGGGACGCCAACTTCGTCCACCCGGTCCGCGCGGAAGTAATCAAGGGCAACGACGCCGACCGCAGCATGTTCGCGATCCGCGACGCCATCAACGGACGCTACGACGGCAACGCCTTCAAGCGCGTCATCTACACCGAGTCGCACGACGAAGTGGCGAACGGCAAGGCGCGCGTGGCCGAGGAAATCTGGCCGGGCAACGCCGGAAGCTGGTTCTCCAAGAAGCGCTCGACGCTTGGCGGCGCGCTGGTTCTCACCGCCCCGGGCATCCCGATGCTCTTCATGGGTCAGGACATCCTCGAGGACGGCTGGTGGGCCGACACGGACCCGCTCGACTGGAGCAAGGAAACGACGTTCGGCGGCATCAAGGCGATGTACAGCGACCTGATCAAGCTCCGCCGCAACTGGTACAACAACACGCGCGGCCTCCGCGGACAGGGCGTGAACGTCTTCCACGTCAACAACACGAACAAGCTGGTGGCCTTCCACCGGTTCGATGCGGGCGGCCCGGGCGACGACGTGGTGGTGGTGATGAACTTCGCCAACACCTCCTACTCGAGCTACAACATCGGCTTCCCGCGCGGCGGCACCTGGTTCGTCCGCTTCAACAGCGACTGGAACGGCTACAGCTCGGACTTCGGCAACTTCAACTCGTACAACACGACGGCGAACTCCGGCGCCAAGGACGGGCTCGGCTTCAACGGCAACATCGGCATCGGCCCGTACTCGGTCGTCATCCTCTCGCAGTAAGCCACCCGAAGCGGCAGCACCAGCCAGTCCCTCTCTCCCCTACCGGCCCGCGGGTTCTCCCGCGGGCCGGTTCGCGTTCCGGGGGGCGCTTGACCCTCCCACCGCGACGACCGCTCATTGGTGGTCCCGCCGAATCCGCCGAAGCCCCAGCCCATGCTCGACCGCGAAGCCTACCTCAAGTTCCGCCGACCGAACGACCAGTGCCTCCTGTGCGGCTGCTCGCTGCCGGGCGCCGGGCGCCAGGCGACGGTCCTCGAAGTGTCCGACAAGGACGAGGCGATCCGCAGCGACTTCTGCCCCGCGTGCTGGGAGAAGTCCGGCGACCGCGCGTACTTCAGCTACTGGGTGGCGAAGCGCGTCTCGGCGCCCACCGCCACGGAGCGCCGCCTCGCCCGCAGCGAACGCAACGAGGCGATGTGGCGCCTCTTCGCCGCTCTGCACGCCACCGGGGACGAAGCGTACACCGCGCAGCTCTTCCTGCTCGCGCACCTGCTGCTGCGCTTCCGCGTGCTCAACTACAAGGGCCGCGACGGCGACGGCTGGCTGCTCTTCGAACACCCGCACGCCGGCGAGGCCTTCCGCGTGGCGGATGTGCCCGTGGACAGCGTCGACTTCGGCCCGGTCATGGAACAGGTCGAACGCGACGCCGCCTCGCACGCCGCGCCCAAGGCGGAGGAAGGGGCGGAGTAGGGGGCGCGAGGTGTCCCCTGCCGCCTCCTGCAGCGCGAGCTGGGAACCCCATCGCCCGCGCCCCCACCGGCGGGCTGACAAAGGAGGGCGGCACAATCAAGGTGGACGGGCCTGGCGGCGTGTTGGAGGTGGAGGATGTGTTGGATCTGGCCAGATATGGGTTGACGTTGGGCGCGTGTATGGTATGATGGATTTAACTAGGGAGGATTCAACTCATGCCGCGTAACCACTCTATCCGCACCTTGGCCATTCTTGCCACCCTATCGGCGGAAGGCACCCTGCTGCAATCTACAGAGCAGACCCGAATCGCCGGAGTTACGAACCCCGGCAGTGCCGTGTACCCGGACGGGGGAATGGTGTTGCTGCGGAGCGGGCGGGCGCAGCTCAACCCGGAGGGTGACTTCGAAGATGATCGGGCGATGGCGGGCTCCACATCATTCTACTTCAAAGCGTATATGGTTCGCCAAGGGAAGATCGCGTTTACGGCCGTAGGTCCTGACAGGCGGCAGTTGTTTACCATGGACCTCGAGACGGGGCGCGCCACCCAGATCCCGCTTCCGGAGGGTTTTTCCCTTCGAAGTCTCGAGTCCGATTTTGAGCTGGCGGGAACAGATTCTGATTTAGCCTCAACGGATCGCGAGTTCACAATCCTATTCGATCAGCGGAATCCGCAAATCGCAGTCTTCCATCACGGATCGGAATCCATTTCGGCACCCGCTCCCATTCCCGAACCGGTGGACGAAATCGTCACCGTCTGGGCGCCTCGGGGTGCCGACTACTTTTTCGTTGAGTCCAAGACCTACTCAACTCCCGAAGGTGAACTCGGCACCAGACGCCTCGACAAGTTTGACATTGCCACCAACACGCTTGATGACACCTTCAGCTTCCCCGAGGGACTATTGATAGCTGATAGTCGTATCGCAGGCCAAGACTCTATCGACCTCGATCGGAATGAAATGGTGGTTACTGCTCTCTTGGACCTGCCGTCGAGCGCAGTTTACCTCACAATCCTTGACTTGGACACTGGTAAGTTGATTCGGTCCGGAAGGGTCTGCGGAACATATAGCCCGCTCGGAACTTCTCTGAAATCTACCTTCTCCCGCTGCACCGGACACATCATTCTATCTGCATACAATAACATTTTGAGAGAGGTCCCAATTTGTCTCAATGGAACTTATCACTTTGACAGTGACACTTTCGAACTGCAACCGGACCCCGAACCCATTCCACCTGGAGGGTTCATTGGAGGTCCAAAATGCGCACGACAGCTTGTCAGCTACCGCAGCGGCTCGAACCCGAGCGATCCGGTTGGACTACAGCGAATCACAAAGAGCTACTGTTGCCCCTCAGTGGATCGCGGCCATATGCTCCTTCCGATCTTTGACTTCCATTTTACAAACGATTCGGAAGGCGGAGACCTGCTCTTCAATGCCAACACTCACGGGCAATATCATTACCTCCGCGCCTCCCAACGCAACTATCTCAAGGGCACAAAGGTTAGCCTAGACCAGCCCGGGGCCATCCAGTCAGTATCCCTATACGTCCATGACCCATTCGGGAATGTGGTTCTCAGCGTGTATCGCGATGGCCCGGTACTCGAACGGGTCTGGGCCTCGGAGCCGATCTACAACGGCAGTTACGAATACTGGCTGACCGCGACGGCTCCGCCGGAAGTTAATCTGGGACCGGGCGATTACTGGCTCTGCTGGCAGGTTGATTCGCTCAACGACGTCCCGAGCTTCGTTCAAGGCACTGAAGGGACCGGCTTCCAGATCGACACACCCCTCAGCGATACTCCCGCCACCATGGCGCGCGGAGAGGCCACCTTTACGGACCACAACTGGGCGATGAACATGGTTCTCGGCCCGGTGCCTCCGGCGGAAGCGGACGGGCTGCTGGTGCGGTGAGGCACTGGGGCTGACTACCCAAACGTCAAGCAGCCGCCCCCGGCATCCCAATGCCGGGGGCGGCTCCCTATTCATGTGCCGAGGCCATTACTTGCCCTTCGGCGGGTTGTTGCCGCGATCACCGCCGGACGGCTTGCCCGTCTGGCTCGGGGCGTTGGCGGGCTTGCCGCCTCCTTTTCCACCGCTCATGTCCGCGACCTCCTTTCGTAGAGTGCCCTGCGTCGAGAGCGGAGCGCGGGCCCCCTTGCGAGGTTTGGTCGGTCAACAGTTCACGGCCCCACCTTCTCTCCGCGCCGCCGGTACACCTCGGAGAGCAGCCGGTGCAGTTCGCCGATGCCGGTGGTGGTGCGCTCGGGTCCTGCGTGGGCGAGGCCGGCGGCGATGAGTTCGTCGAGCGCTTCCGGCGTGGGCAGGCCGGAGCCGTCGGCGAGGGCGCGGGCGCGCTCGCGGGCGATCAGCTCCTGCGCGGCTTCTTGGCCGCGCGCCCAGTCCCGGTACATCTGCTTCTCGTTTTCGTCCATCGGGGTCCTCGCACGCGCTGGCGAGGATGCCTTGGGATGCCGCTCCTTGCCAACCGGATTGACCGCGGGCCGCCCCCCCGCTACTCCGCCGCGCGCATCCGGTAGTGGCCGACAATCCACTCGGTGCCCTTGTCGTAGCCGAACAGTTCGGCGCAGGACATGAAGAAGATGCGCCAGCGCTGGAGCCAGCGGTCCGCTTCCTCCGGGCCGTAGAGGTCGCGGAAGATGCCGCGGATTTCTTCGCGGTTCTCGTCCATGTTGCGGAGCCAGTCCCACGAGGTCTTTTCGTAGTGCCAGCCGGGCACCTGCCAGTCCTGCTCGACCACGAGGTTGTGCTCGAAGTGGCGGAAGATGTCGAAGGAGGGCATCAGGCCGCCGGTGAAGAAGTGCTTGGCCATCCAGTTGTCTTCGCCCTCGGCGACGTAGGGGTAGCCGAAGCGATTGTGGCAAAAGATGTGGACGAAGGCCTTGCCGCCGGGTTTCATCCATCCCTTGAGCTTGCGCGTGAGTTCCTCGTAGTTGCGCAGGTGTTCGAACATCTCGATGGAGACGATGCGGTCGAAGCGGCGCGACGTGTCGAAGAGGTTCACGTCCTGCGTGACGACCTGCACGTTGTTGAAGCCGTTGGCGCGTGCGCGCTGTTCGATGAATTCGCGCTGCGGGCGCGAGTTGGAGAGCGAGAGGATGCGCGCGTTGGGGTACTTCTCCGCCATCCAGAGCGTGAGCGAGCCCCAGCCGCAGCCGAGTTCGAGGATCTCCTGCCCGTCGGCGAGCTCGCCGCGCTCGCCGTAGAGCGCGAGCATGCGCTCCTCCGCCTGGTCGAGCGTCTTGGCGTTCTCGTCGTAGAAGCAGCAGGAGTACTTGAGGCGCTTGCCGAGCGTCTGGAGGAAGAACGGCGGTGGCACTTCGTAGTGCTGCTCGTTCGCCTTGTCGGTGTGGATCGCGAGCGGCGACGCGCGGAGTTCGGCGATGAACTTGGCGTGGGCGGCGCGGGCGGCATCCTCGGTGGGGAAGGTGTGCTCCTTGAGGATTTCCGCGCAGCGGCGCCGGATGCCCCAGGTGATGACGGAATCGGGGACGAGTCCCCGCTCGGCGAGATCGACTCCGATGCTCATCCGGCGCTCCTCTTCTTGGGGAACCAGGGGATGAAGATGCTGACCTCTTCCTGGTAGCGGCGGTAGTCGTCGCCGCGGCTGCGGAGGGCCTGCGCCTCGGTGAACGGGATGCCGGTGAGCTTGAACAGGAACACCAGCATCAGGATCGGCCCGGCGATCGAGACGCCGAACCACGGCGAGCCGACCGCCATGAGGATGTAGCCGAACCAGTGGATCCACTCGAAAAAGTAGTTGGGGTGGCGCGAGTAGGCCCACAGCCCCGCGCGGCAAGTGCGCCCCTTGTTCGCGGGGTTGCCGCGCCATTTGGCGAGCTGCGCGTCGGCGATTCCTTCGCCGGCCACCGCGAGCAGCCACACGGCAACGCCGGCGAGATCTAGCGCGCCGAACGGCCCCGTGTTGAGCGCGACCGCCATCATCGGCATCGCGAACATCACTGCCCAAATCGCTTGGATCTGGAAGAACGCGAAGAAGCCCGCGTTGGCCTTGGCGCCGAGCGCCTCGCGCATGCGCTTGTAGCGGCCGTCCTCCTGCTTGCCGATCACCCGGTTCAGAAGCAGATAGGTGCCGAGCCGGACCGACCACGCGGCGCCGAGCAGCCCCACCACGATGCGGCGCGTTTCGTCGCCGGGGGCGAGCGCGGCGAATAGGATCACCATGGCGCCGACGCCATAGGCCCAGCCCACATCGACGATGCTAGCGTCGCGCTTCGCGGTGGCGTGGATCCAGAGCGCCACCATGACCGCGGCCATGATCGCCCATCCGATACCGATTATCGTCCAAGGTCCCATCAGTCGTCCCGCGAGTCGGAATGCCCCGTGCGGCGAGTCATCCCGCCGCCGGACTCCGTACAAATGGCGGGAAGCGGGCCAGCGGGCTGGCGGCTACCCGGCGGCCCCCGGGGAAGCCGCCTGCCCGTCGGGGGCGATCAAGTTCCAGACGTCCTGCCGGAGTTCGTCGATGCCCGTCTTGGCGAGGACGCTGACGGCGCGGAGGTCGTCGTCCTCCTCCAGTTCCAGCGCGCGGGCCAATCCGCGCAGCGTGGCGCGGCGGCGCGAGGGGCCCACCTTGTCGGTCTTCGTGGCGATCGGGAGCGTGGGCACTCCCCCGTCGGCGAGCATCTCGATCAGCTCGAAGTCGTCCTCGGAGGGGTCGCGGCGGCTGTCGAAGAGCGCGAGCGCGCCGGCGATCCGCTGCGAGTTCTTGAAGTAGGACTCCATCATGGGGCGCCAGCGGCGGCGGATTTCCGCGGGGACCTTGGCGAAGCCGTACCCCGGGAGGTCGACGATGTGGAGGTGGCGCTCCTCGGTGCCGGAGCGGAGGCGCAGCTTGAACACCACGAGCTCCTGCGTGCGGCCCGGCGTGTTCGAGGTGCGCGCGAGGTTCTTGCGGGCCATGAGCGCGTTCAGTAGCGAGCTCTTGCCGACATTGCTGCGCCCGCAGACGCAAAGCTGGGGCAGCGGCTCCAGCTCGGGCGGCGGCCACTTCGGCACGGAAAGGACGAACAAGGCGTCGATGCACTCAACCACGGGCGAACTCCTTTTCCGGCGGCAACGCTCGGCCAGTACTCCCGCGGGGACACGGAAAATCGCCGCCCGCCTTGCGCCGCCCCCGCCCCGCCGTCCATCAAGGCGGTGGAGGAAGGGACGCCATGCTGACACGCGAACACCTGCAGGAGGCGGAGGACAACTACCTCGCGCCCTACGCGATGCACTCGTCGAAGACGCGCGGACGCGCGCACGAGATCCGACCGGACCGCCTGCGCACGGAGTTCCAGCGCGACCGCGACCGCGTGATCCATTCGATGGCGTTCCGCAAGCTCGAGTTCAAGACGCAGGTGCACGTGATCACCGCGGGGGACTATTTCCGCACGCGGCTGACGCACACGATGGAGGTGGCGCAGATCGCCCGCACACTGGCGCGGTCGCTGCGCCTCAACTCGGATCTGGCGGAGGCGATTGCGCTGTCGCACGACTTCGGGCACACGCCCTTCGGCCACGCGGGCGAGGACGCCATGCGCGAGGCGATGCGCGAGGCCGGCGCCGGCGGCTTCGAGCACAACGAGCAAGGGCTCCGCACGGTCGAGATCCTCGAAGAGCGCTCCGCGGAGCACCCCGGCCTCAACCTCACCTACGAGGTGCGCGAGGGCATCATCAAGCACGACACCGCCTTCGACAAGCCGAGCTGCGACGCGCGCTACCATCCCGAGGAGCGCCCCACGCTCGAGTCGCAGCTCGTGGACCTCGCGGACGAGATCGCCTACAACAACGCCGACCTGGACGATGCCCTGGTGATGGGGCTGATCGAGGTGAAGGACCTGAAGGCGGCGCCCTGGGTGCTCGAGTATTTCGACGAGGCGCGCCGCGAGCTGGGCGGCGAGGCGCCGCTGAAGTTCGTGACGTACCGCGCGCTGGGGCGCCTGTACAGCGACCATGTCGAGGATGCGTTGACGCATTCGGAGGGCGCGCTCCGGACGAACGCGATTTCCTCCATCGAGGACGTGCGCCGCTTTTCCGGACGGCTGGTTGATTTTTCCCCGGAATTCAAGCAACGCCTGAAGCCGCTGAAGAGACTGCTGCTGGAGCGCGTGTATTTCCACCCGGGCACGCTGACCAATTCGTTGAAGGCCCGCCGGATGCTGAAGGCGCTCTTCGAACAATACCACGAAAATCCCGTGTTGCTTCCGTGGAAGTACCAGCGCCGAATCGAGACGGACGGCAAGGCGCGCGTCGTCTGCGATTACATCGCGGGCATGACCGACCGGTTTTTCATCGAGCAGTACGAGCGCATTTTCCTGCCGGACACGCACCGCTAAGAGGACGGACGACCCCATGGCGAAAAAGACCGCGAGCACACCACCGCAAGCCCCCCCGCCGGCGACTCCCGCGGCCCCGGAGAAGCGCAAGCGGGGCCGTCCCCGCAAGAATCCGCTTCCCGAGCAGCAGGCGTCTCCACAGCCGGACGCCGCGCCGCCGAAGCGTCCGCGGGGACGCCCCCGGAAGGTGGTTCCGCCCGCGTTTGAAACCGCCGCAGTAGTCATGGAGAAGCGCAAGCGCGGCCGTCCCCGCAAGTATCCCCTTCCCGCTCCGCACGCAGCCGCGGAGTCGCCGGACACGCACCGCTCGAACGCGCCGGAGCCGAAGGCCGCCCCCGCGCCGCTCCCCGCGGATATCCGCCTCCTCGCCGCGCGCGTCGAACTGGAGCGCGCCGTCGGCAACTACTGCGAAGCGCTCTCCGCGGCCGTCACGGAGGCTGTCGCGCGCGCCAGCACGCAGTCCGAGGACACACACCGGGTGCTGGGAAAGCTGCGCGAACGGCTGGACGCGCTGCGCAAGTCGGGCGATCCGCTGGTGGCGATCGCCAAGCTGGACCGCGTGGCCCGGAAGTCGGTGAAGAAGCTCGGCAAGTGAGGCAGGCACCTTGAGCGCTGCCGCACGCAACCCGGCGGAGGTCGAGTCGTCCTTCGCGGCGACCTTGCGCTCGCGGGGGATCCTGCGCCTGCTTGTGGTCCGCGAGTTGCGCGGTCGCTACGCGGGCAGCGGCGCCGGTATGTTCTGGAACATTATCCACCCCATAATCCTCGTCGGGATGTATATCCTAGTGTTCTCGCGGATCATGGGGGCGAAACTGGGCGACGGCGGCGGCGGCCTTTACGTCGTCCACTTGGTTTCCGGCATCCTGCCTTGGATTTTCTTTTCCGAGATTGTCACGCGCTCGACGGGCACGCTGGTCGAAAACGCGTCCTACTTGAAAAAGACCGTGATCCCCGAGGAGGTGCTTTTCCTCGGCGTGGCGCTGACGTCGTTTCTGACGCACTTCACGGGCCTCGTGTTCCTGACGGCGGTGCTGGCGGTGCTCCGCTATCCGGAGGTGCCGCCGACGGAGTTCCTGCTCGCGCTGGCGCTATCGCTGCCGGTGCTGCTGGCCCTGGGCGCGTTGGCGGTCGGCGTGGGCATGATCCTCAGCGTCCTGCACCTGCTCCTTCGCGACATCGGCCAGATCGTGCAGATCGCTTTGAACCTGCTCTTCTGGGCGGTGCCGATCGTGTACCTGCCCTCCATCGTGCCGGAGCGCCTGCAGCACTTGCTGCAATTCAATCCGGTGCTTCCGTATTTTTCCGTCATCCAGAAGCTCTACGGCTCCCCGGATGTGCTGTTCAATCCCGATGCGTTCTACCCGATGCTGGTGTACCCCTTCCTGTTCTTTCTCGGCGGGTTGCACTTCATCCGGAAGAACCGTTCGGAAATCCTCGACCGCCTTTAAATCAAGGCGCGACGCCGAGTTCCGCGAGCTTCGCGGCGGCGCGCTCCTGTTCCCCGCGGTTGCCCGCCGCGGCGGCGATGGTCGCGAGTCCGCGCCACATGCCGGGGTTCGCGGGCCAAAGCTCCGCGCTGCGCTTCGCGGCATCCAGGGCGCCGGGCAGATCGCCATCGCGCTGGAGCGCGCCCGCCAGGTTCTTCCACGCGACGGCGCTGCGCGGCTCGCGGCGCGCCTCCGCGGACCACAGGAGCTTCGGCGCGCGGTACTCCCCCGCCCGGAGGAACATCCCGGCGAGCAGCACGGTGGCTAGGCAGCCGAGCACGGCCCTGGCGCCCCGGGCGGACGGGCGTTGGAAGTCCATCAACGCGGCGGCGACCCAAGCCACTCCGAACAACGAGATGAAAGCGAAGCGGCCGCTCCAGACGGAGCTGGCGGCGATGAGTGGATGGCCGTAGGGAAGCAGGAAGAGCACTGCCCAGCCAACTCCGAGCACGATGTCCCGCCGAAGACGCAACGCGCGGGCGCAGGCTTTCGAGGCAGTCGTCCGCCGCAGCGCGAAGGCGGTCGACGCCGCGGCGCCCGCCAGCGCCAGCGCCCCCACCAGCGGGTACATGCCGGCGCCCACGCCGGGTTGCTTGAGGAACGTGTAGTCGACCAGCGTGGCGCGCGGGATGGCGAGCGCCGCGGCGTAGCGCCCGGCCAGTTCGGCGGCGCCGACCCTCCGCTCGCCTTCGACAAAGCCGCGGGAAGCACCCTGCGGCGCCGCGCCGATGGAGCCGAACACGGCGGATTCGCCCGCGAACCGCAGGGCGAGCACGACGGCGAGGACGGCGAACGCGGCCAGCGCCCGTCGACGACGAAGGCGCTGCCCTCCCGCGCCGAAGTAGATCGCAAAGGGCACCGCGGCGATCGCCGGAAATGCGCTTTCCTTGGCCAGCACAGCGACCGCGAAGGCCACCGCACCGAGCGCCATCCCCGCCGCGCCGCCCCGCGCAAGGGCGCCCCAGGCGATCAGCACACCGACGGCGGCGATCAGGTCCGATTGGCCGACGAACGGGAGCACGACGTCCGACGCGACGCCATGGAGCAGCGGCAGCGCGCAGAGCAGCAGCGCGCCGGGAGCCATCGAACGGCGGCGCAGCACCCCGGCGAAACCCGCCGAACAGGCACCCGCCAACAGCACCGTCAGGAACCAGGGACGGACCGCGTCGCCGCCGCGCTCGATGGGCGTGCGGCTCCACAGTAGCTTTGGCAGCGGACGCCATTGCGGCGCGATGTCGCGATCCTGCCAATGCGGCAGGCGGAGGATCTCAGCGGCGGAACGGCCTTGGTTCGCTTTCGCGTACAAATGCAGATGCGCCAGGTCGTCATAGCTGATCAGGCGTCTTGCCGCGGGAAGCGTCGCGACCGCGACCAACGCGAAGCCAAGGAGGAACGCGCCGAGGAGCGTGGGCAGGCCCCCGGACTTGGCGCCGGGTGCGGCAATCTCAAGGGGATTCGCTTCCATTGCGCGACGATGCGAAGCGGGCTCCGCGGCGCCAAGGCGGAATGTGCGTGGAACTTGCACGAGCGCCCCGCGGCGCGGTCGCCGCGCCCTCAAACCACCCGGGAGCCACTTCCCTTGGACAAGAAACTCGAAGTCATCACCCGCAGCCTCGTCGTCGCCGCCGTCGCCGGACTGCTCGCCTTCACGTGGGGCCTGACCGGCTTTGGGAAGATCACGAGTCCCGGCGTGCCCGAATGGTTCGTCGGCACCTTCGGCGAAACGATCCTCGCGAAGTTCCCCGGCATGTTCCTGTCGTACTACTCCATCGCGATCCTCGAGGTGCTCGGCGCGCTGATCGCCGTCGGCTCGCTGCTGCGCGGCGAGTGGCTGCCGGGGCGGAAGGCGTCGGTGCTCTCGCTGGCGCTGGCGCACAGCGTGGTCGTCTTCGCGCAGCTCGGCTTCGGCAAGCGGCTCATCGCCGACCACGACGGCGCGCACGACCTTTTCATGTACGCGGCGGGCGCGCTGGCGATGCTGGTGGCGGTGCGGCTCCTGGACCACTGGCAGTCGGAGTCGCCTTTATCAGGGGCGGCCTAAGGGATCACGGCCGCGGGCTATCGGCGATCGCGTCCACAAGCGCGGGGTCGGCGGGCGATGGTGGGGCCGGAGCGCCGCCCTTGGCGCCGGACAACCCGGCCACCGGTTGGTTTGTGAACAGGTAGACGTCCCACGGCATGTGCTTCGTCCGGAATGGTTCCGGGGCGCGTTCCGCCGCGGCGCCGGTTGGGCGGCTGCCCCGCTCCACCAGGACCACGCGCGGGCCGAGCGGCGCATCGCGGTCCAGTAGCGGCGAGTCCGTGGGGATGGGCAGCGTCTCCCATCGTCCGGGCACCTGGAGGTTTGGGAGGATCTGATGGAAGCCACCGCGGCCGCTGTCCATCCAGACAAGCGTGCGCTGGCCCTCCGCCATCGGGTCGGCGCGCACGGCGCGGATCGCTTCGCGCATGGCGTCGTAGTCCCAGCGCTCGACCAGCGGCCTGTCGGACCATCGCATTTCGAAGACGGCGTTCGAGATGCCGAACAGGGCGATCACCCAAGGCAACCGGGCGGGCAGGCTGGGGCTCGATGAGCGCACCCCGAGATCGAGCCGCGCCGCGGCCACGGGAATCGCGAGCACGTAGGCGGAGAGCCAGAACCGCTCGGGGAACGCGAAGCCACCGGCACCCTTCGCGTTGAGGACTGTGATCAGGGCCGCGATGGCGATCGCCGCGAACGCCATCGCGCGCCCGCTGCGCCACGGCTGCAGAACGACCGGTACCGCCACCACCCAGACGAAGACCGTGTTCAGTTCCTGCCCGGCCCAAAGGCGCAGCGCGAACCCGAGGCGCGAGCCTTCGGCGACGTTGAGCGCGAAGTGCTCCCGCGTAAGTTGGAGGAAGTGGAGCGGGTCGCCCGAGATCGACCAATGGACGAACAACCAGAAAGCGGGGAAGACCGACGACATCGCCGCCGCTGCGAGCAACTTGGGCGCGTGGAGCCGGTCGAAGGGCCAGGCCATCAGGGCGATGAAGAGGAATGCGACCGGCCACGCTTCGTAGCGGATCGACTGCGCAAGGAATGCACCTGCTCCGAACAGGAGGATCCACCGCCAACTGAAGCCACGCTCCAGAATGAGCACAGTGGCGAGCGCCATCGCGGAAAGGAACGTGTAGAACATTGGCTCCGTCAGGAACCCGGTCCCGATTATGTTCAGCTTCGCCGAGGCGAACATCAAGATGGCGGCGGTTCCGGCGGCGAAGCGAGAGCCCTTGGCCAGAAAGTACGCAATAGCCGCCACGAGACATGTTGTCACCGCATGGAAGCCGGTCTGGACTGCGAGGATTGCAGGAGTGTGCAGTTCGCCACGACCGCACAATGGTTCAAGTAGGAACATCTGCAAAGGGAGGTAGGGAATATGTCCGGTCCAAGAGAAGTTCCGTACCAGCCAGCCGGGATCGGGGTCGTCCCAAAGCTTTGTTCGAAAGAGCCGGAACATCCACCAGTAACGGGCAAGGTCTTCGTCCGACTGCACGAACAGAAGAGTTCGGTAAACATAGACGGCGACCGCTGCCCGACCAGTCATCACCAGCGCAACAAACACGCTCCAAAAGACCAAAGATCCCCGGTGGGCTGAGCCGCCTTCACCGGGAGAGGTGTCTGGGGATTTCAGGTTTCGTCGTCCTCGTCTTCGTTTTCGAAGACATACTCGAACTGGACTCCGTCATCCTCATCGAAGGAGGCAGCTACGTAGTCTTCCTCGAGCTGTAGCATTCGACGGTCGCGCTTGAGCTGCTCCTGACCGGCGAACTCGAGGTTTCGCTCCCAGCCACGCGGTGGGGCCTTCCGCTTCAATGTCAGGATGATGGGCGATCCCTGCATGTCGAGCTGCATCCGGAATTGGTTCTCGAGGTAGCGGAAGTAGCTGAAGTGGCAGAGCTTGGGATCATTGACGAAGAGCGTCAGCTCCGGCGGCCGGTACCCGGTTTGCGTGACGTACTTGATGCTGAAGGGCTGGCTCTTGCGGGTGGGGGGCGAAACGAACGCGAGCGCCTTCTTGAGCACGAGATTGAGTTCGCGCGTGGAGAACTCACGCCGGAACTGCGCCGAACACATACGGATGAGCGCCCACAGCTTCGAGGCGCGCTGGCCAGTCTTGCCGCTGATTGTCAGGATCGGAGCCCACTTGAGGAAACCGAACTCCTTCCGGAGCATCTTGATGTAGGCGCCGTGCGTTTCGTTGTCCTTTTCGATGGCATCCCACTTGTTGACCACGAGGATGCAGGCGCGCTTGCGCTCTTGAATGTAGCCAGCGATGTGCTGGTCTTGATCGGTGACACCCTCGGTGGCATCCATCAAGAGCAAGCAGACTTCCGCGCGCTCAATGGCACGAAGGGATGCGTGAACGGAGAGGGCCTCGGCGCCGCGCTCGATGCGCGAGCGGCGTCGGATTCCGGCGGTGTCGATCAGGGTGAACTGCTGGCCGTTGACAGTGATCTCGGTGTCGATGCTGTCGCGGGTCGTGCCCGGCACGGGGGAGGCGATCACTCGCTCCTCACCCAGCAGGCGATTAATGAGCGTCGACTTTCCGACATTCACCCGCCCAACGATGGCAACGGAGAGCCGCGTAGGGTCGTACTCTTCTTCGCCGGTGGCGAAATCCTTCGTTACTTCATCAAGGAGATCGAACATGCCTTCGCCGTGCATCGCGGAGACGGGGTACACCTGCGGTAGGCCATAACCGCTGAAATCGGCGTACGCCTGCGCGACGAGGTTCTCGTTCTCACACTTGTTCACTACGAGCGTAAAGGCCCTGTTGTTCTCGCGGAGGATTCGGACTAGTTCATGATCGACCGGGTGCGCCGGCTCGCGGCCATCCATGACGAGGAGAATCGAATCCGCCTCCTCGATGGCATTCATCGTTTGCTCACGCATCCGGGCGAGTATCTGCGAGTCGGTTTGCTCTTCATAGCCGCCGGTATCTATTACCAGGAACGGCTTTCCCGCATATTCGGCGCGGCCGTATTTGCGGTCGCGCGTCATGCCGGGGGATTCGTGCACAAGCGCCTCGCGATGGCCGATGATCCGGTTGAATAAAGTAGACTTCCCGACGTTCGGGCGGCCAACGATTGCGACAAGGGGAAGGTCCTTCATCAGCTACTTCTTTCTTAGCGAAGCAAGTGGGGGATTGTTCTGGTCGCGTACGCTCAGGATGGGAGCGGACACCTTCCAATCGACGGCGACCTCGGGATCATTCCATGCGATGCCGGCCTCGGTGGCTCCATCGTAGTAGTTACTGCACTTGTACTGCACCTCGGCTTCGTCGGAGAGCACAGCGAACCCGTGGGCGAAGCCGATGGGAATGTAGATCAATTGCTTGTTGTTCTCCGACAGTTCAACACCCACCCACTTGCCGAAGGTCTCCGAATCGGGTCGGATGTCCACAGCTATATCCCAGATCGCGCCTTTGGTGCATCGGATCAGTTTGGCCTGCCCCGGAGAGGTCTGGTAGTGCAGACCGCGCACCGTGCCTTTGCGGGACTTCGAGTGGTTGTCTTGCACGAAGTCCACCGCAATGCCCGCTGCCAGGAGTTGATCCTTGCGGTATGTTTCCAAGAAGAAGCCGCGCTCGTCCTCAAACACCTTGGGGGTGATAAGCACGAGGCCGGGAAGGTCAAGTTGTTGGAATCGCACTGGCGATCTGGACCTCCTCGTTGGGTTTGGCGCCGACGGCATCCAGAACGGCCAAGGCGGTTCTCTCCGAAGCTCCCGGGCCACCGAGTTTTCTGCGCACGCGCGCCAACTCTTCCTTCATTGATGCGTAGCGCTCCGGGCTGAGCAGATAATGCTCTGTGATGTCCACGAGGTTCTGGGGAGTGAATTGGTCTTGAAGCAATTCGGGGACGATGCGGTTGTTGGCGACGATGTTCGGAAGGCCAATGTATCCAATGGTGAAGATTTCCTTTCCAATGGCCCAAGTCAAGTAATTGGTTCGATACACAATCAGCATCGGGCCACCCATGATGGCGGCCTCCAGAGTGCTCGTGCCGCTCTTCACCCATGAGAAGTCGCAGTGCGAGCGCAGGTTGTAACGAAGTCTTTCAACGATGGGCACTTCGAACGGGAGGCCCGCTTCCTTGATGCGCTTGCGGATCAGGTCCGCATCGATGGTTGTCGCGCGGATGATGGCGAACTGGGTGTCGGGGTGCCTCTCGTGGTAGCGCTTAGCCCCTTCCAGCATCGTGTGGAGGAATGCCTCGACCTCCTTCGTGCGCGAGCCGGGGACGATGGTGATGAGGGGCTTGGCGGGATCGAGGGCGAACTCGGCGTAAACCTCTTCCTTGGTCTGGTCGATCTTGATGACGTCGAAAAGGGGGTGTCCGACGTACTCGACATCCATCTTCAGCTCTTCGTAGATCGGTTTCTCGAAGGGGAAGATGACGACCATCTTGGTGACCACTTCCGCGAGCGTGAACTTCCGCGAGCCGTGCCAAGCCCAGACCTGGGGACTGATGTACCAGATGACCGGGATGCCGAGCTTCTTGGCGCGCGCGGCGATGCGGATGTTGTAGCCCGGGTAGTCGATCAGGATGATGCCGTCGGGGCGCTCGCGCCGGAGTGTCGACATCGTGCGGATGAAAAGGCGGCGGATGCGGCCGAGGTTTTGCAGGACCCCAACCAGGCCGATGATGGCGAGGTCGTTGACGATGTTGGATTCGAGCTCCATGCCGGCGGCTTTGAGCTGCTTGCCTCCGAGGCCGATGAAGCGGCTGCGGGGGTACAGGCGCTTGATCGCCTTGAGCAGGTTCGCCCCGTGCAGGTCGCCGGAGTTCTCGCCGGCGATGACGTAGAAGGTCAGCTCGCGCACGGTGGCACTCCGGGCGTGCGCCTCAGCGCGGTGCGGCGACGCCGGGCATCGTTAGCAGTTCCGCGGGGAGCGACGTCTGCTTCTGGCGGATCAGCTCCGTGATGCGGATCACCACGTCGAGGGCCTCCATCGCCTGCGTGCCGTCGGTGCGCGGCGTGCGGCCGCGCTGGACGCAGTCGAGGAAGTGGTCGATCTCGAGCATGAGGGGTTCCTCGCGCTTGATCCGCAGCTTCTTGGACTCGATGAGGAAGCGCGCGTCGCCGGGGCGCTCGTAGTCCGGGTTCGGCACTCGGCGGTACACTTCCATCGCCTGCTTGGCGTAGTCGAGGGAGACGTAGGCGTCGTCCTGGAAGACGCGGAGCTTGCGGAGCGGCTTGGGGGTCACGCGCGACACGGTGATGTTGGCGATGCAGCCGGATTCGAAGACGATGCGCGCGTTGGCGATGTCCTCGCGTTCCGTGACGATGGGGATGCCGACCGCTTCGATGCTCTTGATCTCGGATTGGACGATGCGGAGGATGATGTCGATGTCGTGGATCATCAGGTCCATGACGACGCCGACGTCCTTCACGCGCGGATTGAAGGGTCCGATCCGGTGGCATTCGATGAAGCGCGGCGTGGTGAGGATCTCCATGAACCGCTGGACGGCCATGTTGAAGTG
Source organism: Candidatus Sumerlaeia bacterium (assembly GCA_033764015.1). Taxonomy (GTDB): domain Bacteria; phylum Sumerlaeota; class Sumerlaeia; order SLMS01; family JANRJK01; genus JANRJK01. Next base: position 98,441 of record JANRJK010000002.1, on the reverse strand, counting down.
TTCGATGTGGCCGACCTGTAGGATGAGCGAGTTGCGCGCGGCGGTGACGGCCAGCTTGGCGGCTTCGACCACGTTGTCGCAGACGGGCTTTTCGATCAGGCAGTGGATGCCGTTCTTGAGCATCAGCTCGCCGATGTCGAAGTGGGTGACGGTCGGGGTGGCGATGCTGACGGCGTCGACCTTGCCGACGAGCTCGGCCGGGTCGGTGATGGGAATCGCGTTCCACGCCTTGCCGATCTTCTCGGCCTGCGCCTTGTTGGAATCGCAGACGTAGAGCAGGTCGGCGCGGGGGTTCTGCGCGTAGTTGCGGGCGTGGTGCTGCCCGAGGTGGCCGACGCCGATGACGGCGGCGCGGATTTTCTTGTCGCTCATGGGTTCCTCTTCATCGAAACGCGAAGGTATTGGAGCCCGTCCGCGGGCACGGTGGCAAGGGCTGCTCTCAGCGCGTCCAGAGGAGCACGCCGACGGTGGCGGCGAACCAGAGCGCGACGGAGGCGAGCAGCGGCCGGTCCTCCAGCAGCAGCGCCTCTGGCGCGCCCCCCTCGTTGCGCGAGTAGACCAGCCAGAGGTAGCGGAAGATGCCGAAGATGACGAACGGCATCGTGGCCACCATGGTGTAGGCCTCGATGTTGGGGCGCGACGCCTGGGCGAAGCTGCCCTGCGTGGTCCAGAGGGCGTAGCTGAAGAGCACGCCGGCGGTGGCGACCGTCACGAGCTGGTCGAGGTACTGGGTGTTGTAGGACGAGAGGACGGCGCGGTGCTCGCCGGCGTGCTCGCCGAGCGTGACCAGTTCGTTGCGGCGCTTGCAGATGGCGAGGAACAGCGCGAGGAAGAGCGTCGTCAGGACGAAGTAGCTGGTGATCGGCACGGGCGCGTCGGGGCGGCTGATCGCCTCGACGCCGGCCACGGCGCGGAGCACGAAGCCCATGGCGAGCACCAGGATGTCGAGGATCGCGACGTGCTTGAAGAGGAACGAGTAGCCGACGGTGAGGAGCACGTAGAGCGCCGCCGCGATGGTGAACTTGAGCGGCAGGACGGCGATGGACAGCCCCATCATCGCGACGAGCAGGAAGGCGGCCCACGCCCAGGCGGCGGCGACGGAGAGCGCGCCGGAGGCGATCGGGCGCAGCCGCTTCTTCGGGTGCTGGGCGTCCTTCTCGCGGTCGCAGATGTCGTTGACCAGGTAGATCACGCCGCTCAGCAGGCAGAAGACGAGGAAGCCGAGGAAGGCGCTGCGCAGCGCGACCGGGTCGCCCCATTGCCGTGCGAAGACGATGCCCGCGAAGAGCAGCAGGTTCTTCGTCCACTGCTTCGGCCGGAGCGCCTTCAGGACGACCAAGGGGTTCAAGTCAAAGCTCGAAGAGGCCGTCGGGGATGCGGACCAGAACGCGACGGGCGGCGGGATCGACGTCGCGGATGAATTCGGCGACGAAGGGGAGGAGCGCCTCGCGGCCGGGCTTGTCCGGGTGGGCGAAGACGAGGTGGTCGTGGCCGGCGCCCTCGCGGATGTCGAGCACGGGGCCGAAGGCGCGGGCGCCCGGCGCGTCCTCGACCACCTCGAGGCCGATCAAGTCGTCGATGAAGTACTCGCCCTCGGCGGGCTCCCACAGGTCCTCGCGCGGGACGAGGATTTCGGAGCCGACGAGCGCTTCCGCGGCGGTGCGGTCGCCGACGCCTTCGAGCGCGAGCAGGAGCATGCCGGCCCCGAAGGGCGCGATGCTGCGGATGGAGTGCGCGCGCGGAGGCGCGGCGCCGCGGCGCAGGTGGAGCTCTTCAAGGCCGGCCGCCAGGAGCGGCTCGAGGTCGCGGACGAATGGCTTGACGACGACGGCGCCCCGGAGCGCATGGGCCCGGGCCACCGCGCCGATCGCGAGGAAGCCGTCCCCGGGCGCGCTGGCGGTCATTCCTTGATGTCGAGGACCGACTTCTTCTTATGCTTGGTGGCGGCTGCGGAGATCACCTTCCGGAGCGCCTTGGCGGTCTGGCCGCCCTTGCCGATCACCTTGCCGACGTCCTCCTTCGCCACGAGCAGTTCGATCACGACGACCGTGTCGCTTTCGACCGTGGTGACGGTGACGTTGCGGGGATCGTCCACCAGCTCGCGCGCGATGTATTCCACCAGGTCGCGCAGTGTCTTGCTGGGTTCGACGGTTTCGGTCATGGATAGTGTCCTCTGGAGCGGGAGCGGAATGGGAGCGGGAGCAGGAACGAGTGGTGCCCGCAGCGTCGGGCACAGTGGCAAAAGTCGCTCCGGGCCCCAGAGCCGCAAGCGCAAAAGCTCCACAAGTTCTCCACAGCTTCCAAGCCTCCGGCGCGGCAACCGCGCCGCGCCGGAGGGTGCCGTTGACAGGAGCCCGACTTGGCGAAGTAAATGCGAATGCCGCTCCCGACCGGAAGCGCACCCGCCCATGCGCAGCGCCACCCTCTTCGACCTCCACTGCCGCCCGGAAGGCGTCTCCGTCTGGCTCATCGCCGCGGACGGGCGCCGCCTGCGGACGCTCGACACCGCTTGGCGCCCGTCGTTCCACGCGGCGGGGCGGCGCGGACCGCTCGGGCGCTTCCTGGCGGAGCTCGCCGCGCGGCCGGCGGACGCGACGGTGCTCGGGCCCTGCGCGGAGCGGCGCGACTTCTGGACCGACCGCCCACGCGCCACGGTCGAGGTCCGCATCGAGCAGCCTGCGCTCTGGCGCGCCACGCTCAACGAGCTGTACCGCCGCCACCCGGACGTCGAGTTCTTCAACGCCGACCTGCTGCCCGAGATGCAGTACTGCATGGACCACTCGCTGGTGCCCTGCGGCGGGTGCGCGTACGAGGCGGACGCGGAAGGGCGCCTCGCGCGGATCGCGGGGACCGAGGACCCCTGGGCGCCGGAGTACGCGCTGCCGGAGCTGGTGGTGGCGGAGCTGCGCGGCGCGGGCGAGCTGCGCTACGCCGGCACGCCGCCGCGGCGCCTCGCGCGGCTCGACTGGATCGAGCTGTCGATCCCCGGCGCGGGGACGGAGCGCTGGGAGGGGGGCTCCCCCGCCGAGGTGGTGCGCGGGGTGAACCGGTTCCTCGCGCGGCACGACCCGGACGTGATCCTGTCGGAGGGGGGCGATTCGCTGCTGATGCCGCTGCTGCACCTGCTGGCGGAGCGGGCGCGGGCGGAGGACGGCGAGCCGGTGCCGCTGCTGCTGGACCGGGAGCCGCCGCCGTTCCCGCGGCAGGCGCAACTCCACGGACGCTCGTTCTTCAGCTACGGGCAGGTGCTCTACTCGGCGCCGGACTATCCGCTGCACGGGCGCTGGCACCTGGACCGGCGGAACTCCTTCATGGTGGACAAGTCGGGCTTCGACGGCCTGGTCGAGGTGTGCCGCGTCTCGAAGACGCCGATCCAGCGCATCGGGCGCCGCTCCGTGGGGACCGGCATCACGGCGATCCAGCTCGATCTGGCGTACCGCGAGGGATACCTGATCCCTTGGAAGAAGACGAAGGCGGAGGCGTGGAAGTCCGCCGCGCGGCTGCTGCTGACGGACCGCGGCGGGCTCGTGTACCAGCCGCTCACGGGCGCCTACGAGGACGTGGTCGAGATCGACTTCGTGTCGATGTACCCGACGATCATGTCGCGGTTCAACGTCTCGCCGGAGACGGTGGACTGCGCGTGCTGCCCGAAGGGGGCGGTGCCGGAGCTGGGCTACTCGCTCTGCCAGCGGCGGCGGGGGCTGGTGTCGCGGTCGCTGGAGCCGATCATCGCGAAGCGGCGGGCGCTGAAGGCGCTGCGCTCGCGGGCGCGGGCGGCGGGCGACGGGGCGGCGGCGGCGCGGCACGACTCGCGGCAGAGCGCGCTCAAGTGGCTGCTGGTCTGCTGCTTCGGCTACCTCGGCTACCGCAACGCGCGCTTCGGGCGCATCGAAGCGCACGAGGCGGTGTGCGCCTTCGCCCGCGACCGGCTGATGCGCGCGCGGGAGATCTGCGAGGCGCGCGGCTTCGAGGCGCTGCACATGATCGTGGACTGCCTGTGGCTCCGCCGCGCGCCGGAGCGCGGCGGCAAGCCGTCGAGGGAGGAGATCGACGCGCTGTGCCGCGAGCTCGAGGAGGAGACCGGCATCGCCATGGCCGTCGAGGGCTTCTACCGCTGGATCGCGTTCCTGCCCTCGCGGCAGGAGGAGGGGCGCCCGGTGCCGAACCGCTTCTTCGGCGCGTTCGAGGACGGCTCGCTGAAGTACCGAGGCATCGAGGCGCGGCGGCACGACCAGCCGCCGTTCGTGCGCGACCTGCAGCTCCGCTGCCTCGAGCGGCTGGCGCGGGCGCGGAGCCTCGAGGAGTACCGCGACGCGGCGCCGGAGCTGATGGAGGAGCTGGCCGAGGCGGAGCGCGCGCTGTGGCGCCACGAGGTGCCGCGGGAGGAGCTGTTCATCACGCGGGCGCTCTCGAAGGCGCCCTCCGAGTACCGCGGCAACAACATGGTGGCGCTCGCGGCGCGGCAGGCGGAGGCCGCCGGCTACATCGTCCACGCCGGCGAGCGGATCACCTACCTGATCGTGGACCAGAAGAACCGCGACCCGGGGCTGCGGGTGCGCTGCGCGAAGCTGCTGGCGCCGGAGATGTGCTACGACCCGGCGGCCTACGCGCTGCTCGTGCGGCGCGCGTTCCAGACGCTCCTGGCGCCCGCGGGGATCCGCATCGACGAGCGCCCCGCGCCCCCCGGCGGGGCGAAGCGCCGCGCCCGCCGCGCCACCGTCGGCGCGCAGACGGACCTGTTCGCGGAGGACTAGGCGGGAGCCGCCGCCGCGCGCGGGCGCCGCATCCGCGGGTTGAGCGCGAACGCCACCGCGAAGATCGCGCCGGAGACCACCACCATCATGCCCGCGATGGAGACGTTCCAGCGCACCGCGAGGAAGTAGCCCGCCACGGCGGACGCGAGCGAGACCGCCTGCGCCAGCAGCAGCATGGTCCCGAGGCGCTCCGTCATCAGGTACGCGGCGGAGGCGGGCACGATCAGCATGGCGACGACGAGGACCGCGCCGACGGACTCGAACGCGGCGACCGCGGTGAGCGACGTGAGGCCGAGCAGCGCGTAGTGCACCGCCGCGGCGCCCACGCCCGCGACCGCCGCCAGCGTGGGGTCGAAGGTCGACAGCTTCAGCTCCTTCCAGAACAGGAGGACGAAGGCGAGGTTGGCGAGGAAGGCGGCGCCGAGGATCCACGCGGCGCGGGGACCCAGCTCGCGCCCGCCCGCCACCAGCGGATCGAGCGCCGCGAAGGCGATCTCGCCGTGCAGCACGCAGTCCATGTCGAGGTCCACCTGCCCGGCGAAGCGCGCGACGAGGAGCACGCCGAGCGCGAAGAGCGCGGTGAAGACGATGCCGATGGAGGCGTCCTGGGCGATGCGCCCGCGGCGGTGCAGCAGCTCGATGCCGACGGCGGCGGCGAAGCCGACGGAGCCCGCGCCGAGCAGCATCGGCAGGGCGGCGCGCTCGCCCGAGAGCAGAAAAGCCACCACGATGCCGGGGAGCACCGCGTGGCTGATCGCGTCGCCCATCATCCCCATGCGGCGCAGCACGAGGAAGCAGCCGAGGAGCGAGCACGCGCCCGCGGCCAGGTAGCCGACGAGGATCACCGGGAGCGCGTCGCTCACGGCCGCTCCTCCGGGCGGGGGATGCGGGTGCCGTGGGGGTCGCGGGCGGGGTGGCCCAGCTCCTCGTCGAGGCGCCCGAGCATGTCGCGGTCGATGACGTGCTCCATGTCCTCCGCGTCGCGGTGCAGGTGGTCCGGCGGGAGGGCGAGCTCGCGGGCGAGGTACGTCTCCCAGACGCGGTGGCTGGCGACGATGCGGCGGGCCTCGGTGGAGCCCTCGGGGGTGAGGGACCAGGCGGCGCCGTCGCGCTCGACCCAGCCGCGGCGGCGGAGGCCCTCGAGCATCGCGAGCGCGTCGCGGACTCCGACGCTGTGGTGCGCGGCGACGTCCTCGCCGGACACCAGCGCGGGATTGGCGAGGTGCTCCTCGATGAGGAAGATGTGCTTGAGCGCGTTCTCGCCGCGGATTCGGGCGTTGGTGCGCCGGCGGCGGAGGAGGCGGGCGGCGAGGCCGCGCTCCGGCGCCACGACGAGCGAGACGCAGAAGATCCCGGCGGCGGAGAGCACCACCAGGGGGCCGGTAGGGAGCGAGCCGCCGAGGGAGCTGAAGAGCGCGCCGACGTAGCCGCTGGCCGCGCCGAACGCCGCCGCCAGCGCGAGCATCACCGGCAGCCGGTCCGTCCACAGCCGCGCCGCCGCCGCCGGAGCGATCAGCAGCGCCGAGATCAGCACCGCGCCGACGGTCTGGAGGCCCGCCACGACGGTCAGCGCAAGCAGCGTCATGAGCACCGCCTCGAGGAGTCCCCGGGGGAAACCCAGGGAGGCGGAAAGGCCCGCGTCGAAGCAGAGCAGCTTGAACTCCTTGTAGAGCAGCGCCACCGCGCCCGCGGCGAGCGCGGCGACCGCGCCGATCACCGCGACGTCGCGCCCCACCAGCGAGGCGGCGGAGCCGAAGAGGTACTTGTCGAGGCCCGCCTGCGCGCCGGTCGGCAGCGTTTGGATGTAGGTCAGGAGCACCATGCCAAGGGCGAAGAAGACGCTGAGGACGATGCCGATGGCGGCGTCGTCCTTGAGCTTCGAGCGCCGCTGGATCAGCGCGATCGCCTGGGTGCCGAGCCATCCGGCGAGGAGCGCGCCGCCGAGGAGCGCGGCGAGGCGGCGCTCCCCCGCCAGGAGGAATCCCGCGCAGACGCCCGGCAGCGCCGCGTGCGCCAGCGCGTCGCCCACGAGGCTTTCGCGGCGGAGCAGCGCGAAGGTGCCGACCAGGCCGCTCGCGATGCCGAGCAGCACGGTCCCCGCGACGACGTACACGGTGTTGGCGTCGCGCAGGAGCACGAAGCGCAACAGCTCGTCCATCAGGAGGCGGTCCGCCCCTCGCGCGCGGCGCGGAGCCGTTCGACCGCCTCGGCCAGGAGCGTGAGCCGCCCGCCGTAGGTGCGGTGCAGGTTCTCGGGAGTGAAGGTGTCGGCGGTCGGGCCGCACGCCACCAGGCGCATGTTGAGCATGAGGATCCAGTCGAAGTACTCGGCGACCGACTGGAGGTCGTGGTGGATCACGAGGACCGTCGCGCCGCGGTCGCGGAGCGCGCGGAGCAGGTCGATGATCGAACGCTCCGTGGCGGCGTCGACCCCGGCGAAAGGCTCGTCGAGGAAGTAGAGGTCGGCCTGCTGGGCGAGGGCGCGGGCCATGAAGACGCGCTGCTGCTGGCCGCCGGAGAGCTGGCTGATCTGGCGGCGCGCGAAGTCCGCCATGCCGACCTGTTCGAGGCACTCCATGGCCAGCGCGCGGTCCGCCTTGGACGGGCGCCGGAACCAGCCGAGCCGCCCGTAGCGCCCCATCAGCACCACGTCCAGCGCGTCCGTCGGGAAGTCCCAGTCCACGGATTCGCGCTGCGGGATGTAGCCCACGCGGAGGCGCTGCGACTCGAAGCCCTTGCCGAGGACGCGGACGAAGCCGGAGGCGGTCGGCAGCAGGCCGAGGATCGCCTTGAAGAGCGTGCTCTTGCCTGCGCCGTTCGGCCCCACCACGCCGCAGAGGACACCGGGCGGGAGCTCGAAGTCCACGTTCCAGACGACCGGCTGCGAGCGGTACGCCACGCTGAGGTCGTGGACCTCGAGCGCGGGGACGGCGGCGGAGACGACGTGCGCGGTCACCGGAGCGCCTCGACGATGGTGCGCACGTTCGAGCGGAAGGCGCCGGGGAACGTGTCCGCCCCGGCCTCCTTCGGGCCGAGCGCGTCGGAGTAGAGGCTGCCGCCGAGGCGCACCTCGTGGCCGCGGGCGGTGGCGCCGGCGCGGAGCGCGTCGATGGAGCGGGGCGACACGGAGGACTCGACGAAGATCGCCGGGAGGCGCTTCTCGACGATGAAGTCCACGAGCCCGTTCACATCCGCGAGGCCGTACTCGGAAAGCGTGCTGATGCCCTGCGGGGCATGGACCTCGAAGCCGTAGGCGGCTCCGAAGTAGCCGAAGGCGTCGTGGGCGGTGACGAGCACGCGGCGCCCTGCGGGGACGGCGGCGAGCTCGGCGGTTGCCCAGTCGTGGAGGGCGAGCAGCTCCGCGCGGTACGCTTCGGCACGCTCGCGGAAGGCGGCGGCGCGGTCGGGGTCGCGCTTCGCGAGGGTCTCGGCGACGAGGAGCGGCGTTTCGGCCCAGAGCGAGGCGTCGAACCAGACGTGCGGGTCCGCGGCACCGTCGGCGGAGCGGATGCGTTCGGGGGGGATGGCGGCTTCGAAGGCGGCGACGGTCTTGGTGCGCGCGAGGCGGTGCAGGACGTCGGTCATCTTCCCTTCGAGATGGAGGCCGTTGTAGAACACCACCTCCGCCTGCTGGAGGGCTCGGACGTCGGCGGGGGTCGCCTTGTAGAGGTGGGGATCGACGCCGGGCCCCATGAGCACCGTGAGGGCGATGTCCGGGCCGCCGACGCGGGCGGCGACGTCGCCGACGTATCCGGTGGTCGCGACGACGTTGATGGGTTCGCGGGCGTGGAGGGTCGCGGCGAGGAGGAGCAGGAGGACGAGGAGTGCGTTGCGGGGTTGAGTCACGGGAGAGTTGGTCAGCCTTGCCGACTAAAGTAAGCCTAGGCTAATTCCGAGGGAGGGGGAACGTCAAGGAGTAATGGCACCGCCTTAGATGTTGTCGAAGTGCTCCGGGTTCTTGCAGCGCGTGATCGCGTCCTCGAACGTGATGAGCCCCTGCAGGTAGAGGCTCTTGAGCGACTTGTCCATGGAGACCATGCCCTGCTCGCCGCCCGTCTGGATGATGGTCATGAGCTGCTCGGACTTGGCGGCGCGGATGATTTTCCGGACGGCGGTGGTGGCGATGAGGATCTCCGCGGCGAGGGCGCGCCCGCGGTTGCCGGGCACCGGGAGGAGCTGCTGCGCGACGACGCCTTCGAGCGTGTTGGCGAGCTGGATGCGCGTCTGCTCCTGGTGGTGCGGGGGGAAGACGTCGATGATGCGGTCGATGGTCTGGACGGCGTCCGGCGTGTGGAGCGTGGTGTAGACCATGTGGCCGGTTTCGGCGGCGAGCAACGAGGTGGAGATCGTTTCGATATCGCGCATTTCGCCGATGACGATCACGTCGGGGTCCTGGCGGAGGACGTGCCGGAGCGCGGCGGCGAAGCTGTGGGTGTCGCTGGTGACCTCGCGCTGCTTCACGATCGCGCGGTGGTTGCGGTGGATGTACTCGATCGGGTCCTCGACCGTCACGACCATGCACTGCCGCTCGTGGTTGATCTGGTCGATGATGGCGGCGAGGGAGGTGGTCTTGCCGCTGCCGGTGGGGCCGGTGACGACGACGAGGCCGCTGTTCTTGCGGGCGAGGTCCTCGACCACCTTGGGCAGGCCGAGCTGCTTGATGGGGAGGATCACATCGTTCACGACGCGGAAGGCGGCCTCGATGTTGCCACGCTGGCGGTGGACGTTCACGCGGAAGCGCCCGACGTCGGCGAGGTCGGCGGAGAGGTCGAGCTCCCAGTCGTTGTTGAAGCGCGACTTCTGCTCCGGGGTGAGCATCGCCATGACGAGGCGGGTGCACTGCTCGTCGGTGAGGGGCGGCGCCTCGAGAGGGCGGAGGAAGCCGTCGAGGCGGATCATCGGCGGCATGTTGCGGGTCAGGTGCAGGTCGGAAGCGCCAAGGCGGACGGCCTCCTTGAGCATGGCGCGGAGGTCGACGGCGACCTGCGTCTGGCTGGCGGCGGCCTGCGGGCGGGGGGCGGTGCGCAGCACCGCGTTGGCGGCGGTGCTCGGGATGCCGGGCGAGGGGGCGGGGACGCGTCCAGCCCTCAGGTCTTCGACCTGCGGGAGCGACCCCGGGAGCGCGGTTTCCTCGGAGGACGGGTGCTTGCGCTCGGAGCGCTGCGGTGGGGGCGCGGCCTGCGACGAGGGGGGCGTGTTCTGCGGGGTCCGGGGCTGCGGCAGGACGCGCTGGGGCTGGCCGTCGGCGCCGCGGGGGGCGATTTCGGTCGCGGGGGAGATGCTGGCGGCGGAGGGCACGCCGTAGGCCGGCGTGTTGGGGCCGCCGAAGCGCGGAACGGAGGGGAGCGGCTGGTTGCCGCGGCGGGGGCCGGGGCCGGGCGCGGTCTCCTCGTCCGGACGGAACGGAGGCGGCGTAGGGGGCTTGGGGGGATCGGGCTTCTTGCCACCACCGAAGATGCCCATGGGAGAAGACTCCGCGACAGATTGGAACACCGGGCGGCTGGGCCCGGCCGGGTGCAACCTTGCCCTGCGCGGCGGATGAAGCAAGGGCTACGTGCCGCGCGCGGAGGTGTCACTCGCCGAAGCCCGGCGGAGGCACCGGGGGCGGGCCCTTCTTGCCCCCCGCGATCCACGCGCGGCGCGCGTTGAGGTAGTCGCGCTTCGCGGTGAGCGGATCGGCGGCGGCCGGAGGATGCTGTTCGGAGGGGCCGGACTCGCCCTCCATCTTCGGGACCATCTGGCTGGAGCGCGTGGGCTGGCCGCCGATGGAGGCGCCCTTCAACAGGTCCATGAAGATGCCGCGCGCCTCGGGGGTCCGGGCGGACTTGAGCGACAGTTCGAGGATCGGCTTCACATCCTGCCGCGACGGGCCGATCTCGCGCAGCGTCTTCTGGACGCCGACGCGGATCGCGGGGTCCTTGCTTTCCGCGGCCTCCGCCAACGCGTTCAGCGCCGCCGTCCGCACCGCCTTGGGCTTGTCCGGCATCGCATACTGCGAGGCGGAGGTGACCGCGGCGGCGGAGACAAGCAGGTCCTTGTCGGCGAACTGCTCGATGACGGCGCCGAGCGCTTCGAGGGGCACGAGCTGGCCGAGGCGCGTGAGGGCGGTGATCTTGCCGACGCGGCGCTTGTCGGCGCCCTTCAGGAAGTAGCTGGAGGTGACCGCCTTCACGAGCTCGCGGACCTCCGCGGGGTCCGCGTGGACCGGGGCGGGCTCCGGTTCCGGCGCGGCGGCGCCGCCGACGGGGGGCGGCTGCTTGACGTTCGCCATGCCGACGAACTGGCGGAGGAACTTCGAGCTCTCCTCCCCCGGCAGCGGCATCCGTCCCACGTTGATCTGCTGCTCGATGTCGGCGAGGAGGCGCTTCCCCTCGTCGCCGCCGACCTTGCCGAGGGCGTGGATCAGCGGGGCGCAGACCTTGTCGAGGGAGAGTTCGACGCGCTGCTGAGCGGCGGCGTCCCAGTAGAACTCCGCCTCGTACTTCGAGCCGGGGGACTGGGCGTGGCGGAGCGCTGTGAGGAGCATGCGTTCGAGGTGGGGCGCGGCGGCGGGGTCGGCGGCGGCTTCGAGGACCTCCGCGACCGCCATGTAGGCGGCGCCGTAGCGGAGCTCGTACTTGGCGAGCTCCTTCAGGAAGAAGGGGAAGTCCTCCTTCGCGACGCGCTTGAGCGACTCGACGATGGGCGCGCGGAAGCCGAGGATGTTCGCCTGGCGCTCGCCGCCCTTGGCGAGCGCGGAGGAGTCGTCCGGGAGCCAGAGCGCGCTGGTGAGCGCGGTGATCGCGTAGTGCTTCGAGACCGGGTCGAGGTCGTGCGTCTTGAAGGCGAGGATCTGCTGCGTGGCGGCGAGCGCGAGGCGCGTCTCGGTGGCCGGCACGGTGGCGACGACCTCGCGCGCGATGCCGAGCCGCTCATCGAGAGAGGTGCGCGGCGTGCGGACGACCTTGCCGAGGGACTGGAGCAGCGCGGTGGCGGCGCGGAGCTCGGCGGAGTCGCGGACGCCCTTCTTGCAGATCTTCTTCAGGTCGGCGAGGAGCGTGCCGGCGGCCTCCGCGCCCGCCACGTCGCCGAGGGCGTCGACCGTGCGGGAGCGGATGTCGGCGAAGCGCTTGTCGTCCAGGAGCCGCGTGAAGAGCGGGCGGAACGCCTCGCTGCGGAGCGCGCCGGCGACCTCGACGCCGCGGCGCGCGTAGTCGCCGCCGAGGTTCTTCTCGAGCCAGGCCATGTAGGGCCCGGTGAAGCGCGGCGACTTGCCGAGTTCCTGGAACGTGAGGAGCACCGACTTGCGCGCGGTGAAGCCGAGCAGCGAGTAGGAGCGCACTTCGACGCCGGCGGCGGCGGCGGTGGCGGCGACCTCGCCGGGGCAGAAGTCCGCCAGCAGCACCAGCAGGTCCGGGTAGAGCGGGTCGCCGAAGCGGAGCGGCACGCGGGCGAGGGAGCGGAAGATGTCGCCGACGTCGCGGAGGACCGCCTCGTCGGGCTCGTCCATCTTGTTCTTCTCGGGCATGGCGTTGCGGATGTCGTTCTGGACCGTGACGAGCCGGCGGCTCCATTCGAGCTCGAGGCCCTCCTGGCGCGACTTCATGGTGGTGACGAGGCGGTCCTCGAAGCGCTTGAGCATTTCCGGGGCGGACTCGGGGGGGAGGCCGATCTCCGGCGCCTTGCCGATGGCGTCGCGGAGGACGCGGCGCGCGTTGTCGGCTTGGTTGACGAGGGAGCCGAGGGCGGCGCCGATGTACTCGGCCTGCTTGCCGCGGTCGGCCTCGGGGACGGCGTCGAGGAGGTTCCGGAAGCGCTCCTGGGCGAGGTCGTAGCGGCGGTCGCGGGTGTAGTCGCGCAGCTCGCGGGCGAGGCGCTCGCGGTGGACGTCGAAGAGCTTCGCCTCCCACTCGCCGGCGATGCGGAAGAGGCGCTGGAGCGCCTTCTGGACCACTTCGCCGGCTTCGGCGCCGAGGCCGTGCGGGGCGGCGTCGGCGAACTCGGCGACGGGGTCCGCGAGGAACTGGCGGTAGAGGGCGGCGGCTTCGCGGGCGACCTCCACCGCGGCGGTCTTCGGCGGACCGCCGTGCGCCTCGATCAACTGGCGGGCGCAGGACTGCGCGGCGGAGAGGTCGCCGCGCTCCAAGTGCCGCCTGAACTGTTCCCGGATCGCGTCCATTGTCTGGCACCGCCGTTTGGTGTTGTTCGCGTGGCCCGGGGCGGGCGCACATTGGCGAGTTCGCCACATCGGCGAAGCATGGTCAACCGCGGCGCGAGGTGACAACCCCATGGCGAAGACGATTTTCGGACGGATCGCCGCCGGCGAAATCCCCTGCAAGAAAGTCTACGAGGACGATCTGGTCCTCGCATTCCACGACGTCGCGCCGCAGGCGCCCACGCACATCCTCGTGATTCCGAAGGAGGATGTCGCCACGCTGAACGACCTCGGCCCCGGGCACGAGGCGCTCGCGGGGCGCATGGTGATTATCGCCGCGAAGGTGGCGAAGGAGCTCGGCCTCGCGGAGAGCGGCTACCGCCTGGTGATGAACTGCAACGAGGACGGCGGCCAGACGGTCTTCCATGTGCACCTGCACTTGCTGGGCGGGCGCGCCATGGGCTGGCCCCCGGGCTGACGCGCGGCGTGAAGCTGCTCCACGACTGCCGGTACCTCGACGCCGCGTTCAGCGGCATCGGCACCTACTCGCGGGGGGTGCTGGAGGCGCTCGCGGCTCTGGACGAGAAGAACGAGCACGTGGCGCTGGTCGGGCCGCGGTTCGACGGCGACCTTCGCGTGGGCCCGAACTTCAGCCTGCGGAGCAGCCCCGCGCCGCCGGTGAGCTTCCGGACGCTCACGACGCTCGGCGCGTTGATCGAGCGCGCGCGGCCGACGCTGGTGCACTCGCACTTCCCGCTCGCGCCGCTGCGGATGCAGCCGCCCTTCATAGTCACGCTGCACGACCTGCAGCCGTTCACGGACCCGCACTTCTCGGGCGAGCGGACCGCACCGGTGCGCTTCGCCTACAACCAGTTCTACCGCACGGTTTACCCCGCGGTGCTGAACCGCGCGAAGTGGGTTGTGTGCGTCAGCTACGCGACGCGCGACGCGGCGGCGGCGATGCTGCCGTCGATCAAGCAGAAGCTGGTGGTGGTGCATTCCGGCGTCGACGGGTCGATCTTCCAGCAGCCGGGCGGGGAGCAGATCGCCGCAGCGCGGGTGGCGTACAAGCTGGACCGCCCCTACGCGCTCTACTTCGGCTCCACGCGCCCGAACAAGAACCTCGAAGCGATGGTGAAGGCGTTCGGCCTGATGCTGCAACGCGGCGACCCGGCGGTGCAGGACCACCAGTTCGTGCTGGTGCTCAAGCAGGACCGGTTCTTCTCGAACGTCGAGCGGGCGATCCGGATCCGCGGCCTGGCGGACCGCGTGCGGGTGCTGCACCAGGTTTCGGAGGACGAGAAGCGCGTGCTGCTGGCGGGGGCGGACGCGTTGTTCTTCGCGACGAAGTTCGAGGGCTTCGGCTTCCCGGCGCTGGAGGCGATGGCGCAGGGGGTGCCGGTGCTGGCGGGGCGGAGCGGCGCGCTGCCCGAGATCTGCGGCGAGGCGGCGCACTTCGCAGACCCTTGGGACGAGGAGGAGCTGGCGGAGGCGATGCACCGCGTGCTCGCGGACGAGGAGCTGCGGGGGCAGTTGATCGACCGCGGGCGCCTCCACGCGCCGAGGTTCACGTGGCGGCACACGGCCGAGTTCCTCGCCGACGTCTATCAGCTCCTGGTCTGAACGCAATCGTCGCAGGGCGTACCATATGGTTCCCTCAACAGCCGTTGAGAGAATTGAAACCCTTGATTTTTCATACTTGGCAAGCTCCGTGCCCCTGATTCCGGATGGCACCGCGCTGGCATTGCCCGCCGCATCCCCCGCACGCGGAAATCTTGATGCACTGGATACTCGCCGCAACCACCGCACTCCTCGCAGGCGCGGCCACCCTGCAAGCCCAGCAGCCGATCGACCTGGACAACCTGCCGAACTACGCGAGCCAGCCGCGGCCGCCGTTCATCCGGCGGGACAACACGCCGCCGACGAATGCGATCACGGACGCAGGCGCGACGCTGGGGCGCGTCCTGTTTTACGACAAGCGGCTGTCGCGAAACAACACGATCTCCTGCGCGTCGTGCCACCACCAGGACCACGGGTTCGCCGACCCGGCGGTCGCGAGCCTCGGCGTTTCCGCGACCACAGGGCGGCATTCGATGCGCCTCGTGAACATCCGCTTCGGGCAGGACCCGCGCATGTTCTGGGACGAGCGCGCCGCGAACACGGAGGCGCAGGCGACGCAGCCGATCCGCGACCATGGCGAGATGGGATTCAGCGGCACGCTGGGCGATCCGCCGTTCGAGTCGCTGCTCGAGAAGTTGGCGGCGACTGAGGAGTATCCGCTGCTCTTCGAGCGCGCCTTTGGCGACGCCACGATCACCGAGGACCGGATGCAGCGCGGGCTGGCGCAGTTCGTCCGCAGCATCCAGTCCTTCGACACGAAGTACGACGCCGGCCGCCTGCAGGCGCCGAACGAGCTGCCGTTCCCGAACTTCACGCAGGCGGAGAACAACGGGAAGGCCCTCTTCATCGAGCCACCACGATTCAACCCGCAGGGCGTCCGCGTGGGAGGCGGCGCAGGGTGCCAGGCCTGCCACCGCGCGCCGGAGTTCGACATCGACCCCACCTCGCTGAGCAACGGCGTCACGGGGCGCATCGGCGGCGGGGTGGACGCGACGAGCCGGCGCTCGCCTAGCCTGCGCGGCATGTTCGCCGCCGACGGCTCGCAGAACGGCCCCTTCATGCACGACGGCAGCCTCGCGACGCTGGAGGCGGTGGTCGACCATTACGACAGCATCCCGAGTGTGGTTCTCGACCCCGGCATCAGCCCAAACATCGACCCGCGGCTGACGCCCGGCGGCAACCCGCAGCGGCTGAACCTGACCGCGCAGCAGAAGGCCGACATTGTGGCGTTCCTGCGCACGCTTTCCGGCCCCGCGGTGGAAACGGACGCGCGCTGGTCCGACCCCTACGGCCCGGACGGGGCGCTGGACATCGTGCAGCTCCGCGGTCCGGCCACGGGCTGGATGCTGCACTGACGGGCCCGGGGCTTGCCCCGGCGCGGACCGGATCGTGCTGTCGTGATGGCACATCCCCCGCCCGGAGCACGCCCCCATGCCGCAACGCGCCGCCACCCACCATCTCCCTCTCTGGGGCCAGCACGCCGGCCTCGGCGCCGAACCGATGGCGCTGCTCGGCGCGCAGGCGGTCGCCCACTACGGCGACCCGGAGGCGGAGTACCGCCTCGCGGCGGAGTCGGTCGGCGTGGTGGACCTCGGCTTCCTCAGCGCGGTGCGCTGCGAGGGGCGCGACCACCGCGAGTACCTGAACCGCCGCCTCAGCCAGAAGACGGACGACCTCGCGGACGGCGACGCGCGGCGCTCCGCGCTGCTCGGCGCCGAGGGGCGCATGCAGGCGGACGTGGAGCTGCTCGCGCTCGGCGACGCGACGTTGGCGCTCTCGACGCCGGCGAGTTCCGCCGATTCGATCCACTCGCTGTTCGACATGTACGTGTTCACGGAGGACGCGCGCTTCGAGCCCGCGACCGGCTCCGTGGCGGTATTCGCCGTCACCGGGCCCAAGGCCGCGTCGATGCTGGCCGCGCTGGGCCTGGCGCCCCCCGCGGCGGGGCGCTACGCCCAGCGCGCCTTCGGCGGCGGCGAGGTGCTCGCGTGGGAGAGCGGCTTCGCGCCGGGGGGCTGGGCGGTGCTGGCGCCGGCGCCGGAGGGCGAGGCGCTCTGGCAGCGGCTCGGCCAGGCAGCGGTCGCGTCCGGCGGCGGGCCGGTGGGCTTTCTCGCCTTCGACACGCTCCGCATCGAGGCGGGCGCGCCGTGGTGGGGCATCGACCTGGACGAGAAGACGATCCCGCTGGATGCGAACCTTCTCGCGGCGGTGCACTTCGACAAGGGCTGCTATCCCGGGCAGGAAACGATCGCCAAGATCACCAACCTGGGGCATCCGGCGCGTCAACTTGTCGGGGTGCTGTTCGACGCGGAGGAGCCGCTGCCCGCCGGGAGCGAGCTGTCCGCGGGGGGAGCGGCGGCGGGGCGGCTGACGAGTTCGAGCTACTCGCCGCGGGCGCGCCGGGCGGTGGGGCTGGCGATGCTGCGCTGGGCGCAGCGCGCGCCGGGGACCAAGCTGGATTGCGGCGGCGTCAGCGGCGAGGTGGTCGAACTGCCGATGCGCCGCTGAGGTGGGTAGCTTCGCGGAAAATGCGCGGGCGCCCCGGAGCGATGGCTCCGGGGCGCCCTTTGAGTTCGCGCGCGGCGCGCTTAGCGGCGGCCGGCGAGCACGTACACGAAGTAGAGCAATTGGCCGATGGCCTGCGCGGTGCCCGCGACGTACGTCATGGCGGCGGCGCTGAGCATCGCGGCGACCCCCGCCGCCTCCGCGCCGGGCCTCACCAGGCCCATCGTGCCGAGGTACTGCTTGGCGCGCGAGCTGGCGTTGAACTCCACCGGCAGGTTGACGATCTGGAAGACCACGACGACGGCGAAGAACAGCACGCCGGCCCAGGCGAGCATCTTGCCGAAGACCATGCCCATGCCCATCAAGATCATGCCGATGAAGAACATCCACACGCCGAGGCCGGAGCCGAAGCCCGCCAGCGGCACGGCGGCATTGCGGATCACGAGCGGCGCGTAGCCCTTCGCGTCCTGGATGGCGTGGCCCACCTCGTGGCAGGCGACGGCCATGGCGGCGATGCTGCGACCGCCGTACACATCGGGCGACAAGCGGACGATCTTCGCCTTGGGGTCGTAGTGGTCCGACAGCGTTCCGCCGACCTGCTCGATGCGCACGCCGCGGATGCCCGCCTCGCGCAGCATCAGGTCCGCCGCCTCGGCGCCGGTGATGCCGGACGACGAGCGGATTTCCGAGTACTTGGCGAAGCTGCTCTTCACCTTCCACTGGGCCCAAAGCGCCAGCAGCATCGGCGGGCCGATGAAGACGAAGTACATGGGGTCGAAGATCATGCCTGGTTTCTCCTGGGTCGTTCAGTGCCGGGTCGGCGCGCACCGCCTCCCGGCGCGTGGCATTCTAGAGAAAACAAGGCCAACGGAAAGCGAAATCGGACAGGAGGCGGGGGGGCGAAAAGGAAAAGGGCGGGGCCCGAAGACCCCGCCCCCCTAGAAGTAGTGCCGATCTAAGACGACGCTTACCACTCCGGGCCCCCGAGACAGGGCTCCGTCGAATCCACGAATGCCTTCGCCGTGTCGAGGATCGTCGCGAGCGCGTGCTTGCGGACCACGACGCGCCGGATGGTGAACGTACCTTCAGGAAGGCTCGACATGCCGTAGCTCTGGAAGCGCAGCTCCAGCTTGTGGTCCCCCGCCACCGCCGGCTCCATCGCGTAGGTGTAGCGCCGGAGGTTCGTTTCGACCAACCCAGCCTCGTTGTTGTCGTGGCTGTCCAGCGCTTGGATGTAGTCGAACCGCTCCGAGTCGGTGTCGCCGAGGGTCGTATTGTCCCACGTCGCCACAAACACCGGTGCCCGCATCTCGTCGATCAGGTCCACGCACTCGACATAGACGTCGACGATGTACCAGTAACCCAGTTGAAGGTCGAAAGTCGGAGAGCGGAAGCTCGCCGCCCACTGCCCTCCCGGACTTCCACTGGCCGTCACCGAAAGCCCGGAGCCGGTCACCGAGGTGCTCACGCTCGGAACCGGCGAGCCTGCCGGGGCAGCAGCGTCGGCCCATGATGCGGAGCTGAATGGCACCGTAACCGGGCTATTCGTCACGGCAAGCCAATCGCCATCCGTCGGCGTTACCGTCGATGCGCCTTGGTTCAAGATCACATCGCCCGTCGGGAACAGCCGACGATTATAGGCGGCGACCTCGAAGATTTCGCTCATCGTCAGGTAGTTCCGGACGAACGGGGCGACGTTGTTTAGCTGCTCCATTACGAACCAAGGGTGCTGCCCCGCTCTCCAGTTGGAGCAGACGCGAGGCGAATGGAGGACATGGTACTTGCGACCTCCGATCGGCGAGATGGCGCTTCCGGAATCGATGAACAATTGAGTCAAGCCTGACCCTGTGTACTGGTCCGACCCTCCGAACCAGAGCCGCGTGGGATCCATGTCTTGCGGGTTCGTGACCGGCCCCTCGATCTTGGCCACGGCTCGATAAACGAAGTCCGGCTCAAGATGGCTGGCGAGCGGCTTGCTCCAGCGTGCCCACCCCGGGGTGCTCGTCGCATTCTCCAGAATAGATACACTCGTGTCAGTCCAGCCACCAGTGCTGGTTGGCGTGAGTGAGTATCCCCCGATGGAGCTTGGCTCCCAACCGTTGAAGGCAGCGAACGTCCAGCAACCATTCTCCTGTTGAGTGGCCGTCGGCTTCGTCCGCTCAACCGGAATCTCCGGCACGCCGCTGATGATAAAGTTCTCCGCCACCAGCGCGAAGTCTTGCCTTGGACTTGTGGGCGAGTGGTCGAAGCAGTTCGTGGTGAGGCTTCGGGCCTTGACTGTGATCTCCATCGAATTGTTGCCACTGCCGAGACCAGCCAGTTCGCTCGGACGGATGCGAACATGCTCCACGTTGTTCACCTAATCTTTGAACGAGGTCGTCTCCGACTGCCTCGGCAGCGAGTACTCTTGCTGATAGGCCCCACTGACCGGCGCGGCGGCGGCGTACATCTTGTTGCCGTGGTAGTAGGTCTGCTCGTAACAAGCTGCGGCGTGCCCCGTCGTCAAATGGTTGCGATCCGTCTTCACCACAAGATCAAGGTTGTTCTTCACGTCACCAGTGGTGTCACCCGAAGGTGCTGGATCGGTCCAAACGAGGGTGATGCGGACGGGCTTCGTCACGTCTGCCGCACGACCGGTGAATGTCATCGAACCCGTCCCAGTCAGTACCGTCTGCTGGTCGTACAGGAAGCGCGGCAGCGAATCGTCCAGCATCTTCTCGAGGTCGAGGCGCCCGAAGCCTTGGAACTTGTTGGGGATCGGGTCGGGGTTGCCCTTGGGGTACATGGTGGGGTTATCGAGGTGCTGCCGCTCGGTCGGTGTTGCGGTCGTGTTCCAACCGGTCAAAAACTTCGCCGCGTTGATCGCGTACGCCTTCATCAGCGCCGGGCTGGGGTTGACGATACCGTACTGATCCCGCATGAACTTGCATGCCACCTGTACCGCACCGGCTCCCATCGCCGAAGCGAAGCTGGTTCCGGTGCTCGAGTAACGATATGCTCGACCATCCGTCGCGTAAGAGGAAAAGTCGCCATCGACCAAGCCGACGCCGGACTTGTAGTAGTGGAAGGCCGATCCCGTGTTCCACGTCGCGGGCGCAACTATGTCGGGCTTGACTCGAAGGCTGCCATTGACGCCCTTCGACGCCCCGCCGCTGGGGTCGGTCAGTTCCCCCCATACGTCGTTCGCCGCGTTCATCCGTTCCGGAACGGTCGCTTGAGTTTCAAAAGCACCCAAGTTGGCACCGGACTCTCGTTTGAACTCCTGTCGCACCCCCTCGCTGCCGCCCATTGTGAGCACGTTCTTCGCCAATCCCGGGCTGATCACATTGGCTGCGCCTTGGCCTGCCGCGCACACCATCAAGAACGGGTGGGGACCCACTGTGCTGCGGTCGTTACTCTTGTTGTCCACGAGTGCATCGCGTGCAATGACGTCTGCACGTGTAGGAATTGGGCCGTAGGTCGTTACGAGGGTCAAGGGTGTCCCGTCTAGGACCCCCCATGAGTTGTTGGCGATCGCGGCTGGATTCGGGAGGTGCTGAAAGTACTGTCGGTAACCGTCACCGGAGAGCCCGCCCCTGCTTACCTCTCCGTTGAGCGAGCGCGTTGATAAATAAGCCTGATAGTACAGGTCCTCAAGGTCCGAAGAGTCAAATAGAGCTTGGGCAAAGGAGGGCGATCCGAATCCGTGGTGCACGTTCCCGATCCGCCCGAACGGACTCACTCCCAGGCCGAAGTCGTAGCCGGTGGACGAACCCGTCGCGTCGACCGAGGTCTCGTGCTCCCTCTCCGTTGCCGAGGGCTCCGAAAACGTCCCTGAGTTCGGGCGGGCGTTCCAACCGCCAAGAATCGAAGCAACGACGTGGCCATGGTCCGGAGCTGTCGTGAAGAGCGGATCTGGCTCGGTCGCACCATCTCCCGAGAGGTCCACTTGATTGATCGTTCGGTTCCAAATCCAAGAGAACATGATTCGGCTCTCGCCAGTGGCATCGGACCCATTCGATGGAACTGCTCGAAAGTCCGACTCAGCAACCGCCCAAGCAGGGAAAGGAAAGTATGGCTCCGTATCTCCCTGTGGATTGAATTCGTCTCCAGAACCAATGCCATTGTCCACAACAGAAACAATGGGATAGTTCCCTGGGACTCCGAATCCTGTCGAAATCGACAGACGGTTTCGCAGCCAGTCGATGTAGTTCTTTCCCGGATTGGATCGTGGGGGTGACGGATTCCCTGAACTGTCCACCAACCCCGAGATAATCTGGTTCGAAGACTCGCCGAGTGGTGACAACGCCACCATGTTCGCGATAACCACGGTGGACGGCAAGTCTGCGATCCGTGCCAACGATGATGCGGGGACGCTGATCGAAAGGCGGTGGAATTCACCCTCCCTGCGTTCGCCGTGTACCTTCATCCCTTCACTCTTGGCCGAAGCAAGTTCCTCGTCGAACGCTGGATGGTCGGCGAAGAGGAGTACTTCGACATTGACCGTCTCAGCAGCGCGACCGATGTTCAGCGCCGGAATCTTGTCCGATCCAGGAGTCGGCGCGTAGTATTGCGGCGCGCCAGGCGACCCGAGAGAAGACCGAACGGCAGCATCGCAGTCTTCGTCTGGCGACCAGACGAGGTAGGCATTGTTTCCGATGTAGTGCAGGAGGCGAGCGCCAGTCTGCTGAAGCCCCTTGAGTTCTTCGGCCGTTGGCGGGAGCGGGAACTGAATATACTTGAGCCGCGATGCTGCATCCGCCGAGAGGTCAGGCTGAACGCGTGTGTCGATCTCCCGGTGACTCAGCTTGATCCGATCCCATTCCGGCTTGAGGATGAAGTCGTCACGCTGCGCGAAGCTATTGCTCTCAGCTTCGGGAATTGCGAAGACTTCGGCTCCATCAGGTGCCTTGCCCACATGGCGCGCCCCGCGTTGGGCCAGCTCGTTGGTCGCTTCAGAGAGCGGGACGGTCTGTTCGACTAACTCAGGCGGAATGATCACCTTGATCCATCCCGGTTCTAATGCAACTGCGGCAAGACCATGAAGTGTCATGGCCGCGACGACCACTGCGCGCCTTTGGAAGCTGCTGTGCTTTGCGGACATTGTGGGACGTTCCTCTCTTTATCCCTTCGGTCGATTGTCTTACTGCTCCCAGATCGGCTCGACGTGCCTACTCCATCCCTAGGAGTAGAGGTATCAGATCAGAGCAATAAAGTGCATCTGCCACGTCGATTGCGAGGTCACAGTTGCCTTGGATACACTCGAAGGGTGGGGCGGGAGTTGGATCCGGCGGTGTATCGCTGCAAGAAGAAAACTGTTCGATTAACCATGAAGCTCCGGTGTAGTAGCTACCGATGTTGGGTCCGAATGGGATCCGGTAGTCGTTCGATGCCACATTGAACCGTGCGCCCTGCGCGAAGGGGGACAGGTCAAGCAGCACTTCAAAGTCAAGGCTTGCGACGACAGGGGTAAGATAGACAGTCTCTCCTGGGCAGACAGTAAACGGAAACAAAGCGTCCGGAAACGTGATGTCTAGGAAGGCTGGGTGGTTGCCGATGCTTGCCTCATAGACGATCAGTGGGGCCGTACCCTCGTTCTTGATCCCGAAGCTGGAGAAGCTTACCTTCTGCTCATCAAAACACGCATATGCCCCACCTCCTTGTGGGACAATGATAGCTTTCGGTGCGGGGTCGAGAGGGCTAGAAGGTGGTGTAGGGGTGGGCGTTGGGGCATAGCCAGCAGGCGGATTGACATAAAACACTGCGCCATCCCATGGAGCAAAGTCCGGGATGCCCTGACCCTTGGGAATCAGAGTCACTACGTACCACCCCGGCTCAACCATTACGAATGTCGCATGACGAACGTTGGGCGGAGTCCACATGCCAGTTCTGCTACGGTCATAGGTGATGGATTCTGTAGGTCCCCATCCGGTTGCTGGTTCGATCACCACGCTGTAAAAGCTGAAACCGTCCTGAACTTCCCTGCCACTCTCCCACTTGATCGTAATCGTCGCATTCGCGTCCATCGTGTATCCGTTTGGCGGAAACGTGATCTCCCCGTAACCCGCGCCACCTCCTCCCCGCGCAGTCGCCCACGTCCCCTCCTCCGCCCCCGCGCGCCCCACCACCGCGCTCGGCAGGATGCGGACTTCCGGGCGCGGGGCGGCGCCGGTCCAGAGGCGGGTTGCGGCTTCGAGGCAGCCGAGCAAGGCGGCTCCCAGCATCGCCATTGCGAGTCGGCGTCGGATCGAGTGGTTCATGTGTCCTGCTCCCCAAGGGCGGCGGCCCTGTTCAATTCATGGAGGGATGATCCCGTGCTTGGCCCCGCCACGCAAGCAGAATGATTAAATCACGGACAACTATTAGATACATATCAGCAATGACCCGTGCTTCCGCCCGGGCCAACCTGACTAGGGAAAACCCCGAATTCCAGCCCCCTCGGCTGCGCCCTTTCCCGCCCCGGAGATCATCCGCGTATCATCCCCGTATCAACCGGTGGTGGGCCGGTGAGGGTTCGGGGGCGGGTGGCTGGGGTTCACCCTTGGTTCAGGGGTGGCGGGGGGCGGGTGCCGGGGTGGAACGGCGACGGGCGCGGAGGTGTTTCCTCCGCGCCCGCGTGATGTTCCGGTGTTGCGAGGCTGGCTTCAGGCGCCGATGGCGACGCGCTTGAAGGCGGTGAGCTTGAGCTGGAAGCCGGCCTTCTTGGCTTCGTTCTCGATGAACTGGCCGACGGTGACGGACTCGTCCTTGGCGAAGGCCTGGAGGAGGAGGGCGTTTTCGGCGGCGAACTTCTTCATCTTGCCGTCGACGATCTTGTCGACCATGGCGGCGGGCTTGCCTTCGTTGAGGGCGATGTTCTTGGCGATCTCGCGCTCGGAGGCGATGGTCGCCTCGTCGATGGCGGAGGCGTCGAGGAAGCGGGGGGCGTAGGCGGCGACGTGCATGCCGACTTCGCGGAGGATCGCGCCGGCCTTGGCGGCGGTGTCGCCGGAGAGGCCCGCGCCGGTGCCGGTGAGGAGGACGGCGATCTTGCCGGGGGGGTGGATGTAGCCGGTGACGACGTCTCCGCCTTCGAAGTGGACGCCGGAGATTTCGATCTTCTCGCCGATGACGGCGGTCATGGAGTCGAGGGACTCCTTGACGGTGGCGCCGGAGGCGGTCTTGGCGGCGAGGAAGGTGTCGAGGTCGCTGGTGGCGGCGGCGAGGGCGGCCTGCTTGTATTCCTCGAGGGCGGCGGTGAAGCGGTCGTTGCGCGCCGCGAAGTCGGTTTCGCAGTTGAGGACGACGAGGGCCCCGGTCTTGTGGTCTGCGGAGATCTGGACGCCGATGAGGCCTTCCGTGGCGTTGCGGTCGGCGCGCTTGGCGGCCTTGAGGATGCCGCGCTCGCGGAGGACCTTGACGGCTTCCTCGAGGTTGCCTTGGGCTTCTTCGAGGGCCTTCTTGCAATCCGACATGCCGGCGCCGGTCTGGGCGCGGAGGTCGGCGACCATCTTCGCGGTGATGGTGGTGGACATGCTGTGTTTACCTTGGGTGTGTTGGAGTCCGGCGTGTTCCGGCGTTGATCCCCGGGATTGAACGGGGGTTGTGCGCCGGGGGGCGAGGAAAACCCGCCCCCCGGCGCGGCGACGCGTTTGGCGTCAGGCTTCCGGGAGCGTGATCTCGGGGGGGGCGTCCACCGGCGGTTCGTCGGTGAACTCGTTCTCGGCGTATTCGCCGTCGCCGAACTCGGAGAACTCGACGCCGGCGCCGCCGCCGACCGCGGCGCCACGCTGGGCGAGGCCTTCCTGGCAGGCTTCGGCGATCTGTCCGACCATCAGCTTGATGGAGCGGATGGCGTCGTCGTTGCCGGGGATCACGTAGCTGATCGGGTCCGGGTCGCAGTTCGTGTCGACGACGGCGACGATGGGGATGCGGAGCTTCTTCGCTTCGAGGACCGCGATCGTCTCCTTGGACGGGTCGACGACGAACATCACGTCGGGGAGGCGGTCCATGTGGCGGAGGCCGTCGAGGTTCTTCTTGAGCGATTCGAGCTCGCGGCCGAGCATCGACTGCTCCTTCTTGCTGTACTGGTTGATGGTGCCGTCCTGGAACATGCGCTCGAGTTCGATCATGCGGAGCGTGGACTTGCGGACGGTCTGGAAGTTGGTGAGGGTGCCGCCGAGCCAGCGGTTGTTGACGAAGTACATGCCGGAGCTTGCGGCGCCTTCGCGGATGATGTCCTTGGCCTGCTTCTTGGTGCCGACGAAGAGCACCTTGCCGCCGTCGGCGACGGTGTCGCGCACGTAGCGGCACGCTTCGCGGAGGAGGCGGAGCGTCTTCTTGAGGTCGACGATGTAGATCTTGGCCCGCTCGGTGTAGATATAGGGCTTCATCTTCGGGTTCCAACGGCGGCTCTGGTGGCCGAAGTGGACGCCCGCTTCCAGCAACTGCTTCATGGTGACGGAGGACATGCTCGTCTCCTGGGGTGGTTTTCCCTCCGCCTTCGTCGCGCGGCGCGTCCATTCCGCCGGGTTTGAACTCCCGAACGGAACACCGGAACGCGTCATCGGAAGGCGTGAGTGATGGGCGCGGCGTTTCGCCGCGCAAGCCACTTAGGACACCGCCGGGCGGGCGGGCTTGGCAAGCGTTTTCGCTTCCCCCGTCCGCCGGTTCAGCGGCGGACGAGGATCTCGTCGAGGCCCTTCTTGGTGATCCGTGGCACCGTGCATCCCTCCGCCGGGTATCCGACCGGGAGCAGCACGAAGGCGCGCTCGTTGACGGGGCGGCCCAGCAGCTCGCGCAGGAAGCCCATGGGGCTGGGCGTGTGCGTCAGGGTGGCCAGGCCCGCCTGGTGCAGCGCCGCGATCAGGAAGCCGGCGGCGATGCCGACGCTTTCCTTCACGTAGTAGTGCGTCACCTTCGAGCCGTCGGGCGCGACGCCGTAGGCCTGCTCGAACACCACCAGCAGCGCGGGCGCGTCGGTGAGGTGGGGCTTCTCCCAGTTGGTGCCGAGGGGCGCGAGGGCCGCGCGCCACTCGTCGCTCATGCGGTTCGCGTAGGTCTCGCGCTCCTCCGCCTCGGCGGCTTCTCGGATCTTCGCCTTCAGCTCCGGATCGGTGACGAGGACGAAGGTCCACGGCTGCATGTTGGCGCCGTTGGGGGCGAGCCCGGCGGCGCGGACCGCCTCCTCGATGAGTTCGGGATCGACCGGTCGCGTGGAGAAGTCCCGGACGCTGCGGCGCCCGCCGAGGGACTCGCGGAAGGCGCGCGCGCGGGCGAGCGCCTCCTCCGGCTCGAGGCGCGGCGGATCGTAGGGGATGAAGCCGTCGGCGTGCGCCATTGGGCGGTCAGCCGCGCTTCTTCCACTCGCGCATCACCTGCGCGGCGATCAGGCTGGTCTCGTACTCCTTCGCGGTCTGCTCCGTCACGCCGTCGTTGAAGTCGGCGAGGACGCTGCGGTGCGAATCGACGAGCTTCACGTCCGGGATCAGCTCCTTGCAGAGCTTGTCCATAAGGCCGATGAGCGAGGGCATTTCGAAGTCGTGCGTGTCCTGGAGGAGCGAGGGGACCACGAAGAGTTCGAGCGCCTCCTGCGGGTTGTACTCGCCGCGGGCGATCATGCGCGAGGCGACCACGAGGCTGCGGGTGCTGGGCGGTCCGGGGAGGAGTTGAAGCAGCTTCTTCTCGGCGTCGGAGGGCTTGGGCGTGCGTTCGTCGACGTCGAAGCCGTGGGCGTAGCGGATCACATTGGCGAAGGTGACGAGGCCGCGGGCGATCTCGGCGCCGGAGCGGACGCCGCCGAGGTTGCCGATGTCGGGCGAAAGGAGCACCTTCGTTTCCACCTCGATGGGGGCGTAGCCCATGCGGATCGCCGTCATGCGCGAGCGGAGCGCGTCCTCGAGGTGGCGGCCCTTGGTGGGGTTGTAGGAGAAGACGCACTTGAGGTTCTGCCCCATGAGGATCTCCTCGCCGGTGGGCAGCGGCAGCGTCGCGCGGGAGTCGATCACGGAGAAGAGCACCGAGGCGATGTCGTTGGGGAGCTTGATCACCTCGTCGAGGTAGAAGCCGCTGACGAGTCCGCCGGCGGCGGCGCGGGAGGCGAGCGAGAGCTTGCCGTCGATCCAGCAGGTGAGCTCGCCTTCGACGCCGCCGGCGCCGATGCGCCCCATCAGCTCGTGCGCCTGCGTGGCGGAGGACGCGAGGAAGGTCTGCAGCGGCAGGCCGAGTTGGTGGTACACCATCGTGATGAGCGTCGTCTTGCCGATGCCCGGGGGGCCCGTGAGCACCACCGGGACGCCCTCGGACACGAGGTCCATGAGGATCTTCACCTCGCGGCCGATGGGGATGTAGTTGGGCTTCTTGCGCGCGGCGGGGCCGAACTTGTCGCTCACGATCTTGCCCGCGGCGGAGTTCGACAGCACCCACATGTTGCTGCCGCGCAGCTTCGTCCACTGCGTTTCGGTGCGGCTGACGGTGCCCGACTCGATTCGGGAGTTGCGGTCTTCGCCAATCATGGGGGGCGCGCATCCGGGGGGGATGCGAGGATGCTGCCGGGGAGGCGCGCGGTCCACAAGCGGAGAGCGCCCGCTTGCCCGGCGGCGCGGGCGCGGGAAGCCTCTCCGCATGTCCGCGCCCCCCGCCGCCCGCCTTTTCGCCGAGATGCCGCTCGCCACGGTGGCGGCGGCGCTCTGGCTGGCGGGGCGGCTGGCCCTGCTGCTGGTGTACCTGGCGGTCTGGAGCGCCGGGCGCGCGCTGCCGCCGTCGGAGGTGCTGGCGCTGTGGGACTCGACCTGGTACCTCGGCATCGCCCGCGACGGCTACGCGTGGGACCCGTCGTCCGGCGCCTGGCAGAATCCGGTGTTCTTCCCGCTGTGGCCGATGCTGCTGGCGGGCGCGCGAGTGGTGGCGGGCGACGCGGGGCTGCCGTTCGCGGGCGCGGCGCTCTCGTCGCTGGCGCACCTCGCGGCGCTGGTCGGGCTGGCGAAGCTGCTTGAGGGGCGCGTCGAGCGGCGCGCCGCGGTGCTGGCGCTGCTCTTCATGGCCGCGGGACCGACCGCGCTCTACTGGTCGCTCCCGTACACCGAGTCGCTGTTCTTCGCGCTCTGCGTCGCGCTGCTCCTTGCGTGGGAGCGGAGGCGCCCGGGGCTGGCGGCGGCGTGCGCCTTCGCGCTGGCGCTCAGCCGATCGAACGGGTGGCTGCTGCCGGCGGCGATCGCCGCGGTGGAGCTGTGGCGGGCGCGCGGGGCGGGGAACCGGTTGCCGCAGGCGTGCGCGGTCGCGGCGGCCGGCGCCGCGGGGACGCTGGCGTTCCTCGCGTACTGCCACCTAGCGCTCGGCGACGCCACTGCCCCGATGCGCGGGCAGCGCGCCTGGGGTGTCGAGCCGTTCGGCTTCGCCGCGGGGTACCTGCCCCGGATGTCGGCGTTCCTGCGCCGCGAGCCGGGCGCGGGTTTCGGCGTGCCGCTGGACGGCACCTGGGCGCTGCTCTGCCTAGCGGGTGCCTTGTGGGCGGCTCGGCGCCGCGGCATCCCCGCGGAGTGGCGCGCCTTCGCGCTGCTCGGCGCGCTCTTTCCGGTGCTGGCGCTCGGCGGCGACGGCATCCGCAGCACGATCCGCTACTCCGGCGTGCTGTTCCCGCTGTGGGTGGCGTTGGCGGCGCCGCTCGCGGACCGTCGCTGGAGCGCCGCGGCGGCGGCCTTCGCCGCCGTCGCCGCGGGGGCCGCGGTCGCCGCGCGGTTCTACACGGGGGCGTGGGTGCAGTAGTGGCAGGGCGGAACAAGGAGCCGCCGGCAGGCACCTATGGCTCCCGGCGGCGGTGCGAGTTCGGCGGCTGACAAGACTTCAGCGCGCGCGCTTGCGGGAAACCGCGGGGTCGGGTTTGGTCGGTGCGCACTCGTCAAGGTAGTCCTGCGCGCTCCAAGCCCCGCGGCGGTATTCGGCGGGAACCCCGGGCTCCGCGTTGACCGTTTCGACGAGAAACTCCACCGTCTCGGGAGTGAGTTGGTTCGCCGCCATGTAGTCCTCAAGTCCGCCGGACTCCATGTCGTCCACGATAAGCTGAAGTCCATCGAGCGCCTTGGGGCCGATCTTGATCTCATCGTACCACGGCAGCGGCACGGAATCCTGCGGGATTACCACGTCGCGCCCGGTTCCACCGGTAACAAGGAACTTCGTGGGCACCTGATACCCATCGATCATCTTGATGTCCGCGAAGCGCACGGTCCACCAAATGTCGCGCACCTCGTTCGGCTCCGGCTCCGTGGGCCTCTCATCGAATGTCCAAGAGGTCCAACCTTCCACCAATCCCTTGGTTGAGATGTGGACCTGAGACCGCTTGCGGATGTAATCGTAGGGGGCCTCGTGAAACCATTCGCGGGTCAACAGGAACTTCCCCGTATCGGTAACTTCCTTAGTCCATAACGGACTGGACGCAATCGCCTCGAAGGAGGTTTCGCCCGCACCAACCCACCCGTTCTCGTTCAAGCCGAAGAGGAAGGCGAATGCGTTGTAGCGTCCGTACATTCCGCGCACCGTTCCTCCTCTGTTGATGTTGATCAGGATTGGGCTGTTTGGCTGGTCGAAGTCTGAAATGAACAGCCTTGAGACCAATGCGCAGGGAGTGGTGAACCCGGTTGCTCGCGTCGTCGCGCAGGGGCCCGAGTAGCGCTCCAGATCGGCATCCGCGTCCCGGGCGTAGAGCCACTCCCCATCTCCAAGCAACATTCCCCCACCGTAGTCGATTATGTTGGTGCTTTCAGCTATTGAGCCCCTAACGATGAATGAGGCGTTCGCCAGTGTGGGGACGCAGGGCACCTCTGTATCCGTTGCCCCTTTGCTTAGGAGGACTACTAGGACTACTGCCATTGAGATGGTCATCGTGGATCTCCCCGATTAGTTGCAGGTGGCTGTACAGCGGTTGCGACCGGGCTGATAGATCGGTTGTTCGGGAATGGGGGTTCCGCCGAACGTATTGCAATTCGCGTTCGGATCGGCGTAGTATTCATACACCGAACAAAGTTGAACGCAGGTACGAGCAGTGACACAAAGGCTACAGCATCCGGCCTTTGTCTTATCGTGACGGTAGCTGATCAGAATTCTGGCTGAGCGGGCCGTGTAGGCACGCACGGTGGGATTGGCCGCCGTCCCCGGGGTCCATTCGAAGCGAAATGGACAGCCCACCGCCTCACCGGTCTTGATATAGACCGTTATCGCGGGAAACAGGGAGGCGCAGGTGCCGGTAGCTAGGTCGCAGTTTACGTCATTGGCGACATCGCATTGGCAGGCGGACGACACGGGGGTTGGCGGTGAGGTCAACCCAGCGGCGACGATGAGTGCGAAGAATGCTCGTTTGAATCTGGGCATGTGGCTAAGCCTCCTCCAAGGCACCTGCATTTGGCACGCACACACACACAAGTCAACCCCTTTCTTGCGCGCGCTCTTGCTTCCTCACCAGCCATCCCCCGCCACCAGCTTCACGTTCTGCGCGCGGTCCTTCGGCATGACGAGGTTGTCGCAGCCGAGAACGGCGACGCGCGGCGAGGGATCGCCGGGGCGTTCGCCCTCGCCGGAGACGATGCAGCCGCGGGACCCCTCACCGCGCCCCTCTTCGAGGCACCTCAAAAGCTCGGGCGGCCAAGCCCCTTGCGGGGCTCGCACCTCGGCTCAGCCAATGGGCGCCTTCGACGACGGCTTGGACGGCATCGCGATACTTAGGATCGTGGCGAGTACCAACGTTCCCACGACGACCAGGAGCGATACCGTCGTGTCGATCTTGATCGGGTCAGACTTGGTCAAGCCAATCACATCCAGATACGGTGGCAGGCTCAGGAGAAGCAGCTTCACCCCCACAAACGCTAGGATGAGGATCAGCGCCGGCTTGAGGAACCGGAACTTTTGGATCAGTGCCGCCAGACAGAAGTACAAGGCACGCAACCCGAGGATGGCGAAGATGTTACTTGTGAAGACGATAAACGGGTCGGGCGTAATGGCGAAGATGGCCGGGATGGAGTCCACCGCAAAGACGAGATCGGTGATCTCCACCATAATCAGCGCCAAGAACAAGGGAGTAATTGCCCAAGTTGCGCTCAGCGAACCTGGAGGCGCTGGGTCCATTACTTCTTTACCGGTAGCATCGATGCTATAGGTCGGCTTGAGCGTTCGTCGCGTGAAGAACTTTTGTCCGTCGTAGAACTCGGTCACCCGCAGAAACTTCTTGCAAAGACGAACAACCACGTTTTGCGAAACGTCGTCGTTGCCCTTCAAGAGTGCCATTTTCAAGGCCGTGAGGATCAGGAATCCTCCGAAGATAATGAGAATCCACTGGTACTTCATGATCAGTCCCGCGCCAAGGAAGATCATCCCGCCGCGCATCAGCAGCGCCCCGATGATACCCCAAAAAAGTACCCGGTGCTGGTACTTAGCCGGGACAGCGAAGAACGCAAAGATCAGGGCGATGACAAAGATGTTGTCCATCGCCAGCGACTTTTCGACGACGTAGCCCACCAGATACTGCTTGGCCGCTTCTATCCCCGTAACCTCGCCCGATACGATGAGTGGAGCCCCGGCCTTGAACGCCTCCGCCGTGCTGTACTTGGGCGTGTCAAGGCCTAGTCCTAGCCAATGGTTGCCATACGCCAAGTAGACGACGCCCGAGAATGCGATGCCGCATGTCAGCCAGATGATCGACCAGGTAACGGCCTCCTTCATCTCTACCTCGTGGGCCTCCCGATGGAAGACACCCAGATCGAGCGCAAGGAAGACAATCACGAGGGCAATAAACCCGACGTAGGCCCAGACCTTCAGGTCGGCCGAAGTCGAAGCGGCAAGTAGCAACAGGACATCGTTCATCGAGTTTCGTCTCTTGAGGGGGCCTGAGGCGGTAGCGGGCGCTGAGCCACCGTTTCGGTTTAGGGACTAGAGTTGCGGGCGGGCGTTGCGAGGTCTTACCCGCTCTTGTAGGCGATTTTCGCGACCTCCGTGCATGCGCGCAATCGCGAAGTGCCGTCGGCAAGGGCGAATTCGAGGGGCAAATGCGGGCCTACGGAGCGAAGGCGATTGCCAGGCAAAGGCAGGGCTGCCCGAGGGGGGCAAGGCCACGCACAGCGCGGGCGACGTTGGGAAAGCGCTCGCGCTAGCTGCTACCGTGCTGGCGGGGGCGTCCGGCGCCCCCGCTCCCCTTCACTAGTGCTTGTGCGCCGTTCCGGAGGACCCCGATGGACCGTCCCCCCCGACGAGCTTCACGTCTTGCGCGCGGTCCTTCGGCATGACGAGGACGCGGTTGCCGCTAACGGCGATGACGAGGTTGTGGCAGCCGAGGACGGCGACGCGGGGCGAGGGGTCGCCGGGGCGCTCGCCCTCGCCGTAGACGATGCAGCCGCGGGAGTCGCGCAGGACCGCGCCACCGACCGCGATGTTGCCGTCCGCGTCGGGCTCGTGGAGGCGTTCGAGGGATGTCCAGGAGCCGACGTCGTCCCATTCGAATGTGGCTTCGAGCATGAGGATGCCGGAGAGCTTCTCCATGATGGCGCGGTCGATCGGTTGCGGGGGCGCGGCGAGGAAGCGTTCGAGCCGCGCGGCGTCGCGGCCGGGGGCGAAAGTCCCCTCGAGCGCGGCGTGGGCGGGGGCGTGCGCGTGGAGCGCCTCGGAGAAGACGTCGGAGCGCCAGAAGAACATGCCGGAGTTCCAGTAGTAGTTGCCGGCGGCAAGGTAGCGCTCGGCCAGCTCGCGCGGGGGCTTCTCGGTGAAGCGGGCGACTTGGAAGGCCCGTGGCCCGGGAGCGCCGGGGCGCACCGGGGCGGCTGCCTCGATGTAGCCGTAGGCGGTGTCGGGGCGGGTGGCCTTCATCCCGAAGAGGACCACGCGGCGCTCCTCCTCCGCGAGGCGCAGCGCGGCGTCGAGGTGCGCGCGGAAGTCCGCCTCGGGCTTGATCGTGTGGTCCGCGGTGACCACGGCGCAGACGTGGGGGCCGTGGTGTTCGAGGTGGAAGGCATGGGCGAGCGCGAGGCACGCGCAGGTGTTGCGGCGGGCGGGCTCGACCAAGAAGGCGATGCCGGGGTGGCGGGCGAGGACCTCGCGGGCCTGCGCCTCGATGTCGGCGCCGAGGACGATGGTGACCTGCTCCGGCGCGATTAGCGGCGCGAGCCGCTCGACGGCGAGTTCCAGCATCGTGCGGTCGCCGAGGAGGCGGAGGAGCTGCTTGGGCCTGCCTTGGCGGCTGGCGGGCCAGAAGCGTTCGCCGGCGCCTCCTGCCATGATGACGACGCGGCGTTGCATGGTGCGGCCTCGCTGGTTGGATGCGGGCGCCCGGCGCGCCCGGAATGCAGGATCGTGCGGAGCCGGGGCGCCGGTGGCGAGGGGTTCCCGCAATGCGGCGCCGCCCCGGAGCGTGGGCTCCGGGGCGGCGTGCGGTGCTGTCCGGGTTGGTGCCGTTGGCCGGGACGATTACTCGTCGTCGTCGTCGTCCCCGCCCATGGCGGCGCGGTCGGCGGCGGCGCGGGCCGCGGCCAGTTCGGCCTCATGGGCCTCCTTGGCGGCCTGCTCCGGGTCCATTTCGCCGGCCTGCAGCAGGCGCGTCACGGAGACGATGTTCTCGCTCGTGATGCCCGGGTAGAGGCGGAGGCGGATCTTGTGCTCGCCGAGGGTCTTGATCGGGTGGCCGAGCTCGACCTTGCGGCGGTCGATCTCGAAGCCCTTCGCGGCGAAGGCCTCGGTGATGTCCTGCGTGGTGACGGAGCCGAAGAGCTGGCCCTTGTCGTTGGCGCGGAGCGAGAATTCGAGGCTGACGCCCTGAATGGTCTCGCGGAGCTTCTCGGCGTCGCCGCGTTCGCGGATGACGATTGCTTCGAGGAACTTGCGGCGCGACTCGACCATCCGCCGGTTGCCGTCGGTTTCGACGACGGCGATGCCGCGGGGGCCGAGGTAGTTGCGGTAGTAGCCCGGGCGGACGTCGACGCTGTCGCCGGCGGTGCCGAGCTTGTCGACCGAGCGCATGAGAATGATTCGCATAGGTGCGTTCTCCTGATTCGCGGGGCCGGGGTCAGCGGACCGTGTAGGGCAGCAGGGCGAGGTGCCGTGCGCGCTTGATGGCCTTCGTGAGAAGGCGCTGGAATTTGGCGGAGGTGCCCGTCATGCGGCGCGGCAGCAGCTTTCCGCGGTCGGTGACGAAGCGGCGGAGCAGGTCCGCGTCCTTGTAGTCCACGTACTCCGCCTTGGTGGCGGTGAAGAAGCAGACCTTGCGTCGCTGCATGCGGCGCCGCGGGCGCTGTTCGCGCGGGGCGCCTTCGCCCTCGGGGCGGTCGTCGCGGCGGTCGTCGCGGCGTTCCATTTCGGCCATGGTGCGTTCTCCTGGGAGGGTGCCGTTGGCTTGTTCGGGTTATGGGTGGCGCGCCTGCCTTCCGACGGGTGTCAGAAGGGGAGGTCGTCCTCGGTTTGCTGGGTCTTGGGCTCGGGGCGCGCAGCGCGTGGCGCTTGGGTCCACCCACCCTGCGAAGGGGGGGCTTCGGAGGCATGCTCCGCCCCGCCTTGGGCGCCGCCGCCCATGCGCGAGCGCATCTGGCGGCTGATGTCCTTGACGGTGCGGGCGATGATCTCGGCGCTCATGCGCTTGGTTCCATCCTGGGCGGCGAACTCGCGCAGTTCGAGGTCGCCGTTCACCAGCACGACATCGCCCTTGCGGAGTTCCTTGAAGGTTTCGGCGTAGCGTCCGAAGACGGACACGCGGAACCAGGAAGTGGTCTCCGAGCGTTCCTTGGCGTTCCAATGGGAGACGGCCACGGAAAAGCTGACCATGGTGTCGCCGCTCGCGGTGGAGCGGACCTCGGCGTCGCGGCCGAGGTTGCCGTAGATGGTGATGAAGGCGGGCACGGTGCGCGGTTCCCTTTCCGGTTACTCGGTGGCGGGCGCCGCTTCGGCCGGTGCGGCCTCCGCAGCGGGTGCCTCGGCGGCCGCCGCGGCGTCTTCGCCGCGGGGCGGGCCGGACGGACGGCGGTTGCCGCCGTAGCGCGGGGCCGACATCTGGGCCTGGATGCGCTCGGCGAGCGCCGGATCGCCCTTCGACTTGCCGACGACCGCGCGGACCACGAGGAAGCGCAGGATCGACTCGTCGAGGCGCAGGAGGCGCTTCAGTTCGGGGAGGAGCTGGCCGGAGGAGGGGCCGTCGAAGTGGAAGACCGTGTAGTGGCCTTCGCGGCGGCGGTTGATCTCGTAGGCGAGCCGGCGGCGGCCCCAGACGTCACGCGTGGTGACCTGGCCGCCGTTTGTGGTGATCGTGTCCGCGATGCGGTCGTGCAGGGTGGTGATGTCCTGCTCCGTCTTCGTGGGATCGACCACCACGACGCATTCGTATGCGCATTGTGGCATGGGGAAGGGTACTCCCTATGGGTTGGCGACGGAGCACTCGGCTCCGTGGCAGGGAAGGCCGGCGGGCGCGGGGCGCGCCGGCGGGGTGGCGACTCGCGGCCCGGCGCCGCAGCGGCGCACGGGCCCCAGGTCCGTCTTAGTTCTCCGCGGATGCGGCCTTCGCCGACGCGTCCGGGCGGACGGCGCGGCGTTCGCGGATGCGGGCCTTCTTGCCGCTGAGGCTGCGGAGGTAGTACAGCTTGGCGCGCCGGACGATGCCGCGGCGCACGACCTTGATCTCTTCGATCCGCGGGCTGTGCATCGGGAAGATGCGCTCCATGCCCACGCCGAAGGAAAGCCGCCGCACCGTGAACGTCTCCCGCAAACCCTCGCCCTTGATCTTGATGACTACGCCTTCGTAGTCCTGCACGCGTTCCTTGTCCCCTTCCTTGATACGGACGGAGACCCGGACGGTGTCGCCAGGGCGGAATTCCGGGACGTCGCTGCGAAGCTGCCGTGCTTCGAAATCACGGACCATCTGCTTCATGGGACTTCACTCGATTCCTGACCGCCAAGCCGCGTCCTGCGATGCCGGCGCTCGGTGCCCGCGGCGTCGCCGCGGGTGGCTTGGTCGGGTTGCGCGCCCGCCACGGGACAAAGCCCGTGCGGACGCAAAGCGGGAAAGGAAACCCGTCCGCTCCGGGGCGATGCAAGCGGAAAACCTTGCGGCCAATGCTTTTCCGCACCGCTCCGCGAGGCGCCGCCGGGCGGCCGGGATCCGCATTGCGGAACGGCGCGCCTCATGCCTATCCTTCGGCGGTACTCCGGAGGCCGCGCCATGGGCGCTTCCAACGACAGGATCGCCATGATCGCCCCGCGGCACAAGCGGTGGCTGTGGCCACTTCTGCTGATCGCCTCCTACTACATCACACCGGCGGCGTTGCTCTTCATGGCGCTGCTGTATGTCCGGCGCGAGTTCTTCCCTTGGGGCATCTACGCCGCGGGCGCGGTCGTGCTGAAGGTCGTGGTCGTCGCCTCGACCGTGGCGTTCCTACAGTCGGCTGCCGACCCGACCGCGGCCGGAGCACTGGTGTTCCTTCTCCCCATCGAGCTTTCGGGGATTATGGAGCGTGAGCTGATGATCCGCAGCGGGACATGGCGAGAGGGGTTCGAGGGAGAGATTCCGCTGCTAGTCCTCATGCTGTCCGCTGTCGGATGGCTGGCGGTTCGGACCAGGGGTGCCCACGTAATCCTCCATGAGCGCGGCTTCCGCTCGATGACGCGGCGCGGGGCGCTCGAGCTGATGTCCCAACTCTCATGGCGGTTGGACTTCCTCCCGGACCGGGCGACGTTGGAGGAGCGCTACGGCGCCACGCTCTCCGACGCGGAGTTGCTGCGCCGCCATGTCGTTGACTGCCGGAAGGGCGAGATCACGCTCGGGGGGACAAGCTGATGGACGGGCATTGGGCGCTCTCCGGTTCCGCGAAGAGCGGCGAATGGTCCCCCCGCGGAATCGAGAAGGGGCGCGGCTACGCCGAGCTGACCCTCCTCATGTGGCTGTC
Organism: Candidatus Sumerlaeia bacterium; assembly: GCA_033764015.1. GTDB lineage: Bacteria > Sumerlaeota > Sumerlaeia > SLMS01 > JANRJK01 > JANRJK01. The sequence goes on along the minus strand of JANRJK010000002.1, from coordinate 61,573 downwards.
CCTGGCATACTCGTTCGTCCGCGATCTTGAGTTGGGCTTTCCGGAGAAGTGCGGCGTGATGTTGCGCGCGACGGCTGCGGTACTCCGATCCTACGCCAACGAGAAGCGCTCGCCGGACAGGTAGCGGGAAGAACTCGGGCGGCGGAGCTTTCGCCCCGCCGCCCGGAATCGCTGCGCGTGGAGGCCCCTTCCGGGCCGCCGCCTACTCCATGAACTCGATCAGCTTACCGCGGCGGCTCGGGTGGCGGAGCTTGTTGAGCGCCTTGGTCTCGATCTGCCGGACGCGTTCGCGGGTGACGTTGAAGATGGTGCCGACTTCTTCGAGGGTGCGGGGGAAGTCGCTGGAGCCGATGCCGAAGCGCAGGCGGAGCACCTTCTGTTCGCGCTCCGTGAGCGTTTCGAGGACCTCTTCGATCTTCTCCTGCATCAGCTTGTAGGCCGTTGCGGAGACGGGGGAGGGGGCGTCCTCGTCGGGGATGAAGTCGCCGAAGTGCGAGTCGCCGTCCTCGCCGATCGGCGTCTCGAGCGAGATCGGCTGCTGGGCGATCTTGAACACGCGGCGGATCTTGTCCACCGGCATGCCCATCTTCTCGGCTATCTCGTCGGGGGTTGGTTCGCGGCCGAGTTCCTGCACGAGGAAGCGCTGCACGCGCGAGAGCTTGTTGATCGTCTCGATCATGTGGACCGGGATGCGGATCGTGCGCGCCTGGTCCGCGATGGCGCGGGTGACGGCTTGGCGGATCCACCAGGTGGCGTAGGTGGAGAACTTGTAGCCGCGCTGGTACTCGAACTTGTCGACGGCGCGCATGAGGCCGATGTTCCCCTCCTGGATGAGGTCGAGGAACTGGAGGCCGCGGTTGGTGTACTTCTTCGCGATGGAGACCACGAGGCGGAGGTTGGCCTCGACGACCTTCATCTTTGCGTCGTGGGCGATCTTCTCGCCTTCGCGGATCTGGCGGACGACTTCCTTGAGTTCGAGGTAGCTGTTGCCGGCTTCCTTCTCGAGGCGCTTGATGTTTCGCTGCGCCATGCGGATGCGCTTGTCGAACTTGATGAAGTCGTCGAGCATGCGCCCGGTGTCGCGGATGAGCTTCTTCGCCTCGGGCGAGTTCTTGCGGGTGCGTCGGACGATCTTGCGGAGGTCCTCCTCGCCGCTGATGGCGCGGTGCAGGTCGCCCTTTGGCGTCGTCATCGCCTGGAGGAGCGTGCGCTTGATGTCGTCCTGCGCCTTGTCGATCTGCGCGTACAGGTCCTTCACGCGCAGGGCGATCTGCTCGACGATGGAGAAGTTGAGGTCGATCTTGCGGAGCGCGTCGTAGATTTCCGAGCGGAGGCGCTCGACGAGTTCGCGGGACTTGCCGCTCTCGTCCTCCGGCGCGTTCGGGTCTTCGAGGAGGTCGAGTTCGTTGGCGATCGCCTCGTAGTTGCGGAGCGCGAGGTTGAGGTTGTCGAGGACCAGCTTGATGACGCGGGCGCGCTCCTCCGGGTCCGTCTCGTCGACGGTGGCGCGGAGGATCTCGTTCAGGTTGAACTGGCCCGTTTCGATGCGCGCGGAGATGCGCTTCAGCTCGCCGGCGGTGACCGTCGCGCGCGAGATGGCGCCCATGATCTCGTGGCGGCCCTTCTCGATCTGCTTCGCGAGGTGGACCTCCTCGTCGCGCGTGAGGAGGGGCACCTTGCCCATTTCCATCAGGTACAGGCGGACCGGGTCGTCGATGCGCGAGGTGTCGACGGGCTGCTGGAGGAGCGTGCGGCGGAGCTCCGCGAGCGCCTCCTCGTCGTCGGCGTCGTCCATGATGACTTCGCCGGTGCCGATGGGCTTTTCGTCCTTCTCGTCTTCGCCGGCCTTCTTGGCGGGGGCCTTCGCCTTGGGCTTCTGCGGTGCGGGGGCGGCTTCCCCGGGCTCGCGGATGGCGATCTCAAGGCCCTCCAGCTCGACCAGCAGCGGCTCCATGTCGTCCGTCGGGAAATCCGCGGGAAGGACGTCGTTGATGTCCTCGTAGGTGATGTGTCCGTTCGCCTGGCTGCGGAGCACGAGCTGCTGGATGATCGATGTGAACTTCTTGTTGGCGGACTTCTTCATGTCCGGTCGGGTGCTGCCTTTCGTGGTCGGGTTGCCGAGGTCTTGATTTGGGCGGGGGGCGGGCGGGAGCTGCGTGCCGGGAGCGGGGAGGATCGTCGTGGGTGTGGCGTGGTCCCCGGATGGCTTGGTGCCTAGCGGCGGCAGGGCGCAATTCTCCCCAGTAATTTCAAGAGGGTGCGGCGCCTCGACGGGTCCGTCAAGGGGTATTTTGGCCTGCTTGCGCGTCGGAGGTCGGCATCGGCGCCAAGCGGAGCACCGCGTTCCCGGCCGCGGCGGGCACCTCGACGCGGACGGGAAGATGCCCCGGCGCCGAGGCCACCAGCAGGTGGGCGGCTCCGTCGTCCGGCAGCAGGACTCGATGGGTATCCGCGCCGCGCAGCGCCAGCCAGTACCGCCCGGCCACCTCGACGAGCGCCCAGCCATCCTGCGGGAGGGCGTCCGCGGCGAGTTCGACGGCGACCTCCCGCACGCCAAGCGCTCGCGGGGAGCGCGGGCCACCGGCGAGCGGCTGCGGGGCGATGCCGCCGAGTTCCCGCACCGCCCGGGCGGCGTCCGGCGCGACGGGCCGCAGCGCGGCGCCGGTGACCGTCCGCGGATCGAACGCCGCGGCCCAATGCCCCGGCGCGTAGGCGAGGTGCGCTTCGATCCGTCCGCGCACCAACGCGTCGAGATGCGCGACCCCCTCGCCGCCGGTGCGCCGGAAGAGGCCCTTGAGGTGCTGGCCGTAAAGGAGCGCCCCCGGCATGGGGTCGCCCTGCGCGTCCACCACGTTCACGGTGAATTCGGACCAGATCGGGCGGGCGCCGTCCGCCGGTTCCAGCCGGCGGCGCGCATCGAAGGCGTCGCCGCGGTGGCCGAGCAGACCCGCGCGGATTCGGAGTTCGCCGCCACCCCGCGCGAGGGCGTCCTCGGGGAGCAGCACGGCGACCGCCGGGAGCTGCGGCAGGCGGTAGACCAGGTGCCAGGCGCAGGGCTCGCCGTCGAAGGTCGCGCGGATCGAAGCGGGATCGAGCACCGGGCCGCCGGGGCGGGCGGCCTCGGGCATGGAGAGGAAAGCGACCACTGCTCCGCCCGCCGCGACGTGCAGCATCGTCGCGTCGACCGTGTCGGGCCGCAGGTCGGGAAAGAGGACATCGGCGCCGGCGAGCCGGGCGCGGGGGGCGCAGGCGGTGGCGGCCAGCGCCGCGAGGAGGACAAGCAGCGTAAGCGGGGTTCGCATCAGTCGTCGAGGAGCTCGTAGGTGGTCACCAGCCAGTCGCCGCCCTCGCGGCGGAGCGAGACGTCGAGCAGGTGGACGGTGTCGCGCCGCCCCTGCCGCCGGGCAAGATCGATCATCCCGCCGGTGTCGACGCGGACACGGACGAGGGCTTCGGAGCGGTCCGCGGCGAACTGGAAATCGAGGCACTCGAAAGTCGCCTGCGGCATCCGGTACACGCCGCGCATCCGCGCGAGGTACGCCGGGAACGCGGCGCGATCCATGCCGCGGTAGGCGAAGTCGCGGGCGAGAAGCGCCTCGATCTCCTCGGGCTTGTCTTCCTCGAAGCGTCTCTGGGCTTCGAGGAAGACGGCCCGGATCGCGCGTTCCTCGCGCGGTCCGGGCCGGAGGTGCCAGGCGCCCCAGAGAAGCAGCGCGAGGAAGAGAACGAGGAGCGCCGCCACTTGGCGGCGCAGCGCGCGGTACTCGGCGGAGGCTCCCGCGCCCGTCACTTCGCCTTGGGCGTGGTGGTCACGGTGATCTTATTGGTGCGCTCGATGGGGATCACGAGCTGGCCGCCGGTGACCGATTCCCCGGTGAGCGCCCCCTCGATGGTGGCCTTCACCGGGAGGCCGCTGGCGGGCGACAGCTCGACGGTGCCCTTCTGCGAGCCGGCGACGCTGGTGCGGATCGGCACGCCGTTCACGTTGACCGGCGGCGCCGCGTCGTTCGACGCGATCGCGCCCTCCAGCGACAGCACGATGGCGCCGTCGCCGACCTCGGACAGCGTGTAGGTGTTGGTGGCGACCATGGGGAGCGAACCGCCGAGGCGGTGCTCGATGGTCCAAGTGGCGCCGGGCTCGACCGGGGAGGGCGGAAGCGTGCGGAAGACCGCTTCGAGCTGGTTGCCGATCTGCTCGTTCGAGTACTCGCTGAGCAGCGCGGCCTTGGCCGGCGCAGCCGCGGGCAGCTTCATCGCCGGAAGCGTCTCGATCGCCGCCGCCGCCTCCTCGGCGGCCCCCTTCACTTCCGACACCGAACCGTCGGGCGACAGGACGGCGGTGAATCCACGCCCCGCCAGCGCCATGAGGAACTGCGGGACCGCCTCCTTCGAGTCCTTGTCCTGGGCCGTGTCGAATTCGTAGGTGCTCGCGGTGGATTCCTGTGACGAGACGAAGCGCGCCCAGGTGACCTTGATCTCGAAGGCTCCGTCCTCGCGGACCGAAACGACCTCGACATCGTGGCGGGCGTCGATTTCGCGGCGGATTGTCTGCGCCTCGCCGGTGGGGAGCGTCTGCTTGATCTCCGCCGCGGCGACGCGGCGCAGTTCGAACGCGTCGCCGGCGGCGAGGCGGATGCGCGCATCCACCGCGTCCTGGGCGGAGGCGCCGGCGGCGAAGAGGAGGAGGGCGCCGAGGGCGCGCTGGACGCGGATCACTTGAGCAGCCCGAGCAGGGCGCCGGCGGTGGGGCGCAACTCGGCTCGCTCGGACGACGTGATGTTGAGCCCGACGGTCATGCCTTGTGTCGTCACCGTCGAGGAGAAGGCGCCGGTTCCCGTGGTGAGCACGGGAAGCCCGCTCGCGAGGTGGATCTGCGTCACTCCCGACCCGGTCCCGGTCAGGCCGCCCATGGAGCCGGCGGGCGCGTTCGAATCCGGCGAGAGGGTCACGGAGGAAGCGACATCGAGCAGGCCGGCGGTCGACTCGGCGACGGTGTAGGTGACCTTCGAGAGGGAGTGCATGTTCATCTGCTCGGAAGGCTCCTCGACCGTCCAGGTCTCCCCCGCCTTGAGTTGGCGCCCGTCGTACCCGCCGAAGTAGTTCGTGTGGAACTTCTTGAGGGAATCGGCGGTGAACGCGGAGGCGAATTCGGCCTTCAGCATCGGCGCCATCATGTTCGCCTCGGGGAACTGGGCGGCGGCGAAGGCGGCCTCGGGGATCGCCTCGGCGCCGACAACGTCGAGCGCCTCGCCTGCCTTCGAGAGGCGGATGAAGAACGTCTGGCCCACGAACCCCTGGACCATGCGCTCCTCCGGCGTGGTGGGAGCCGCGCCCGCGCTCGAGTCGAACTTGATCTTGATCATCGGGTTTTCCAGATTCATGGCCATCGACAGGACGGTCACTTGGATCTGCGCGGTGCCGTCCGCCTCCACGTCCAGGACGCTATAGGACCAGACCGCGTTCGACTGGTTCGTGACCTTCATGGTCATGCCCATCATCTTCTGGTCGATGAGGAGGTCCTGGGACCGCTTGACGGCGAAGGCGTCGCCCTTCTGGAGCTTGATTTCGTGGGTGTAGGCCTCCTGGGCGTGGAGGGGGGCGGCGGCCAGCACAATGGTGGCGGCGGCGAAGAAGGCAGTGGCGGTCCGGGTCATGGCGTCCTCTCGGGGTTCGGGCGTCGCAGCGCCCGGGTGCCATCCGGCGCCTGCGGGGCGCGGCGGGCAAGCGGTCGCTCGCATCGCAACTGCATACCGACAACAAGCGCTTTTCTTCAGTTTGCCGGGCCGGGAGGCCGGGCTCCGGACGATTTCCCTGTTGTCCCGGTGGGCGTGCGGGGCCGTTCTGGCCGCTGCGATGCGGGTTGGCGCGCGCCGGCCCACACCCTCACCGGACCACGGTTCCCGAACGACCCTATGCTGCTTTCGCTGATCATCTGGCTGCCGTTGGCACTTGGCCTGCTGGCGCTCCTCGTTGTTCCCCGCCCCGCGATGAAGTGGGCCGCACTCGCGATCATGATCGCGGATCTGGCGCTGGTGGGCGCCGCCGCGCAAAAGTTCGACTGGCAGGCGCCGAACCTCGACGCCGTCCGGGCGCTCCCCGCCTCGGAGCAGGCCGCCTTCGAGGTCGGCGTCCACGGCGACCGCGTCCTCAGCCACTTCCAGCTCCGAGAGAGCGCCGATTGGCTCCCGCAGTTCAACATCACCTACACCATAGGCGTCGACCACCTCTCGTTCACCTTGATGATCCTGACGGCGCTCATGGGCGTGATCGCCGTCCTCTGCTCCTGGACCGCCGTCACGGAGCGCGAGAAGACCTTCTACTTCTTCATCCTGCTGCTGCAGACCGGCATCATGGGCACCTTCGCGGCGCTCGACATGTTCCTGTTCTACATTTTCTGGGAGCTGATGCTGGTGCCGTTGTACTTCCTGATCGGCATCTTCGGCTCGAGCAACCGGATCTACGCGACGATGAAGTTCGTGCTCTACACGCTGGCCGGCTCGGTGCTGATGCTGCTGGCGCTGATCTGGACCTACTACAACGGCGGGCAGACCTACTCCTACGAGATGCTGCTGGCCAACGGCTCCGACGCGCTGCGGACGGCGACGTGGCCGTTCCTGGCGCTCTTCTTCGCGTTCGCGATCAAGGTGCCGTTGTTCCCGTTCCACACTTGGCTGCCGGACGCGCACACGGAGGCGCCGACCGCGGGCTCCGTGGTGCTGGCCGCGGTGCTGCTGAAGACCGGCGTCTACGGCATGCTGCGCTTCTGCCTGCCGCTCTTCCCGGTCGCCTCCCTCGCCTTCGCGCCGCTCATCATCTACTTGTCCCTGATCGCGATCGTGTATGGCGCGCTGACCGCGATGGTGCAGACCGACATGAAGCGGCTCGTGGCGTACTCCTCCGTCTCGCACATGGGCTTCATCGTCCTTGGGGTGTTCACCTTCAACAACCAGGGCATGACGGCTGCGATCCTGCAGATGTTCAACCACGGCATCTCGACCGGCGGGCTGTTCCTCGCGGTCGGCATGATCTACGAGCGGCGCCACACGCGCGAGATGGCGAAGCTCGGCGGCCTCGCGCACACGCTCCCGATCTACGCGTCGCTCACCATGGTGATGCTGCTCAGCAGCGTCGGCCTCCCGGGGCTGAACGGTTTCATCGGCGAGTTCAACATCCTGCTCGGTTCGATGAACGCGATCCCGATGCGGTTGATGGCGATGGAGCCTGCGAGCTTCATGGCGGCGCTGGGCCAGAGCCAGTACACGTGGTTCGTGGCGGCGATCGCCGCGACCGGCGTGATCTTCGGCGCGGTCTACCTGCTCATCATGTACCAGAAGGTCTTCTTCGGTTCCCCGGCCAAGGCCGACCACGGCCACGGCGACCACGGCCACGACCACGAGCACGACCTCTCCGTCCGCGAATGGGGCCAGCTCGCGTTCCTCTCGGTGGCCGCGCTGTGGATCGGCCTGTTCCCGGGCCCGATGCTGAGGGAGCTTGGCAAGGCCACCGACCAATCGATGATCGCCGTGCGTCCCGAGGTGGAACAGGCCGCGCGCGACACGGGGCTGGCGTTGTCCACCAGCGCCGGTTCCGAACGGGTGGCCTCCGCCGCGCAGTAAGCGCTTCCTCCGCAACCGCTTTCCTTTTGCCCGTGGCCGTGCGTTCGCGCACGGTCATTTCCTTATGATGTGAACGACACCCCGGCGCCGGACGCGGCCGGGCGACCCGCCGGGCGCTCGAAGAGCCGCCGGGCCGGAGGTGGAGTGTTGCGGTTCGTATTCTTCCAGCAATCCGGCAAGCTCGCCGATCCGCAGGGGTCGCCGGTGTGGGCGTTGGCGGGCGCCTCGATCGCCGCCCGCCACATGCGCGGCCTCCAGCGGCGCCTCGCGGGCGTGAACCGCGCGTTCCGCAAGCCCGCCGAGGCTCCAGCCTCCTCCCTGAGCCTCTGCGCGCCGGACCTGATGAGGCCGCGCAACGCGGGGACGGATTGGAGCCGGGCTTACCTAACCGCCTCGCTTCGGGTTTTTCTACAGCTTGAGGTGCGCACCTTCCTGGTGGTCATGGACCGGCGCACCGCGGAGGAGCCGGTCGCCGAGGCGGCCGCGGTGCCGTTCGCTTGGCGCGTGCTCCTGCGCTCGCTGGGACAACATCTCGCGGAGGAGCGGTCCTACGCCATGCTCGTGCTCCCGGCGGGCTACCCGCCCTTGCGCCGCGGGCTCGACGCCGCGCTGGCGGAGGCGTCGGCGGCGCCGCTGGCGGGGATGCTCGCAGGGACCGCGACGCAGGACGCCGACTTGGCGCCCGGGATGCAGATGGCGCGCTTCGCCGCCACCGCCGCGCGGCGGTACTTCGTCGACGTCGCGGCACTACTCGCCGCGCAGGGGGAGCTGTCTCCGGAGCAGTCCGCCGTCGCCTCGGCGTACCTGGGGTTCGTGAAGAAGTCGACGTGGCAAGGGCGCACACCGACGGACCGCGGCGTGCTACCCCGTGGATTCCACTACTTCTGGCGGCGCGAGAAGCCGGCCGCCCCGGCCGCTCAGTAAAGCGACCAACCCGACACATCGGCGCCGGAAGAAGGCACCACATCCCCAAGCACCGAAAGGGCGAAGCCCTGCCCGGGCTCGATGATGGTGCTGGGACGCACTCGGACCTTCCACACCCCGGCGGCGATGGGCAGGACCGCTTTCTCGACGTTGTTCAGGGAGTCCGCGGCGCCGCCGGTGGCGCTCAGGCCGGCGCCGTCGAACACATTGCCGCGGTAGACGGTTCCGCTGGGCGACTCCACCTCGAGGTCGAGGTCGTTCACGAGCGCCGGCACCGCCCCGGCGAGCGCCGGGTAGTCGGTGTAGGCGAGCGTCACCGTGAAGTTGCCCCCCGCGGCGTTGCCGCTGGAGGACAGCTCGAGTTCGAAGACGGGATCGGTCTCGTCGTCGAACTCGGCGAGGCGGTCGGCGACCACGAGGCGGCGGGCCTCGCCCGCGAAGTAGAGCGCCTCCTCGAGCATGACCCGTCCCCAGCCCTGCCTGCGAGAAGGCGCGACCGGCTCGTTCGCCACGCGGATGGCGCCGTTCACCATGACCGCCTTCACGAGGGCGGCGGAGGGGGTGGGATACTCGTCCGCCGCTTCCGGCGCGCCGCCCGGGTACCATCCCTTGGCGAAGTACTCGCGCACCAGGGCCGCGGCCCCGGCGGACATGGGCGAGGCCATGCTGGTGCCTTGGACCGTGGAGACGAGGCAGTGGACCGCCGGATCGGAGTAGGTGCTGTTTGGTCGCGACGTCGAGGTCGAGGCGGGCGCGGCGAGGTCGGGCTTGATGCGCCCGTCGTCCGCCCAGCCGATGCTGCTGAAGCTGATGATCGTGTTGAGGTTCGGATTCTGCGTGCCGGCGATGGAGAGCACGTTCTTCGCGACCGAAGGGCTGCCGACGGATCCGTTGCCGAGCGATGCGGAGTTGCCCGCCGCGCAGACGATCAGGAAGTCCGGGTTTCGCCAGACCATGTCGTCGAAGTCGACGCAGATCGCGGTGTAGGTGTTCTGGGGATTGAAGTTCTCGCGGTCGCCCCAGGAGTTGTTGTGGATGCGGGCGCCCTGGGCGTAGGCCTGCTCTACCGTCGTGGTGAGGTCGATCACCGGGCAGCCGAGCGCCGCGAGGTCGGAACAATCGTCGAGCGTGGTGAAGCCGCCGTCCTGGATGACGAACTTGGCGGCGGGCGCGGGACCGTTGCGCACCACCGGATCGAACGGCGCGGAGGCGGCGCTGGCGCCGACGTTGCCGGCGACGTAGGTGCCGTGCCCTTGGTTGTCGTAGGCCGAGGCGCCGTTCGCCGGGTTGTCGCCCGCGTGGAGCATGTTGTAGGAGATGATCTTGCGCCGCGACAGGTCCGGCGTGGAGGCGCCCGCCCCGAACCCCTGGTTCACCGGCGGAGGCGTCGCGTCGGTCTCGCCCTCCGAGAGGTAGCAGTTCCGGTAGTCCGCGCCGGTGTCCAGGATCGCCACGATCTGTCCGTCGCCGTAGAGGCCCCGGGCCCAGAGGGTGTCGCCGACCGCGCTCGCGTCGCCCGATTGGACGATCCGCTTGGCGCTGATGTTCAGCAGCTTCGCTCCCCCGCCACCCATGATCGTCACCACGCGGGACTCGGTCGCGAAGCGCTCGACCGCCGCCGACAGCGCGCCGGGGGCGACTTCCACGCCGAGGCGGCCCAGCCCGCCGCGCTGCGCGGCGCCGGTGATGTGGACTCCGGGGGGGAGCCGGCGGCCGACGTCCTCGGCGTAATCCTCGGCGTCGCCCTCGACGGTCAGCACGAGCGCCAGCGTATCCTCGTTGGGCGCGGCTAGATGCGCCTCCAACTCGCGGTGGACACGGAGCTCCGGCGTGAGGGGCGCCAGCGCGAGGCCACTCCGCGCGGCGATGGGCTGGTGGTCCACCCGCAGGAGCGCGGCATCCTTGCCGACCGGGGCCAGCCACTCGAACCCGGTCCCGGCGACGGCGTCGCGCGGCGACACGCCCGGCCCCTTGGCGGCGAGGAGCGCCCGCGCGCCGGAGGTGAGCAGCACCACATCGCCCCCGCGCAGCGGCGCTCCCCCGGCGCGCGCCGCGAGCGTCGCGATCGGGTGCCCGTTGAGGGCGGCGGCGGGCGCCTGGGGCAGCTCCGCCGCGGCGTGGCAGAAGGTCGTGATGGCCGCGAGGGCGGCGGCGATGGTGTGGCGAAGCGGCATGTGTGGCCTTTCCCGGAACGATTCGCCCTGATCGTCCAACGGCGCGGCGGTCCCCGCAATGGCAACCTCGGGTTGATTGCGGCGGCGCGGGGAGAATAGATGTAGTGGTGACCTATTCCATGGATCGATACGCCGTGCTGGCACTGACGCTCTCACTGGCTTGCGCCGCGCTGCTCGCGGTTGGCGCCATGGCCATCCGCGTCCGGCGGCGGGGAATGCACCCCTCGGGGGGCAACGCCCCCGGGTGGCGGGTGCGCTGCACGTCCCGCGGCGGACCAAGGACGCAAGCGCCGCCGGCGTAGTGCGGCTTGGCGCCTGGGGCACGAAGCACACGCTGGGGCGCTGCACAGGCTGCGGCGGGCTCCGGTGGATCGCCATCGAACGGGCGCCGGAGGAACCCTCCAACGAATAGGCACCGGCTTTCCCGTTGCCGCGCCCGCACGCCGATCCATCCTCTTCCCGTCGGCGCCACAGCGCCCTGGGGACTTCATGAAGCGCGTCGCTCTGGTAACGGGCATCACCGGACAGGATGGATCCTACCTCGCCGAGCTGCTGCTCGAGAAGGACTACAAGGTCTACGGCCTGCACCGCCGCAGCAGCACCGAGAATTGGGACCGCATCTCGCACATCGTCGACGACATCGAACTGGTGCAGGGCGACCTCATCGACCAGCACAGCCTGACGCATCTCGTGAAGTCGATCAAGCCGCGGGAGGTGTACAACCTCGCCGCGCAGAGCTTCGTCCCCACGAGCTGGACGCAGCCAATCCTGACCGGCGAGGTCACCGCGCTCGGCGCGGCGCGGATGCTGGAGGCGATCTACGCGGTCGACCCGACCATCCGGTTCTACCAGGCCTCCAGCTCCGAGATGTTCGGCAAGGTGCAGGAGGTGCCGCAGCGCGAGTCGACGCCGTTCTATCCGCGCAGCCCTTACGGCGTCGCAAAGGTTTACGGCCACTGGATCACGGTGAACTACCGCGAATCGTACAACATCTTCGGCGTCTCGGGCATCCTCTTCAACCACGAGTCGCCCCGCCGCGGCCTCGAGTTCGTCACGCGCCGCGTGACCGACGGAGTGGCGCGGATCGTCGTCGGCAAGGCGAAGGAGCTGAAGCTCGGCAACCTCGAGGCGCGCCGCGACTGGGGCTACGCCGGCGACTACGTCCGCGCGATGTGGCTGATGCTCCAGGCGTCGGAGCCGGACGACTACGTGATTGCGACGGGCCAGACGCACAGCGTGCGCGAGCTGGTGCAGACGGCGTTCTCGCTCGCGGGCCTCGACTGGGAGGCGCATGTGCGCGCGGACCAGTCGCTCTTCCGCCCCGCGGAGGTGGACCTGCTGATCGGCGACCCCGCGAAGGCGCGCGAAAAGCTCGGGTGGACGCCGCAGGTGACGTTCACCCAGCTCGTCGAGATGATGCTGCGCGCCGACCTCGACCGGCACGGCGCATCGGACCACAAGCTGTCCAAGCCCGCGGCAGCGAACTGACCGACCGATGTCCGAGGCCCACCCGATCCCCGAGGCGGAGCGCCGCAAGTACGCCGAGCACCTGGCGCACATGCTCGTCTTCGAGGGACTCGACCAGGACTTCATCCTCGAGGTGGCCTACCGCTGCCACCTGGAGGGCGCCGAGCCCGGCGATGTGCTGATGGCGGAGGGCGAGCGCGGCATCGACGTGTTCTTCCTCGTGGACGGGCTGGCGGGCGTGCAGATCGAGTCGATCGCGCCGCACTTCGAGGTGGGCATCACACGGCTGGGGCCGGGCGCGGCGATCGGCGAGATGTCCCTCATCGACGGGGCGGAGCGGAGCGCTTCCGTGGTGGCCATCGAGCGGTGCGTCCTGCTGCGCACCACGATCACGGACATCGAGGCGGTGACGCGGCTGCACCCGATCCAGGGGATGCGGCTCTACCGGAACCTCGCGGCGGTGCTGGCGAGGCGGCTGCGGACCATGAACCGCAAGGTGACCGCGATGATGCGGGCCAAGTTGCGCCGCGGCGCCGAATAGCCCTTCAGAACAGTCCGGTCGGGGTTTTGTTCGCCTCGGACCAGCGCTTCTGGCCGCGGATGATGTTCCCTTCGCTGGCGCTGCCGTTCGTCGGGTCGTAAGGCAGGAAGAACGCGAACGCCCCGCGCGAACCCGAGTCGCCGTCCGGCCCCAGCGAGAGGAAGAAGTACTCGCCCAGCTCCTGCTCGACATACTCCCGCGAGGGGACGTCGTACTGGTTGAACTGCTCGACGTACCGGATGGTGCGGAGGTCGTGGTAGGTGTAGAGGATCGCGTCGAAGCGGATGTCCTTGCCGCGCGTGAAGGGGTCGAGGATGTCGAACTTGGTGATGTACGCGGTGGGCGTGGTGATCCAGTATCCCATGGTGCCCCAGATCGGCTCGTCCACGCGGTCGTAGCCGGTGTAGGCGTCGAAGTACGGATCGGCGCCCCACGTCATGCGGGGGTAGCGGTTCTGGTCCACGTGGTAGGCTTCGGCGGCGGTGCGGAGCGCGCTGAAGTCGGCGAGCACGCGGCTCGCCTTGGCCCGGGTTTGCGCCTCGAGGAAGTTCGGCAGCGCGATGGCGGCGAGAATGGCAAGCACACTGACCACAACGAGGAGTTCGATCAGGGTGAAGGCGCGTTGTTCCTGCATGGTCCGCTCCCGGCGTGGCGACAGGCTGTTGTCGTATGGTTCGCGCGGGGGGCACTTCCCTTCAAGCGCGATTTCCGGCGGCGGCCCCCGATGGGGCTGATGCTCGCGTGCGCATTGGCGGCGGCGCTGCTCGCCTATATGGCGGCGGTGCCGGCGACGCGCCTCGCCATCGCCTGGGCGCGTCGCGGCGCGGGGTTGGACCACGCGAACGAGCGCAGCAGCCACACGGTCCCCACCCCGCGGCTCGGCGGTGTAGGCGTCGCGGCGGGCATCGCCGCGGTGGCCCCGCTGCCGTTACTCTTTCCGGCGCTGGGCGAAGCGCCCGGAGCGGTGGCGGTACCGCTGCCCTGGGCCGCGGTCTTCGCCACCACGGCGGCCGCGTTCGCGGTCGGCCTGTGGGATGACCTGCGGAGCCTCGGGCCGCTGCCCAAGCTCGCCGCGCTGCTGGCGGTATCCGCGTTGGCGCCGGCGCTCGGGCTGGCGCCCGCCGTGCTCCCCGCGGGCTTGCCGCCGCTCGTGAACGCGCTGCTGGCGGCCGCGGTCGTCTTCGCCTTGATGAACATGGTCAACTTCATGGACGGGATCAACGGGATGGCGGGGCGGATCGGGCAGCTCGCGGCGCTGGGGCTGCTGCTTGCGCACGCGGGACACGCGGGCATGGGCGCGCTCTGCGCCGTGGCCGGGGCGCTCTGCGGGGCCTGCATGGCGTTCCTGCTGTTCAATCTTGGCGATGCGAAAACCTTTCTCGGCGATTGCGGGGCGCATGCCATCGGAGCCATGATCGCCTGCCTGCTGCTCGCATCGCTGATGCGGGGGGGGCAGCATCCTGTTCCGCCGGCGGTGTATCTGCTGCTCGTGTTTCCCGGCCTCTTCGACATCGGCTTCACGATGCTGCGCCGCGCGCTCCGCGGCGAGGCGGTGTGGCGTCCGCACCGGTCGAACCTTTACCAGCGGCATCTGATCGCGACCGGCGGCGACCACGCGCGGACCATGGACTGGTACCTGCCCTTCCTCGCGACAGCCTCTCTTGGGGCGGTCGCGCTGGCGCGCCTCGCGGAATTCCTCCGGACGCCGCTGCTGCTGACGGGCGCCTCGCTCGCGCTGTGCGCGGCGATCGCGGCGGCGCAACTGCGCGGCGTCGCCCGCGCGGAGGCGCTCCGGTGACGCGCGCCGCCACCCTTGCACTGCTCCTGCTCGCCGCGACCGCTCCGGCGGACGTGATCCACCGCAAGGTCGGCCCGCCGATCCAGGGCTACATCCTTTCGCGCTCCGACGGGAAGGTGCGCGTCCGCTCCGGCGGCAGCATCATCCAACTCCGCGAATCGGACATCGTGCGGATCGACGCCGCGGAGGACGCGGGCGCGGGGTTGGCCGAGCTCGAGGCGCAGCTCCGCGGCGGCGACCCCGTCCGCGCCGTCGAGGCCGCGACGCTCCGCCTCCGCGGGGGCGGCGACGCGGAGGAGCTTTCGCGCCTGTTCCTCCGCAACTCCTTCCGGCTCATGGAGCGCGCGACCGCCCTCGCCGGCAACGACGCCATCGCCTACCGCCTCGCGCTCCGGGATCTCGCGGCGGAGGACCCGCTGCCGGACGAACTGCGCCTCTTCATCGCGCAGGTGCTCTTCCAGTCGGGCGACATCGAGCACGCCGCCGCACAGGTGCGACGCATCGCGCCCGGGTGGTTCGAGGGCCGGCCCATCGACCGCGACTGGGCGAGGCGCGTGCTGCTCGACGAGGTGCGCCGGCTCGCGCAGTCCGCGCGCTTCGGCGAGGCGATCGAACTCGCCTCCGGGCTGGACGAGATCGTGGACGCGGGCGCGTTCCGCGCGCGTCCGCTCGCGCTCCTGGCGCAGGCCGCGGACGCGCGCGACTCGGGGCGGGCCGACGAGGCGATGCGGCTACTCACCGGCGAGCTGGCCGACGCCGTGCCGGAGGTCGCGCGCAACCGCGCGGCGCTGCTGCTGGCCTCGCTCCGCACCACGGCGGACCGCGACGGCACCCACGCGGACGCCCGCGCCGTCGCCGCGCTCGCCCGCGACCGGTTCCCCACGGACGCGGAGGAGGCCGAGCTCGACCTCTTCGCCCGCGAGGTCCGGTGGTACCTCGACCGCAACGATGTGGAAGGAGCCTGGTACACGGTGAACGCCGTCGAGCTGGGCCGCCGGACGCCGGAGCTGGCGGAGCTCGCGGTGCGCGTCGAGTACCTGCGCCGCGAAGCGGAGACGGACCGGGGGAATCCCCTCGCGCTCTTCGAACTCGCCCTCTGGTGCGCCGCGAACGGCCTGCTCGAGGAGGCGGAGCCGCTCTTCCTGGAGTCCACGAAGAACGAGACGATGCGCGAACTCGCCGTCGCCCAGCTCGTGCTGGTCCGCGACGCGCAGGACACGGCGCGGCTGGAGCACGCGTTGGAGCGGTACGACGCGGGCGACCTGCGCGAGGCGGGGCGCCTGGCCGCGCTGATCCTCGCGCGGGAAGGGCGCCGCAGCGCCGTCGCGCGGGAGGCGGAGCGCCTCGCCAAGCTCTCCGAGGACGGCCTCGAGACGGAGGAGAAGCGCCGCCCGTACCTCGCCGAGGTCGAGTACCAGCAGGCGGAGCGCGCCTACTACCTGGCGGAATTCTCCGGCGCGCTCGAACACCTGCGGACGATCCTCCGCAACTACGAGGACACGCCCGCGGCGGAGCGCGCGAAGGAGCTGCTTCCCGCCGTGCGGCAGCAGATCGAGCTGGCGTACCTGGAAGGCCGCCTGCGGGACCTGCCGCGCCTCGACTTCGCCGTCTCCGGCGAGGCCATCGGCTCCGCCAGCCGACTCCGCGAGGAGATCGACGCGCTGCTGGCGCCGTTCGCAGACGCGGCTTCGCGTCGGGCTCTCTCGCGGGGGAACCCATGAGCGCGCCCCGCAAGTACTGGCGCCTCGCCAGCAGCTTCGGCCCGTCCGAGCTGTTCCGCGCACTCCGGGAAACCGCCGAGTCGCGCGACGGCAAGAAGGTGAATGCGGCGTTCGACTTCGACTGGATGAAGCGCCGCCTCGAAATCCGCGCGAAGGACCGCTGCGCCGCGGAGGACCTTCTCGAAGCCTTCCTGCTGCGCGCGCAGCGGGCGGGTTGCCCGCCGGACGGCCTGCTTCCCGGCAAGGCGGAGGAGCGCGCCGACTGCGTGGCGATCCCGGTGGGAGTGCTTGTGAACACGCCGGAGATGTACGCAGAGATCATCGGCCAGTCGCTGGTCGAGCTCGGCGGCGGGGACGTGCGCCTCGAGTTCAACGGCTGCGGCTTCTCCTACGGTGCCACGGTGATGGCGAGGACGCTCGCGTTCGGCCAGTTGGCGCAGTCGTTCCCGCTGCCGCCCTACATGAGCATCGCCCCCGCGGACCCGGAGGAGTGAGGGCGGCGTGACGCTGCTCCTCGCGCTCGCGTTCTTCGGGGTCTGCGCGCTGCTCGTGTGGCCCGCCGTCCGCGATCCCGCGCGCTGCTTCGAGTTCCCCTTCTTCATGGGCGCGGCGTTCCTCGGCTTCCAAGGGCCGCAGGTGCTGGCGCTGCTCTCGGACCCCGACGCGATGCAGCCGGAAGTCCTCCAGCGGGGGCTCCTGATGCTGTGCCTGTGCGCGGCCGCGTGCGGGCTCGGCTACCGCGGCGCGCCCACCGCCGCCGCGCTGGCGTGGTTCCGGCCGGAGACCGACTGGCGGAGGCTCTTCCACGCGGCCCTCGTGATGGGAGCGGTCGGCGCCTACTTCTTCTACAAGGTCCGCACGCACCCGGACTACTGGAGCAGCCAGTGGACCGGCTCGATCCTGCGCTACTCGTTCGTGGCGACCGTTGGGGTGCCGGCGGTGGCGCTCTGCGCGTTGCTCTACCTGCGGCGGCCGCAGTGGGCCACGGCGTTGGCCCTGGCGGTCGCGCTAGCGGGGCCGCTCCCCCAAGTGGTGTTCGGCCGTCGCGCGATGACGTTCACGATGCTGCTCAGCGGAGCGTTGGCGCTTCACATCGTGCGCGGCTGGCGCCCCACCAGGACGCTCCTGATCGCGGGCACGCTCGCCGGCGTGCTGTTCATCTTCGCGATTCCGGCGTACCGCGCCGCGCTGGAGGACCGCGAGGTCACACTGGCGGAACTGGCGAAGATCGACCTCGGGGCCGGACTCGCCCGCGAGGCTGCGGGCGCGGGGGACAACGCCTCCGAAACGGAGTACGGATTCCACCTCATGCAGGCCGCCACCGAGAGTGGCCGCTGGGAGTACGGCTCCCTTTTCTGGAACCAGGTCGTGGGCTTCTACATCCCGGCGCAGTTCGTGGGCCGCGAACGCAAGGAGGCGCTGCTGCTCGAGTTTGGCGCGGAACCCGACTCGACGGAATTGCGATCCGCGGTCGAGCTGCAATTGACCACCGGCCTGACGCTCACCGGGGCGTACACGGCGTACAAGCAGTTCTGGTTTTTCGGAGCACTCCTGTTCGCACTTTACGCGCGCTTCTACCGCTACTTCTGGGAGGTTGCGAAAAGCCCCGGTTATCCCGTCGCGACCATGATTTATCCCGCCATGGTGGTGCACGGAATGCACTTGGTCACGCACCATGTCGCATGGGCATCCTCGCAATTCGTCTTTTTCGCGGCCTGCGCCTTTGCGACTTATCTTTATGCCCGAAAGGCGCCTGACTCCATGCGCGTCCGCGAGACGCCCGCCCGTGCACGGCGCGCCGTTCCCGCATGACGGCTCCCCTCGCGCTCCTGGCGGCGCGCTTCGAGCCGCACCACTTGGCGCGGTTGCGCGCAGCTTCGGCCCGCGGGCCCGTGACGCCTTTCGAGTTCGCCGGGTCGGAAGTCACTGCTTCCGCGTTTCTCGACCTGAAGCAGCCGCGCGCGGTCGCAATTCCGGGATATTCTCGCCGCGCGTGCCGCGAGGCGCTTGCATGGTGCCTGAGGCGCCGCGTGCCCGCGATCCTGATGACCGACAGCAAGGCGGACGATTTTCCGCGGCGCGCGCCCGGGGAATCGGTCAAGGCCGCGCTGCTCCGGGGATTTTCCGCAGCGCTGGTTTCCGGATCCCGCTCGCGGGAATACATTCAGGCGCTGGGATTCGACGGCGCGGTCCGCGACGGGTACGACGTGGTGGATGTGGAGGTGTTCCGCCCCGGCGCGGATCCGCCGACGCCACCGCCCGGCATTCCCCCGCGCTACTGGCTGGCGGTCGCGCGGATGGTCCCGCGCAAGGGCCACGCCGCGGCCCTGGACGCCTACGGCTCCTACCGGCGAATCGCCGACTCGCCGCTACCGCTGGTGCTGGTCGGCGACGGCCCGCAGCGGGAGGGCCTCGAACAGCAGTGCCGCGACCGGGGGTTCGCAACGAGCGTCCACTTCGCGGGCGGCTTGCCTCCCGGCGACGTCGCCGCGCTCTACCAGCGCGCCGCCGGCCTGCTGCACCTCGCCGAGCGGGACCAGTGGGGCCTCGTCATCGGCGAGGCCATCGCCTCCGGGCTCCCGGTGATCGCCTCTCCCGGCGCCGGAGCCGCGTGGGACCTGATCGTGGAAGGGCGCAACGGCTTCGTCGTCGATCCGGCCCGGCCCGCCCTGGCGGCGGAGCGCATGATCGATTGCGAGGCGCGACGCGCGGAGTTCTCCGCCGAGAGCCTGCGCATCGCCGCCGCGTGGGGGCCGGAGCGCTTCGCCGCCCACTTGTGGGAGCTGGTCGAGCTGGCGAAGCCGGCCCGCGCCCCGCTCGCCGCACGGCTGCTCGCGGAAGCGCTCGCCCCATGGCCGGACCGCCCGTGACCGCCGTGCCGAGCATCATCTTCTTGGTGGCGAGCGCCTCGCGCCGCGCGGGGGGCATGTTCCACTCGGTGCGCGGGCTGGCTCGCGCCTGCGCCGCGGCGGGGGCCGAAGTGCGCGCGCTCGCGCTCCGCGACGAGTTCTCCGACGAGGACGCCGCCGCGTGGGATCCGGTTCCGCTCGAACTGTTCCCGGTGCTTGGGCCCGAACGCTTCGGCTGGTCGCCGGCGCTGAAGCGCCGCCTAGACGCGCTCCTCGCCGAAGGGGTGCCCTCGGTGCTTTCGTCGCATGGGCTCTGGATGTGGACCAGCGCCGTCGCCGCCTCGGCGCACGCGCCGCGAATCGTCCACCCGCACGGGATGCTCGATGGCTGGGCGCTGCGCCACCGCGCCTCGCGGAAGCGCCTCGCGTGGCGGCTCTACGAGGAGCGCAACCTCCGCGGCGCCGCAGCCATCCGAGCCTTGAACGACAGCGAGGCGTTCGCGGTTGTCGCCGCCCTGCCCGGCGCCACGGTGCGTGTGCTGCCGAACGCGGTAGAGCTGTCCGAGCCTCCCGCCACGATCCGCGGCGATGTACCCGAGCGGTTCCTTTTCCTCGGAAGGCTCCACGAGAAAAAGGGAATCCGGGAATTGATCGAGGCGTGGTCGGCCCTCCGATTTCCCATGCCGGAATTGATTATCGCCGGGCCCGACCAAGGCGGCTGCCTCGCCTCGTTGCAGCGCGATGCACGCACCTATTCGGTCGAGGACCGCGTGCGTTTCGCGGGCCCGGTCGATGGCGAAGCGAAGGAAGCGCTGTTGCGCTCCGTCGATGCGTTCGTCCTGCCATCGCGTTCAGAGGGCATGAGCATGGCGGTCCTCGAAGCGGCGGCCCACGGCGTACCCCTGCTGCTGACGGAGGCGGTGAACATGCGGGAGTTCTTCGCTATTGGCGGAGCGCTCAACCTCGGAGCGCTCCCCGATGCGGGCGAGATCGCCGCGGGGGTCGAGCGCTTCCGGGCGATGCCGCAGGGGGAGCGGGCGGCGATGGCGGCGAACGCGCGCGCGCTTGTTTCCGGGCGGTACCGCTGGGACCTGATCGCTTCGGATTTCCTGGAGCTGAGCGCGCGCGTGGCGTCCGCGGAAGGGGCCTAGTCTTTTTCCGGGGCGGTGTCCGGCGCGGCGGCCAGAAATTGCAGTTTATCGTAATTCCGGATCGCGTGCTTCATCGTCCAGTCGTCGCGGAAGAGGACGATCGGGCGCCCAAGCGAATCCTCGAGCACCGCGCTGATCCCGCTGCGGTTCAGCATCTTCACCTCGGTCGGCGAGCCGACCACCCAGCGCGCCGCGGCGAAGGGCAGCGGATCGAGCTGCACCTCGACGTTGTACTCCTCGTTCAACCGGTGCGCCGCCACTTCGAACTGCAGGTGGCCCACGACCGCGAGCACCTGCTCCTGGTCGCCGAGCTCCGGATTGCGGAGCACCTGCACGGTGCCCTCCTGGCTGAGCTGGAGCAGGCCCTTGTCGAGGTGCTTGCGCTTCAGCGGGTTCGGGGTGCGCACGCGGGCGAACTTCTCGGGGCAGAACCGCGGGATGCCCTCGAACACGAAGGACGACTTTTGCGTCAGCGTGTCGCCGATGCGGAACGTGCCGGTGTCGTAGAGGCCGATGATGTCGCCGGCCCACGCCTCCTCCACCGCTTCGCGCTCGTTGGCGAAAAACGTGGTGGCGTTGTTGATGCGCATCTTGCGGCCTTCGCGGACGTGGAGCACCTCCATCCCTGGCTTGAACTGGCCCGAGACGAGCCGCGCGAAGGCGATGCGGTCGCGGTGGTTCTTGTCCATGTTCGCCTGGATCTTGAAGATGAACGCCGAGAACTCCGCCTCCTCCGGGCCGCGGATCCCGCTCGTCGTATGCCGCGGCGAGGGCATCGGCGCCAGCTCGCCGAAGCGCTCCATGAAGGGCTCGACGCCAAAGGTGGTGAGCGCGCTGCCGAAGAACACCGGTGTGATGTCGCCCGCGAGGAAACGCTTCTCGTCGAACTCCTCGCCGGCGCCCTCGACAAGCTCGAGGGATTCAAGGAACTCGCGGTGGCTGACGATGCCGACGGCCTCCTCCACACGGGGATCCTCGATGGCGACGCGGAGGTCCTCGGCGCCGAGGCCGCGCTTCTCGCTGCGCTCGAAGAGGATCGCCTCGCGGCTGAAGCGGTCGAAGACGCCGCCGAAGTCGCGCCCGCGTCCGATGGGCCAGTTCGCCGGCACGCAGTGGATCCCGAGCAGCTTCTCGATCTCCTCCATCAGCTCCAGCGGGTCGCGCCCCTCGCGGTCCATCTTGTTGATGAAGGTGAAGATCGGCATCTCGCGCAGGCGGCAGACCTGGAACAGCTTCTCCGTCTGAGGCTCCACGCCCTTCGCCGCGTCCACGAGCATCACCGCGCAGTCCGCCGCGCAGATCGTGCGGTAGGTGTCCTCGGAGAAGTCCTGGTGGCCGGGCGTGTCCAGCAGGTTGAACTGGAACTGGTGGTAGGGGAACTGCATGACCGCGGTCGAGACGCTGATGCCGCGCTGCTTCTCGATGCTCATGAAGTCGGAGCGCGCGGAGCGGTCCGAGCGGCGCGACTTCACCTCGCCTGCGAGGTGGATCGCGCCGCCGTAAAGCAGCAACTTCTCCGTGAGCGTCGTCTTGCCGGCGTCCGGGTGCGAGATGATCGCGAAGGTGCGGCGGCGCTGGATCTGCGGGTCGAGGGTGGTCACGATGCGGTGCGGGAGCCTCCGTGGGCTGGGAGGCTATCCGCCCCGGTGGAGCGCGGCGGGGCAACAGGGCTGTGGGGGAGGTTGCCACCGGGCGGTGGCCCCGGCCAAGGTGGCGTCGCACCCCACCACGGACCGCCCCCCATGGCCACGCTGATCCCGCGCAAGCTCCTCTTCGGCAATCCCGACCGGTCCGAGGCGACCATCAGCCCCTGCGGCCAATGGCTCGCGTGGTTGGCGCCGCTCGACGGCGTCAAGAATCTGTGGGTCGCGCCCACCGCCGACTCCGCCGCCCCCCGCGCGGTCACGCGCGACGCCGGCCGCGGAGTCCATGTTTACCGATGGGCCTACGACGGCGCCCACCTCCTCGTGCAACAGGACACCGCCGGGGACGAGAATTACCGGCTCTTCGCCTACCCGCTCGACGGCGGCCCGGGGCGCCTGCTCACGCCGCAGGAGGGTGTGCGTGTCACGATCCAGAACCTCTCGCCGGAGCATCCGCACCGGGTGGTGGTCGGCCTGAACCACCGCGATCCGAGGTACCAAGACGTTTGGACCATCGACCTGCGCAGCGGCGAGTCGCGCGAGGTGCTCCGCAACGAGGCGGGCTGGGCCGGCTTCGACTTCCGCCGGGACCTCACCGGCTTCCTCGGCTCGCGCTTCGAGGAGAACGGCGACCTCACCTACACCCGCCTCGACGGGCCGCGCGCGGGCGAGGTCTTCCTGCGCCTCCCGGCCGACGAGACGATGACCACCGAGATCATGGGCTACGACTCGCGCGGACGCTGGCTCTACCTGCGCGACAGCCGCGGTCGCGACACGGCGGCGCTTTGCCGCATGGACCTCGAATCGGGCGCGGTCGAGCTGCTCGCCGAGGACCCCCGCTGCGATGCCGGCGAGACGCTCGCCGACCCCCGGACCCGCGAACCCCTCGCCGTGTGCTTCGAGCACGCCAAGACGCGCTGGCAAGCCGTCGCGCCGGACTGGGCCGGCACGGTCCGCGCCCTCGATGCCGCCTTCCCGGAGGGCTACCGCATCGTGTCGCGCACGCTCGACCAGCTGCTACTCCTCATCGAGTCCACCGACCCCGCCCGCCCCGTCGAGTACCACCTGTTTGACCGGGCCGAGGGCGCCGCGCGGCTGCTGTTCTCCACCCGCGCCGACCTCGCCTCGCAACGTCTCCGCCCCATGGAGGCGCTCGAAGTCGAGTCCCGCGACGGACTGCCGCTGGTCTGCTACCTCACTCGGCCCGACGCCGCGCCTGCGCCCCTCGTGGTGCTGGTACACGGCGGCCCCTGGTGGCGCGACTCGTACCGCTTCTCAACCTGGCACCAGTGGCTCGCCGACCGCGGCTACGCGGTGCTCTCGGTCAACTTCCGCGGGTCGACCGGCTTCGGGAAACGCTTCGTCAACGCCGGCGACCTGCAGTGGGGGAAGGCGATGCAGGACGACCTGCTCGACGCCGCCCGCCACGCCATCGCCACCGGCGCCGCCGACCCGGACCGCGTCGCTATCGTCGGCGGCAGCTACGGCGGCTACGCGGCGCTGGTCGGAATGACGCGCGACGCCGACTTCTACGCCTGCGGCGTCGACATCGTCGGGCCGTCGAACCTCCGCACGCTCCTCGCCTCCATCCCGCCCTACTGGACCGCGATGAAGAAGGTCTTCCAGCAGCGCATGGGCGACGATTCCACCGCCGAGGGCCGCGAAGCGCTCGATTCCATCTCGCCCCTCACGCATGCGGACCGGATCCGCAAGCCGCTCCTCGTGGTCCAGGGCGCCAACGACCCGCGGGTGAAGCGCGCCGAATCCGACCAGCTCGTCGCCGCCCTCGAACAGCGCGGCATCCCCGTGCTCTACCTCCTCTACCCCGACGAAGGGCACGGGATGGTCCGCGCCGAGAACAACCTTTCGGCGAACGCGCTGATCGAGGCATTCCTCGCCAAGGTGCTCGGCGGCTCCTTCGAAGCGCCGGGAGCGGACTTCGAGGGTTCGTCGCTTCAGGTTCCAAGCGGCGCCGGGCTGTTCCGCGAGTTGGCGGGGGTGGATGCCCCGGCCTCATCGCGGGGCGGCGGGGATTGACCCGGTGCGACCGCGGGGGGTTTCTTCCGCGATGATCATCCAGCCCGCCCCCGCAGCGAGGATCGTCTGAACCGCATGGCCAAAGGATACCTCTGCCTCGTCCTGCACGCGCACCTGCCGTTCGTCCGGCATCCAGAGCATGAGGACTTCCTCGAGGAGCACTGGCTCTTCGAGGCGCTCACGGAGTCCTACGTCCCGCTGATCGACATCTTCCACGGGCTGGCGCGCGACGGCGTGCGGTGGAAGCTCACGA
The DNA here is from genome assembly GCA_033764015.1 of Candidatus Sumerlaeia bacterium. Classification (GTDB taxonomy): domain Bacteria; phylum Sumerlaeota; class Sumerlaeia; order SLMS01; family JANRJK01; genus JANRJK01. The sequence continues at coordinate 37,399 of JANRJK010000002.1, read as the reverse complement.
TGTCGCTGACACCGACCCTGTGCGCGATGCTGGGCGACGAGCTGCTGGGGCAGCGCTTCCTGCGCTACCTCGGGAGGTCGATCGAGCTCGCCGAGAAGGAGTTGACCCGCACCGCGGCGCTCGCGGAATTCGCCGAAACGGCGCAGATGTACCACGCGCGGCTGCTCCGCGTCCGCGAGCTGTTCGAGCACCGCTACGGCGGGCGCATCCTGAACGCGTTCAAGGAGTTCGCCGAGTCCGGCAACCTGGAGCTGATCACCTGCAGCGCGACGCACGGGTTCCTCCCCGTGCTGCGGCAGCAGGAGAAGGCTGTGCGCGCGCAGATCCTGGTCGGAGTGCAGTCCTTCAAGAACACCTTCGGCTGGGCGCCTAAGGGCATCTGGAACGCGGAGTGCGGATTCTTCCCGGGCGTCGACGCGTACCTGAAGGAAGCCGGGATCAGCTACTTCTTCGTCGATTCGCACGGGCTGCTGTTCGCGAACAAGCGCCCGCGCTACGGCGTCTTCGCGCCGATCCAGACGCCGCTCGGCGTCTCCGCCTTCGCCCGCGACGTCGAGTCGAGCCGCAGCGTCTGGTCCGCGGCGGAGGGCTATCCGGGCGACCCGCGCTACCGCGAGTACTACCGCGACATCGGCTTCGACCTCGACCTCGACTACATCCGCCCGTACATCCATGAGAGCGGCATCCGCACGGCGACCGGCATCAAGTACTACCGCATCTCCGGCACCCGCGACCTGCACGACAAGCAGCCCTACCGGCGCGCCGAGGCGCTGCAGGCGGCGGACGAGCACGCGGCGGACTTCCTCTTCAACCGCCAGCACCAGTCGCTGCACCTCGCCTCGCTCATGGACCGCCCGCCGATCATCGTCGCGCCCTACGACGCCGAGCTGTTCGGCCACTGGTGGTACGAGGGGCCGGAGTTCCTCGACCGCCTGATCCGCCGCACGGCGGAGCAGGACGACATCGAGTTGATCACGCCGAGCGGCTACCTCGAGCGCTACCCGCGCAACCAGGTCGCGATGCCCTCGCTTTCGAGCTGGGGGAACAACGGCTACTCGGAGGTCTGGATCGACCAGTCGAACGACTGGATCTACCGGCACCTGCACAAGGCGGCGGAGCGCATGCAGCAGCTCGTGGCGCGCTTCCCGGACCCGACGCCGGTGCAGCAGCGGGCGCTGAACCAGGCGCTGCGGGAGCTGCTGCTCGCGCAGTCGAGCGACTGGGCCTTCATCATGAAGATGAAGACCATGGTGAACTACGCGGAGCGGCGCACCCGCGAGCACCTGCACCGCTTCAACACGATTTACGACCAGTTGATGGCGGGAGTTATTGACGAGGTCGTTCTCGAGGACTACGAGTACAAGGACAATATCTTCCCGAAGATCGACGTCTCCGTCTTCGCGTGAAGCAGCCCCGGCGGCCCGGCCGCCGGGCCACGGTCCAGGAGGTCCTCCCATGCCCTCAGTCCTCGTCACCGGCGGCGCCGGCTACATTGGCAGCGTCACCGTCGAGGCGCTCCGGCGCCGCGGCGACACCGTCATCGTCCTCGACAACCTCGCGACCGGGCACCGCGGCGCGGTGGACGAGCGCGTGGTCAGCGTCCAGGGCGACATCCGGCGCACCGCCGAGGTCGCCGACCTGATGGAGCGCTTCGACGTGGAGAGCGTGATCCACTTCGCCGCCGCCTCGCTCGTCTCCGAGTCCGTCACCAACCCCCGCAAGTACTTCGAGAACAACGTCGCCGGCACGCTATCGCTGCTCGCCGCCATGCGCGAAGCCGAGGTGCCCCACATCGTCTTCTCCTCCACCGCCGCGGTTTACGGGGAACCGAAGTCGACGCCGATCACCGAGGACCACCCCACGAACCCGGCGAACCCCTACGGGCGGACCAAGCTGATGATCGAGGAGACGCTCGCGGCCTACGCGGCGGCTTACGACCTCGGCTACGTGGCGCTGCGCTACTTCAACGCCGCGGGCGCCAGCGGCCAGTTCGGCGAGCACCACGACCCGGAGACGCACCTGATCCCGGTCGTCCTCCAGGTGGCGCTGGGCAAGCGGGCCAATGTGAGCGTCTTCGGCGAAGACTACGACACGCCGGACGGCACCTGCGTCCGCGACTACATCCACGTCGAGGACCTCGCGGCGGCGCACCTCGGCGCGCTGAACCACCTCTGGGCCGGCGGCGAGCCGCTCACCTGCAACCTCGGCAACGGCCAAGGGTACTCGGTGAAGCAGGTGATCGACACGTGCCGCAAGGTGACGGGCCACAAGATCCCGGCGGTGCGGGCGCCGCGCCGCGCGGGCGACCCGAGCCGTCTGGTCGCGTCGTCGCAGCTCGCCCGCGAGGCTCTCGGTTGGCGCCCCCGCAAGCCGGAGCTGGAAACCATCGTCTCCGACGCCTGGGCCTGGCACCAGGCGCATCCGCACGGCTACGGCAAGGCCGCCGAGGACTTCGCCCGCACCGGCTGACCGCGGCGCCCCCCCCTGGGCGGGAGGCCGCAACTTTCCAGCGGGGGCGTTCGCTAAATCGTTGCCCGGCGGTCCGCCGCCGTGGTGCATTTCTTGGCCTTTCGTCCGAAGGAATCGTAACCGCCGAGTCCGCACCGCATGGCAACCGACGCCGCAGCCCCCGACTACCGCAGCACCGTCCTCCTCCCCAAGACCGACTTCCCGCAGAAGGCGAATCTGCCCCAGCGCGAGCCCGAGCGGCTGAAGCGCTGGCTCGAGACGGGGATCGCGGAGCGCGCGCAGGAGCAGCCCGGCCGCCCCGACTTCGTCATGCACGACGGCCCCCCCTACGCGAACGCGAACATCCACCTCGGCCACGTCCTCAACAAGGTGCTCAAGGACTTCGTGATCCGGCTGCGCTGCATGAGCGGCTACCGGGTACGCTTCGTCCCCGGCTGGGACTGCCACGGCCTGCCGATCGAGCAGAAGGTGATCGAGGACCTGCAGGCCAAGAAGCAGTACGCGGACAAGACCCCGCTTGAGATCCGCGCGCTCTGCCACGCCTACGCCAACAAGTGGAAGAACGCGCAGGCGGAGCAGTTCCAGCGCCTCGGCGTCATGGGCGACTACGAGAACCCCTACATGACGCTCCACCCGCAGTACGAGGTGGAGATCCTGCGCGCGCTGAAGGTGCTCAACGAGCGCGGCTACATCTACAAGGGCCTCAAGACGGTCCTCTGGGACCCGATCTTCGAAACCGCGCTCGCGGAGGCGGAGATCGAGTACGAGGAGAAGCACGTCTCGCCGAGCGTCCACGTGCGGTTCCCGATCGTCTCCGGGGCGCCGCTGCCCGAGCTCGCGGGCGCGAAGGTGGTCATCTGGACGACGACGCCGTGGACGCTGCCCGCCAACCTCGGCATCACGCTGCACCCGGAGTTCGACTATGTCGCGTACCGCGTGAACGGCGAGACGCTGGTGGTCGCGCGCGGGCTGCTGGAGCAGTTCGCCGCGGAAACCGGCCTCGCCGGCGGCGAGGTGGTCGCCGAGTTCAAGGGCGCGATCATGGACCGCGTGCGCTGCGCGCATCCGATCTTCCCGGGCCGCGAGTCGCTCGTGATGATCGGCCACCATGTGAACCTCGAACAGGGCACCGGCTGCGTGCACACAGCGCCGGGCCACGGCGCGGACGACTTCGCGATCGGGCGCGAGTACGGCCTCGAAGCCTACTGCCCGGTGAACGCGAAGGGATGCTTCGACGAGACGGTGCCGGAGTTCGCCGGCGAGTTCGTCTTCAAGGCGAACGCGAAGATCATCGAGAAGCTGCAACGCGAGGGCACGCTGGTGAAGGCGGGCACGCTCACGCACAGCTACCCGTATTCGTGGCGCTCGCGGAAGCCCGTCATCACGCGCGCGACCGAGCAGTGGTTCATGGACGTGGACAAGGACGGCCTCCGGCAGAAGGCGCTCAAGTCGATCGACGACGTGCGCTGGGTGCCGGACTGGGGCTACGAGCGCATCGTCGCGATGGTGACAACGCGCCCCGACTGGTGCCTCTCGCGCCAGCGCCACTGGGGCGTGCCGATCCCCGCGCTTCGGGACAAGCAGACCGGCAAGTCGTTCCTCGACGCCGGCGTCTTCGAGAAGGTGATGGGCTACGTCGCCACGGAAGGCACCGACTGCTGGTTCGGCCGCCCGGTGGAGGACTTCCTCACGGACGAGCTGAAGGCGAACGGCGGTGCCGAGCGCTACGCGAAGGACTTCGACATCCTCGACGTCTGGTTCGAGTCCGGCGCCTCGCACCTCGCGGTGCTCAACGAGCACCACAAGCTGAGCTGGCCCGCGGACTTGTACCTCGAAGGCTCGGACCAGCACCGCGGCTGGTTCCAGACCAGCCTCTGGGTGTCGCTCGGCGTGAAGGACCGTCCGCCGTTCAAGACGGTGCTCACGCACGGCTTCGTGCTGGACGAAAAGGGCCAGGCGATGTCGAAGAGCCTCGGCAACGTCATCCCGCCGGAGACGGTGATCAGCAAGTTCGGCGCGGACGTGCTCCGCATGTGGGTGGCCTCGGAAGACTACCGCCGCGACGTGAAGATCGGAGGCGGCCACATGGAGCAGGTGGCGGAGAACTACCGCCGCTTCCGCAACACGGTACGCTTCCTCCTGAGCAACCTCTTCGACTTCGCGCCGGAGCGCGACGCCGTCCCCTACGAGCGGCTCGCGGAGGACGACCGCTGGATCCTGGCGGAGCTGTCGCGCCTCGTGCGCACCTCCGTCGCCGCCTACGACGCCTACGAGTTCCACCGCGTGTACCACGCGATGAACGAGTTCTGCGTCTCGCAGCTCGGCAAGGTGTACCTCGACTGCGCGAAGGACCGCCTCTACTGCTCGGCGCCGGACGACGCGGAACGCCGCGCCTGCCAGACGGTGCTGCACGAGCTGGCGAAGGCGATGCTCAAGGTGTACGCGCCGATCGCGGCCTTCACCTGCGAGGAGGCGTGGGAGTTCCTCCCCGCCGAGCCCGGCCGTCCGGAGTCGGTCCATCTGGACGTGTTCCCCAAGCCGCCGCGGCAGTGGGACGACACCGAGCTGCTGGACCGCTGGAAGATGCTGCTGGCGCTGCGCGACGCCGCGAACCGCCGTGTCGAGGCGCTCCGCGCCGCGAAGGAGGTCGGCGGCAATCCCGACGCGAAGATCGTCTTGGAGACCGAGTCGGAGCCGCTGCTGAAGCTGGCCGCCGACACGGAGTTCATGAAGCGCCTGGTGATCGTGTCCGGCTTCGAGGCGCGCCGCTCGGCGCCCGGCGAGCCGGAGCCGGAGCTCGAGGCGTTCGGCGTGAAGGCGCGCCTCTCCGCGGCACCGGCGGATGGCGCCAAATGCGTCCGCTGCCGCACGTACCACACGAACCTCGGAACCGATCCCAACCATCCCGCCCTCTGCGTCCGCTGCACGGGCGCGGTGAGGAGAGTCGTCGCGTGACCGCTAAGAAAAAGAAGCCCGCCCCGAAGGCCGCACCCGCCAAGGCGAAGGAGCGCGACGCGAAGAGGGCGAAGCCCGCGCCCGCCGCCAAGGCGAAAGCCGCCGCGAAGCCCGCTCCGCGCCCCGCGGCGAAGAAGGCCGCTAAGCCCGCACCCAAGCCCGCGCCGAAGAAGTCCGCCCCCGCCAAACCCGCGCCCGCCAAGAAGTCCGCCTCGAAGAAGCCCGCACCGAAGACCGCGCCGCCGAAGAAGGCCGCTCCCGCGAAGGCCGCGGCGCCGGCTCCGAAGGCTGCGAAGGCCGCCGCGCCCGCGAAGGCGGTCCCCGCCAAGGCCGCTCCCCCGCCGAAGCCCGCGGCGCGGAAGTCGCCGCCGCCTCCGAAGGCCGCGAAGCCGGAGCCCGCTCCGAAGGCCGGCAAGGCTGCGAAGAAGGGCCCCGACACGAAGCCGGCGGCCACCCCCGAAGCCGAGGCGAAGCCCTCCCTGCAGGATCACATGAAGCGGCTCCTCGCGATGCGCTCGGCCCCGGCCGGACCCGCGGCGGTGGGCGCCAAGGTGGAGGACGGCAAGGCGGCGAAGAAGTCGATCGGCCCCCGCCCCCGCGGCCTCGCGCCGCGACCCCTGCTCGCGAAGCCCACCGGAACGGCGACGGCGCCGGAAGCCCCCAAGGCGCCGGCCCCCGCCCCCGCGCCTCCGCAGCGGCCCGCTCCCCCGCCCCGCCGCAAGGCCCCCTACAAGTCGTCCGAAATCCGCGAGCTACGCGACCAGCTCGTCACCGAGCGCGAACGCCTCCTCAGCGACCTGCGCGTGATCGACGACCTGACGAACTCGAACAAGGAAACCACCAGCTCGACGTTCTCCTCCCACCAGGCGGACGCCGCGACCGATGCGCTCCTACTCGAGACTTCGTTCATCAACCGCCGCATGATGGAGCAACGCCTCGCGGAGGTGGCCGCGGCGCTCCGGTCGCTCGACGCCGGGACCTTCGGCCTCTGCGAACTCTGCTCCATGGACCCGCAAAACCTCTGCGAGACCTGCCCATACATCCCGATCGAGCGGTTGAAGGCGAACCCCTCGGCGAGGCTCTGCGTGCAGCTCAAGCGCCAAGGCGAAAAGAAGCAGCGCAACGGGCGCTGAGCGGCCTAGCGCGCCCCCGTCGACACCACCACGACCTCGACCTCGACGAGGCCTCGGGCGGTGGGGGCGATGCGGGAGAAGGCCGCCTCGCTGAGGTCGATCACGCGCCCCTTGTGGCCGCCGAAGCGGTCGTTCACACGCACTTCGACGGTGCGGCCGGTATCGAGGGCGCGCACCCGCGCGATGGTGCCGAAGGGCAACTTGGGGTGCGCGGCGGTGAGCTGCTCCTTGTCGAAGGGGTCGCCGCTGGCGGTGGTGCGGCCTTGGTACTTCCCGCCGTACCAGGAGGCGGTGCCGACTTGGCGCCAGCCGGGGCCGATGGGCGTGTTGGCCGTCGTCCCCGCGCAGCCCGCGAGAAGGCAAACAGCGGCGAGCGCTGCCGCGGCGGCGCGCATCAGTCCACTTTCCTCGCCAAGGTGACCAGCGACAGCCCGAACGGCAGGTCCATGTGGCGGAGCAGCGCCGCCTCGACGGAGAGCACGCCCTTGAGAGCGGCGTTCACCGGCTTCGGCAGCATGACCAGATGGGCCTTCGCCTCGCGCTTCGCGCCGCCGTTCAGCGACTTGCGCAGGTTCTGCAGTTTGCGGAACGCGACCACGCCCGGGTAGGTGGCGGAAACGGCGTAGCTGAACTTGACCGGCTGGAATCCGCCGTGGCGGAGGAGCTTGCGGAGCGAGGCGCGTGTGTAGCGCCGGTAGTGGTGCAGCGCGACGTCGTGGTCGCTCCAGAGCGACGGGTGCGCGGGCACCGTGGCCATCAGGCAGCCGCCCGGCGCGAGCACGCGGCGGAACTCGCGGATCATCAAGTCGTGCCGGTCGATGTGCTCCATGACGTCGAAGGCGAAGATCAGGTCCATGGAGCCGGTCGCCAGCGGCAGGCGCGTGACGTCGCCGCGGCAGAGGCGCTTGATGCCTCGCTCGTGGCTGTAGGCGAGGGCGTGCGGGCTGTAGTCGAGCCCGAGCGGGCGCCACCGGCGGAACTCCTCGAGCATCAAGCCGGTGCCGCAACCCACATCGAGCACGTGGCCGGGGCGCGGGGGCTTGGGCAGGTAGGCCGAGAGGACCGACTTGATGATGTCGAGGCGCCCCTGGAACCACCAGTAGGAGCCCTCGAGTTCGTACATGCGCTGGTATTCGTCGACGTTCATGCGTCGAGTTGCGTGGAAGCGGGGCGGGGCGTCAAGCGCTCGCCTCGCTCCTCCGCCCGCCCAGCGACGCCGCCGCGCACGCCGCCAGGACGAACGCGCCTCCGATGAAGGTGCCGCGCGGGGGGACCTCCCCCACCGCCAGCGCCACCCAGATCGGGTTCAGCACCGGTTCGAGCAGCAGGAGGAGGCTCGCGGCGAGCGGCGCGGTGCTGCGGAGCCCGCGCTGCACGAAGAAGTAGCCGCCGCCGAGCTGGCCGAAGCCGAGCCACGCCAGCAGCGCGAGCCCCGCCCAGAGCGGGCGCTCCGGCACCGCGGCCACGCCCAGGTTCTCGATAAGCGAGGGGACGCCGAAGGAGGCCGCCACGAGGTTGCCGAAGAGGATCATCCGCAGCGCGGTGCCGCTGCCCGACTCCCCTTCGCCGAGCCGGTGCGTCGCGTGCCGGAGCAGCACGATGAGGGCGGCGAAGGCGACGCCGGAGGCGAGCGAGACCAGGTCGCCCAGGCGCGCCAGCGCGGAGCCCCCCGCGACCTCCGCCTCCGAACTGCCGCCGATGCAGAACGCCATGCCGACGCCGCCGAGGAGGAGGGCGGCGAGCTCGCCGCGCGCGGGGCGCTCGCGCAGCCAGAGCCAGCCGAACAGCGCGATCCAGAGCGGCGCCGTCGACTGCAGCAGGATCGCGTTCGCCGCCGTGGTGAGACGGCTGCCGAAGACGAAGCCGCTCACGACGCCGCAGTACGCGAGCGCCCCCGCCGCCACCCAGGGCGCCGCCGCGCGGTCCGGAAGGACGCGCCCCCGCAGGAGCGCCGCGAAGAAGAGCGCGGTCAGCAGCGAGCGACCAGCGGAGACCGCGAGCGGCGGCCACTCCGACAGGAGCTTGATGCCCATGCCGCCGGTGCTGAACAGCACCGCGCCGGCCAGCACCGAGACCGGCCCGACCCAGCCGGGGGAAGACTCCTCACGCATGGATCCGCGACCACCTTCCCCGGAAGACGAGGTACGAAAGCACGCTGGTGCGCAGCGTCCAATCCACCACGGTGGCCCAGTAGAGGCCGACCACCCCCCAACCGAGTCCGAAGGCCAGGTAGTAGCCGAGCCCCAGGCGGACGCACACGGTGCCCGCGATCTGCGCGATGGTCGGCGACAGCGTGTCGCCCGCGCCGCGTAGGCTCCCGCCGAGGACCTGGGTCGCGCCGAGGACCGGCTGCTCGACCGCGACGATCAACAGGAGGATCGTCGCGGTGTATGCGAAGTCCGGCCCAGCATCGGGGGGCAGGAAAGCGCGCACGAAGACTCCGGGGAAGGCGGCGAAGCAGATCCCCAGGCCCCCCATCACGACGACCGCGAACAAGACGCAGAGCTGCATGGACCGCAGCGCGAGCGCCTTGTCGCGCCGCCCGAGGCACTGGCCCACGAGCGTGCCCGCCGCGAAGGCGAACCCCGCACCCGCGTTGAAGCTGAGGCTCTCGATGGCGCTCACCGCGGAATGCGCCGCCATCGCCGTGGTGCCGCAGTCGGTGATCATGCGGAAGAAACCAAGGAACCCGATCGTGATCAGGATCTCCTCGATGAGCGACGGCCCCGCGAGGCGTGCGATGCGTGGCGTGACGCTCGGCAGCCACAGGCGCGCGCCGCGCGTCGGCAGCGCCACCACGGCGGAGTCGCGCTGCGACGCGCCCGCGCGGCGCGGCGCGTCGGCGAAGAGCTTCCGGGGGCGGATGCCGAAGCGCGCGCGGAAGAACAGGAACAGCGCGCCGGTCGCGATGGCCAGCGCGGTGCCGATCCCGGCCCCCATGATCCCCAGGCGCGGCGCGCCCAGGTTGCCGAAGATGAGCACCCAGTTCAGGAAGACGTTCACCAGGTTTACGATCAGCGTCGCGATCTGCGGCGACACCGTGTCGCCCGCCGCGCGCAGCGACGACGACAGGACCACGCGCGCCTGCTGGAGCGGGAACGCCAGCAGGATCGGCACGATGTACACGTAGGCGGTCGGCACCACCTCGGCGCTTCCGCTCAGCAGCCCGAGCACCAGCTCCAGCAGCGGCATCATGGCGATGACGACGACCATCCCGAGGACGGCGGCGAGGGTGACGGCGTGCGAAGCCGCTTCGCGGGCGAGCGCGTGGCGCCCCTCGCCCCAGCGGCGGGCGATGTACGCGCCGAAGGCGTACTGGTGCGAGGCCACCGTCGCGTTTAACCGCCACATCAGCATCCCCGCGAACGACGACGCCGCCAGTTCGCTCTCCCCCAGCGTCGCGAGGAACATCGCGTCCACCATGTACACGGCGGAGTGGAAGAAGTTTTCGACGATGGAGGGAAATGCGAGGCGGAAGGCGGAGCGCGCGTGCGGGTCGGTCACGCCGGGAGCGGGCACGCGAAACACCCGCCGGGGCAAAGGGGATCGCGTTGGTTCAGTCGTACAGCAGGCTCAGATCGTACTCGCGCTCCTTCTTGCGGAGGCGGCCCAGCAGCAGCTTGAGCAGATTCGCGTACACCGACTTGGCGAACCGGTCGTCCGCCTCTAGCGCCTCCTCCAGCCTCGCGACCGGGATCGCGAAGTAGGCGCCCGGCGTCACCGCGGTGATCGACGCGGACGTCGCGGTGCGGTCGATCAGCGAGTATTCGCCGAAGCAGTCGCCCTCGCGCAGCTCGTTCAACTTGATGTCGGAGAGGCGGTTCACCGAGGGCGTGTTCTTCGGCGCCATCGCCACCTTCATTCGCCCCTCGATGATGAGCGCGAAGTGCTTCTCGAGCTTCCCCTGCTCGACGACCACCTCGTCGGCGCGGAATAGCACCTTGCGGGCGTGCGGGGCGAGTGACGCGAGGGCGCTGCGCGGCGCGCCGTGGAAGACGGGGCTTTGCGTGAGCGCGTAGAGGGCTTCAACGTCCGCGGCCATCGGCGGGGCTCCGAAGGGGGTTGACCGGCGGGCGAACGCTCGCCGCCCCGCGGCGGCCCCGTCAAGGGTGGGCTCCCCGCTCTGAGCGGAAGGCCGGTCAAATCGCCTTCGACCGCGCGGAGCACCGCGCCCTGATCGAAACGGAGGGGGAGCTGCTGCGGCTGCATTTTGCGGGGGGTGAGCGCAGCGACCGGAAGATTACTCGGCGGGTGCGAGGAATTGAACCACTTCTTCCGGAGTCAGGTTGATCGGGGTGCTTTGACCGGCCGCCCACCTTATCGGGATCGGCGCCGTCGGATCGGTTAGGGACACCCACGAGTCTTCTGCCAGCGGTTTCACTTCGATTAACCCGCAAGACCAGACTCTCTTGATGAAGTCGTCGGGCGGCGATTGAAGAATCGCGCGCATTGCGGCAGCAGTCGCAATGTTGTCTTCATCAAAGTAGCGGCTGGGGTCTTGGACGGCTGTGAGCTCAATCTGCACAGCCATCCCTGTTGCATCGCGCGTGTATATGATTTCGCTCTTTGGCCACTCTACCTGCTCTCCGTCTGGAAAGAGGTACAGAAGTTGAGTGCGGTGGCTGCGGAGTTTCCCGGTCGCCGGGTCGCGATCACGATTGATCTCGGGGTAGAAGGAGAATCCAGCAGGGTGGTTTGTCGTTTTGGTAGACATGGCTGCGTAACCGCCAACCTCGGCGGCGCCGCCCGTCATTTCTTCGAATGCCCGCAACCTATGTGTAATTGTATCAAGGTAAATCTCGAAGTCGCTTTCAACGACTGGCACGACCGGAGCCGGCTGGATCCATGCTTGCTCTTTCGGAACGATGTCCGTCCCATGGATCAAGCATGAGGTGATGCGGTCGCCATCAAGAGTCGTTGCGAGCGAAATTTGGCCGGGGCGGAGTGGATGCGACTGATCCGGAGTCACCCAAATCAACGCTTGACTACCTCTCGTCCTAACAAGGATGTGGCTATATTCTCTTTCGATGTCACCTTGATCATTCCGGAATTCAGCCTCAGTCCAGAATCCCACCTCTTGGTTAGGGTAGGTAGGTAGTTCGGCTCCCCCCGCACCGCTAAGCAAAGCGCTGCCCAATGCCACAATGAGTAGCACCCGTGCCAAACCGAATTCTAGGTGTTGCTTCATCGTTCGCTTCCTTCGCCGTGCTCTAATTCACGGGTGGGTGGTGGTGCGATAGCATTCTTTCGTGGAGGCAACGGAGCGTCGCATACATTAGAAAGTGTGGCTCCGTCAGATGTGCCTCCAGTGACTTCGAAAAGGCATGTATTAGGAAAACTCTCACTTTCAATACACTTGTACCACAAAAGGCAGCGCAGCCTTGAGATCATTGAGCAAGTATCCCTAATCGTCTCGGAGCGGACACACCGCCCTGCGGGAACCTTATCCCAAGAGAAGCTAGGGACGCAGTCCCCGCCGGTGTTTACTCGCCCACACGACGTTCCCTGTTGAAGGGGGGAACAATTGATGCAAGCTTCGGCACTCGGCTTTGCGCACGGATTAGACCCTTGGCACCTTGCAAACGTGATAGGAGTCGAGCCCATGAGGGCTGGGGTGGCGAAGATTGTTCCCAAGAACAGGATGGCCGCTAGTTTTGCGGTGGTTCTCATTTAGCACCTCTCATGCTCGCAGACTCCCCCCCCCCCCCACCCACCGCTGTCAAGGCGGAATCGACGGCGTAAAAGATTTCACCAGCAAGCCTCCTCCACCACCCCCCTACCCGTTCCGCACTACCACCACGCGCGCGGGGCGGAGGATCGAGCCGTCGGCGAACTTGTAGCCGTTCTGGACCACTTCGATGATCGCGCCGTCTACCGCGTCCGGCTTGGGGATCGCGGCGAGGGCTTCGTGCTGGTTCGGGTCGAAGGTGGCGCCGGCGCAGTTGATCGGCTCGGCGCCGTGGCGGCGGAGCACGCCGACGAGCTGGCCGTGGATCGCCTCCATGCCTTCGAGCCACTGGTTGCCTTCCGCGCCTTGGGCGGAGAGGGCGCGCTCGAAGTTGTCCACCACTTCGAGGACGCCGCGCAGGATGTTCTCGCGCTCGCGCTGGCGGGCCGACTCGATGTCGCGCGCGGTGCGGCGGCGGAGGTTCTCGAGATCCGCGGCGAGCCGGAGCAGCTTTTCCTGCATCGCGTCGCGCGGGGCGGGCTGCTCGGGCGCAAGCTCGGCGTCGAGCACGCGGGCCTGGTCGGCGCCATTGGGGGTGGTCTCGGCCTCGCTCATCGGGTCGGTTCCTCGCGGGTCTTGGGATTGGTTGGGGAAGCCCAGTTTGCGGGCGAACCAGTCGATCATGGTCGGGGTCCGATCCGGGAGGCGGCGGCGGGAAAGCGTTTCCCCGCCGCCGCGCCCGGCACAACCCCGGTGGGAGCGGTGTTGCGGGTTAGTTGTTCGGCTTGAACTCGGCGTCGATCACATCGTCGTCCTTGGCGGCGCCGGCGCCTACGCCGGCGGTCTCCGAGGGCGGCGTGTTGGGCGCGGCGCCGGCGTGCTGGGCCAGCCCGGAGGCGACCTGCTGGAGTTCCGACACCAGCGCATGGCAGCGATCCGCTTCGGCCTGGTCGGCGATCGCCTTGCGGGCGTCGGCGACGAGCTGCTCGGCGCGGGCCTTCTCGTGTGCGGGCACGCGCTCGCCCCCTTCGCGCACCAGCTTGTCGACCTGGTAGGCGACGTTTTCGAGCGTGTTGCGCGCCTCGACCGCTTCCTTGGCCTTCTTGTCGTCGGCCGCGTGGGCTTCGGCGTCGTTGACCATGCGGTCCACCTCGCCCTTGTCGAGGTTCGTCGAGCCGGAGATCGTGATCTTCTGCTCCTTGCTCGTGTCCTTGTCGCGGGCGGTCACGTTGAGGATGCCGTTCGCGTCGATGTCGAAGGTCACCTCGACCTGGGGGACGCCGCGCGGCGCGGGGCGGATGCCTTCGAGGCGGAAGGTTCCCAGCTTGCGGTTGTCGCGCGCCAGTTGCCGCTCGCCCTGCAGCACCACCACGTCCACCGCCGACTGGTTGTCGGAGGCGGTGGAGAACGTCTCGGAGCGGCGGCACGGGATCGTGGTGTTGCGCTCGATGATGCGCGTCATCACGCCGCCGAGCGTCTCGACGCCGAGCGAAAGCGGCGTCACGTCGAGCAGCAGCACATCGGTCACTTCGCCCTTCAGGATGCCGGCCTGGACCGCGGCGCCGATGGCGACCACTTCGTCCGGGTTGACCGACATGTTGGGTTCCTTGCCGCCGGTGAGCTTCTTCACCAGCGCCTGCACCGCGGGGATGCGGGTCGAACCGCCGACCAGGATGACCTCGTCGATATCCTTCTCGCCGAGCTTCGCGTCCGCGAGCGCCTGCTTCACGGGGCCGAGGCAGCGGTCCACGAGGGTCGCCGTGAGCTGCTCGAACTTCGCGCGGGTCAGCGTGCTGTTCAGGTGCTTCGGGCCGTTCTGGTCCGCGGTGATGAAGGGCAGGTTCACGTTCGTGGTGGTGGCGGAGGAGAGCTCGCACTTGGCGCGCTCCGCCGCTTCCGTGAGGCGCTGGAGCGCCTGGCGGTCCTTGCGCAGGTCGATGCCCTGCTCCTTGCGGAACTCGTCCGCGAGGAAGTCAACGAGCGCCTTGTCGAAGTCGTCGCCGCCGAGGTGCGTGTCGCCGCTCGTGGACTTCACTTCGCAAACGCCGTCGCCGACTTCGAGGATCGACACGTCGAAGGTGCCGCCGCCGAGGTCGAACACGAGGACCGTTTCGTTCTTTTTTTTGTCCATGCCGTAGGCGAGCGCCGCGGCGGTGGGCTCGTTGATCACGCGGAGCACGTTGATGCCCGCGATCTTGCCCGCGTCCTTGGTCGCTTGGCGCTGCGCGTCGTTGAAGTAGGCCGGCACCGTGACGACGGCGTCGGTCACCTTCTCGCCGAGGTACTTCGAGGCGTCGTCCACCAGCTTGCGGAGGACCTGCGCGCCGATCTCCTCGGGGGCGAAGAGCTTGCCGTTGATGTCGAAGCGCGCGGCGCGGTTCGGCCCTGCCACCACGTGGTAGGGCACCATGCCGATTTCGCCGCCGACTTCGTCGTGCGTGCGGCCAACGAAGCGCTTGGCCGAATAGATCGTGGTTTCAGGGTTCATCACCGCTTGGCGCTTCGCGACCGCGCCGACGAGGCGCTCGCCGTCCTTCGTGAAGGCGACCACGGAAGGCGTCGTGCGGAAGCCTTCCGCGTTGGCGATCACTACGGGCTGACCGCCCTCCATCACGGCGACGACCGAGTTGGTGGTGCCGAGATCGATTCCGACTGCCTTGGCCATTGCAGCTCTCCTTGGCGAATTGAACGCGGACAGCGGCCAGCGGCCCGCAACACCGGGCTGGGATGCACTCATCGTGCCGGAGGCGGATGCGGCGAAAGGAGCTGAAAATGTTCACCTTAGTGCTCGCAAACTGTCGAGGTTCGCTTGCCCGTTCCCGCAGGCGGGAACGCACCCACCCGGGGCTGAGTCGAAATGAAACGGTGCCACGGCAGCATCGCTCGCGACCAGTGAGCGCCCAGCCAGATGGCATTCCCGTTGCTGCTCGTTCGACACGACACTCACGGAAAACGGAAGCACTTCCTCATGGATTCCCTAGTCATCCGGATCGGGATGGTGGCGGCTGCGCTCGCCTTCAGCCCGCTCCTGCCTGCACAAGGCGTCACCTTCCCCGCTGGTTCACGAATCGTCGACGTTACCCAACCACCCTACAACGCGGTGGGCGACGGAGTAACGGATTGCACAAGTGCGATCAACCAAGCGCTCTTCGACCACCCCGACGGGAACTGCATCATCTACCTGCCGGACGGGACGTACTTGATTAGCGACACGCTTGTTTGGGGCATTATCGGGGGAAACCCGAGCCTCGAACAGTCCTCCCGCTACACCACGCTGCAGGGGCAAAGCCGCACGGGAACCACGATCCGCCTCGCGGACAACGCCCCGCTCTTCCAGAACCCCGCCGCTCCGCGCGGCATGATCAACACCGGCACCGGCGTGGCGCAGCGCTTCCGCAACGCCATCCACGACTTGACGGTCGACGCGGGCGTCGGCAACCCCGGCGCGATCGGCATCCAGTTCAAGGCGAACAACCAAGGCGGCATCTTCAACACCACCGTCAAGGCACCCTCCGGCGTCGGCGTTTACGGCATCGACTTCAGCTATTCGAACGAGATCGGCCCGCTCCTCCTCCAAGACGTCCTGATCGATGGATTCCAGGAAGGCATCCGCACCTTCTTCACCGTGAACTCGATCACCATGGAGCGCGTCACGGTCCAGAACCAGACGTTCCGCGGGATGACGAACAACCAACAGACGATGTTCCTCCGCCAGTTCACGAGCAACAACGAGGTGGTGGCGATCTTCAACACGAACCAGAACAGCTCGATGACGCTGATCGATTCGACGCTGGTGAATCCCCTCGCGACCGGCGGCGCCGCAATCATCAACGAAGACGACCTGTTCATCCGCAACCTGACGACCAGCGGCTACACGACGGCGGTCGCCAACAGCGCCTTCCTCCCGGTGCCGAGCCAGACGGGGCCGAACGTCGCCGAGATGCTCACCCACGGCGCGCTGCGGCTTTGCGACTCGCCGGAAACATCGCTCAACCTGCCGGTGCAGAATCCGCCCGCCGTGCCCTGGGGAGACCCCGCGACCGAGTGGGTGAACATCGACACCTTCGGCGCGACGCTGGTCGGCGGTGACGACACCGCCGCGATCCAGGCGGCGATGGACGCCACCGGAACGGCGCCGTTCCACACCGTGTTTGTCGGCGCGTCGGGCCAATTCCCCGCCAGCTACACGATGAACTCCGACGTCACAGTTCCCGCGACCGTGAAGCGGATCATCGGAACCGAGGGCCGCATCGGCGGCGCCGGGCGCTTCATCATCGAAGGCAACACCACGGATCCGCTCGCCATCGAGCGCTTCGGCAGCTTCGGCTCGGCGATCGTCCACAACAGCAACCGACCCGTGGTGATCAAGCACATGGTCATGGACGACTACGAGCCGGGCCCCTCCGCCGGCGACGCCTTCATCGAGGACGTCGTCATGGGGACACTCACGATCCGCAACCAGCGCCTCTGGGCCCGCCAACTCAACATCGAGCGCGGCGCCGGCGAGACCAGCATCCTCAACGATGGCGGCGATGTTTGGATCCTCGGCTACAAGACCGAACGCCGCGGCACCAAGATCCGCACGATCAACGGCGGCAACACCGAGGTGCTCGGCGCCTTCTTCTACTCGACCGATAGCGACACGCCGGAACCGATGTTCGTCGTCGAAGACTCCAACATGACGGTGGCCGGCCTGAAGGAGACCAATTTCTCCAGCGACCCCTACTCCATCCTCGTGCGGGAAATCCGAAACGGGGAGACCCGCGATTTCACGGGGCCCACCTCCGGCGGCTTGGGCGGTGCGGGCTGGTCGCTCTACGCGAGCTTCCGTCCCTCGGGCCCGAACAGCGCCCCGACCGTCTCCGCCGGACGCGATCAGAGCCTCGTCGGGGCGCCGGCTGCGACAAGCCTCTCCGGTGCCGTGAACGATGACGGGCTTCCGAGCGGGAGCTGCTTTGCAACGCGCATTTGGAGCAAGCAGGACGGTCCCGGGAACGTCACCTTCGGCGACCCGTCGGCAGAGGCCACCACGGCGAACTTCGACCAGCCGGGCGTCTACACACTCCGCCTCACGGTCGACGACGGCGAGTTCTCGACCAGCGACGATGTGGTGGTCGCCGTCTTCGACCGCGCCATCTCCACCTTCGACCACGACTCGGACTCGCTCGCCAGCGGCAACGGTGCCGACGCGCGCGTTACGTCGAACGGCGACGCGGGCAACAACTTCGGCGGCCTCGTTGGAATCCGCGCGCGGTTCAATGACATCTTCGCCTCGGTCGCCTACGTCCGGTTCGACGTCTCCGATCTGCAGCCGCCGACGGAACACGCGGAGTTCTCCCTCGAAATCTCGACCACCAACACCGGGTTGATCTCACCCTGGACGTTCAACGTGTTCGGGCTTGTCGAGTCCCCCTCCTACGGTGCTGGCGAACTCGACGAGTTCTGGCTCGAAGGCGCCGGCACCGGCACCGCCGCGAACCCCGGCGAGATCACCTGGAACAACGCGCCCGGACTGACCGGCGGCGGAGGCGCGTACGATAGCATCGGCGACACCGGCGGCGGTGTCGACCCGGCGCACACCGACTTCCTCGGGACGTTCACGCTCCGGCAGGGAGTCCGCGAAGTCGTCCGCATGAGGAGCGCGGCGCTCGCCGACTTCCTGAACGCGGACACCAACGGCGTGGCGACGCTGATCGTCACCCGGGTGGACTTCACCGCCAACTCGATCGACTTCGCCTCGAAGGAGCAGGGCACCTTCGCGGCGCCCACCCTTTCGATCGTCCGCGACCGCTCGAACGTGGAAGACTGGACGCTGCTGGATTAAGCAACCGGGAGCGGGCCGCGCCCAGCCGCGGCCCGCTCCCGGTTGACCTCCAGCGTATCCGCGCGGAGCCTTGCCCGAACCAGTCACCCCACGCTCCCGAGGCCCCGCGCCACGCGCCTGCTCCACGCCGCCGCCAGCGGGGGTCAATTGGGGCACTGAGGTGTTGGAAGCGGCCGGTCGGACGGGGGGCGCGGCGCGGGGTGGGTGGGTAGAGAGGAAACGGGGTTTCGTCTCCCTGCGGGCAGGGGTGATCGGAAAGCGGAGTCGGGTCACGCAAAGGTTGGCCTTGAGGCGAAGGCTCAGACTTGTTCTTCTGCGGACAGGGGATGGATCCTTCTTGGAGAGCAAATGTGAATACACGAGCTGAGCTACTTGTAACTTTTCTCTTCATCCTCGGAGCCGGCCTCTGGGGAGCGGCTACACCAGCGAAGACCCAAGACCCATCGGGTGCAGAGTCCGCGGATGAGCCTGCTTACTATGTGGAAGGAACGGACCCTCGCGTCGACGAAGCCATCGCGTGGTCTGAGGATCCGGTTTCGGTAGAGCGAGTACGCGTGCTTGGGTTCGCGGACATTCCCCTCACGTCCCCGATGCCGGAGTCGCTCGCGGACTTCCTCTTCGCCCTTTCCGTTGCCGGAGAGGACGCTGAGGGCTCCATGCAACGCCCGTTCAGGGTGCGACCGACTCGCTGGGTGATGCAAACCGAGGGCGCGACGCTCAGCGACGAGGTAACTGCAGTGTGCTATGAACTGACTATTTCTCCGAACTCCGGGGCAGAGTTGCGCCATAATGGGACGACCAATCAGATGGCAGGCCGCGCGGCCTCTAGCGGCTCCCGCCTGCGGATCGAGCGTTGGACTTCCACGGGCACCTTCGCCGCTGACGATCTCGCTGAGAACAACACCCCCAAGGACATGGACGAGGAGAACATCCGCTACCTCGTCTTCTTTCCGTCCGAGATCGATGGCTACGAGGTCGTGGATTACGAATGGATGTACCGGCACGGGCCTTCGTACTCAAGGGGAGGCCACGGACCCAAGCCCGTGGCCTCGCAGGGTGACATCGACTGGTTCTATCGATCAGTCTTGTTTCTTCGAACCAACCGCGGGGTACAACCGAACGGAAGGACGCTTTCCACCGTAGTTGCCAACCCCGACTTCCGCGCTTCCATGACGCGCGCCCAAGCCGACGCGCTCGCCTCGGGCCTCGCATCGGCGCAGTCGCCCGAGCAGGAACTCGCGGGGCTTCGCCTGGTGCTCACCGCCTCCGACCCTGGCAACCATTGGGCGCGCGCGAGGGCGATCCTGCTGGCGTTCGCGCTCGGCCAGAGCGCCGGCGATCTGGCAACGGGTGCTTTCGCGAGGTTCGACCAGGGGCTGCGCGCCCCCCACCGCGGCGGCGAAGCGGCGATCTGATTCCTCAACCGGGACGGCGCCGACCTCCACCCCGGCCTCATGCAGTGGATGGAGGACACGATCCGCGCGATGCAAACCACGACCGCCGAGCCGATCGACATCCCGGTGGTCGGGCGCTTCGGGGACAACTAATCGTCCGGGGAGCGGCGCCCGCCCGGGCCGCTCCCCATTGACCCCCGGCGCCCGCGCGCGGAGCCTTTCCGGGACAGTCACCCCACGCTCCCGAGACCCCGCGCCATGCGCCTGCTCCACGCCGCCGCCGCCACCTTGCTGCTCGCCACCGCCACCGGATGCCAGTACGCCGAGGCGCTCCTCAAGGCCGTCGACAAGCCCACCGCCTCGATCCGCAACGTCAGCCTCGATAAGCTCGATTTCAACGGCATGTCGCTGCTCTTCGACGTGGACGTGAAGAACCCCTACGCGGTCGCGCTGCCGATTTCCAACCTCGATTACAAGCTGTCGAGCGCGGGGCAGCAGTTCCTCGCGGGCACCTTCGAGGGCGCCACCACGATCCCCGCGGGCGGCACCGAGACGCTGAAGGTCCCAGCGACGGTCACCTTCCAGAGCCTCCTCGCGACGGTCACCAGCATCCGCCCGGGACAGGTGTTCCCCTACGAGGCGGACCTGAACCTTTCCGCGGACGCGCCGGGCGTCGGGCCGATCGCGCTGCCGCTCAAGCACTCGGGCCAGCTCCCGGTGCCGACGGTGCCGAAGGTCGACGTGGGCAAGTTCGAGATGAAGTCGATGACGCTCGAGAACATGAGCGGCGCGCTGAAGCTGACCGTCGAGAACCAGAACGACTTCCCGCTCACGCTGTCGAACCTGGCCTACGGACTGAAGCTCGGTGGTGTCTCCGTGGCGGACAGCGCGCTGACGTCGAAGACGGCGCTGCGCAAGGGCGAGCCCGCCACCTTCGAGATCCCGATCCAGTTCTCGCCCTCCAAGCTCGGCATGGCGGGCATCCAGATGATCACCGGTGGCGACACGAAGTTCGACCTCTCCGGCCAGATGCTGACGGAGACGCCGTTCGGGCCGCTGAACTACAACTTCAACAAGAGCGGGAAGCAGGCGCTGAAGTAGCGCCGCGCCTCACGCCTCCGCCGCGAGGAACGACTCCATCTCGGCGTCGTTGATGCCGGGCTCGCCCGGCGCCACGTTGTCCAGCTTCCCGGCGCGCGCCCAGCGGCCGAGCTCCTCGACCATCTCGAAGAGCTGGTCGAAGCCGTCCGCCACGAACAGCAGCGGCTGGTAGTGGTGGATCTCGAACCCCTGGTTGACGACCCACTCGAGCTGGAGCGGGTAGCGCTGCACGTCCGGCGATTCGATGCAGTGCGCGATCTCGCCGTAGGAGCTGAGCAGGCCGCTGCCGGACACCTTGATGTCCTTGCCGTCGCGCATCAGGCCGAACTCGATGGTGAACCAGAAGAACCGCGCCATCGCCTTCATGACCGACTCGATGGTGTGCAGCCGCTTGTCGTGGTCCTTCATGTCCTTGGCGCGCATGGCGGCCTCGTGGCCGACCTCGCCGAAGCGCACCAGCACATCGGAAAAGCGACGGTCCGTGTGCATTGGCACATGCCCCGCCACGTCGTGGAAGATGTCCGGCTCCGGCAGGTACTCCAGCTTCGACGAATCGCGGATCGTGATCGTCGTGGGGAAGTCGCGGTTCCGAAGGCAGTCGAAGAAGAGGTACATCGGAACGTAGCCGCTGACCGCCTTGGCCTTGAAGCCGGAGAGCGGCGAGAGGAACTGGTTGATCTCTTCGAGGCGCGGGATGCGGTCCGGGTTGAGCGCGAGGTTCTGCACGCCCTGGAGGAATCGCGGGTGCGCGTAGCGGTCCCAGCGCGGGCGGATGCGCGCGTAGAGCGCGCGCCAGGCCTGCTGGTTGTCTTCGCTGTAAAGTTCGTAGGGCTGGCGGATGAACAGTTCGCCGGTGCCGCGGCACTCCTCGATGAAGGGCGCCTTGGTGGTGGTCAGTCCGGGTGCGGTGGCTGCGGTGCCCATGGCGTGATTCCTCCTTGTGGCGCGCTGGCGCGCTGCTTAAGCATTTTATCAAAGGGGAACGGTGGGTGTGTCAATGCCGCTGACAGGAACCGGCCCTCCTTGCGGAGGGCCGGCCGGGTGTTTCGAGCGTTTCGGGCGGGACAATAGGCCCCAACCCGCGTCGATGGTTCCCTACCTCGCCGCGTGAACGATCGCCGCGAAGTCCTCCGCCTTGAGCGCCGCGCCGCCGATCAGGCCGCCGTCCACGTCCGGCTTGCCGAAGATCTCCTTCGCGTTGCCTGGCTTCACTGAGCCGCCGTACTGGATGCGCACGGCGTCCGCCACGCGGGCCGAGAACAGCGTCGCGAGCAGCCCGCGGATCTGTGCGTGGACCTCCTGCGCCTGCTCCGCGGTGGCGGTCTTGCCAGTGCCGATGGCCCAGACCGGCTCGTAGGCGATGACCGACTCCGCCATGCGGTCCATGGGCAGGTTGGCGAGGCAGCCGCGCACCTGCGTGTCGATCACTGCCGCCGTGCGGGCGCCTTCGCGCTCCTCGAGCGTTTCGCCGACGCAGATGATCGGCAGCAGTCCGACCTCGTAGCAGGCGCGGGCCTTGCGGTTCACGCCGGAGTCGGTCTCGCCGAAGTACTGGCGGCGCTCGCTGTGGCCGAGGATCACCCAGCGCACGCCCGCTTCCTTGAGCATCGGGGCGGATATCTCGCCGGTGTAGGCGCCGGCGTGGATCAGCTTCCCGTCCTTCTCCGCCGCGTACAGGTTCTGCGCGCCGAGCATCACGCGCGACCCCGCAATGCGGTCGCGGACGCCCGCCAGCGACGTGAACGGCGGGCACACGGCCACGTCGACGTCGTGGACCGATTGGATCATTGGGAGGAGGG
This sequence comes from Candidatus Sumerlaeia bacterium, assembly GCA_033764015.1. GTDB lineage: Bacteria > Sumerlaeota > Sumerlaeia > SLMS01 > JANRJK01 > JANRJK01. The sequence continues at coordinate 15,056 of JANRJK010000002.1, read as the reverse complement.
CGCCGAGCAGGTCGGCGGCTTCCGAGAGGGTGCCGTTGAGCTTCCAGTTACCGGCGACGAAGGGCTTCCGGGACATGTGCGTTCCGAATTCTCCAAGTGGGATGCCCGGATGCTGGAATGCCTCCGGCGGCGTCCACAAGGGGGAAGCGCGGGCTACTCTTTCGCGAGGGCCGGGAAGAACCGCAGCGACTGGGCGATCTGGCGGCCGATGCCGAGCAGCGCCGCGCCCCGTGCGGTCGCGTGCGCCTCGTGCACGGCGGCCACGGGCAGCGGCACTCGGCGGCCTTCCCGCTCGACCAGCCGCTCCACCAGGGGGCGGATGCGCTTTTGGAGGAACGCCGCCAGCTCGCGCTCGGGGCTCTCCAGCACCACGCGCTCGGCACGGCTGAAGAGGGCCAGTTCGTAAAGTTGGCGGGCCAGCTCTCCGAGCAGGCGGTCCACGCTGGCAAGCGCCCGGGGATCGGACTCGGCCGCCGCGATGAGGCGGGTCCAGGTCGTGTTCGGAGCGATCAGTCCATCATGCTCCGAGGCGAGGTCGCAAAGGGTCGACTTGAGCCCGCGCATGGGGCCGGAGGCGCGCAGCTCGCCGAACAGGTAGTCGCCACCGGACGCCACCGATGCGGCCACGTCGAAGCTCTGGAGGACCTCGACGTACAGGACCGACCGCGGCTTGGAAAACGATTCGAGCGAGTCCGCAACGGCGCCGGCGAAGGCGGCGCCGACCACTTGGACCTCGGCGCCGGGGAAGTGCCGCGCGACCGACTTGGCGTCCAGTTCGGAGGGCTCTTCGAGGTGCTTCAACTCCGATATCGCGATGCCCACGGAGACGATGGGCGGTTGCTGCGGCACCACCTTGCTTTCCCCGCCGAATCCCTCGAAGAAACGGGAGAGCGTCATCCGGGCGCCTTCACCGGGACGGGCCATCACGGTGCCGCGGTCGAGCGATGCGCCGTCGAAACTACAGAGCGCCCACTGGATCCGGTCCGTCTCAAGGGCCACTCCGAGGTGGCTGCCGCAGGCGGGGTTGAGCGCGTAGTCCGTGGTCGGGCGGCCCGGCGGGAGGATGCCGCCCGGCTTCCGCTCGAGGATCTGGAGCATGTGCTCGCGGTGCATGCGTTCGAGAATCAGGTGGGCGGAGGAGCGGCCGACAGTGAGGATCGTTGCCAGCCGGGCGCCGCTCATGACACCGCTCCGGTGGAACATGCCTAGGACCGCAGGCTGCAGTAGGGAACGCCCCAGCCATGGTCCCGTTCCCTTCTTCGCCTCCCCCTTGCGGGCCTTAGTGGACGGTAATGAGGCGGTGTTGGTCATGGGCTGCTCCAAAATGAGGCTATGTTCATCTGTGGCAGCAACCTTGCCATGATTCGGACAAAATCCAGATGCGCCCTTCCGCGCCTCTAGAGAGGGTCCAACAATGTCTGATCACGAGGCGCGTCCCTGGTACGAAACAGCCTTCGGGTTGGACTACCTCGAGCGCTATGCGCACCGGGACAGCTCGGAAGCGCATCTGGCGATCGCTTCGCTGGTTGAGCCGCTTGGACTTGTGCGCACATCCCGGGTGCTCGACCTGGCGTGCGGGCCCGGGCGGCACTCGCTCCCGCTGGCGGAGCGCTACCCGGCGACGGTGAGTTTCGACTTGAGCGCCCCGCTCCTCGCCGCGGCGCGGGGCACCCTGGAGGCGGCGGGCCACCGCCCCGCCTGCGTCCGCGGGGACATGCGCCAGCTACCTTTTGGTGCCGAGTCGTTCCAACTTGTCGTGAACTTCTTCACCGCGTTCGGCTACTTCGACCCGGACGAGGAGAACCTCGCGGTCTTCGCCGAGGTGCGCCGAGTCCTCGCGCACGGTGGCTGGTTCCTGTTCGATTTCCTGAACGAGGCGGTCGTGCGGCGGTCGATCGAACCGGTGGATTTCCTGCCGGAGCGCGGCGCGGTGGTCCGCACCACGCGGCGCGTCACTCCCCCGCCGGAGCGGATCGAAAAGCGCGTCGAGCGGCTGGTGGACGGCCGCGCGGAATTGCTTTCGGAGGAGAGCGTGCGCTTCTTCCGCCCGGAGGAACTGCGTCTGGGTCTCCGGGCCGCGCGGTTCGACATCGCGGCGGAGTTCGGCGGCTACGGCGGCGGGGCGTTCGACCCCGGGGCCAGCGCGCGCTGGATTGCGTTGGCCCGCGCCCGCCCCTGAGCGTAGCCAATGGCGGCGACCCTGTCCCCCGGAGGCCCCCATGAAGCCCGAAAAGCTGCTCGCCGCACTTCACGCCCTGCGCAAGGAGTACTCCGACGACAAGGAATCGATGGAGTACCTCGCGCTGCACCACGCGTTCTGCTTCGTCAGCTACCAGAACTCGAAATGGCAGGAGTACGTGCGCGAGGCGACGGAGCGCGGCGAGCTGCCTGAAGAGTAGGCGGCGCGCTCATCGGCGCGCGAGCATGCGCCGTGCGTAGTCGCCGAGCATCGCGCGAGCCTCCCGGTCCAAGTACCATCCGCGCCACGCCGCCCACGACAGGGCCGCGAGCGCCACGCCCTGCAGCCACACCGGCGCCAGCATCAGCAGCGGCAGCGCCAGGGTGGCGGCGCCGCTCCGCGTCGACACGACACCCGCCCGGGCCGAGTAGGCTACGTGCGCCGCGAGCAGGAGCGCCTGCCCCGCCACGGTCCCCGCGGCGGCGCCCAGCACTCCCCATTCGGGAATCAGCGCGGCGTTCAGCGCGGCGTTCGCCGCGGTGCCCAGCACGCCGGCGGCGAGCTGTATCCACGCCGCCTCGCGCAGCGCCGCGAATGTCGCCACCAGCCATGCCACGTTGAACAGCGCATAGTAGCATAGGAAGTAGGGCAGGAGGAGCGCGGCGCGCGACCACTCCGGGCCGAAGATGCGCCAGACAAGCGGCTCCGCGAGCCTCATTGCCACGCTGTACGCCAGCGACGCGAGGAAGACGATCTTCACGCAGCTCCAGACGTACCGCTCCGCCGCGGCGCGGCCTTGGTCGAGCTGCATGCGGGTGGCGGTCCGCAGCGCCACCGCCCCGAGCGAGGCGCCGAACAGGAACATCCCGAGACCCAGCAGCGGGATGAACGAGTAGGCCCCCGCGGTGGCCATCGAGAGGGCGCGGGAAACCATCCAGCGGTCGATAAGCTCGAAGAGCGTGTTGGTCACCGGGATCAACATGTACCACGCGGCGTAGCGCACCGCGCGCCGCGTGATGTCCGCCGCGGCCGGCGTGCCGACCGGGGAGCGCATGAGGCCGCTGCGCGCGAGCAGGTACGCTCCGCCCAGTGCCATCGCGGCGGCGAAGGCGAGCAGCAGCGGCAGCACGCGCCCGGGAAACACGTAGAGCAGCGCGAGCCCCGCCCCGAAGAAGCCGACGGACTGGATGGTCTCGCCGACCGCGGCGTCGCGGAACTTGCCGAGGCCCTGCGCCGCCCCGATCATCGAGCGCAGCAGCCACGAGGCGGGCAGCATCGCAGCCAGCCCCAGCGCCAGCCAGCGGTGCTTCACGTCGTTGAAAAGCAGTTCGGCGGCCACCGAGGGCATCGCCGCCAGCAGCGCCGTGAGCACCACGATTCCGACGCAGGACCACGCCATGGTGTGCAGCCAGAAGGCGCGCCGCGCGGCCGCGTCCTCCAGCTCGGGGAAGAAGCGCGGGTAGGCCTGCGGCATCCCGAGCGCGCCGACGCTGGTGAGGATCTGCATCGCGGATTGCGCGATGCGCAGCAGGCCGAAGCCTTCCGGGCCGAGCAGCGGCGCGAACACGAAGAGCCGCAAGGCCGCGAGGGCGCGCACCACCGCGCCGCTCAGCAGCGTCGGCAGCCAGCCGGCCAGGGAGGGTTGTTTCGGGCGGGGTTCCATCGGTGCCGTCGAGACCGCACCGATGGTGGGCTTGGGCCAAGTGCGAACGCGCGCCCGCCCGGCATCCAATAGGGGTGCCGGGCGGGCATGGTGTGGCGTCTACCGCGCCTTGACGAAATCGATCTTCGCCGGATCGAACACCAATTCGCGGACGAGTTCCGACTTGCCGTCGCGCTGCACTTCCGCGAAGACGCGCCGCGCAGGGTTCTCGTATGCGCCTTCAGTCACGACCGCGGCCTGCTCCGCCCACCCATCAAGCGTGACGGGGAAATGCGCCTCCGCCATGGGCGCCGTCGAGAGAAGCCGGTAGGTGCGCGTCGAGGCGGGTAACGGTGTCCGCCCCACGAGCACGTCGCGGACCACTGCCGGGGTGGCGTCCTCGGGAATCTCCGCCTCCGTGTACTCGGTAACGGCCACCGTCGAGCCAACCGTGCGCGGGTCTCCTTCGATCCGCATCGACACGCTCGGGTCGAACACCGTCGTCCCGTCGTTCCACAGATATGCGGTCCCCAAGGCGTGGGTGAGGACCATCGAGCCGTCCGGGGAAAGCTGCACCAGTTCCGCATCGCCGACGTACAACTCGCCGTCGTTCAGGCTGACTCCATAGCGTGGATTGGGGATCAGCCAGGCGCCCACTTGGTTCGCGACCGCCGCCGCGTTCGACGTCCCGACCGCCTCGAGCATCGCCTTGCGGGTTTGCATCGACTTCATGGGCACCCACTCGCCGACCGAACAGAACGGCGGGACGAACTGGGAGTAAACATACCGGTCGGGCCTGAGCACCATCTGCGAGCCTTGCACGGCGGCGATGAGTTCCGAATCACGGTAAACGATGGCGAGCGTGCTGTTGCCGGTCTCGCGGAGGAGGACAGTGTCGCGCTCGCCCAAGGCGACGCGGTGCGCCTCGCGCGCGGCGGGCTGGCCACTTGATTCGACTAGGACCTCGTAGTCGAAGACTGTATCGTGGGGCATTGGGGCGATCGCTTCGTAGATCGCGGCCGCTGCAGCGGGGCCGCCGGGCGGGGGCGCGAGTTCAAGCGAGAGCGGGGCGGTGAACGTAATGCCGACTAGCGCAACGAGTGCATGTAGCATGTTCGTATCCTTTCACAGAGAGACATGGGGCGTGAGGTGGCCGCCGGGGCGGCGTTGTACTCGAACGTTGCGTCAGGGCGTGCAGCCAACCCCGACTCCTGCACTCGCTTGTCCAACTGTCGTGAACGCACACTCCCAGTCCGCGTTCTCATTCCTGAACTTGGCGCATGGCTGCTTCCATTGGCAGGTCGGGTTCGGCTGCGCGTTCGCGCAGAAACTACCGAACTGATACTTGCAGGAGTACCAGGGATCTACCAGAACGTGGCGGTATGCCGTGTTGCTAACATTGCAGCTGGTGCCCGGCTTGATGCAATAGACCCTCCCGATCCAGTCCTCGCAGTATGAGCATTCGTCGCTGGGGAGCTGCGCGCAGGGGTTTTGCGCCCGACCCACACCATGCGTTGTTGGGGTCTTCCGCGGCACGGAAGCCTCCGGTGGGCAGCATCCCGAAGACAATGCCTGACATCACGATCGCAAGTCTGAGCGCTGTACGTTTCACAGTTTTATCCGCCTTTCCCTGAGGGTGGCATGACTCTCTCTCTCGTCAACAGGAAATGCGGGCACTCCGAGATCAGCTCCGCCATTTGACAAGTTTATTGATATCAATCTTCCCGAGGATAAAGCGCGTGGGAAGGTTGGTGAAACCTTCCCACGCGCCCCGGCCTCAAGGGACTCGGTTGCTTTACTCGAACCGGATCGCCGACTCGTAGTCCGCCACGGAGCCGTTGTCGCGGCAGACCTCTAGGACGCGCTTGCCGACCGGGTTGAGGTCCGGGTGCTCGAACTTCTTGAGCTGTTCGAGGAAGAAGTCGCGGAGGATCTTCGCGCCGGCGTCGTAGCCGTCCGGGCCAACCTCGGGCTGCGTGTCCACTTGGAGGAACCAGCGCGCGATGGGCACGCCCTCGATGTTCATGGCGAACATCGCGTAGCCGAGGAGGGGGCAGCGGGCGGGCTCCACCTGGCCCTGGCGGAAGCGGGCGTTGCCGCGGCGGGCGAGGTACTCGCGGGCGAGCCACTGCGGCATGAAGCCCACCTCCCACGCGCCGACATGCTGGTTCGGGGAAAGGATGTAGCTGGTCTTCGGCGTGGAGAGGATCTGCTCGAGGAGCAGGTTCGCCTGGTCCACGCGGCGCCCGGTGGCGAAGGGCCAGTAGGAGCCGACGCCCTCGCTCGCCATGCCGCCGCCGGAGACGATGCTGGGGTTGGCGTGGCCGCGCGGGGCGACTAGGCGCCAGAGCCACGCCAGCGCCGGAGGCAGCACGTGGAAGAGGCCGGCGATGCCGTAGGTGGGGTTCTCGCGCGTGCAGGGCGGCATGCGGAGGCCGATGCTGCGGATGTCCACCTTGACCGCGCTGTCGACCACGTTCGGGACAATGCTGCGCGGGATCACCACGCGCGGGTTGGGGCAGGGCTTGCCGGGCGCGTCCTGGATGTGCTCCCAGATCAGCGCGCGGCTGCCGGGCACCGCGTCGATGTTGAGGAAGAGGAGCGGCTTGGGCGGCGTCGCGCAGAGCGATTCGAGGTTCAGGTCCGCGCCGTAGTGGTCGATGTGGTTCACGCGGACGAACCAGCCGTCCTCCGCGTCCGTCAGGACGAGCTTGCCGTTCCCGTCCTGGAGCGAGGCGTGGCAGAGCGCCATGTCATCGGTGACCGGCGAGAGGAGACAGCTTCGTGCGATGTCGAGGTAGCGGTCCTCGCCGGTGACCGTGTTGTGGCCGAGGTGGAGACGCCCGTCCGGTTCGCGGTGGGCGTGCTCGAGCATCTCGCTCTTGCCGCCGCCGCTGGCGCCTTCGTGCATGAAGACCACTTCGTAGTCATACGGCGTCGTCACGCGCACCGTCGAGCAGTGGGCGGTCACCCAGCCTTCGCGCTCGCCCAGCGCGATGAGCATCCCGTAGACGCCTTTCTTGGCGCTCGGGCCCGGATACAGGTTGTACGAGAACAGCTCGTGCATGCCGTCGCGGCGGTTATGGACGACGACCTGCTTACCGTCGAAGTGTGTGTGGCGGAAGGGAGGGACGACATAGATGACCGCCTTGGGGGCGAAGCCTTTCGGCAGGTCCTTGGTCGCGTGGATGCCTTGGAGCAGCGCCAATCCGAAGGCGAAGAACCCCGCGTTCGCCGGCGCCACCACGACCGAGTCCATACCGAGGCCGCCGCGCCCCGCCTCGAAGGCGAACACGACGAGGTCCTGGGTGGCGAGCCATGCGAGCGACTCCCCGCGGACGCGGTCGAACGGCTCGCCGAAGCGGTCTTCGTAGCGCTTCTTGTCGGACGGCTTCGAATCGGCGATCACCATGCAGTCGGGGTCGCGGCGCCGCATCGCCGGATCGGGGTAGTTGGCGGCGATTCCGTTTCGAACGCGGCACACCGTCGCCTCGAGGATTTCGCGCCCGTCCGGAAGCGTGTAGCGCACCTCCGCGGAGTGGCTATCGGGGCCGCCAACCGCATGGTCGAGGAGCTGCTCGGCGCTTTCGGCGATGAGGACGGACTTGGCGGATTGGAGGAGCTGCTTGAGTTCCCCGGGTAGGTTGAGGACTTCCCAAGGTGCGTTTACGACTGCAGTCATCGAGGGGGCTCCACGGTGGCTTGCGAATGATGGGGGCGCCCTTTCGCGGGCGCTTGCGCGGTATCGTCGCCGAGGATAGTGGGGCTCTGCAAGCAATTTCGGTCAATCAACCTCCGTTACGTCCGATTACCGGCCCAGCGCCCGCTTCAGCGCCATCATCAGTCCAAGGTGGATGCCGTCGTGCATGTAGCTCATGGCGAGTCCTTCCCGGGGCGTCTGGAGGATGATCCCGACGCTTGTCGTGTATTCTACCGGGAACGACTCGTCCCACCGTCCGTCGAGGTGCTGGTAGAGGCTGCGCTGTCCGTCCACCAGTTCCCGGCAGAGGGTTTCGAGGCTGGGAACCTGAAGGCCGACCCAATCGCGCGGGCTGGTGCCCTTTGCGAACAGCGTCGAATACAGAGGGGGAATCGCCATGGTGCCGTCGAGCAGCAGCGTGGTCAGCCGGTGCGGCGTGGTCGCGAGGTGGCCGATGTGCCAACGGATGTTATTGCTCCAACCCGGCGGGATTTCCTCGGCGGCTTCGGAGAGGGTCAGCGCGAACGCTGCGAGGCGCTGGCGGAGGATGATCGACTGGACGCCGATGGGTTCGGGGGTGTCGCGCATGGCGGGGCTCCTTGGCGGTGCGTTGCTCCCGGAATGTGGTCGGCCCGGGGCGCCCGGTGGCAAGAATCCGATTGGCCTTGAGCGGCGGCGCGCCGGGGGAAAACGTCGCGCAGCGCAGCCTCCGGAGCCCACTCACGGGCGCCGCCACCCCCTCTTCCGACCAACCCCTCGAAAGGGAAAATCCGCGATGACGAACAATCGGCCAAGCATCGGTGGCTGGCTGGACGCAGTGCGCGGTCTGCGCGTCGCGTGCGCGGCTTCCGAATGGGGGCTTCGCTGACCCGCGCCCATGGCTCCGCTCGATCGCGTCGTCCAATCCCCCATCTTCCAGCAAACGATCCTCGCCCTGATTGTCGTGAACGCTGCGGTCGTCGGGCTGGAGACCTCGCCGGCGCTGATGCGCGCATACGGCCCGTGGATCCTCGGGGCGAGCGACGCGTTCCAGGCGATGTTCGTGCTGGAGATCGCGCTGCGGATCCTGGCGCACGGGCGCCGCCCGCGGGAGTTCTTCCGCGACGGTTGGAACGTCTTCGACTTCCTGATCGTGGCCGGATCGCTGCTCCCCGCGGCGGGCGCCTACGCGACGGTGGCGCGCCTCGCGCGCGTGCTGCGGGTGATCCGCGTGGTCAGCGTTTCGTCCGACCTGCGGCTGATCGTCACCACAATGCTGCGCAGCATCCCCGGCATGGCCCACGTCCTGATGCTGATGGCGCTGCTCGTCTACGTCTACTCGGTGATGGGCTACCACCTGTACCACGAGATCGACCCGGGGCGCTGGGGTTCGCTTGGCGCCGCGCTACTGTCGACGTTCCAACTGCTCACGCTGGACGGCTGGGTGGAGATGCAGGCGAAGGTGCTGCCGGAACGCCCCCTCGCTTGGCTGTACTTCGGCAGCTACGTCATCATCAACGTGTTCGTGGTCGTGAATCTGTTCATCGCCGTGGTGCTCAACAACATGGAGCGGATCCGCGAGGAGGAGGCGCGCGCGGAAAGCGCGCGCTCGACGAACTCCGAGTTGCTCGAGGACCTCCGCCGGATGCGCGAGACGATCTCCGCGCTCGAGGAGCGGCTGAAGGCCGGGGGATGAAGCGCTAGCGCCCTTCCGGCGACTCCGCCAGCAACCGCGCGAGCCGTGTGGCGTCGTAGCCGATGGAGCGGAGCGTGTCCGCGGCCGCGGCGGCCTCCTCCGAGAGCCCCGCGCTCCGGCATGCGCGCAGCAGGTCGAGTTGACTTTGCGGATCCTCGGGCCGGGCGAGCGCGCGGTAGGCCGCGAGCGCAGTCTGCGCGTAGGCGGAGGCGGCCGCCGTGTCGCCCGCCCCGCGGGCGAGGTGGGCGCCGAGATCCATCGCCTGCGCCTCCGCGCGGGCGAGGCCGCGGTGCTCCGGCGCCGCGGCCCGCTGCTCCGCGATGCGGGAGAGGAGCGCTCCAAGGCGCCCCCGCGGGTCCCCGCCGCGCATGCCGGCGCGGAGGACGGAGAGTTCGATGCTGGTCTCGCGGAGGAAATCGCCAAGGTCTCCGGGAGCGATTTCGGCGAGGCGCGCGTGGATTTCGTCGATGCGCGCCAGCGCCTCCGCCGCGTCGTCGCCGCGCCCTGTGTCGAGGAGCGTCCGGAGCGTGCGCCCGATGGTGTTCGCTTCCTCGCGGAGGGCGGCGGGGCTCTGCATGTCGGCGTCGGAGTTGAGGACCTTGAGCGTGCGCTCGGCGAGTGCGAAGGCGGCGGCGGCGTCCTCGTGGCGCTCCCACTCGCGGTACAGCATCCCGAGGTGGATGCGGGCGCCGAGCAGCGTCTGGCGGGCGGCGTTGTTCCCCGGGTCCGCATCCAGGATCGAGGAGTTGATGGAGGCGTACTCGAGCAGCTCGGCCTCCGCCTCCTCGAAGCGTCCGAAGGATTGGAGCATGATGCCCATCTTCGCGTGGTTCGTGGCGCGCATCCGCCGCCATTCGGCGTTCGCGGGGTCCGCGGCGAGGAGGCGCTCCAGCTCGGCGCGCATCTCCTCGAAGTACGGGAGCGCGCTGCGGTCGCGTCCCATGAAGCCGAGGACCGAGCCGATGTTGTTGAGCGCGGTGGCGCGGCGCGCGCGGGTGGCCATGTTGCCGGGGGTCGCGGCGAGCTGCTCCGCGTAGATCGCCTCGGCGGCCCGGTAGTGCGCCAGCGCCTCGTCGAACTCGCCGCGCCAATGGTGGAGGAAGGCGACGCCGTTGTGGGCCTCGCCGAGTTCGCGGCGCCAGAGAGCGTTCGCGGGCTCGCGGGCCGAGAGGCGCTCGCGAAGCGCGAGCACCTCGCGGTGGAGTTCGAGGGATCGCGCGTACTCTCCTCGCTCGTAGAGCGCCGTCGCGAGGGACTCGGTCGAGTATGCGAACTCGCGCAGGGCCACCATGTCGTCCGGGGCGAGTTCGACGGACTGCCGCCAGTACTCGCGCGCGGCCTCGTTCCGCGGGAGGGCGCCGGTCGCGTCGCCGCCAAGGCGGAGCAGCCGCGCGACCATCTCGGAGGAGTCCGCAGCGACGTTGTAGAACTCCCGCGCGGGGCGGTGGCGGTTGACGAGCTCGGACGCCAGGGCTTCCGCGGCGTGGGCGTCGGCGAGTGCGGTCTGCATGGTGCCGCGGGCCGGGTAGGCGCCGGCGCGCAGGAGATACGCGCGCGCCAGCAGCGCTCTGGGCCGGGGATCGTTGGGGCGGGCGGCGCCTCTTGCGAGCAGCTCCGACTCCAGGGCGGCGGCCTCGGCCATGAAGTCGTCCCACCGGCCCCCCTCCGAGAGCGCGCGGCAGAGCCGGAGCCGGATTTCGACGCGCTCCGCATCCGGATCGCCCAGGGGACCTTCCGCCTCGGACATGGATTCGAGCAGTTCGAGGCCCGCGCGGAAGGCGGATTCCGCCTCGGGGAGCCTGCTCTCCGCGAGGAGCACGTCGCCGATCTGCCGAAGGGCGAAGGCGCGGTTCCGGACGGCCTCCGGCGAGTCGCCCGCCCCGGGGAGGCGCTCGTAGTACTCGCGGGCGCGGAGCGCGACGTCGCGGAGCGCGTCGAGGCGGCCGCTCGGGGCGAGGCGCTGGCCGAGGTCGCGCAGGATGAACTGGATCAGCTCGTCGCCCTCGTCGCGCTGCCGGCGGAGGTCCTCGTTCGCGGCGGCGATGCGGCGGGCGGCTTCGCGCTGGCGGAGCGAGAAGACACCACCGCCCGCGGCGAGCAGCGCCAGCAGGACCACCACGGCGGCGAGCGCGGAGCGCCGCTGCCGGTGCTGGCGCCGGACGCGCTCCGCGGCGGCCGCCGCGCGGGATTCGAGTCCGCCCCGGCGCGCGTTGTCCGCGATGCGCTCCGCCTGCGCCGCGGCGAGTGCGAGGTCCCCGTTCGCGAGCGCGCGTTCCGAGTACTCCGCGAGGACCGAGTCGCGCAGCGGCTCGATGCGCGGGTTCTCCGGCCAAAGCGCGCGCGCGTTGCCGAGGCGCGACACCAGCTCGCCGAGAGAGCGGTAGTCGTCGGCCCCCGGCAGCTCGGCTTCGACCTCGGCGCAGTGCCGGACCGACTCGCGGCGGCGCCCGGCGCCGGTGAGGTAGTCGCGCAGCGCCTCCGCCACCTCCAACGCCGAACCGGGCCGGTCGGCGGGGTCCGGGGCGAGGCAGCGCAGCGCCAGCGCCGCGAGCTCCTCGGGGATCGGGCGGCCGGGGGGGACGCGGAGCGACGGGTGCTGCACCGTGCAGACGACCGCCTGGAAGAACGCCTGCCGCTTGTCCTTCGCGTCGTGCGGGGGCGTGCCGGAGAGCAGGTAGTAGAGCACGCCGCCGAGCAGGAAGATGTCGGTCCAGGGGCCGAGCCGCGCGGCGCTGCGCTCGGTCTGCTCGGGGGCCATGAAGCTGGTGGTGCCGCTGGGGTTCGTCGCGTTGGCGCGCGTGAAGGGCATCGGCAACCCGAGCCCCTCCGCCTCCTCGAGGCGGAAGCGGTCCTCGTCGAACACCATCGCGAGGCCCCAGTCCATGAGGAGCACTTCGCCGTAGTCGCCGATCATCACCTGCGCGGGCTTCAGGTCGCGGTGGATGACGCCGTTGTCGTGGGCGAATGCGACCGCCTGGGCGACGGCGATGAGCACCTGGAGGTGCTTCGCCAGGTAGTCGTAGGGATCGAGGAGGCGGGCGTCGGCGGCGATCGCGTGCTCCCAGAGCGAACCCCGCACGCGCTTCATCGCCAGCAGCGGATTCCCGGCGCCGTCGTGCAGGTACTGGTGCACGGGGACGATGTTCGGATGCTCGAGGCGCGCGGTCGTCATCGCCTCGCGGAAGAAGAGCCCGCGCTGGTAGGTGAGTTCGAGGGGCTTGTCGATGATGCGCGCGAGCACTTCGGAGCGGATGCGCTTCACGGCGACCATGCGCCCGAGGCCCGGATCGACGGCCTCCCAGACCTCGCCGAAGCCGCCCGCCCCGAGAAGCCGCTTGGGGATGGGGCCGCCGCCGACGGGGTCGCGCTCCGGCCCGGGGATACCCGGGCCGAGGTCCTGCGTCGGCTGCGAGTAGGCGCCGTGCGACGTCTCCGCCTCGGCTGTTTGAAAGCCAGTCAGCAGCGGATTGAACGTCGCGCCCGGATCTACCGGCAGCCGTTCCAGGAACGGGTCGTCGTCGGTCCAGTGGGAATTGGCCAGTCGCGCGTTATCGGGGGGCGTTTCGGCCACCGCGGGTGCTCCGTTCCTAGGCTAGCGGAGAACGCATCCCACCGGCGGCGCCACGTTGTCTAGGGCGCTTCTCAGCCGGCTCCCTGGAGGACGGCCGTTCCGGCCCAGAGAGCGGCCCCGAAGACGGCCCCTAGCACGAGGGCGCCGATAGCATGGATACCAACGCTAAGAAGCGTCAGCAGGCCGTCGCGCTCAACCCATCCGACGGCGGTCAAAATGATGCCAAGCGCCGGGAATGTATTCGTCAGGGGCAACATCGGGACCGGGATTGCGAGGAGGAATGCCCCACCGACGAGCAGGCAACCGCAGATGACCTCTCCGCGCCGCCCTGCGACCAGCTCCGAGCGCCGGGGGCGGACGAAGCGCCGCTTGAGGCGGACCATCCGCACGAGTACACGGGCCATGAACCGGTGGGCTGCCTCGGGGACGGGAGCGCGGAGGAACCGGTCCGGGAGCGGAGCACCTTCGGTCCGGCGCAAGAGCCGAAAAGCCAGCAGCGCGATCAGCGCCGAAGCGGGTATGGTCAGCGGCCCAAGGCTAACCGGCGAAAGGAACGGAATGGCCAAAATGGCACATCCCATAATGCCCGAACGCTCCCCAAGCGGGGCCAGGTAGTGCTTAAGGGAGACCGATTCCTTGCGGGCGAACCGGTCGCGGACTTCGCGAAAGGCCCCCACCAGAAGCCGGTCGGTGCGAGGAGCGGGATTCGTGGCGCTCGTCAAAAGAAGGCACCCTTTCGGTCGCGAGAGTTTAATCTAGTAGGCAACTTTGGGGCCGGGTTGGGATACCCCCACCACCTCCAGCCGGTGGATGCGCTGCAGCAGCACGCCGGGCAGGCCGAGGAACAGCGAGCCCACCGCCGCGGCCGTGAGGGCGATCCAGATCCCAAGGAACCCCGGGGCGAAGAGTCCGAGGGCGGTGTACGCCGCGATGGCGAGCAGCACCTTGCCGCGGCCCCGGCGCGGGATGAGGGCGAGGAGGGAGAGCGTCAGAAGTGCCAGTCCCGCGAAGCCCGGCGCGATGACTCCCATCACCAACTCGTCGGGCCGGATGTTCGCGAGGCTTCCGAGGAAAAGAAGCCCGATGATCGCTCCGCTGGCGTAACCGGCAAGCAACGGTCCCAGCAGGAGAAGGTAGGTTGCGCGGAGCCTGCCCGGAACAAGTTGCAGGGGAAGCCCTCCGCGCGCCCGGTAGCGAGCCATCAGGAAGAGTGGTGGCACCACCCCCGACAGCACGATCACTTGCGCCGTCCACGCTTCCGCGTCGAACCGGCCCAGGTTCGCCATGAGTTGGATTGAAACCATGACGGCGACCACGACGCCGAGGAAGCCGTAAGCGAGATGCCCCCAGCGGCGCGCCAGCAGCGTCGCGCGCGCGTCGGCCCAGCGGGCGGGGTCGTAGTCCCCCGCCGACTCGCGCCCCCACCACGACACTTCGCGCCAACGCTCCGGGTCGCCGTGCCGGTGGAAGGCGGGGATGGCTTGTTCCCGAATGGCGGCTCCGAAGATGGATTGCGCGGCGCCGAGAGGAATCAGAATCAAGATGAACGGCATCAGGATGCTGGCGTTCCCGCCCCAATCCCGACGCCGCGTCAGGGTGTCCGCGAGGCTGACAGCGGTCACACTCGTGAAAGTGATTGCGATGGCCACGATCAGGAATGCGCCGACGAGGAGCGGCAGCGCGTGCCGACGGCTGCTCATCAGGAGGCGCAGGGTGGTGCCCACGAGAACGAGCGTGATCGCCTCGACGACAATGATCGGCAGAAGCGTGTCATCGGATACGATAACATCTCCACTGGACCAATGCAGATCGAGCAGGGACTCCACTTGGACGAGGAAGCATCCGATCGCGATGCCTCCACTGATCACCAGCCCCCAGTAGAGTTGCCCGCAAAGGATGTAAGCGGGCGGAAGGGGCAGCAGCCGGTACTCCTCCGCGTTCAGTTGCCACGCGCGCCGGTCCGAAAACGCCGCCAAGAGCAGCGGAGGGGCTGCGACCGAGAGCATCGCGGCGATCACCCACCGCCAGATCGCGAAGCCCTGCATGTCCATCTCGCGGTTCCCGCCCACGCCGGCCCTCGTGGCCAGCTCGTAGACCACGAAACGCACGACGGGCAGTGCGAGGACGAAGAACAAGCAGAAACCGGTCGCTAGCAGCCTGTCGAACTGGCGGCGCTGGCGGCGCCGATTTGCGATTCCGGGGCGGTTTTTTCGGTTCCGTGGTTTTCCGGGGCGTTTCTTGGCTCCGGCGAGTGTCTGTGAGGGCCCGGCGAGGAGCGTTCCGGGGGGC
>JANRJK010000001.1:0-1574 GCA_033764015.1 Candidatus Sumerlaeia bacterium | reverse complement strand
CCGCCGGTCGACAATTCACCGAGCCGGGGCTCGCGTGAAGAAGGGATGGTGGGCGTGACAAGGATCGAACTTGTGACCCCTACGATGTCAACGTAGTGCTCTCCCGCTGAGCTACACGCCCATCACTTAAGTTCGCGCGATAGACCATAAGTGGCCGCGTGGGGTCAAGAGGCGAGGCTCTGCCTCGCGGCGTCCTCGGGCGCGGCAAAGTGGAGACCGAGCCCCAGAATTGCTTCCCAAAGTCTCTCGCCCGGCAGACGCCGGGCGGGCTAGATCCTCGCGACAAGCGCGAGGATGACGGGCGGGGAATTGGGCTCAGGCGGCCAGCAGGCGCTCGACTTCGTTGACCAGGTCCTTGAGGTGGAACGGCTTGCTGAGGACCGAGGCATCCTTGGGCGCTTCGCTGTCGGGATTGAGCGCCACGGCGGCGAATCCGGTGATGAACATCACCTTGAGGTCCGGGTCGAGCTCGGTGGCGCGGCGGGCGAGCTCGATGCCGTCCATCTCGGGCATCACGATGTCGGAGAGCAGCAGCGAGAACGGTTCCTCGCGCAGCCGCTCGTAGGCGGAGCGGCCGTTGTCGAAGGACACCACCTCGTAGCCGGCGCCCTTGAGCGCGCGCGTCAGGAACTGGCGCATGTCGTTGTCGTCTTCGGCGAGCAGTATCCGCTTCATCCCATCCTCACGAGGCCGGCGCGCGCCGCCAAATCAGGGCGTACTCTAACCGGCGATGTTTAATGCAAGTTTTCCGTTTCGCAACCGGCGTCGCGCGGCGCCAGCAAGCTTTGCCGTGCTTGTGGACAAACCCGGCGGGGCTGGGCACAGTGACCGGGCGCGCCGATGGAGCCGGCGCGGCGAGGAGTAACGTGCAGTCCGACTACTGGGACAAGCCTGCGTTCGAGACGGTCCGCCCGCGGCGGCTGACCGCGCCCCTCGTCTTCAACTCCGCCCATTCCGGCCGCGACTATCCCGAGCGGTTCCTGCGGATGACCCGGCTCGACCACCTGTCGATCCGCCAGTCCGAGGACGCCTTCATCGACGAATTGTTCGGCCGTGCGCCGCACCTGGGCGCCCCGCTGCTGCGCGCGCATTTCCCCCGCGCCTATCTCGACGTCAACCGCGAGCCCTGGGAGCTCGACCCGCAGATGTTCTCGGAGCCGCTGAGCGAGCGGTTCAACACGACGAGCCCGCGCGTCGCCGCGGGGCTCGGCACGCTGGCGCGAGTGGTGGCGGAGAACAAGCCCATCTACGCCGAGCGGCTGACGCTGGCCGACGCGCGTATGCGCATCGAAGGCATCTACCAGCCCTACCACGCGACGCTGCAGAAGCTCTTGTCGGAGGCGCTCAACACATTTGGCGTCGGGGTGCTGATCGACTGCCACTCCATGCCGCGGCTGGCGCGCAGCGGCGAACGCCCCTCGCCCGATGTGGTTCTCGGCGACCGCTACGGCACGACCTGCGCGACGCCGCTCATCGACCTCGCCGAGACCGTCTTTGCGGGCGCGGGCCTGCGCGTGGCGCGCAACCGCCCGTATGCCGGCGGCTTCGCGACCCGCACCTATGGGCGGCCGCAG